>NZ_JBHJWS010000002.1:0-959432 GCF_042266945.1 Microbacterium sp. NPDC056057
GAGCTCAACGACCGGCCCCGCAAGCGGCTCGAGTTTCAGACCCCGAATGAGATCATCAGATCTGTCCTGTTGCGATGACCGCTTGAATCCGCCGATCCTCTTGCGGGCATCGGCGCGGTGAGGGACGCCAGGAGTACATCTTGCCTGTGGTGGAGTCATGCTCATTGGTCCGGCTCTGTCGCGTCTGGGCGCCTGCGACGAACGCTTGCGGCACCGCCTACGTGCCGTGCCCGCTCTTCGAGGTTCGTTCGGCGGCCCCGATCTGTGCGGGCACAGCGACACGCATGAGGGAGCGGTTTACGGCGAAAGACGAGTGCGGCGGGTGCAGTCGACACCCTTGAGCATTGCCGGATCGGTTCCTAGAATCCCGCAACGAAAGGAGTGATCCGACATGGAGGGCCCAGATCTGCTCGCAGCACGACTGCTCCGCGCGATGGTCGCCGACGATGTCGACACCGTCAGTCACCTCGTGGTCGAGATAGAGGACAGCGGCTATGCCGGCCTCGTTGCCACAGGACTCGCGCAGTCCTACATCACCGAAGTGCTGAAGACGGCCAGACGCGAGCCGCTCCTGCGTGCGCTGGAAGCACGGATCCTCGAGCTCGCCGCCGTCGCCGACGAATCGACCGACAATTCGGCTTGATCGCTACGCGCACACAAGCACGCTGGAACACCCGATGCCCGAAGGGTCCTCCCGATAGGGCGGGCACGGCCCTCCATCTCCGCCGTGCACCCGGCATCTGGCACTCAGCTCTTGAGAGTGCGATCCGTGATTTCTATCATTGACGTGACGACATTCCGGCGGGAGTGCTCGTGGCCGCACGTCGGGGATCTTCGGCGATCCTCCCTGCGGAGCAGCTGCACGGCGACGTGTGTGCTGCCGACGTGACGGGGCTTCCGCTGGTTGATCCAGGAACGGAGGCGAACAATGTCAACCGACCCGACCACTCGATTCCGGATGCGCAGGGTCACCTCTATCAAGTGGCTGATCGAGGATCTCTCGCTACCAGAGATGCACGAGGCGCGTGTCGTGGCGCACGTCTATGAGGTCGATGATCTCGAGTACGACGTCGTGTGGCTGCGCGACCTCGGGCTCGCGGAGCACTGGATGGCACCGTCGGAAGTCCTCAACGCCGTCATCGACAAGGTCAGTCGCCCACCACGGCCAGCCGCACGGCGCCCTGTGCCCATCCCGCATCTGCCGCCCATTCGAGAGCGCGTCTCCGCCTGAGGCGTCAGGCTGCCCGCCGACGGAGAAGAGCGCGGCGACCACCCCGGGAGCAGGGCGGTCCCAGCGGAGTGCGGCTCTCGGGAAAGCGAGCGACCCGAGCTGCTCGACGCTGTCGTCGTGATGGGCGTGTCGCTCAGCGACGGCCGCCCCAGGACGCAGAAATCTGGCACTCCACCTTCGTGAGTGCTAATCTACGATTAGTTGAGTCGAGTTGGCTCAACTCTTGATTCTGAGAGGAGAAACTCATGGCAACCTACGACCCGTTCCGCGACCTCGACCGCCTGGCGGCAACACTGATGGACACGCGCCGCGGCCCGCGCCGCATGCCGATGGACCTCTACCGTTCCGGCGACCACTACGTCCTCAGCGCCGACCTGCCCGGGGTGGATCCGGGTTCCGTCGACATCGATGTGGACGGCCAACTGCTGACGATCCGCGCCGAACGGACGCTGTCCAGCGGCGAAGGAGTCAAGTGGATCACCCGCGAGCGTGAAGCCGCCAGCTTCCTTCGTCAGCTCAACCTGGGGCAGGGAGTAGACACCGAGCGCATCACCGCGAGCTACGACAACGGCGTACTGAGCGTCACCATCCCGGTCAGCGAGAAAGCCAGGCCCCGCAAAATCGACGTGGCATCCGAAGGCGGCCGTCCTGTCATCCGGGCACAGGAGCACACCGCCGACGAACCACAACCGCTAGAGCAGTAACGCGACGACCGCGTCACCCCGCCCTCGGGCGGGGTGACGCGGTCGCCGTCCGAGTAGACGCCACCTCGCACCGTCTATCGCGGCCGTAACTGCAACCACAGGATCCTCATGGGGCTGCTCGCGTAGACATCAGACCACGCCAGATCGACTCCACCAGACCCGATCCTCCAGCACGCTCGGCAAGGGTCGGTGACGGGGGATTGTGTGCCCGTCTGCGGGGTGGAATGCTTGCCGCGGCCACAGGCCTCTGTCGCCGGAACCCTTTGAACACCGTGATGCGAGGGTGCGCCATGGACACCGTCCTCCAACGTCTCACACAAGCGCAGAACGACCACGACGCTGAGCGCTTCGCGTCCTTCTTCGCCCTCGACTATCGAAGTGAGCAGCCTGCCCATCCGGGGCGGGAGTTCGTCGGACGCGCACAAGTGTTCTCGAACTGGACCGGCGTGTTCGCTGGCATCCCCGATTTCCACGCCGAGCTGCTCTCCTTCTGTCGGCTCGACGACATGGAGTGGGGGGAACTGGCTTGGAGCGGCCACCATACTGATGGCCAGCCGTATGCAGCGTGCGGTGTGATCGTCGCGATCATCCGTGACGGACTGATTGCGTCGGCGCGACTGTACGTCGAATCGATCGACCCCGATGAGGTCGGCATCGATGCCGTGGTCGAGCGTGTCTTCCGTCCGCCCCACCCCTGATCCGGTCGCGCGGTGCGAAGCGTTGGACCTCACGTTCCAGCCCGCGCGGATCTCTTGCGCACGAACGGATCCCAATCGACCGCCCGAATGGTACCTGATTCGATCACCGCACGGACAGGGATCACGCCCGCACGGAGGACCGACGCTTCACCGCCGTGGCGATGTTCGCCACGAACCATCCACCCAGAGACGCTCCGGCCGCCGCTCCGGCGATCTGAAGCACGGGCCGAGCACGTACGGCCAGGTGGCGTTGCGCGTGGCGAGAATAAGCACGAAGACGGCGCAGTGCCGATCGCAAACCCCACCGCGCCCCCACTCCCAGGAGATGACCTCGGCGACGCCGCCTGAAAGACAGCGAACTCGATCAACCGACGTGTGCGGATTACTCGGCAGGATACGTAGTCGCTCACGACGCCACTTTGGAGTCTCCCCTCGCCGGCACCGTGATTGATGCCACCACTTCTAGACGAGGATGCCGTTCGTCTGCGTCCTCGACCACACCGGTGTGCCACGTCATGGTGAACCCGTCAGGTCCGTCCTGCAGAACCGCGATGTTGTTGTCGAACCACGGACCCTTCACGGTCTTCCAGCGAAAGGATGGGTCAGGGACTTTCGCAGAATGCGCGGCGGCGGCGCCCAGCGGGGTCGCTGCGCCGTACGACATCACCACGGAGAACCAACGCAGAAAGCGGGGAAGGGGGTTCCGCATCGGTGAGCAGACGGCCTGCACGATGCGGCTGCCGTTCTGCCGCGCGACCTCGGCCAAGTACGAGAAGTGCACGTCACCGGACAGGAACGTCACCGTCAGCGGCGACGGCCCGCGGGCGCCGTCCGCCAACTCCGTCGCAATGCCGGCGACCGCCTGGAAGCTGTTCTGGAACGCCGCCCAGTGTTCCAGGTCGAAGGCCTGCCGCAGCCGTTCCCCGACCCACGCGGCCGGTCGACCCCAAGCGCCTTGCGCGATCGCCTCATCCCATGCCTCGACATGGTGCAGGCCCAGCGGCAGAAGGAACGGGAGCGAGGTGGCGATCAGAACGTGGCGGAATCCGCCCTGCATCTGGCGGTCGAACCACGTGAGCTCCTCGCCGTTGAGCAGTCCCCGAGCCGAAGGAGTGAGATCTCTCGCGACGCGGGAATCCAGGACGATCAGACGGGTGCCATCGAAGTCTCGGGAATAGCTCCAGCGGTAGCTGTTCGGGTCCTTGTCGCAGCGGTCCGCGAACGCGTCGAGTGCGCCACCGAGGTCGGGAGGAGCGACGTCGTGGCGCCCAGTGACCTGCTGCCACATCTCGTCAGTGGCACGTTCCCGAGGAGACAAGTTGCCGAGGTGCTGGTATATCCAGTACGACGCCAAGCCGGCGACGATGCGCTCGTGCCACCAGGTGGTGGCTTCCATCTTCCGCTTCCAATCGAGCGAGGCGTTCCAGTCATCGCGGATGTCGTGGTCATCGAAGATCATCGCGCTCGGCACGCAGGAGAGCAGCCACCGATTCGCATCGTCCGACCATGCCAGCTGGTACAGGTGGGCGTATTCTTCGAAGTCTTTGAGCTCCTTGCCCGGTTCCTCATGGATGTCGCGGCGGCTGCGGATGAACGCCTGCATCTGCTTCGTGGTGGAGTCGGCGTACACCTGGTCGCCGAGGAAGAGCAGCAGGTCCGGTCGGTCCACGCGGCCGTCGGCGACCGCGAGCGCAAAGGCGCGCAGCGAGTCGACGCCATGAGTTCGGTTGCCTGACCGGTCGTGCGGGACGCTGGTACGGCACGATCCGTAGGCGATCCGCGGCCGTTGCCCGGGCGTACGCGTGGCGATCACGGACGCCGGAAACTCCGAGCCCGGCTCCGGCCAGACCGAGACCCCGTCGATCTCCACCCGGTACGGAGAGACGCTGCCGGGCTCGAGCCGGTCAACTTCAACGAGCGCGTAATGGTGGCCGTGCACCGCGAAGCTGCGAGCCTGCCACGATCGTCCCTCAGCACGGACGGTCACCACGCACTGGGCTCGCGTCTCCACCCAGATGCTGGCCGACGTCTCATCGACGTAGCGCAGCATCGGCCCCAACACCAGCGGGGATCCCATGAACCCGTTCTACCCGGATTACACCACAGCGGCCACAGATGCCCACCGCGCCCGCGCGAGAAGGGCCGCCCAAGAACCGAGGTGCCCGTCGGACCAACACCCGCGATTCCGCCGCGAACCGGCGTTCGCAGGATCGCATACCTCCCGACTGCACCGGGGTCCGCGAGCAGGCGATTCTGCCAAGCATGTCGTGAGTAGGCTGCCCGTGTGACTGCCCCTGCAACGGCGAAGTCCGATCACAGCTCGACGAGCACGCGGGCAGCCTTCTGGCTCCTCGCGTCACTTGGCGTCATCGCATCGGCCGTCGCGTGGGCATGGTACGGATTCGCTCAATTCGAGGCGCAGACAGAACAGCCCAAGGCGCTATCCGCCGACACGACGATGGCAGGTTTCGCGGAGGTCATCGGAGGCGTGCCGCTCATCCTTGCCCACCTCATCGGACTCATTCTGCTGCTGGTGGTGGGATGGTGGGCCTATGGCAAGCGCGGCATCGCCTTGGCGATCGTCGCGGTGATCGTTGCCTCCGGGATCGGGATCATCGTCGCGCAGATCCTCTGGGGCGGCGAGCTGTTCCAACTGGGAATCAACAACAACACCTACATCCCGTGACAGGCGATCGCGGCGCGGCCCTCGCCGGCATCGCGTCGCTTGGCTCACGGCTCGAATGCCGGTCGCCGCCCAGGCGGATGCCGCTGGCCAACCGTGTGCGACCGGTGCCCGCTTCTGCCTGCTGGCCGGCAGGCGGTTGCTGTTCGGATAGCCACGCCGATGAAATGCGCGATGGCGGCGCCGCGCCCCAGCCGGACGAGCTCCGACCGACCAACAGACGACCAGAACTCAGAGACGACCAAGAGCCAAGAGCCAAGAGCCAAGAGCCAAGAGCCAAGAGCGAAGACCAACGACAGAGGCAAGACGAGAGAGAGAGAGAAGCCGCAATGCACGCAGGCACCAATGTGTAAATCGATAGCGATTAGGCAAGAAGAGGCGTACCGTTGGCGCCATGCGAGGAGGACTCGAGCGGTGGAAGCGGGGAGTGGAGTCCCGCGGGATCCGACATGCCGTCGGCTACGCACTGGAGGGCGTCTGCGACGCACACCTCGTCCGCTCCCCCGGCGTTGATGCGCTCGAGGAGTACGGCGGCATCGCTGACAGTTCGGTGACGCGCTTCCTTGTCGAGCATGGAGCGATCCGATCCGACGAACTCTCGGCTGGCGCGTTGCGGGTATGGCTAAGCGGACATGACCCGGTCACCGGCGAAGAGCGCGGCAAGACGTTGTTGCGCTCTGACTCGGACCTGCTGCTGGACGGGACGCTGAACCACCCGAAGTCGTACAGCATCGCCGCGATGCTGCATCCGGAGTTGGCAGCCGAGTTCGAGGCGTTGCAGGACCGTATCCGAGACCGGGTCATCACACTATGGCAGCGCGAGTTGAACGCTCGGCGTGGTCATGGCGGCAGCATCCGTGAGTCGATCGCTCAACTCGAGGTGGTCGAACTGCAGCACCGCCGCTCGCGCGCGCTCGACCCGCACATCCACCGACACCTCTGGCTGAACATCAAAGTCCGGGGCGAGGACGGAAGATGGTCGAACGTCGACTCACGCGTCGCGATGAAATTCCACACGGTCGTCAACGCGGAAGGCGAGCTGGCGGCGCGCACCGACCCACAGTGGATCGCCGCGCTCGCCCGGCACGGATACACGATCGGCGAGGACGGCGAGATTGCCGAACTCTCCTGCGCCGTCGCCCCGTTCTCCCGCCGGTCGGCGCAGATCGAAGCCAACCGCGTTCAGCTGATCGCAGAGTGGACGCGCGCACACGGTGGCGCACGCCCGAGCGTCGAGGTGCTGCAGCAGATCGATCGCCGAGCGTGGGCGATGTCACGCCCGAACAAGCCTGCGCTCCTGGATGAACTGACGTGGGAGGCGGCGGTCCGCGACGAGCTGGCCGCGATCGACCCCACCCTCACCGAGGAACGCGAGCACTGCCAGCCGCCGCAAGTACGCGCCGAGGACCTCGATCTCGACCTGTTGGCACACGCTGCGGTTGTGGAGGCCGATGACCGGTCGCGCGCGTCGAGCGGTCGATTCAGTCAATTCGATCTGCGCGCCGGCGCGATCCGCGCACTCGCCGGCACCGGAGTCGTGGCGGAGCGTGAGGCACTCGAGGACATCGTCGAGACCATCGCCGCGCGAGCACGCTCGCTCTACGTCAGGCTCTCGTCCGAGCCCGACATACCGGGCCACATCAAGGCGTTCATGGCGACCGACACCATGCGGCTGAAGATACGCGTCGGCCGCCGCTTCGACGCCATCGCCGTGCCCGGCCGGTCACTCCTCCCCGATGAGCTGCGGCGCGGGGCGGCATCCGTTGACGACCTGAAGAAGCTGGACGCGGCGCAGTCAGCGGCGGCGTGCGCGATCGCCGGGACGCATGGACTGGTCGCGGTGACCGGACCAGCCGGTGCCGGCAAGACCACGATGCTGCGCGCGGCCCACGCTGCGCTCATTCGGCAGCGGCGCCGCATGCTCGTGGTCGCTCCGACCCGCAAGGCGGCCTCCGTGGCTGGGCGGGAGACCGGCGCGGCATCGTCGAGTCTCCACGCGCTGCTGCACGACCACGGGTACAGGTGGTCGCGGGATCAGACCGGCGCTCAGGTCTGGCAACGACTCGCGCCGGGCGACATCGACCCCACGACCGGGCAGACCTACCGTGGGCCGCAACGGTTCCCTCTCGACGCACGCGACCGCATCGTCGTCGACGAAGCCGGGATGGTGGACCTGCAGACCGCAGACGCTCTCACCGAAGTCGCGCTGGAAACCGGCGCCGGAATGGCCATGGTCGGCGACACGCATCAGGCCCTCCCCGTCGGGCACGCCGGAGCCATGGCATCAGCGATCCGCCATGCCTCGGCAGCAATCGAGATGCACACGGTGCATCGCTTTCACGACGCCGAGTACGCGGCACTGACGCTGCAGCTGCGCGACCCGCGCGACCACGATCACGCGCTCCAGATCGCCGCCGATCTCTCGGCCCGCGGTCATGTGCGACGCGTGGACAACATTGAGGAAGCGCGAGCCGCCATGGTCAGCGCCTACTTCGACGAAACCGCTCACGGCCGACGAGTGGCCCTGGTGTGTGGATCCAACATCGAGGCCGATGCAATCAACGCGCAGATCCAGGAGCGACGCGTCGCGGCCGGCGAGATGAACTCCACAGTCCTCGCTTGGGGGCGAGACGAACAACGGCTTCTCGTCGGCGATGCGGTGCAGACGCGACGCAACGATCCGCGGACCGGCGTCGAGAACCGTGCGCAATGGATCATCACGCGCATCGACCCCGACACCATCGACTTGGTCTCCCCCACCGACAGCGGCGAACGCCGCCGCATCACCCGCGACTACGCCCTCGACCACGTCATGCTCGCCTACGCATCCACGGTGCACGGAATCCAAGGCGAGACCACCGATGCCGCAGTCGTCGGTCCCGACGTCGACGCGGCCGGTCTGTACGTCGGGCTGACGCGCGGACGCCACCACAACGAGGCGATCGCCCTGGGGAGAACGGATGCCGCCGCGCGCGAGCACCTCGCAGACACGATGCTCCGCGGAGCCACGGAGGTCACCGTCAACGATTCTCTTCGCGCTGTCGATGCGGAGCTGCTACGAACTGCGCGAGACGAGGCAGCTCGACCGCAGGGGTACGTTTCCGGCCACCCGAGCTTGTCAGGAACTTCACTCTGAAACCACGCCGGCGGACGCCGTGCCAGCGGCGACGAGCCCGATGCCGTGGTCGCCCGGGAAGGAGGTTGCCGTCAGTGGTTACGGAGGGATTGGATGAGGTCCTTCTTACGCTTCCTGGAGTAGCCGGACAGCCCGAGCTCCTTGGCGCGCTTGCGCAGTTCGGGAACTGTCCAGTCGTCGTAGCTGCCGGCTTCGCCACCTTTGCCGCCGACGCGGGAGCGGCCGGACTGGGTGCCGCCGGCGGCGTTGGAGATCCGGGCAGCTTTCTCCTTCGATGCTCCGTCTCGGCGCAACTCCTCGTAGAGTTCCGGGTCTTTGAGACGGGAGTCTTGGCCACGGGGCATGATCAGCGCCCCTCGGGGTCCTCAGCAGCGAGCCGGTCAGCCTCGGCGCTGTCGATCAGATCGTCGTTGGCGTCGGGATCGAGCACTCGCTCGCCGTCCAGTTCACGAGTGGCTTCGGCCTCCGTGACGGAGTCGTCGTCGCTGTCGTCGTCGCCATCCACGGGCAGAATCGGGTTCTGGTTGGACATTTCGCATCCCTTCTGTGAGGTTGTCGGTCGGATGCCGACGGGTTTCGGTCACGACGGTAAGGCGCACCGCCTGCACGGCCGATGGGGTTGACGACACTATGGGCGGGCGGTACCGCGAAGACAGGACCTGCGGAGTGCGCCTGCGGCGTTTGTCAAGGGGGCACCGCAGTGACGGGAGTGGGCGCATCGTTGGCTCGGAGGTTCAGATGATCACGGCAGATCAACGGAGTCTGGTGTTCGAACCGCTCGGGGATGCCGCCTGGCGGCTGTGCGACACCGCGGTCGACGAGGGTGATGCGGCGCGCCTGGTGGCCTATGTCGAACGACTCGACACCGGCGGCTACGAGGCGATCTGGTTGGGGCTCGGCGTTCGCCCCAGCGTTCATGCATCCCAGGAGGAGGTGCTGCGCGCCGCGCAGCAGCTTCGACACGTGGAGGCATCGTCCACCCGTTCGAAGCCGATCCCGATTCCCCACCTCAGCCCGGCCCGCGTCAGGCACCACGGATGGGGATGATCGGCATCACGGACAGGCGGCAGAGAAGCGGCGCAGCGCGGGGGCGGCCGTGATCGTGGTCCGCTCGCATAGGCCGCGGTTCAATGAATCGTGACGTGGGTCGCGAGTCGGATGAGGACGGTGACGCTTTCGTCGACAGGGTGGGCGAGCACTGCTTCAGACGACCCGGTAAGGCGGAGTAGCGTTGCGCCGTCGCTCTGGACTGTCGCCCATCCGAGACAGCTCCAGGCCGGTGCCTATTCTCGCCGTCGGGTCCGCGGACACCGCTGGTCACGAGGGTAATGCCGGCGTCAAGCAAATCCACGGGCACCGCGGGCGCGTTTGAGGCGGGCGTGCGAGCGTTTGGGCTTGCCTGCCGCCTCAGCTCTGTGCGAGTTCGTCCAGCGCGTCGGAGATGTCGCGGATTACGCGTGCCGCGGTCTTCTGGTCGGATGCCGAGAGCCCGTCGATCACGTGGACGATCGTCGAGTGGTGTGCGGCGAACGAATCGTCGACCAGGGCGATCGCCTGCGGGGTCGGTTTCAGGTAGTGCGCCCGCCGGTCGGTCGGATGTTGCACACGAACCAGATAGGACCGTCGGACGAGGCGTTCGATCACGTTCGTCACCGTGGCGCTGGAAGAATCCAGCATCACGATGAGGTCCTTCGGGCTGAGGTCGCGATCATCACGGTCACCCTGCACCAGATATCGCAACGCCGTCATGTCGACATTGGAGAGCCCGGAGGCCCGAAGCGCCCGCTCCGCCTGAATGCGTTCGGCGGTGCGCAGCCGCAGGATGGCATCACTCAGCTGCTGCCCGGCGGGTGTTACCGGTTGATCGGCGTACAGATGCTCGCCTTCGTGACGCACGACCGTCTTCGGCATTCGCACTCCCCTGAATCTGGCGTCCCGAACGCGGCATTGGTGCCGCTCGCGACGCGTGGCAGATGCGGGACGAAACTAGCAGTCCGCCATGTGAAGCACAAGACATGTCACACTCACCGAGATACACAAGGTTCGGGATTGACAGGATCTGTGATAGTGGAGTATCTGTTCTGTAGGCATCTTCGGAAAGGACTACTCGTGGGAACCCTCCACTACGGCAACGGCCTCGACACGCTGACCATCCCCGACGATGTTCTCGCCCACGTGAAGATCGTCATCACCACCAAGTTGCGACGAGGAGAGAGCTTCACGTTCACTTGGCAGCATCCGCAGGGCTCCGGCCCAGCACGAACCACGCTGTGGATCCAACCCGCCATCCCCCTTCTCTTCACCTTCGAGTCCGCCGAGCCCGTCCCACTCGACCGCGAGTACCTGAACACGCTCGCGGTGGCAGCCAACAGCAACGCGGGACTGATCGTGAACAGCCCCGACTGCGATCAACTGGGCCGGCCACCCGAGCTGCGCCCAGCGGCGGCCTGATCGCGCGAGATAAGGCACCGTCGATCGTCAGTGTTCGACGCACCGGACCTTCGCGCGGCGCACGCCGGACTGCTACAGCCCCTTGCCTCCGGTCACCGGCAGGACCGCGCCGGAGACGAATGAAGCGTCGTCCGACGCGAGATAGACATAGGCGCCCGCCAGCTCCGCAGGCTGTCCGGCACGCCCGAGCGGGGTGTCCTGCCCGAAGGTGGCGAGCCGTTCGGCATCCCAGCCGGTGGCGGGGATCAGCGGGGTCCAGATCGGGCCGGGTGCGACGGCGTTGACGCGCACGCCGCTCGGACCCAGGTCCTCCGCGAGTGCCTGGACGAACGCGACCTGCGCGGCCTTCGTCATCGCGTAGTCGATGAGTCCCGGTGAGGGATTGAACGCCTGGATGGAGGAGGTGACGATGATCGATGCGCCAGGGTTCAGGTGCGGGATCGCCGCGCGGGCGGTGAACATCATCGCGTAGAGATTGGTGCGGAACACTCGATCCATCTCGCCGGTCTCCAGGTTCTGGAGACCATTGCGGTCCTTCTGGTAGGCGGCGTTCAGGACGAGGATGTCAAGACCGCCGAACGCGCTGACGGTGGCGTCCACGAGCGCACTGGCGAAACCCTCGTCCCGGATGTCGCCGGGCAGGGACACCCCGCGGCGGCCGGCAGCGGTCACGAGTTCCACGGTGGCATCGGCATCCGTCTGCTCTTCAGGCAGGTGAGCGATCGCGACGTCCGCACCTTCCCGTGCGAACGCGATCGCGACAGCGCGCCCGATTCCGGAGTCACCCCCGGTGATCAGCGCCCGACGGCCGGTCAGCCGGCCGCTGCCGCGATACGAATCCTCGCCGTGATCTGGGGTCGGAACGGTGCGGTCGATGAGACCAGGCTGCTGCTGCTCCTGCTCGGGGAAGCCGTCCTCGTGGTGCAGCGTGCGTGGGTCGGTCGTCGGCTCGATCATCGTGCTCTCCTGTCGGGAAACGCTCGGCTCGACCGTACGGGGCTGTCGCGTCCGCCGGGACGGGGTTGACACGCACGCCGCCCTGCTCACCCTCCGCGGCCGATCGCCTCTTCGGGCAGTGACGGCGTGATGACGATGGAGACGTCCTGCATCTTCCAGTCGAGTTCGGAGACCATCTCGCGCGCCCGCTCGATGTCGTCGACGGCGACTTTGTGCCGGCGGGGGACGACGAACGCCTCGACGTGGAACACCTGCCCCATGTCGCGCATCCGCACCGCCGCCCGGTCGATCCACGGCTCTTGCTCGAGGCCTGCCACGATGCGGTCGATGAGGGGATGCGGGTGCTTGTCGTCGTGCGTGCGGGCACGCTGGTCGATGAGGTCGAGCGTGGCGGCACGGGCGTTGCGGAAACCGTCCCACATGATGCCCAGCGAAATGAACAGCGCCGCCGCGCCGTCGAGCCACCAGATGCCGAGCCCGATCCCGGCGACCCCGACGATCGACGCGACCGTTGTCGTCCAGTCGGCCTTGGCCATGTCGGCATCCGCGTAAAGCACCTTGTTATGCAGGACCGGCGCGAGCTTCGCCTTGGCGTGGCCGTAGAAGAACGGGCCGATCACGATCAGTGACATCACCGCGATCATGAACCAGCCCAGCCACACCGTCTGCCCGAACACGACCACGGTGCCGATGGCGGGATGCTCCTGGCGTATCAGGCCACCGATCGCCTCCACCGCGAGCGTGCCGCCCACGGCGAGCAGAGCGACACCCGCGACGAGGTGCCCGACCCCCATGGTGCGATGCAGGCCGAACGGGAATGCGCGCGTCGGCGGGCGGCGGATGAAGAGCAGGGCGAGCAGAAACGAGATCTGCGGGATCAGCGAGAGCATGTCTTCGATCCACGCCGTCCTCATCGCCTGTGAGCCGCCCAGCACCGACGCGATCACGCCGATCGTCACGATCGTGTACCCGATCGTGAACACCTCCCACCGGATCGCGCTGCGGATCGCCTTCTGCTGCTTCGCCGGGAGGTCGGTGCGGCCGAGCGACTTCAACCGCCCACCTCCTTGTCAAGAAAGGTCTCCAGCGCTGCCTGTATGCCGTTCTCACCCAGCGGGACGAGCATGACCGTCTTGCGACCCTCCAGACCGGGCAGCCGTGTATAGCCCCGGGTGACTGACACCCGATCGGCCCAGGGCGTTGCATCGGTCATGTCGCCCACGACGAGGTCGAGATCCCCGGCTTCGAGCCCTCCGACGAGCATCTCCTCGCTGCCGATCGTCCACTTCACCTCCGCGTCGTATGTGTCGGCGAACTCCTCGACGAGACCAGCGAGCGGCCCCTCGACCTCACCGTCGTCGATGGCCAGCGCCGAGCCAGCGGGAGAGGCCCCCACCCGGAGGTGCCTGGAGTTCACGACGCCGGCGAGCGTGCCGTCCGGATCGGATGGGATCGTCACACCGCATCCGGTCAGCGAACCGACGATCGCGATGGCGACCAACGTTGCGGACCATCGCGGGGGCGTCGCGCCGGCGCGAGCATAGGGCGCGATCGCGGGCGAGGCGTCGCGGCACGACGGCGTGATCATCTGCACCTCCGAGCCAACGATGCGCTCACGCCATCAGCGCCGCCACCCCTTGACAAACTCACCCCACGGCGCGCGTCCGGAAGCCGGAGCTTCCTCGCCCCGAGGGGGTCAAGTCGCACGGAACCTGACCCGCAGCATTGAGTTGCTGTCCAGTTCCGTCCGCGCGAGCTCAGCCTCAGAAGGTGCAAGCACATCCCGGGCGGCCCCGCGCCGTGACAACATCCTGACAACATCTGGCGAAGAACGGGGTGGATTCGGCTGATCGAGCCAGGTCCAAAATGCCCGGAATTCCGCGGTTTTCGGCGAGCGGGATGCGGCTCACGCGGCCCGAATGAGGTTTCCGGTACCAAAGGTCGCAGGTTCGATTCCTGTCGGGGGCACCAGTCGGGACAAGGGATCGAGAGTCATCAGGACTCTCGATCCCTTTCTCGTGACAGACATCTGTGGCGCGGTTGGCGCGATCGAAAGCAGCCGCAACGGCGTCCAGATCGTCGTCGAAGAGGTCCGCGTAGACGTCGAGCGTCATCGCAGCGGACGCGTGTCCGAGCATCCGCTGCGGGTGTCGGTAGGGTCGTCGAATGCGTCTTCAGGCTGTCGATCTCGCCGACGTCCTCGCCTATCTCGTCGTGCTCGGTGTCTTCATTCAGCTCTTCCCCGCGGTGATCACCGAGAGCTTCCTGCTCGCGCTGCTCACCGCGATCCTGTTGAAACTCGTCCTCGAGCTTGTGCTGTGGGTGAAGAAGCGAATCGTCGCGCGCCTCCGTGCTGCCCAGACGTGGGTGGCTCGGGTGGTCAACGCACTCACGCTGCTGCTCGTACTTCCCGGGAGCAAGTTCCTCGTGTTGGGCGTCGTCGATCTCGCCTTTGGTGACGCCGTGTCGCTGGGCGGGTTCTTCCAAGTGACCGCGCTCATCATCGTCCTCATGCTGGCGCGCGGCGGTGTCCGACGCCTCATCCAACAGCCCGCGATCGACACTGTGTCACCTCGGTAGTTCAACAGCCCACCGGCGCTCCCACGCTGGTCGCCTGTTCGGAGCCGGGGGCAAACTTGTACTGGTGCCAGCGCTGGCTCGTAAATCGCGGCTGGCTCTTGTCTGCGTGAAGGAGAGAGCGTGACCCCCGCCACCGAGGCTTTGTCCTACGAGGAACTGAATTCTCTTTTGGAGCGCACTCAGAATGCACTCACACTCTGGGTTCAAGTCGGTCTGAATGACGCCCAGCGCGCGGAGGTTTTCAGACGTGTTGTCGCGATCCTGACGCCGTGGGCCGCCCATGTCGAGAGTCGGAACAACCTTCCCGGCAATGATGAGCCGGATGAGGTGCTGCGGACTCTGATTGCCGATCTCGATGACGCAATCGCCCGGATGACTTAGCCGAGGCTTCGCGATGCGCGGTCTGGACAGAGCGCACACGTACCCCCTTTCCGGTGCGGACCGGTATTGGTGCCGGTTCGCGCCCCATGTCGCGCTCCGACGTTCCGGCGACTCTGGATGTGTTCGTGGGTCGCAGTCGACATGAGGGAGTTAGCGATGGGAAAGAACCGCAGGAACAAACGCACGAGCCCGGCCACCGTCATCGGCGCCGTCGTCGCAATCGCTGTGACGCTCGTCAGCGGCACCGCGCTTGGCGTTCCCGTCGACACGCCCCTCTGGTCCATCACCATCCGCGTCGGATCAAGCGACTAGGTTGCGAACGGTTTCCGAAGGTCCTGCATCGGCTGACCCACCTCGACCAGATATGTCAAGGGCAGCGGACCGAACACGTCCGCGACCTCTCCGCCGAGCTGTCGCGGAAAGGCGACCACGAGTTCGATGCCTGGGCGACGCATGTTGGCGATCAGGTAATCCACGCCGCGGATGCGCTTCAGGCGACCGCTCACACGAGGTCGTGAACTGCCGTGGTTCGGAGGACGTGCGAACGTCACGCGGTGGTCGATGTCGAAGTCGTCGAGATCTCCCACGGCGCACGATCGGGCGCGTGATGACTGTTCCATGCCTCATCGTCCCACGCGACGGTTGCGAGTGGGGGCCCTGGCGCGAGCAGCCCGGAGTACTCGCGGAGCCCGGCGGTGAGCGCGCGAGCCGACCCGCGCTGTGAACCGTCCAGGATCGGGGCGTAACGTCCGATCATGAGCGCAAAGGCACGGACGAACGGCAGTGACGTGCCGGCACCCCCGGCGAACCGGCGAGCGCTCGGGTGAAGATCGCGATGCTCGGTCCCATCGCCTGGCGGACGCCACCGATCAGTTATGGACCGTGGGAGCGCGTGACGAGTCTGCTGACCGAGGGGCTGGTGCGCCGCGGACTGGATGTGACGCTCTTCGCGACCGGCGACTCGATCACCGGCGCCGAACTGGATGCCGTCGCGCCGCACGGCTACGCGGAAGACGCGACGATGGACGGCCGCGTGTGGGAGGCGCTCCACGTCGCGCACGCACTGGAACGGGCGGGCGAATACGATCTCGTGCACAACCAGCTGGACTGGCTCCCGCTCGCCTTCACCGCACAATGGCCCATACCGATGGTCACGACCGTCCACGGCTTCTCGGGTCCGGCTATCCTGCCCGCGTACCTCGCCTCGGCATCGGCGTTCGTCTCCATCTCCGACGCGGACCGCTCCCCCAGCCTTGAGTACCTCGCGACGATCCACCACGGGATCGATCCCGGAGAACTCCCGTATGTGGCCGAGCCGGACGATTACCTGGTGTCGTTCGGGCGCATCCATCCCGACAAGGGCACCGCGGCGGCGATCGAGATCGCACGCCGGGCCGGCCGCCGACTGGTGATCTGCGGCCTCATCCAGGACGCCGACTATTTCCACGGCCAGGTGGAGCCCCACATCGACGGGGAGGGTGTCGTGTTCCTCGGCGCCGTGGGTGCAGAGGAACGCGCCCGCGTCCTCGGTCACGCCGTCGCGCTGCTGCACCCGATCGACTTCGACGAGCCATTCGGGCTCTCGGTGGTCGAATCGATGATGTGCGGCACGCCGGCTCTCGCGTTCCGGCGGGGCTCGATGGCGGCGGTCATCGACGAGGGCGTGACCGGCAGCACCGTGGCCTCGATCGACGAGGCGATCTCGGCGCTCCCGGCCGTCGTGGCGCTGAACCGGCGTCACGTCCACGATCGCGCCGTCGCGCGATTCGGCGTGGACCGGATGGTCGACCAGTACCTGAGCGTCTACGAGACCATGCTGGCGCGCTGATCCTGTGACGACGTCCAGGTCGGACGTGTAGCGTGCAACCACAGCGTCCGGCTCGCACCCGGACGTGGACCGGACCACGGCGATGAAGGCGCGGTTCCACGAGGGATGCCGTCGGCAGACGTCTCGCCATCGCCCGGAGCGAGTCCGCACGGGCACCATCAGAGAGCGTCGTCGTGACCCACTACGGATTCCTCAGCACCTTTCCGCCGACCCGCTGCGGGTTGGCCACATTCACCCACTCGCTCTCCGACGCGCTCGTCCGCCACGACGACGAGGGCACCGTGGTACGGGTGCTCGATCAGCCTGAGGATCGCGGTCAGCACGATGCCCTCGCACGGTCTCGCGTGCGCACCGACCTGATCGCCGGCGACAGTCTCAGCACGATGCGCGCGATCATGGCGCTCAACTCGTGTGACGTCGCGATCGTGCAGCACGAGTACGGGATCTACGGCGGACACGACGGGGATCAGGTTCTCGACGTGCTCGCCGCGCTCAGGATCCCGGCCATCGTCGTGCTCCACACCGTGCTCGTGGCGCCTACGCCGCATCAACGGGAAGTACTCACAGGCGTGTGCCGACTCGCGGCCATGGTCGTCGTGATGACAACCCATGCCCGCGACAACCTGGCCGCGGTCTACGCGGTAGATCTCGCTCGCGTTCACGTCATCCCGCATGGCGTGCAGCACGTGGCTCTCCGCGATACGAAGCCGCACAGCGGCCGCCGCGTCGTCACGTGGGGCCTCCTCTCGCCCGGCAAGGGCATCGAATGGGGCATCCGCGCCATGGCGCAGCTCACGGATATCACGCCGAACGTCGAGTACGTCGTCGCCGGTCAGACGCACCCCAAGGTGCTCGCGCATGCGGGTGAGAGCTACCGCACCATGCTCGCGGGTCTCGCAGGCGACCTCGGCGTCGGCTCGTCCGTTCGCATCGACGGCCGCTACCTCGAAGCGCCACAGCTCGCCGCGCTCATCGCGTCGGCGGACGTCGTCCTCCTGCCGTATGACTCCGTCGACCAGGCGACCTCTGGCGTCCTCGCCGAGGCGGTGGCGGCCGGCGTTCCCGTTGTCGCCACGGCATTCCCCCATGCGGTGGAGCTGCTGTCGAGCGGAGCCGGGACGGTCGTTCCTCACCAGGACCCTGACGCCACGGCGCACGCGCTGCGCGAGATCATCACCGGCACGTCCGTCGCTGATCGCATGCGTGCAGCCGCGCTCCGCGAGACGAACGAGACGACGTGGTCCGCTGTCGCCGACCGCTACCGCGCAGTCACGGCGAGGCTCGCCGCCGGCAGGGCGGCATGATGGACCCCTCTCCGCCCTACGAGCACCTGCGCGCACTGACGGATCACAACGGCGTCTTCGAACACGCTCGCCTCGCCATGCCACGTCGCGAACACGGCTACTGCACCGACGACGTGGCGCGCGCGTTGATCGTGGTCGCGCGTGAGCGGCGGCAGACCGTCGAGCTGCGGAAACTGGCTGCGATCTATCTGCGCTTCCTGGAATCGGCCGTGCGCGCAGACGGACTCGCGCACAATCGGATGAGCGCCGACGGCGACTGGACGGACGACCCGGCAATGGGCGACTGGTGGGGACGGCTTCTCTGGGCACTCGGCACGATCGCCGCGCAGCGGGGCGACCCGTGGACCCGCGCTCGCGCGCTGCGCACCTTCCGGATCGCCGCGCGCGAGCGGTCGACGAGTTTGCGGACTCTCGCGTTTGCGGCGCTCGGTGCGGCTGAGATCGTGCGCGTGCGTGCGGACGATCACATCGCCCGAACGCTGCTCCGGGAATTCATCGCGGCGATGCCTGCGCTGCCGGATCCGACCTGGCTGTGGCCAGAGCGCCGCCTCTCCTACGGGAACGCCTCCATCGCAGAAGCGCTGATCGCCGCGGGGGATGCTGTCAATGATGCGGATGCCACGGCCCAGGGTCTGCGGATGCTCGACTTCCTGCTCTCCGTGGAGACATCGGAGGAGCGATTCTCCGTGACCGGGACCGCAGGACGCGGACCCGGCGAGGAAGGGCCGTCGTTCGATCAGCAGCCCCTGGAGCTCGCCGCGCTCGCGGACGCGTGTGCCAGGGCATACGCCGTCACCGGCGACCCGGTATGGCTCCCCCCGATCGCGCTCGCGTGGCGTTGGTTCACCGGTCTCAACGACAGCGGGACCGTCATGTTCGACGACCAGACCGGCGCCGGTTTCGACGGGCTCGAACGCGACGGCAGAAACGAGAACCGTGGCGCCGAATCGACCCTGGCCGCCCTGAGCACCTACCAGCAAGCGCACCGAAACCATGTGCTGACCGCGCCATGACGGCACGCATCCACACGGCGGAACTGAGCGCGCAGCCGGACCGCGTGATCGCCCAGTTGTTCCTGCCGGGCGAAGAATGGTCCGCCGAGCATTCGCGCGCAGGCGAGATCATCGCGCGCGTCATGGCGATGCCCCCCGATCAGACTGAGGCACTCGCGGCCGAGCTGACCCACGACTTCGGTTCGCGGCATCCCGATGTCCGCGCTCTGTTCCTGGAGAACGCCGATGTCGTGAGCTCTCGTCTTGCCGACCCGGTCGACATCAGCGTCGCGCGTCGTCTGGTGCTCGGCGCAAGCTTCACGGCGGAGTACGCCGTCGAAGGTGCAGCGCTGTGCAATCCCAGCGCGGTCGAGCATCCCGACCAGACAGGATTGGCGCCCGGGCAGCGACGTGTCGCCGTCGCTCTCCGCTCCATCGGGGAAGGTCACCGCTCCTCCATCGAGTTCGCCGAGGCGATCATCGGGCCCGGCCGGCGCTGGACATTCGTGGAACGCACGCTTCCGCTGTGGCGAGCGCGGATCGACGAAGGGGACTGGAGCATCATCCACTTCCGCGCCGCGGTCGAGGACGTGGGGATCGTCAATGAGATCTCGCACAACGTGCTGCAGGGGCTCCCCGACCGGTTCACCGCGTCGGACGTCGAAGCCTCCGTGGCCGGTCTGCCCCGCGCGCTCTCGCGGCGCGCGGACAGCGCTCGGCACATCGAGGCGCTGCGCGAGCTGACGAACTCCGTCTACCGTGCCGTGTTCTCCCCCGAGACCTCGCTCAGCCAGCGTGTGCTCACGCCGGTGGCGGCAGAGGAACGGCACGGAATGGAGGACGCGCGATTCGTACGATTCACCGATCTCGCCGGTACCACCCACTACCGCGGGACCTACACCGCGTACGACGGCCGCAACATCGCACCACGTCTGATCATCACCTCGGATCTGCGCGAGTTCGACATCCATCGGCTGACCGGCGATGCCGCACAGGACAAGGGGATGGCGCTCTTCCCTCGGCCCGTGGACGGCAGGTATCTCGCGCTGAGCCGCACGGGAGGCGAGAACATCTCGCTGGCGGAGTCCCTCGACGGCGTGATCTGGAACCAGGCAGGGATCGTCCATGCACCGACGGAGCCCTGGGAGATCGTCCAGACCGGCAACTGCGGCCCGCCGCTCGAGACGGCGCACGGCTGGATCGTGCTCGTTCACGGGGTAGGCCCGATGCGCAGATACTCTCTCGGAGCGTTGCTCCTCGACATCGACGACCCGACGACCGTCCTGGGTCGGACGGCGACCCCGATCCTGCAGCCGGTCGGCGACCGTCGCGACGGCTACGTGCCGAACGTCGTGTACTCGTGCGGCGGGGTCATCGTGGACGACGTGCTCTGGGTCCCGATCGGCATCGGGGACGCGCGCATCGGCGTGTGCTCGATAGGAGTCGACGAGCTTCTCGCGCACCTGGTTCCGTGACCTGACGGCGGGTTGAGGAGTCAGCCTCCGTGTTTCCTGCATGCAGACACGCACACCCGGTAACGGGCGTAACCTGAGATCAGATGGCCCGGACCCTGTCATTGGCGCACGTCGTGCGATTCGTCCGACAGGAGCACAAGATGGCCATCAACACTCCCGGGTCGATCGCCTCCAGCGTGCGATCCACGACGCCGAAGGCGCCGAATCTCTACACCGAGCTGTCGAAGATGGTGACCGGAAGCGGCCTCATGCGGCGCCGCTACGGGTACTACTGGACCAAGCTCATTGCCGCGCCGATGGCCGTCGCCGGCATGCTCGTCGTCTTCGTGCTCCTCGGCGACACCTGGTGGCAGCTGGTCACCGGCGCCGTCCTCGCGGTCCTGCTCACACAGGTCGCGATGCTCGGACATGACGCCGCGCATCGCCAGATCTTCCGGTCCGGCCGGTGGAACGACTGGACCAGCCTCGTCCTCGGGAACCTTCTCGTGGGCATGAGCTATGGCTGGTGGCAGCACAAGCACACGCGGCATCATGCCAACCCCAACAAGATCGGCAGCGACCCCGATATCGAACTCCCGGTCATCGCGTTCACCCCGGAGCAGGCGGACCGTCGGCGCGCGAGTCGAAGTGGGCCACTGCGCTGGCTGATCGCACATCAAGGGGTGCTGTTCTTCCCGATCCTCGTGCTCGAGGGCCTCTCGCTGCACGCATCGAGCGTGCGACGGGTGTTCGCGCGCGAGCAGCTCAGACACCGCCCGATCGAGATCACCTTCCTCGCGGTGCGGATCATCGGGTTCGTCGTGCTGGTCTTCCTCGTGCTGTCCCCCGCCATCGCGTTCGCCTTCCTCGGCGTCCAGCTCGGCCTGTTCGGCGTCTACATGGGGATGGCGTTCGCCCCGAATCACAAGGGGATGCCGCTCGTCCCAGCCGACGTCAAGGTCGACTTCCTCCATCGCCAGGTGCTGATGAGCCGCAACATCCGTGGCAGCCGGCTGCTCGACACGGCAATGGGAGGACTCAACTACCAGATCGAGCATCACCTGTTCCCGTCGATGCCCCGACCGCACCTGCGCCGTGCGTCGGGAGTGATCCGGGCATTCTGCGTGGAACACGGCGTGCAGTACACCGAGACGGGCCTCTGGCAGTCTTACGGAATCGTCGTCCGCTACATCAACAAGGTCGGACTCGGCGAGCGCGATCCCTTCGAGTGCCCGCTGCTCCAGCAGCGGCAAGCTGTCTAGCCCAACCCGGCCCGCCGCGAACGGGGCGATCAGAGCAACAGGCGTCCGTCGATGACATCGCGCGCGACGGCGCCGATGCGCGTCTGGGTGGAGCGGGCGTGTCTCCGGATGCGCGCGAACGCCTCATCCATGTCGATGTCCAGCATCTGAGCGAGGTATCCCTTGGCCTGCTCGATCACCACACGACTGTCCAGCGCGCGCTGAAGCTGAGCCTGTGCGAGCTCGGACTCCTCGACCAACCGCTGCTGCAGAATGCTGATGGTGGCGATATCGGCCAGTGCCTGCGCCGCAGCCGCATCTGCCGCGTTCAGCGGCCCGGCCTCATCGCGGAAGAGGTTCAGCGATCCTAGTGTCGAATCCCGCAGCCGCAGCGGAATCGCATGGATCGACGAAAACCCGGAGGCGCGCGCATCAGCGGCGAACGCAGGCCAACGATGGGCGATCTGGTCGATGTCGTCGACAGAGACGACCTCACCCGCTGTCGCTGCCTCGACGCACGGGCCGGCACCGACGCGCAGCTGCATCAGCTCGACGAGTTCGCTTCGCTCGCTGGTCGAGGCGATCACCTCGAGCCGGTTCGACGGGCTGAGCAGCAGGATGCCGGCAGCCGACGCGTCGAAGAGCGAGATGCAGTCGTCGACGAGTCGCTGGAGCACGTCGACGACGTCGAAGTCGTCGACCAGGGAGTCCGCCAGGATGACGAAGGTTCCCAGCAGCTGATGCTCGCGGGTGAGCGCCGTCATGCCGTCATCCTAAGCCTTGGGTCACAGGCTCAGGTCGAGCCGCCGTGCGATGACATCCGTCGCGACGTCGCGCACCGGACGCCCCGCGGCGAACGCGTGGCCGCGGAGGAGCAGGAGGGCATCGTCCACGCCGATCCTGTTCCTCGCTGCGACCATTCCGGTCGCCTGGTGCACCTCACGTCGGGAGTACGGCTCGTCCTCCGCGCCGTCGTCCGGCGTGTCGACACGGCTCAGCGCCCTCCTGAGCAGAGTGCTGGAGACGATGGCCGCCAGGCGACTCATCCGTTCGATGTCGGCATCGGACAGCTCGCGCGCGGTCATCGAGTAGAGGGCGATGGAGCCGATTCCGAGCGTGCTGACGAACAGGGGGAAGGCGAAGAGCGCCCCCACGTCGAGCTCTCGGAGGGCTGCCCACGTGCCGGGCCACAGCGCCCCGCCGTCGACCTGGAGGTCGGACGCGGCGACGGGAAGCCTTGTGCGCAGGGCTTCCCAGGACGGCCCCTCGCCGAGGTCGATCTGGATCTCGTCGATCCGCGCGCCGAGCTTCGTGCTGGCGCACACTGTTTCGGAGCCCATCGGTGAGCCGAGCGTGGAGACCACCGCGCCGGGCATCGAGACAGCGGCTCGCAACGGAGAGCACAGGTTGTCGTCGCCGGCAATGAGCGCGGCCGCGGCGATCACGAAGGCATCGCCCGGCTGATCGTCGGGTGTTGTGGACATCGCTTGCGCCACCGTTCATCTCAGAATGACCAGGCGCGGGGTCTCGGTGCCCTTCTAGGAAGAGTACCCCGCCCGGCCAGAGCAGCGCCGGTCCGACCTGATCCAGGGGTTTCCGGGCGTCGGCGGCGTGGAGCCGTGGACGGCGCCCCTCGCCGACGGCAGCGGCAGGTGCGTCCTCGTCCGCGCGCACAACCACAACGGCTGGGGCCGGGCTTCACGCGCGCAGACGGATGACCGTCTTGCCGTGTCGGCGGGTGGTGGGGTGGAGTGCCGTGACGGCGTCGTCGAGCGAGGCGAGCGTGCCGATGTGTGGGCGCAGGCGACCGTCGCGCACCCGTCGGGCGATCTGGGTCAGTTGCTCGGGGATGGATTCCACGACGAAGTCGATGGCGCGCCCGTCGACCGGACGAGCCTCCACGGGGCCTACGACGGACACCAGCGTCCCGCCGGGGCGGATGAGGCGGGCGGACTTCTCCTGGACCTCTCCGCCGATGACGTCGAAGACGACGTCGACCCCACCGACGTCGGCGAGGTCCTCGGTGTCCAGATCGAGGAACTCGTGGGCGCCGAGGTCGAGCGCCGACTGTCGGTCCTTTCCGCGCCCGGTACCGATGACGTAGGCGCCGAACTCGCGTGCGAGCTGTGTGACGAATGCTCCGACGGCACCGGCGGCGCCGTGGGCGAGGATCGTCTGGCCGGGCTGGAGTCGTCCGTGCGGGAAGAGGCCCTGCCACGCCGTCAGCCCGGAGATCGGGAGGCCGGCCCCGACGGTGAAGGCGACGTCCCCCGGTAGCGGAGCGAGGTTGCGCGACTCGACGGCCGCGTACTCGGCCAGGGTGCCGTCGCGATGCCAGTCCGTGATGCCGAACACCCGCTGTCCGACCGAGAGGCCCGTCGTGCCGTAGCCGAGCGCTGTGACCACCCCGGCGAACTCGTGACCGATGATCGGCTGGGCCCGCGCCTTGCCCGATCGATCAACCCATGTCGAGGACCACTCCCACTCCGCCGGCACGAATCCGGACGCGTGCACCTCGACCACCACGTCATTTATCGCGGGCGCCGGCTCCGGCACGTCTATCAGCGTGATGCCGGCCGCCTCCGCGGACCGATCCGTCGCGACGATCGCTTTCACTCGCTACCTCCATGTCCCGCGGGCCGGGTGCGCCCGGGCCGATCCCTCGCACCTTCCGTGATCCTCTGCCACCCTGCACGGCTGCGGGTTCGCACGCAACGAGGAGGCCGCCGACGATCAAGAGAAGACGGGCGAGAGGAAGCGGCGCTCGTAGCGACGGATGCACCCGGTGGCTCGCGCGAGCTCGAACGCCTCCTGGCACTCCGGATCCGATTTCGAGGCGTTCCGGTAGACCTCATACTCGGCGAGCGACGGAAAAGTGAACAACGCGAACGCTTCGTCGCTGTCGCCCTCGCTGGGCATGAAATAGCCGTGGTGCGTGCCGCCGAGCTTGTCGACGAGTCGGATCCAGGTGCGGCCGTACTCGGTGAAGTCGTCGAGCTTGTCGGGATCGATCTCGTAGCGAAGATGAACAGTGATCATCGAGGTTCCTTTGCACTCAGCCGTTCCCACGAGTCTCACTGACCGGAAGTGGGCGCGACGACGATCGAGAGTCCCGCGTGCAAAGGTGGCGGAGAAAGCTCGAGAACTTGGCAGAGCCACGCGGATCGTCCGCCTGCGGCAGCGCGGCCCGAGCGAGTCGAAGCCGGTCGGAGCACCGCATCACGAGTCGTCGGTGTCGAGCCCGTGACGTCGCAGATCCGGACACCACTGCTCGCGCATGCGCCCCTCACAGCCGTTCGCCGGCGCCGCAGGGAGCGGCGCCGGCGATGGGTGGGACTCGATCAGGGCAGCACGATCTCGAAATCCGGGTCGCCCTGGTCGAGCACACCGAGGATCTGTCGCAGCACCCCGCCGTCACCGCGCACCTCGATGCCGTCCGAGTCCGTGTCGCCCCCGGCGAGCTGGATCAGACGCGGCTTGGACAGCGTCAGCTGAAGCGGCGTCGCGGGGTCGGCGTCGCGCTCGACGTAGACCAGCACTCCGTTGCGCAGCGTCAGGTGGAAGCTGCGGTCGAGGTCGGTCAGCACCACGTCGAGCGACAGGTCCAGATCCCACGCCTTCGGGCCGTTCACGCGGATGGCGACCGCGTCGAAGAGCTGCTCCGGCGTGAGCTGGGCGATGATCAGCGGCGCGGCCGTCTGCGTCGGAGTGCCGAAGCTGCCCTCGCGCAGCTCGGTCGCACCCGACAGGAAGAAGTTGCGCCACGTGCCGTTCTCGGCGCCGTATGCCAGCTGCTCGAGAGTGTCGGCGTACAGGACGCGCGCCGTTTCGTGGTCGGCGTCGGCGAACACCGCGTGGTCGAGCAGCGTCGCCGCCCAGCGGTAGTCGCCCGTGTCGAACGCCTCCTGAGCGAGCTCGACGACCCGGTCGACTCCGCCGATCGCCGCGACATATCGCTCGGCGAGCGCCTGCGGCGGGTGGGGCCACAGGCGCGCCGGGTTGCCGTCGAACCAGCCCATGTAGCGCTGGTAGATCGCCTTCACGTTGTGACTGACCGAGCCGTAGTAGCCGTGCGTGCTCCACGACGCTTGGAGCGCCGGCGGCAGCTCGATCATCTCGGCGATCTCGGCGCCGTTGTAGCCCTGGTTCAGCAGGCGCAGCGTCTGGTCGTGGAGGTAGCCGTAGAGGTCGCGCTGGATCGCGAGGAACGCCCGGATCTCGTCGTTGCCCCACGTCGGCCAGTGGTGGGATGCGAACACCACCTCGACCTCGTCGCCGTACCGCTCGATGGCCTCGGTCAGGTACTGGGACCACACGTGCGGGTCGCGCACCACGGCGCCACGGAGCGTCAGCAGGTTGTGGAGCGTGTGGGTGGCGTTCTCGGCCATGCACAGCGCGCGGTACCGCGGCAGGTAGAAGTGCATCTCGGAGGGCGCCTCGGTGCCGGGCGCCATCTGGAACTCGAACTCGACGCCGTCGATCGTGTGCGTCTCGCCGGTCGTCGTCACCTCGAGGGTCGGCGGGAGGATCGTGGGGTTCCCGGTCGAGGTGGTCTGCCCGAGTCCGGCGCCCACCTGCCCCTTCGGGCCGCGCTCGAGCGCCGCGCCGTACATGTAGCCGGCGCGGCGCGCCATGGCCGTTCCCGCGTACACGTTCTCGGCGACCGAGTGCTCGAGGAATCCCTCCGGCACGACGATCTGCACCGTGCCGGCCGCGATGTCGGCCTGGCTGACGATCCCGAGGACGCCGCCGAAGTGATCGATGTGACTGTGCGAGTGGATCACCGCGTGAATGGGCCGGTCACCCCGGTGCGCACGATAGAGCGCCATCGCCGCCGCCGCCGTCTCGACCGAGATCAGCGGATCGACGACGATCACGCCGGTGTCGCCCTCGATGATCGACATCACCGAGAGATCCAGCCCGCGCACCTGGTACAGCCCTGGCACGACCTCGAACAGTCCGTGCTTCGCGACGAGCTTCGACTGCCGCCACAGGCTCGGGTTCACCGAGTCCGGCGCGTCGCCCTCGACGAAGTCGTAGGTCGAGGCATCCCACACCACCTCGCCCTTGTCGTTGCGGATCTTGGGATCGTCGAGCGTCCCGATGAATCCACGATCCGCCGCGGCGAAGTCATCGACATCGTCGAACGGCAGTGCGGCGAGGGCCGCCGCCTGCGCCTCTCGGATGGATGCTTCCGGTTCGCGCTGCTGCATGATTCTGTTCCTTTCGTCCGGCCCCGGCGGCCGGGATCTTCAGTTCTGCGAGGTGGAAGCTTCCAGCGCCGCCACGGCCTCGCGGTTGGTCGAGAACACGGTCTGCCCCGACAGCAGCCCGAGCTCGTCGAGGCGCGCCCTCGTAGGGACCCGCACCCGGCTGAACGCCAGGCTCACGCCCTGCTCGTCGAGCCACTCCTCGAGCGACGCGAACGCCTCGGCGCCTGTCACATCGATATCGGTCACCGCTTCCATGTCGATGACGACGTGCTTCACCGGCTCGTCCGCCTCGGTCACCGCGCGCTTCACGGCGGCCGAGAACACGGTGCCGTTCGCGAAGAACAGCGGCGCCGCCATCCGCACCACGACGACGCCGGGCGCGGTCGTCGCACCGGCCGCCGCGTCCTCGAGAAGCGACTGCTTCGCGTCGTCGTCGGCGGCGAGGACGTCGATCGCGGGGTTCGCCGCGCGCTTGGCCAGGTTGATGAGGGCGAGCACGAACGCCACGACGATGCCAGGGATCGCGCCGACGAACAGCGTCACGAGGAAGCACACGGCGCCGATCGCGAACTCGAAGCGATCCTGACGCCACAGCTGCCGGAACTCCCGGACACCGAGCAGGGGCAGGATCGCGACGCCGACGACGGCGCCGATGGCGGGCGATGGGATGTCGGCGAGCAGCGCCGTGCCGAAGAGCAGGAGCAGCAGCGTGCCGACGGCGAGCACGAGCGACGGAAGCTGGGTGCGGGAGCCCGCCTGGTCCATCGCCGCAGTGCGCGACGTGGACGAGCCCATCGAGAAGCTCCCCTGCGTGCCGGCGGCGATGTTGCCGAGGCCGAAGGCGAGGAGGTCGCGGTTGGCGTGGAACGGGTAGCCGTGCTTCTCGCCATACGACCGCGAGACGAGGAGACCCTCGGCCGTGGTGACGAGCGTCAGCGCGATCGCCGACGGGATCAGCGCCATCCACATCTGCCAGTCGATGACGGGCCACGTGAGCGTGGGCGGCCCCGCGGGCACCTCACCCAGGACGTCGACGCCCTGCTTGTCGAGCCCCGTCAGCACGACGAGCAGCGTCGACAGGATGAGCACGACGAGCGCCCACGGCACCGTCTTCAGGAACCTTGCGCCGAGGAGCAGGACCGCCACCGACACCGCCGAGATCGCGAGCGACCACGCGTTGATCGTCTCGAGGTTCGACACCAGTCCGTAGACCTTGTCGACGAACTCGCCGCCCGAGTCGATCTTGACGCCCAGCATCTTGGCGATCTGGCTGACGAGGATGTCGAGCGCGAGACCGCCGACGAACCCGATGAGGATCGGCTTCGAGAGGAAGTTCGCGAGGAAGCCGAGCTTGAAGACCGCCATCAGGACGAACATGATGCCGCAGATGATCGCCTGGGCGAGCGCCAGGGTTGCGTAGTCCGCGCTGCCGGCGGTCGCGAGCCCGCCGATCGACGAGGCGACGAGGGCGGCTGCCGCGGCATCCGGCGACGCCACGAGCTGACGCGACGACACCACGAGCGCGTAGACGATCGTCGGCACGATGAGGGCGTACAGGCCGGCGGTCGCGGGCAGCCCGGCGATCTGTGCGTAGCCGATGTTGAGCGGGATCGCGATCGCGAGGAGGGTGACGCCCGCGGTGAGCTCTGTGACGAGGTTCCGCCTGGTCAGTCCGGCGAGGGGACGCTGCATTCCTGCTCCTGGATACGTGGGGACACAGTCGTGTCCACCTTGGCACGATCGAGCGGCGTCAGACGGGATCGCCGGGCACGAGGGGCGGCACGACCGCTTCGCTCGTGACGGTTGCCGACCACCCGCGCCGCGCCAGTCCCGCGGTGAGCGCGGCGACCACCCCCGACGTGACGGAAAGACCTCGCGCGGGATCGTGCCAGAACTGCACGCGCCCGGTGATCCGGGTGGCGGAGACGGCGGTGACCAGCACGCCGACCGCCGGATCGGCGAGCACACCCTCGGCAGCGGCGGCGGACTCGGCGAGCGCCTCGACGACCACGTCGACCCCGGCGCCGGCGCGCTCGACGCGCACCTGCACTTCGCTGCGTCTGCCGCCGTGGCGCGAGTTGTTGACGAGGGTCTCGGCGAGGAGCTTCGAGTTCGGCACGTGCGCGGTGCGCCCGTCGGGTGTGGTGAAGACCACGGCGCGGGAGTTGAGTTCGATGACGGTGCCGGTGATGGGGTTGCCGTCCGGTCCCTCGACCGTGATCTCCTCTCCGAGCACCACAGGCTTGCGGGTGGCGATGAGCACGCTCGCGGCGAAGTTGTCGGCGACGCCCCTCAGCACCAGCGCCGCGACGACGACCAGCACGATCACGACGGCCAGCACCGGCTGCACATTGGCCCCGAGGAACGCCAGGGCGATCCCGAAGCCGAGCAGCAGCAGTGTGTACTGGGCGAAACGCGCGGCGAACCGCGTCGCGGCCGGCGTCGCCGTGGGCACGTGGCCCATGAGGTCGGTGACGGCCCGCTTCGCGATGCGCGAGGCGATCCACCCGGCGAGCAGGGCGAGGATCGCCCACAGCACCTGCCACCACGTGATCGGCGTGCTCAGGAACTGGCTGAAATCCACGTCGTCAGGATACGAGCGGGGTGCTCGCGTCGCGCGAGCCTCGCCGGGGCCCCGGCTTCGAACGAGAGGCCCCGACGACGCCGGGCGCAAAACGATGATCCCCTCGGTGCCGAAGCGCCGGGGGGATCGTCAATGCGAAGGGGTTTCTGTGTTCCGGGTCCTTTCGGGCCTTACGTCTCTGTTTTCTCTTCGCAAGATCGAATGTCCTCCTCGTGAACCCGGTCGTCAAGAGTTCACGAAGAAGTCATCTCGACATGAGGTTGAGGGTGAGGGATGCTGCGCCCCGGCGCGGTCGCCGGGGCGCAGCATCCCCTCGATCACTGCGTGGCGTCGTCCGTGAACGCGTCCATGCTCTTGCCCGCACCGTGCGACTTGCCCGGAGCGCGGACGCCGTTGACGCTCGACGTGTCGAACGCGAACGTCATGATCGACGCGGCGACCGCGTCGGAGTTCACGTCGAGCGCGTGCGCGTTGAGGTTGCCGATGTCATCGCAGGGAGCGTGGTAGCACGAGTCGAACGCGACGCCGGCCGTGCCGCCGAAGATCGCCGCCTGCTGGGCGGTCTTGACCCCCTCCGCACCGGTGAACAGACCGCCCGCGGGGATGCCCACGGCGATGAAGGGTCCGTAGTCGCTGCGGCCCGAGAACTCGGTGTCCTGGAACGGCTCTCCGACGCTCGTGTAGTACTGCTCGAAGACGTCCTCGATCTGGGCGGATCCCTCCGGGATGAAGCCGGGTGCGGCCGTCCCACTGGAGTTGTCGCCGTCGTAGACGCCCTGGAAGTAATTCGGCGAGCCGATCATGTCGAAGTTGAGGTAGAGCGCGATGTCGCCCGCTTCCTCATCCGACAGAGCCCCGACGTAGTGCTCCGAACCGAGTAGTCCGCTCTCCTCGGCGCCCCACCAGGCGAACCGCACCGTGTTGTTGGGCTTGGTCTTCTGCATCTGGATGGCGGTCTCCAGCAGCGCAGCGCTGCCCGAGCCGTTGTCGTTGATGCCCGGACCGTCCTGGACGCTGTCCAGGTGAGCGCCGGCCATGACGGTGTTGGCGTCGTTGCCGGCCTTGGTCTCGGCGAGCACGTTCCACGCGGTGCGCGTGTCGGCCTCGTAGTCGACTGTCACGGTGACGATCGAGTTCGGCACCGACAGCAGGTTCGCACCCGTGGCCGAGGTCGCGAACACCGCGGGGATGGTGAGCCCGGTGGCGTCGCCGATCATGCCGACGAGGCCGGTGCGGCCCGCTTGCCCCTCGTTCATGACGATCACGCCGGCGGCACCCGCCGCCTGCGCGTTGAGGACCTTGACCGCGAATCCGCACGTCCCGCGCTGGACCAGGGCGATGCCGCCCGTCGGGAAGCCGGCGAAGTCCGCCGACTCGCATCCGCTGGTGTTGCTGTTCGGCGGGAGCGCCTCGGACGGGTAGACGACACCGACGGGCACGAGCGGCCCGGTCGCGGTGCCCTTGGGACTGCCGGTGTCGAAGTTGTTGCGGAGGAAGTCCGACTCGTCCACGAACGAGGTGGGGTTCGGCGACACGCGGATGAGCTCGCTGTTCTCCTCGAAGTAGTCGAACTCGAACGGCTGCACCTCGGGCGTGTACCCGGCGGCGGTGAGCTGGCTCACGACGTAGTCGACGGATGCCCTGTACCCCGGGCGTCCGGCGGCACGGTCGCCGTACTGGTCGGCGATCGCCTGGAACGCCTCGAGATGGTTCAAGACGGCGTCGAGCGTCACGGCTTTCGTGATCTTCTTCACCGAGTTGTTGTTCGGTGCCGCGTACGCGGGACTTGCGAGAGCGACGGTGGCGACGAGGGCGGTCGCGGTAGCGACAACCCAGGCGCGCCTGGTTCTCATGGGCATGGTCGTGCCTCTCCGCCGGCGACCCCTCTGTCACCGGCTTCCTGCGGGGATGCTCACACACTCCGCGTTGGCACGGCCAGTCCCACGACTTGCACTCTCATCGAGCTCTCATGATCAGGGCCTGATCAAGAGGGATGCTGCGACCCGGCGTGGTCGCCGGGTCGCAGCATCCGTCTCCCGAAGGTCACTCGTGGCCGACGAGCTTGAGGCCGACGACGCAGCCGACCAGGCCGAGGATGAGAAGCATCTTGACGAACGAGAACGCCTCGTCGCCGGTGATCATCGCGTAGGCGACGGTCAGCGACGCGCCGATGCCGACCCACACCGCGTACGCGGTGCCGGTGGAGATGTCGCGCATCGCCCAGGCGAGTCCGCCCATGCTCGCGACGAGCGCGACGCCGAAGATCACCGACGGCCAGAGCTTCGTGAAGCCCTCGGTCTTGCCGAGGGCGGTGGCCCACACGGCCTCGAGGATGCCGGAAACGATGAGGATGACCCACGCCATGACTGTGCTCCTGGCCAGTCTTGTCGCGTACCGGGTACTGATCCGTCGTCCGGGGATCCGGTCGGGGATCCGCTGACCACCCTAGCCGCTCCCGCTGGGCAGGGCCTGGGCAGGGATCCGGCCCGCCGGGCTCAGACGAAGAAGAGCCAGTCGAGCATCCCCGGGTTGTGCGCGTGTACGAGCACGAGGAAGACGACCGCGTCGAACAGCAGGTGCACCGTGACCACGTACGCGAGCGACCGCGTCTTCATGAAGATGAAACCCTGCAGCAGTGCGAACGGAATGGTGAGCAGCGGGCCCCACGCCTGGTACCCGAGCTCCCACAGGAACGAGACGAACACCACCGACTGCAGGATGTTCGCCTGCCAGAACGGGAAGTGACGCCGCAGCAGGGCGAAGCACGTGCAGATGAAGAAGAGCTCGTCCCAGATGCCCACCGCGCCGACGCCGACGAAGAGGCGCGCGATGAGCTCCGGGGTGTCGACGACCGGCCAGTTGTGGTACACGCCCGAGGTGATGAAGTAGAACGGCAGGATCAGCCAGCCGAGCAGCAGCACGGCGATGAGCCACGTCCACTGGAACCGCGTCCACCGGCCACCGCCACGCCACGGGAACCGGATGGCGCGGTCCCGGTACACCCATCGCGAGATCACGTAGGGCACGGCGACCGCGCCGCCGAGGGCGATCGCGAACCGCAGGATCGCGAGGTTGTCGAGCTCCGCCTTGAGCGGGATCGCGCTCACGATGAGCAGGCCGACGGCGATGAGCGAAAGGTCCCGCAGGAGGGACGGCTGACGGAGACCGGAGTCCGACGCAGGCAGTCTGGCGGCAGTATCGGTTCGTTCTGTCAGCAGCGCGGCCGCAAGGCCCGCGGCCAGCAGCACCCACCCGAGCCACGGCACCCGCACGACGAAGAACGCCGGCGCAGCGAGGCAGACGAGGAGGGCCGGCGCGAGCCCCCAGGACCAGGTGCGGACGGCCGGCGCGGGCGGGGCGTCGGGATGTGCGGGCATGCTCGGCGGCTCCGGTCGGTCGGGGTCGGGACGGGTCAGTGGTCGAGGGGGTGCTCGATCTCATCCTTCGACATGTGCGCGACGACGTACGCCAGCGCGCCGAGGATCAGCGGGATCACACCCGCCGCGATGAAGATCGCTTCGATCGGCACCACCGCGGCGAGGGGTCCGGCGAGCGCCATCGACAGTGGCATGAGCGCGAGCGACACGAAGAAGTCGAGGCTGGAGATGCGCCCGAGCATGTGGCGCGGCACGCGGCGCTGCAGAAGCGTGCCCCAGATGACGTTGCCGTAGCTGAAGCCGAAGCCCACGAGGAACAGGCAGAGCGCCATCAGCCAGTACTCGTGGGTGATGCCGACGATGGCGAACGGCAGCGTGCTGACGCCCCACACGCCCATCATCACCGTGAGGTACCGGCGCGGCAGCTTCATCGACGACACCACGATCGAGCCGAGCACGCCGCCTATGCCGTAGATCGCGAGGAGGAAGCCGAACAGCCGCGGGTCGTCCCCTACCCGGTCTCGGGTGACGAAGGGCAGCAGCACCTCTTCGGGGCCGACGAACACGAGCACCCATCCGGTGGCGAACAGGAGCGTCCACAGCAGCCACGGCGTGCGGATCGTGAAGCCCACGGCCTCGCGCAGATCGTGGAGCACGCCCCGCACGCCCTCCGGAGGCTCGTGCTTATCGCCCGGCGCGACGGGAGGCTCGGGGCGCACGAACAGCAGCAGCACGAACGCCAGCGCGTGCGCGGCGACGACGCCCCACGCGGCATGGGCGGGCGCGAGCACGGCGGCCACGATGAGGCCCGCCGCCGCGGGGCCTGCGGCCTGCTGCAGCGCAGGTCGGATCGCGCCCTCGAGCCCGTTGGCCGCGAGCAGCTGCGCCGGCGGGAGGATGCGCGGCAGGATCGCGCTGTACGCCGGGAAGAAGAAGCCTGCTCCCGCACCCATCACGAAGGCCACGACCGCGAGATGCGGGATGGTCACGACGCCGAACGAACCCGCGACGGCGACCGAGGTGATGGCGAGCAGGTTCACGAGCTCGACGATGCGCAGCAGGAGCCGGCGCGGCACGCGGTCGGCCGCGATGCCGCCGGGGATCGCACACGCCAGCAGACCGATGGCGTTCGCCGCCGCGACCGCCGAGAGCTCGACCGGCCCCCCGCCCGCGCCGATGACCGTGTAGACCATGACGACGGCCCACATGCCCGCGCCGAAGATCGACAGCACCACGGCGCCGAACAGCATCCGGAAGTCGCGATGCCCGAGCGGTCGGACGAAGCGCCACGGGTCGCGGTGCGTCGCGGGGGCGGCCGAGCCGGACGCGGACGGGGGCTCTCGCGCGGGGTCGGGCGCCGGTCCCGGCAGCGGGACCGGGCCGGTGAGGGGTCCGGTGGGTCCGGTCATGACCTCGCGACGCGGCGGTACGACAGATCTCGGATGTCGCGTCCCACGCGCGCTCCCTTGCGCTCGAACGCCGTGAGCACGCGGCCGTCGAAGCGGGGCGCCCACTCCCCCTCGAAGCTCGCCTCGAAGTCGGGCGCGACCGACATGACCCCGCGCATCTGCAGCGCGTAGTCCTCCCAGTCGGTCGCAAGGCGCAGCATCCCACCGTCCTTCAACGCCCGCGCCGCGATCACGCCGAAGCCCTCGGCGACGAGGCGCCGCTTGGTGTGCTTCTTCTTGTGCCACGGGTCGGGGAAGAAGATCCAGAGCTCGTCGACGGATGCCTCGGGCAGCAGGTGCTGCAGCACCTCGGGCGCATTCGCCTCGACGAGGCGCAGGTTGCGCGCCCCGGCGCGGTCGGCGTCGAGCATGGTGCGGGCGAGCCCGGCACGGAACACCTCGATCGCGAGGAAGTCGGTGTCGGGGTGCGACGTCGCGGCGTGCACGATGGCGTGCCCCTGGCCGGATCCGATCTCGACCACGAGCGGCGCGTCGCGCCCCCACACCGTGGCGGGATCGATCTCCGAGTCCGGCAGGATGCTCGTGACGGCACGGTCGCGGGGCACCTCGATGACGTACTGGGGGGCGAGTTCGCTCCAGGCGCGCTCCTGGGCGTCCGACATCCGGCCGCTGCGCCGCACGAACGACACCGGCTTCTCACGGAAGGTGCGGGGGTCGGGCGCAGGCGTGGCAGGGTTCGTCACCCCTCCAGGCTACCCAGGGCGAGAGACGCCGACGGGCTACCGCGGGACGGTGACGAAGTCGATGAGCTCCTCGACCCGGCCGAGGAAGGCGGGCTCGAGGTCGCGGTATGTCTTCACCGACGCGAGGATGCGCTGCCAGGCCCGGGCGATGTCGGCCTGGTCGCGGGCGGGCCAGCCGAGAGAGCGGCACACGCCCACCTTGAACTCGATGCCGCGCGGCACCTCGGGCCAGCGCTCGATGCCGACCGCGCGGGGCGTGACGCACTGCCACACGTCGATCCAGGGGTGGCCGACGATGAGCACATGCTTTCCGTGGGGGCCCCGGGCGACCGCGTCGGCGATGCGCGTCTCCTTCGAGCCGGGCACGAGGTGGTCGACGAGCACCCCGTAGCGGCGCTCGGCCGACGGCGGCTCCTCGTCGAGCATGGCGTCCAGCAGATCGATGCCCTGCAGGTACTCGACGACGACGCCCTCCTCGCGCAGGTCGTCGCCCCACACCTTCTCGACGAGCTCGGCATCGTGCCGGCCCTCGACGAGGATGCGGCTGGCGCGCGCGACGCGCGCTCGCGAGTCGGCGGTCGCGAACGAGCCTGAGGCCGTGCGTCTCGGGCCGGTGGGCGCGGCGGCCGGCGCCGGTGGACCGAGCACGACGAGCTTGCCGTCGATGAGGAACCCCGCGCCCAGCGGGAACAGCCGGCGGCGTCCGAGGCGGTCCTCGAGCTCGACCATGCCGCCGGACGCACCCACGACGGCGCCGCAGAATCCATCGTCCGCCACCTCGACGACGAGATCGCGGGATGCCGCCACCCGCGGCAGCTCCCGTACCCCGTGGCCCTTCCAGCCCGTGGCCAGCACATCGGCGCCGTAACGATCGTCCATGGTCCTCCTCCGGATCGGCAAGGCTACCCGCAGCCTCGCGCCCAGGGCAGGAGCGACCCGCATCGGCGGCGCCTGCGCATGTTCTCGGCGAACACTCAAGCGCCGTCGGGGCCGTGGGCTATCGTCGTATCCCCGCGGCTGAATAGACTCGCGGGAGGGGGAACCCGAGTCCCAGAGGGGGGATCGATGCGACTGCGTTGGGCTGCAGCGCTGGCGTCCGCTGCGGTGGTCGCGGTCACGGCGATCGGCGGTGGGGCGGCGTTCGCGACTCCGCCGGTCACGCTCGGCTCGAGCGCGGAGTACGTGCTCGACGAGTCGGGTGTGCTCTCGTCCGCACAGCGTTCCGAGGCGCAGTCGCGACTCGAACAGCTCAAGTCCGACACCGGCCTCGATCTCTGGGTCGTCTACGTAGACGAGTTCACCGACCCGGCGAACGCCGCCGACTGGGCGAACCAGACCGCCGACGACAATAACCTCGGCGTCAGCCAGTACCTGCTCGCCGTCGCGACCCAGGGCCGCGCCTACTACCTGTCGGGCGACCCGGGAGGCCCCGTCAGCGACGAGCAGCTCGCGACCATCGAGCAGCAGCAGATCCAGCCCGCCCTCGCCCAGGACGACTGGCTCGGCGCGGTCGACGCGGCGGCCGACGGTCTGACCGACGCCGTGGGCGGGTCCGGCGCCCCTGCCACCGACTCCGGCGGCAGCGGGTGGCTCACGTGGCTGCTCGTGATCGTCGTCGTCGGCGTCGGCATCGTGCTGCTGGTGATGCTCCTCCGCCGGCGCAAGAAGGGCGCGGTGACCGCCGGACCGGCGGGTCCGCCCCCGCCGAGCATCGAGGAGCTCGAGCGGCGCGCGTCGTCGCTGCTCGTCGAGACCGACGACGCCATCAAGACGAGCACGCAGGAGCTCGGCTTCGCGAAGGCGCAGTTCGGCGACGCCGCGACGACCGAGTTCGAGGCGGCCCTCGCGACCGCGCAGCAGAGCCTCGACGAGGCGTTCGGGCTCAAGCAGAAACTCGACGATCACATCCCCGACTCCGAGCAGGACACGCGCGCCTGGAACGAGCGGATCATCGCGCTCTGCGAGGCCTCCAACGCCCTCCTCGACGAGAAGGCGGCCGCCTTCGACGAGCTGCGCAAACTCGAGCAGAACGCCCCCGAGGCCCTCGCACGCGTGCACGACGCGAAGGCGAAGGCCGAGGCATCCCTCGACCAGGCGACCTCCCGGCTGCAGAGCCTGCAGACGGCGTACGCGCCGGAGGCGCTCGCGACCGTCGTCGACAACCCCGAGCAGGCACGGCAGCGCCTCGCGTTCGCCGACGAGCAGCTCACCGCCGCGCAGGCCGCCATCGGCGCGGGCGACGGCGGCGAGGCCGCGGTCGGGATCCGGGCCGCCGAAGAGGCGGTCGGCCAGGCGACGCTGCTCGAGAACGCCATCGACAAGCTCCAGTCCGACCTCGCCGAGGGCGAGCGCAACGCCACCGCCCTCGTCGCCGAGCTCGAATCCGACATCGCGGCGGCATCGGCCCTCCCCGACACCGACGGCCGGATCGCCGGCGTCATCGCGTCGACGCGGCAGCAGCTCGATGCCGCGCGCGCACAGCTCAGCGGCACCGCCAAGCGTCCGCTCGCGGCCCTCCAGAGCCTCGAAGCGGCGAACGCGCAGATCGACTCACTCGTACAGGGCGTGCGGGATGCCGAGGCCCAGGCGCAGCGCGCGCGCCAGATGGTCGGCCAGGTGATGATGCAGGCGCAGGCGCAGGTGTCGGCCGCGGAGGACTACATCACCGCCCGCCGCGGTGCGGTGGGAGCACAGGCCCGCACCCGGCTGGCGGAGGCGGGCGCGTCGCTCGCCCGCGCGCAAGCGCTGCAGTCGAGCGACCCGCAGCAGGCGATGCAGCAGGCGCAGCGGGCCGACCAGCTCGCCGGGCAGGCGATCCAGCTCGCACAGAACGACGTCGGCGCGTTCGACGGCGGAATGGGTGGCATGTTCGGCGGAGGCCAGCAAGGCGGCCAGTCCGGCGGCGGCATGCTCGGCGCCGTCCTCGGCGGCATCGTGCTGAACTCCGTGCTGAGCGGCGGCCGCTCCTCGGCCGGCTCGGGCGGCGGCCTCGGCGGCATGCTGGGCGGCGGCGGCCCGAGCCGCTCGTCGGGCGGCATGCGACCCGGTAGCTTCGGAGGCGGCGGCACACGCGCGCGCCGAGGAGGTGGCCGCTTCTGACCCGAAATCGCCCGGCCGCCCGCGGGCAGCAGGCCGCGGCATCCGTCTCCAGACCCGACTCACCGACCCAGACCTGAAGTCCGATAGGAAGGAAAACCGATGGCGAAGCAGTCCATCTTCGGTCGCATCTCGACCCTCATGAAGGCGAACATCAACGCACTCCTCGACTCCGCTGAGGACCCGCAGAAGATGCTCGACCAGCTCGTGCGCGACTACACGAACTCGATCGCCGACGCCGAGTCGGCCATCGCCGAGACCATCGGCAACCTGCGCCTGCTCGAGCGCGACCACCAGGAGGATGTGCAGGCGGCCTCCGAGTGGGGCAACAAGGCCCTCGCCGCCAGCCGCAAGGCCGACGAGCTGCGCAAGACCGGCAACACCACCGACGCCGACAAGTTCGACAACCTCGCCAAGATCGCGCTGCAGCGTCAGATCAGCGAGGAGAACGAGGCCAAGGCGATCGCGCCCACCATCGCGACGCAGAACGAGGTCGTCGACAAGCTGAAGGAGGGCCTCAATGGCATGAAGCAGAAGCTGGAGCAGCTGAAGGCCAAGCGCTCCGAGCTCCTCGCCCGTGCCAAGACCGCCGAGGCCCAGAACAAGGTGCACGACGCCGTCAAGTCGATCGACGTGCTCGACCCGACCAGCGAGCTCGGCCGCTTCGAAGACAAGGTGCGCCGCCAGGAGGCCCTCGCCGCCGGCAAGCAGGAGCTGGCCGCGTCGACCCTCGACGCGCAGTTCAACGCCCTCGAGGACGTCGGCGAGCTGACCGAGGTCGAGGCCCGCCTCGCCGCGCTCAAGTCCGGCGCTCCGGTGCAGGCCGCGATCGAGAACTGAGCCCACCTCTCGTCGTCGAGGGGCGTCGGATCCGCACGGATCCGGCGCCCCTCGCGTCTGCCTCCAGCGAACGGACGGCAGGACGGATGCCTCGACCCCCGGTCTGCGCGAAGATGAGGGGATGACGCGTTACCTCGTGGTCCCGCAGTGGCAGGGAAGCCCGTCCTCCCGCGCGATGCAGCTCATCGACGGCGCCCAGGCGATCGCGGGAGACCTCCCCCGGGCTTCGACCACCGTGCTCGACGTGCCCATGGAGGCGGGCGAATCGCTGGGCACCGGCATCCATCGCCTCAGCGCCCTGCAGCGCGTGCACGGGATGGTCGCGCAGGCGCTCGCCGCGCACGACGCCGCGGCGCCGGACGAGCCGGTGCTCACGATCGGCGGCGACTGCGGCATCGCGCTGGCGCCGATCGCTCACGCCGCCCGCCGCTCCCCCGGGCTCGCGGTGGTCTGGATCGACGCGCACCCCGACCTCAATTCGCCGGAATCGTCGCCGTCGGGCGCTTTCGCGGGCATGGCGCTGCGCGCCGTGATCGGCGACGGGGACCCCGGCCTGGCTCTGCCCTCGGGCACGATCGCCGCCGAGCGCGTGATCGTCGGCGGGGCGCGGTCGTTCGACGAGCCCGAGCTCGAGGTCGTCGCGGAGCTCGGCATCGCGGCGCTCACGGTGGACGCGCTGCGCGACGCCGACGCCCTCGCCGACGCGGTGCTCGCGACCGGGGCCGACGCCGTGTACATCCACATCGACATCGACGCCCTCGACCCCGCCGAGATCGCCGGCAACGCGCACCCCGAACCGTTCGGCGTCACCGTGGCGGAGCTGACGGTCGCGGTCGCGCGCCTGCGCGAGCGGGTGCCGCTGGTGGGCGCATCCCTCGCCGGCTACTCGCCCGCCTCGCTCGCGGCGGCGACCGACGACCTGGGCGCGATCCTGCGCGTGATCGGGGCGCTGGCGTGAGTCCCATCCCCACGCCGCCCGCCGGGTGGCGCGCCGCCGCGGAGCGCGCCGTCATCAGGGGGCGCCGCATCGACGACGCCATCCCGGCGATCCTCCTGGACTCGCCCATCAGCCGCGTCGGCTACTGGTACGGCTGCGCCGTGGGATGGGTCTGGGGCACGCTCTGGAGCACCGGGCGCGTCGAGAAGCGCGAGGGTCTGTGGGTGTTCCGCGGGATGCCGCGCTGGACGTTCCCGCGCGGCGGCTCGTGCGTCGGCGCGTGCTTCCTCACCGGCGACGGGCGCATCACCGACGGGCTGCTGCGGCACGAAGCGGTGCACAAGCGGCAGTGGCAGCGCTACGGGCTGCTCATGCCCCTGCTGTACCTGCTGGCCGGCCGCAACCCGCTGCGCAACCGGTTCGAGATCGAGGCAGGCCTCGCCGACGGCAACTACGTGCCGCGCGGCGCGGCCTGATCGCACGAGACGACGACAGAACGAAGGACGCGGCTCGGGTGCCCCGGCCGCGTCCGCAGATCACTTCTGCCCTTGGGTGTGGCCGTTGCAGCCCCACTCCCCCAGGCCCGGGATGTTGACCTCGGAGGCGCCGCCGCCATGCAGGCTGACGGCCTTGCGGACCTCCTGGTCGAACTGGCCCCAGTTCTGTGTGGTCCCGGGTGTCACACCCGAGCCGTCGGTTTCGTGATCCTCCAGTCCGGAGAACGCGCACGGCGAGTTCGCGTTGCTCCGCGCGCCGGTCGCCTGGCCGTTGGCGTTGTACTCTCCCGCGAACGCTCCGCCCGCGGAGCCGAACACCAGCACCGCTCCCACCGCGATTCCCAGCATGATCTTCCTGCGCATGATGCGCCCCCTCCAGTTGACAGGGCGGGCAGCGAGCTCGCCCGCGCCCATCGAACTCCGAGGCCCAGAGCCCCGTCAATGAGGTGAATACCGGAGCAGTACCTAGGGAGCGCGCATCGCGGCGTGGACGCCGCGCGGCGACTCAGCGCGCGGTGGCGAGGCCGTACTGCGCGGGAGTGTGGATCGCGTCCGCGCTGATGCCCAGTTCGACCAGGTGGTCGACGATGTCAGCGGTGCCGAGGTAGCCGCCCAGCAGGTGGATGCGGGTCTCGTCGTCGTCGGCGCACAGCATCTCGTCGGCCCATGCGGTGACCGCACGCGTCAGCGCCTCGCCCGACGCGCAGCCGCGGCCGGTGCCAGGCGCACCCGACCGCTGCGAGCGGTCCAGCCAGGTGACGATCATGCGGCTCGGTGCGGTGATCTCGGCCAGCCACGAGGCATCCGGGATCTCGATGAACACGCGGCCCGTCGAGCAGATCGGCAGGGTCGCGAGCACGGCCTCGAGCTCGGCCAGCGACGATTCGTCAGCCGTGATCAGGTGCTGCACGCGCGTGTGACGCGACGCACGGCACGCCGACGCGTTGTGCGCGGCACTCTGAGGCTGGATGTTCTGGACCATGACCCCTCCACTATAACCGCTGATGAAGGGTTGCCTTACCTCATTACCGATCGTGAAGAGCGGATGCCTCGTCCCTACGCGCCGCGGTGCAGCAGCACGCGGCGCAGCTCGGCGATCTCGTCGTCGGCCAAGCCGTGCGCGCGCAGGTACTCCTCGGCGGAACCGTACCGCCGCGCGACATCATCGAGCAGAGCCCGCATGACGGGCGCCGGCGACCTGGTCGCAAGGTCCTCGAGGTGGACGGCGTCGGGGTGCATCGCACGCAGCATCTCGACGATCTTGCGATTGCGCTGGGGCGGGAGCAGACCCTCGGTGCGGGCGTAGTCGGCGACCACGGCGTCGGGGTCGACGCCGGCCGCAGCGAGGGTGAGCGCGATCGTCACGCCCGTGCGGTCCTTGCCGACGGTGCAGTGCACGAGCACCGGCTGGTCGGCGAGGATGCCGCGGACCACCGCGGTGACGCCCTCGGAGGAGTCGTCGACGAGTCTGCGGTACATCTCGTCGAGGCTGATGTCGTCGCGGAAGAAGGACTCCACCGATCCGAGGAACAGCGGTACACGCTGCGTCACGACGTCGAGCCCGGCGATGCGGCTCGGTTCGCGCGCGACTTCGTCGTCGGCGCGGAGGTCGATGATGCGGCGGAGGTGAAGATCCGCGAGCGCCTGGGTGCCTGCGGGGTCCAACCGGGCGAGGTTGCCCGAGCGGAACAGCACGCCGAACCGCGTGGCCGCGTCACCCGCGCGCAGGCCGCCCACGTCGCGGAGGTTGACCGCCCCCGGTACGACGGGGTCGACCGGTGCCGGATCGAGAGGGGGTGTGGGGATGGTCACCAGGCGGCGCCCGCGGCGGCGTCCTTGTCTTCGCCGACGAGGTCGTCGCGGGGCGGCGTGCTGTACCGGCCCGCGATGGCGATCCGGTTGAACGCGTTGATCGAGACGAGGATCCAGCTGAGGGCGACGTACTCCTTCTCGCTGAGCACACCTCCGACGCGGTTGTACACGTCGTCGGGAATGCCGTCCTCGTGGATGTAGACATACGCCTCGGCGAGCTCGAGGCCCGCCCTCTCACGGTCGGAGAAGACGCCCGACTCGCGCCACACCGGCAGCTGCGCGATGTCGTCCGCCGTGACCCCGGCGGCGAGCGCCCGCTCGACGTGCACCCGCACACAGTAGGCGCAGCCATTGCGCTGCGACGCGTGGATCTGCACGAGTTCCTTGAGCCGGTCGTCGATGCCGTTCTCGGCGGCGATGCCGCCCACGGTCTTCGAGAAGGCCGAGAGCGCCTGATAGGCGGGTCGCGCCGCTCGCGAGAGATGCACGCGGTGTTCTGCCGTCATGACGCCAGACTACCCAGGGCCGGCTCGCGCCGGGCCGGGCGTCGCCGGGGTGGGGCATGATGAGCGGGTGAGCGACCCCATCGACGAGTTCTCGTTCCTTCCCGAGCAGGCCGCGGAGGCCGGCATCCAGGCCCTCGTCCCCCAGGGCGAGCGGCTGTCGCTGACGCTGGCCGACGGACGCACCCTGAGCGCGCTGCGGTACACCCCGGCGGACTCCCCCGGCGCCGTCCCCGTGGTGACGTTCCTCCACGGCGCGGGCCTCAACGCGCACACGTGGGACACCACGATCCTCGCGCTCGGGCTCCCCGCTCTCGCGATCGATCTGCCCGGCCACGGCGATTCGTCGTGGCGCGACGACATGGCCTACGTCGCGCGGGTGCTCGCGCCGGACGTCGCGGCCGGCATCGACACCTGGACCGACGACCCGCAGCTCCTCGTGGGGCAGTCGCTCGGCGGGCTGACCGCGGCCGCGGTGGCGGCATCCCGACCCGATCTCGTGCGCGAGCTGGTGGTCATCGACATCACTCCGGGCCTCGACCCGAACGCCGGGGCGCAGCAGATCCGCGACTTCTTCGCCGGCCCCGCCGACTGGGCGTCGCGTGACGAGCTCGTCGACCGCGCCCTCTCCTTCGGGCTCGGCGGCGGCACCCGCCGCAAGGCCGAGCGAGGCGTGTACTTCAACTCCCGCATCCGCCCCGACGGCAGAGTCGAGTGGAAGCACCACTTCGCCCGCCTCGCGCACGCCGCGGCGGCCTCGCCGGCGCTTCGACAGGCTGGGCAGCCGGACGCTGAGCCTGTTGAAGGGCAGGACGCGGTCGCCTCGGTGCTCAGCGAGTCCGGCTGGGAGGATCTCGCCGCCGTCGCGGCCCCGACGACGCTGCTCCGCGGCGAGCGCGGCTACGTCACGGACGACGACGCCGCGGAGTTCGCACGACGGGTGCCCGCAGCATCCGTCGCCGTCGTCCCCTCGGGGCACAACGTGCAGGAGGAGATCCCACGGGAACTCGGCTCGCGCCTGCGTGCGATGGCCGGCGTCACGTGACCGCTGCGGCGCCGGTCGGGAAGCATTAACACTTCTGTTGCGTTCCGGGTACCGAGTTGCCGCGCGCCTCGGCGATATCCCTAGGCTGATACCCATGCGGCAGCCCCGACCCCCTGGGCAGCCCCGGGGCCCCGCACAGCACACACGGGACCCTCCCCGAAAGGACCTACATGCTCCGTCGCACCGCTCTCGCCGCAGCCTCGCTGCTGGCCGCCGGTCTGCTCGTCCTCACCGCCTGCAGCGGTGGCGGGGGCGTCGCCGCGCCCACCTCGCCCGGGGAGCCCGACCCCGACGCGTCGGTCGCGGTCCGGCTGGTGCTCGAGCCCGGCAACCTCGACATCCGCGAGACCGCGGGGTCGGCGCTGGACCAGATCCTCGTCGACAACATCTACCAGGGCCTCGTCGCCCGCACACCCGAGCAGGACATCGTCCCCGCGCTCGCGAGCGACTGGACCGTCTCGCCCGACGGCCTCACCTACACCTTCACGCTGCGCGAGGGCGTGACGTTCCACGACGGCCAGGCGCTGACTCCGCAGGACGTCGTGTGGTCGCTCACCACTCGGCGCGACACGCCGGCGTGGCGCGACGCGGCGCGCCTGGCGGACGTCACCTCGATCACCGCCGAGGGGCAGGACATCACGCTCACCCTCAGCGAGCCCGACTCGAGCCTGCTGTGGAATCTCACCGGCCGCGCCGGCATCGTCCTCAAGGAGGGCGACACCGTCGACTACAAGACCAAGGCGAACGGCACGGGTCCGTTCGTGCTCACCGAGTGGCGCCAGGGCGACAGCATCACCTTCGAGCGCAACGACGCGTACTGGGGAGACGCGTCCGGCGCGGCCGAGGTCGTGTTCGAGTACATCCCCGACAACCAGGCCGCCCTCAACGCGGCGCTCGCGGGCGAGGTCGACGTGCTGACGGGCTTCGACGCGAACCTGAAGGAGCAGGTCGAGCAGAACGGCGACTTCGCGCTCGTGCTCGGGAAGTCCACCGACAAGGGCACGCTCGCGTTCAACCAGACCACCGGCCCGCTCGCCGACAAGCGCGTGCGCCAGGCGATCCGTCAGGCGATCGACCACGACGCCATCATCGAGGCCCTCGCATCGGGGCAGACTCAGTACGGTCCGATCCCCGAACTCGACCCCGGCTACGAGGACCTGTCGGACGTCGCGCCGTACGACCCGGAGGCCGCGAAGAAGCTCCTCAAGGAGGCCGGCTACGAGGACGACCTCGAGCTCACGCTGACCATCCCGAGCTTCTACTCGACGACGATCCCGCAGATCCTCGTGTCGGACCTCGACGAGGTCGGCATCACCCTCGACGTGGACTCGGTCGACTTCACCACGTGGCTCACCGATGTCTACACGAACCACGACTACGACCTGAGCTTCGTGCTGCACACCGAGGCCCGCGACTTCGAGAACTGGGCGAACCCGGACTACTACTTCACCTACGACAACCCCGAGGTGCAGGACCTGTACGCCCAGTCGCTGGCCGCCACCGACGAATCCGAGGCCGCCGACCTGCGGAAACAGGCCGCCCGCATCGTGTCGGAGGACGCCGCCGCCGACTGGCTGTACAACGGGGCCTCCGTCGTCGCCGTCGGCACTAACATCGCCGGTATGCCCTCGATCAACGTGAACGAGCGCCTGAACGTCGCCGAGATCGCCAAGAGCAACGGGTGATCCGGTACACGCTGACCCGATTCGCCCTGCTCCTGCTCGGGCTTCTCGTCGCCAGCGTGCTGATCTTCCTCACGCTCCGGGTGCTCCCCGGTGACATTGCACATCTCATCGCCGGTGTCGGGTCCACCCCCGAGCAGCAGGACGCCATCCGGGAGCGGCTGGGCCTGGACCGCCCGCTCCCGGAGCAGTACCTGACCTGGATCGGCGGACTGTTCCGCGGCGACCTCGGCACCTCCCTTCTCACGGGCACGAGCGTCGTGGACGAGCTCGCCCAGAAGGCGGAGGTGACCGTGCCGCTCGGCATCCTGTCCCTCCTCATCGCCGTGGTGATCAGCGTGCCGCTCGGCGTGCTCTCGGCCATGCGGCGCGGGCGCGCCTCGGGCACGGGACTCAGTGTGGGCGCGCAGACCCTCGCCGCGGTGCCCGTGGTGTGGGCGGGCATGATGCTCGTCGTCGTCTTCGCGGTGTGGCTGGGGTGGCTGCCCGCGCAGGGCTTCCCGCGGTCGGGGTGGAGCGACCCGTGGGCGGCACTGCGCGCGCTCATCCTCCCCGCCCTCACGATCGGCATCGTCGAGGGCGCCATGCTGCTGCGGTTCGTGCGCAGCGCCACGCTGCAGGCAGTGGGCCAGGACTTCGTGCGCACCGCCGCCGCGAAGGGCCTCACGCGCGACCAGGCGCTCCTCCGCCACGGCCTGCCCGTCGTCGGGCTGTCGGTCATCACGGTGCTGGGTCTGCAGGTCGCCGGCATCATCGTCGGCGCCGTCGTCATCGAGCAGCTCTTCTCCCTCCCCGGCATCGGCCGCATGCTCGTGGCCGACGTCGCCGCGCGCGACCTGCCGAAGGTACAGGGCGAGCTGCTCGCCCTCACCGGGTTCGTGCTCATCGTCGGCTTCGTCGTCGACCTCGTGCACCGGGTCATCGACCCGCGGCAGCGGGAGGCATCGTGAGCGAGGACGGGACGGATGCTGCGCCCTCGGCGCCGACCACGCGGCGACGTCGTTCGCGCTGGGCGTGGCTCGGCCGGCTGTGGGCGCTGTCCACGGGACGCTTCGGCCTCATCGTGGTCGCCGTCGTCGGGATCACCGCGATCGTCGCGCGATTCTGGACGCCGTTCGACCCGCAGAAGGTCGACATCGCCAACCGCTGGGCCCTTCCGGGCTGGCCGCACCTGCTCGGCACCGACGGATCGGGGCGCGACATCCTGAGCCTCCTGATGGCGGGCGCCCGCACCACCGTGTTCGTCGCGATCGGGGCCGGCCTGGTCGCAACCGTGATCGGCATCTCGTTCGCCGCCCTCGGTGCCCTGACTGTTCGCTGGGTGCGCGAATCGGTGGCGGTGTTCGTCGACATCCTGATCGCCTTCCCGGTGCTCATCATCGCGATGATGATCTCGGCGGTGTGGGGCGGGTCGCTGTGGGTCGTGATCTGGGCGGTCGGCATCGGCTTCGGCGTGAACATCGCCCGTGTCACACGACCGGAGCTGCGCCGGGTGCTGCAGAGCGACTTCGTGCTGGCGGGACGCGCCTCCGGCCTCACGCCCGCCCAGAACCTCTGGCGGCACCTCCTCCCCAACGTCGCGCCGGTGTTCATCGTGCAGCTCTCGTGGGGCATGGCGGTCGCGGTGCTCGCGGAGGCCGGACTGTCGTACCTCGGATTCGGTGCGCCGGTGACCGAGCCGTCCTGGGGTCTGCTCCTCGCGCAACTGCAGCAGTTCATCGGGGTGCACCCGCTGTCGGTGGTGTGGCCGGGCCTCGCCATCACGATCACCGTGCTGGGGCTGAACCTGCTCGGCGACGCCCTGCGGGAGGCGACCGACCCGACACTCTCGCGCAGCCCCTTCGCGACCCGGCGCGCACGGCTGCACATCCCGGAGGTGGTCTCGTGAGCCTCGAGGTGCAGGGCCTGACGATCGACATCGGCGACCGCCGTGTCGTGGACGGCGTGTCGTTCGCCGTGCCCGACGGCGCCCGTGTGGGACTCATCGGCGAGTCGGGGTCGGGCAAGTCACTCACCGCCCTCGCGATCCTGGGCCTCCTGCCCGACGGTGCGACGGCATCGGGCAGCGTCCGGTGGCACGGCCGCGAGATCCTGGGCCTGCCCGACCGCGAGCTCGCCGCGCTCCGCGGCGACGAGATCGGCATCGTCTTCCAGGAGCCGCGCACCGCGCTCAACCCGATCCGCACCGTCGGACGCCAGATCGCCGAGTCGATCCGCATCCACGAGGGGCTCTCGAAGCGGGATGCTGCCGCCCGCGCGGTCGCGGAGGCATCCCGTGTCGCCCTCCCCGATCCGGACCGGATCGTGGCTCGCTATCCCCATCAGCTGTCGGGCGGCCAGCGCCAGCGCGTCGCCATCGCGATGGCGCTCGCCTGCCGTCCCCGCCTGCTGATCGCCGACGAGCCGACGACGGCCCTGGACGTGACGATCCAGGCCGAGATCCTCGAGCTGCTGCTGTCGCTCGTGCGCGACGACGGCATGTCCCTCGTCTTCATCACCCACGACCTCGCCGTGCTGTCGCAGATCGCGACGCATGGCGTGGTGCTCGAGCAGGGGCGCGTGGTCGAGGAGGCCCCGGTGTCTCAGCTGCTGTCGGCTCCGGCATCCATCGTCACTCAAGAGCTGCTGCGCGACGCGACGGCGACGCTGTGGCGGCCAGGGGGCGCGGAATGAGCGTGCTGATCCGCGGCCGCGGGCTCACCCGCCGCTACCCCACGCCGAAGACGCACCTGTTCGAGAAGCAGGCGTTCACAACGGGACTCGAGGACGCCGACATCGACGTGCGCGAGGGCTCCGCGGTCGGCCTCATCGGCGAGTCGGGCTCCGGCAAGTCGACGCTCGTCCGCCTGCTGCTGGCGCTCGACACGCCTTCCGCCGGCACCCTCGAGTTCGACGGGCGACCGGTCGACGCCAGCGCGTCGGCACGGTCGCTGCACTGGCTGCGCAAGCAGACGGGGATCGTGTTCCAGGACCCGTACGCGTCGCTCGACCCGCGCATGAGCGTCGGGCGCATCGTCGGCGAGCCGCTGTGGGCGCTGGGGATCGACGGCGACCGCCGCGCCCGCGTGCGCGAGGTGCTCGAGGACGTCGGTCTCGAGGCGAACATGGCCGACCGCTTCCCGCACGAATTCTCGGGGGGCCAGCGGCAGCGCATCGCGCTCGCACGTGCGATCGTGCACCGCCCCCGCCTGCTGGTGGGCGATGAGCCGCTGTCGGCGCTCGACGTCACGGTCCGCGCGCAAATCCTCGAGCTGCTCGGCGAGCTGCGCGTGCGCGACGGCCTGACGCTCCTGATGGTGTCGCACGACATCGGCGTCGTGCAGAACCTGTGCGACGAGGTCGTCGTCATGAAGGACGGCCGCATCGTCGAGGAGGGCCCGACCGAGAAGGTGCTGCTGCAGCCCCAGGTCTCGTACACGCGGCGGCTGCTCGCGTCGATTCCCGTGATCGAGGGCGGCGCCGCCTGACCAGTGGGAGCGGCGGCGAGGCGGCACGGGACGTCGGCGGCCGCGGATAGGTTCGGGGCATGAGCACGAGCCCCGGAATCGTCCCCCCGTACCTGCTCGCCCGCATCGCCGCCGTGCAGGAGGAGAACTGGGCTCGTGCGGCCGACGCGGCGCACCGCACCCTCGCGGCGCCGCGCGAGTACCGTCCGGTGCGCTCGCGCCTGCGCCTGTCGATCCAGGAGCCGGGAACGCTGGTCGCCGAGGCGACGCCCGCACCCGACCGCGAGATCTCCGACGCGAAGCACCGAGAAGTGCTGCCAGGCACCCGGGTGCGCGGCGAGGACGACCAGGCGACGGGCGACGCCTCCGTCGACGAGGCGTTCGACGGGCTCGGCGCCACGTACGACTTCTGGTGGGACTCCTACGCCCGCGACAGCATCGACGGCTCGGGCAGCTCGCTCCTGGCGACCGTCCACTACGGCCGCGACTACGACAACGCGTTCTGGAACGGCGAGCGCATGGTGTTCGGCGACGGCGACGACGAGGTGTTCCGCGGGTTCACCCGGTCGCTCAGCGTGATCGCGCACGAGCTCGCGCACGGCGTGATCGAAGACGAGGGCGGCCTGCTGTACCGCGGCCAGTCGGGCGCGCTCAACGAGTCGATCGCCGACGTCTTCGGCGCCCTGGCCGAGCAGCACCGCGATGGGCAGACCGTCGACGAGGCGACGTGGCTCATCGGCGAGGGGATCTTCACCGACGCCGTGCAGGGCGTCGCGCTGCGGTCGCTCAAGGCCCCGGGCACGGCGTACGACGACGACGTGCTCGGCAAGGACCCGCAGCCCGCGCACATGCGTGACTACGTCGAGACCCGCGACGACAACGGCGGAGTGCACATCAACTCGGGCATCCCCAATCACGCGTTCTACCTGACGGCGAAGGCGCTCGGCGGCCATGCGTGGGAGCGCGCCGGGCTCATCTGGTACCGCACCCTGACGTCGGGGACGCTCCCGTCCACGGCCGACTTCACCACCTTCGCACGCGCCACCCTCGCCGCGGCGGCAGCGGAGTACGGTGAGGAGTCGGAGGAGGTCGCCGCCGTCCGCGCCGGGTGGACAGGCGTCGGCGTGATCGCGGATGACCGAGAAGCCGAGTCCTGACCCGACCGCATCTTCCGCGGGGCCGCCCGCGGTCGAGGTCGACGTCGCGCGCACCGGCGGCATCGCCGGCATGACGCGACGGTGGTCGGCGCAGCCGCCCGAGGCGGAGGCATCCGAGTGGATCACCCTCATCGATCGCTGCCCGTGGAGCGAGGCGGGCAGCGCCGCAGACGAGGACCCCGGGGACGAGGTCGCCGCCGCTCCCCCGCGCCCGGCGACTCGGCGCCGCGAACCGATGCCCGACGGTTTCGTGTGGTTCATCCGCGCGACGTGGTCGGGGGCCGGCCCCCTCGAGGCGGAACTGCCCGACGACGAGGTCGTGGGCGCCTGGCGCGAACTCGTCGACGCCGTACGCGACTGGAGCCGGCAGAGCGCCGACCCCGGTCGGCCGGGCCGCTGACGCTCAGCGCGTGAAGAGACCCTTCTTCTTCGCCGGCTTGAGCGCCTTCTGCATGTAGATCGTCCCGAGCCACCGGCCGAACTTGAAGCCGACGCGGCCCATGCGGCCGACCTCGACGAAGCCCATCTTCTCGTGCAGGGCGACCGACCCCTCGGCGCCCTTGTCGCTGATCACCGCGACCATCTGCCGGATACCGGCTGCCTCGCACGCCTCGATGAGGGCTTCGAGCAACGCGCGGCCGAGCCCCTTGCCGGTCGCCGCCTGGCCGAGGTAGATCGAGTTCTCGACCGAGAACCGGTACGCGGACTTGCTCGACATCGGCTGCACGAGCGCGTACCCGAGGATCTGGCCCGACGGCGACTCTGCCACGAGGAACGGGAGGCCCTGCTTCGCGAGGCCGTCGCGCTTCTTGCGCCACTGCGCCACCGACCACACGTCCTCGTCGAAGGTCACGACCGAGTTGGTGACGTAGTAGTTGTAGATCTCGCGGATGTCGGGGATGTCGCGATCCTCGACGGGCCGGATCGTGAACGAGAACCCGCGCTCGGGCTCGGGCTGCCGCTGCAGGTGGCGCGGCAGCTTGCGGCGGTCCTTGTCGTATTCCTCTTCGAGCATGGCTTCTCCTGGATGTCTGGGGTCGGCCGGCGACTCTACGCGGGCAGCCGCCAGTCGACGGGGTCGGCGCCCTGCTGGGCGAGCAGTTCATTGGCGCGCGAGAACGGTCGTGAGCCGAAGAATCCGCGGCTCGCCGACAGTGGCGACGGGTGCGGCGATTCGATGATCGGCGTGGCGCCGAGGAGCGGTCGGAGGTTCGCGGCATCCCGGCCCCACAGGATCGCCACGAGCGGCCTGTCGCGCGCGACGAGCGTGCGGATGGCGTGCTCGGTCACCTTCTCCCAGCCCCAGCCGCGATGGGATGCTGGCGCCCCCGGCGCGACCGTGAGCACCCGGTTCAGCAGCATGACGCCCTGGTCGCTCCACGCCGACAGGTCGCCGTGCGGGGCGCGCGGGATGCCCAGGTCGGACTCCAGCTCCTGGTAGATGTTGCCGAGGCTGCGCGGCAGCGGCCGGACGTGCGCGTCGACGGCGAAGGACAGCCCGATCGGATGCCCCGGCGTGGGGTACGGGTCCTGCCCGACGATGAGCACCTTGACGTCGGGGAGCGGCCGCTGGAACGCGCGCAGCACGCGGTCGCCGGCCGGCAGATAGTGGCGTCCGGCGGCGACCTCGGCGCGGAGCCGCTCGCCGAGCGCGGCGATGTCCGGAGCGACGGGTGCGAGCGCCGCCGACCACTCCGGGTCGATGAGTCCGGCGTCGGCGAGCTCGGGCAGGGTCATCGCCATCTCAGGCGCGCTCCGCCGTGGTGATCATGACGAGCTCGAGGCCACCTTCGACGGGCGCGGACGTGAATGCCACGGTCGCCGCCGACAGCTCGTGGAGCGAGTCGACGTGCGTACCGCCGCAGGGGATCCTCGCTTCGGCGCCCGGGAGCTCGCACACCCACGTGCGCCGATCGGCGAGCGTGTCGCCGTCGCGCTCGATGCGCACCGCGCCGCCCGCGGCGATCCAGTCCGCGAGCTGCGCGTCCACCCGTGCCGCGAGGGCGTCGAGGTCGGCGAGCGCGTCGGGATCGAACCCCTTGCGCCGGAGCGACTTGCCGATGCGATAGACGTCGCGCGAGCCGTCCGGCAGGATCCGCGACTCCTGGATCGCGAGGGCGTCGAAGGCCGGGGCGCCGAGCGCGTCGGTCGGCGCCTCCTTGCGCCACGCGTCGGCGAGTGCCGCGTCGAGCGCGAGAGAAGCCAGGTGACAGGCGGTGTGCCCTGCCGAGAGCGCGGCGCGGTAGGCGGCATCCACTGTCACGTTCACCGTGTCGCCCGGCACGACCGCGGCCCCGTTCTCGACGAGGTGGGCGACGACGAACGTCCAGCCCTCGGTGCCGGTGCGCACGGGAACGGCGGGGCCGAGCAGCAAGGTCTCGCCTTGGGTCGCGCCGACGACGGCGTCGAGCACGACGACCTCGGCACCGCCGACGCCCAACGTGCCGCGGTCGGCGGGCTGATCGGGCCACGCGGTGTCGATCGGGTGGAACGCGGTCTCGTCGAGGACGACAGCCGTTCGCCCGTCGCCGGTGTCGGCGACGTGGACGACCGTGCCGCGCGAGGAGGTGGCGCCGGCCGGATAGGTGACGACGGTGCCGTCGGCGAGGGTCACAGCTCCTCCGTGCCGCGCGCGCGCAGGGGGCCGCGGGCGAGCAGGAACTGCGCCGACTGCGCGACCGGGCGCATGGTGATGAGGTCGAGGTTGACGTGGCCCGGCGCATTGAGCGCGTAGGCGATGACGTCGGCCACGTCGTCGGCGGTCAGCGGGTTCTCGACGCCGTCGTACACGCGCTCGGCCGCCGCGCTGTCGCCGCCGAGGCGGTTGAGGGTGAACTCCGGCGTGTGCACCATGCCCGGAGCCACCTCGATCACGCGGATCGGCTCGCCGTTCAGCTCGAGCCGCAGCGCGTGCGCGATCATCGCCTCACCTGCTTTGGCGGCGTTGTAGCCGGCGCCGCCGGCGTACGCGGTCTGCGCGGCGGTGGAGGTGACGAAGAGCGTGTCGGCGTGACCGTCGGATGCCGCAGCCCGGCGCAGCTGGGGCAGCAGCGCTGCGACCAGCCGCTGTGCCGAGAGCACGTTGACGTCGAACATCCACTGCCAGTCCTCGACGCGGCCGTCCTCGACGCGGTCGGTGCCGCGTGCGCCGCCGGCGACGTGGACGAGGGCGTGCACCGGGCCGGAGTCCGCCAGGAAGGCGGCGAGCGCCTCGACGTCGGCGTCGGTCGTGAGGTCCGCCGCGAAGGCGACGGCGCCCGTCTCGGCCTCGAGGGTGGCGAGCCGGTCGGCGCGTCGCGCGACGCCGACCACGTCCCATCCGGTCGCCCGCAGCGCGCGCACCGCCGCTTCGCCGATCCCCGAGCTCGCCCCGGTCACCACTGCACGTCTGTTCGCCATGACCACAACGCTACCCACGTCGCGCCCGGCGGCACTCCTCGACCGGGATTCCGGGGCCCGACCGCGTTACGTCACATTTCCCCCACGTTGTTGACAACCCCGGGTTCTCCGTACTCTCGAACCCGGCTGGGGGGCACGCTCCCGGCATCCGATCCCGCAGGAGCAGGCCATGTCCGCACCCGAGAACTGGCGTTTCGAGACCAAGCAGATCCACTCGGGGGCCCAGCCCGACCCGGTGACCAAGGCTCGCGCCACGCCGATCTACCAGACCACGTCGTACGTCTTCGACAACGCGGACCACGCCGCCAACCTCTTCGCGCTCGCCGAGTTCGGCAACATCTACACGCGCATCCAGAACCCCACGCAGGCCGTCGTCGAGGAGCGCCTCGCCGCGCTCGAGGGGGGCACCGGCGCCCTGCTGCTCGCGAGCGGCCAGGCCGCGGCGACGTTCGCGGTGCTCAACATCGCCGAGGCGGGCGACCACATCGTGTCGTCGAGCTCGATCTACGGCGGCACCTACAACCTCTTCAAGTACACGCTCGCCAAGCTCGGCATCGAGGTCACGTTCGTCGAGAACCAGGACGACCTCGAGGAGTGGCGCCGCGCGGTCCGCCCGAACACCAAGCTGTTCTTCGCCGAGACCATCGGCAACCCGAAGATCAACGTGCTCGACATCCGCGGCGTCGCCGACGCCGCCCACGAGAGCGGCGTGCCGCTCATCGTCGACAACACGATCGCGACCCCGTACCTCATCAAGCCGTTCGAGCACGGCGCCGACATCATCGTCCACTCGGCCACGAAGTTCCTCGGCGGCCACGGCACCACCATCGGCGGCGTGATCGTCGACGGCGGCACGTTCGAGTGGTCGAAGAACGTCGACAAGTTCCCGGGCCTCACGGTTCCGGACCCGTCGTACCACGGCGCGTCCTACACGGCCGCGGTCGGCGACGGCCTCGCCTACATCATCAAGGCGCGCGTGCAGCTGCTCCGCGACCTCGGCTCGGCCATCTCGCCGAACAGCGCGTGGCTGCTGATCCAGGGCATCGAGACGCTCTCGCTGCGCGTCGAGCGTCACGTGCAGAACGCGCAGGAGATCGCCGAGTGGCTCGAGAACCACTCCGACGTCGCCTCGGTGAACTACTCGGGCCTCCCGACGTCGCCGTGGTACGCGGCCGCCAACGCGTACGCCCCGAAGGGCGTCGGCGCCGTGCTGTCGTTCGAGCTCAAGGGCGGCGTCGAGGCGGGCCGCGAGTTCGTCAACTCGCTGACGCTCTTCAGCCACCTCGCCAACATCGGCGACGTGCGCTCGCTCGTCATCCACCCCGCGTCGACGACGCACTCGCAGCTCACGCCCGAACAGCAGCTCACGACCGGTGTCACGCCGGGCCTCGTGCGCCTCTCGGTGGGTCTCGAGAACATCGACGACCTCAAGGCCGACCTCGAGCAGGCACTCGCCGCGGCGCGCCGCGTGTCGGAGGCCGCTCGCGCCTGATCCCCCTCCTCGGGACTCGGATGCCCCGGCCCGGCGCACTGCGCCGGGCCGGGGCATCGTTCATTCCTGATCGGTGTCGGGCTCGTCCGCCGCGAAGTCGGCCGCCAGCTCCTCCGCGGTGAGGTGCGTGCCCGGAACCGGACGCGGCAGCGTGGGTGCGCCCTCGGTGTGCCAGGGCTCCCCCGCGGCTGCGGAGTCATCGGCCTCGTCGAAGATGACGTCGGTGTCGTGATCGAGGTCGTGCTCCTGCGGCGGCACCGCCGGGCGGGGCTCGTGGGCGGGCATGAAGGGCTCAGCGGTGGACATGCGCGCATTCTGCCATGCGGGTATGCACGCCGGATGACGCTCGCCACCGGTCGCGGTGTAACAGACGGCACCACCACGCATGCTCAGGCGAGAATGGACGGATGGACTGGCAGACCTCCGAAGACACGGTGCCCAGCGCGCCCGTGACGGAGGCCGACGCGCGCCTGCTGCTGGGCCGCCCTCCGGCGACCGGCGCGTGGCGCGACGGCGATCCCGTGGGCGAGCGCCACTTCGCCGCGTTCGGGGCGTTCCGCACCGAGGGCGGCCGCGAGCTTCCCGCGTACCGCCTCGCGTACGAGACATGGGGCGAGCTCAACGCCGCGCGCGACAACGCCGTGCTCGTGCTGCACGCCCTCACCGGCGACAGCCACGTGCGCGGCCCGGCCGGGGCGGGGCATCCCACATCCGGCTGGTGGGACGACATCGTCGGGCCCGGCGCTCCCATCGACACCGATCGCTGGTTCGTCGTCGCGCCGAACATGCTGGGCGGATGCCAGGGGTCGACGGGTCCGGCATCCATCGGTCCCGACGGCTACGAGTGGGCGTCGCGCTTCCCGTACCTGACGATCCGCGACCAGGTCGCCGCCCAGGTGCGCCTGGCCGACGCGCTCGGCATCGACGTGTGGGCCGCCGTGGTCGGTGGATCGATGGGCGGCATGCACGCGCTCGAGTGGTCGGTCATGCTCCCCGACCGCGTCGAGCGGGTCGGCATCCTGTCGTCGCCGCCGGTGAACACCGCCGACCAGGTCGCGCTCAACTCGGTGCAGCTCGAGGCGATCCGCATCGATCCGCGGTTCCAGGGCGGCGAGTACTACGACGCGGGCGACGGCGACGGTCCGAACCGCGGGCTCGCGCTCGCCCGGCGGATGGCGCTCCTCAACTACCGCTCCCCCACCGAACTCAACCAGCGCTTCCAGCGCACGTGGCAGTCCGGGGTGAGCCCGCTCGGGCACGGCGGCCGCTTCGCCGTCGAGTCCTACCTCGACTTCCACGGCAACAAGTTCACGCGCCGCTTCGACGCGAACTCGTACATCACGCTCGTCGAGGCGATGAACTCGCACGACGTCGGCCGCGACCGCGGCGGCGTCGAGGACGCCCTCGCCCTCATCACCGCCAAGTCCCTGGTGCTCGGCATCGACAGCGACCGGCTCTTCCCCATCGACGGTCAGCACCGCATCGCACGCGGCATCCGCAACACGCTCGACGGCGATCGCGCCGTTGTGCTGTCGAGCGACTTCGGCCACGACGGATTCCTCATCGAGACGAACGCCGTCGGGGCGCACCTGCGACGGCTGCTCGAAGCCTGACCCCTCCGGTCTCAGTCCGTGCGTTCGTAGCGCCACGGCAGGGCGCCGATCTCGAGGCGATGACGGGACCCGGATGCTGCGCCCTCGGCGTCCGCCTCCCACTCCTCGTCCCCCTGCCACATGAGAATGGGGCCCTCGCCGCCGCGGCGCGCGACCGTCTCGAAACGCTCGACGCCGCCGAGGCGCGCTGCCCCGACCACGGACTCGACGTCGGTGTGCGCGGCCAGGCCGTGCAGGGTCACCCACGTCGGCGGATACAGCGTCAACCCGCCGCGCCCGTGTCGCGCGAGCGCGTCGGCGGGGCGCAGCCAGTCGGCGGCGACAGCCTCGTCGGCCGACAGCGTGAGGGCGCCCGCCGCGGCCGGCGCGACGAAGAACCACGTGCGGATGCGCAGCGCGAGGCCCGGTGGCGGGTCCCAGCACGACAGCGTCACGAGCGCATCCGCGTCGAGCGCGAGTCCGGTCTCCTCGTGCGTCTCGCGCACGCCGGCGCGGCGGGCGACGGCCTCCTCCGGTTCGCCGTCCTCGCCACGGTCGGCGTCTTCGAGCTTGCCGCCGGGAAACACCCAGGCGCCCGCGAACGATCCGCGGTCCGGCCGCTCGATCATCAGCACGTCGAGCCCGTCGTCGCCGTCGCGCAGCAGCACGACGGTCGCGGCGACGGGGATGGCCGGGTCGGTGGCGTCCTCGGGGCGGCGCGTGCGAGCGCCGCCGATCGAGTCGCTCAGCGCCTGCAGGGCGCGGTCGGCGGACGACGTCGGTTCCGGCATCCGCACACTCTATCCATCGCCGGAGCCCCCGGCGCGGAGCTCAGACCGCGACGGGCACCCGGCGCCGCTCGAGCATCAGGCTCGCCGACGCCAGCACCAGCCCGGCGAGAGCAAGGCCCACACCCACCCACGCGGGTGCGCCGAAGCCCCATCCGGCCGCGATGACGACGCCGCCGAGGAAGGCGCCCAGGCTGTTGCCGATGTTGAGCGCCGAGTGGTTCAGCGCCGCGGCGATCGACTGGTTGTCCTCGGCGACATCCATCAGCCGCGTCTGGATCGTGGGACTCAGCGCCGACGCCACGAACCCCACCGCGAACACGAAGAACGCGAGCGCCCAGATCCACTGCGCGGTCAGGGCGAGCAGCGCGAGCACCGCCGCGAGCCCCACGAGACCCCCGATGAGCGTCCGCTTCAGGTCGACATCGGCGAGGTGGCCGCCGACGAGGTTGCCGATCGTCATGCCGAGCCCGATGAGCACGAGCACGATCGGCACGACCCACTCCGGCGAGCCCGCGACCTCGGTCACCAGCGGCGCGACGTAGCTGTACACGGCGAAGAACCCGCCGAAGCCGATCGCGCCGACGCCGAGCGCGAGCCAGACCTGACCGATGCGGAACACCTTGAGCTCCGCACGCAGCGTGCGGGACGGATCCCCCGGATGCGCGGGCACGAAGAACGCGATCAGCACCGTGGCCGCCGCGAAAATACCTGCCACGACAATGAAGGCCGCGCGCCATCCCAGCTGCTGGCCGAGGTAGGTGCCCAGCGGCACACCCACGACGTTCGCGACGGTGAGGCCGGTGAGCACGAACGCGACGCCCTTCGCCCGTTTGCCCGGCCCGAGGACGTCGGCGGCGACGAGCGCCCCGATGCCGAAGTACGCGCCGTGGGGGAGTCCCGCGAGGAACCGGGATGCCGCGACCCACTCGAACGTCGGCGCCAGGAACGTGAGCGCGTTGAAGACCGTGAGGGCGAGCGCGAGCCCGATCATCACGCGGTGGCGCGGATACTTCGCGACCGCACCGGCGATCGTCGGAGCGCCGACGACGACACCGAGGGCGTAGAGCGAGATGAGCCAGCCGGCCTGGTAGATCGCGTCCTCTTGGCGGAGCTGCCAGAGCGACGGAAGCAGGTCGGAGCCGATGTTCGGCAGCAGGCCCATGACGACGAACTCGGTCATGCCGATGCCGAAGCTGCCGACGGCGAGGGAAAGGAGCGCCCACATCGCCGCCCCCCTCGTCAGATTCGAGGAGGTCACGGCGTCATGCTAGCGGCGGCCGCGGCATCCTGTCGAATCGATTCGGGGAGCCGTCGACGCGCAGCATCATGAACGCGTCGGGAGGCAGAGCTCACTCCGCTTCGGCGTCGCCCTCCTGGCGGTCGATCGCGGCCTCGAGGCGCTCGATCTTGCCGTCGAGCTCGCCCGCGTAGCCTGGGCGGATGTCGGCCTTGAGCACGAGCGAGACCCGGGAGCCGTACGGTGCGACGGCGTCGGTCGCGCGCTTGACGACGTCGAAGACCTCGTCCCACTCCCCCTCGATCTCGGTGAACATCGAGGTCGTCCGGTGCGGCAGACCGCTGTCGCGCACGACCCGCACCGCGGCGGCCACGGCGTCGTGCACCGAACCGTCGGCGCGGCCGGTTCCGCTGGGGGCGACAGAGAAGGCGACGAGCATGGGAACCTCCGGGTCTCGAGGGGGACGAGGTCTACTCTGACACGCGCAGCCGCACCGGCTGGCGCGCCGGGAGCCGCACCAGACGCACCACGACCCACGCGAACAGCGCGAGGAGCATGACGTTGCGCAGCACGACGAGCAAGACGGCCGCGGGCCAGAGCACGAGAAGCCAGTCGTAGGCGAACGGGAAGAGCCACTGGGTGAGGGCCAGGATCAGCACCGTGAGCACGGCGGGGCGCAGCCACCGGTGCCGATCGATCGCGAGACCCACGACGACCGGCGCGATCAGCCACGTCATGTACTGCGGCGACCCCACTTTGTTGAGGACGATGAAGCCGAGCACCAGCGCGAGCGCCAGCGGCGGGAACAGCGCGACGAAGGACGCGCCCCGCCAGGCCTTGACGGCACCGATCACCGCGATGGCGAGCATCCCGAGCATGAGGACCGGGGTCATCAGCATGATGACGGTGTCGACCGACGGGCCGGTGATCTGGAAAGTGATCAGGTCGGGGTCGTAGAAGATCCGCGCACCGGGCACATCCGCCAGGGCGAGCAGCAAGTACGCGCTGCTCACCGGCGCTTCGATCTGGAGGCCCCGCGAGGTCTGGTCGCCCACGAAGCCGAGCAGATGCGGTCCGCCGCCGGCGAGCAGGACGACCCCCACGACGACCGCAGAGACGGCGGCCGCGCCGCCGACGACCGCGAGCCTGCGGCGCACCGCGATGACCGCCGCGGCGAGCAGTGCCGCCGGCCACACCTTGATCCAGGTGGCCACAGCGAGGAGCACCGAGCCCAGCCACGGTCGACCGACGAGCCACAGTGAACCGGCGACCGCGATCGGCACCGTCACGCCGTCGAGCCGGAACATGCCCACGCCGCCGAGCGCGAGGATCGCCGCCAGCCAGAACCACGCGGCGATCATGCGGCCGCGCGAGCGTCCCCGGCCGACGAGCACCGCGAAGGCCGCGGCATCGAGCGCCGTCACGAGCAGCCCCCAGCCCAGGGTGTAGTCGACGACCGCGCGGAACGCCCCGACGAGAAGGATCGGCAGGTGCGCCAGCGGCGGATAGATCCAGTCCTCGGTGATGCCCGGCATGGCATCGCCCCCGAGCGTGAGTCCGGCCCACCAGCGGTACAGCTGGTCGACGTCCCACGAGGCGGCGTGGTCGTCGAAGAAGCCGAGCCAGATGACCACCGCATGGACGAGGACGAACGCGATCCACACCCACGTCCGCCGCAACACCCCTTCATCCTAGGGACGAGAAGTGCGGCCTTCCGTCAGCGGCTCAGTGCCTCGGCGACGGCGCGGGGCAGAGCGTCCGCGACATCCAGCGCCGTGATCGGCCCATCGCCGAACGGCGGGGAGCTCGATGCCCCCGCGATGCTCGCGCCCTGCGCGGCGATCGCCCCCGCCCGCCCGTGCAGCCACGCGCCCGATGCGGCGAGCTCGGCGAGGGTCGCGGCTGGGCCCACGCGCCCAGAGGCTCCGCGCGGCGCGCCAGCGCCGTGTGGAGAGGGCGTGGGGACCGTTCTTCCTTCGAGCGCCATCGCTCCCGCGACCAGGGCTCCGATCACACCGGCGAGCACATCACCCGTCCCGGCGGTGGCGAGCCAGGGCGTGCCGGCCTCGACCGTCGCCGCCCATCCGTCGGGCGCCACGACGACGGTGACGCCGCCCTTGAGCAGGACGACGGCGCCGGTGGCTTCGGCGGTCTCGCGGGCGGCGGCGACGCGATCCGACGGCATGTGCCCGAGTCCGAGCGCCGAGCGCAGGCGTGCGTGCTCGCGGTCGTGCGGTGTGAGGATGCGGGGCGCCGTGGCCTCTGCGGCGAGGTCCAGCGCCCCGGCATCGACGACGACCGGGTCGGTGTCGGAGAGCAGCGCGCGCAGCGCTGCGGTGTCGGACGGCGTGCGAGCCGAGGCATCCGTTCCCGATCCGATCACCCACGCCTGCACGCGCCCGTCGGCGGTCACCGTCTCGGGCCGGCGTGCCAGCACCAGGCCCGTCGGACGGTCGGGTCCGAGGTAGCGCACCATGCCGAGGCCGGTGCGCCACGCGGCCTCGACGCCGAGGACCGCCGCCCCCGGATAGGCCTCGGAGCCCGTCCGCATGCCGAGCACGCCTCGGGAATACTTGTCGTCGTCGGCGGTTGGCCTCCGCAGGGCGCGAGCGGCGTCGGCGCGCGTCCACGTCCTCACCATGCGGCCACAGTACCGCCCACCCGATCCGATCCGGAGACCCGATGAGCCGCCTCTTCACCCCCCTCACCCTGCGCGACGTCACGGTGCGCAACCGCCTCTGGGTCTCACCGATGTGCCAGTACAGCGCGGTCGACGGGGTGCCGCAGGAGTGGCACCACACGCACCTCGCGCAGTTCGCGTCGGGTGGCGCGGGCCTGGTCATGGCCGAGGCGACGGCGGTGTCGCCCGAGGGCCGGATCTCACCCGAGGACACCGGGCTGTGGAACGACGCGCAGCAGGACGCGTGGGCGCCGATCGTCGCCGCGATCCGCAGCCGCGGCGCGGTCGCGGGCGTGCAGCTCGCCCATGCCGGGCGAAAGGCCTCCACCTGGTCGCCGTTCTCCGGCCGCCGCGGCTCCGTCGCCAGGGGCGAGGGCGGGTGGACCACCGTCGCGCCGTCGGCGGTCGCGTTCGACGGCTACGCCGAGCCCGTCGCCCTCGATCTCTCGGGCATCGACCGCATCGTGGCGGACTTCGCGGCGGCCGCGCGCCGCGCCCTCGCCGCCGGGTTCCAGGTGCTCGAGCTGCACGGCGCCCACGGGTACCTGCTGCACCAGTTCCTGTCGCCGCTGTCGAACCTGCGCGACGACGAGTACGGCGGTTCGCTTGAGAATCGTGCGCGCCTGCTGCTGCGCGTGCTGGACGCGGTGACCGAGGCCGCCCCCGGCGTGCCGCTCATCGTGCGGTTCTCCGCCACCGACTGGGCCGACGGCGGCTGGAACCCCGACGAGACCGCGACGGTCGCCCGCTGGGCCGCGGAGCGCGGCGCGGACTTCTTCGACATCTCCAGCGGCGGACTCGTCGCCCACCAGAAGCTCACGACGGGTCCGGGGTACCAGGTCGAGCTCGCGGCGCGCGTGCGGCGCGAGGCGGGCGTTCCGGTCAACGCGGTCGGCATGATCGACGACGCCGCCCACGCCGAGCGCGTGCTCGCCGAGGACCTCGCCGACGCGGTCATGGCCGGCCGCGAGTGGCTGCGCGACCCGCACTACGGCCTGCGCGCCGCCGCCGAGCTGGGCGCCGACATCGACTACTGGCCGGCGCAGTACCTCCGCGCCCGCCTCTGACACGAAAAGCGATGAGCGGATGCTGCGGCCCCGGGCCGCAGCATCCGCTCATCTCGTTCGTCAGAAGCCGCGTCGGCGTGTGGCGTCCTGCACCTCGCCGATGAGCTCCTCGATGATGTCCTCGAGGAACAGCACCGCGGTGATCTCACCGACCTCGTTGCGCACCTGCGCGAGGTGGCGTCCGGCGCGGCGCATCACGGCGAGCACGTCCTCCAGGTCGGTCGACTCCAGCACCGGCACCATGTGGTGGATGCGCTTCGTCGCGATCGGGAGCGCCACGTCGGTCGCGGCATCCGGTCCCTCCGCCGCCCGGAGGATGTCCTTCAGGTGGACGTAGCCGAGCGGCAGGCCCGTCTCATCGACGATCACGTAACGCGAGAAGCCGTGCTTGGCGACCGCGCGCTCGATCTCGTCGGGCGTCGTGACCACCGGGAGCGTCACCAGCTGCGACAGCGGCACCGCGACATCTGCCGCCTTCTTGTCGGTGAACTCGACGGCCGCGGCCACCGTGCCCGACGCATCGTCGAGCACGCCCTCGATGCGGGACTGATTGACGATCGTGGCGACCTCTTCGAGCGTGAAGGTCGAGGCGGCCTCGTCCTTCGGCTCGACGCCGAACAGACGCACGATGTGGTTGGCGATCCAGTTCAGGGTCACGATCACCGGGTGGAAGATCTTCGACACCCACACCAGGGGCGTCGCGAGCATCAGCACCGCGCGATCGGGCACCGAGAACGCGAGGTTCTTCGGCACCATCTCGCCGAACACGACGTGCAGGTACGACACCACAATGAGCGCCACCGCGAAGGCGACGCCGTCGACGACGGCCTCCGACCAGCCGGTGAGCCCCAGGGGCTCGGCCAGCAGGTGGTGGATGGCGGGCTCCGACACGTTCAGGATCAGCAGCGAGCAGATCGTGATGCCGAGCTGGCTCGTCGCCAGCATGAGCGTCGCGTGCTCCATCGCGTACAGCGCGGTCTTGGCCGCGCGCGATCCCTTCTCGGCGAGCGGCTCGATCTGCGAGCGGCGTGCCGAGATGACGGCGAACTCGGCGCCGACGAAGAAGGCGTTGGCGATGAGGAGCACCACCAGCCAGGCGATTCCAGCCCAGTCGCTCATCGACGATCACCCCCCTCGTTCGCGTCCTCATGGGGCATCGGCGTGGGGGTGAACCTCACGCGGTCGACGCGGCGGCCCTCCATGCGCTGCACCTCGATGGTGCCGTCCTCGATCTCGACGCTGTCGCCGACGACCGGGATGCGCTCGAGCACGCTCATGATGTACCCGCCGACGGTGTCGTAGACGTCGCCCTCGGGGATGCGGATGCCGGTGCGGTCGCGCACCTCGTCGGGGCGGAGCTCGCCGGGGAAGATGACGGTGTCCTCCACCCGGACGATGCCCGCGCGACGGCGGTCGTGCTCGTCGAGCACCTCGCCGACGATCTCCTCGACGAGGTCCTCGAGGGTGACGACGCCGGCCGTGCCGCCGTACTCGTCGACGACGACGGCCATCTGGTACCCGCGGGCGCGCAGCTCGGCGACCAGCACGTCGAGGTGGACCGCCTCGGGGTAGCGCAGCGGTTCGGTCGCGAGCGCGGCGGCGGGCACGTCGGCCCGACGCTCACGGGGAACGCCGACCGCGGCCTTCAGGTGCACGATGCCGGTGATGTCGTCCATGTCCTCGCCATAGACGGGGAACCGGCTGTGGCCGGTGCGCCGGGCGAGCTGGATGACGTCCTCCGCGGAGTCGTCGGCCGCGAGGGCGTGGATGCTCGGGCGCGGCGTCATGACGTCGGCCGCCGAGAGCCGCGCGAACGTGAGGCTGCGGTCAAGGAGCGACGCGGTGTCCTCCTCGAGCACGCCGGCGCTCGCCGAGCGGCGGACGAGGCTCGAGAGCTCCTCGGCGGTGCGGGCGCCGGAGAGCTCCTCCTTCGGCTCGATGCCGACGGAGCGCAGCACGCCGTTGGCGCTGCCGTTGAGCACGACGATCGCGGGGCGGAACACCGTCGTGAACGCCACCTGGAACGGCATGACGAGCTTGGCGGTCTGACGTGGGACCGCCAGCGCGAAGTTCTTGGGCACGAGCTCGCCGATGATCATCGAGAAGACGGTCGCGATCGAGACGCCGATGATGGCGGCGAGCGGGCGTGACACGCCGCTCGGGATGCCCCACGCGTCGAACACCGGCGCGAGCAGGTTCGAGATCGCCGGCTCCATCGTGTAGCCGGTGAGCAGTGTGGTCAGGGTGATGCCGAGCTGCGCGCTGGACAGGTGGGTCGAGGTGATGCGCAGCGCGCTGATCGTCAGCGAGAGCCGGGTTTCACCGGCCGCCTGGCGGGACTCGAGGTCCGCCCGGTCGAGGTTCACGAGCGCGAACTCACTCGCGACGAACAGGCCGGTGCCGATTGTGAGAAGAAGCCCCACGCCCAACATGACGTAATCCATCACGCATCACCCCCATTCATCGGGGTGGAGGGTCGGTGGGGCGAGGGTCTACAAGGAGGAGGGTCGTCCATCGTGCCGACAAGTCTACGGCAGGCATCCCGCGCGATCCTGGGGATCGGTGCCAGCATGGCGCCATGGCACTGGACAGGATGAGCCTCGTGATTCCCCCGGTCGGATCGTGGCGCGAACAGGAGCAGTGGTACCGCTGGGCCGAGCAGGTCGGCTACGACGTCGTCTACGCCTACGACCACCTCACCCACGCGACGGCGCCGGGCATGTGGCTGAGCGAGGCCTTCACCACGCTCACGGCCGCGGCGGCCGTCACCGAGCGCATCCGGCTCGGCACGCTCGTGGCCTCAGCTGTGTTCCGTACGCCGGTCACGCTCGCCCGCGTCGCGATGACCGTGCAGGACATCTCGGGCGGTCGTCTCGTCCTCGGGCTCGGCATGGGTGCGCCGACGTGCGCGCTGGCCGACCACGGCACCCGCGAGAGCCCTGCCGAGATGTCGGCGCGCTTCGCGGACGTGGTGCGGGGCTACCTGGCGGTGCTCGACGGGACGACCGACTGGGAAGGTCGCACGACGTCGTTCCGGGGCCTCGAGACCCTGCCGGCACCCGAGGGGGTCGCCCGCCCGGAGCTCCTGCTCGCCGCCCACGGACCCCGCGCGCTCGCGCTCGCCGCCGCGTACGCGGACACCTGGAACTCGTACGGCGGCCCCGGGTCGACACAGCTCGACCCCGAGGAGTACTGGGCGCTGCTTGCACAGCAGGCGCGGGGATTCGACGAGGCGTGCCGGACCGCTGACCGGGATCCGTCGGCCGTGCGTCGCTCGCTGCTGCTGGGATTCGGCCGCGTGCGCCCCACGACCAGCGTCGACGCGTACCTCGCGGCCGCCGAGCACGCCACGGCACTCGGCTTCACCGAGCTCGTCGTGTACGCACCCGAGTCACCGGCCGGAATGGACTCCGACCCGGCCGTCCACGAGCGGGCGCTCGCCCGCCTGCGCTGACAGAGCCTGCGGCATCACGGATGCCGCGGGCCGCAGCATCCGTCATCTCCGCGGTTGCTCTCGCTCGTCTTGATCGGTGACGCTGCCGAAATCGGCGTTCGCGCCACAACAGCACGACAGCTCACGACGATTTCGACAGCGCGCAACCACTGGGGTAGGCCGAACCGGCAGCGGATGCCGATCAGGACCGCGCGGGCATCGCAGCTCGGCGCGGCCGTTCCGTCACTGCGCACCACGCCGCCGACGCGACCCGCGACTTCTCCCCAGATGAGCGTCGCGTCTCGGTTTCCACCGAAGCGGCCGCATCGCCCTCCACCAGGCGCCGCCGCGACCACCGTGGGACAGTGACGTCCACCACACAGCCACGAATCACGCCCGATATCGCGATCCTCCGCCGGCGCGATCAGTTCGACCTCGCTGACGACCGTCGGATTCGCAAGAACCTGGCATCGGGCGAGTGGACCCGGGTGACAGCGGGTTCTTATGTGTTGAGCGTCGAATGGCGCAGGCTCCGCCCTCTCGAACGACATCGCATCGTCGTTTCGGAGGTCGCGCGCCGACTCGAACCTGGTGCGGTGCTGTCGCACTTCGCAGCTGCTGCCGAGCACGGGATCGACATCCTCGGACGGTGGCCGAGACAGGTGGACGTGATGATCGAACGCGCGACCGGCGGCCGATCCGGTGGGGCGGTCAGGCGGCACGCGCTCGGTCTCGAAGGGGTCCAACGAGCCCCCTTCGGGCGGCACGAACTCACCACGCCCGCACAGACGGCGCTCGACCTCGCCCGCGTGGCCCCGTTCCTCGTCGCGGCGGCCGCCGTCGACCAGGCGGTCTGGATCGGCCGCGAGGGCGGGCCACTCACGACGATCGACGAACTGATCCGGCTCCTCAGCAGCGAGCCGCGGCGGCGGGGCGACGTGCGGGCCCGCCGCGTCCTCGCGTTCGCCGACACCGGGGCGGCGAACCCTCGCGAAACGCAGGCTGCCCACGTGCTGCGCCGACTCGGCTTCCCCGAATCACGCTCGCAGGAGCGGCGAGTGCTCCGCAGCGGGCGCCTCGTGTTCGGCGATCGCTACTTCCCCGAGTTCGACCACTGGCTCGAGATCGATGGCCGCGGCAAGTATCTCAGCCCCGAATTCGGCGACCACCGCGATCCGGACGAGATCGTGATCGACGAGAAGAACCGCGAGAACGAGATCCGCCGAGAGGTCCGCGGCTTCTCCCGACTGGAGGCCACTGACTTCGACGACCCGCGGCAGGTGTACGACATCCTGACTGCCGACGGGCTGCCGAGCTCCCAACAACGACCATGACGCCGTCGGCGTCCTTCGACCTGGTCCTCCCGCATTGCGCTGTAGAAATCGGCCTGAGCGCCCGAACCGGACCACAGCGCTTGCCGATCTCGACCGCGCACAGCAAGGGACCGCTGCGAGATGAACAGCGGATGTCGATCCCGGCAGCGCGGAGCCGTTCGCGGGCAACCGCGCCGCGCATAAGTCGCGGGATCCAGGATGCCGCGGGCCGCAGCATCCGGAACATCCTCACCAGCTGACCGGCAGAGCCTTGCCCTCTTCGTAACCGGCCGCCGACTGGAGGCCGACGCGCGCGCGGTCGTGGAACTCGGCGACCGTCGAGGCGCCTGCGTACGTGAAGGAGGACCGCACGCCCGACGTGATCATGTCGAGCAGGTCCTCCAGGCCGGGGCGAAGCGGGTCGAGGTAGATCTTCGACGACGAGATGCCCTCGGCGAAGAGCTCCTTGCGCGCGAGCTCGTACGGATCGAGGCGCCCGAAGCGCTCGTGCACGGCCTTCGTCGAGGCCATGCCCCAGGATTCCTTGTAGGCCCGGCCGGCGTCGTCGATCTGCAGCTCGCCGGGCGCCTCGATGGTCCCCGCGAACCACGAGCCGATCATGACGGATGCCGCACCCGCCGCCAGCGCCAGCGCGACGTCGCGCGGGTAGCGCACGCCGCCGTCCGCCCACACGTGCGCACCCATGATGCGGGCGGCCTCGGCCGTCTCCAGGACGGCGGAGAACTGCGGACGGCCGACGGCGGTCATCATGCGCGTGGTGCACATGGCGCCGGGGCCTACGCCGACCTTGAGGATGGTGGCGCCGGAGGTGACGAGGTCGTGCACGCCCTCGGCGCTGACGATGTTGCCCGCGGCGATGGGGATGCCGAGGTCGAGGTCGGCGACGGTCCGCAGAGCCCGCAGCATGCCCTCCTGGTGCCCGTGGGCGGTGTCGACGACGAGGACGTCGACACCTGCGCCGGCGAGGGCCTTCGCCTTCGACGCGACGTCGCCGTTGATGCCGACCGCCGCGGCGACGATGAGGCGGCCCGACGCGTCGACGGCCGGGCAGTACAGCGTCGAGCGCAGTGCGCTGCGGCGAGAGAGGGTGCCGACGAGGTGTCCGTGGTGCAGCACGCACACGGTCTCGGCTTCGGCGGCGACGATGACGTCGAACGCGTGGCGCGCGCTTTCGATGTCATCGGCATCGACGGATGCTGCGCGCCCACGCGCGAGGTCGCCCAGGCGTGCGTCGGGCAGGGCGGTGCCGAGCCGGGTCGCCGGGACGATGCCGAGGATCTCGTCGGCGTCGACGTGACCGGACGAGGCGTCGGCGACGACGATGCCGTGCCCCTCGGTGGCGGGGAGCAGCCGCGCCGCGTCGGCGACGGTCGCATCGGGCGGCAGCACGAGCGGGGTGTCCCACGCGACCGGCTGCGCCTTGACCCAGCGGATCGCGGCGTCGAGCTCCTGCAGCGGCATGTCCTGCGGGAGGACTCCGAGGCCGCCGCGACGCGCCAGCGTGGCCGCGAGGCGCGCACCCGTGACCGAGTTCATGTTCGCCGAGACGAGCGGGAGGGTGGCCGTCGTGCCGTCGCCCGGAGCGAGGTCGACATCGAGTCGGCTCGCGATGGCCGAGCGCCGCGGGACGAGGAAGACGTCAGAGTAGGTCAGGTCGACGTCGGGTGTTTCGCCGTAGAACTCCATGACCGCCAAGGTTAGTGACAGTTCCTGTGCGGATAATCATGCGGGTTCTTTCAGGTTCGCGACCCCAGAGGGCCGGAACCTCCCGCGCAGACTGGGCTAGGCTTAACCGTCGTGTGTGAGGGCGTTTCGCGCCCCCCGCGCATCCCAGAACTTCACCGATGAAAGCAGGCGATTCAGCGTGTCGAGCCAGGTGACGGGCGTCGGGGTTTCGAACGAGGGAGAGTTCGGAGCCAACGAGTGGCTCGTCGAGGAGCTGTACGAACAGTTCAAGATCGACCGGAACTCCGTCGACAAGGCGTGGTGGCCCGTTCTCGAGGCCTACCACCCCGTCGACGGAGCAGCACCGACCCAGGCCACGGCCGCGGCGGCCGCGCCCTCGGAGGCTGCGCCCCCGGCGACCGCCCCCGCGGCGGCCGCGCCCCCGGCGGCGGCATCCGAGCCTCGTCCGGTGACGGCGCCGATCCCGGTGATCGGCACGCAGCCCGTGGCGCGCACCACCGCGCGCCCGGCCGCGCCGCAGCCGATCCCGGCGCAGGCGCCGAAGGCACAGCCGTCGGCAGCCGACGGCGAGGCCGATGCCGATGTCGTCACGACGCTGCGCGGCATGCCGAAGACCCTCGCCGCCAACATGGACGAGTCGCTGACCGTCCCGACGGCGACGAGCGTCCGGACGGTGCCGGCGAAGCTGATGATCGACAATCGCATCGTCATCAACAACCACATGTCGCGCACGCGCGGCGGCAAGGTGAGCTTCACGCACCTCATCGGGTGGGCGATCATCCAGGCGCTCAAGGAGTTCCCGAGCCAGAACGTGTTCTACGCCGAGATCGACGGCAAGCCGTCTCTCGTCGCGCCCGCGCACATCAACCTCGGCATCGCGATCGACCTCCCGAAGCCCGACGGCACCCGCGCTCTCCTCGTTCCGAGCATCAAGCGCGCCGAGCAGCTGACGTTCAACGAGTACCTCACGACCTACGAGGACCTGGTCTCGCGTGCACGCGGCAACAAGCTCACCGCGGCCGACTTCCAGGGCACCACGATCTCACTGACCAACCCCGGCGGCATCGGCACGGTGCACTCGGTGCCGCGTCTGATGAAGGGCCAGGGCTGCATCGTCGGCGCGGGCGCCCTCGAGTACCCGGCAGAGTTCCAGGGCGCGAGCGACAAGACGCTCAACGAGCTGGCGATCGGCAAGACGATCACGCTGACGAGCACCTACGACCACCGCGTCATCCAGGGTGCCGGGTCAGGCGAGTTCCTCAAGAAGGTGCACGAGCTGCTCATCGGGCAGCGCAGCTTCTACGAGGACATCTTCGCCGCGCTGCGCATCCCGTACGCGCCGATCCACTGGGCGTCCGACATCAACGTCGACCTCGCCGAGCGCGTCGACAAGACCGCGCGTGTGCAGGAGCTCATCAACTCGTTCCGGGTGCGCGGCCACCTCATGGCCGACATCGACCCGCTCCAGTACATGCAGCGCACGCACCCCGACCTCGAGATCGAGCAGCACGGACTCACGTTCTGGGACCTCGACCGCGAGTTCGTCACCGGCGGCTTCGGCGGCAAGCGCCAGATGAAGCTCCGCGACATCCTCGGCGTGCTCCGCGACTCGTACTGCCGCACCATCGGCATCGAGTACATGCACATCCAGGACCCGACGCAGCGCGCGTGGTTCCAGGAGAACGTCGAGGTCAAGTACCAGAAGCCCGGCCACGACGAGCAGCTGCGCATCCTCGACAAGCTGAACCAGGCCGAGGCGTTCGAGACGTTCCTCCAGACGAAGTACGTCGGCCAGAAGCGCTTCAGCCTCGAGGGCGGCGAGTCGCTGATCCCCCTCCTCGACGAGATCCTGCAGGGCGCGGCCCAGGCAGGCCTCGACGGCGCCGCGATCGGCATGGCGCACCGCGGTCGCCTCAACGTGCTGACGAACATCGCCGGCAAGACGTACGGCCAGGTGTTCCGCGAGTTCGAGGGCTCCGTCGCGATCGGCTCGAAGAGCGGCTCGGGCGACGTCAAGTACCACCTCGGCACCGAGGGCACATTCGTCGCCGACAACCAGTCCGAGCTGCCGGTGTACCTCGCCGCGAACCCGTCGCACCTCGAGACCGTCGACGGCGTGCTCGAAGGCATCGTCCGCGCGAAGCAGGATCGCAAGCCCATCGGGACGTTCACGTGGCTGCCGATCCTCGTCCACGGCGACGCGGCCTTCTCCGGCCAGGGCGTCGTGGTCGAGACGCTGCAGATGTCGCAGCTGCGCGGCTACCGCACCGGCGGCACCGTCCACGTGGTCGTCAACAACCAGGTCGGCTTCACCACGACACCGACCGATGCGCGCACGTCGGTGTACGCGACCGACGTCGCCAAGACGATCCAGGCGCCGATCTTCCATGTGAACGGCGACGACCCCGAGGCCGTCACGCGTGTGGCGCAGCTGGCCTTCGCCTACCGCGAGCGGTTCCACCGCGATGTCGTGGTCGATGTCGTCTGCTACCGCCGCCGCGGTCACAACGAGGGCGACGACCCGTCGATGACGCAGCCCCTCATGACGAACCTCATCGAGGCGAAGCGCTCCGTGCGCCGCCTCTACACCGAGGCTCTCGTCGGTCGCGGCGACATCACCGAGGAAGAGTACGAGAAGGCGAAGCAGGACTTCCAGAACCGCCTCGAGATCGCGTTCGCCGAGACGCACGCGGCCGAGACCGGCTCGTCGCCCATCCTCGTTCCCGACGCGGGGGCCCAGCCGGCCGCCGGCGAGCCCGCGACGACCGGCGTCTCGCGCGAAGTCGTCTCCCTCATCGGCGACACGTTCGTGAACAAGCCCAACGGCTTCACCGTCCACGCCAAGCTGCAGCAGCTGCTCGACAAGCGCCTCGACATGAGCCGCAACGGCTCGATCGACTGGGGCTTCGGCGAACTGCTGGCGTTCGGCTCGCTGCTGCTCGAGAAGACCAACGTGCGTCTCGCGGGCCAGGACTCGCGTCGCGGCACCTTCGTGCAGCGCCACGCCGTGCTGCACGATCGCGCGAACGGCCAGGAGTGGATCCCGCTCACGAACCTGAGCGAGGACCAGGGGCGCTTCTACGTCTACGACTCGCTGCTGAGCGAGTACGCGGCCATGGCGTTCGAGTACGGCTACTCGGTCGAGCGCGCCGACTCGCTCGTGCTGTGGGAGGCCCAGTTCGGTGACTTCGCCAATGGCGCCCAGTCGGTCATCGACGAGTACATCTCGGCGGCCGACCAGAAGTGGGGCCAGCAGTCGAGCGTCGTGCTGCTGCTCCCCCATGGCTACGAGGGCCAGGGACCCGACCACTCGTCGGCGCGCATCGAGCGGTACCTGCAGATGTGCGCGCAGGACAACATGACCGTCGCGCGCCCGTCGACCCCGGCGTCGTACTTCCACCTGCTGCGCCGCCAGGCGTACGCGCGTCCGCGCCGTCCGCTGATCGTCTTCACCCCGAAGGCGATGCTGCGCCTGCGGGGCGCGACGAGCCCGGTCGAGGACTTCCTGACCGGCCGCTTCGAGCCGGTGATCGACGACAACCGCGGTCTCGACAAGTCGGCGGTCAAGCGCGTGCTGCTGCACGCCGGCAAGATCCACTGGGATCTGCGCGCCGAGCTCGACAAGAACCCGAACCCCGAGATCGCCCTGGTGCGCCTGGAGCAGTACTACCCGGCCCCGATCGACGAGCTCAACGCCGTCATCGACGCGTACCCGAACGCCGAGCTGGTGTGGGTGCAGGACGAGCCCGAGAACCAGGGCGCATGGCCCTTCATCGCCCTCGAGGTCGTGAAGAACCTCAACGGTCGCACCATCAGCCGCGTCTCGCGCGCGTCGGCGGCGTCGACCGCGACCGGTTCGCCGAAGGTGCACGCGGCCGAGCAAGCCGCGATCATGCAGCAGGCGCTCACGCTGTAGGCGGAACTCTCCGCCGGTTCGGCCCTGGAGGACTCAGCTCTGCGCTGAGGAGTCCAGGGCCGAACGGCGTTCTGCCGGGACCGTCGTCGTCTTCACCTCGACGATGGACCCGGGGTCTGCGGCCTCCGCCGCCGCGATCTCGTCGCCGGGCGCATCCGCGTGCCGCGACGAGCGCCGCAGCCGCTTCCAGACCGTCACGAGGATCGCGGCGAGGGCGAGCGCGGCGGCGGGAAGCAGGTTCGCTCCGGCCAGGAGCAGCAGGCCGACCGACAGCACGGCCGCGACGACCGCCATGAACCAGCCCGCCGTGAAGCGCGGCAGGATCAGCGTCGCCGCGATCATGCCGGCGGCGTAGATCGACACCATGTTGCTCGTGTGGATGAGGATGAAGGTCTGCAGGTCGCCGCCGGTCGCGAGCGCGATCGTGCAGTAGACCATCGCGATCACGAAGGTCAGCAGCAGGGCGCGGCGAGGCACTCCGCCCGACTCGGCACCGGGCGCGAGCACCCGGGGCAGATCGCCCGACGACGCGAGCGACGCGCCGAGCTTGCCGAACGCGGCGAGGTAGGCGTTCATCACGCCCAGCACCACGATCGCGGCGACGGCGCCGACTGCGGTCGGACCGAAGCCGGGTGCCACCGCCTCGGCGAGCGAGAGCAGCGGAACAGCGCCGGCGCCCGCGTCCTCGCCGAGCACACCCACGGTCACGACCTGCAGCAGCAGATATGCGAGGCCGGTCACGACGAGCGCGATGGCGGTGGCGATCGGGATGCTGCGGCGCGGGTCGCGGAACTCCCCCGAGATGTGCGTGCCGACCTCCCATCCCGCGAAGGCCCAGACGAAGAGGCTGATCGCCGTGCCGACGCCCGCCCAGCCGTGTGGCAGGAACGGCGTGAAGCTCGACGCCTCGACGGCGGGGAAGGCCGTGGCCACGACGAAGACGACGATGCCGACGAGGAGGCCGGTGAGGACGAACTGCACCCAGCCGGCGACCCGCACCCCCAGCATGTTGACGGCGAACGGCGGGATGAGGATCGCGAACACGAGGATGGGCACGGCGACGCGGTCGATGTGCAGGATCGCGGTCAGGTACTCGGCGCCGAGGACCGCGAGCACCGGGAACCCTGCGGCCACGCCGAAGTAGAACCAGTAGCCGGTCGCGCGGGCGGCCGTGCGACCGAGCGCGCGACGCACGTAGCTGGCGACGCCTCCCGGATCGGGATAGCGCGCGGCCAGGGCGGCGAAGGTGCCCGCCAGCGGCACGGCGAGCACGATGACGGCCAGCACCGAGACGATCGACGCCGGACCCGCCACGTCGGCCGCGAGGCCGGGGAGCACGAGGAGCCCGGTGCCGAGCACCGACGCGATGTAGAGCGCCGTGCCCTGGACGACGCCGAGTCCGCCGCGGGTTCCGCTGTGAGTCACCGTTCCAGTGTGACGGGGACGTGCGACACCCCGACCCGTCTGCGCCGCCGTCCTGGAGCGGATTCCTGCCAACCCTCAGAGGCCGCGGCTCAGGCCTCGATCGGCTCGACACCGGCGCGGGCGAAGGCGGCGGCGGCGGCATCCGTCGACTGCTCACGATCGGTCTCGACGAGGCCGAGGCGGGTGCGCCGGTCGAGGAGGTCGGCGACGCTCAGGGCGCCCTCGACCGAGACCCCCCACTGGAGCTCCTGGGCCGTCACGCCGCACGCGGCGGCCGCACCCGTCGGCAGGGCGGCCGCGTAGGGCGCCTCGGCGCCGAACCGGCGCACCAGACGCGGCGCCGCGGCGATCTCGCCGAGACGGTGCCGCGGCCACGCGCCGACGAGCGGGATCGAACGCGTGCGCGACGGACGGGAGGCGAACCCGGGGTCGCGCCGGATCACGGCGTCGACGGCGTCCTCCGCCATCCGCCGGTACGTCGTGAGCTTGCCCCCGACGATGCTCAGCACGCCGCTGGAGGACTCGATGATCGCGTGACGGCGCGACAGGTCGCTGGTGTCGTGGTCGTCGGCGCCGGCGAGCAGCGGCCGAAGGCCGGCGAAGGTCGAGAGCACGTCGGTGCGGACGAGGGGCTCGTCCAGCACGGTGTTGACCGTGCCGAGGAGCATGTCGATCTCGGTCTCGGTCGCGTGCGCGACGTCGGGGATCGGCCCGTCGGCGGGCACGTCCGTGAGGCCGATGTAGGTGCGACCGTGCTGCGCGGGCAGCGTGAACACGAACCGGCTCGACGAGCCGGGGACCAGCACGGTGAGCGACACATCCGAACCGCCGAGGCGGGCCGTCGACACCACGAGGTGCGTGCCGCGGCTCGGCCGCAGGCGGACGTCGTGGTCGAGCTCTCCCGCCCACACGCCCGTCGCGCTCACGACGGCGCGCGCGTGCACGTGGAGCGTCTCGCCCGTCGCGAGGTCGCGCAGAGTCGCCTCGCGGCCGGTGACCGAGACGGCCTCGACACGGGTGAGGACGGATGCCCCGTACCCGGCGGCCGTCCGCGCGACGGCGACGACGAGCCGGGCATCGTCGATGAGCTGCCCGTCCCAGCCCCGCACTCCGCCGCGGAGACCCTCGGCGCGAACGGCGGGCGCGAGGGCGAGGGTGGCGTCGCGGCCGATCGGGCCGGGCGGCCGCAGCAGCGACCCGGGAGTCCCGACCGCGCGGCGCAGGCCGTCGCCGAGCTCGTAGCCCATGCCGATGTACGCACCGCGTGCGACGTGGCCGGGCTCGTGCAGCGGCACGACCTGCGCCAGCGCACGCGTGAGGTGGGGCGCCGTCCGGGTGAGGAGGATGTGACGCTCCGTCGCACTCTCGTGGGCGATCCCGATCTGGCCCGACGCGAGGTACCGCAGGCCGCCGTGCACGAGCTTGGAGCTGAAGCGGCTGGTGCCGTGCGCGAGGTCGTGCCGTTCGACCAGAACGGTGCGCAGGCCCCGGCTCGCGGCATCCAACGCGATCCCGGCGCCGGTGATGCCGCCGCCGATGACGAGCAGGTCGATCTCGCCGCGGTCGGCGAGCGCGTCGAGCTCGCGCGTGCGCCGGCCCGCCGAGAGCGCGGACGATCCGGGCGTGCGCCCCACGATGCGCGTCGTCATCGCTGCCCCTCCGCGGTCGGTGCGAGATAGCCGCGCAGCGCGTGCGCCAGTTCGGCGCGCCACGCACTCTCGGGCAGCCACTCGGCGACGAGCGGCGCCGACTGCACCGCCGACTGCGCGACGAGCAGCACCATGGCCGCCAGCTGCGCCGGGTCTCCCGCGCGGACGAAGCCGGCGCGCTGCCCCGCGGCGATGCGCCGGGCCGTCTCGGCGTGGATCACCCGCTGGCTCGTCCCGAGCCGATCGAGGATGTACCGGGCGAACAGCTCGGGATCGGTGTCGCGGAGCCGGTCGACGAGGGGAAGACGTCGCACGCGGTCGGCGGTCTCGACGAGAAGCGCGACCAGCTCGTCGAGGTCGGAGGACTCCCCGGCCGCGGCGGGAAGCGCCGCGACGAGCTCGCGCGTCACGAGGGCGGCGAACACCGCCTGCGCGTCGGGCCAGTAGCGATAGAGCGTCTGGCGGGCGATCCCGCAGCGTCGGGCGATGTCGGAGGCCGTCGTCCGGCGGATGCCATGCGCCAGCACCTCGGCGAGCGCGGCGTCGAGGATCGCGGTCTCGGTATCGGGCACTCCATCGGCCATGTGACAACCATACAGAATGTGTCATACTGTCGCCATGGCTGCGACGGTGCCCACCGATTCCTCGAGCGACCCGGTGCGTCCGCTCGCCGTCCCGACACCCCGCCCCCGGGGCGACTGGGACGCCTGGGGCTCCGAGCCGGCCCGCCTGCCGGCGGCCGCGAAGGCGATCGTCGCGACGCTGCTGCCGGGCAAGGCGCATCCCGTCCCGCACCGCGCCGCGCCCGTCCTCACGCCCTCGGTACTGCCCGACGACGACCTCGCGGCGCTGGCCGCCGTGGTCGGCGCCGACGCCGCGACGCAGGACGATGCGGTGCGCCTGCTGCACCTCGGCGGCAAGAGCACGCCCGATCTTCTGCGCCGGCGGCTCGACGATCTGCAGGCCGCGCCGGACGCGGTGGTCTCCCCCGCGGATCACTCCGAGGTCGCCGCCGTGCTTCGCGTGTGCGGCGAGCGCGGCATCGCCGTCGTGCCTTTCGGCGGGGGCACCTCGGTCGTGGGCGGCGTGGACCCCGTGCGCGGCGCGCAGCGTGCCGTGATCGCCCTCGACCTCAGCCGCACTGCGGCGCTCCTCGCACTCGACGAGGTCTCGCTCCTTGCGACGTTCGGCGCCGGCACGACCGGTCCGCAGGCCGAGGAGCTGCTCGGCGCCCGCGGCTACACGCTCGGGCACTTCCCGCAGAGCTTCTTGTACGCCTCCCTCGGCGGGTACGCGGCGACGCGGTCGAGCGGCCAGGCCTCGCGCGGCTACGGCCGATTCGACGACCTCGTCCACGCGCTGCGCGTCGCCACTCCGGCCGGAGACCTCGACCTCGGGCGCTCCCCCGCGAGCGCCGCCGGCCCCGACCTGCGCGAGCTGTTCCTCGGCTCGGAGGGTGCCTTCGGCGTCCTCACCGAGGTGACCGTGCGCATCCGCCCGGTCCCCGCGGCGACCGCGTACCGCGCCTGGTCGTTCCCCGATTTCGCCGCGGGAGCGTCGGCGTTCCGCGAAGCCACGCAGCGCGGCATCCGTCCCACCGTCCTGCGGCTGAGCGACGAGACCGAGACGCGGGTGAACGCGGCGATGGGCGGACACCTCACGCGGATGCGCGGATGCCTCGCCGTCGCCACCTTCGAGGGCGCGACGTCCGCCGAGGCCGAGTCGACGCGCGAGGCGCTCGACGCGGTCTTCCGCGCGCACGGCGCGTCGTCGCGCGGTGAGGATCCGGCGCGCTCGTGGGAGCGCGGCCGCTTCGCGTCGCCCGCGCTTCGCGACACCCTCATGGACGTCGGCGTGCTCGCCGAGACCCTCGAGACCGCGACGACCTGGGCGAACCTGCCCGCCCTCAAGGCCGCCGTCGCAGGCGCGCTCACCGCGAGTCTCGCGGCCGCGGGCACGAAGCCCATCGTGCTGTGCCACATCTCGCACGTGTATCCGGCGGGCGCGTCGCTCTACTTCACGGTGGTCGCCGCGCTCACCGACGATCCTGAGGCCCAGTGGATGACGGCGAAGGATGCCGCGTCCCTCGCGATCGGCGACGCCGACGGCACGATCACCCACCACCACGCCGTGGGGCGCGATCATCGGCCGTATCTCGAGGCCGAGATCGGACCACTCGGCGTAGAGGTGCTGCGCGCGGTGAAGAGCGTGCTCGACCCGCACGGGATCATGAACCCCGGCGCACTGGTCGAGCCGGCCGCCGAGGCGCCGGAGCGGGCATGAAGGTCGCGCTGCTCGTCAACCCCGTGGCGCGCGCCGGCGCCCACACCGGCGCCGCGACCCACGCCGCCGAGCGCCTGCGCGCACACGGAGTGCAGACTTCGATTCTGAGCGGTGGCAGCGCGGCGGAGTCATCCGCGCTGCTGCGGACCGCGATCGAGGTCGGCGTGGACGCGGTCGTCGTCGCCGGCGGCGACGGCACCGTGAACCTCGCGATCCAGGAGGTCGCCGGCACCGGCATCCCGCTCGGCATCGTGCCGTCGGGCACCGGCAACGACTTCGCGGCGACGCTGGGGCTGCGCGAGCTCGATGTCACCGCGGCGGCCGACGCGATCGCCGCGGGCGGCACCCGGGCGATCGACGTGGCCCGCGTCACCCGCGAGGACGGATCGACCCGGTACTTCGGATCGGTGCTCGCGAGCGGGTTCGACTCCAAGGTCAACGACCGCGCGAACGCGATGCGCTGGCCGCGCGGCGGCTCGCGGTACAACATCGCGATCCTGGTCGAGTTCCTGACGCTCGCCGGCATTCCGTACGAGGTCGAGCTGGAGCTCGCCGACGGCGCGCGCGAACACGTGGGCGGCGACCTCGTGATGGCCACCGTCGGCAACGGGCGCACGTATGGCGGCGGCATCCCGATCTGTCCCGATGCCGACCCGGCCGACGGCCTGCTCGACGTCGTGCTCGTGCGTCCCGCCGGGAGGCTGCGCCTGCTGCGGCTCCTCCCGCGGGTGTACAAGGGCACCCACGCGGGCGTGCCCGAGGTCGCGATGCGACGTGTGCGCTCGGTGCGGCTGTCGTCGCCGGGGGTCACGGCGTACGCCGACGGAGACCCGATCGGTGCGCTGCCTTTGACCGTCGACGTGGCGCCGGGCGCACTCACGATCTTCACGCCCGCCGGCTGACCCCGCGGGCCGCGGCGTCAGTGCGCCGCCTGGACCGCCCGCAGCTTGGCCAGCACCTGATCGCGCAGCTCTTCGGGCGCGCTCTCCTTGCACGCCCGGGCGAGCACCTCGGTCAGCGTGGTCGCGACGAGCGCCTCGTCGCGGCAGCCCTCGCAGTTCGCCAGGTGCTCGGCGATGTCGCTCTGCTCGGTCTTGCAGACCTCGTGGCGCAGGTACTCCTCCAGGTCGCGCCGCGCCTTCTCACAGCCGCAGTCGGTCATTTCGTGCTCCTCGTGGCGGCGGGGGTGATGCCGCGCTCTTTCGCGTAGTCGGCCAGCAGTTCACGCAGCATCCGCCTGCCACGGTGCAGACGGCTCATGACCGTGCCGATGGGGGTCTTCATGATGTCGGCGATCTCCTGGTAGGCGAAGCCCTCGACGTCGGCGAGGTACACCGCCAGCCGGAAGTCCTCCGGGATGGACTGCAGCGCGTCCTTCACGACCGACGCCGGCATGTGGTCGATTGCCTCGGCCTCGGCCGAGCGGGTGCTCGTGGCCGTGGTCGACTCGGCGCCGCCGAGCTGCCAGTCCTCGAGCTCGTCGATCGTGCCCTGGTACGGCTCACGCTGCTTCTTGCGGTAGGTGTTGATATAGGTGTTCGTCAGGATGCGGTACAGCCACGCCTTGAGGTTGGTGCCCTGCGTGAAGGTCCGCCACGAGGCGAACGCCTTGACGAAGGTCTCCTGCACGAGATCCGCCGCATCGGCGGGGTTGCGGGTCATGCGCATGGCCGCGGCGTACAGCTGGTCCATGAAGGGCAGCGCCTGCTCTTCGAACTGCGCGCGGGGATCTTGATCGAGGTCCGCCTCGGCAGCCTGGTCGGTCGAGTCGCTCATCACGCGCCAGTCTACGGCGGCCTGATCCAGGCTTCCTGGGACGCGAGCGTCACGCTCGGCGAGGAGGGGCGCGTCGCGATCGAGGCGCTCGAGGGTGGCGAACATCCGGCTCCGCTCAGTAGGTTGCTCCCGGCTCGTGCCCACCGGGTTCAGTAGGGTAGAACCCGATGACAGCCGACGCGTATTCCCCGACCTCCGCGCCGATCGAGCGCGGCCACTGGCCCGCGCCCGTCGCGGACGGCGCACTGCACGCCACGGTCACCGTTCCCGGGTCGAAGTCGCTGACGAACCGCGAGCTGATCCTGGCCGCCCTCGCTGACGCCCCGAGCCGCCTGATCGCACCGCTGCACTCCGACGACTCCGCCCGCATGATCGACGCGCTGCGCGCGCTCGGCGTCGGCATCGAACGCGTCGAAGGCAGCGGACGGTACGGCGACGACATCGAGGTGACTCCGGTGTGGCCGCTGCACGGCGACACGGTCGTGGACTGCGGGCAGGCGGGCACGGTCATGCGGTTCGTGGCGGGTCTCGGCGGCTTCGCCCGCGGCGACGTCACGCTCACGGCGCACGAGAGCGCGCTGCACCGCCCGATGGGCGCCATGATCACGGCGCTGCGCGACGTCGGCGTCGACATCGACGACGGCGGCCACTGGGCGCTCCCCTTCATCATCCGCGGGCACGGCCACGTGCGCGGCGGCGAGGTGACGATCGACGCCAGCGCGTCGAGCCAGTTCGTCTCCGGTCTCCTGCTCGCGGCGCCGCGCTTCGACGTCGGGCTGCAGCTGCGTCATGCCGGCGAGCGGCTGCCGAGCATCCCGCACATCGACATGACCGTCGAAGCCCTCGGGCATCGCGGCGTGCATGTCGAGCGCCCGGGCGTGGGCGAGTGGATCGTGCCGGCCGGTCCGATCCGCGGCAAGGACGTGGCGATCGAGCCCGACCTGTCGAATGCGGCGCCGTTCCTGGCTGCGGCCATGGTGGCCGGCGGCGCGGTGTCGGTCACCGGCTGGCCCGCGCACTCCACCCAGCCCGGTGCGATGCTCACCGAGATCCTGTCGCTCATGGGCGCCCGCGTGGTGCGCCGCGGCGGCGCGCTCACCGTGACCGCCGGAGCCGGCATCCAGGGGGTCGATCTCGATCTGTCGGCCGCCGGCGAGCTGACGCCCACGATCTTCGCGCTCGCCGCCTTCGCGGACTCCCCCTCGACCCTGCACGGCATCGGTCACATCCGCGGCCACGAGACCGATCGCATCGCGGCGCTCGTCGCGGAGCTTCGCGGCCTCGGCGGCGAGGCCGAAGAGCTGCCCGACGGCATCCGCATCGTCCCCCGCCCTCTCCACGGCGGAACCTGGCACGCGTACCACGACCACCGCATGGCGACCACGGGCGCCCTGATCGGCCTGGCCGTGCCCGGGGTCGAGGTCGACGACATCGGCACGACCGCCAAGACGATGCCCGAGTTCCCGCAGATCTGGCAGCGGATGCTCGACGGCGAGCACGCCGACGGCGGGGTCTCCGAGGAGACGATGCGCGCCTCGTGAGGGAGCGCGTGGACACGTTCGCAGAGCGATCGGGATGACCAGCGTGAACCGATCCGGGATGACTCGATGAGCGGGACGACACCGTGAGCTGGCTCGACGACCTCGACGACGACGACGAGCCGGAGTTCGACGAGGCCGACGTGCGCGTGCGGCCCAATCCGAAGGCCAACCGCCCCCGGACGAAACGTCGTCCGGCGCACAGCGACGCCGAGATCGCGCGTGTGCTGGGCGTCGACCGCGGCCGGTACACCGTGCTCGTCGACGAGGACTTGCCGACCGAGCGCACGGCGCTCGCCGCCCGGGCGCGCGAACTGCGCAAGACGCCGATCGTGACCGGCGACCGCGCTCGCGTCGTCGGCGACGCGTCGGGCGACGACGGCACACTCGGGCGCATCGTCGGCATCGAGGAGCGCACCTCGCTGCTCAGACGCAGCGCCGATGACACCGACCAGGTCGAGCGCGTCGTCGTCGCCAACGCCGACCAGATGCTCGTCGTGGTCGCCGCCGCAGACCCCGAGCCGCGCCCGCGGCTCGTCGACCGCTACCTCGTCGCGGCGCTGGACGCCGGCATCCGTCCTCTCCTCGTCGTGACCAAGACCGACCTCGCCGATCCGGCGGAGTTCCTCGCGCACTTCGACGGCCTCGACCTCGAGGTGTTCACCAGCGGGCGGGAGGAGATGCCGCTCGAGCGCATCGGCGCGGCGCTCGTCGGCCACTCGACGGTGTTCGTCGGGCACTCAGGCGTCGGCAAGTCGACGCTCGTCAACGCGCTCGTGCCGGATGCGAAGCGCGCGACCGGCCACGTCAACGTCGTGACCGGCCGCGGGCGGCACACGTCCAGCTCGACCGTGTCGCTGCGCTACCGCGGCGAAGGACGCAACGGCTGGGTCATCGACACCCCCGGTGTTCGCTCGTTCGGTCTCGGCCACGTCGACCCCGCGAACATCCTGCGGGCCTTCACCGACCTCGACGCGATCGCTGAGGAGTGCCCCCGCGGATGCACGCACCTCCCCGATGCGCCGGATTGCGCCATCGTCGAGGCCGTCGAGGAGGGCCGGCTCGGCCCGGGCGGCGCCGCCCGCCTCGACTCGCTGCAGCGACTGCTCGAGACGTTCGCCAAGAAGGGCCAGGAGCCCGGCGCCTAGAGTGGGACGGTGACCACGACGCGCCTCGAACCCGGTTCCCTCGCCCCCGCCTTCACGCTCGTCGACCAGGACGAGCAGGCCGTGACGCTGAAGGCCCTGCGGGGCGGACGCGTGATCCTCTTCTTCTATCCCGCGGCGATGACTCCCGGGTGCACCAAAGAGGCGTGCGACTTCCGCGACAGCCTCGCCCCACTCCAGGCCGCCGGCTACACGGTGCTCGGCATCTCCCCTGACGAGCCTGAGAAGCTCCGCCGGTTCCGGGAGCGCGACGGCCTCACGTACGACCTGCTGAGCGACCCCGGCCACAAGGTGCTCGAGAAGTACGCCGCATGGGGCGAGAAGATGAACTACGGCAAGACCTTCATGGGCGTCATCCGCTCCACGTTCGTCATCGACGAGAAGGGCCGCCTCACGCACGCGCTGTACAACGTGCGTGCGACCGGCCACGTCGCGCGCGTGCGGACGCTCCTGGGCGTCTAAGCGCCGCCCGGAGCCTGCCCGTCGGACTCCTCGTCGCGCTGCCGGCGTGCCGCCCGTCCGGCGTCGCGTACGGCGAGCACGAGGAGCACCAGGACGACCACGGCCGGGGCGGCGAGCGCGAGCGCCGCCGCCGGATCGGCGAACGCGCCCGTCGCTGCGCCGAGGGCGACCGCGAGGATCAGCAGCTGCGTGACGATGCCGCCCGAACGCCCCCACGACTGACCGCGCCAGATCGCGAACGCGAACGCGATGACCGCGGCTGCGCCGACGAGCGTCAGCACCGCCAGCGCGATCGCGCTCTCGATCGAGCCGGTGTCGCCCGAGACGATCGCGACGATCTCGCGCACCGTGAGCGCGGCGAGGCCGAGTCCCTCGAGCCCCACCAGCACGGCGGCGATCCTTCCGGACAGGTTTGTCCGCATTCTCCGTCGACTCCTTCTTCCACCGACAGCGGTTTGTGCGAACCCTCCATACGCCCTGGGGAACACTCAGCAAGTCCTACACAAACCCGCCGATGAACCCTTGATTCAGGTAAACCGCTATGGGACGATTGGTGAAGCCGTGTGCTCCCACAGCGACGTGGGGCGAGATTCTTCTCGCACATCCCACAGGGTACCGGACCCGAACCGGGCCTTTATTCCCCACCCCTCTGTCACAAGGAGCACCACCATGGACTGGCGCGACAAGGCCGCCTGCCTGACCGTCGACCCCGAACTGTTCTTCCCCGTCGGGAACACCGGTCCGGCCGTCGATCAGATCGAGAAGGCCAAGTCGGTGTGCGCACGCTGCACCGTCACCGAGATCTGCCTGCAGTACGCCCTCGAGACCGGTCAGGACTCGGGCGTGTGGGGAGGCCTCTCCGAGGACGAGCGCCGCGCGCTCAAGCGCCGCGCCGCCCGCGCGCGCCGCGCCTCTTAGCGAAGACCTGCAGAGAACGGATGCCGCATCCCGCGGCATCCGTTCTGCACGTTCGCGGGCCGAACCCGCGGGCTCAGCCCTTGGAGCGCTCGATGTAGCGCAGCGGGATGTCGATCGTGACCTCCGTGCCGCTGCCCATGATGGTGTGCCAGTCGATGGTGCCGCCGAGCTCGCCCTGGATGAGGGTGCGCACGATCTGCGTGCCGAGGCCGCGACCGACCTGACCCTCCGGGAGCCCGGAGCCGGTGTCGCGCACGCGTACCTCGAGGCGGTCGTCGGTGCGCTCGGCGATGATCTCGACATCGCCCTCCTGCCCCGCGAGCCCGTGCTCGACGGCGTTCGTGACGAGTTCGGTGAGGGCGAGCGCGAGCGGCGTCGCGTATTCGCTGGGCAGGGTGCCGAAGCGGCCCGTGGAGTGCGTCTTGGCGCGCGTGTTCGGCGCCGCGGCGACCTCGGCCACGAGCTTCAGCACGCGGGCGAACACCTCGTCGAAGTCCACGTTCTGCGCGAGGCCCTCCGAGAGGGTGTCGTGAACGACGGCGATCGCCGACACCCGGCGCATGGCCTGCGTGAGCGCGTCACGCGCCTCCTCGGTGTGAGAGCGGCGGGCTTGGATGCGCAGCAGCGACGCCACCGTCTGCAGGTTGTTCTTGACGCGGTGGTGGATCTCGCGGATCGTCGCGTCCTTGGTGATGAGCTCCTGCTCCTGGTGGCGGATCTCGGTCACGTCGCGGCAGAGCACGATCGCGCCGATGCGCGTGCCGTGATCGCGCAGCGGAATGGTGCGCAGCGACACCGTCACCCCGCGCGCTTCGAGATCGGCGCGCCACGGCGCGCGGCCGGTGACCACGACCGGGAGCGACTCGTCGAACTGGCGCTTCGTCGGCAGGATGCCGGTCACGACCTCGACGAGCGACTCGCCCTCGAGCTCGTCGTCGAAGCCGAGGCGGTTGAACGCCGACAGCGCATTGGGGCTCGCGAAGGTGGTGATGCCGTCGACGTCGAGCCGGACCAGACCGTCGGACGCACGCGGCGCGCCGCGCCGCGGCGACGTCGGCGCGGACAGGTCGGGAAATTCGCCCGACGCGATCATGCCGAAGAGGTCGTCGGCGCAGTCGTTGAAGGTGATCTGCTGCCGAGAGGGCGTGCGGGCCTCGCCGAGGTTCGTGTGGCGGGTGATCACACCGATCACCGTCGCCTCCTTCCCGCTCTTGCGGGCCACCGGCACCGCCCGCACGCGGGTGGGGGTCTCTTCGAACCAGTCGGGCGACGCCGAGTCGACGATGCGACCCGTCTGGAACGCCTCGCGCACCTGCGTGCGCCACTGCGGCCGCACGCGGTCGCCGACGATGTCGCGGTAGAAGAGCGTCGCCGCGCCGCCGGGACGGGTGTGCGCGACGGCGACGAAGGAGTCGTCGGAGGTGGGCACCCAGAGCACGATGTCGGCGAACGCCAGATCGGCGAGGAGCTGGCCATCTCCTGCGAGACGGTGCAGCCACTCCACGTCCTCTTCACTGGAGCGGCCCTGGGCGTAAACGAGATCGCTGAGGGTCGACACGGACCTAGCCTAGAGCGCGTCGATCACACGACTCGTTCGCCGACACGTGCCATGTCGTCGGCGTCGGCGTGCGCGGGTCGCTCGGAACCGGTGCGGTGGACGCCCCGGCGCCGCGGCTTGGCGGCGCGCTGCGGCGCAGGAGCGGGCACGATCGCCTCGCCCACGAACCGGCGGAGCGCGAGTGTGAAGGGCGATCGGGGCGCCACGTCTGCGATCGGCTGCGACGCGAGGATCGCGGCATCCGCGGATCTCGGGTCCTGCGGGAGGAACCAGACGTCCTCGATGCCGCCGAATCGGTCGAGGGTGCGGCGCACCTGCCCGCGGGCGTCGATGCCGAGGGTTCCGGGGCGGAGCCGGTTGGCGACGACGGCCACCCGGGTCGCGCCGACGGTGGCGCGGAGGTCGGCGTGCCCGCGCAGGAACCGCGCGACGCCCACCGGATCGGCCGCCACCACCGCGACCACGAGGTCTGCGGCGCGCAGCGCGGCGAGGGTGGCGGCATTGCGTCGCGGCCCGTCGAGGTCGCTCATGATCTCCTCGTCGCGCTCGAGCGACGAGGACACGTCGACCACCGTGTAGTCGGCCCACTCGCGGCAGGCGGCGAGGGCGGCGCCCACGCGCCGGTCGCTCAGCTCGGGCCAGCGGGAGGGCCGGTTGATGCCCGTGAGCACGTCGACCCCGGTGCGGCCGAGCGGCACCGCGATGCGGGTGAGCTCGCGCGCGTCGAGACCGCCGAGCTCGGCCTGCCGGCACGCGGCGGCGAATCCAGGACCCTCGTCGGCGAGCCCGAGCGTCAGGGCGAGCGACGGCGCATGCGTGTCGGCGTCGACCAGAGCGACGTGGCGCCCGCCGCGCGCGAGCTCGACGGCGAGCTCCGTCGCGACGGTGGACCGCCCGGGGGCGCCGGCGGGACCCCACACCGCGATCACGCGCGGCTGCGGGCGCGCGGGCGGCTCCGCAGCCGACGCGCGCGGCGCCGCGGAGAGCGCCTCGGCGATGCGCCATGGCTCGGTGTGCAGATTCAGCGGAGCCTCGAGGCCGCACGACGCCGCGATCCGCTCCCCCGCCGCGTCCTCGACGAGCGGCACGACGCGCGTGCCGGCTCGGTCGCAGAGGGCGACGACGGTCGGCGACATCGTGGCCCGCGACACCGCGACCACCAGCGCGTCGGCGTCGGCGAGCGCCCGGAGCAGCGTCTCGGCGTCGGCGCCCAGCATCCCATCCGCCGCAGCGAGGGCGGGAGCGGATGCCGCGACCTCCGCGATCACGTCGATCCCCTCCCGCCGCAGCCCCTCGACGAGGAGCCGGGCGTCGTCGACGGCGACCACGACCCTCACGAGCCGGAACCCGTCGTCGGGACGATGGAGAGCGCGGACTCGTCGGCCATCGCGGCGAGCGTCGCCGGCACGTCCGCCCGCGGGATCACGAGTTCGAGGGCGGCCGCACCGCCGCCGATCATGGAGTCGTCCCGCGTCACCGAGACCACGGTGGCGTCGGCGACGAGGACGCGCGGCTCGTCGTACGCCCCCTGCTCGAGCAGCGGGGCCGACCAGACCTCGACGACGCTGCCCGCCTCGACCGACGCCGGCACGTCGATGTCGCTGCGCACGACGACGCTCGTGGTGCGCGCGGAGGAGGGATCGCCGACGGATGCCGCGGGCACCAGTTCGCCCGCCTCGATCGTGCGGGTCGCGACGACGGGCTCGTCGAGGTCGTCCGCGGTGAGGTAGGTTCCGGCGAGCGTTCCGAGTGCGACGTCGACGACCTTCAGGTCGCCGGTCCCGATCGCCTCGCCGGGGACGATCGTGTGGGCGGCGGCGTACACCGGCACGGTCTGGCGCGCGGCCGACACGACGAGCCACACGCCGACGACGGATGCTGCCACGAGCAGCACGCCGAGGAAGAACCGCGCATCGCCCCAGAAGGCTCGGCGCGGGGTGCGGACGGGGTCGTGGGCGGCGGTCATGCGTCCATCGTCGCCGACTCTGCGTGAGGCCGTCGGGCGTTATCCACAGGGGTGAGGGCGCCCAGCCCGCACCGGGGAGGCAGGTCCATAATGGGGGCATGTCAGATGACCCGACGTCCGACGTGCGGCTCTACGCACCCGCCCAGGTGGGCGAGGTGCTGGGCGTCTCGGTCGACGAGGTCATGGCTCTGGTCCACGAAGGGCGGCTCCGGGGCCTGCGGGTCGGCGCACCCGCGCGCTGGCGGATCGACGCTGCGAGCGTCGGGGACTACCTCGACGACCAGGCCGAGGAGGCCCGGCGCATGGCGCTCTGGCGTCAGTCCCAGACCGCCAGCTTCCCCGAGCTGTGGGGCGGAAGCATCGTCCGCCACCCGGACTGAACACGGCAGCCCTCGCGCGGATGCGCCGACTCGGCGCTCAGGGGATCGCCGGCGCCTCGTCCGCGCGGATCCACGCGACGGCCGCGAACGGCACCAGACGGTAGCCCGATACCGCGTCGGCACGCCGCGGCGCGCCCTGGTCGTGCACCGCGAGGTCGAGATGGTCGGCGCCGGCGCGATCGATCGTGCCGGTGAGGACCCGCCCCGAGACGAGGTGCACGGCGACCCCCGCCCGGCGGCGCACGAGATCGCGCAGCACGAACCCGAAGGTGAGCCGGTCGGCCAAGGGCGATCGCGGCGGCGCCGGGCGCGCCGTGCGCAGGAGGTCGGCGTGCGGCAAGCCGACGGCCCCTATCGAGGCGAACGGCACGACCACCGCGCCACCCGGTCCGTCGGCGAGGGCCAGAGCCACCCAGTCGGCGCCCACGCCGGTCACCGATGCGCGCACCGTCGCACCATCGGCGAGGTCGAACGACGCCACGGTCGGCGACGCGCCATCGCGGGCGGCGAGCAGCGTCAGGCGCTCGGACAGCTGCACCCGCGAGAGCCGCAGACGCTCGGCCTCGGTGTCGAGCGCGGCACGCTCGGCCTCCCATTCGGAGGCGAGCTGATCCTCGAGGTCGTCGAAGAAGCGGTCCCAGCGCACTCAGCGAGAGTAGGGCACCGCGGCCGATCGGCCGACGAGTTATCCACAGCCGACCAGGGCGGATTTTCCTGAGAGTTCGCTGTGTGGTCTACTGTCCGGGAAGACATCCCCCTGTCGAGATTGGCACCCATGGCAACGACGCCCGCGGGCACCGCCCGCGTACCCTATGCGTCCCGCAGCAGCGCGCAGGTCGCAGAGTTCTTCGCGCCGCAGCGGACGCCGTCCACAGCGCTCCCCGCTCCGGAGCCGTTCCTGCGCAACCTCACGGTCGGCGTGCTCGAAGTCTTCGCGGGTGTCCGCGAAGTCGACCAGCTCGCCCGCTGGCTCACCGAGGACGCCTACCGCAAGCTCGTCACGCGTGCGAACCTCGCGACGCGGGCCCGCAGCGCCCGCGGTGTGGCGGCGAAGCGCCCCGTGCACACGATCATGTCGGTGCACGAGTCCTCCCCCGCCGACGGCATCATCGAAGCGGTCGTCGTCGTCCGGGGGCCTGCGCGCACGCGCGCCCTGGCCGTGCGGATCGAGGGTATGGACGGCCGCTGGCGCGCCACCTCGCTCGCGCTCCTCTGACCGACGCCCCGACGAAGCTGTCGTCGCACGCGCACGTCTGACGGCGCCGCGCGGCGGCTGCGGCGGCTGTACGACCCTGCGACGGAACCGGCCCCGACGATGCGGCCGGTCCCGTCGTCAGCTCTTGTCGTCCTTGTCGATGAGCTCCAGCAGCGACCGCAGCGCGTCGCGGATCTCATAGTGGTCGTGCTGTCCGGCGCGGCTCTCGGCCGAGATCACCCCGGACCGGTGGACCTTCGTGAAGTCGCCCACCGGGAACGAGTACGCCTGTTTGGTCTCCTCGTTCTCGCGGTGGTCGATGCCGATGTGCCAGTGGGAGTACTCGGTCCATCCTTCTCGCTCGATGTACGAGTTCTCCTCGTCGGCCGTCGGCGCGGCCTCCGACCAATCGTCGCGTTCATCGCGCACGACCTTGCCGTCCCGGATGAGCGCGCGCGCGTGGCGCAGCGCCGGCTGGTTCAGTTGGATGGACATGCCGCGAAGGTACGACGCAGACCCGTGTCACGCGAGGGGGTTGACGAACCGCACGGCGCGCGGAGCCCGTCGCTACTGCCTGTACGACGAGAGGAAGTTGCCGAGCCGCTCGACGGCCTCGGCGAGGACGCGGGCCTCGGGCAGCGTGACGATGCGCAGGTGGTCCGGGGTCGGCCAGTTGAAGCCGGTCCCCTGCACCAGCAGCACGTGCTCGGCGACGAGGAAGTCGTAGACGAGCTTGGCGTCGTCGCGGATCTCGTACACGTTCGGGTCGAGCCGCGGGAACGCGTAGAGCGCACCCTTGGGCTTCAGGCACGTCACGCCCGGGATGCGCTCGAGGCCCTCCCACGCCGCGTCCCGCTGCTCATGGAGGCGGCCCTCGGGCGCGATGAGCGCGTCGATCGACTGGACGCCCGACAGCGCGGCCTGCACGGCGTACTGCGCCGGCACGTTGGGACACAGACGCGTGGACGCGAGCAGCTGGATGCCCTCGAGGAAACCTGCGGCGTGCTTCTTCGGACCCGTGATCACGAGCCAGCCGGAGCGATAGCCCGCGACGCGGTACGTCTTCGACAGGCCGTTGAACGTGAGGCACAGCAGGTCGGGCGCGAGCGTCGCGAGCGGGATGTGCTGCGCCTCGTCGTAGAGGATGCGGTCGTAGATCTCGTCCGAGAGGAGCAGCAGCGAGTTCTCGCGCGCGATCTCGACGATCCCCTGGAGGACCTCACGGCTGTAGACGGCGCCGGTCGGATTGTTGGGGTTGATGACGACGATCGCCTTGGTGCGCGGCGTGACCTTCTCGCGGATGTCTTCCAGCGAGGGCTGCCATTCCGCGTCGGGGTCGCAGCGATAGTGCACGGGCGTGCCGCCGGCGAGGCTCGTCATCGCCGTCCACAGCGGGTAGTCCGGCGCCGGGATGAGCACCTCGTCGCCCTCGTCGAGGAGCGCCTGCATGGTCATCGTGATGAGCTCGGACACCCCGTTGCCGAGATAGACGTCGTCGGGGTCGAACTGCGGGAACCCGGGCACCTGCTCGTACCGCGACACGACCGCGCGCCGCGCCGACATGATGCCCTTGCTGTCGCTGTACCCGTGCGCGTGCGGGACAGCCTCGATCATGTCGCGCACGATCTGGAACGGCGCCTCGAACCCGAAGACCGCCGGGTTGCCCGTGTTGAGCTTCAGGATCGTGTGGCCGTCGTCCTCCAGCCGGTCTGCCTCTGCCAGTGCCTGCCCGCGGATCTCGTAGAGAACGTTCTGGAGCTTGCTCGACTGATCGAGGGGGCGGAGGGGACTCATCGCTTCAGGATATCCGCGGCCGAGGAGGGCCAATGGACGCCAGGTGGCCCGCGCTCGCGCGCGGGCCACCTGGTGAGCGAGTCCTACTTCTTGCGCTGCTCGGCCGCGCGACGCTGCGCGCGGTTCTGCGGAGCCGCCGGCGCAGCCGGGGCCTCGGCATCCGTCCGCTGGCCGAAGGCTCCGCGCTGCGGCTCGGCGGCGGGCGCCTGCTGCGGGGTGGGAGCCGCGGCTGCGGCGGCAGCCGCCTGGCGCAGACGCGTGGTCGCCGCCTGCTGCACCTGGCCGCGATCGTTGCGCACCTCGACCTCGCCGGCGTCGTTCGACGCCGAGTACTGGAGGCGCTGGGCCTCGACCGGCTGCGCGCCGAGCCCCTTGGCCTCGACCTGGGTGACCTGCTCGGCGCCGGCCTCGCCCTGGCGGCGCACCTCGACCTCGAGGTTGTAGAGGTAGCCGACCGACTCCTCCTTGATCTGCCCCATCATCGCCTGGAACATCTGGTAACCCTCGCGCTGGTACTCGATGAGCGGGTCGCGCTGGGCCATGGCACGCAGGCCGATGCCGTCCTTGAGGTAGTCCATCTCGTAGAGGTGGTCGCGCCAGCGGCGGTCGAGCACCTGGAGCACCACGCGGCGCTCGAGCTCGCGCGTCGCGGCCTCGCCGAGGGTGTTCTGGCGCGTGTCGTAGGCGATGCGGGCGTCGGAGAGGATCTCGCGCTTGAGCCCGTCGGCGGTGATGCCGCCCTTGCGGCCTGCCGCTTCAGCCACGACCTCGTCGATGGTGACACCCACGGGGTAGAGCGTCTTGAGCTCCGTCCACAGCGCGTCGAAGTCCCAGTTCTCGCTGTGGCCCGACCCGGTGTGGTCGTCGATCACGGCGTTGATCGCGTCTTCGATGAAGTGCTGCACGCGGTCGGCGATGTCGTCGCCCTGCAGCATGTGGCGGCGGTCGGAGTAGATCGCCTCGCGCTGGCGGTTCAGGACATCGTCGTACTTGAGGACGTTCTTGCGGATCTCGGCGTTGCGCGCCTCGACCTGGCTCTGCGCCGACTTGATCGCGCGCGTGACCATGCCCGACTCGATCGCGACGTCGTCGGGGAAGTTCGTCCGGGCGATGATCGCCTCGGCGGCGCCTGACTGGAAGAGGCGCATCAGGTCGTCGGTCAGCGACAGGTAGAAGCGGCTCTCGCCCGGGTCGCCCTGACGACCCGAGCGGCCCCGCAGCTGGTTGTCGATGCGGCGCGACTCGTGGCGCTCGGTGCCGAGGACGTAGAGACCGCCGGCCTCGACGACCTTCGTGCTCTCCTGCGCGACGCGGTCACGCGTCGACTCGTAGACCGCGTCCCACTCGGCCTCGTACTCGTCGGGCGTCTCGACCGGGTCGAGGCCCTTGGTCTTCATCTCCTGCACCGCGAGGAACTCGGCGTTGCCGCCGAGCATGATGTCGGTGCCTCGACCGGCCATGTTCGTCGCGACGGTCACGGCGCCCAGGCGACCGGCCCGCGCGACGATCTCGGCCTCGCGCGCGTGGTTCTTCGCGTTGAGGACCTCGTGCTTGATGCCCTTCTTCGCGAGCAGGCGCGACAGATACTCGCTCTTCTCGACGCTCACGGTGCCCACGAGCACCGGCTGGCCGACCTCATGGCGCTTGGCGATGTCTTCGACGACCTGGGCGAACTTCGCCGTCTCGTTCTTGTAGACCAGGTCGGCCTGGTCCTTGCGGATCATGGGCTTGTTCGTCGGGATCGGCACGACGCCGAGCTGGTACGTCGACATGAACTCGGCCGCCTCGGTCTCGGCGGTACCGGTCATGCCCGCGAGCTTGTCGTACAGGCGGAAGTAGTTCTGCAGCGTGACGGTGGCGAGCGTCTGGTTCTCGGCCTTGACCGGCACGGCCTCCTTGGCCTCGATGGCCTGGTGGATGCCCTCGTTGTAGCGGCGCCCGACCAGGATGCGGCCGGTGTGCTCGTCGACGATCATGACCTCGTCGTTCATCACGACGTAGTCGGTGTCGCGCTTGAACAGCGCCAGCGCCTTGATCGAGTTGTTGAGGAACGAGATGAGCGGCGTGTTCGCGGACTCGTACAGGTTGTCGATGCCGAGATAGTCCTCGACCTTCTCGATGCCGGGCTCGAGCACGCCGATGGTGCGCTTCTTCTCGTCGACCTCGTAGTCGACGCCCGACTCGAGCGTCTTCGCGATCTTCGCGAACTCGACGAACCAGCGGTTCGCCTCGCCCGACGACGGCCCCGAGATGATGAGCGGCGTGCGCGCCTCGTCGATGAGGATCGAGTCGACCTCGTCGACGATCGCGTAGAAGTGACCGCGCTGGACGAGGTCCTCCTTGCGCCACGCCATGTTGTCGCGCAGGTAGTCGAAGCCGAACTCGTTGTTCGTGCCGTACGTGATGTCGGCGTTGTACTGCTCGCGGCGGACCTCGGGCGTCTGGCCCGCGACGATCGTGCCGGTGGTCATGCCGAGCGCGCGGTAGATGCGGCCCATGAGCTCGGACTGGTACGACGCGAGGAAGTCGTTGACCGTGATGACGTGCACGCCCTCGCCGGCGATCGCGTTGAGGTAGACGGGGAACGCACCGGTGAGCGTCTTGCCCTCGCCGGTCTTCATCTCGGCGATGTTGCCGAGGTGCAGCGCGGCGCCGCCCATGAGCTGGACGTCGTAGGCGCGCTGCCCGAGGGTGCGCTTCGCGGCCTCGCGGACGGCCGCGAACGCCTCGGGCATGAGGTGGTCGAGGGTCTCGCCGGCCTGGTAGCGGGCGCGGAGCTCGGCGGTCTCACCCCGGAGCTCTTCGTCGGTGAGGTGCTCGTAGTCCTCTTCCAGCGCGCCGACGGCCTTCACCACCTGCTGGAGCCGCCGGAGGATGCGACCCTCACCGGCGCGAAGCAGTTTCTCGAGGGGGTTGGCCACGGAGTGTCTCCATCTTCAAGCTTTCGGGAGCGGCGCAACGGCGCCAGTGCCGCCGGGGTGCATGACCCCAGGCATACCTGCCTATGTTATCCACCCGTGACCTTGGTGTGCGCTGGGTGTGCATTCATCCATAGGGACGGATGAGAGGATGCTGCTCCCCCGTGATCCCGAAGCGGGTGGGCCCTCGCCCTCTGCAGACACGATGGAGTGTTCATGCGCCGGTTCCGCCGTCCGATCATCGCCGTGGCCACGGCATCCGTTCTCGTCCTCATCCAGGCGATCCTCGATCCCACCGGACTCCTCGCTCTCGTCGGCTGGCCCGGCGGAACCCTGCAGTGGCAGCTCGGCTGGTCGCTCGCGCCGTACCTGGTGTTCCTTCCGGTGCTGCTCGGCGTCGTCTGGTGGGCCGCCGCCCGAGCCGGCGAGCGCTTCTGGACCATGTTCGCGGGCGTCGTGCTGGCGGTGCTGCTCGCGCAGGCGGCCGCGTGCTTCGCGATGACGACGGATGCTGCGCTCTCGGCGTGGGCGGCCGGCTATGTGACCGCGAAGGCCCTGCCGGCGGCGTCGATCATCGCTGCCGTGACCCGCTGGGCGGGCGGGCGGTCGACCCGCCCGGTGTTCGACCGCGGAGCGGTGTGGCCCGCCGTGGTGGCGTTCGGCGTGATCGCGCCCCTTGCCGCGGGATCGTGGTGGACCGGCGCGGCCTACGCGGACCTGATCCCGTCGGCGCGCCCCGAGCGCGGCTTCCTGTCGGTGGCCGTGGCCGTCGTCCTGATGATCGCCTCGGCCTGGGTGTGCGTGCGATGGATGCGCCGGCGCGTGCCCGGCTTCCTCGGGACGTGGCTCGGGATCCTCGCCGCGGGGGCGCTGTTCGGACTCCTGCAGTCGGCCATCGGGGTGGTGGTCGACGACGGGTTCCGCGGCGACCTCTGGCCGCTCATGGCCGCGTACGTGCACGTCGCGGACGGCCTGTCGTTCGCCGCGTGCCTCGGCTGGGTCGCGGCACTGGCCGCCCTCGTCGCCGATCGTCTGCGCGAACGGCGCGCCGTGGCACGGACGACGGATGCCGACACCGATGCCGACACGATCGAGCCGGCGCCGGCGCGCCGCCCCGTCGCCGTGGCGGTGGTCGCCGCGGTCGCGGCGGCGCTCGTCGTCACCCCGGTCGCGGTGGCGGCCGGCGCCGACGACGCGGCGGCGGATGCGGCATCCGTCCCCGCGGGGTTCCTGCGCGCAGACGGCGATCGCATCACGGACGGCGAGGGGCACGACGTGCTGCTGCGCGGGGCGAATGTCAACCAGCTCGTCGACTTCTACCAGCCGCAGGACGACGTGCCTGCGACGCGGCCGCTGACCGAGGCGGACTTCGAGGGCATGGCCTCCTACGGCTTCAACGCCGTGCGGCTGGGGATCTCGTGGTCGGCCCTGGAGCCCGAGGACGGCGAGCTCGACGCGGCGTATCTGGCGAAGATCGACGACGCGGTCGCCTGGGCGGAGGCGAACGGCATCCGCACGCTCATCGACCTGCACCAGGACGGCTGGTCGAACGCGCCGACGGCTCCCCGCACCGAGTGCCGCCCGGGCACAGACCCCATGTGGGGCTACGACGGCGCGCCCGGCTGGGCGACGATCTTCGACGGCACGCCGCGCTGCGCGTTCACCGGGCGCGACATCTCCCCCGCCGGCGACCGCGCGTTCGAGCACTTCTGGTTCGACACCGAGGGCGTCCAGACGGCGCTCGTGCGCACGTGGGGCGAGCTGGCGGCGCGGTACGCGGACGAGCCCGCCGTCGCCGGGTTCGACCTCATGAACGAGCCCGGCTTCGGGCAGACGGCGCCGGTGACGACGTCGCTGCTGCTCGGCCGCTACTACGACCGCGCGATCGACGCGATCCGCGAGGCGGGGGCGCCGCAGATCGTGTTCGTCGAGCCGAGCATCCTGTGGTCGGGCCTCGGCTTCGACAGCGGCCCGTCGCTCGGGTTCACCGACGACGCGAACATCGTCTTCTCGCCGCACCTGTACGCCGAGTCGATCACGATGGACCGCTCGCTCGGCATCCCCTCCATCGTGAGCATGGAGCGCCAGTTCGACCTCGCCCGCCGCGTGGCCGACGAATATGGCATCCCGCTGTGGTCGGGCGAATACGGCTACTGGGGCGAGCCGGAGGACGTGAACGCGCGCATGCAGCGCTACGCCGACGCAGAGGACGCCCACCTGCTCGGCAGCGCCTACTGGGTGTGGAAGCAGGCGTGCGGCGACCCGCAGAACGGCATCGGGCCGATCGGGCTCGCGCTCGTTCCGCAGGACTGTGCGACCGGCGAGGACGCGGCCGGCAACGAGGTGCTCCTCGGCGAGCTCAGCCGGGCGTACCCGCGTGCCGCGCCGGGCGCACTCGGCTCGCTCGAGGCGGACGGCGCGCGGTTCGCGCTCGCGGGCGCGGTCGACGAGCCGACGTGCGGCCTCGACGTCTGGATCCCGGGCGCCGCTGAGCCGGACGTTCAGACGGAGGGGCTCACGAAGGTGCGGCTCGAAGCGCAGGACGGCGGCTGGACGATGACCGCGTGCGCCCAGGGCGGCGACTACTCCGCGTCCGCCGGCTGATCCGCGTCGCCTTCGCCGACGTCGCGGCGCTACCCGCGACACGCGGGGCCGCAGCATCCGTCATGCATTCCCGGTATGCATATACTCGGTGACTACATACTGGGTATACCCCGACGGAGAGGTGCGACATGGTGGTCTGGCGTCGATGGATCTTCCCGATCCTGCTGGTGCTCGTGCTGGGGGCCGCGGCCCTCGCCCTGGTGAAGATCGCGTTCTTCCCCGACACCGCGCCCACCGCCGCGCTGCAGCCGTCCGCGCAGATCGCCGATCCCGTCGTCGCCGTCGAGCGCGCCGAGGTCGCCAACGCGCTGAGCCTCCCGGGGACGATCGCGAGGGATGCGGCCTATCCCCTCCGCTCCGAGATCGACGGCACCGTCACCGCCGTGCACGTCGGCGAGGGACAGGCGGTCGCGGCCGGGCAGAAGCTCTTCACGATCAAGCAGGCCGACCCGGTCAAGAACATCGACGTGCTGGCGCCCGAGGCCGGCGACATCACGGAACTCGCCGTCGTCAAGGGGCAGCCGGCGTCGATCGGCGCGGAGCTCGCGAAGCTGACGCCGGCGCGCTACCACGTGCGGGCGACCGTCGAGCCGGTGCAGCTCTACCGTCTGCAGGGTGCGCCGACGGAGGGCTCGGTCACGATCCAGGGCGGCCCGGCGCCGTTCACGTGCACCGGCCTCAAGGTCGAGGTCGCCGAGGACGGCACCACCTCCGTCACCTGCGCGGTGCCCGCCGACCAGGTCGTGTTCGCAGGTCTTCAGGCACAGCTCGACATCGACCTCGGCACCGTCAGCGATGTGCTCGTCGTACCGACCACCGCCGTCAAGGGCGGCGCGGGCTCGGGCGTCGTCTGGATCGACGGCCGCGACGGCGAGCTCGAGGAGCGCACCATCGCGCTCGGCGTGAGCGACGGCACGATCGTCGAGGTGACCAGCGGCGTCGAGGAGGGCGAGCAGGTGCGCCAGTACGTGCCCGGCGTCGCCGCGGCCGATGAGCCCGTCTGCTACGACGACGGCATGGGCGGCGAGTACTGCGAGCCCGCGGGGTGGAACTGGTGACCCTCGTCCGGCTGGAGGGCGTGGCCAAGCACGTGCTGCTGCCCGATGACACGCGCCTGGACATCCTGCGCAGCGTCGACCTCGCCGTCGCGGCGGGCGACCATGTCGCCATCGTCGGTCGCAGCGGGTCGGGCAAGTCGACGCTCCTGAACCTGCTCGGCATGCTCGACTCCCCCTCGGAGGGGGCCGTCTGGTTCCACGGCGAGCCGGTCCGGAAGATGCGCCGCGGCAAGCTCGATCGCCTGCGCGGCCGCAACGTCGGCTTCGTGTTCCAGCAGTTCAATCTGCTGGCGGGGCGCACCGCCCTCGAGAACGTCGAGATGCCGCTCGGGTACGCCTCGGGCCGCGCCTTCTGGACCCGGCGGGCGGCAGCGACCCGCATGCTGGAGCGCGTCGGGCTCGGGCACCGCCTCGAGTCCACGCCCGAGCAGTTGTCGGGCGGCGAGCAGCAGCGCGTCGCGATCGCGCGCGCCCTGGTGCGCCGGCCCGCGCTGATCCTGGCCGACGAGCCCACCGGCGCGCTCGACGTCGAGACGGGCGGCAGCGTCATGGAACTGCTCGACGAGATCGCGTCCGAGGCCGACGCCGCACTCGTCACGATCACCCACGACCTGCACGTCGCCGCGCGCGCCCGCCGCCACTACCGGCTCGAGGCGGGCGTGCTCACGGAGTTCGACCTCAACGCGACCGCGGGCGATACCGCCGGTGCACCCGAGGTCGCTGAGAGCGTGGACGAACCCGCCACCGAAGGCGCACCGCTCGCCGACGCCCGAGCAGACGCGGGGAACGCAGCATCCGTCCGTCCCGCATCCCGGGACGAACGCGCCGAGCCGGCGGAGGTGGCCTCGTGAGCGGGCTCGTCGGAGCGCTGGGCGAGGCGTGGTCGGAGCTGCGCCACCACAAGCTGCGGGTGCTGCTGAGCCTCATCGGCATCGCGGTGTCGGTCGGCGCCCTCACGGCGGTGGTGGCGCTCAGCGAGTACCAGCAGCAGCAGATGGAGGAGCAGTCCGACCAGAGCGGCGGACGGCCCGCGACGGTGTCGATCTCGGTGTCGCGCACCGACGGCGCCCCGATGGACTGGGACGCGTTCGACGCCCACGTCGCCCAGGTGTCGGAGCGGTACTCCTTCGACTACCTCACGCGCATCGTCGACCCGGTGCCGCTGCAGGTGCAGACGCCGGAGCAGGTGCGCCCCGTCAACGCGCGGCTCGTCGACCCGGCGTACCCGGTCATCCACCGCACTCCCCTGCTCGAAGGGCGCTGGTTCCAGGAGGCGGACGCGGAGCTGCTCGCACCGCCCGTGGTGATCAGCGAGGCACTGTGGGACGTCTACGGACGCCCCGATCTCGGCGCGGGCTTCGCCCTCCGCACGACCGGCGACACGGCGGGCGCGTACCCGGTGATCGGCGTGACACCGCGGCAGTACAACGGCGACGAGGAGAAGCGCATCACCATGATGTTCGACTCGTACGCGGCGCGGCTCGACGCGCTTCCGGCCGACGTGATGGTCATGTACGAGGTGTGGGTGCCCGAGGACGGCGTCGCCGAGCTCGGCCCGGTACTCGCGGCCGACCTGCGCGCGGGCCTCGACGACAGCACCGAGGTCTCAGTCATGCGCACCGACTGGGCGTCGCGCCCCGATGCGCAGAGCTCGATGGCGGTGTTCGAGCTCGTCACCGGCGGCATCGCGGCCCTCGTGCTGCTGCTCGGCGGGCTCGGTCTGGTGAACATCCAGCTGGTCGCGATGCGCCAGCGCATCCGCGAGATCGGCGTGCGCCGCAGCTTCGGAGCGACGCAGGGCCGCATCTTCACGTCGGTGCTGCTCGAGAGTGTCGTGGCGACGGCCGTTGCGGGGGTCATCGGCATCGCGATCGCGGTGGCCGTGCTCAAGGCGCCGTTCGTCATGGAGATGTTCTCCGCGATGCAGGACATCCCGCCCTTCCCGGTGCGCGCCGCCGTCACCGGGCTCGTCGCCGCCGTCGCGATCGGCGCGCTGGCCGGCTTCATCCCGGCGCTCATGGCGGTGCGTTCCAACGTCATCGACGCACTCCGCTTCTAGCTGTTCAGGGCTTCTAGCTGTTCAGGGCTTCTGCCCCTCCACCCGAAGGAGAACCCGATGTCCGTTCGTCAGAGTCTGCTCGCGATCCTCGATCAGGGCCCGTGCTACGGCTACCAGCTGCGTGCCGAGTTCGACCGGCGCACGGGATCGACCTGGCCGCTCAACGTGGGCCAGATCTACAACACGCTCGACCGCCTCGAACGCGACGGACTCGTCGAGAAGGGCGACGTCGACGAGCACGGTCACGTCTACTGGGAGATCACGGATGCCGGAGCCGCCGAGGTGCGCGACTGGCTGGCCTCGCCGGTGCAGCGCGCGCAGGGCACCCGCGACGAGCTCGCGATCAAGCTCGCGGTCGCCGCGACCCTGCCGGGAGTGGACGTGGCGGACATCATCCAGACACAGCGCCGCTCGTCGCTCGCGCAGCTGCAGGAGCTGAATCGGGCGAAGTACGCCGGGGCGAACCCCGACGGACCGGAGGAGCTCGCGTGGTCGCTCGTCGTCGACTCCATGATCTTCTCGGCCGAAGCGGAGGTGCGCTGGCTCGACCACTCCGAGCAGCGCCTGGCGCTGCACCCGCATCGCGCCATGGCGCTCGAGCTCTCGACCGCCAAGCCCAAGCGCGGGCGTCCGGCCCTTCGACAGGCTCAGGGACCGGTCGCTGAGCCTGTCGAAGCGCCCGAGAAGGCACGATGACCGACACCGTGCTGCGTCTCATCGGCGTGACGCAGCAGTACGGCACCGGTGCGACGGCCGTCTCGGCGCTGTCGGGCGTCGACTTCGACGTGAGTCAGGGCGAGCTCGTCGCGGTGATGGGGCCGTCGGGCTCGGGCAAGTCGACCCTGCTGTCGATCGCCGGCGGTCTGGCGATCCCGACGTCCGGCGAGGTGGTCGTCGAGGGGCAGTACCTCAGCGAGCAGACGCCGGCACAGCTCGCGCGTCTCCGGCGGCGCTCGCTCGGCTTCGTGTTCCAGGACTTCAACCTCATCCCGACGCTCACCGCGCTCGAGAACGTCACGCTGCCGCTCGAGCTCGACGGCTTCCGGTCCCGGGTGGCACGACGCGCCGGACGTGACGCGCTCTCATCGATCGGCCTGGAGGACAAGGCCGGCTCCTACCCCGACGATCTGTCGGGCGGCCAGCAGCAGCGCGTGGCGATCGCCCGCGCCGTCGTCGGCGGGCGCCGGCTGATCCTCGCCGACGAGCCGACCGGCGCGCTGGACTCGGTGACGGGCGAGATGGTGCTGAAGATGCTGCGCGCGCGAGTGGATGCCGGAGCCGCCGGCATCCTCGTCACCCACGAGGCACGCCACGCCGCCTTCGCCGACCGCATCGTGTTCCTGCGCGACGGCCGCATCGTCGACGAGTCGCGGCGCGCGGGCGCGGACTCGCTTCTGCAGGCACGATGACCAGCACCCTCGAGCCGAGCGTCCACGCGCCCTCTTCGGCCTGTCCGCGCAGCCGCGGCCCGGTCTCGCGGACGGCCCGCTGGAGGGTCGCCGTCCGGATGGCACAGCGGCAGCTGCGACGCGCATGGGTGTCGAGCCTGCTCGTGACGACGCTGGTGGCGCTTCCCATCGCGGGGATGACGGGATTCCTCATCTTCACCGCCAGCGCGATCGCGACCCCCGAGGAGCGCACGGCTGCCGAACTCGGCGACATGGAGGCGTGGATCGCGCCGTCCGGCGTTCCCGGCGAGGGGTTCTGGCAGGTGCCCACCGAGCCCGAGTGGAGCGGGTACCCGATCGACGCGGACGGGGTCATGACGATGCCGGACGGCGAACCGCTGGACGACCCGACCGGGCTGCTGGCGGCGGGCACCGAGGTTCTCCCCGTGTCGAGGGGCATGGTGTCGGTCGCCACCGATGACGGCTCCGTGGTCCTCCCGGCGTGGGCCGGGACGACGTGGGATCCGCGCTTCGGTGAGGCGTTCGTCCTGGTGGCGGGCGATCGCCCGGTGACGGCTCGCGAGGCGATGGTCACCACCGCCGCGTTGGAACGGCTCGGGCTCGAGATCGGCGAGACGCTCCGGCTGTCGGACGGTCCGGCCTTCACGGTGACCGGCACGCTCGACGCCGCAACCATCGCCGACGGCGTCGCGGCCGTCTTCCTTCCCGAGCACGCACGAGGATCCGTCGGAGGCACCCGGAAGTGGTACCTCCCGGAGCTCGGGCTCTCGTGGGCGGACGTGCAGCGGCTCAATGACGACGGCGGTGTCGTCGCCTATTCACGCACCGTGGCGCTCGAGGCGCCCGAGTTCTCGAACCGCTACTACTCGTCCGCCTCGACGGACCGGTGGGCGAAGATGTGGCCGCTCGTGCTCATGCTGTCGGTCGCGGCGCTGTTCGCGGGCTATGTGGTGGTGATGCTGGCCGGCGCCGCCTTCGCCGTCGCGGCACGACGTCAGCAGCGCGCACTCGCGGTCGCCGCGAGCGTCGGGGCGGACCGCCGGGATCTGTCGCGCGTCGTGCTGCTGCAGGGGACCGCGCTCGGTCTCGTGGGCGGGGTTGTGGGGATCGCCGGCGGGATCGGCATCGCCGCGCTCGTGATCGCCCTGGGTGGCGGCGGCACGACGATGTTCTGGGGTTTCCACGTGCCGTGGGAACTCATCGCCGCCGTGCTCGTCTTCGCCGTGATCGTCGGCACCGTGTCGGCCTGGATGCCGGCCCGCACTGTCGGTCGCACCGACGCGATCCGCGCACTGCGCGGCGCGCGCCGCCCGCAGCGACCCGTCGTCGCGCGTCCCATCTGGGGCTCGGTGCTGATCGTGAGCGGGGTGGCGATCACACTGCTGTGCGCATTCGCGGTCGCCGCCATCAACGCCACGAACTTCTTCGGCTACGACTCGCTCATGCGCTACCTGCCCGCCTACGGCATCGTGGTCGGGCCGATCGTCGCGCAGTTCGGCATCCTTCTCTCTGGTCGGTGGCTGCTGTGGACGGCATCGCGCGGCCTCTCCCGCATCGGCATGGCGGCGAAGCTCGCCTCGAGGGACGCCGCCGCCAACGCCTCACGGACCGTTCCGGCGTTCGCCGCCATCGCCGCGACGGTGTTCATCGGCGTCTTCGCGCTCTCCCAGTCCTCGATGCACACGGCCCAGACCGCCCGGCTGTGGTACTACGACGCGCCGCCGGGGAGCATCGCCATCCCGATCTGGCCCGGTTCCTCGTCCTCCGGCGTGCTCGATTCCGAAGACGCCGAGGCCGGAACCGCCGCCGCCCTCCAGATCGCACACGACGCGGGTGCAGACCGGGCGGCCGTGGTGTCCCGCCAGTTGAACACCGTCTGGGAGTACCCGTCCGCCGACGAGGTGCCCGACGACGTGACATTCACGATCGCGCTTCTCGGCGATCAGCACCTGCTGGACCCCGAGGTGCAGGATTCCTACTCCTCGTTCGGCCAGGACCCGAGCAACCCGATCTCCGTCGTGGCAGCCGAGGACGTGGCGGTGGTGATGGGAGTGGAGCTGACGGCATCCGCCCTCGCTGCATACCGGGACGGCGCCGCACTCGTCGCCGACGATCGGTTCGTCTCGGGCGGGGCGATCGACATCGCGACGTTCGCGGGCACCGACGTCTACGAGGGGCGTGTCCCCGACAACATCTGGGAGCGCCGGCCGGACGCTCCCCCGGTCGCCGAACCGCAGCGCACCGAGCGACGGGAGGCGATCGTCGTGGATGCCCCATTGCAGCCGGTGGCGATCGCCGTCGCGCCGAGCACGGGGGAGCGCCTGGACATGGCGCTGATGCCGGAACGCGTCGTCGCGACGACGCCCGCTCCGCCGACGTGGGCGGAGCGGGACCGCATGCAGGCGCAGGCGGAGCTCCTGAGCGGCGCCTCCTTCACGCTCGCGCCGGACGTCGAGGAGGGCCCCCCGAGCGATGCGGCGTGGATGGTGCCTCTCCTCGCCGCCGTGGCCGTCCTCGTGCTCGGCGCGAGCGCGGTCGCCCTGGGCCTGGCACGCTTCGAGCGCCGTCCCGACGATGCGACCATCGCCGCCGTCGGCGGCACGAGGTCGCTCCGACGCGGAATCGGCTTCTGGCAGGGGCTCATCATCGCCGGCCTCGGCACCGTCGCCGGGGCGGCCGTCGGCGTGCTCCCGCCGATCGGCTTCTCGATCCAGTCCGGAGGCGCTCAGCAGGTCGCGGACATCCCGTGGTGGCTCATCGCCGCGTTGGTCGTCGCGCTTCCCCTGGCGATCGCGGTGACCAACTGGCTCGTGCCGCCGCGGAACCCCGATCTGACCCGTCGCACCGCGATCACCTGACGTCCGCGACGTGCGCGGGCAAACGGCATCCTGTCGCCTCACAGGCGCGCCGCGCTACGGTTGACTGTGCACACGAACGCCGACCAGATCGAAGCCGAGGCTCAGACCGAGCCCGCAGCGATGACCTTCTCCGACCTCGGGCTGAGCCAGCCCGTCCTCAAGGCGCTGAAAGGCATCGGCTACGAGACCCCCTCGGCGATCCAGGCGGCGACCATTCCGACGCTGCTCGGCGGCCGCGACGTCGTGGGCATGGCGCAGACCGGAACGGGCAAGACCGCCGCGTTCGCCCTGCCGATCATCGACCGCCTCGACCTCGGCCAGAAGACCCCGCAGGCGCTCGTGCTGGCCCCGACGCGCGAGCTCGCGCTGCAGGTGTGCGAGGCGTTCGAGAAGTACGCAGGCCACCTGAAGGACGTGCACGTCCTCCCCGTCTACGGCGGACAGGGCTACGGCGTGCAGCTCTCGGCCCTCCGACGCGGCGTGCACATCGTCGTCGGAACGCCCGGCCGCATCATCGACCATCTCGAGAAGGGCACCCTCGACCTGTCGGCGCTGCAGTACCTCGTGCTCGACGAGGCCGACGAGATGCTGAAGATGGGCTTCGCCGAGGACGTCGAGACGATCCTCGCCGAGACGCCCGACACCAAGCAGGTCGCCCTGTTCTCGGCGACGATGCCCGCCACGATCCGCCGCCTGGCGCAGCAGTACCTGAACGACCCCGAAGAGATCACGGTCAAGTCCAAGACCCAGACCTCGGCGAACATCTCGCAGCGCTACCTCATCACCGCGTGGCAGCAGAAGATGGACGCCCTGACGCGCATCCTCGAGGTCGAGAACTTCGACGCGATGATCGTCTTCGGCCGCACCCGCAGCGTCACCGAGGAGATCGCCGAGAAGCTCCGCGCCCGCGGCTACTCCGCCGCCGCGATCAACGGCGACATCGCCCAGCCTCAGCGCGAGAAGACGGTCAACCAGCTCAAGTCGGGCAAGCTCGACATCCTGGTCGCGACCGATGTCGCCGCGCGCGGCCTCGACGTCGAGCGCGTGTCGCACGTCGTGAACTTCGACATCCCGACGGATGCCGAGTCCTACGTGCACCGCATCGGCCGCACCGGCCGTGCCGGGCGCACGGGCGACGCGATCAGCTTCGTCACGCCCCGTGAGCGCGGACTGGTCAGGATGATCGAGCGCGCCACCCGCCAGGAGCTCACCGAGATCCCGCTGCCGAGCGTCGACGAGGTCAACGTGACGCGCCTGTCGCGCTTCGACGACCGCATCACGGCGGCCCTCGGCGAGGCCGAGCGCATCGAAGCCTTCCGTGACATCGTGGCCCACTACGTGCGCAACCACGACGTGCCCGAGGCGGATGTGGCGGCGGCCCTCGCCGTCGTCGCGCAGGGCGACACCCCCCTGCTCCTCGAGGCCGACCCGGAGCCGGCTCCGCGGCGCGAGCGGACGGAGCGGACCGATCGCGGCGACCGTCCCGCGTACGGCGACCGGCCCGAGCGGAGCGAGCGCCGCACGCCCCGCGAGGGCTTCGCGACCTACCGCATCAACGTCGGCAAGCGTCAGCGTGTCGAGCCGCGTCAGATCGTCGGCGCGCTCGCGAATGAGGGCGGCCTGCGCCGCGACGACTTCGGCGCGATCAAGATCATGCCCGACTTCTCGCTCGTCGAACTGCCGGCGAACCTCCCTGCCGGTGCCCTGGACCGCCTCGCCGACACGCGCATCTCGGGTCAGCTCATCGAACTGCGTCCCGACAGCGGGCGTCCGCAGCGACGCAAGGACGCCGCGGGCGGCGGGTCGTACCGCGACAACCGCGGCTCCGGCGATCGCGGCTCCTACCGTGACTCGGGCTCGCACGGCTCGTACGGCGACGACCGCCCGGCGCGCAAGCCTCGCCACAAGCGCAGCGACGGCTGACCCGGCGGCTGCGCCCGGGGCCGCAGCATCCATCACCCCCCCCGGTTCAGGTGTGACGACACGCGGGATCGCTGACGCGACCCGGCGTGTTGCGCCACCCGAACGGGACTCCGGGTGAAGCGTGTCAGGCGGGTGAGCCGGTCGTCCCCTGCTGCGCGGGGAAGGCCCGCACCGCATCCTCGAGGTCGTTGTAGATGCGGTCGGCGGGGATGCGCTTCGCCATGCCGTAGGCCGTGAACTCGTCCAGGACCGCGGTCTCCGGCCGCGCGAGCACGAGCGCCACGCCGCGGGCGTCGAGCCAGTCGACGAGGCTCGAGAACGCCTCGCCGGCGGAGTAGTCGATGTCGGAGATGCCGGCGCAGTCGAGCACGAGCCACTTCACCGGATCGGGCGCGTTCTGCACGACCTGCTGCACGTCGTCGACGAACCGCGACGCGTTCGCGTAGAAGAGGTCGGCGTCGTACCGGAACACCACGAGCCCCGGTGCCGTCTGCGCGCCGGCGGCCGCCGTCGTGTACTCGTACCCTTCCTTGCCGCGCACACCGAGCACGAAGTCGCGGGGGCGGTACTGCCGGCGCACGACGTCGAGCAGCGACAGCGCGAGCGCGAGGATCACACCCGCGCCGACGCCGACGATGAAGACGGTGAGCGCGGTCGCGAGGGCGATGAAGAACTCGCCGCGACGCACGCGGGACACGCGCATCAGGCCGCGGATGTCGATGAGCTCGAGTCCGATCACGAACACCACGCCGCCGAGCACCGCTTTCGGGAGGTCGGTGAGCAGGTTCGTGAGGAACAGCAACACGATGAGCACCACGGCCACGACGGTGAGGTTGGCCACCTGCGTGCGCCCCTTCTGCCCGTCCAGGATCTGCGTCTTCGTGGGCGATCCGTTGACGACGAACGTGCCGCTGAAGCCGGCGGCGAGATTGGATGCCGCGAGCCCGACGATGTCGCGATTCACATCCGCCCGGTCACCGTGCTTTGCGGCGAAGCTCCGCGAGGTCGCCGCGCTCTGGGCGATGATGATGATGAAGCAGGCGAACGCCGTCGAGAGCACCGCGGGCACATCACCCCATGTCACTCCCGTCGGGAAGCCGATCGGCGGGAATCCGCCCTGGATCGCGCCGATGACGTCGACCCCGTAGCTCGACGCGTTCGTGAACGTGGCCAGGATGAGCAGCCCCACCACGGCGATGATCGCGCCGGGCACCTTCGGCAGGAAGATCTTGAACGCGAAGATGATGCCGATGGTTGCGGCGCCGTAGGCGAGGGTCGGCCACGACAGCTGGCCGAGCTCCGAGATCCACGCCCACTGCTGCTGGAACCAGTTGCCCGAACCCTTCGGCACGCCGAGGATGTCGGGGATCTGACTCGTCGCCACCTGGATGCCGACGCCTGTGAGGAATCCGATGAGCACCGAGGCCGACAGGAAATCGCCGATGAAGCCGAGCCGCAGCACCCGGGCGAGGATGAGCAGCAGCCCGCAGACGAGGGCCGTCAACCCGCACAGCGCCACCCATTGGGGTGAGCCCGGATTGAGTCCGGCGATGCCGGCGGTCAGCAGGCCTCCCGCCATGATCGCCGCCGTCGCGGAATCGCCCCCGACGACGAGGAGCTTCGACGACCCCAGCAGGGCGAACGCGAGCAGCGGCAGCAGGATCGTGTACAGGCCGGTGACGATCGGGGTCTGCGCGATGGAGGTGTACCCCATCACTTCCGGGATCGCCACGGCGGCGAGCGTCACGCCCGCGATGATGTCGCGGGGAAGCCACGACATCTTGTAGCCGCGCAGCGAGACCGGAACGAGGAAGGTGGGCAGGGCCATGTCGACTCCCTTGGCGAGGATCGCGCCGGCCCCTCCGCGTCGGCGAGGAGGGCCGCGAGGGCCCCCAGGCACCCGGCCACGCGACGTGTGCGCTCATTCTGGGGCACCGGGGCGCGCGTGCGCCAGAGCCACGCTCTGCGCGAACATTCCACGGTGGCGCCCGCTCGCCTCAGCCCGCTCCCAGCGGCCCCCGTAGGATCGATTCATGGCCGGATTCTGGGGCAGACGCAAGCGCGAGCAGGAAGAACTGAACACGCAGGACGCCGACCTGGCGCGCCGCGCGCAGCAGGCGCTGGTGGCGGCCGACGAGCGCATCCGCCTCACGACCGACGAGTTGGCGTTCGCAGACGCGGAACTCGGCCCCGGCCCCACCGCGGAGCTGCGCGACGCGCTCGGGTCGGTGCGGACGCACCTGCAGGAGGCGTTCCACCTCCACCAGCTCAACCACGACGAGATCCCCGACACCCCCGAAGAGCTGCGCACCCGCAACGCGCGCATCGTGCAGCTGTGCGAGTGGGCCGAAGACCTCCTCGACGACCGCACCGAGGCGCTCGCCGCGCCGATCGAGCGCGCGCGGCGCGCTCCCGAGATCATCGCGAAGGTGCGGGCGGATGCTGCGCGCCTGCGCCTGCGCCTCCCCGACGCCCGCTCCACCGTCGACCGGCTGGCGATCCGCTACTCGTCGCACGCACTGTCGCAGATCGACGCGAACCCCGCGGAGGCGGAGCAGCTGCTCGGCTTCGCGGAGCACAGCGCCGGCGTCGCCGAGCGCCGTCGCGAGGCGGGTCAGCGCGAGCAGGCCAACATGGCGCTCGAGGCCTCGACCGAGTCCGTGCGGCGCGCCGAGACGCTGCTCGACGCGGTCGAGACGTTCGAGGTCGAGGCGCTGCGCGCCGAGTCGACGCTCGCCGCGATCGTCGAGGACTCCCGCGGCGACCTCGTCGTCGCGCTCAAGGAGCCGCACTCCCCCGCGGTGCAGACCGCGATCGAGGAGCTGCAGGCCGCCCTGGCGGCCCTTCCGGCCGCGGGCGTGAACACCGACCCCTTCGAGCAGCTCTCGCGACTGCGCGAGGCGAATGCGGGACTCGATGCCGCGATCGCGGCCGCACGCGAGCGCGCCGCCCGACCCATCCCGCCCCTCGAGCACGTGCGTCACGCCATCGATGACGCCGACCGGCAGCTCGCCGTCTCGCGCGACGTGATCGCGGGGCACCGCGGGTGGATCGGCGCCGACGCGCGCACCCGGTTCGCCGAGGCCGAGCGCGTGCGCCTCGACCTCGACCGGTACCTCGGCTCCTCGGCCGCCGCGGTCACCGCGATCGACGAGGACCACCGCGAGCAGGCGTTCGCGATGGCCCGCCGTGCGGCGTTCCTCGCGAGCGAGGCGCTGCAGCTGGCGCAGCGTGACATCGACGCCGCACGTCCGCAGCCCGACCAGTGGGGCGGACCGGGGTACGGTCAGCAGGGGTACGGCGGCGGCCGTCGCAGCGGTGGCTCCGACCTCATGGGCGGCATCCTGGGCGGGCTCGTGATCGGCAGCCTCCTCGACGGCATGTTCGACTGACGTCCCGCCTCGTCGCCACCCCCGTCCTCGCGCCGAAACACGGGCGGGACGGAGCCGGGGTCACAGAGTGACGACCTCGAGGCCGTCGGCCACCACTCGCCCATCGTGGATCACCGTGCGGTCGACGCCGCGGTCCATGACCGCGCTCGTCGGCGTCTCGCCGTCGACGAGCACGAGGTCGGCGCGGTCGCCGGCGGCCAGACCCGGGCGATCGCCCACGCCTGCGACGCGAGGCGAGGCGTGGCTCATGATCGAGGCTCCGCCCATGGTGGCGACGGCGAGCGCGAGCTCGATGTGGTCGTCGCGGCGGAAGCCGTTGACGAAGGCGAGCTGCCACGTGCGGTCGAGCATGTCGCAGTTGCCGTACGGGCTCCAGTAGTCGCGCTGCCCGTCTTCTCCGAGGCCGACGCGCACGCCGGCGTCGACGAGATCGACGAGTCGAAGATGCCCCGTGGTCGACGGCGCGACCGTGGCCATGGCGATGTCGAGCTCGGCGAACTCTTCGATGAGGCGGCGGCTCACCGTCTCCGACACCGAGCCGAGGTCGTAGGCGTGCGACATCGTGACCTTGCCCTGCATGCCGAGGGCGCGGGTGCGCTCCAGCACGAGCTCGGTGCTGAACACGCCCAGGGCGCCGGGCTCGTGCAGATGGATGTCGATCTCGACCTGGTACTTCTCGGCGAGGCCGAACACGATGTCGAGGTGCGTGACCGGATCGCGGTCGAGCTGGCTGGGATCGATCCCGCCCATGACGTCGGCGCCCTGCTTGAGCGACTCCTCGAGGTACTCGACGGTGCCCGGCTCTCGCAGGATGCCGGCCTGCGGGAACGTCATGATCTGCACGTCGGCGTGGTCGCGGAAACGCTCCTTCGCCGCGAGCACGGAGTCGAACTTCTCGAGCTTGCAGTCGACGTCGACCTGCGCGTAGGTGCGCACGCGCGTCGTGCCCCTCGCGATCATCTGCTCGAGGGTGCCCGCGACGATCTCGGCGTGCGGCACATCGGTGTTCCGCCAGTTGTTCCGGTCGTTGAGCATCATGCCCCACACTCCGGGCGCGCCCGTGTGAGGACGGAACGGCAGCCCGATGCGCGAGGAGTCGAGGTGGACGTGCACGTCGCTGAACGACGGCAGGAGGAGCCGGCCACGGCCGTCGACGTCGTTCGCGCCCGCCGGAGCGGAAGCGTCGTGGGCGCGGATCTCGGCGATGCGGCCGCCCTCGATGACGATGTCGGCGGGCTCGGCGCCCCACGGGCGCGCGTTGCGGATGATCACGTGTGGTGCCTCTCGACGGGATGAGCGGATGCCGCGGCCGGACCGACGCGACGTGTCGATGGTATACCGAATACCATCGCACTCCGGCGGGGCCGCGGCATCCGTTCTCGTCCGGAGATGCACGAGGGGTGCGGCTGCCGGAGCAGCCGCACCCCTCGGAGTACGTGTCAGGACGCCAGTTCGTCCGGCTGCGTCTGCGTGGTGAGCGAGATCACGCCGTAGTCCCAGCCCTTGCGGCGGTACACGACGCTCGGGTGGTCGGTGCGGGCGTCGATGAAGAGGAAGAAGTCATGGCCGACCAGTTCCATGCGGTCGACGGCCTCCTCCACCGACATCCATTCGGGGTGGAACTCCTTCGTGCGGATGACGACGGGCGTGTAGCCCTCTTCCTCCTCGTTGCCCGTGATGATCGGGATCTCGCCGGTGGCGACGGCGCGGAGCACGTCGACGGATGCCGGCTGCAGATCGATCCCCTGGAGCGCGCCGCTGCCCTTCTCGAATTTGGCGCCGCGGGGGTGGTTGCGCGCGTCGACGCGCTTGTCCTTCGCGCGGCGCAGCTGCTCGCACAGCTTGTCGACCGCGAGGTCGAGGGCGGTGAACTTGTCGCCGTCCGTCGCCTCGGCCCGGATGACGGGCCCCTTGCCGTTGACAGTGAGTTCGACGGTCTCATCCTCCATGCGACCGTTGTGATACGCCCGGTGCGTGACCTTGACCTCCACGCGTTGAGCGCGGGGCGCGAGGTTCTCGATGCGGAGGGCCTTCTCCTCGACGACACCGCGGAAGCGATCTGTGATCCCCACTCCCACGCCGACGATGCTGGTTTCCATCCTTGACCTCCTTGTTCCGGTCCGCCCGGCCAAGGGCGGACCATCAGTCGCCTTGTCACCCCCACGCTAGCCGGGCGTTCGGACTCTGTCACCTGTGAGTTTCGATTGCGTCGGGAAGCCGTTCACCGACCCGTGGGATGCCTCCGCGGAGTGGCTGCGACGGTGATCGCCGCCACCACGTCGGCACCCTCCGCACGCAGTGCGCGGACCGCTTCGGCGAGGCTCGCACCGGTCGTCACGACGTCGTCGACGACCACGACCCGCCGCCCCGCGCCGCCCGTGGCCACGAGGCTCTGCGCGACGTTCCGCGCCCGGGCGTCGCGGTCGAGCCCGCGCTGATCCCCGGTACGACGGGCGTACCGGAGCAGGCGGCGCGGCCGCCGGCCGATGCGACGCACGAGCAGATCGGGCACGCGGTAGCCGCGTCGGCGATACGCCTGGCGCGAGGTCGGCAGGGGCACGCACACGGCGTCTTCGGCACCGGCGTGGACGAGCGCCGCCGTGAGCGCCGGGGCGAGTGCTTCGGCCAGGCCCGTGCGCCCGTCCTCCTTGATCGCGCGCAGGACGCGCGCCGCGACCCCCTCGAAGGCCAGGCCGCTCCACACCGCGACAGGGCCGCCCGGGGCCTCGATGAGCTGCCCCCGGGGGTCGGGAGCAAGGGCGAGCGCACAGCGCTCGCAGAGGGCGACGTCGGTCTCGTCGCACCCCGCGCACGAGACGGGAAGCAGCAGCGCCAGCGCATCGGCGCACGCCTCCCGCACGGCGACGAGGATCTCCGGCATCACCGCCTCAGCATCTCGGAGACGCGCTGCGGTGTCGGCTCCCGCATCCCGGATCGGTGGACCGCCGGCGCCGGCACCGCCCTGGGGAGGAACCCCCTACTGCGGCGCGCCCTGCTGGGTCGCGAGAACCCCGATCCCCGTCGCGGTGGGCTGCCAGCTCGTGCCGCGCTTGACGTAGAGCGTCCCGTCCTCGGCCCGCAGCCGCAGACTCGAGATGCCGCTCCCTCCTGCGATCGAGGCCATGCCCGAAGACGCCGTCGAGGTGGAGGTCGGCGCGCCGACCACCTGCTCGATGACCGTCGAGTCGGCGTCGGCGCCGCTGGTCAGCACGCCGACCGAGACGTCGTCGATCCACGTCACGCCGATCCGCGTGACGCCGATCACCGCGCCGCCCGCGACGGCGAGCTGCATCGGCTGACCGAGGCGCACCGGCGCGATGTCGTCGCGGATGACACCGGCCACCGACACCACCGAGCGCCCGCCCGCGCTCACCACGGCGGCCAGGCGCGTGCCGTCCCGCGACAGCGCCATGCCGGCGACGGCCGTCCCTTCGCCCCACGCCTCTGCGACCTCGATCACATCGCCGTTGGGCAGGTACGCCCGCAGCGCAGCCGGGTCGTCTTGGGGAACGCTCCACACGACCCCGTACTGGTCGATCACCGGATCGACCAATCCCGGCCGGGTGTCCAGCACCTCAGGCTCGGTGCCGGCGGAGTTCAGCCTCACCACTGCTCCCGAGGCGAGGCGCGCTGCGGCGAGGTCCCGCTCGGCCCCGACCTGCACGCTCAGCGGCGACGCAGCTTCGACGGCAGCCGAGAGACCGGGGATCTTGTCGATCTCGTCGCCCGTGAGGAATCCGAATCCGGCCTGCGTCAGCACCAGGGGCGTGGCCGGCACGCGGGTGGAGCGCACAGCGACGGGCTCCGCGTCGATCGGGGTGGAGCCGACGGTCATCACCACCTCGGCCACGCCCGCGGCGCGCAGGCTCTCTTCGAGCTGCGTGAGCATGCGGTTACGCGCTTCACTGCTCGCTGCCAGCATCGCGTCGCCTGTGAGCGCGACGTCGGACACCCCCTCCTCGGCGGTGGGCACGACAGTGACCGCTGACACGCCATCTGGGAACGCTGTCTCGACCGATTCGGCCAGCCACTCGCTCTTCGGCTTGTTGACCAGCGCCAGAGCGATGCTTCCCGCCGCCTTGGTGACCGGGAACCAGCGGACGTCGGGCACCAGGTACTGGTACGACGGGTCGAAGTACATGAGCGGGTAGCGGTGGAACACCTGCGGGAACTGCGCCTCATCAAGCCAGACCCCGTCTGGCGCTTCGGTGATGCGCCACTCGCCGTCGTCCTGCTGTGCGAGTTCGAACGTCCAGTTGCCGGGAGAGAGGTCCGCCCGCTGGTAGGCACCGCTGTCGTCGACCGTCCCGGCCACCTCGGAGGCGAAATCGACGATGCCCTCGCCTGTCTCGACATAGTCGCGCTCGGCTCGCTCGTCCACGATCACCCCCGCATCCGGATTCCATGTCTCGGCGAGGGACGGTGCCAGGAACTCGCGCGCGACGGCCCAATTGCCGCGGACGCCGGGACCCGAACCGGCGTCGATGAACCCCTCGACGATCTGCTGCGGCGTGGCACCCGGCTGGGGCCGGTTCGGGATGAACACGACGTTCTGCGATCCGTTGCCGGTGTTGCCGTTCTCGAGCCCGTACTCCGGCGGCCCGCTCGTGGGAAAGCCCGCGCAGCCGGTCACGACGACCGCGCACAGCGCGAGGACGAGGGCCAGGATGCCGCGTACCCGGGTCATGCGGATCCTCCTCGGGTGCCGGCATCCGTGTCGGTCGCGCCGCCCGGTGGCAGCTCGATCGGTGTGGTGAGACCGAGGTCATCGAGGGCGGCGACCGCGTCGTCGCCCGGATCGACGGGGATCGGCGACTCCCCCGCGAGCGGCACCGCCTGTCTCGGGAGGGTCAGGACGAAGTTCGTGCCGCGGCCGACCTCGGACCACACCGCCAGTTCGCCGCCGTGGAGCTTCGCGTCGCCGAGCGCGATCGACAGGCCGAGGCCCGTGCCGCCGATCGTGCGCTTGCGCGAGGGATCGGCGCGCCAGAAGCGGTCGAAGACGTGCTCGACGTCCTCGGGTTTCATCCCCATGCCGTAGTCGCGCACGCCGATGGCGACGGCCTGCTGGTTGCTGTCGACACTGACCACGATGGGCCGGCCCTCGCCGTGCTCGATCGCGTTGCCGAGCAGGTTGCGCACCACGCGGCGCACGCGGCGGGGGTCCATGTCGACGGGGGAATATCCTCCCGGCGCCACCAGGCGGACGTCGGTGCCGTGCTGCTCGGCGAGCTGCTGCATCGAGCCGATCACGTCTTCCGCAAGGTGGGCGAGGCTCGTCGGTTCGAGTTCGAGCTGGACGGAGCCCGCGTCGTACCGGCTGATCTCGAGGAGGTCGGTGAGGAGGGTCTCGAATCGCTGCACCTGCGCATTCAGCAGCTCGGCCGCGCGTGCGGTGGCCGGATCGAAGTCCTCGCGCTGGTCGTTGATCATGTCGGCGGCGAGGCGGATCGTGGTCATCGGGGTACGCAGCTCGTGCGACACGTCGGAGACGAAGCGCTGCTGCACGAGCGAGAGGTCGGCGAGCTCCTTGATCTGCGACTCCATGCTGTCGGCCATGGCGTTGAACGACCGGCCGAGGGTCGCGAGTTCGTCCTCGCCGCGCACCTCCAGACGCACGTCGAGGCGCCCGGACGCGAGCTTGGCGCTGGTGTCGGCGGCCTCGCTGATCGGGGTCGTCACGGATCTCAGCACGAACCACGCGATGCCGCTGATCAGGAGGACGAGACCGATGCCGACCACCCACAGGGTCCGTTGCACGAAGGTGAGCGTCTCCGGGGCGTTGGCGAGGTCGTAGGCGAGATAGAGCTCGTACGACGCGACATTGTCGATCGTGAGCTGCTGGCCCACCAGGATCCCGGGGACCGTGGAGTCGTCACCGACGGGAAGCGCGACGGGCTGCCAGATCTGCTGGTCGGGGTTGGTGCGCACGAGTGCCCGCATCGGAGGGGTCAGCAGCTCGTTCATCACCTCTTCGTTGGTGCTGAAGTCCTGCGGCGCGTTGGGCACGAGGGGGCCGATACGGTAGGCGCCGACGATCGTGGCCGACGACTGGTCGCGCAGCGCCGTGAACGCCAGGGTCATGACGTTCTGCAGCTGGATGGAGTCGTTCTGCACCGAGGCGTCGAGGGTCCGCTGCGCCGCGGCGCGCGCCTGCTCGGCGTCGATCAGCACCTGGTCCTTGCGGGAGGCGAACAGGTCGTTCTGGATGGCGAGGGCCATCCACACGCAGGCGATCACGACGGCGAGCGCGGTGAGGCCGATCGTGACGAGGATCGTGCGGAACCGGAGCGAGCGCCGCCAGAGGCCCGCGATGTCCCTCGGCCATGCCCGCCAGAGGCGCCACCACCGGACGCGGGCGCGCGCCGGCGTCACGGCCGTGATGGGCGCGGTCATGGCCGTCTAGACGACGGCGCCGGCGCGGTATCCGACACCGCGCACGGTCGTCACGATCTTGGGGTTGTCGGGGTCCTTCTCGACCTTCGCCCGCAACCGCTGCACGTGCACGTTCACCAGGCGCGTGTCGGCCTTGTAGTGGTACCCCCACACCTGCTCGAGCAGCATCTCGCGCGAGAACACCTGCTGCGGCTTGGATGCCAGGGCGACGAGCAGCTCGAATTCGAGGGGCGTCAGGGCGATCGGCCCGTCGCCGCGGCGCACCTCGTGCGCGGCGACGTCGACGGTGAGGTCGCCGATCCGCAGCGAGTCGTTCGCCGGCTGGCTCGCGGGACGCAGCCGGGTGCGGATGCGGGCGACGAGCTCCTTCGGGTTGAACGGCTTGACGATGTAGTCGTCGGCGCCCGACTCGAGGCCCTTCACGACATCAGCGGTGTCGGTGCGGGCGGTGAGCATGATGATCGGGATGCCGGACTCCGCGCGGATCCGGGTGCAGATCTCGATGCCGTCCATGCCCGGCAGCATCAGGTCGAGGAGGATGAGGTCGGGACGCTCGGTGCGCCACGCGTCGACGGCCTCGGCACCGTCCGCGCAGAAGACCGTCTCGAATCCCTCCGTGCGCAGCACGATCCCGATCATCTCGGCAAGGGCGGTGTCATCGTCGACCACCAGGATGCGTGAAGTCATCGCGCGCGTTCGTTCCTTCTGTCCAGGCGCAGAGGACGACGTGCGCGTCCCCATGCGCTTCCCACAGAGTAGTCGACCAGGGCTGTGGACCGGCCGAAGCTCGCCCGAACGGACGACGAGAGGCTCATCCACACGGCGGCTGCGGCATCCTTCCGATGTGGAACGATAGGGGCAAGCGCCGTCCTGAGGGGCGCGGCCGACGCGCCGCACAGCCCATGACGCGCCGCCGACCGAGAGGGGAATCGTGTCCGCATACCCGGCCTGGACGCCGGCGTCACGCCCCGGGATCATCCCGCTGCACCCGCTGTCGTTCGGCACGATCCTGGGCCGCTCGTTCTCGGCGCTGCGGCAGAACCCGCGCGTGCTGCTGGGCTTCGCGCTCGTCGTGCAGACGCTCGCGTACATCGTCGTCCTCGGCGGCGTGCTCGCCATCGGCTGGGCGTCGTTCTCCCGCCTCGACACACTGCGGCCGGGCACCGAGGAGTACGACACCGTCATGGCGGGGTCGATCGCGCTCACCGCCGTCGCCGGCATCGTGCTGTCGCTCGCCGCGGGCGCGCTCAGCGTCATCGTGCAGGGCATCGTCGTCGTCGAGGTGACGCGCGCGGCCGTCGCCGAGAAGCAGACCCTCGGCGCGCTCTGGCGTCAGGTCAAGCCGATCGCCTGGCGCCTCATCGGCTACTCGCTGCTCGTCGTCCTGGCGGTCGTCGCGGTCGTCGCGGTGGTCGTGCTCGGGATCGTCGGCATCGCGATCGCGGCGCCGCCGGCGGCGATCCTGCTGACGGTCCTCGTGATCCTCGCCGCGATCCCCCTCACGTGGTGGCTGATGATCAAGCTCCTGCTGGTGCCGGCCGCCATCATCGTCGAGCACGCCACGATCCTCCGGGCGCTGTCGCGCTCGTGGACCCTCACGCGCCGGCGCTTCTGGCCGGCCCTCGGCATCATCATCGTGATCAGCGTCATCTTCGCCGCCGTCGCGCAGGTCGTGAGCCTGCCGATGAGCTTCCTCTCGATGGGGCTGACGACGATCATCGCCCCCACGGGCGACCCCGAGCCGACGGCCATCATCGGCTTCATCGCCGCGACCCTCCTCACGCAGGTGCTCACGCTGCTCCTGCAGTCCGTCGCCGTCGTCGTGCAGTCGACCGCGACCGCTCTGATCTACATCGACTGCCGTATGCGGCGCGAAGGGCTCGACCTCGACCTGCTCGCGTACGTGGAGCGCCGCGATTCCGGAGCCACCGCCCTCGCCGATCCCTACCGCGAGCACATCGGGCGCGAGATCGCGCCGCGGGGCGTTCCCGGGGCATACCCGGCGCCCGGTTACGCGCCGTACCCGCCCGGATATGCGACCCCGGGGTACCCGCCGCCGCCGGCGGGCGCGGTGTTCTCCACGGCACCGGCGCAACCGGGTTACGGGCCGCCCGCAGGATACGGACGGCAGCCGGGCTACGGCATGCCGCCCGGGTACGGCGCACCGGCCCAGCCGGGGTACGGCGCACCGGCCCAGCCGGGCTACGGCGTGCCGCCCGGCTACGGCGCACCGGCCCAGCCTGCCTACGGTGCTCCGGCGCAGCCGGCGAATGGTGCGCCCGCGCAACCGGTGTACGGCGCAGCCGCACAGCCCGGCCCAGCGGCCCCGGCGCCTGCGCAGCCGCCTGTCGCTCCGCCCGCCGCAGACCCCGCCACCCCGGCGCCCGCGGACGAGCCCTCCCCCACTCGCTGGACCGCCCCCGGCGCCGCACCCGACGGCGCCGACCGCGAGTCGCCGTGGGCCTGATCCCCGCCGCTCTGCGCACGCTCGCGCGCGCGTCCGACGCCGTCCCACCGCTCACGCCGGACGGTGACGAGGCGCGGCGGTGGGCGGAGCAGGAGCTGTCGGACCCGGCCTACGACATCGCCGAGCCGACGCCGTTCGACCGCATCGCGCGCGCCGTCGGCGACTTCATCGCGTCGCTTCTGAACCCGGACCTCTCGGGCGGGTGGGGCTCGACGTTCGCGCTCGTCGCCGCGATCGTCGTCGCCGTGGTCATCATCGCCGCGTTTCTGCTGTGGGGCGTGCCGCGGGTGACCCGGCGCGCCGCGCCGCGGACGCCGCTCCTGTTCGGCGAGGCCGAGCACCGCTCGGCCGCCGAGCTTCGTGCGGCCGCCGCGGAGCGCGCCCGTGCGGCCGACTGGGACGCGGCGATCGTGCTGCGTTTCCGCGCTCTCGCGCGCGGCTGCCTCGAACGCGGTGTCGTCGACCCGCCGCCCGGCGCGACCGTGCACGCGTTCGCTCGGGCCGCAGGGGCGGCCTTCCCCGCGCTCGAGCCCCGACTCGAAGCCGCGGCCACCGCGTTCGACGACGTCCGGTACCTGCGGCGTCCGGGGAGCGAAGACCTCTACCGTCTCGTCGAGTCCGCCGACGACGCCGTCGCCGCGGCCCGCCCGGTCATCCGCGAGGAGGTCCCCGCGTGAGCACAGCGACGGCGACCCCGCTGGAGACGTCGACTCCGGTCCCCGCGTCCCCTCCACCCGGCGCTGGCGCGCCGGGCGGAGCCTCCGGGCGCGTGGGCCCAGCTGGACCCCGGCGCGGCCGGCGGATCGCGGCGTGGGTCTCGATCGGGCTGGCGCTGCTCGTGATCGGCGGGATCGGCGGGGCGGTGTCGGCGGTCAACCAGTGGGCCCAGCGCGACGCGCTCGACCCGGACTCGACCGGCCCTGGCGGCACCCGCGCTCTCGCCGAGATCCTGCGCGACCACGGCGTCGACGTGCGAGTGGTGCGAGATCGCGCGGCCGCATCGGAGGTTCTGGGCACGGCGCCCGCGACCCTCGTCCTCCCGGACGCGCCGGCGCTCTCGGACGAGGCGATCGCCGACCTCGCCGCCGACGCGACCGACATCGTGCTCATCGAGCCACGTGCCCGCACGCTCGATCTCCTGCTCCCGGGTTCCGCGCCCGCCGGGGTCGCCCCCGACACGGCGATCGAGCCCGACTGCGACGTCGACGCGGCGCTGCGCGCCGGTGCCGTCGCCCCGGGGGCCGTCTACAGCACGGGCGATGCCGCGGCGTGCTATCCGGCGGACGCCGGGTCCGGTCTGCTCGTCCGTTCCGCCGAGGACGGCCGCGTCGCCGCCATCGATGCCCGCCCGCTGTTCGCCAACGAGCACCTCGCCGACAACGGCAACGCCGCGCTCGCGGTGAACCTGCTGGGGCGGCATCCGCTCGTCGTCTGGTACGTCCCGAATCCCGGCGACACCGACCTCGCGAACGCGAACCCGTCGCTCGGCGACCTCACGCCGCCCTGGGTGAGCGCGGTCATCGTGCTCCTCCTCATCGCGGGCGTCGCCGCGGGCGTCTGGCGCGGCCGTCGGTTCGGCCCGCTCGTCGCGGAGACCCTGCCCGTGACCGTGCGCGCCTCCGAGACGACCGAGGGCCGCGCCCGCCTCTACGCGCGCGCCGGCGATCCGCTGCACGCCGCGGACCGCCTGCGCATCGGCGCGCTGCGGCGCATCGCCGGCCTCCTCGGCCTCGGCGCGAACGCCGCCGCCCCCGAGATCGCCGACGCCGCCGCGGGCCGCACCGGGCTCGACCGGAGGATCGCGCGCGGCATCCTGATCGACGACATCCCCCGCAGCGACGCGGATCTCGTCGCACTGAGCACACGCTTGAGAGACCTCGAGGACGCCGTGCGCACGGCCGTCCGCCCCGAAAGGAGTCCCCGATGACGGACACGCCCGCCACCGCGAGCACCGAGGCGCCCGCCGCGACGGACCGCCCACCCCTCGACGACGCCGCGCTGCGCGAGGCGATGAACCGCGTCCGCCTGGAGGTGGGCAAGGCCGTGGTCGGGCAGGACGGCACGGTGACGGGCCTGCTGATCGCCCTGCTGTCGCGTGGTCACGTGCTCCTCGAGGGGGTGCCCGGCGTCGCGAAGACCCTTCTCGTCCGGGCGTTCTCGACGGCGCTGGGTCTCGACACGAAGCGCATCCAGTTCACGCCCGACCTCATGCCGGGCGATGTATCGGGCTCGCTCGTGTATGACGCGAAGACCGGCGAGTTCGAGTTCCGCGCGGGCCCGGTCTTCACGAACGTCGTGCTCGCGGACGAGATCAACCGCACGCCGCCCAAGACGCAGGCGGCTCTGCTCGAGGCGATGGAGGAGCGCCAGGTCTCGACCGACGGGGTGACCCGGCCCCTCCCCGACCCGTTCCTCGTCGCGGCCACCCAGAACCCGATCGAGCACGAGGGCACCTACACGCTGCCCGAGGCGCAGCTCGACCGGTTCCTCCTGAAGCTCATCGTCGAGGTGCCGGCACGGGATGCCGAGCTCGCGGTGCTGCGCCGCCATGCGAGCGGCTTCGACCCGCGCGACCTCGCGGGCGCGGGCCTGCGCCGTGCGGCGAGCGCCGACGAGATCCGGGCGGCACAGCGGGCCGCGGCATCCGTCACCGTCTCGGACGACGTGCTCGGCTACGTGGTGGATCTCGCGCAGGCCACGCGCCGGAGCCCTTCGGTGCAGCTCGGGGTGAGCCCGCGTGCGGCGACCGCGCTGCTCGCGGCATCGAAGGCGTGGGCATGGCTGGGTGGGTACCCGGCGATCACGCCGGATCATGTGCAGACGATGCTGCTGCCGACGTGGCGCCATCGGATCCGGCTGCGTCCCGACGCCGAGCTCGAGGGCGTGTCCGTCGACGCCGTGCTGGGCTCGGTGCTGCAGCAGACCCGCGTCCCGATCTGAGCCGCATGTACGTCACCGGTCGTCTGCCGCTGCTCCTCGCCGTCGGAGCGCTCCCCGTCGCGCTGCTCTCGGCGGCGGGCGTCGACGCATGGATCGCGGCCACGGGGTGGGTGCTGCTGTGCCTCGTCGCGATGCTCGGCGACGCCGCGGCGGCACCGGATCCCCGCAGGATCGCGGTGACGCGAAGGATGCCGGGGCGCGTGCTCCTCGGCCAGCCCGTCGTCGCCGAACTCGTCCTGCGCAACGGCGGCGAGCGCACGCTGCGGGGCCGCATCCGCGACGCGTGGCAGCCGACGGCGGGAGCTCCTGCGCAACGACCGGCCGTCGTCATCCCGCCCGGCGAGGCCCGGACCATCGCCGTCCCGCTGCTCCCCCGTCGCCGGGGCGAGCTGCGCTCACGCTTCGTCGTCGTACGGTCCGACGGACCGCTGCGCCTCGCCGGACGACAGGCCCGCCTCGACGAGCCCGGCGCCGTGCGCGTCCTGCCGCCCTTCACCGCCCGACGTCATCTGCCATCGCGGCTCGCCCGGCTGCGCGAGCTCGACGGCAACACCAGCGTGCAGGTGCGCGGTCAGGGCACCGAGTTCGACAGCCTGCGCGAGTACGTGCGCGGCGACGACGTGCGATCGATCGACTGGCGCGCGACGGCGCGCGCCAGCACGACCATGCTCCGCACCTGGCGCCCCGAGCGCGACCGGCACGTCGTGATCGTGATCGACACCGGGCGCACGGCGGCCGCGCGCGTGGGCGACGGGGTGCGGATGGATGCCGCGATGGAGGCCGCGCTCCTCCTGGCGGCGCTGGCGAACCGGGCGGGCGACCACGTGCACCTGCTGATGTTCGACCGCACGATCCGCGCCCGCGCCACACGCGTGGACGGACCCGGTCTGCTGCCCGCGCTGGTGGACGCGATGGCGCCCGTCGAACCCCAGCTGATCGACACGGACTGGGATGCCGCGTTCGCGCAGGTGCGCGCGCTCACCTCCCGCCCGTCCCTGGTCGTGCTCCTGACCGCGCAGGACGCCGCCGAGGCGGCGCGCGGATTCCTCGGGTCGCTGCCCGCCCTCGCGCAGGGGGCGCACGTGCTGGTCGGCACGGTCACGGACGAACAGGACGCGCCCGCGGAGCGGCCCGACGCCGCCGACGTGTACCGCGCCGCCGCCATCGAGCAGAGCGCCCACGACGCCGCCGTCGTCGCGGCGGCGATCAGCCGCGCCGGAGGCGAGGCGATCGCCGCGACGCCCGAGGACCTGCCGCCCCGCATCGCCGACCGCTACCTCGCGCTGAAGGCCGCCGGTCGTCTCTGAGACGTCGAGGAGCAGCATCCGACACCGCAAACGGGTCGCGACCACCGCCTGAACCGCTGAGGAAACTTGTGGAGATCAGGCGTTATACGCAGACACTCCGCGTGCGGTTCCTGGGAAACCGCTGAACATGCCGCTAGCCTCGCGGCGAGGAAAGGAGTCCGCCATGTCGGATACCACCATCCCGCCCACCACGGTGAACAGGCTCGTCGCGGAGGCATTGGGAACGTTTCTGCTCGTCTTCGGCGGTGTCGGCGCGGCGCTGTTCGCGGCCAACTTCCCGGCCGGTGACGAGGGCAACCCGCTGGGCATCGCCTTCGTCGGGGTCGCGCTCGCGTTCGGTCTGACGGTCGTGGCGGGCGCCTACGCCTGGGGGCCGATCTCCGGCGGCCACTTCAACCCTGCGATCACGCTCGGCCTCGCCGCTGCGGGCCGCTTCGAGTGGAAGAACACGATCGGCTACATCATCGCGCAGGTGATCGGCGGCGCCCTCGGCACGACGCTCATCGTACTGATCGGCATCTTCGGCACCGACAACTGGCTCGCCAACGCCCAGGACAGCGGCTTCGCGTCCAACGGCTACGGCACCGGCGAATTCGGCTCCCCGGGCGGCTTCGAGCTGGGCGCGGCGATCATCGCCGAGGTTCTGCTGACGGCGATCTTCGTGCTCATCATCCTCGGTGTCACCCACTCGACCCGGGGCACGGCGGCGCTCGCTCCGCTTGCGATCGGCCTCACGCTGACCCTGATCCACCTGATCTCGATCCCGATCGACAACACGTCGGTCAACCCGGCCCGTTCGATCGCCGCCGCGATCTACGGCGGTCCCGGCCCGCTGTCGCAGCTCTGGGTGTTCATCGTGTTCCCGATCGTCGGCGGCCTCATCGCCGGCGTCCTGCACCGCGCGCTCTTCGAGCCCAAGGGCACGCTGCCTCCGGTGCAGGCCGAGGCGCGCGTCAAGTAGTCTCCGCACACAACACGAAGAGCGGCCCGCCCCCTTTCGGGGACGGGCCGCTCTGCTGCGGGTCGGCGGGTGTCAGACGAGGTCGAACCGGTCGAGCTCGGTGACCTTGCCCCACGCCGTGACGAAGTCGCGCACGAACTTCTCGTTCGCGTCGTCCGACGCGTACACCTCGGCGACGGCGCGCAGCTCCGAGTTCGACGAGAACAGCAGGTCGACGCGCGTGCCGATGCCCACCGGCGCGCCCGAGCCGTCCTTGGCGCCCGCGAACGCGTGCGCACCCGGGTCGAGCGGCTTCCAGGTCGTGCCGAGGTCGAGCAGGTTCACGAAGAAGTCGTTCGTGAGCTCGCCCTTGCGGTCGGTGAACACGCCGTACTCCGAGTCGTCCCAGTTCGCGCCGAGGACGCGCAGGCCGCCGACGAGGACCGTCAGCTCCGGCGCGCTCAGCGTGAGCAGGTTCGCGCGGTCGATGAGGTGGTGCTCCTCGGGCATGAACGCCTGCGGTCCGTAGTAGTTGCGGAATCCGTCGGTGGTCGGCTCGAGGAACGCGAACGACGTCACGTCGGTCTGCTCCTGCGTGGCGTCGGTGCGGCCCGGGTGGAAGACCACCTCGGCGTCGACGCCGGCGTCCTTCGCCGCCTTCTCGACCGCCGCGTTGCCCGCGAGCACGATGAGGTCGGCCAGCGACACCTTCTTGCCGTCGGCGCGGCCGTCGTTGAACGAGGCCTGGATCTGCTCGAGCTTCGCGAGCACCGTGGCGAGCTGGGCGGGCTTGTTGACCTCCCAGTCCTTCTGCGGGGCGAGGCGGATGCGGGCGCCGTTGACGCCCCCGCGCTTGTCGCTGCCGCGGAACGAGGATGCTGCCGCCCACGTGGTCTCGACGAGCTCCGACACGCTCAGCCCGCTGTCGAGGATCTGCGCCTTCAGCGCCGCAGCGTCCGCCGCGTCGATGAGCTCGTGGTCGACCGCGGGCACGCGGTCCTGCCAGAGCAGCTCCTCGGCGGGGACCTCGGCGCCCAGGTAGCGCTCGATCGGGCCCATGTCGCGGTGGGTGAGCTTGAACCAGGCGCGCGCGAACGCGTCGGCGAACGCCTCGGGGTCGTCCTTGAACTTCCGCGAGATCTCGTCGTACGCGGGGTCGGTGCGCAGGGCCAGGTCGCTCGTGAGCATGCGGGGCTCGCGACGGCCGTTCGAGTGCGCCATAGGCACCATGTCGGCGCCGCCGCCGTTGATCGGGCGCCACTGGTGGCCTCCGCCCGGGCTGCGCATGAGCTCCCACTCGTAGGCGTAGAGGATGTGGAAGAACTCGTTGTCCCAGCGCGTCGGGTGGTACGTCCACGTCACCTCGAGGCCCGACGTGATGGTGTCGTCGCCGTGGCCGGTGCCGTGGCCGTTCTTCCAGCCGAGACCCTGCTCCTCGAGGCCGGCGGCCTCGGGGTTGTCGCCGACGTTCGTGTCGGGCGCGGCGCCATGGGTCTTGCCGAAGGTGTGGCCACCGGCGATGAGCGCGACGGTCTCCTCGTCGTCCATCGCCATGCGGCCGAACGTCTCACGGATGTCGCGCGCCGACTTCAGCGGGTCGGGCTCGCCGTTCGGGCCCTCCGGGTTCACGTAGATGAGGCCCATCTGCACGGCGGCGAGCGGGCGCTCGAGATCGCGGTCGCCGGAGTAGCGCTCGTCGGCGAGCCAGGTGGTCTCGGGACCCCAGTACACGTCGGCGTCCGGCTCCCACACGTCGGCACGGCCACCGGCGTAGCCGAAGGTCTCGAAGCCCATCGACTCGAGCGCCACGTTGCCCGCGAGGATCATGAGGTCGGCCCACGACAGCGACCGGCCGTACTTTTTCTTCACCGGCCAGAGGAGGCGGCGCGCCTTGTCGAGGTTGACGTTGTCGGGCCAGCTGTTCAGCGGTGCGAAGCGCTGCTGACCGGCGCCGCCGCCGCCGCGGCCGTCGGTCACGCGGTACGTGCCGGCGCTGTGCCACGCCATGCGGATCATGAGCGGGCCGTAGTTGCCGAAGTCGGCGGGCCACCAGTCCTGCGACGTGGTGAGGGTCTCGGCGATGTCGGCCTTGACCGCGGCCAGGTCGAGCGACTCGAAGGCCGCCTTGTAGTCGAAGTCCTCACCGAGCGGGTTGGCGACCGCCGGGTTCTTGGCGAGGATCTTGAGGTTCAGCTGGTTCGGCCACCAGACGCTGTTGGCGTTGCCGGTGGTCGGATGCGGCTGGCCGCCGTGGATGACGGGGCAGCCCTCGGTCTCGTTCGGGCGCGGGCGGGTCTCGCCGTCCTCGCGCTCGTCGACCGGGGTGTCGATCGGGGTGACCGCCTGATCGGCGTCGGTCGGGTTCTCACCGATCTCCGGGATCGTGTCGTTGGTGTCGGTCATGGCTTCCTTCCAATCGGATGGGCTGGGAATCGGACAGGATCAGGGTCGCGCCGCGACGGAGGCAGCCGGCTCGCCGGCCGTCGATGCCGCGTTCGCGCATGCGGGACAGATGCCCCAGAACGTCACCTCGGCCACCTGCACCGCGTAGCCGTGCGCATCGGCGGGCGTGAGGCACGGTGCCGCGCCGACGACGCAGTCGACGTCTTCGACGGCGCCGCACTGCGAGCAGATGAGGTGGTGGTGGTTGTCGTCGACGCGCAGCTCGAACAGACCAGGGCGGCCCGCGGGCTCGATGCGGCGCGCGAGGCCGGCGTCGACGAAGTCGCCGAGGGCGTTGTACACCGACTGCAGGCTCGTGGCGGGAAGCGTCCGGGCGACGACGGCGAACAGCTCGTCGGCGCTCGCGTGAGGGCGCTCGATCAGCGCATCGACGACCGCGCGCCGCGAATCGGTGACCCGCAGCCCCGCGGCACGCAGTCGCGTCGCCGTGTCGACGGCGCGCGCATCGACGTCGGTGTGCGGGGTCATACCCTGAGCTTAGCGTTGTTTTGATTAACTCAAAACAGTGATATGCGGCATCCGTCTCCGGGATCAGCCCGCGACGAGCGTCGGGGTTCCCGCCTCGTACTCGGTGAGATCGCCGGTCTCCCCCAGGCGGTGCGCACGCCGGCCGACCACGAGCATGTAGACGAGGAACAGGGAGAGCGCCGCCGCACCGATGCCGATCTTGACCGGCCAGGGCCAGGGCTGCGCCGTCACGAAGCCCTCGATGACGCCCGACACGCCCAGCGCGATCACGAGGCCGATCGCGATCGTCGCGAGGGAGCGACCGGCCGCGGCGAGGGCTTCGCCGCGCGAGCGGGGCCCGGGTGCGACCCAGGCCCAGAAGATCTGCAGCCCCGCAGCCCCGGCCACGAAGATGCACGTGAGCTCCAACAGACCGTGCGGGAGGATGTACAGCACGAACACGTCGCCCCGGTCGAACGCCGCCATGATCGCCGCCGCGGTGCCGACGCCGACCGCGTTCTGCACGAGCACCATGATCGGCCAGATGCCGGTGATGCCGAACAGCACGCACTGCGCGGCGATCCAGGCGTTGTTGGTCCACACCGTTCCGGCGAACACCGCCGCGGGGTTCTCGCTGTAGTAGTCCGTGAACTGGTTCTCGGCGTACTTCTCGAGCTGCGCCTGACTTCCGAGGCTCGCGATCAGCGCAGGATCACCGGAGACCCACAGCGCGACGACGACCATCACGATGACGAAGCCGACCGCGATCGCGAGGGTGGTCCAGCGCACGCGGTACAGCGCGGCCGGCAGCTGCAGCGCGAAGAAGCGCGGGATCTGGCGCATGACGTTCTCGGGCGCACCGGTCAGCCGCAGCCGTGCGCGGCCCAGCATGGTCGAGATGTGATCGCCCTGGACGCTGCGGCCCGCCGATGTCTTCGCATCGGCGAGGTCGGCGGAGGCCGCGCGATACCGGGTGACCAGCTCGTCCACCTCGGCGCCCGAGAGGCGGCGGGCGCGGCTGAGCTCGTCGAGGCGCGCCCACTCCTCGCGCCGAGCCGCCGTCAGCGCGTCGAGGTCCATGCGCTTTACTGTAGCCATGCCCGCCGAGCAGCCCGCCATCGTCGACATCCACCAGGACGAGGTGCTCACCGGCGAGGCCGTCGCGCTCGACGTGCAGCCGCTCGGCTTCTTCATGCGTGCACTCGGGGTGATCATCGACATGATCCTCGGCGTCGCGGTGTTCCTGCTGCTGGTGTGGGGCATCACCTGGCTCGCGGGCATCGGCGCCGTGGACGAGGCGGTGATGCCGATCCTCACGATCGTGCTTCTCGTGCTCGTCATGGTGGTGATCCCGACCGTCGTCGAGACCACCAGCCACGGTCGCAGCCTCGGCAAGCTCGCCGTCGGCGGCCGCATCGTGCGGGCCGACGGCGGCGCCTCCGGCTTCCGTCACGCCTTCATCCGCGCCTTCGTGGGCGTGTTCGAGCTGTGGTTCACGGTGGGCGCCGTCGCTGCGCTCGTCGGCGCCTTCACCCCTCGGTCGCAGCGTCTCGGCGACCTCCTCGCCGGAACCTACTCCGAGCGCACGCGCACGCCGCGCCTCCCCGACCCGCAGCTCGGAATCCCGCCTCAGCTCGCCGAATGGGCAGCCGTCGCGGACGTCGCGCGACTCCCCGAACGCCTCTCCCGGCGCCTGGCTCAGTTCGCCCGGTCGGCGGCGAGCATGGAGCCGACCGCACGCGCGCGGGTCGCCGCATCCCTCGCCCGAGAAGCCGCCGAACACGTCTCACCGGTGCCGTCCGTCGACCCCGAGACGTTCCTCATCGGGGTCGTCGCCGTCCGCCGCGAGCGCGAGCTGCGGGCGCTGCGGCTCGAGACCGCACGCGCTGATGCGCTCGCGGGTCCGGTCTCGGCGCCGCCGCGCGGATTCCCCGAGCGCTGAGTCCGGGGGCCGCGCTCAGTAGCGGTAGTGCTCCAGCTTGTACGGGCCCTCGACCGGCACGCCGATGTACGACGCCTGCTCGGGGGTGAGCTCGGTGAGCTGCACGCCGAGCGCGTCGAGGTGGAGACGCGCGACCTTCTCGTCGAGGTGCTTGGGGAGCACGTAGACCGCGGTCGGGTACTCGTCGCGCTTCGTGAAGAGCTCGAGCTGAGCGAGCACCTGGTTCGTGAACGACGCGCTCATGACGAACGACGGGTGGCCCGTCGCGTTGCCCAGGTTCAGCAGACGGCCCTCGCTCAGCACCAGCACGCTGCGCCCGTTCGGAAGGCGCCACTCGTGCACCTGGGGCTTGATCTCGATCTTCTCGACCCCGGCGAGGGACTCGAGGCCCGCCATGTCGATCTCGTTGTCGAAGTGGCCGACGTTGCCGACGATCGCGAGGTGCTTGAGCTTGAGCAGGTCCGCGGTCGTGACGACGTCCTTGTTGCCGGTGCCGGTGATGACGATGTCGACCTCGCCGGCGACGTCGTCCAGCCGCGCGACCTGGTAGCCGTCCATCGCGGCCTGCAGCGCGCAGATCGGGTCGACCTCGCTGACGATGACGCGCGCCCCCTGCCCGCGCAGCGCCTCGGCGGCGCCCTTGCCCACGTCGCCGTAGCCGCACACGAACGCGACCTTGCCGCCCATCAGCACGTCGGTGGCGCGGTTGATGCCGTCAGGGAGCGAGTGGCGGATGCCGTACTTGTTGTCGAACTTCGACTTCGTCACCGAGTCGTTCACGTTGATCGCGGGGAACAGCAGATCGCCGGATGCCGCGAGCTCGTAGAGGCGGTGAACGCCCGTGGTGGTCTCCTCCGTGACGCCGAGCAGGCCATCCGCCATGCGCGTGAAACGCTGCGGGTCGCGCGCGAGGCTGGCACGCAGGGTCTCGAGGACGATGCGGTACTCGGCGGAGTCGTCGGCCGCAGCATCCGGAACCGAACCCTCCTTCTCGAACTCGACGCCCTTGTGAACGAGGAGCGTTGCATCGCCGCCGTCGTCGAGGATCATGTTGGGGCCGTCGAAGCCTTCGGCCGTCCAGTCGAAGATGCGGTCGGCGAGGCGCCAGTACTCCTCGAGGGTCTCGCCCTTCCACGCGAAGACCGGGACACCGGCGGGGGCGTCGACGGTGCCGGTCGGTCCGACGACGACGGCCGCGGCGGCCTCGTCCTGCGTGGAGAAGATGTTGCAGCTCGCCCAGCGCACCTGCGCGCCCAGGGCCACCAGAGTCTCGATGAGCACCGCGGTCTGCACCGTCATGTGGAGCGACCCCGCGATGCGGGCGCCCTTCAGCGGCTGCGACGCGCCGAACTCCTCGCGCAGCGCCATGAGCCCCGGCATCTCGTTCTCGGCGAGGCGCAGCTGATGGCGCCCCGCTTCCGCGAGCGAGAGGTCGGCGACCTCGTACTCGAAGCCCTCGCGGGACTCGGTGACCTCGGTGGCAGCAGGCGTGGCGACGGGCGTGTGGGTCGGCATCCGCCCATTCTCCCACGCCCGCCGCGGACCCAGGAGAAGAGCAGGATCAGGCGCGGAGGGTCTCGTGCCTGACGACGACCCAGCCCTTGGGCACCGAGAGGCGGTCGGTGTGGATCGCGCAGAGGTCGTGGGCGTGCGGATCGCCCGCGGCGCCGAGCGGACCGAGCGCCGCCATCTGGTCGCCGTAGTCGTAGGTGAGCGTGGACACCGCCTCACGGGCGCATCCGACCTTGGAGCAGACTCTCTCGCGCATCGGGTAGACGCTATCGCGCACGGCCGACACGGGGACGGATGCCGCGCCCACGACTCCCCGAACCCCTCACTGCTCACCTGTCACGATGTGCCGCCCGAACCAGCAGTTCGTGACAGGCGAGCAGCGCGGGAACCAGACCTAGGATGGGGGCATGGCGTGGCGTCGGAGCAAGACCAGCGAGCGCGCGCCGCGGCGCGCGTCCCGTCACGGACGCCACGGACGCGAAGGGCGCAGCTCCGTCGTCCGCCCGCCCCTGCCACCGCTCGACACGCGCGTCGACCGGTTCGACTTGGCGGTCGGCACCGCGGCCGAATTCCTGCGGTCGGCCTGGCCGGAGCTGCGCGACGTCCGCTTCGAGGTCGCCGACATGCCCGCCGCGACCGACGACGACGGAATCCCCCGGTGGACGGTGCTGCCCGACGCGGGCCGCATCATCCTCTACCGCCTGCCGATCGAGCGCCTCAGCCACCTGCATCGCGACGACGAGCTGCACCGGCGCATGCTGGTGGAGGGTGCCGTCTTCCGTGCGGCGGCCGAGTACCTCGATCGCGACCCGTGGGACCTCGGACCGGAGCGCTTCAGGTACTTCTGACTCCCCCTGGGGTCCGACTCCAGGTCAGGGGTAGACCACGATCTCCGGGGTGGCGACGTCGGCCGGCCACACCGGCACACCGGCGAGCGCGCCATCGCCCGCGAACGACAATCCTGCTCGCACCGGAGCCGCAGGCTCGAAGAGGTACAGCGTTCGGGTCGCCAGGCGCACCGCGACCGACCCGTTCGCCGGAACGGTCAGGCTGATGGCCGACCCGCCGTCGGTCGGGGTCACGTTCACCGTCACGGGCTCGCCGGAAGGGTTCACCACCGTGAGCGAGGGCGTCGGGCCACCGGGCGTCGCGAACAGCGACGGCACCGTCACCTCGGGCGCCGGCGTGTACCAGGCGAAGTCGTCGCCCGCCGAGATGCCCGTCGCCTGCCACACGGCTGCGACCACGGGGGCGTCCGCCTCGACCGTGACCGTGTAGGCACCGGGCGGCAGCCCGTTCAGGGCGAGCTCGAGCGGCTTGCCGGCCTCGAGGGACAGTTCCTGGGGCTCTCCGACCGTCTCGGTGCGGCCGGCGGAGTTGACCGACACACGTGCCGTCGCGGGAAGGTTGGGCGACAGCATCCGCAGCACCGTCGTCTCGTTCGTCGCGCCATCCTCGTCGGTCGGACGCGTGACCGTGATCCCGGTGATCATCTGCGTGTTCTCGGTATGGGCGATCGGTCCGACCTGATCGACCCCGCCGGGCGTCAGGGTACGGGTGATACTCGTCTGCAGCGACGCGTGGATCGGCGCACCGATCGCCGACACGCGGACGACCGGCGTCTCCTCGCCGAGCGCAAGGCCGGCGAGCGGCACCACGCGCTGCGTTCCCGGCGCGATCACGAGGTCGGCTCCGCCGGGCGGTGTCTCCGGTCCGTCCACCCCGTACACCGTCAGCTGCACGGTGGCGGGGACCGCGCCCGGGTTGGCGAGCAGCACCAGATCCGCGGCGCCGGTGGCTCCCGATCCGCCGACCAGCCACGAGTCGAGGAGCGGCGGGCGGCAAGCCGAGACCGCGAAGCCCGAGAGGTCGTCGGCGTTGGCGGTCGCCGAACCGGTCGCGGCGATGTCGACCGCCTCGCCGTCACGTGGCTGCGCCGTGTACGCGAGCGGGCCGGGTCCGACCCCGGTCGTCTGCATCTGCTGCTCCGTGGCCCCCTCGCCGTCGGCGGTGCCTCCGATGACGGACTGGGGCGCGGCGAGGGTCACCGTGGACGCTGCGGTGGGGTTGCGTCCGATCGAAAGCAGCCCGCCGTCGCAGGCGATCACGGATGCGGCCGGCGCCGGGGTTGCGGGAATGCTGAGGGGCTCGCGCACAACGGTCGGCCACGGCACCGAGACTGCGGTCACCACCGCGACCGCCGCCGCGACCGATACAGCGGTGCCGATCAGCAGGCGGGCGCTCGTCGTCGCCCAGCGGAACACGCGGCGGTCACTCATCGACCCTCCTGCCAGTGGGGTCCCACGACGCGCGGGGTGCGCCTGGCCTCCCGGATCGAGGCGGCTGTCGGCACGGCCAGCAGCAGCGCGATGCCGAAGATCGCGAGCTGCCCGAACGCGATCCAGCGACCGAGGACCGAGACGGATGCCGCCTCCTCGGGTCTCGGCGCGATCTCGTCGACGACGCGCCACAACTCGCCTTTGGCGGTGTCGCCCACCACGACGAGCGTGTCCCGCTGGCCGAGCGCGGTCATGGCCGAGAGCCGCATCGTGCGCGCGGCGTCCGTCTCCGGTTGCGTACTCGGGGCGAGCAGGATGAAGCCGACTCCGCGGTCCGCAAGCTGTCCGACGACGTCCTCCGAGGAGGGAGTGACGAGATCGGCGGCGAGCCCTGCGAGCTCGGCGTCCTGCGTGGTCGGCTCGGTTCGCGTCGACAGCAGTGTCGTCTGCCCGCCGATCGTCTCGCTCGCGCCCCACACCACCTGCGCGGCGACCCCGGCGTCCGCCTGGGGGGTGAGCACGATCGTCCCGACGTCGGGATCCTCGCGCCCCTCCGCGGCGACGAAGGCGGGAAGCGTGCTCGCCGGCCCGTCGGCGATGGTGGCCGCTCCTCGGGTGAACGCGGTGAGCGAGGGAACCGCGAGCACCGCCGTGGCCGCCAAGACGAGCACCGCCGCCACGCCCCGAACCAGGGCGACGCGAGGCGCCAGCCCGGCGTCGAGCGCCACGAGGGCGCCGCCGAGGCCGCCCAGCCACGCCAGGCTCAACCCGGTGCCCGGCCAGAGCGGCACGGTGATCGACTGCGCGAAGGCGACCGAGATCCCCACCGCGGCGAACGCCGTACCCAGGCCGAGCGCCGTGACGACGAGCAGCACGATCCCGGCCGCCCAGCGCTGCGTGAGGGGTGCGGCGAGGGCGAGCAGCGCGAGTGGCACGGAGAGCAGCGGTACCCACCACGTGGGCCCGTCAGGCAGGATCGTCGCCCACCCGGCGAGGTCAGGGGTCGGGATGCCGGCTGCCAGCAGCGCACGCCCGGCGGCGTCCGCGGCCACCTGCGGGCCCGCCCACGGCACGCCGGGGTCGGCGACGAGGCTCCACGCCTGGCCGTTCGCGAGCGCGTTCCAGACCAGAGGGAGCGCGAGCGCCGCGGACGGGATGAGCGTCCAGATCAGACGTGCGACGCCACGACCCGCGCGCAGGATGACGGCGGCGAGCACCGCGCCGATCCACACCACCAGCATCGCCGGTGCGAGCGAGGGTGCGGTGGCGACCACTCCCGCCAGCAGGATGGACGCCGCACCGGCGCCCGCCCACGAGCGGTGCGCGACGGCGCCCGCATAGAACAGCCACGGCAGCAAGAGGTGCAGGATCACCCCGGTCGGGCGGCCCTGTGTCAGGGCGACGAGCAGCGCGGGCGACAGCGCCCAGACCGCCCCGCCGAGAAGTCGAAGGCTCGCCCGCTCGGTGACCCGGGTCGCGGCGAACCATCCGCCGAGCGCGGCGAGGGGCAGTGCCAGCACCCAGAGCAGCACGAGCGCGCGGGACGGCGCCCAGGCCCAGAGGGAGCCGAGCACGGCCACCACCGCGGCGAACGGATCGGCAGGACCGACCGTGTCGAGGCCGAGCGCACGCTGGCCGTACATGGCGTCGTCCCAGAGCTGCCCGACCGTGGTCGCCAGCGGTTGGAGCGCTCCCCCGCCCAGGACCGGCCACGCCAGCAGCGCAGGAAACGCCGCCACCGAGACGACGAGCGCGGCGAGCACGAGCCACGCCCCGCCGCCGGCGAAGAACCTCAGATCGCTGCGGCGGTGACCACCGAGCATGACCTCCGGGTCGTCGTCGAGTCGTTCGCGAAGCTCACTCCGCGTCGTGCGCAGTGGTGCCACCTGCACCCATGACCCGGTGCGCGCCTGCGCGAGGTGACGGCGTGCGCGCCAGACGGGCACGAGGCGAACGAGGGCGACGGCGGCCGCCGCCCACTCCGCCGCGATGCGTCCGGGCTGTTTGCGGGCCAGATCCACGATCGAGCGCCACAGCGCGAGCGGAAGGATGGTGAGCCAGTGCAGCGGTGCGACGACCGCCGGCGCGTACACCAGCCGGCGGTGCAGCTGCGCGACCCGTTCCGCGTACACCGCGCGGCGCTGCCGCTGAGGCGTGAGCGGCGTCGGCAGACCCGCGACTCCGTCGCCCGCCGTGGCGACGAGTGCGCTCGGCACCAGCGAGACGCGCCCGCCCGCCAGGCGGGCCCGGACGCCGAGGTCCAACCCCTCGTCGGCGCCGGAGAGTCCCCGATCGAGGCCGCCGAGCCGCTGCCACGCGTCGGTGCGGACCAGGATGCCGCGGACGTCGGCGCCGAGCACGTCCTCCCGCGCGTCGTGCTGCCCCTGGTCGAGCTCGTCGTCGGCGAGCCCGACCGTGCGGCCGAACCGCGTCATCCCGACTCCGAGCGACACGATCTCCGTGCGGTCGTCCCAGCGCACGAGCTTGGGGGCGACGAAGGCGACCGACGGCGACAGCTCGAGGGCGCCGGCGAGGCGGGCGAGCGCGTCGGGCTCCGGCGCGGTGTCCTGCGCCAGGAGCCACACGGCATCACCGTCCAGACGCGGCGCGACCAGGGCGGTCGCCGCGGCATAGCCGGTGGACGCGCCGGCCCGGAAGACGAACTCGGCGCCCGCGGCATCCGCGATCTCGAAGAGATGGTCGTCGCCCCCGCACACCACGATGGTGAGGACGTCGACAGGACGCGTCTGCTCGCGGAGCGCCGCAAGGGTGCGCTTCAGATGGAATGCCGCCGGGGTACGACCATCGGGACGAACCACCAGGATGGCGTGGACGCGGTTCGAGGTGACGGTGTTCGACGTGGCGGTGGGCATGTCCTGGTCAGCCTAGGTGGCGCTCGAAGCTCACGCCGGGCGCACGCGCCGGGTCGGCCGGATCGACCGGCCGCCCGGCGTGCGCGTCAGCCCGCTCGACGCTTCAGCTTGCGACGCTCGCGCTCGCTGAGACCGCCCCAGATGCCGAACCGCTCGTCGTTCTGCAGCGCATATTCGAGGCATTCGCCTCGCACGTCGCACGACGTGCAGATGCGCTTGGCATCACGCGTGGAGCCGCCCTTCTCAGGGAAGAACGCCTCCGGATCGGTCTGCGCACACAGTGCGTCGGTCTGCCAGGCGAGCGGATTGTCTTCTTCCGCATCGATGTTGCGGCGTACCCCCGGAACCCCCAGTTGAACCGGATCGACGAACCAGTCGTCGGGAACGCCGGAACGGTATTGCGAAACCGTCATGTCGTTCTCACCCCCCGTGATCCTGCTCCACGCTGGTGCGTGTTGTAGGGCTAATTACACCCGTGTAGTTCGACGAGGTCAAGTCGCAGATAGTAAATGCTCAACCTCCTCTTGAACCTCCACGACGCGCCGACGGCGTGTCGCTCTGTCATAACGGTCCGATGAGAAAGCGATGAGGCGATGATGAGGTGCGGCGTGTCAGCGCCCGGGAAGGGCGATGAAGAGCTCGCCGCCGCCCCGCACGCGCAGGCCGCCCTCGTTCGGGGTGACGAGCACAGCTGCTCCCGGGGAGAGTGTCGCGGCCTCCTCGCTGGCCAGACCCGCGACCGCCGGAGCGCCCGCCGTCGCGACCGCGATCGCCGGGCCCTCGAGCGCCACCTCGACGCCCTCGGCGCTCGGCGAGACCGCGAGCAGCGCGAAGTCGGCGACCGGGACGTCGTACCGGCGCACGCCCGCCGCGACTTCGCGAGGGCGGATCACGGGCGGCAGCCCCGGCGTCGCGTCGAGCACGCTCACGAGCTCGGCGGCGTCCACGTGCTTGGGGGTGAGGCCACCGCGCAGGACGTTGTCACTCGCCGCCATCAGCTCGACGCCGAGACCCTCGAGGTAGGCGTGCAGCACGCCGGCCGGAACGAAGAGGCCCTCGCCGCGCTTCAGGGTCACGAGGTTCATGAGGAGCGCGACGACGATTCCGGGGTCGCCGGGGAACGCGGTGTCCAGTGTGCGTGCGAGCGCGAGCTCGGCGGCGAACTCGTCGGACTCGGCCGCGACAGCGGCCGCGATGACGTCGCGTGCGGCGTCGGCACCGTCGGACAGCAGCCAGCCGATGACGGCCGAGAGCGCAGCATCCGTCGCCTGCAGACGCTCGGCGAGCGGCGCTGCACCCTGCCCGAGCGCTGCGACGAGCCGCAGTGTCGCCGCCAGGTCGCGCAGGCCCGCGAGCGCGCGGAACTCGTCGCTCAGCGCGACGATGAGCTCGGGCTTGTGGTTCGCGTCCCGGTAGGTGCGATCACCCGCGTCGCGCGGGATCCCCGCGGCCTCCTCGCGCGCGAAGCCCTCCTCGGCCTGGGCCTTCGACGGGTGAGCCTGGATGGAGAGAGCGGATGCTGCGGCCAGCAGCTTGAACAGGTACGGCAGCGGTTCGCCGACACCCGACGCGGCGCCCTCGTCCGCGATCCAGCGGTCGAGCGTGCGACCGTCGGCGGTCTCGGAAGGATCGCCGGGGTGGTCGCCGAACCACACCTCCGCCTCGGGACGACCGGACGCCTCGCGCCCCTCGAGATCGGCGAGCAGGGAAGTCGAGCCCCAGGCGTAATCACGGGGTTCGTTCGCGAGCGGGATCAGCACCCGAACAGCCTAGCCAGGCGCGGTCGGGACCCCGCCTCCCGGGCTCGCAGATCGCACGGGCGCCCGGGGTACCCTGAGAGCGATGGCCGTCCATTCGAAGCATCCGGCGTCGGCGCCGCCGGAACCGCCGGTCCGCGAGAAGACCGGCCACCTCATGCTGCGCGGCTGGTGCATCTTCGTGCTCTTCATGTCGCTGTCGGGTACTGCGTGGGTGAACGCCTTCGGTCAGACGGCGGCGACGGTCATCACGATCGCGGGCGGCGTTCTCTCCGCCGTCCTCTGGATCGTGCTGCGGCCTCCCGTGCAGTGGCGGCGGCTGCCCTGGTTCGTGGTCGCGTACGTCGCGTGGGCCACGCTTTCGCTGACGTGGTCGGCCTGGCCGGGAACGACCGCGCTCACCCTGCTCCTCCTGTGGATCACCACGCTGCAGGCGCTCTTCATCGGCAGCGTGCTGACCTGGCGCGAGCTCGTGCGCGCCGCCGCCTCGGCGCTCAAATGGGTGGTGGCGCTCTCCTTCGTGTTCGAGCTGTGGGTCTGGGTGTTCATCCGCGGACCGATCATGCCCGGCTGGATCATCGAGAGGGCCGACGACCCGATCGAGTACTGGTCGCGCGGCAACCTGTTCGAGTGGGACAGGCGCATCCAGGGCATCATGGGCAACGCCAATCTGCTCGCCCCGGTGGCTCTCCTGGCGATCATCGTGTTCGGCATCCGTCTCGCCTCCGGTGCCCCACGACGCACCTTCCTGTGGATCTGGATCGGGCTGTCGGCCTTCTTGTTCGTGCGCGCCGGGTCGGCGACCGCGTACCTCACCGCTGCCGCGGTGGTCGTCGTGCTGGTCACGGTGCTGCTGATGAGGACGGCGACGAAACCCGGCGAGCGCACCAAGTACTACGTCGCCTACGTCGTCGTCGGCCTCGGTGGGCTGCTGACGCTGTGGCTCGTGCGCGACCTGATCTTCTCGACCCTGGGCCGCAGCGCCGACCTCACGGGCCGCGAGGGCATCTGGGAGGAGGTGCTGGCGCGCACCGGCGAGCGCCCGTGGACCGGATGGGGCTTCGCGACTCCTTGGGTCACCGCCGACCCGGCGTTCGACATCCGCATCATCGACCACGGGCAACTCGTCATGCAGGCCCACAACATGTGGGTCGACGTGTCGATGCAGCTCGGCATCATCGGCGTCGTGCTGCTCGCGTTCCTCTACCTCGCGTTCGTGTGGCGCGCATGGTTCTTCGCGATCGACCGACCCCGGTGGGACCTCCGCGCCGATCGCCCGTATTCGCCGCTCACCCTGCTTCCCACACTGGTGGGCGCCATCCTGCTCGTGCAGGGGCTCGCCGAATCGAGCCCGCTGCTGCTGTGGGGCTGGTTGTTCCTCGTGATGCTCGGCTCCAAGATCAAGCAGTCGCCCCATGTCGGCGTCGGCCCCGCCGAGGAGACGGTCGCGATCGAGCGCGGCGAGGCCGTCGCGCGTGACGAACCCGGTGGACGCGAGCCGGGGACTGCCGCGGCCACAGCGGACCGCCAGCCCCGGGCTTCAGGGCGCGGCGCGTGACCGACTCGCCGCATGCCGCAGCGCCCGGGTGGCTGGGAACACTGCTGGCCTCGGCATCCTTCGCCCGCGCGTTCACCGTCGTCGTCTTCGCCACCGTCTTCTCGGCGTACGCGATCGAGCGGATCGCCGGCCGTGTCACCTACGTCACCATCGTCACCGGGCTCTGCGTCTTCGGTCTCGCCGCGATGATCTCGCGTCGCCGCGAGCTCTCGCTGCTGCGGCTCGTGCCGACGACGGTCCTGATGTTCGTCGCCTGGGCCTTCGCCAGCATCTTCTGGTCGAGCGATGCCACCACCTCGTTCTGGAACTGGGTGTCGATGGCAGCGCTCGCGTTCCTCGCGGTGGTCATCGGCCACGTCCGTGACACGCTGCAGACCGTGCGCGCTCTCGGCGATGTGCTGCGTGTGCTCCTCGGCGTCTCGCTCGCGCTCGAGGTGCTCTCGGGCATCCTGCTCGACATCCCGTTCACGTTCCTCGGCATCCAGGGCAAGATCGCCGAGCTCGGACCGGTGCAGGGCATCTTCGGCACACGCAACCTGCTCGGCTTCGTCGCCGTGATGGCGCTCATCACCTTCCTCATCGAGTACCGCACGCAGTCGGTGCGCCCCGGCGTCTCGGTGGCGTCCGTGGTGCTGGCGGGAGGCCTCGCGGCGCTGAGCGACTCCCCCACCGTCGTCGTGCTCGCCCTGGGCGTCGGACTCGCCGTCGGCGCCCTCGCGCTCGTGCGCCACACCCGCCCCGAGCGCCGCGCCGGCCTGCAGCTCGCTCTCGGTGCCCTCGTCGTGGTCGGAGTGGTCGTGGGCTACACGGCACGGCACCAGATCATCGCCCTGCTCGGCGCCGGCACCGACTTCTCGATGCGCGTCGAGCTGTGGAACTTCATGGTCGACATCCTCCGCCAGAAGCCCGTCCAGGGCTTCGGCTGGTTCGGCGCCTGGGACCGGGACGAGTACCCCTTCAACGCCATCAACTTCTGGTTGAACAAGGACCACGCCACCGGCCTGAACGCGTACTTCGATGTGGCGCTGCAGCTCGGATGGGTCGGGCTGGTGCTGTTCCTCGCGCTGGGTGCGCTCGCGCTGGGGCGGTCGTGGCTGGTTGCGGGCGAGCGCCGGTCTGTCGTGTACGCATGGACGCCGTTGATGCTCGTCGCGCTGCTCGTGGACTCGATGTTCGAGAGCTTCACCTTGACCGGGCTCGGGTGGCTCATGCTCGTCCTGTGCGCGGTGCGCGCGGGCCAGTCGCGTTCGTGGCGCGAGAAGCTCGACAGCGGGACGGATGCCGACGGCCCTGGTGCGACGGCGGGTTCGGGGCTCCCCCACGCCCAGGGAGAGCAAGGGACGGCAGGGTAGGCTTCTCTCCGGCCCGACGTCTCGGCGCCAGCCATCGTTTTCCGGAGATCATCCCCGTGACCCACGTCCTTCAGAACGTCGTCTTCCCGCTGGATCGCGACCCTGATCTGCTGCCCCTGTACGTCGACCCCGAAACGTGGTCGGTCATCGACGAGGAGCCTGTCCGGGTTTCCAACCGCGCCCAGCTCGGCAACATCCTGAGCCGCACGTCGGCCCGGATCGTCGCGGGGCGACGCGTCTCGTTCGGCACGTACTTCAACGCGTTCCCTGCCTCCTACTGGCAGCACTGGACGGCGGTGCGGAATGTGACGCTGACCGTGAGGACCGTCGGTCCTGCGACGATCCTCGTCTACCGTTCGAACGGTGCTGGCGTCAAGCAACGGCTGGAGACGCGCGAAGTCGACGGCGCCGCGACGTCGACGTTCGAACTCGTGCTGGACCAGTACAGCGACGGGGGATTCATCTGGTTCGACATCGTCGCCGACGAGAAGAGCGCACTGTTCGAGGGCGCGGAGTGGACCACCGAGTTGGACCCGATGCGCGACGGCAAGGCCTCCATCGGCATCACCACGTTCAACAAGCCGGACTACTGCGTGTGGACACTGATGAACCTCGCGGACTCTCCCGAAGTCCTGGACGTGGTCGACCGCATCTTCCTCGTGGATCAGGGCGATCGACGCGTGGACGCGCAACCCGAATTCGGCGAGGTCGCCGCGAGACTCGGCGAGACGCTCCAGGTGGTCACTCAGCCGAATCTCGGCGGCTCGGGCGGATTCGCCAGAGCGATGACCGAGACCCTTGCTCGCCCGGAGAGTGAGTTCGTGCAGCTCCTGGACGACGACGTGCGCATCGAGCCCGAGTCCATCCGCCGCTCGGTTGTCTTCGGCAGGTTCGCCACTGTACCGACCATCGTCGGCGCCCACATGTTCGACCTGCTGGACCGACCCAAGCTCCACGCTTGGGCGGAGGTCGTGGACGACACGCCGTTCATGTGGCGTGCGCTGTATCAGGAGAAGCTCCCTCACGACTTCAGCGTGGCGAATCTGCGCCAGTCGCCACTGCTCCACATGCGGCTCGACGCCGACTACAACGGGTGGTGGATGTGTCTCATCCCCGTGTCGATCCTCCGCGACGTCGGACTATCGCTCCCCGCGTTCATCAAGTGGGACGATGCCGAGTTCTGCCTTCGGGCGCGTGAGGCCGGATACCCGACCGTCTCGATGCCGGGCGTCGCCCTGTGGCATGTCTCCTGGGTGGGCAAGGACGACTCGATCGACTGGCAGGCGTACTTCCATGCACGCAATCGCATCGTCGCTGGTCTCCTGCATTCGCCCGCGCCGAACGGCGGGACGCTCCTCCGCCATAGCATGCGGGTGGACTTGAAACACCTGATGATGATGCAGTACTACCCCGTAGCGCTGCGCCACCAGGCGCTTCGCGACGTGCTGTCCGGGCCCGAGCATATGCGGGCCAACCTTGCGACGGCGATGCCAGCGGCCCGCGCCGTCGCCAAGGAATACCCCGAGACCGTCGTACACCGCGACAGCGGGGTGCCGCTGCGATCGCGGCGGGGCCGCCTTGTGTTCAAGCGCATGAAGCAGCACTCGTTCGACAGCCCGACCGGACTCCGGCTCCGGTGGTTCACCACGACGACCCTGATCTCGCACTGGTTGCACGCGCCGAAGCCTGCGAACCTCGAACAGCCTGAAGTCGAGTTCGGCAAGGGCGACGCGCACTGGTGGCGCCTCCCCCTGTACGACAGCGCGCTCGTCAGTTCGGCCGACGGATCCGGCAAGAACGTCTACACGCGCGATCGCCGGAAGTTCCGCAAGATGCTTCTCGATTCCGTCGGACTGCACCGACGTCTGCGCCGCGACTGGCCGCGACTGGCAGCGAGCTATCGTGCCGCGGCGCCAGAGCTGACCTCGCCGGCCGCGTGGCAGCGGACGTTCGAGGAAGCATCGTGAACCCGCCTGTCACGCGACCGTCGTTCGACGCCTCCACCGCGACCATCGCCGTCGTGACTTACAACCGGTCGGGTCTGTTGACCCGCCTGTTGACGAGCATCACCAAGATGGATCCGAAGCCGGGGCACATCGTCGTGATCGACAACGCGTCGACCGACGACACGACGGACGTCGTGGAGTCGTTCCGCGATAGCCTCGAGCCTGCGACACTCGTCTACCACCGCATGGAGACCAATACCGGCGGCTCCGGCGGGTTCAGCGAGGGCATGCGCGTCGCGTACGAGCTTGACTCCGAGTGGATCTGGCTTATGGACGACGACGTCGAGGTGCTCCCTGATGGGCTTGCGAAGATGGGCAAGTGGGCCCCGCGATTCAAGAGCATCCAGGGGCGTCGGTACGACTACGACGGCAGCGCCTTCTACTGGCAGTACCGCGTCGCCGAGCCCCTCGGTATCCCGATCCCGTTCGCGCCCGCCGAGTTCGACGAGTCCGGCTACAAGCCGATGAACTCCGGATGCTTCGAGGGCATGTTCATCCACCGCGAAATCGTGCAGCAGATCGGTCTGCCAGATCCGCGATTCTTCATCTACTGGGACGACCAGATGTACGGCTGGCTCGCGTCTCGTAAGACCCAGTCGGTGATCGTCGACGAGTTCGTGCTGCGGCGCACGCGCGAGATCAAGCAGTGGGACATGGGCATCCGCCACATGAACGCATCGAGCAACGCGTACCGGTACTACATCATGCGCAATCGCGCATACATCAAGAAGTACTACCGGTCGCTCGACGTCTACAACCCACTTCTCTTCGGCCTCGGCACCGCGCTGACATTCGGCAAGGAACTCATCCGGCTGGTATTCGTCGAGCGCACCGTGCGGGGGACGTCGAACCTCTTCCGGGGCCTGCGTGACGGCAGGGCGATCGCGAGGGACGCGTCCTGGCGGCCGATGCCGCCGCTTCAGGCTGCTCCGGCGCCCAGCTGAGACCCGCTCGCCGCTGCGCGGCGATCGGCGGCAGAGCCATAGCCTGCAGGATTCCGGGACTGCCAGCGCCACGTGTCGCGGCAGGCATCGTCGATCGTCCGTGAGGCGATCCAGTCCAGTACTCGACCGGCCTTGCTCGGGTCACAGTAGGAGACTGCGACATCACCGGGACGCCTTCCGAGCACTTCTGTCGGGATGCTCCTGCCGGCTGCGCGCTCGAACGCGGCGATGAGCTCGAGGACGCTCACCGGGACACCGGTTCCCAGATTGAATACGTCGTAGCCGGCTCGGGCGTGCTCGAGCGCCGCCACATGACCTGCGGCGAGGTCGAGCACGTGGATGTAATCGCGCTGTCCGGTTCCATCGGGGGTGTCGTAGTCGTCGCCGAAGATACCGACTCTCTCGAGCGCGCCGACAGCGACCCGGGCAACATACGGCATCAGGTTGTTCGGCACGCCCGAAGGGTCCTCGCCGATGAGGCCACTGGGGTGGGCGCCTACGGGATTGAAGTACCGAAGAGCGATCGCCGCCAGCCCCGGGTCGGCGCTGGCGGCGTCTTCGAGGATCGCCTCGATGATCCGCTTGGTCTTGCCGTACGGGTTCGCGAGATCGATACCCGTCGGCGAAGACTCCGACAGGGGAAGGCTCTCGGACTGCCCGTAAACGGTCGCTGAGCTCGAGAAAACGATCGCGGAGATGCGTTCGGCGGCCATCACTTTCAGCACGGCGATTGCCGAGCCGAGATTGACGTCGTAGTAGCGGATGGGATCGGCAACTGATTCGCCGACCGCCTTCGCGCCGGCGAAGTGGATGACGGCGTCGACGGGAGAGTGTGCCTGCACGAACGCGCGGAGCGCGGGCTCGTCCCTGACGTCGGCGACGAGCAGCGGGACGGCGACCCCGCTGAGCTGCTGCACACGTACGATCGCCTCAGCAGACGAGTTCGACAGGTCGTCGACCACGATCACGTGGTGCCCAGCCTCGATGAGTGCGAGAGCCGTGTGCGCGCCGATGTATCCGGCACCGCCCGAGAGAAGAACACGCATCGCTCCAGCCTACGAGGCTCGCTCCGCGGGGGCGACTCACCCCGTCGGGTAATCCGCGTTGTAGCGGTCGAGCACCTCGGCGATCGGCGCATCCATGGCCAGGCGGTGCTTGTCGAGATAGAGCCCGCGCGTGCAGAATCGACGCAGGTCGCGCTCGCTGTGCGAAACGAAGAAGAGGGTGCGACCGTCGGCGAGCAGCTCGTCGATCCGCGTGTAGCACTTCTCACGGAAGGCCTTGTCGCCGACAGCGAGCACCTCGTCGACGAGCAGAATCGGCTCCTCGAGTTGAGACACGACTGCGAACGCGAGGCGCACCTTCATGCCGTTGCTCAAGTGCTTGTACGGGGTGTCGACGAAGTCGCCGAGCTCGGCGAAGTCGATGATGCCGTCGAATCGCCGCGCGACCTCGGCCTTCGACATCCCATGCAGTCCCGAGGTCAACCGGACGTTCTCGCGCACCGTGAGATCGCCGACGAAGCCGCCGGTGATCTCGATCAAGGGAGCCACGCCGCCGTTGACCGACACGGTCCCCTCATCGGCCAGGAGCACACCGGCGACGAGCTTGAGCAAGGTCGACTTGCCCTGACCGTTGCGGCCGACGACGCCGATGGACTCGCCGGGCCGCACATCGAAGCTCACGTCTCTCAGCGCCCAGAACTCGCCGGGCTTGGAGCGACGGGTCGAATCCGAGAAGAGGTCCTTGATGCTGCGCCGTCCCCGCCGATTGCGGCGGAAGCGTACGCCGAGGCCCTGCACCTCGATCGCCAGGTCGGACGCCGTCATCACAGCTCCTTCAGCACGGGGCGCTCGAGCCGCCGGAAGACGAAGACGCCGAGGGCCAGGAACAGAAATGACATCACAGCGCCCATCCCGATGACCCACGGGTCCCATTCCTCCGCGAAGAACCCGACGCGGTACAGGGCGAAAATGCCTGACAGCGGATTGAAGGCGGCGAGGGTCTCGAAGGCGCCCGGGAGGTCCTCTACGCCGTAAATCACCGGCGAGGCGTAGAAAAGGGCACGCAGGATCAGCTTCGTGGTCCGCTCGAGATCCGCCCAGAGCACGCAGAGAGGCGCAACGAGCAGCCCCAGCCCGACGAGCAACACCGCCTGCAGGATGATCGCGACCGGAATCCACAGGAGGCCCCAGTTGAGCTGGGCCGGGGTGTCGGAGAACTCCGACAAGATCACGAACAGCGCCAGGACAGGGAGTGAACACAGGAACTCGATGCCCTTGCTGAGCACGATGCGGTTCACCCAGATGGAGCGTGGAATCGACGTCGACCTCACCAGTCGTGCGTCCCTGCTGAACGCCCGGGTGAAATCCGACACCGACGAGTTGAACCAGACCCACGGCAGCAGCGCCGTGATGAGGAACACGATGTACGGCTCATGCCCGACGGTGCGCTGGAACACCTGGGTGAAGACGAACCAGTAGATGGCGCTCATCACGAGCGGGTCGAGGATCGACCACAAGTACCCGAGGGCGCTCGTGGCATAGCGGACCTTGAGGTCGCGCGCCGACAGCAGCCACAGCGAATGGAGGTAGCGCCGGGGCGATCCGGGGGCGCCGACGGCGGCGGTGGTCACGTGTCGAGTCTATGGGGCCCAGTCAGGCGAGCTGGTTGTTCCACATGGACAGCGCCGCCCCGATGGCCATATGCATATCCAGGTACTGGTACGTGCCCAACCGGCCTCCGAACAGCACGTCCTGCTCGCCCTTCGCGAGTTCGCGGTAGGCGACGAGGCCGGCGCGGTCCTCCGGCGTGTTCACGGGGTAGTAGGGCTCGTCCTCGCGCGAGGCGAAGCGCGAGTACTCGCGCATGATGACGGTCTTGTCGGCCGGGTACCGGTCGGACCGCTCCGGGTGGAAGTGCTTGAACTCGTGGATGCGTGTGTAGGGCACGCCTGCGTCCGCGTAGTTCATCACCGGGGTGCCCTGGAAGTCGCCGACCTCCAGCACTTCCTCTTCGAAGTCGAGCGTGCGCCACGACAGCGCCCCTTCGGCGTAGTCGAAGTAGCGGTCGACGGGACCGGTGTAGACGATCGGAAGCTGGCCGACAGTTGCCGCCTTGTTCAGGGGCTGGGCCCCGTCGAAGAAGTCCGTGTCCAGCTTCACCTCGATGTTCGGGTGGTCCGCCATGCGCTCCAGCCACGCGGTGTAGCCGTCTGCGGGCAGCCCCTCCCACGTGTCGTTGAAGTACCGGTTGTCGTAGTTGTAGCGGACGGGAAGTCTGCTGATGACTTCGGCGGGCAGCTCCTTCGGGTCCGTCTGCCACTGCTTGCCGGTGTAGTCGCGGATGAAGGCCTCGTAGAGCGGGCGGCCGATCAGGGCGATGCCCTTCTCCTCAAGGTTCGCGGCGTCTTTCGCGTCGAACTCTCCGGCCAGCTCGTGCACGAGCGCCCTCGCTTCGTCGGGCGTGTAGGCGGCCTGGAAGAACTGGTTGATCGTGCCGAGGTTGATGGGGAGCGGGAACACGACGCCCTTGTGGTTCGTGTACACGCGGTGCACGTAGTCCGTGAACGTCGTGAAGCGGTTGACGTACTCCCACACACCAGGGTTCGACGTGTGGAAGAGGTGTGCACCGTACCGATGGACCTCGATGCCCGTCGTGGGCTCGTCCTCGCTGTACGCGTTGCCGCCTATGTGGTGCCGTCGGTCGATCACCGTGACCTTGCGTCCGGCCGCTGCCGCTCGCTCGGCGATCGTGAGGCCGAAGAATCCAGAACCGACGACGAGGAGATCCATACAGTGCACTGCCCTTCCGGGGCGCTTTCGCCCAGGACAGCTTAGAGCGTCGGTCCCTGAGGCTTCTCCGAGCGGGGTTCCCTGGCACAACTAGTACCCTGGACCGCGGCAGTCGCGATGTCCGAGCCTGCCTGAGGATGTCCCAGCCTGCCGATAAGGAGTACTGCGTATGACCGCGCTCGTCACCGTGACCGGGGCGGGCGGCTACATCGGCCGCCACGTCGTGCAGCGACTCCAGAGCCTCGGGCACGACGTGCTGGCGATCACACGTTCGGAGGACCCCTGGTTGACCGGCACCCTCGGACAGGACGCGGTCATCTCGAGCGGGGCGTTCGATCTCGACGACGCCGCATGGGAGCGCATCGCGGCGAGCGACGCGGTGCTGCACCTGGCCTGGCGCGACGGTTTCGTCCTCCGATCGCGCGCGCACGGCGAGGACCTCTCCCGCCACTACGACTTCCTCATGCGAGCGGCCGACAAGGGCGTGCCACGGCTCGCGGTTCTCGGAACCATGCACGAGATCGGCTACTGGGAGGGCGCCGTCGATTCGGCGACGCCGGCCAACCCGACGACTCCCTACGGCATCGCCAAAGACGCGCTGCGCCGCCTGATGACCTCCTCGCTGGCCGAGTCGAACACCGCCCTCGCTTGGCTCCGCTGCTACTACATCACCGGTGACGACGCGCGGAGCAACTCGATCTTCAGCAAGATCCTCGCCGCCGAGGCCCGCGGAGACGCAACCTTCCCCTTCACGACGGGTAAGAACCTCTACGACTTCATCGACGTCGGCGATCTCGCGCGGCAACTCGTCGCGGCCGCGCTCGACGAGTCCGTCGTCGGCGCGATCGAATGCTGCACCGGCACACCCACGAGCCTCGCCGACGCGGTCGAGGGTTTCATCGCCCGCGAGGGTCTCGCCATCCGTCTCGAGTACGGCGCGTTCCCCGACCGCCCCTTCGACTCGCCGGGCGTATGGGGCGACCCCGATCAGATCAACCGCGTGCTGACGGCCGCCACGCAATCGAAGAAGGAAGCATGACCGCCAGAGACGACCTCCTGCAGACGATCGCTCAGATCGACGACCCGGCCGCGGCCGCGAAGCTCCGCGAATACGTCGACCTCGTGCTCGACGACGCAAATGCCTTCCATACGCTGGACCAGCTGCGGACCTGGATCGACGATATCCGTGCGTCCTCACCGATCCGCCTGACGCGCAAGAACATCCCCGAACTGCGCAACTGGCACGTGGAGCCGGTCACCGGCGAGATCTACCACGAGTCCGGTGAGTTCTTCCGGATCATCGGCGTGGAGATCTCGAACTCCGCGCGCGAGGTCGCCGGCTGGGATCAGCCATTCATCTACCAGAAGGAAGCCGGCATCCTCGGCATCGTGCGCACACGCTTCGAAGGTGTGTGGCACTATCTCCTGCACGCCAAGGCGGAGCCGGGCAACACCCTCCTGTACCAGATCTCCCCGACGTTGCAGGCGACATACTCGAACCTGAAGACCGCGCACGGCGGCCGCATCCCCCGATTCGCGGAGTTCTTCCTGGAAGAAGGTGCCGCGCCCCGCACTGTCGTATACCGCCAGTGGCTCGCAGAGGACGGCGGCCGCTTCTACCTCAAGTCGAACCTCAACATGCTCGTGGAGGTCGATGCGGACGACCTTCCCGAGTTCCCGGACGAGTATCGCTGGTTCACGCTCTCCCAGATCAAGACGCTGCTCACCGAGGACAATTACATCAACCCGCACGTGCGAGGCATCCTGTGTCACCTGTGAGGATCGGCGTTCTCGGAGCAGCGAAGATCGCCGACCGTTCATCAGTGCCGGCGATGCAGGCGACGGACGGTCTGGAGGTCGTCGGCGTCGCCGCGCGGAGCGCGTCCCGCGCCGCGGAATTCGCCGCGCGCCACGACATCCGTTCTTACGAGTCCTACGCCGACGTGATCGACGACCCTTCGGTGGATGCCGTCTATGTGCCACTGCCTGTCGGCCTGCACTTCGAATGGTCGCTCGCAGCTCTGCGCGCAGGCAAGCACGTGCTGTGCGAGAAGTCGCTGGCCGGGTCCTACGCGGACTGCCTCACGCTGATCGAGGAAGCCCGGGCCCGCGAGCTCGTACTGTTCGAGAACTTCATGTGCGAGCGGCATCCCCAGAATCAGTTCATCAGGGATGCGATCGCGGACGGCGAGATCGGCGAGATCCGGCACGCAAGCCTGTCGTTCGGATTCCCGCCCTTCCCCCGCGACGATCTCCGCAACTCGGCTGAGCTGCAGGGCGGGGCGCTGAACGACGCGGGTGCGTACTGCCTCGACATGGCGGCGTTCTACCTGGGCGCCCAGCCGTCCGCCGTGACCGCGACCCTGAGCAACGCGGACTACGACGTCGACGTGATCGGCGCTGCCTTCCTCGAGTTCGACGGTGGCGCCACGGCCGCGGCATCCTTCGGATTCCTGCACGATTACCGCAATGAGGCCCGCTTCTGGGGATCGGCCGGGCAGATCGACATCGATCGCGCCTACTCGATCCCGGCTGATCGCCCGCCGCACGTGACCATCACTCGCAACACCGCGAGCGAGCGCGTGGATCTCGCCGCGGCCGACCAGTTCGCACTGCAGATGGCACGTTTCCGCGACGCGGTGCGCGACGGTGACGGCAACGCCGAGCTGATCAACCGCGAGCGGCACGCGCGCACGATGGAAGCCGCTCGGATCTCGGCTGCCGAGCACCGCCGCGTCGTCGTGGAAGAGGTCGGTGCGTGACCTCGACACCTCCTGAGCCCGACGCGCCCCCCGGGCCGCTCCTGCGCTTCATCAAAGACAAGCGGGTGGCCTTCCTGATCGTGGGGGCCGCGAACACGCTGATCGGCTTCCTCTGGTACACGCTGTTCCTCTGGATGTTCCACTCACTGCCCGCGGGGTACATGATCGCCCTGGTCGCCGCGCAGGTCGTCAGTGTGCTGTGCGCGTTCGTGCTCTACCGGAGGTTCGTGTTCCGGGTCCGCGGACACGTGTGGCGCGACCTCATCCGCTTCTCGTCCGTCTATGCGGTGTCGTTCGGGATCAACCTGGTCGCCCTCCCGCTGCTGGTCGAGGTCGTCGGCATGAACCCGCTCGTCTCGCAGGTCGTCATCGTCGTGATCACCACGATTGTCAGCTACGTCGGGCACAACTACTTCTCCTTCCGCAGAAAGCACGAGAGCCAATGACAAGTCCCCGCGTCTCCGTCGTCGTCCCCGCCTTTCGGCAGGCGTCGTTCATCCGACAGACGATGGAATCGGTCCTGTCGCAGGAGGGTGTGGACCTCGAGCTCATCGTCGCCGATCACAGCTCGGACGACGGCACCTGGGAGGCGATGAACGAATACGCCTCGGACAAGAGGGTGCGACTGCTCGTGACCCCGGCCGGCGGCGGTGCCGAAGCGAACTTCAACCGCGTGTCGGCCGAGGCGACCGGGACATACATCAAGCTGCTCCCCGGTGACGACTACCTGCTGCCAGGTGTGCTGGCCCGCCAGACCGCGATGCTCGACGCTTCACCCGACGCGGTCCTCACCGCGGGGCGGCGAATGCTCGTCGATGCGCGAGGAGACGCGATCATGCGCTCGTACGGGCTCAAGGGCATCCGCGGCCCGATGTCCGGGGAGGCGGCGATCAGACACGCGGTGCGCGCCGGCTCGAATGTCTTCGGCGAGCCCGGAGCCGTCCTCATGCGCCGCAGCGCGCTCGAGTCCGTCGACTATTGGGACTTCGCGCACCCCTATCTGGTCGACGAGGCCACCTACATCAATGTTCTGCTGCGCGGCCGGTTCATCCCCGACTTCGAGCCGGGGGCCGTCTTCCGACTCAACAACGGACAGTGGAGCGTGGCGCTGACGAGCTACCAGTACGAGCAGGTGTCAGGCTTCCACCGCGCGCTGGCGGCACGGCGTCCCGACATCATCAGCGCAGCGGACGTCCGGATCGGCAACACACAGGCGTGGCTGATGGCGCAACGGCGCCGACTCACCTACCGGCTCCTGAAGAAGAGGATGTCGTCATGACGCAGCAGCACCGCATCTCGATCGTGATCCCCGTGTATCGAGGAGAGAAGACGCTACCGACCGTCGTCGATGAACTCCTCCCCTACACGGAGGGGTTCGCGACCCCCGACGGACGTCAAGCGATCGTGCAGGAGATCATCCTGTCGTACGACCGCGGACCGGACCGCTCCGACCGGGTCCTGCGCGAGTTGGCCGCGACGCATCCGTTCGTCAAAGTGATCTGGCTCAGCCGCAACTTCGGTCAGCACGCGGCAACCCTCGCGGGCATCTCGTCCACCGGCGGCGACTGGATCGTCACGATGGACGAGGACGGCCAGCAGGATCCGTCGTTCATCGGCTCGATGCTCGACACGGCCATCCGCGAGCAGGCCGAGGTCGTGTATGCGAAGCCGACGAACAAGCCGCCGCACGGCGCGGTGCGCAACGGCGCCTCGAAGCTTGCCAAGCGCATCCTGCAGTCCGTGTTCGGAAGCGGCAACGCCTCGGACTTCAACAGCTTCCGGCTGATCATGGGTGAGATCGGTCGAAGCGTCGCCGCCTACACCGGCACCGGGGTGTACCTGGACGTCGCGCTGACCTGGGTGACGAATCGTCAGGTCACGTCGCCCGTGCTGCTGAGAGAGGAAGGCGACCGGCCGTCGGGCTATTCGTACATGCGGCTGCTCGGGCACTTCTGGCGCATGGTGCTCTCGACCGGCACGAAAGGTCTTCGATTGGTCACCACGCTCGGCGTGATCTTCGCCGTGGCCGGCGTGCTTTTCGCCATCTACCTCGTCATCACCCGGTTCGTCTCGGGCGACATCCCCGAAGGATGGACGTCGCAGATGGTGCTCACGTCGCTGGGGGTCGGGGCGATCCTCGTCTCCCTCGGCATCGTCGCGGAGTACATCGGCATCGCGGTGAACATGGCGATGGGCAAGCCTCCCTACCTCATCGTCCGCGATCCCGCCCTGTCCCCGCTCACGGACCCCGATGACGTCGCCGACGGCCGCTGACTGGGTCATCGGCCGCGGCCTGCTCGGCAACGCGGTCGCACGGGCGCTGCCGCGGGCACCGCTGCGGCGCAGCGTGAGCTGGGGCGACGACGCCGCGGCCATCGAGGACCTCGCGGAAGGCCTGCGCGCGCTGTACGCGACGCCGAGCGACCAGTACCGGGTGTTCTGGTGCGCAGGCAGCGGCGTGACATCGAGCTCCGCGGACTCCCTGTCGAGGGAGGAGGCCGTGTTCTCGGCCTTCGTGGGCATGTTCGCCGAACTGCCCGATGATCTGCGCCGGCGCACGGTCGTGTTCCTGGCGTCATCGGTCGGCGGCGCCTACGCCGGCAACCCGAGTCCTCCCTTCAGCGAGCGTTCGCTCGCGACGCCGGCGTCGGCATACGGTCAGACGAAACTCGCGATGGAGAAGGCCCTCGGCGCCGCCGTCGCCGCCAGCGGTCTGCGTGGCTTCGTCGGCAGGATCACGAACCTCTACGGCCCGGGCCAGAAGCTGGGAAAGCGCCAAGGCCTGATCTCCGTCGTCTGCGAGACCTACCTCACACGTCAGGCGGCGACGATCTACGTGTCGCTGGACACGCTGCGCGACTACATCTTCGAGGACGATGCCGCGGCGGTGATCGTCGCGGGTGCGGCAAGAGCTGGGTCACTCGCTCGAGGGAGCACGGCATTGAAGATCATCGGCGCCGGGCGGGCGGTGTCGATCGGCGAACTCGTCGCCACCATCGAGCGGGTTCGAGGGCGCCGCGCACTCGTGGCGTACGGTCCGGGCAACGCCACCGGCCAGGCGCTGGACCTGCGCGTGCAGAGCGAGCAGTGGACCGATCTCCAGAGCCTCGTCACGACATCGCTGCCCGTCGGCATCGACGCAGTGTTCCAGGCGATGCTGCAGACCGTGGCGCGTGGGCCGTGGGCTGCGGACGCTCCGTGAGCACCAGCGCGCCGCTGATACGCTGGACCCCATGCAATTCCGCCCCCTGACGATCCCCGGGAGCTTCGAGTTCACGCCCCGGCAGTTCGATGACAACCGTGGCTCGTTCGCCGAGTGGTATCGCTTCGAAGCGCTCGAGCAAGCCGTCGGCCACCCTCTGGACCTCCGCCAGGCGAACATCTCCCGGTCGGCCAAGGGAGTCCTCCGCGGCATCCATTACGTGGACCTCCCCGGCCAGGGCAAGTACGTGACCTGCGCCTACGGCGCTGTGCTCGACTTCGTCGTCGACATCCGCGTAGGCTCCCCCACATTCGGCCAGTGGGACACGGTGCTCCTCGACGACAAGGACCGCCGGGCGATCTACATCTCCGAAGGCCTCGGCCACGCTTACGTGTCTCTCGTCGAGGACTCGATCGTCACCTATCTCTGCTCGAACGTGTACAACGCCGAGACCGAGGGGGCGATCCAGCCTCTCGACCCGACCATCGGCTTGACCTTCCCCGAGGAGCTGGGTGAACCCATCCTCTCGGAGAAGGACATCGTGGCCCCTACGCTGCAAGACCTCCTCGACGCGGGTTCGCTTCCCACGTGGGAGGATTCGCGAGGGTTCTTCCGATGAAGGGCATCATCCTCGCGGGCGGATCGGGCACGCGGCTGCACCCCATCACTCTGGGCGTATCGAAGCAGCTGGTGCCGGTGTACGACAAGCCGATGATCTACTACCCGCTGTCGACGCTCATCAACGCCAGCATCTCCGAGATACTGATCATCACCACGCCGCACGACGCGGACCAGTTCCGCCGTCTGCTCGGTGACGGTTCGCAGTTCGGCATCAGCCTGACCTACGCAGTCCAGCCGGAGCCGGCCGGTTTGGCGCAGGCGTTCACGATCGGGGCCGACTTCATCGGCGACGACCGAGTCGCCCTCGCCCTGGGCGACAACATCCTCTACGGGCCGGGGCTCGGCCAGCAGCTGCGCCGGTTCAAGGACATCGACGGCGGCGCGATCTTCGCGTACTGGGTCGCGGACCCATCCTCGTACGGAGTGGTGGAGTTCGACGACAGCGGCGCCGCCATCTCGATGGAGGAGAAGCCGGAGAAGCCGCGCAGCAACTATGCGGTTCCGGGACTGTACTTCTACGACAACGATGTGGTCGAGATCGCCCGCAACCTCCAGCCCTCCCCCCGCGGAGAGCTGGAGATCACCGACGTGAATCTGGAGTACCTGGCTCGGGGCAAGCTCCGGGTCGAGGTCCTGCCCCGCGGCACCGCGTGGCTCGACACGGGGACGTTCGACTCGATGACCGACGCGGCCGAGTTCGTCCGGACGATCGAACGGCGCACCGGCCAGAAGATCGGGTCCCCGGAAGAGGTCGCCTGGCGACGCGGATTCCTCACCGACGACGAGCTGCGCCGACACGCCGCGACACTACACAAGTCGGGCTACGGCAAATACTTCACTTCCATCCTCGAACAGGGGCGTTGATCCGATGTCGCGACTTCTCGTCACCGGAGGAGCCGGCTTCATCGGCTCGAACTTCGTGCACCACGTCATCGGGCATACCGACCATGACGTCACCGTGCTCGATGCCCTGACCTATGCGGGGAACCGCGATTCGCTCGAAGGGCTTCCCGCCGACCGCGTCACTTTCGTGGAGGGCGACATCACCGACGCGTCGCTCGTCGACGAGCTGTTCGGCCAGGTCGACGCGGTCGTCCACTACGCGGCAGAGTCGCACAACGACAACTCGCTCCACGATCCGCGGCCGTTCCTCGACACGAACATCGTCGGGACGTACACGCTCCTCGAAGCGGCGCGTCGTCACGGTCGCCGCTTCCACCACATCTCCACCGACGAGGTCTACGGCGATCTGGAGCTCGACGACCCCGCGCGTTTCACCGAGGAGACGCCGTACAACCCGTCCAGCCCGTACTCCTCAACCAAGGCGGGAAGCGATCTGCTGGTGCGCGCCTGGGTGCGATCCTTCGGCGTCGCTGCGACGATCTCCAACTGCTCGAACAACTACGGTCCGTATCAGCACGTCGAGAAGTTCATCCCGCGCCAGATCACGAACGTCATCCGCGGCATCCGCCCGAAGCTCTACGGTGCGGGAGAGAACGTCCGCGACTGGATCCACGCGGACGACCACTCGTCGGCCGTTCTCACGATCCTCGACCGGGGACGCATCGGAGAGACGTACCTGATCGGGGCGGACGGCGAGCAGAACAACAAGGAAGTCGTCGAGCTCATCCTGGAGCTCATGGGGCAGCCCCGCGACGCATACGATCACGTCGTCGACCGCGCTGGTCACGACCTGCGCTACGCGATCGACTCGAGCAAGTTGCGAGACGAACTGGGCTGGACGCCGGCATTCGGCGACTTCCCGTCGGGGCTCGCCCGCACGATCGAGTGGTACCGAGACAACGAAGACTGGTGGGCGCCCTCGAAGCAGGCCACCGAGGCGTTCTACAGCTCGAAGGGGCAGTAAGCCCCAGGAGCCCCGCTGCGCCGGCCGACGTCCTCGTCGGCCGGCGCAGCTGCGTTGAGAGTCCGTCGCCCGCGCCGGGCCGGATCCGGACCTGCCGCCCGAGCGCCCCAGACGTCTACGCGCGTGCTGCAGCGCGACGCCGTGCCAGGCTGCGCGCGATCGGCCATCCGACGAGGATCCCGACCGCGAGCACGAGAGCCGCGACGCTCAGCATGTAGCCCGGCGGACGGAACTCGACGATCACGACGTCCCCCTCGCGCGATTCGGAGAGATCGAGGGTGAGCAGATAGCCCCGCACGGGGTCGTCGGAGAGCGTTGCGCCGGTGACGAGGTAGCCCGGCCATGCCAGCCTGCTGAGCACGACCCGGGGGCTGTCGCCCACCCGATCCACGCGCAGGCTGACAGATGTATCAGTCTGCGCGGTGACGGTCACCTCGGTGCCGCGGCTCGACCAGGCGAGACCTCCCGCCCGGGCGACGGGCTCGTCGCGGCGCAGTTCCCACGTGTAGTCACCGTCGTCGGCGACCGACCAGCCGCGCGGCACCGGCGGCAGCGTCGACGAGAACGCGGACTTGATCACGACGACGGTGCTGACGGAGAGGAGGTCGACGACGGCGAGACCTGTGTCGGCATCCGTGCTCATCAACGTGTCGTAGGCGCCCGCGCACGTGGATCCGCGCAGGTCGGTGCACAGGTCTGCGGCATAGGCGCTGAACGGCAGCACCGTATACAGGCTCGACACGGATGTGGACGAGAGGTACCAGAGATTGCCGAGGAGGATCTCGTCGAAGGCTGCCTCGTTGCCGCCGTCCTGATAGATGTTGCCGACGACGATGGCGTCGCCCGGCTCGTCGGGCAGGACCGATTCCAGATCCGCGACCTGGTGCGGGACCGCGAAGGTGGGCAGCGGCGTGGCGGGGAAGACCGCCATCTGAGGGGCCACCAGCGCTGCCGTGACCACGAGCACACCGCCCACGGCCACTGTAGATCGACGACGCTCCGACCACGTGACTCGGCGGCGGCTGGTCGCCACGGCCGTCACCGCGACGATCGCCAACGCCTGCACGAGCGCCACACCGACGAGCGCAGCGGTCGACCCGCGGCCCGGGGTCTGCGTCCACGCGAGCCACGTCATGACCACCAGGACGACGAGGGCTGCCCACATCCTGCGTCGGGTCACCTGTGCCGGATAGGCCTTGGTAGCCAGGACGGCGAACAGCACGACGACTCCGATGGCGACGTACGGGATGAAGCGGATGGGCCACCGGATGGGGCCGATGTGGCTCGGCCCGAGCACCACCAGCAGCATCACCCCGGTGACGATCATCATCGGAAGCAACGTGCGGGCGACAGCGCGCGAGCACGGGAGGAACAGCGCGAACATGGGGATGACCCAGGCGATGTACGGCAGCGGCGCATCGGTGAAGATTCCCGACCACGCGCCGACCGACCCGCGGGCGAGGGGCGCGGCCGCCGCGCCGAGGTCGGTCAGATCGGCGTTCAGGAAGCCGGAGTTGGTGATGTCGAGACCGGCCCGCTCCGTGACCGGAGCGGTCAGCACACCGGGGAGATACAGGGCAACCGTGAGGAGGCCGCCGTACACCGAGGCGGCGATGACTCGGCGCAAGGCGATCCAGTCGCGCCGTAGGGCCTTCTCGACGAGCGTCACGACGAGGATCACCGCCAACACGATGACGCCGAAGACGTAGCCGAAGGCGATGAGGATGTAGCCGCCCACCAGGTACGGCAGCGGCGACTTCGCGTCTTCGGTCGAGCGCCGCAGACCCCACCACGCCCAGGGGACGAGCGCCGCATTGAACAGGCCGGTCGCCCACGAGGCTGCGTCCATGTAGACCGTGAACCCGCCGAGGGGGGCGAGCACGCCTGCGACCGCGGCCCACTTCGCATCGGCGCCGAACGATCGGGCGAGCAGGTACACGCCCAGTGCCATCACGGCAAGGAACGCCAGCTTGACCAGAGTGCTGTAGATCGCGGCATCGCTGCTCAGATGCGCGCCGACGGCGATGAGCCACACCACGGGGTTCAGCAGGCCCCATTGTCCCTCGGCGAGGTAGTTCCCGGCCTGCCACGCCTGAGGGCTCAGAATCGTGACGCTCCCGTCGAGGATCCGACGGCCGAGCTCCCACCACTGACCGAAGGCGCCGGTCTGCGTGTCGTCAGCGAAGTAGAAGGCCCGGGTTCCGACAAGGCGGACGGCGCCGAGCACGAGGGTGATCAGAACGGCCGCCGCAGGGTAGATCGCTCTGCGCCAGCGGGGCTCCGAACCGAGCTCCGTCGGCTGAGTGAGGGACATCTGGTTTCCTGGTCTCGGGGTCGATTCACCCTACCAATCCGGTGGGGTCTCCCCGGAACGGCGCGAGCCGGGCCGGCGGATATGATTGTCGAGGCCGATTCCTCGGCCCCGCACTGCACCCGGTGCGCGTGATCTCGAAATCGTGCGGTGCACCGTGCCGCACTCCAGCGAGAGCTTTCGCGATGTGTCCGCCTGCCGGAGTAGGACGGCGCGGTGAGGCCCCGGACCGGCGTGCAGCGGCGTAGGGAGCGCTCGCTCGGCAGGTGTCGCGCGGGCGGGCCCGAGAAACGACCTTGACCGAAGGATTCCGAGTGTCCTCCCAGCACCCGCGGACGAAGGCCATCGCCACGAAGGCGTCCCGAACTGCAGGCGGCCCGATGCCGCACGGCGGTCGACAGACGACCCTGGCGTTCTGGATCATCACCGGTGGTATCGCCGCAGTCGTGGCGATCACCCTCGCGGTGATCGCGTACACCCTCAATCGCGGCTTCGACTGGAGCGACGAGGGCTTCGTCCACGTCATGAACTCGAGCGGCCGACAGGCCAGCGGCGAGTTCTGGGGCTTCCAGCTTCTGCTGCACCCGGTCTACGTCCTGTTCGGGAACAGCATCCTGGCGTTCCGAGTGCTCCGCCTCCTCGGCTACATCGCCCTGTCGATCATTCTCGTGGTGATCGCGAGGAGTGCGTTGGAGGCGGTCGGCTTCCGGCTCAAGCGTTCGAGCTGGATCCTCGTGCTTCTGGTGGCGCAGGCCGGGACATTCGCCGCGTGGAGCTATCCGCCCCGCTACCTCGGCTATAACGAGCTCTCCTCGTGGTTGACCCTGGTCGGCGGCGCGCTCCTCATTCTTCTGATCGTCCGCGGTCGACTTCGACCCGACGCGCCCTCGACGCGCGAGCGGTGGATTCTCTACGCGCTGTGGGCCGCGGTGGGCTTCGTCGTCGGCACGCTGTTCGTGGCCAAGATCACCGGTGCGATGGTCTTCGGCACGCTCGCGGTGATCGTCGCCCTGATGCCTTCTCGAGCAGGTCGTCGCTGGCCGAGGATCGGCTTCCTCGCAGCGGGCGTGGCCGTCGCGGCTCTCGTCATGCTGATCATCGGCGTGCCGCTCGTCGCGTACACCCGATCCGTCATCGAACTCCTGATCAATCCGGCTGCCCGCGAGGCGACCGGCTACTCCGTCGGCGGGCTTCCGCAGCTGTACCTCTGGTCCGCATCCACCACCCTCGGCGCGCTCGCGGTGCCGATCATCCTCGCCGCCGTCGCACTGCTGGTGAGCTTCGGCCTTCCCCGCGGCCGTGGCGTCGCGCTAGAGGCGCGGGTCGTCGCGCGACTGGAGCAGGTGACGCTGGTGCTGGCGGCCGTCCTCCTCCTGATCGTGGTCTTCATCCCGATGTTCCCGCCGGGCGGTGCCCACATCTGGGATGCGCTCGGCATGAGCATCTCCTTCACCTTCTTCGCCGCCCTCCTCGCCCTCGCGGTGATGTTCCCGGGGACACCTGCACCGGGCGAGATCGTCGGCAACCGCACCGTGACGATGAGCGTCGTGATCGGGCTCTTCGCACTCATCCCCCTCGTGAGCGGCGCAGGCACGAGCAACTCGATCATGGGTCACACGGTGTTCTCCGCGACGCTCTGGGCGGTCGGCGCCGCGGTGGCACTGGTGGCCCTGTGGGAGCGCTCGACGGCGTCGCCTGCCGTGCGCATGATCCCGCTCCTGCTGGCCGGCGCCGTCGTCGCCGCCGGCGGGCTCGCCGTCGCGGGGGATGTCTTCACGCACCCGTATCGCACCGCCCCCTATCTCGCTCAGAAGACGGAGGTGACGGTCGCCGACTTCCGGGGTCTGAGGCTCCTCGCGGACGAGGCGGAACTCGTGACCTGGCTGTCCGAGACCGGCGAGGAACTCGACGCCGCGGGCGTGCCTGCCCTCTCCATGTCCTCCCCCGGCTCCCTGTTGGCGTTCAACGCGAGCGGGTGGGTCAACCCCTGGCCCGGGCCGGACTGGGCGCAGGCGATCACGCGGGCGTGCGAAGGTGAGGCACCGGAGGACTTCTTCGTGATCCAGTCTGAGAGCCAGGAGCCCGGCGTGACGATCTACGACCAGGTGCAGGAGGGACTCGACGGATGCGGCGTGCAGTTCCCCGAGGACTTCGGGGTCGTCGCCGTGCACCCCAGCGACAACCCCGGGCAGGATGTGACCGTATGGCGGCTCAGCGAGAAGTGAGCCTCACTCCGCCCGTCTGCGCAGGCGCCGAAGCAAGCTCGCCGCCTCTGGCCGATCGAAGGCGTCGTGGCGCGATCAGGCCGCCGAGCCCACCCCGATGACGAGCCGCGGCGTGTGCCTCCACGCTGCGGCGTCCGTCGCGTTGCGGCCGTCTACGAGCACCTTGATGCCGGGGAAGTCGCCCGGGACGAGCGCTCGGTATTCGGCGTGGTCGGTCTGCAGCACTGCGACGTCGACGGCATCGCCCAGCGAATGGGGCTCGAAGCCGAGCGCGCGCAGCTCATCGGGCGCGTAGAGCGGGTCGTGCACCCGCACGGTCGCCCCGCGTTGGGCGAGCGCCGCGACAGTGGGGAAGACACCCGAGAACGCCGTCTCTTTGACGCCGCCTCGGTACGACGCCCCGAGCACGACGCTCGACAGGCCCTCGAGCGATCCGAGGAGCGCCTCGGCCTGGGCGACGAGGCGTTCGGGCATCGTCTCGTTGTACTCGCGAGCGGTACGGACGACCGTGGCGCCGGGATCGGTCGCGAGGTAGAGCCTGGGATAGACCGGGATGCAATGTCCGCCCACCGCGATGCCGGGCCGATGGATGTGGCTGAAGAACTGCGAGTTGCAGGCCTCGATGACGCGGTGGACGTCGATGCCGTGAGCCGCCGCGAAGGTCGCGAACTGGTTCGCGAGCGCGATGTTGACATCCCGGTAGGTGGTCTCCGCGAGCTTGGCGAGTTCGGCCGCCTCGGCGCTGCCGAGATCCCACACACCGTTCGGCTGCGCGAGGTCGTCGCGCGTTTCGAAGGCGAGGACACACTCGTAGAACCGGCGAGTACGTCGAGCGCCCTCGTCCGACAGCGCACCGATCAGCTTGGGGTAGCGCCGGAGGTCCTGGAAGATCCGGCCCGTGAGCACGCGCTCGGGCGAGAAGGCCACGTGGAAGTCGGACCCCTCGACGAGATGCGAGCCCGCCTCGAGCATGGGCTTCCATCGCGTTCGCGTCGTACCGACGGGAAGAGTCGTCTCGTACACGACGAGCGCGCCCGGCGTCATGGAGGCGGCGATGTCGCGGGTCGCGGCATCCATCCATGTGAAATCCGGCTCGCCCGTCGCCTCGTCGACGATGAGCGGCACCACGACGACGATGACATCGGCGCCAGGAATCGCGTCCGCGAAGTCAGTGGTCGCGCGCAGACGCCCGTCGCCGATGGCCGCACGCAGCGCATCATCGAGGCCTGCCTCGAGCGGGTAGGAGCGTGAGAGCGAGTTGACGGCATCGACCGTCGCCTGCTGGGTGTCCACGCCGACCACATCGTGCCCCGAGGTGGCGAACTGGACGGCGAGGGGCAGACCGATCTTGCCCAGTGCGACGACTGCGATGCGCATCGGGCAATTCTATGCGGCCCACTACCCCGGCTCTGCGCCGCGGGAGCAGCCTCAGGATGCCGCGTTGAGCGCCTCGACGACGCGCCGTGCGGCGTGTCCGTCGCCGTACGGCGTCGCGGTCGTCGGGGAGGGGCGGGGGCGGCGCACGGCCGATGCGATGTCGGCTGCATCCGGCGCGAGGATGTTCCAGCCGAGGTCGATCGTCTCGACCCATTCGGTCTCGGTGCGCACCGTCGTGCACGGGACACCGAGCAGGAACGCCTCCTTCTGGAGTCCACCCGAATCCGTCACGACGCCCGCGCTCCCGAGCGCCGCCGCGATGAGATCGGCGTATGCGAGCGGCGACTGCGGGCGGAGCGTGCCGACGGAGAGGTCGATCCCCGCGGCGGCCGCCCGGGCCGCGAGTCGCGGGTGCGCGGGGAGCAGCACGGGCCGGTCGAGATGCGCGAGGGCCTCCACCACCTCGCGGAGCCGCGCGTGGTCGTCGGTGTTCTCGGCGCGGTGGATCGTGGCGAGATAGTACCCGCCCTCCTCCAGGCCGTTGCGGGCCGCCGCGTCGCCGATGCGGTCGCCGACGCCGGCGCGGACGCGGAGGAGGACGTCTGTCATGACGTCTCCGACGAGCACCGACCGTGCCGAGAGGCCCTCCGATGCGAGATGGCCCATGGCCGTCTCGGTCGGGGCGAGCAGCAGGTCGGCCGCGTGGTCGGTGAGCACCCGGTTGTGCTCCTCGGGCATGCGGCGGTTGAACGACCGCAGGCCCGCCTCGAGATGCGCGACGCGCACGTGCAGCTTGACGGCGCTCACCGCTGCCGCGAGCGTCGAGTTCGTGTCGCCATAGACGAGCACCCAGTCCGGCGCGTGCTCCTCGATGACGGCGTCGAGCGCTCCGAGCATCGCTCCCGTCTGCACGCCATGTGAGCCCGATCCGACGCCGAGATGGATGTCGGGGCTTCCGATCCCGAGCTCGTCGAAGAACACGTCCGACAGCATCGGGTCGTAGTGCTGGCCCGTGTGCACGATGACGTGCTCGACGCCGCTCTCGCGGAAGGCGCGGGCGACGGGGGCGAGCTTGACGAACTGCGGACGCGCACCGACCACGCTGAGCACCTTCACGGTTCCTGAGTCTAGGCGGGCGCCGGGAGCCGAGCAGGCGTCGCCCTATCCTGAAGGGACGCCATCAGGCCGGAAGCGAGGGATCGATGACACAGGGGCTGGTCGTCCTCGGCACGAAGGAGCTCTGCGTCCGGCTCGTCGGCGCCCTCTCTGGCGCGGGCCTGCCGTTCACGGCCGTCACTGTCGACGACACGCCGGACGTGCGCAGCGAGCTCGAGCGTCTCCGCGCGGCGCGCGCGATCGTCGCCGAGAGTCCGCGGGACGCGTATCGCATCGCCCTCTCCCAGCAGCCCGCGGCCGTGCTCGTCGCCGGCTGGTACTGGCTCATCTCCGACGATGTGCTCGAAGCCGTACCCGCGGGCTTCATCGGCCTGCACTACTCGCCGCTCCCGCGCTACCGCGGCTCGTCGCCCGTCGTCTGGGCGCTCCTCAACGGCGACCCCGAGCTCGGCTACTCGGTGTTCCGGCTGTCGTCCGGCATGGACGAGGGACCCATCGCGGCCTCGGGGCGGGTTCCGCGCGGCGACGGCTACATCGGCCCGGCGCTCGACCGACTCACGTCCGCGGCCGTCCCCGCACTCGTGGGGGTGGCGCGCGGGGTTCTCGACGGCACCGCCGAGTTCCTCCCGCAGCCGCGCGAAGGGGCCTCCTACGCGGCGCCCCGCCTCCCCTCCGACGGGCGCATCGACTGGACTCGGGCCGCAGGCGAAGTCGAGCGCTTCGTCCGCGCGCAGTCCCGCCCATACCCGGGCGCGTTCACCGAGGCCAAGGGCGAGACCCGACGCGTATGGCGGGCGACCGCGACCGAGTTCGCGTGTTTCGGCGCGCCCGGTCAGGTGGTGCTGAGCGACGACGAGGCGCTCGTCGTCGCGTGCGGCCACGGCACGGGTCTGCGGATCGAGCGCGACGAGGAATGGATCGGCGTGCGCGGCGGACGCCTGTCCTGACACCAGTGCCTCGGCACTCAGGAGCCGTCGCCTAGGATGGGTGGGTCCTGCGGCCTTCACTGCCGCCGCCCACCGAATCGGGAGAATCACGCATGTCTGTGCGCGCGAAATCGGTGCTCGTCACCGGCGGAGCCGGCTTCATCGGCAGCCACCTGGTCGACCGGCTCATCGCCGACGAGCCGTCCCGCATCACCGTGGTCGACAACTTCTTCCTGGGCAGCATGGAAAACCTGTCCTCGGCCCTGCGCGCTCGGCCCGACATCGACGTGATCCGACTCGACGCCGCGGACCTCGCCGCGATGCAGGACGTCATCACACAGTACGACGTCGACACGGTCTTCGACCTCGCCGTCATCCCGTTGCCCACATCGCTCACGTATCCCGCGTGGACCGTGCAGACCAACGTCGGCATCGCGACGACGTTCTGCGAGATCGCCCGTCGAGGCCTCGTGGAGCGCCTCGTCCATGTCTCGAGCTCCGAGGCGTACGGCTCCGCCCGCTACATCCCGATGGACGAGGGCCACCCCCACGACGCCATCACCCCCTATGCCGCGAGCAAGTCGGCTGCCGACCACATCATCGAGTCCTACGTGCAGACGTTCGGCATCGACGCCACCGTCATCCGCCCATTCAACAACATCGGTCCGCGCCAGAATCCGGGCTCGTACGCCGGCATCGTGCCGATCATCGTGCGGCGCGTGCTCGCGGGCGAGCCGATCGAGATCTACGGCGACGGCGAGCAGACCCGCGACTTCATCTACGCGGGAGACACGGCCGACCTGATCGCGCAGATCCACGACTCTCCGGAGTGCCGTGGACAGGTGCTGAACGTCGCGACCGGCGTCGAGACGTCTGTCAACGAGCTCGTCCGACGCATTCTCGGCATCATGGGTCGCCCCGACCACCCGACCTTCCACTCGGAGGAGCGCCCGGGAGACGTGCGGCGCCATCTCGCCGATGTCTCGAAGCTCAAGGGCATCCTCGGCCACGAGACGCCGTCGCTCACGGACGACGCGCTGCAGCGGACCGTCGACTGGTACCTGTCGGTCCTGCGATGAGGCTCAACGTCCCCGTACTCGACGCAGCCGAGCTCGCCGCCGTCGCCGAGGTGCTGGAGTCGGGCTACCTCACGCAGGGTGCTCGTACGCGACAGTTCGAGGCCGAGATCGCGGCCGTAACAGGCGCCCGTCATGCGCAGGCGGTGAGCTCTGCCACCACGGGACTCCATCTCGCGCTCGTGGGGCTCGGAGTCCGCCCCGGCGACGAAGTCGTCATCCCCGGATTCAGCTTCCCCGCGACCGCCAACGCCGTCGTGCAGCAGGGCGCGATCCCCGTTTTCGTCGACATCCGTCGTGACACGTTCAACCTCGACCCCACGCACCTCGAGGTCGCGATCACCGAGCGCACGCGCGCGATCATGCCGGTGCACGCCTTCGGTCTGTGCGCCGACATGGACCCGATCAACGAGATCGCGCGACGCCATGGGCTTCCCGTCCTCGAGGACGCAGCCTGCGCCCTGGGCGGCGTCTATCGCGGCCGAGCCGCCGGCTCGCTCGGCACCGCCGGCGTCTTCTCGTTCCACCCGCGCAAGATCATCACGACCGCTGAGGGCGGCATGATCACGACGGATGACGATGCCCTCGCGGAGCGCATCGCGGTGCTGCGTGCTCACGGCGCCGTGCGGGGCGAGCTGTTCATGGAGTTCGTGGATGCCGGATTCAACTACCGGCTGAGCGACGTGCACGCCGCCATCGGGCTCGCCCAGGTGCAGAAGCTGGCCGCGATCCTCGACGGCCGCCGCCGTGCGGCCGCGTCGCTCACGGCGCGTCTCGCCGACATCCCCGGCGTGCACACGCCGTCAGCACCCGATGGCGTCGAGCACACGTACCAGTCCTACGTCGTGCTTCTCGACGATGACATCGATCGGGATGCGGTCATCCGGGCGATGCGCGACCGCGACGTCGAGACGACGCTCGGGACGTACGGAATGCACCTGCAGCCCTACTTCCGCGAGCGATTCGGCATACCGGACTCGGCTCTGCCCGAGACGACGCATGCCCACCACCAGGCCTTGACGCTCCCCCTCTACCCGCAGCTGACCGACGACGACCTCGACGTCGTCGCACGTGCCCTGCGTGAGAGCGTGGCGACGAGCACCCGCGAGACGGCATGACGCGCGCGGACGTGACGATCGTCGACTACGGCGTCGGCAATCTCGGCTCGCTGCGCAACGCGCTCGCAAAGGTCGGTCGTACCGCCGACATCACGGGCGACCCCGACGCCGTCGCGGTGGCCGAGCGCATCATCCTGCCCGGCGTCGGCGCCTTCGACCGTGCCGTCGGGCGGCTCTCCGAGACCGGGCTCGCGGAGGCGATCACGGCCGCCGCCAAGGCGGGCACGCCTCTCGCCGGCGTGTGCCTCGGCATGCAGCTGCTCCTGGACGGCAGCGACGAGGGCGCGCTACCCGGGCTCGGCCTGATCGCCGGCAAGGCGACCCGATTCCCCGCGACGATCGACGGCCATCGCCTGCTCGTTCCCCACATGGGCTGGAGCAGCGCTGTCGCAGCCAAGCCGTCGCGCCTCGCACCCGCGTTGAGCGACGGCGGCCGCTTCTACTTCGTACACTCCTACGCCGTGGACGCCGACGAGGCCGACGACGTGCTCACGTGGACCGACTACGGCCGCCGGTACGCCTCGTCCGTCGAGCGTGACAACGTTCTCGGCATCCAGTTCCACCCTGAGAAGAGCCACCGCTACGGCCTGGCCATCCTCCGCGACTTCGCTGGATCGAGCCACTGATGCACGTCTACCCCCGCATCATCCCGGTGCTCCTCCTCGACGGCGAACGGCTCGTCAAGACGCGGCAGTTCGGCGACCCCCGTTATGTCGGCGACCCCGTGAACGTCATCAGCATCTTCAACGACCTCGAGGTCGACGAGCTGATGCTCCTCGACATCGGCGGCGCGCGCTCGCGCGAGGCTGCTCCGATCTCGCTGCTCGAGCGCCTCGTCTCGGAGGCGTTCATCCCCCTCGCCTACGGCGGCGGCGTGACGGATGCCGCGCAGGCGGAGCAGATCATCGCGACGGGCATCGAGAAGGTCGTCGTCAACACCGTCCTCGTCGAAGACCCCGAAGCCGTGCGGGCGATGGTCGCCACCCTCGGGTCGCAGGCCGTCGTCGGTGCGGTGGATGTGCGCCTGACGAGTACGGGCTATCGCGTGTTCGTCGAGGGCGGCAAGCGGGATACCGGCCTCGGCCTCGACGAGTGGCTGAGCCGCGCCGAGGATGTCGGCGTAGGCGAGATCCTGGTCACGTCGATCGACCGCGAGGGCTCGCGCGAAGGCATCGACCTCGAGCTCGTACGACGCGTCGCCGAGACCGTGTCGGTGCCCGTCATCGGACACGGCGGCGCGGGGACGCGCGAAGACCTCGTAGCACCCATCGAGCACTCCGGCGCTTCCGCCGTTGCGGCGGGCACCGCATTCGTCATGCAGGCGGGTCGCGACAGCGTGCTCATCAACTACCCGACGCGCGATCGGATCGACGCGCTGTTCGCCCACCTGTTCGCCGGCCGCGGCGACATGGCGGCCTCGGTGGGCGTCGCGCACGATGTCGACCTCGCCGCTGCCGCAGACTTCCTCGCGACGGCCGACATCTGCGCACGCTGCATCATCACGGCCGACGTCCCGGGCGCCGACTTCGACCCCGACGGCGTGTGCTACTACTGCCACCTGCACGACTCGCTCGATCAGCAGTACCCGATCGGCCCCGAGAGCGAGGAAGCGCTCGATCGCTTCGTCGCCGAGCTGAAGGCCGCGGGCAAGGGCAAGAAGTACGACTGCATCATGGGAGTGTCGGGCGGCACCGACTCGTCGTACCTCGCGCACCTGCTCGTCTCGAAGGGCGTACGCCCGCTCGCAGTGCATTTCGACAACACCTGGAACTCCCCCACCGCGACATCGAACATCTTCGCCGTGCTTGAGAAGCTGGGCGTCGACCTCGAGACCTACGTCGTCGACAACGTCGAGTACGACGACATCTACCGCTCTTTCATGCTGGCCGGCGTGAAGGACATCGAGGCGCCGACCGACATCGGATTCATGGGCGTGCTTTACCGCGCGGCCGAGAAGCACGGGATCCGGCACATCGTCGAGGGCCACTCGTTCCGCACGGAGGGCGTGTCGCCCATGGGCTGGCTCTACATGGACGGCGGGTACGTCAAAGGCGTCCATGAGCAGTTCGGCCGCGTGCCCATGAAGACGTACCCGAACCTCGACTTCGCCAACTTCGTCAAGTGGTCGGCGTTCAGCCGCATACAGCGCGCACGACCGCTGTACTGGATCGACTACAACAAGGAAGCGGCCAAGACGTTCCTGCACGACGAATTCGGATGGCAGTGGTACGGCGGCCATCACCTTGAGAACCGCTTCACGGCGTTCTACCACACGCACTTCCTGCCGACACGGTTCGGAATCAACTTCCGCCAGATCGAGCTGTCGGCTCTGGTGCGCTCGGGCCAGATGGACCGCACCGTGGCCGCAGGCCAGTTCATCGAGCCACGGGTCGGCGATCCCGAGCTCATCGCGCTCGTCAAGAAGCGCATGGGCTTCGACGACGCCGAGTTCGAGCGCGTCATGACGATGCCGAAGAAGATGTACACCGACTATCCGACGTACAAGCGCCGGTTCGAGCTGCTCCGCCCGTTCTTCTGGCTCATGTGGAAGCTGGACCGCGTCCCGAAGAGCTTCTACGTCAAGTTCTGCATCCCTCGCCGCACGTCATGAGCGACACGACGGTCTTCTCGCGTCAAAAGCTGATCCTGCGGGTGATGTACTGGATGCTGAAGCCGTTCGCGCTCTTCGCGCGCCGCATCGACTGGGTCGTCGGTCCTGAGGACATCGCGCTCATGGCGACGAACATCGCGTCGGCGCTCCCCCGCTCGTACACGGCGATCCACGCGCGAAACCGGTTCTACGACGTGCCGTACGACGCGGTGATCCAGACGACGAGCACCGCGCTGGGCGGGCGCTGGGCGACCTGGCGGCGCCTGTACGGCGGGCCGATCCTGCTCGCATGGCTCGCGAACCGCGCGCGTGGCTTCATCTACGTCGGCGGCGGCGCGTTCCTCGAAGGCCATCACGACGAGCGCGACTTCGAGTTCACGTTCCTCCGCCGGCACCGCCGGCGACTCGTGTGCTACTTCACCGGTAACGACATCCGCTCGCCCAAGCTCATGGCCGAGCTCGCGGCGCGCACGGGGCGGCCGAATCTCGGCACACGGCTGCTCGAGGTCGACCCCCTCTTCGCGACCGACGCTTACGACGAGTCGCGGCGTCTGCGCGCGGACGTCGCGGATCGCCACGCCGAAGTCATCTTCAACGCGAGGAACGATCAGCTGTCGTACCTGCGGTCGCCGACGCATCCGTTCCTCTACTTCCATCCCGACGAGCAGTTCGCTCCCCGGTCCGCCACGTTCGACGACCTCTCGACGATCGTCATCGTGCACGCGCCGTCCAGCCCCGTGCTGAAGGGGACGGATGCCGTGCGCGCCGCGATGGCACGGATCACCGCCGCTCATCCGCACGTCGAATATCGCGAACTCATCGGTGTGCCGCACAGCGAGGTGCTCGCCGCGCTCGACGAGGCGCACATCGCGCTCAACGAGTTCTACTCGTCGGTGCCCGGCGTCTTCGGTGTCGAAGCGATGGCCCGGCGATGCGTCGTCGTGACGAGCGCCTCCGCAGACGACGAGCCCGACCTCGGCGTGGAGTCGCGCGGAGCGTGGGTCGTCGCGGACGTCGATTCGCTGCACGACGCCGTCGCCGGACTGCTCGAACACCCGCAGGCGCTCGCGGCGCAGGCCGATCGCGGATGGGAATGGGCGAGGACTCACGCCTCGGCGTCGGCGAGCCGTGCGGCAATGCGCGCCGCGCTTCAGGCGCCGGCCGCGGTCGTGCGCGAGGCCGATCGGGCCTGACTCAGACCGCGGGCGGAGCGAGCTTTGCGATCGCGGTCTTCCAGATCTCGACCTGCGACTCGGCCGACAGTTCGCGTGCGGAGCGGGCCGAGGCATCCTTCCACCGCTCGACGTCGGGCGTCGTCGTCGCGTCGAGCAGGCGTGCAAGGTCGTCGGGCTCGAACCCGTCGGCGACGGCACCGAGGCCGTGGCGCTCGACGTACTCGGCCATCTCGGCCGTCGGGCCGACGATCACACCGAGCCGCGCCTGCACGTAGTCGAACAGCTTGTTGGGCAGCGCCCAGGTGTTGTTGAAGTTGGTGGGCGCGAGCAGATGGACGCCGATGTCGTAGTCGCGAAGGGTCTCGATCAACTGTGAATAGGGCACCGGATCGAGCACGCGCACGCGCCCGTTCGTAGCCCCGGCCTGCTCGCGCAGCTGTTCGACGTAGGCGGGCTGATTGAGGGTGAGATACAGATCGAGCGTGACAGGAATCGACGCTCCGGCGACGCCCGCGATGAGGCTCTCGAGCCGGCGGTCACCCATCGCGGCGCCTGAGTGCACGAGCCGGACGGGGTGGTGAACGGGAGTCGGCTCGCCCTCGCGATACGGCGCCGCGTTCGTGACGAGCTCAGCCCGGATGCCGAAGTTCTTCTCGTACTCGCGGGCGAGTCCCTTGCTCACGGTCGTCCACGACGACGCCTTCGGCAGGTAACGCCGGCACACCCATTCGACGTACGGGGTGATGCGCTCGCGCCACCCCTCCCAGTCCTCGTGGAGCAGCGGCGAGTACTCGTGGAGGTCGGCGTGCACGCCCTTTCTCGGCCGGAGGCGCAGCGCGATCGGCACGGCCTCGACATCGTTGGCGAGGACGACGTCCCATCGCCGCCTCGGCACGTTCTTGCGCACCCAGTCCACCGACCAGAGCGTCCAATACGCGCGACGGTACGCGCGTCGCGTGATGTACCGGTCGTCGAGGACGTTGTGCAGCACGTCGTCGGGAATGCGGATGTGCTCTGCGACGCCGTCCGGAGTCGGGCCATACCCGACCGTCGTCACGGCGTAGTCGCCGCGGAAGGCCTCGACCTGCTTGAGCACACGTGCGTCGCCGGCGATCGCCGAGAACGACAGGATGAGCAGCGTCGGTCTCTCCGCCTGCGAATCACGGCCCATCAGCGTGCGACACCCTTCGATCGATCCCTGCGACTCGGCGGCGGAGCCGCAGACGGCCGCGATACCCGCTCTGCGACCGACTGCCATGATACGGGGCACGCGTCGAGCCGTCGCGCGTGCTCGTGCTCATAGACTGGATGCCATGACTCGCGCGCCGATGGGGACCCACCCGACGCTGTGAACAGGAACTCAATCCCGCGCTGGATCAACACCGCCATCGACGCCATCGCCGACGCGCCAGACTCGTTGATCGGCCGCGTCGCCGCGAAGCGGCTCGGGCGTCCCGCGGCGATCGGCTCGGTGCCCGCCACGTCATTCGAGGACGCGCCGCGACGCGTCCTCATCGCCCCGGTCAACTACTCCGGTCAGGGACGAGAGTGGGCGCGCGCGCTCGAGGCGGCCGACGCGTCGATCAGCGCACGCAATCTCGCGGTGGAGGTGCCCGGCGGGTTCGACTTCCCGGCTGACGTCGTCGTTCCGGTCGGGACCTACCACAACGACGGTGATTGGCAGCGTCGGGAGTTCGAAGCGGCGCTCGGCGCGACTCACGTGCTCATCGAAGCCGAGGAGCCGCCGTTCGGCCGTCTCTTCGGACGGTCGGTCGGCACGCAGGCACGGGCCCTGGCCGAAGGCGGCGTCGACGTCGCCTACCTCGCCCACGGTACGGACGTGCGTCTGCCGTCGCGCCACGTCGAGCGCCATGAATGGTCGCACTACAACGACCCCTCGATCTATGCGCCGCGGGCCGAGACCCTTGCGTCGCGCAACATCGAGCTGGTCACGACCAGCGGTAGACCCGTCTTCGTGTCGACGCCTGATCTGCTCGACGACCTGCCCGATGCCCACTGGTGCCCCGTGGTCGTCGACCCTGCGCGCTGGCAGAGCGAGCGGCCGGGGCGGGTCGGCCCACTCCGCGTCGCGCACGCCCCCTCCGTCGGACCGGTCAAGGGCACCTCGCTCGTCCTGCCCGTGCTCGAATTGCTGGCCGCCGAGGGCGTGATCGAGCTCGATCTCGTACAGGGTCGGCCGTCGGGGCAGATGCCGGAGGTCTTCACGAAGGCGGATGTCGTGATCGATCAGCTTCGGGTCGGGTCGTACGGCGTCGCCGCGTGTGAGGCGATGGCGGCCGGATGCATCGTCGTCGGACATGTCGCCGAACACGTCCGCGAGAGGGTGACGGCCCTCACGGGTCTCGAGCTGCCGATCGTCGAGGCGACGCCGGCCACGATCGAGGAGGTGCTGCGAAGCCTCGCGCGCAGCGACGGGGCGGAACTCCGGTCCGCGGGCGTCGCGTTCGTGCACGCGGTGCACGACGGCCGACTGGCCGCACGAGCCCTGCTCGAGCACTGGATCGATCTCGGCGAGAGCCGCAAGGGAAGCGAGCAGCATGCACCCCGTCGTTGAGCGCGCATGGAAACTGATCCCCAAGTCGCTGCAGGACGCGATCGCGTCGAACGTCGACCGCGTGCGCGGCGTCCGTCCGCCGGAGCCCCCGCATCCCGACCTGACGAAGCCTTACCGTCTGCTCGTCGGCCCCGTCAACTACGCCGGCCAGGGTTACCGCTGGTCCCGTGCGCTCGAGTCGACGGGCGAGGTGTCGGCGCGCAACTACGTGCACACCGAGAACAACGTGCTCCAATACGACGCCGACTACCGAGTGACGTGGCGCACCGCCGAGCACTCCCGTGCGTGGCAGCAGGCGATGCTCGACACGATCGGCACGGAGTACACCCACGTCATGATCGAGGCTTGCTTCCCCGTGCTCGGCGGGCTGCACTCGGGCGACGTGCGCAAGCAGGCCGCGCTCATGCAGGCCCAGGGCGCGAAGCTCGCGGTCGTCGGCCACGGCACCGACATCCGCCTGCCGTCCACGCACATGGCGGGCGACGAATGGTCGTACTTCCACAACGACATCTGGGTGCCCGCGGCTCTGCTCGAACCCAGCGTCGCCGAGAATCTGCGCCTCATCGCCGACCTCGGCGTGCCGACGTTCGTGTCGACGGCGGGGCTGCTCGTCGACGTGCCGCAGGCGCACTTCCTCGGGGTTGTGGTCGATCCCGACAAGTGGGCGAGCGATCGCCCTGCGCTCGCGCGCGAGCGTGTCAAGGTCGTGCACGCCCCGACCAACCCGAACCTCAAGGGCACACCCGACCTCGCGCCGATCGTGCGACGTCTGCACGACGAGGGCGTCATCGAGTACGTGGAGCTCAAGGGCATCCCGAACGACGAGATGCCCGCGGTGTTCGCGGATGCCGATGTCGTCCTCGACCAGTTCCGCACGGGCGACTACGGCGTCGGCGCGTGCGAGACGATGGCGTCGGGACGGATCGTGCTCGCGCACGTGACCGATCAGGTGCGCGACGAGGTCGAGAGGCATGCCGGGATGCCGCTTCCGATCCCCGAGACGACGCTCGCGACCGTCGAGGAGCGGCTTCGCGATATCGCGGCCCGCCGGGATCACTATCGCGAGATCGCCCAGTCCGGCCCCGAGTTCGTCCGACGACTCCACGACGGGCGTTTCTCGCGCGATGTGCTGATGAAGCACTTCATCGAGGCCTGACGTGCGGGTGGCGATCGTCTCACGCATCTACCGGCCCGAGCCGTCGGCCGCGTCGTTCTTCCTCGGCAGCGTCGCGGATGCGCTCGTGGAGCGCGGCGACGACGTGACCGTCCTGACGGCCCGGCCACCGCACTCGTCCGAGCCGCACGCGCCCCGTGAGCGCGTGCGGACCTTCCCGGTCGTCCGGGACCGCAACGGCTACGTGCGCGGATATCTGCCCTACGCGAGCTTCGATCTTCCACTGTTCTTCCGGCTGCTGTTCGCGCGGCGTCCCGATGTCGTCTTCGTCGAGCCGCCTCCCACGACGGGCGTCGTCGTGCGAATCGTGTGCGCTCTGCGCCGCATCCCGTACGTCTACGACGCTGCCGACATCTGGTCGGATGCCGCGAGCATGGCGACCTCGTCGACGGCTGTCACGCGCGTGCTGCGCCGGCTGGAACGCTTCGCTATGCGTGGAGCGACGCGACTCGTGACGATCTCGCAGGGCGTGGTCGACCGCGTGCGCGCGCTCGGCATCGAGCGGCCGATCGCTGTGACGGGGTTCGGGGCCGACACGTCGTCTTTCTCGTACCGCCCGGCCGACATCCAGCCGCTGGTCGTCTACGCCGGCAGCTATTCGACCTGGCACGGGGCGGAGGTCGTCGTGGATGCCCTGGCGGTCTTGCGGGACAAGGGAGTCGATGTGCGCCTGCTCGTCATCGGCAACGGTGAGCAAGAAACGCTCGCCGTTCGCGCGCGCGACCGCGGCCTCGAGTCCGTTGTCGAGTTCGCGGCACCCGTCGACCCCGAGGATCTCTCGCGCGTGCTCGGCGGCGCGCTGGTCTCGATCGCGACCCTGCGGCCGGGGACAGGGTACGACTACGCCTTCACCTCGAAGGTGTACTCGTCGCTGGCCGCCGGCTGCCCCGTCGTGTTCGCCGGCCCCGGTCCGACGGGCCCGTTCGTCACGGAGGCGAGTCGGCACGTGCGGGCCGGCTCCGCTGTGTCGCACGACGCGGACGAGCTCGCGGACGCCCTGCGGGCGCTGATCGATCACCCTCCGACCGAGGCCGACCGCGCGGCCCTGGCCGAGTGGACGGCCCGCGAGCACTCGATGGCCGCGGTCGCGGGGCGGGTCGCGGACGAGATCACCGCCGCCACGCGCAGGCGGATGCCGTGAGCGGGCTCGTCACCCGCGCGGTCGACTGGCTCATGCGGCATCGGTCCTCGCTGCCCGCATGGGTGAACAGACTCATGGCCTCCGCAGCGCGCAACCCCGACGGCGTCGTCGGCCGGCTGTCATCGGTTCTGCTCGGCGGGGGCGACGGAGCTCCGACCGAAGTCCCGACGGGTGGACTCCGCGTCTTCATAGGTCCGACGAACTACTCCGGGCAGGGCTACCGCTGGGCGCGGGCGCTCGAGGCCGCCGACGCGGGTCTCGCGGCACGCAATATGGCGGTCTCGCTCCCCGGAGGCTTCGACTTCCCCGCCGACTCATCGGTCGCGATCGCGGTCGTGAACGCGTCGTCGCGGTGGGGCGAAGCGCAGTGGGAGGCGGTCTCGCAGTTCACCCACGTGCTGGTCGAGGCCGAGCGGCCCCTCTTCGGCACACGCTTCTCACGCAGCGTCGCGGCTGAGGTCGAGGCACTGGCGTCAGCCGGGGTATCGGTCGCCTTCCTCGCCCACGGCACCGACGTGCGAGATCCCGACCGTCATGCGGCGCGAACGCCCTGGTCGCCGTACCCCGAAGACCCCAGGACGGACGTCTTGCGCGAGGACGCGCGCGCAAACCTCGAGTTGCTGCGGCGACTCGACCGACCTGTGTTCGTCTCCACCCCCGACCTCCTCTTCGACGTGCCGACCGCGATCTGGTGCCCCGTCGTCACCGACGTCGCGGCGTTCGCGACCGACGCGCGCGTGCTCGATGGCGGCCCGGCCCGCATCATCCACGCCTCGAGCGCGCCCGTCCAGAAGGGCAGCCACCTCATCGCGCCGGCACTGGCACCCCTCCTCGAATCGGGCCGAGCCGTCTATGAGACTGTCACGGGCGCGACGGCCGACGAGATGCCGGCGCGCTTCGCCGCGGCCGACATCGTGATCGACCAGTTCCGCATCGGGTCGTATGGCGTGGCCGCGTGCGAGGCGATGGCAGCGGGCCGCATCGTTCTCGGGCATGTTCTCCCCGACGTCCGCGACGAGGTGGAGCGCGCGACGGGCCTCGAGCTCCCGATCGTCCAGGCGACACCGGACACCCTCGGCGACGTCGTGTCGGGACTGCTCGCGGACCCCGTAGCAGCACGCGAGCTCGCAGCAGCCGGCCCGGCGTTCGTGCAGGCCGTCCATTCCGGTCCGTTCAGCGCGCGTGTCCTGCTCGACGACTGGATCCGGCCTCGCGCCTGATGGGTCGGCCGCGTCGGGCGCCCGGCGGTGCCCTCCGCGCTCGGTAGGCTCGATCCATGACCCGCCCCGACGTCGACGTGACGATCGCCGTGCACTCGGCATCCCGCCCCATCGCCCGCGCCGTCGCGTCGATCGTCGATCACACGACCGCGGATGTGCGCGTCAACGTGGTCGCCCACAACATCGATCCCGAGGTCATCCGAGCGAACCTCGGATCTTACGCGCAGCATCCGTCCGTCCGGCTCCTCTCGCTCGCCGACGGCGTCCACTCTCCCGCGGGTCCGATGAATCACGGGCTGGACTTATCGGACGCGCCGTTCGTCTCGGTCATGGGCTCCGACGACGAGCTCGCGCCGGGGGCCCTCGATTCGTGGCTCGCGCTGCAGCGCGCGACGGGAGCGTCGACGATAATCGCGCGGGTCCTCCTCGGTGCCCGCGGTGCCGACCCCTATCCGCCGGTGCGCCGCGGCCGTCGCACACGCCGACTCAGCGCCCGCAAGGACCGGCTGGCGTATCGGAGCGCGCCGCTCGGTCTGGTGTCGCGCGAGCGATTCCCCGACCTCCGCTTCACTGAAGGGCTGGCATCGGGCGAGGACCTCGCGTACTCGGCGACCCTGTGGTTCACGGGTCGCGACGTCGCCTACGACAGGACGGGGCCCGCGTATCTCGTCAACGACGACGCGACCGACCGCGTCACGTCGGCGCCCCGCCCCGTCCACGACGATTTCGCCTTCCTCGATGCGATCGAGGCTCACCCTTGGTACGGGCGACTCGGGCGAGCGGATCGACGTGCGCTCGCGGTGAAGATCCTCCGGGTGCACTTCTTCGACGCCGTGCTCGCCCGGACGAGAGTGCCCGAAGGGATCGCCGCGCATCGCGCCGATCTTCTCGCGGTGCTCGCGCGCCTCGAGGCTTCGGCACCGGGTGTGACCAGCCTGCTCGCTCGCGCCGACCGCAGCGTCATCGACGAGCTCGAGAGGGAGCAGCCCGACCCCGTTGCAATCCTGCACTTCATCGATGCGCGGTGGAACTATCGCACGGTCGCCGCCATGCTTCCGCGCAACCCGCTTCTCGCTCTGCACCGTCAGTCGCCGTTTCGCACGCTCTACGCGGGTCTGCGGTCGCTGTCCGCGACCTGACGAGCGACCTAGAGATCGATTTCGCGACCGAGGCCCGCCAGCAGTACCTGCTCCGCAAACGACGGAAGCTGCGATGCCACCTCGCGGAATGTTCCCTGCGCGACGATCCGCCCCTCATCCACATAGCAGATGCGGTCGTAGTCCTTGACCGTAGAGAGTCGGTGCGCCACCGAGATGAGGGTGACCTCACCCTGCAGCGCGCGGATCGACCTCGTGACTTCGTCCTCGGTCTTGGTGTCGAGCGAGCTCGTGGCCTCGTCGAGCACGAGCACGAGGGGGTCGGTGTAGAGGGCGCGCGCGATACCGAGCCGTTGCTGCTGACCGCCCGACAGCGACACGCCACGCTCGCCGATCCGCTCGTCGATGCCGCCCGTGCGCGACGCGACGAGCGTGCTCAACTGCGCACGTTCCAGCGCGTGCACGACGCGCTCGCGGTCCACCTCGTCGCCCCACGTGAGGGCGACGTTCTGCGCGATGGTGCCGTCGAACAGCGCGACGCGCTGCGGCACGTAACCGACACGGCCGCGCCACTGGCGCAGAACGGCGTTGAGCGGATGTCCGTCGATGAGGATCTCGCCCGACGAGGGCACGCTGAGCCCGAGGAGGAGGTCGATGAGCGTCGACTTGCCCGCTCCCGAAGGTCCTACGATCCCGACCGAGCTGCCCAGAGGGATGTCCAGGAACATGCCCCGGATGACGTCTTCCTCCGCTTTGGGATAGCGGAAGCGCACATCGGTCAGCGCGAGTCGCTCCGGGCGTTCGACGAGAACCGCCGTGTCGGCGGGCGTCGTCGAGGTCTCCATGTCCTTCTCGGCCGCGATGAGATCGTCCACGACGTCGCTCGCGGACGGGATGGACGCGATCGCCTGCACGATGCCGCCCTGGATGCCGTTGATCGCGGGGATGAGCCGGAAGCCCGCGGTCGCAAACAGCGCGACCGATGTGAGGGCCGAGGTGAACCCTCCCTGGAGGTAAGAGAAGCCGCCGATCAGGATGATGCCGCCGATCAGCGCCGCTTCGAAGACGAACCCGGGGATGAGCCCGAGGATCGACCCGTTCGCGCGAGCGCGCACGGAGCGCTGCCGATTGGCCGTCACGAGATCAGCGACGTCGCCGAGGCGGTTGCGGAGGCTGAGCTCTTTGAGCGCCTCCATCATCTCGGTCATCAGGATCGCCACGCGGTAGCTGAACTCGAGGTTCACCGTGGCGGCCTCGAGGGCACGTTTGGTGACGAGGTTGTGCACGACCAGGGCGATGAGTGTGAGATAGACGAGCGTGATGATCGAGATCATCGGATCGACGACGAGCAGCACCGTGAGCACGACGACGAACGTGCAGATCGAGGCGGGCACGCGCATAAGCGGGAGCAGGAAGCCCGCCATCGTGTTCGCGATGCCCGAGTCGGCGATCCGCGTGATCTCAGCAACCGTGCGTTTGGAGCGCTGCTCCCAGCTCGAGTTGATGTACGCCTTGAACATGCGATCGCCGATCGCGAGCTCGTACTTCGCGAAGCGTCGCGTCGCGTGCCAGTGGAGCAGGAGCGACAGCGCCGACTTCACGATGATGAGCACGCACGCGAGTAGGGCGAACAGCGGAGCCTGCTCGGCGGTGACCTCCCCGATCAGCGGGATGCTCAGCGTGCCGCCTGTGATCGCGGGGCCGATGACGATCGCCAGCATCGACACGGCTATGACGTCGAGCACCGTGAGTGCGCTCGTCCAGATCATGTAGCCGAGGAAGTAGCGACGCGCACCGGCCGGCAGGAGCGGGAGGAGGAGCCGGAGGATTACCCAGACACCTTTCATGCGGCGCTCCGGGTCTGGAGAATCGACATCAGAAGGTGACCGACAATCCCGTCCGCGCCGACTCGAGCGCTCCCTCGATGACCTCGAGCGTGTGCAGTCCCTGCTCCATCGTGACGACATCACTCGGCAGCCCCAGGACGGCGTCACGGAATGCCTCGTGCTCGACACGCAGCGGCTCACGCTTGGCGAAGGAGAAGCGGGTCACATCGCCCTCCGAGACACCCCGGAATGACGAGACCGAGTCCCACTCAAGCGGTATCGTGCCGTTGGCGAAGAACGTGAGGTCCCCCGTCGCCGTGTCGGCGATGTAGGTGCCGCGGTCGCCCGTCACGACCGTCACGCGCTCCTTCATCGGGCTCAACCAGTTGACGAGGTGGCTCACGATGATGTCGTTCGCGAGGCGGCCCGTGACCGCGATCATGTCCTCGTGCTCGCGTCCGCTCTTGAAGTTCGTCTGCGCGAAGACACTGCGGTAGTCGCTCTGCGCCACCCAGGCGGTGAGATCGATGTCGTGCGATGCGAGGTCCTTGCCGACGCCGACATCTGCGATACGGCTGGGGAAGGTGCTCTGACGGCGCGTGGCGATCTGGTAAACCTCGCCGACGTCGCCGTTCGCGAGGCGACGGCGGAGCTCCTGGAGTGAGGGGTTGAAACGCTCGACGTGACCGACCGCCCCGACCAGGCCGCGCGACGTGAAGGCGTCCGTCATCTCTCGGCCCGCGTCGACGGTGTGCGCGATCGGCTTCTCGACGAGCGTGTGCACGCCCGCCTCGGCGAGCTTGAGCGCCGCCTCGTGGTGGAACCGGGTCGGCACGGCGACGACGGCGATGTCAAGGCCCACCTCGATGAGCGCATCGATGTCGGGCAGCACCGCAAGAGACCCGCCGACGCTGTGCGGATCGCCGCCCGGGTCGGCGATCGCGACGAGGTCGACGCCGTCCACCTCGCGCAGGATGCGCGCGTGGTGCCTGCCCATCATCCCGACGCCGAGCAGTCCGGCGCGGAGGGTGTCGGCCATCAGGCGCCCGCTCCCGCGACGGCGTTCACGGCGGCCACGATGCGCTCGAGGTCGTTCTGCGACAACGACGGATGCACGGGCAGAGAGACGACCTCGCGTGCGGCGCGCTCGGTCTCCGGCAAGTCGACGCCCGGCGCGAAGTGTGCGAGCGACCGCAGGCGGTGATTCGGGATCGGGTAGTACACGCCGCTGCCGACCTGGTGCTCGTCCCTGAGCGCGGTGACGAACCCGTCGCGCTCCTCCGGCACCCGGATCGTGTACTGGTGATAGACGTGCACGGCACCGGCAGCGACCGAAGGCACCCCGACCCCGCGGAGGTGCTGGTCGAGGAACGCGGCGTTCGCCTGACGGCGCGCAGTCCAGCCGTCGACCTTCGTGAGCTGGACCCGACCGATGGCCGCATGCAGGTCGGTCATGCGCGCGTTGAAGCCCACGAGTTCGTTCTCGTACTGCTTCTCCATCCCCTGGTTGCGCAGCAGACGCACCCTGCGGGCGGTCGCCGCGTCGGCGAGCGTGACCATGCCCCCTTCGCCCGACGTCATGTTCTTCGTCGGGTACAGCGAGAACATCGCGAACTCCCCCCACGTTCCGACGGGACGCCCGTCGAGGGAGGAGCCGTGCGCCTGCGCGGCGTCTTCGTACAGCGCCACGCCGTGCTTCTCCACCAGGGCCGAGAGTTCCCTGAGCCGCGCGGGGTGTCCGTAGAGGTGAACGGGAAGGATGCCGCGCGTGCGGGACGAGATCGCCGCTTCCACCGCCGCGGGGTCCAGCGTGAACGTCTCGGGCTCGATGTCCACGAATACCGGCGTCGCGCCGGTGAGGGCGACCGAGTTGCCCGTGGCGGCGAAGGTGAAGGAGGGCACGATGACTTCGTCGCCCGGTCCGACGCCGGCCGCCAGCAGCCCGAGGTGCAGACCCGACGTTCCGGAGTTCACCGCAACCGTCTCGCGACCCTCGACGAAGTGCGCAGCGAACTCGCTCTCGAACGCCGCGACCTCAGGCCCCTGTGCGACCATCCCGCTGCGCAGGACGCGGTCGACGGCCGCCCTCTCGTCGTCACCGATGATCGGCTTGGCAGGAGGAATGAAATCCGGTGTCACTTGGTGACCTCTCTCAACAGACCGTCGACCTCTTCGTAGAGGTCATCCGAAACAGGGCAACGCCACAGACCGTCCCGCTCGATCAGCGGGTGTCCGGAACGGCCGACCCAGCCGATTCGGCGGGCGGGCACGCCGGCGACGAGTGCGAACGCGGGAACATCCTTGACGACGACCGCTCCCGCGGCGACGGTCGCCCATTCGCCGATCGTGACCGGCGCGACACACGTGGCGCGCGCCCCGACGGACGCGCCGCGTTCGATGGTCACTCCGACCGGAACCCAATCGTGGGCATCCTTCAGTGTGCCGTCGGCGTTGATCGCGCGGGGGTACGTGTCGTTGGTCAGGACGACGGCCGGTCCGATGAACACGCCGTCGGCCAGCTTCGCGGGCTCGTAGACGAGAGCGTAGTTCTGCACCTTGCAGTTGTCGCCCATCTGGACGCCGGTGCCGATGTACGCGCCGCGGCCCACGATGCAGTTGCGGCCCATCTTCACGCCCTCGCGCACCTGGGCGAGGTGCCAGATGGAGGATCCGTCGCCGATCTCCGAGTCGGCGGACACGTCGGCGGTTTCCGTGACACGCACGGCGAAAGGCTCACTCACGTTTGGGGGCTCCTCGCGTCGCGGCATCGGTCATCGCAACGCGCCGTCAAGTCTACCGTGCTCTGTAACAATGGTTGGATGACCGCCGAGTCCCCGAGTGGCGCACCTGTGCCCGACGCCGAGAGCTGGGTCGTCATTCCCCTCTACAACGAAGCGACCGTCATCGGCGACGTGATCGCCGGGCTTCTGCCGTCGTTTCCCAACGTCGTCTGTGTCGATGACGGTTCCTCGGACGGGTCTGCCGCCATCGCTGAGGCGGCCGGCGCGCGGGTCGTGCGTCATCCGGTGAACCTCGGTCAGGGCGCCGCGCTTCAGACGGGCATCGAGTACGCACTGGAGCACCCGAGCGCCCGGTATCTGGTCACGTTCGACGCGGACGGCCAGCATCGGGTGGACGACGCAGTGGGGATGGTCCGGCGTGCACGGGAGGCGGATCTGTCGATCGTCTTCGGCTCACGGTTCCTCGACGACCGTACGAATCCGGGCCTGATCAAGCGTGTCATCCTGAAGACCGCGGTATGGGTGACGAACAAGTCGACGGGACTGCGTCTGACGGACGCGCACAACGGCCTGCGCGTGATCCGCCGCGACGCCGCCGAGCGAGTGCATCTCAAACAGGACCGCATGGCGCACGCGACCGAAATCGTGCTGCAACTCGGCAACACGGGGCTCGCCTGGCAGGAGTATCCGGTCGAGTTGCTCTACACCGACTACTCGAAGGCGAAGGGGCAGAGCGTGCTGAACTCGATCAACATCCTCGTCGATCTGGTGGTCCGCTGATGCTCATCCAGATCCTCCTCATCGCGGCGATCCTCGTGATCGGCTTCCTCGTGATCCGCAATCCGGGCAGCGACAGCCACCTCGCGATCCGTCGGCTGCTTCTGCTCGGTTTCGTCGTCGCCGCCGTCCTCTCGGTCCTGTTCCCCCAGTGGCTCACCTGGGTGGCGACACTGATCGGCGTCGGGCGCGGTACCGACCTGCTCCTGTACGCGCTCGTTGTCGTCGTACTGGTCTTCATCGCCACGCAGTACCGGGCGAACGTCGAACAGAACCGACGCATCACCCAGCTCGCGCGACGGATCGCACTTCTTGAGGCACGTGAGAGCGAGTCTCGGGCTGAGCCGACCCGACACTCCCCTGACGGTCCGACGGGCGGACAGGGCTGATCAGCCGCAGGCGGTGATCCGCCAGAGGACGGCGTCACCCTGTCGATCGACGAGCTCGAAGCCGCCACGCGCGGCGATATCCGTGAACCCGGGAAGGATGTAGCGACCATACTCGGTCTCGCCCGGCCCGAAATCGAGTACGTACCGTGCTCCGATCGACTCCACTGCCGGGCACACCGCAGGATCGGTGGCGACCTCGTTGAGGCTGGACGCGAGGACATCGTACGCTGCCGTCTGAGGCGGTTGCCAGGTCAAGGGATAAACCGCGTGATCGCCGATCGCGAACCCGAAGGCCATTCCGGTCGATGGATTCCCGACGATGACGTCACCCGGTGCGACGACCGCGTTCAGCCGACCCAGCAGCGCCCGTTCATCGGGCGTGAGGTAGCTGTCGTCGGCCATCGTGTACCACGTCACGCGATCCACTGCGCCCGTCCAGACATCGCGCCATTGGATGATGGGCGAGACCGCGATGGAAATCAGTCCGGCGACGGCGAGTGCCGCGAGCGTCGCTGCACCGACCGTTACAGCCGGGGCGTGTGGGAGGTCGCGCCGACGCTGGATCAGACCGCCGACGAGACCCGCCAGGGCCGCGGCTCCGATTCCCGCGAGCGGTATCACGACGACCGGGAGCGCCGCAGCCACACGATAGGGGTCGCCGTAGAACGGGGCCAGCAGGAAAGCGCGGACCGTCGCATTCCCGACCGCCACCGCGACGAAGTAAAGCGCGGCGACCACGGCCCACGAAGTGGCAAGCCATCGTAGATGCGCGACTCTCACGCTGGCTATGAGGCCGACGAGCATCAGCGCGCTCAGAGCCCACTCACGTGGGAATCCGACCAGGCTGTTGGACAACACGTCCAGCACCGCCTCGAGCTTGCCTCTCGATGGCGGCCACTCGGACGTGACGAACCGCCCGAGCAGCCACCACAGACACACGAGCACGGCGACCTGGCCGAGTGCCGTCGCCGCGAGCCAGATGCGGGTGCGAGCGGGAGCGGTCCGCCACGCCGAAACAACAAGCCAGACACCGAAACTCGTCCCGGCGATGCCCCAGATCACGAGGATCGACGGCTGCGCCAGCGCGACGCCGAGGGCCGCCACGCCCGCGAGACCTGCACCCCAGATCACTCCCCGCCAGCGCGTCGACGACCACCGCTGCGGCAGTTCGAGGATGCTTGCGAGCGCTGCCGGGAGGATCGCGATGGCCAGCAGCGACGGGTATAGCACGCCCCACTGGATCATCAGCAGGGGGAACGCGGCGGCGGCGGCGGCGAGCGCCGCAGCGGCCGCCGCGGCGAGCCGGTCGCCCCGGGTAGCCACCAGCGTCAACCACGCCACGCCGAGGGTCCACACCGCTCCGCCGATCACGAGGCTCATGGCGTTCGCGGCGACCACGATGTCGGTGCCCATCATGAACACGAGCGAGGCGGGTGCGTGCCAGGCCGCGGGGTAGATGGTCGCCGCGCCGAGCATTCCGGTCAGATCCAGCGACGAGGCGGACCCCGTGTCAGCGATGTACCGGAGCGCGTTCAGGTGGAACACCGCATCGTTCGTCTGCGAAGGGTTGTCGGGGTCGCCGATGTAGAGCGCGAGGCGCAGTGCGGTGAGCACGGCGCCGACGGCGACACCGGCGGGTACGAGCCAAGGGGCTCCCCGCGGCGCGCCCGTCGGGGCGGACCCCGGCCGCACGACGAGGCTCAGTGCCCAGACGGCCGCAGCGACCACAACGGCGCCGATGCCCGCCGACAGCGGCTGCCACGGCAGACCCGTCAGCCCGAAGACGATGGCCAGAACGGCGAGCACCGCCGTCGACAACGCCGGCGCCATCGCCCAGAGCGCGAGCCCTTGCAGACGTGCCGCCAGCCCGATCGCCAGGCCGGGGCCGAAGAGCCACAGAGCGGCGGCGGCAACGGCCCCCGCGGCCTCCCACCAGCTCAGGGCTCAGCCCTCGACGATCGCGATGGCGCCCTCGACTCCACCGTCGTAGACCACCAGACCCTTGTCGATCACGATCGCGCGGGTGCAGAGTTCGCGAACCATTTCCATGTCGTGGCTGACGACGACGAGAGTCTTGTCCGCAGCGATCAGTTCCTGGAACTTCTCACGGCACTTCTCGCGGAACGGGGCGTCACCGACGGAGAGAATCTCATCCACGAGCAACACATCGAGTTCCACGTGGATCGCGACCGAGAACGCGAGCCGCATGAACATGCCTGAGGAGTAGTGCTTGACCTCTTGATCGATGAACTCCTCGATCTCGCTGAACGCGACGATCTGGTCGTAGCGCGCCTCGATCTCCTTGCGATTCATCCCCAGGATGGCCGCATTCAGGAAAACGTTCTCTCGGCCGGACAGCTCGGGGTGGAAACCGGCGCCGACCTCGATGAGGCCAGCGACTCGCCCGCGGGTGAGCACCTCGCCGCCGTCGGGACGCATCACGCCGGAGATGAGCTTCAGCAGCGTGGACTTGCCGGAGCCGTTGAGGCCGAGGATCGCGACCGACTCCCCTTCGTCGATGACGATGTCGATTCCCCGGAGCGCCTCGAAGGTGCTGGTCGTCTTGCGCCCCCGAACCCAGGACACCAGGGTGTCTTTCAGCGAGAACGCATGGTTGAGCGTGAAGGTCTTGTGAACGCCGTCGACGACGACGCTCGGACGAGTCTGTTCGGTGATGGAGCTCATAGGTCCTGCGCGAACCTTCCCTCGAGGCGCCGGAAAACGATGTGCCCGACGGCGACGGTGGCGATCGTGATCAGTGTCGTCCAGAGTGTGTTGATCGCCAGCATGGGCGGCAACGGCAGGGTGGTCTCGGTGATCGGGTACCAGAAGGCGAAGTGGAAGAGTTCGACGGCCTGCGTGATCGGGTTCAGCATGTACAGCGTCACCAGCCACTCCGGCAGCACGTCCTGGACCATCGTCCAGTAGTACAGCACCGGAGAGGCCCAGGTCGCGAGGAGCAGGAGCAGCTCGACGATGTTCTCCGCATCGCGGTAGCGGACGTTCACGGCGCCGAAGAAGAGCCCCAGGCCGAGCGCGAAGAGCACGATGATGACGACCGCCGCCAAGATGGCGAGGATCGAGAGCACGGACAGCTTGACGATCCAGCCGAAGAACAGGCACACGATCACGAGCAACGCCACCTGCGGCAGGAAGTGCACGAGGGCGACGATGACCGAGGAAACCGCGAACAGCTGACGCGGCAGGTACACCTTTCGCACGAGTGGCGCGTTGTTCACGATCGATGTCGTCGCGTTCTTGAACGCCTCGCTGAAGAGGTTGATGATCACGATTCCCGAGAACAGGTAGATCGCGTAGTTCGGGATGCCGTGGTTCAGCGCAAGGAAGACGCCGAGGACCACGAAGAAGACGAGGAATTGGGCGGCCGGCCGCACGTATGACCACGTCCATCCGAGGACGGAGTTCCGATAGCGGGTTGTGACGCCCGTCCGGACCAGCAGCCGCAGCAGGTAGTGCCAGCGGAAGACGTCGAGGAGACCGCTGCTGCGTCCGGGTACATCGAAGTTCGATCGCGGAACGGTGGCGAAGATCTGGGTGTTATCGGGCAAGGCTCAACTCAAGCTCACGTTGGGGGACATGCCCGAAGGGCGCCCCCATCATAACGTGCGTGTACGGCAATCCCCCGCGAACGCGGGCGCCGGTCAATACAGCTGGGAGAATCCGGCCCAACCCCAGCCGATCTTGACACTCCCGCGCCAGCCGCCACGTCCGTCGCCGCGATAGAGGAGAACGTCTCCGGCTGCGGTCCTCACCAGGACGTCGGGCTCGCCATCGCCGTCGAAATCCCCCGGGCTGAACAGGGACGTGAATGCGCCCCATCCGTTGCCGATCTGGCGCGCCTCGCCCCATCCGCCCTTGCCGTTCGTCGGATACAGGACCAGCGCTCCGGTGGTCCGCACGCGAGCGAGGATGTCGGACCGACCATCGCCGTCGAAGTCGCCCGCGTTGACGATGCTGTCGAATCCTTCCCAGCCCCAGCCGATCACGCTGCCGCCCGAAGCCCATCCGCCGGCACCGTTCCCCCGGTAGAGGAGCAGCCTGCCGCCCGCGTCGCGTGCGATGACGTCGACCTTTCCATCACCGTCGTAGTCGATTCCACCGAACACGGTGTCGAGGCCCGACCAGCCGTTTCCGATGGCGACCGGCGCTCGGAAAGTTCCGTCTCCATTGCCCGCCATGAGGGTGAACGTGCCGTCGGCGCCGATGCGACCGAGGTCTCGCGCCGCGTCGTTGTCGAAGTCTCCGAGAGGGACGATCCTTGCGCTCGAGGGCCAACTCGCGTCTGCTACTGATGCCGAGAGCCACCCGCCTGCACCGTTCCCCCGATAAAGGAGGAGACCATTGGAGCCCAACGCCACCACGTCCGGGTTGCCGTCTCCGCTGACGTCACCGGCTCCTGGACCCTGGGCCCGGGGCGCGGGGGCACCCACGGCCGCACCGGGACCGACGATTGAAAGCATCCCGCCCCAACCCGCACCGATCTGGCTCAGGTAACCGACCCCGCCGCCCATTCCGGGGTATAGATGCAGTCCGCCCGCGCTGTCCCTTGCAAGGACGTCGGCACGCCCGTCGCCGGTGAAGTCACCCGGCGCCAGCAGCGCCGATATCGACCCCCAGCCCTGACCGATAGGTGCGGAGGTAGACCAGCTCCCCCGCCCATCACCCTCGTAGACGTGCAGTCGTCCGGCCATGTCGCGGGCGAGCAGGTCCGGAGCACCGTCTCCCGAGAAGTCCGCACCCCCGGCAAGCAGGGTCATCGTCCCCCAGCCGTTCCCCACGACGATCGGAGATCGGAATGAGCCCTTGCGATCTCCGCGCCACAGTTGGAGCGAACCGTCGGCGTTGGCGGTGAAGACGTCTGGCGTCCCATCCCCGTCGAAGTCCCCCGCGCCGGTGACGAGGCGCATCCGGGACCAATCGACGGGGAGCGTGATCGGTCCCGAGAATGATGCCCCATCACCACGGTAGAGCAGTGCCCGATTCTGGCCGTCGACGCCGATCAGGTCGCGATGGCCGTCGGCGTCGAGGTCCCCGACGGCCACAATCTGCTTCAGGTTCTGCCCTGAGAGCACCGTGACCGCGGAACCCCATTGGCCGACCTTTGAGAACGGATACGCGAGCACCGAACCCGCTGACGTGAGGGCGAAGATGTGGCGGGTGTCATCGAGCGACAGTGTCGGAACGGGAGTGGCCGAAAGCGGCGTGAGCAGGTCGGCACGTATCCACGAAGAAACGCCGTCGAAGGTCACCCGGTCCCATCCCGAGTAGGTGCCCGTGCGCACCACCAATGTGTCGGCGGAGACGAGCCTGCCTCCGTCGACGCACTCCGTCGTGGGCGCCATCCGTGCATTCACCTGGTCGGCATTGACAACAAACAACCCGCCCGACACCGTGATCGCGGACTCCGCCGGCGGAGCACACACGTTGGCGCGCACCTGAGTCGAGCCGAACCAGTCCGTGAAGTAGTTGTAGAAGTTCCGGTTGCCGTACGAGGAGCACGGATCGTTCGCTTCGGCGTAGCCTGCCCGCAGGGCGGCCGCGTTCGGCTGATACGGCGTGTAGTAGTAGAGATTCGCGGTTGCCTGGTTCTGGACGTAGACGGGCGAAGAGCCGCAGGAAACGTTCGGGTGATAGCGCAGGTTCCACGTCTTGCCGGGGGCGTACCACGTGAAGTACTGGCTGGTTCCGGGCGGATTGGCATAGCGCTTCAGCTGCCATGCCGCCCCGAAGACCTGGTTGAAGAATCCGTAGTAACGCGTGTCGCAGGCCGCCGTATCAGGGCACCCTTGCCCCATCGCGATCGTGTAGCGCCACTCGCTGGGCCACACGTGAGTGACCAGGCCCTGCTCCTTCTGCAGTGTGACGAGGATGACCTGCGGGTTGATGCCGCACGCCCGAGCGACTTTGTGGATGATGGTCGACGCACGCTCGCGCACGCCACCCGCGTAGGCACCGCACATCGCGTCGGCGCTGGTGGTTCGAGGGGTGTCGTACCAGTCGCGCAAGCAGGTGTAGCCCGCCTGGCATTGCGGCACCTTCGCCTCGAGGAACTGCTGGATCTGCGTCTCGGTCATCGTGCCGCTATCGAAGAAGACGCCGTCGCTGATGATGTTCCCCGGCTGGAACTGCGAAAGATCCGCCGTCTTGACGATGTCTCCGGCGACACCCGCTCCCGGCGTTCCGGTCGCGGCCTGACCAGCTGCCGACGCAACCCCCGGCGCCAGCAACAATGCTGCGACGAGACTCACCACCATCGCGAAAACACCGACCCGGCGTCGCGCAGGCGCGCGACGCTCCCCCCTGTAACCTGCAGCCACGTGACCAGTGTGACGCATGAGTCAGATGGTACCGGGAAGCCTCGCCGAAGGAATAGGCCGATCCGCGCGGTTAATCCGCTCCGCTAGAGCTCCGCGTGCAGCATCCACACCTTGTCGGCGGCCTCGCGCCAGGAGAACGCGCGACCGCGATCCCCCGCGAGCACGCCGAGACGCTCGGCGGCGGCGGTCGACCCGAGTCCCGACGCCAACGCCGCGCCGAGCGCGTCTGCGAGGCTCGCAGCATCCGTTCCCGAAACCAGCTCTCCCCCGTCGAACACGACCTCGTCGTGCACCGCTGACGAAGCCGCGATCACGGGCACGCCGAGGGTCAGGGCATCGACCACGCGCCACGGGAACGCCGCTCTGCGCGAGGGCGCCACGAACGCGACCGCCGCGCCGAACACCGCGGCCCGGTCGGAGGTGTCCAGAACCCCCCGCACGTGCAGCGCCCGCTCCGGAAGCCCCGCCGCAGAAGCGAGGTCCGCCACCGCCGGCTCGTGGCCCTCCTCGACGTCGATCACGACGACAGGAAGATCGATACCGGATGCCGCGACCGCAGCGAGTCCGGCATCTATTCCCTCCGAGCCCAGCGGACCACCCGCGAGCAGCACATAGCCTTCCGGCACGCCCAGCGCCCGACGGCGTCCGACCTCATCCGTCGGCACGGCGAACCCGAGCGGAGCCGCCCCGGCGATCACGCGCACCCGGTCCCGCAGCCCCGGCGCGATCTCCAGCAGTCGCGCTGCCAGCGAGTGCGTCGGCACCACCAGGGCGTCCGCATGCTTCACCGCGCGCTTCAGCATCGCCTTGTGCCAGGCCACCACCGCTCGGGGCAGCTCCGAGGGCGACTCCCACGGCCGGAGGTCCCAGACCGTGACGACGGCCTGATCGTGGTTGTGCACCCGATCGTGGCGCACGAGCGGCGCGAACAGAGACGGCGAATGGATCATGCCACCGCCGATCCCCGTGCCCACGCCCAGCTGCAGCGCAGCCGCGAGCTCGCGTCGCGGGAGGGCCGTGCGGCGCACGCCGGCCAGACCCGGCACCGAGTCCAGCGCGCCTTCGACCCCGCCGGCGGGAGCGATCGCCTCGACCTCGCAGCCCGACGGCGCTCCGAGCACCAGCGCCCGCGCGAGCTCGCGCGACGCCTCGACCAACTCAGGCTCGGAAGGCGCTACCAGCTGATCCAGCATGACGCGCAGCGTGGCGACCATCGATCAGCCCGCCGGAGTCGGGGTCGGCGGGTGGAGCGTCGTCTGCACCAGCTGTGCGATGTACGCCCAGTCGGGGCTGAACTCGTCGATGCCACCGGCGGGCGTCAGCTCGAGCGTCTGCACCGGCTCCTCCTTCGCCTTGACCGCGAGGTCGACGAGCGTCGGGATCAGCGATTGCGGCAGGTCCGTCTCCACGATGTCGGCGCCGGCGGCCGCGACGTCCTGGAAGCGCGTCAGAACGACCTGAGGCGTGAACTGGGCGAGGATCGCCTCCTGCAGCTCGCGCTGGCGCCGCATGCGGTCGAAGTCGCTCGTCGTGTAGCGCGAGCGCGCGTACCACTGCGCGGTGTCGCCGTCCATGTGCTGCTGGCCGGCCTCGATCCAGCCGGTCGCCCATGCGTCGACGTTGTGCGGATCGACGCCCTCGGGCGGGCCGCCCTTCGGCAGCCGCTCGACGACGTTGATGTCGACCCCGCCGAGCGCGTCGACCAGCGACGCGAACCCGTGCATGTCGACGAAGACGTAGTACGGGATCTTGATCCCGAGGATGCCCTCGGCCGCGTCCTTTGTGGCCTCGATGGCCGGCGTCGAGCCCTGGGCCTCAGCATCCGGATACAGTCCGACCCCGCGGTCTTCGCGACACTGCTCGACCGCATTGGTCAGCTGGTTGATCCCGCTCCCCCAGCCGCAGGTGGGGTCGCCGTGCCCTTCGAAGCCGTTGGGGTACTCGTCCTGCATCGGCCCCTCGGCGAACGGGAAGTTGGGCATGTCACGGGGGATGCCGGTGATCGTGGTCGCACCGGTCGAGGCGTTCACCGAGACCACCGAGATGCTGTCGAACCTCATCGAGTCCCGGCCTTCACCGCTGTCGGCGCCGAGCAGGAGGATGTTGTAGTAGCCGTCGTCGGGGGGAACCGTCGGACCGCTCGCCCCGAAGATCGAGCTGATCGTGCTGCGCACGGCGCCGACGGCGTTCGAGGCATAGACCGCGGTTCCGCTCGCGACCACGAGAAGCCCGACGCCCACCAGCGCGATGGCGAACCGCGCGATGCCCCCGGTCTTGACCAGCCGCACCAGGCGCAGCGTATCGATCGTGAGCACGATCCACAGCACCGCGTAGGCGAGCAGCAGTCCCTGCGCGATCAGCAGCGGCAGCGGGCGCAGCAGCCCGAGCCAGTCGGGAAGCCACGCGCTCGTCACGATGCTCAGCCCCGCCGTCGGCGCCAGCAGGCCGAACAGCAGCCCGATGACGAGCAGCACCCACATCACCAGCGTCGCGGCGATGCCGAATCGGCCGAGCTTGCGGTTGCCCGCGAGCACCTGCGCAGAACCCGGGATCAGGAAGTTGAGCCCGACCAGCCACCACCCGCGGCGCGTCATCACGGCGCGGGATGAGGCATCCGGATTCCTCATCGGGCGCTCCTCGACGACACCCGGACCTGACGGGCGGGCGTTGAGGCGGGGCGCGCTCATTACGCTCACAGCGACTCCTTGAGCCGCCGGTTCTTCTGCTCGACCTGCGCTTCGAGATCGCGGGCGTAGGCCTCGACGCGGTCCGCGATGTCGGCGTCCGCGCTGCCGAGGATGCGTGCGGCGAGGAGGCCGGCGTTCTTCGCGCCGTTGATGGAGACGGTCGCGACCGGGATGCCGGCCGGCATCTGCACGATGCTGAGCAGCGAGTCCATGCCGTCAAGGGTCGCGAGCTGCACCGGCACTCCGACAACCGGGAGGGCGGTGAGGGATGCCAGCATGCCGGGGAGGTGCGCCGCGCCTCCGGCGCCGGCGACGATGACGCGCAGCCCGCGCGCCCGCGCCTCACGTCCGTAGCGGACGAGCTTGTCGACCGTGCGGTGCGCCGAGACGACCTCGACCTCGTGCGGGATGCCGAAGTCGGTGAGCGCCTGAGAGGCGTCGCTCATGACCCGCCAGTCGGAGTCGGAGCCCATGACGACGCCGACGAGCGGCGCCTCGGAGGAATGAAGGGGCGCAGTCACTCGTCAAGGGTAGGGGTCGTGGCTGGAAACTCCCCGCAACGGCGCGCTTCCGAGGACGTCAGTCCAGGAAGAAGGATGCTGCGGCCCTGGCCTGGTACGCCACGTCATCGAGTTCATCGCCCACGACGTTGACGTGCCCGACCTTGCGGCCGGGGCGCGGTGCCTTGCCGTAGGTGTGGACCTTCGCCTGGGGGTGCTCGTCCATCGCCGCGGCGAACCGGGCGTCGAGGGACTCCTCGACCGGACCACCGAGGATGTTGACCATCACGGCCCATCCCGCGACCGGATCGGTGTCGCCCAGCGGCAGGTCGAGGACGGCGCGGAGGTGCTGCTCGAACTGGCTCGTCACGGCGCCGTCCTGGCTCCAGTGGCCGCTGTTGTGCGGGCGCATCGCCAGCTCGTTCACGAGAAGCCGCTCGTCGGTGGTCTCGAACAGCTCCACCGCCAGCATCCCGGTCACCCCGAGCCCCTCGGCGATCGAGACGCCGATGCCTGCGGCCACCTGCTGCAGGCGGTCACTGGAGTGCGGGGCCGGTGCGATCACCTCGGCGCACACGCCGTCGCGCTGCACGGTCTCGACGACCGGGTAGGCGCGGACCGCGCCCGAGGGCCGGCGGGCGACCTGCTGCGCGAGTTCGCGCGTGAAGTCGACGAGCTCCTCGACGAGGAGGGCGCCGCCGTGCGCGTCCTCGGCGAGGGTGGCGAACCAGTCGTCGGCCTCGGTGCCCGCCGACACGACCCGCACGCCCTTGCCGTCGTAGCCGCCGCGCGGCGTCTTCACGACGGCGCGGCCGCCGTGATCGTCGATGAAGGCCTGCAGCTCGTCGGCGTTCGTGACGGCGGCCCAGTCGGGCTGCGGCATCCCGAGCTCCTGGAGGCGCGCGCGCATGACGAGCTTGTCCTGGGCGAACTTCAGCGCGTCGGGGCCGGGGTGCACGGAGATGCCCTCGCCGACGAGGGTCGCCAGCACGTCCTGCGGCACGTGCTCGTGGTCGAAGGTGACGACGTCGACGTCGCGCGCGAAGGCGAGCACGGTGGCGGCATCGCGATAGTCGCCGACGGCGGTCGCGGCGAGCGATGCCGACATCCCCTCGTCCTCGGCGAGCACCCGGATCTCGACCCCGAGCTCGACCGCCGGCGCGATCATCATGCGGGCCAGCTGCCCACCCCCGACGACTCCGACTCGCAGCGCCATGCCATTCCCTCTCGTAAGCCTCCCTCCATCATCCCGCACCCGCGGGACGACGAACGCGCCGGGTCAGACCTGCGGCAGCGGAGGCCTCGGAGGAACGGCAGGCTGCGGCCCGGGGGGAAGCGGCTGGGCGTCGCGGTGCGCGAGGATCTGGTTCACCTCGACCTGGTCGACGAGCGCTTCGTGCACGAGCTCGGCGCTCGGGATGTTCGCGAGCCGCAACGGCTCGTCGACACCGTTCGTCAGCGTGATCGTTCCAGCGCCCCACATGCGCTGCAGCAGGCCGCGGTGCACCTTGAGGGTGTACCCGCGGACGTGCGCCAGCTCACGGCGTTTGACCGAGAAGACCCCGCGGCGCTCCATCACGCGCCGCGTCGTGATCGTGTACACGTGCCCCGCCCAGGCGAGATACGGCAGCACGACGAGCAGCAGCACCACGAGCGCGGCGCCGGCCAGCAGCATCCAATTCTCGAAAGGTGCCGGCAGATTCCCATAGAAGTAGCCGACGGCGCCGGCGACGACCATCAGCACCAGCGCCGACCAGGTGAGCCGCCGGGCGTGCGCACGAAAGCGCGCGACGAGCAGCTCCGGTGTGGGCGCACCGGGGGCGGGCGTCAGCGGCCTGCCGCCGTAGCTCGTCGGCTGCGTCATGTCCCCCATTGTGCGGTGCGGGGCTGACAGTCCGGTGCGCACCCGCCGTTTTGCGTCATGCCGGCTCAGCGTTATGCGAGGCGGCTCCGCACGTGCACCACGTCTCCGGCCGAGACGACGCTCTCGAACTCGGCATCCTGCACGACGACCAGGCGCCCGTCGGGATCGATCCGCTGCGCACGGCCCCACAGCGTCTCGCCGTTGGGCAGCGACACCGCGACGTCGCTTCCGAGCGTGCTGCAGAGCGACTCGACCTCGCCGAGCACGCCCGATGCAGCGGCGTCGCCGCCGGCCGCGCCGAGCGCCTTCAGCTGCTCGTCGAGAGCGCCGAGGTAATCGGCGAGGAGGCGGTCGTCGTCGCACACCAGTCCTGCGGCGGCGAACGAGGTCGCCGTCGCCACGGGGAGGTCGACGGCCGCCATCCGCGTGTTGACGCCGGAGCCGATCACGACGACGTCGGGATGCCCCGGCACCACCTCCGCGAGGATCCCGCAGATCTTCGACCCGTCGAGGAGCACGTCGTTCGGCCACTTGAGCGTCGCGCTGTGCACCGTGGCGACCAGCTGCGCGGCGATCGCGCGGGTCATCGCCGCGCCCGCGATGAGCGGGATCCACCCGCGGGCCGCGACCGGAAGGGCCGAGGCGTCGACCGCCACCGACACCGCGAGCGCCGATCCGGGCGGCGTGACCCACGTGCGGTCGAGGCGCCCGCGACCGGCTCGCTGATCGTTCGTGAGCAGCAGCGACAGGTGCGGCCATTCATGCGGCGCGTCGATGACGTGCCGGATGACGTCGGCATTGGTCGAGTCCGTGGACTCGACGACCTGGACGCGCGGACTCACGGCGGCGGTGAGCGGGAACCCCTCGGACGAGAACGTCATGCCGCTCACGCTACGCCTCTCGCCGGACTCGCGCCCGCCGGTTCCCTCCGACGACGAACAGCGGATGCCGCTCCCCCTTGTGCGAACCCTCCAACAGATCGACGGGGCCCGCCGATAGGGTGGAATCCGTGACTCAAGCGCCAGAGCAGCCCGACCTGTCGACGACCGCCGGCAAGATCGCCGACCTCCGCGCACGCTTCCAGGAGGCCGTCCTCGATCCCGAGGAGGTCGCCAAGGAGAAGCAGCACGCGAAGGGCAAGGGCACCGCGCGGGAGCGCATCGAGATGCTGCTCGACACCGGCAGCTTCGTCGAGCTCGACGAGTACGTCCGCCACCGCACCACCGCCTTCGGCATGGACCGCTCGCGCCCCTACGGCGACTCGGTCGTCACCGGCGTCGGCACGATCCACGGCCGCACCGTCGCGGTGTACTCGCAGGACTTCTCGACCTTCGGCGGCTCGCTCGGCGAGGTCGCCGGCGAGAAGATCATCAAGGTCATGGAGTTCGCCCTCCGCAGCGGCATCCCCATCGTGGGCATCCTCGACTCCGGCGGCGCGCGCATCCAGGAGGGCGTCGTCGCCCTCGGCAAGTACGGCGAGATCTTCCGCCTCAACACCCGCGCATCGGGCGTCATCCCCCAGATCTCGATCATCATGGGCCCGGCCGCGGGTGGCGCGGTCTACTCCCCCGCCCTCACCGACTTCGTCGTGATGGTCGACAAGACCAGCCAGATGTTCGTCACCGGCCCCGACGTCATCAAGACCGTGACCGGCGAGGACGTCGGCATGGAGGAGCTCGGCGGCGCGCACACGCACAACACCCGCTCGGGTGTCGCTCACTACCTCGCCGAGGACGAGGACGACGCGATCGACTACGTGCGGTCGATGCTCGGATTCCTCCCCGACAACAACATGGCGGAGCTGCCGGTCTACGAGACGGGCTTCGAGTTCGAGACGACGGATGCCGACCGCGCGCTGAACGCCGTCATCCCCGACTCGCCGAACCAGCCCTACGACATCCACCAGGTGATCCGCGGCATCGTCGACGCCGAGGACTTCCTCGAGGTGCAGCCCCTGTTTGCGCCGAACATCGTCATCGGCTTCGGCCGCGTCGAGGGCCGCTCGGTCGGCATCATCGCCAACCAGCCCTCGCAGATGGCCGGCACCCTCAACATCGAGGCCGGCGAGAAGGCGAGCCGCTTCGTGCGCTTCTGCGATGCGTTCTCGATCCCGATCGTGACCCTCGTCGACGTGCCGGGCTACCTCCCCGGCACCGATCAGGAGTGGACGGGTGTCATCCGCCGCGGCGCCAAACTTCTCTACGCCTACGCCGAGGCGACCGTGCCACTGGTCACCGTGATCCTCCGCAAGGCCTACGGCGGTGCCTACATCGTGATGGGCTCGAAGCAGCTCGGCGCCGACGTGAACCTCGCGTGGCCGACGGCCGAGATCGCCGTCATGGGCGGCCAGGGTGCCGTCAACATCCTGTACCGCGGCGAGATCAAGAAGGCGGAGGAGAACGGCGAAGACGTCGCCGCCGTCCGCACGCGCCTCGCGAACGAGTACACCTACAACGTGGCCTCACCGTTCCTCGCCGCCGAGCGCGGCGAGCTCGACGGCATCATCGAGCCGGCCGCGACCCGCGTCTCGATCGCCAAGGCCCTCCGCGCCCTCCGCGGCAAGCGCGCGAGCCTGCCGCCCAAGAAGCACGGGAACATCCCGCTGTGAGCCCCGCAGACGAGGGCATGGAGGCGGATGCTGCGCCCCAGGGCCCGACCATCGAGGTCCTCCGTGGCGCGCCCACCGAGGTGGAACTCGCCGCGCTCATCGCCGTCGTGAGCGAGGCGTACACCGGTGAAGCCGCCGAGGCCGTCGCCGACGACCGCCAGAGCCGCACCGGCTGGCAGCTCTCGCAGCGCACGCTGCGGCACCCGCTTGATCGCGACCTCGGCTGGGGCCGATTCGGGAGCGCCTGACCGTGGACGCCGTCCGCGCAGGGTTTATGGACCCGGTCCACGGCGCGACGGCTTTGTCCCCCGAAATACCTACAGACACACCCCTTGCAACCCCGAGATACTTGTCTCGCTGGAACGCTTCTGCGTTCGGTCGATCCGGCACCGCTTAGCGGATGCCCCGGATCCGGCCATGCGGATGGTTTTCGGGTAACCTTCCGCGCAGGCGAGGGGCGGGCGGCTTCGCCGCCCCTCGCCTCCTTCATTTCCCGCTCTCCGCCAGGAATCCCCTCCCCCTTTCCGGCGGGGAGCGAGTCTGCCTCCCGGAGGGCGCCGTTCAGTCGTCCGCGGGCACGCCGGGTCGCCGCTGGGGCCACCGACCGGACGCCCCGCCCGGCGCGCCGGCGCCGCGCGAAGCGCCGTGGGGACCCTGTGTCGAGAAGTGAGGGTCAGGCCCTGCCCGGGTGCGGGATCTCGCGCCACAGGTCGACGGAGTCCTCGTCGCTGGGCCCACCCATGGAGGGCGAGCGCCCTACGACCGTGACCGCGACGCGCTCGTCGGGCGACGTGCGGATGTAGAGGCGGTCCGAGCTCGCCGAGCGCAGGGTCTCGGCCAACTGCGCGCGGATGATGCCGAGGGTCTCATCGTCGACGTCGTCGAGTCCACCCTCGTCGAGCACGGTGACGTTGGCGCCGCGGCGGCGTGCCCGCTCGAGTTCGGCGCGCACCTCGTCGTCGAGCAGGCGCGGACCGCGCATCTCGTCGCGCAGCCGGCCCTCGGCGATGCGCGCCTCCAGGCGGTCCGCCTCGGTGAGCACGCCCGCGTGGGCCACCGTGCGCGTGAGCACGGGGCCGGCGACCGCGAGCGCCCGCTGCACCTGCACGCGCCGCTCGCGCTGGCGGACCACCTGCGACGTCTGCCATCCCGTCGCGGCGCGTTGCAGCCTTGTGAGCCGCGAGGTGTCGCGCGCGGCGCGGTCCATCGAGAACACCAGCAGCTGGGCGCATGTCACCCAGACGATCGAGCCGACGAGCCCGAGCGCGAGCGCGTTGAGCGGACCCATCCAGAGGAACGAAGCGATCGTGAGGAGGACGATGCCCGCCCACGCCGTCCAGGGACGACGGCGCACCATCACGATGGTCATGAGAGCACCGATCCCCCCGAGGTACCACGTCGCGAACGAGACGGTGCGAGCCGTCTCGCCGACCGCGATCGGGATGGCGTTCGGCACGATCACCGCGCAGGCGAGCGCGAGGATCTGGGCCGTCACCGGCAGCGGCAACGGGCCGCGGATGCCTTCGCCGGCAGGGTGCGGCGCCGCCTGCGCCTCGAGACTCTCGAGCGACTCGTCGTCGGTCGAGCCGTCCGTGCGAGGGGCCGGACTCGAGCGACGCGATGACGGCTGCCAGAAGATGCACAGCCAGGTCACCGCGAGGTAGATCCCGACGGAGATGACGATGATGAGCGGCTGCGGGATGGGCCGCCCGGTCCACAGCAGCCCTCGTGCGGCGAAGTAAGCGGTGAAGGCGACGCCGAGCACGGTGAGGACGTTCTTGACGCTGATCATGCCGACGGCTCCCGCCAGATGAGCCGCACGACGGTGCCGTGGGGTCCTGACTCCAGCTCGGCGCGCCCGCCCACCGCGGCTACCCGCGCGATGATCGACGCGCGGATGCCCAAGCGGTCATCGGGGACGGCGTCCAGGTCGAACCCCTCCCCCGCATCGTGGACCTCGACGCGCACCGTTCCATATGCCGCATGCAGCACGACGCCCAGCCCGGCACCGCCGGCGTGCTGGACCGCGTTGGCGATCGCCTGCGTCGCGGCCAGCGCGATCGCGCGGGCCACGCGTCCGGGGATGGACGGGGCGTCCGGGTCGATCTCCCGCTGCACGTCGACGCTGACCCCCAGCTCGTCGGCAGCCTGGGCGATCTCCTCGGACAGCACGGCCGGCGCCCACGGCTCGTCGGGCCCCTCGTGCTCGTCCTGTTCGGTGTTGGCCAGTCGGGTGAGCGCCTCCCGTGCCATGGTCGCCGCCAGCGTGCGTTCCCGGGGCGTCGTCGCCCGCTCCGCGGCGATCAGAGCGGCCAGCACGCTGTCATGCATGAGCGCCGCCACCGCGACGCGTTCCTGCTCGGCGGCGTCGGCGGCGGCCGCCTTCGCGTACGAGGAGACGGCCTGCGCCCGGGTCTTGTCGACGTTCACGGCCACCGATCGGAACAGCCACCCCAGCGTCAGGATGATGCCGCCCAGGATGAGCGCGAAGCTCACGTCGAGGATCACGACGGGCCAGTAGAGCGGCTCGAGACCGACCTGGATCATCCGGACGACACCGAACAGCAGGGGCAGGGCGATCGTGAACGCGATCTGGAGCGGGAACGGGAAGGCGAGCACGGCCGCCAACGTCGCGAGGTTGAGCAGGTACCAGATCCACGGCTCGTCGGTGGTCGGAGCTTCGACGCCCGCCGTGGCGATCGGCCACGCGAGGAGGACGAGGACGTAGACGATCGCGAAGACGCCTGCGGCCGGACGCACACCGCGGCCCACCACGCACGCGAGCACCATCACGCCGAGCGCGCCGAACACGACGACCATGAGCGGCACGTGCCACCCCGGGCGTTCCGGGGCGGGCCCCAGGGCGCTCAGGAACGACTGGAGTCCGAGGATCAGCGAGCCGAACCCGCCGGCGACGAGTGAGATGATGCGCTCGACGCGGGACCGTGTGAACGACCCGATCCCTGCCGTCGTCTGCGGCGAGTGCGGGATCTGTCCCCACGCGGTGTCGAGCACGCCGGTCTGCGCGTCAACGGCCACGCGTGGCGTCTCCCGGGTCCGCCGAGGGCTCGACGAGGATCCCGTCCTCGACGGCGCGGTGCAGCAGATCGATCTTCGTCGGCGCGGGCCTGCCGACCTCGACGTACTTGACGCGGATGCGCGTGATGTTCTCCTTCGCCGTCGAGTACGCGACCCCGAGGCGATCGGCGACGACCTTGAGCGGCAGCCCCGCGGCGTAGAGGCGCAGCACGTCGCGCTCGCGCGCCGACAGCTGCGCATCGGCGAAGGCGCGGTCGCCCTCGACGGCACTGGCCCACTCGACGTTGTTGAGCGGCTCGCCGCGTGCGACCGTGCGGACCGCCGCGATGACGTCGCCGATCGGCGAGGACTTGCTGACGACGCCGGCGGCACCGGCGGAGAGCGCCTCCCGAACGGCCGCCGGCCGGTCGGCGACGCTGTGGATGATGACGCTCGAACCGTCGAGCACGAGGCGCCGCACGTTCTCGGTCACCGTGGTGCCGTCGCCGAGCGTCAGGTCGAGCACGACGACGTCGGCGGGGGCCTGACGCTCGTACGCACGCCAGTCGACGTACTCCGTGACGGTGCTGCCCGAGAAGGCGACGCTCATCATCTCGGCGCGCGCGCACGCAGCCTCGAGGCCGAGCCGGACCGACTCGTGATCATCGATGAAGGCCACCCGCGTCATTCCGCCAGCCTAGCGACGAGTGTCACCTGCGCGTGAGAACCGCCACGGCTTCGACGTGGTGCGAATTCGGAAAAAGGTCCAGGCCATCGACACTTGCGACCTCGTACCCGCCGGCACGGAAGGTCGCGATGTCGCGTGCGAGGGCGACCGGGTCGCACGCGACGTAGACGACGGTCGAGGGGGCGAGGGACGTGAGATGGTCGACGACCTCGCGGCCTGCTCCCGAGCGAGGCGGGTCGAGCAGGACGACCCCACGCGACAGCCGCTCGCGTTCGGGGACGGATGCCTCGGCCGCGAGCCGCGCGAGCCACCGGTCGACGCGCCCGGTCTCGGCGCGAGCGCCGACCCACTCGGCGAGGTTCTCCCCCGCATGCTCGGTCGCTCGTGCGTCGGACTCGACGCTCGTCACGCGGGTCGAGGATCCGCCCAGGTCGCCGAGCGTCGCCGCGAAGAGGCCGACGCCGCCGTAGAGGTCCAGGTGCCAGGCGTCGGGGTCGACGGCGGCGGCATCGCCGGGGAGCGCGCCGAGCGCTGCGGCGACGGTGGTGGTGAGGGTGTGCGCCGCGAGACGGTGGACCTGCCAGAAGCCGCCGGCATCGACGCGGAAGTCGCGGCCGCCGACGCTCTCGAGGACGATCTCGGGAGCGGGCGGCTTGCGATGCCTGGCGGCGGCCGGCCGAGCACCGCGTCCGCGGCGACCCGCAGCTGGGCCCACGCGGCCGGAGGCTCCGCGCGACGCGCCAGCGGCGTGTGGAGTGGCCGTGGGGACCGGCTTCTCCGGCCGCGGGAGCACACGGACGCGACCGTCCGCGGGCTGGACGAGGTCGATGCGCCCGGCCTCACTGCCGGCGAGGGCGAGCGCGGCACGCTCGACGGCAGGCGTGGCGAGGGGCAGGTCCTCGAGCGGGATCACCCGGTGGCTGCGCGCGGCGTACTGGCCGACGTTGCCGTCCGCGTCGACGTGCAGGCTCACTCGGGTGCGCCACCCGGTGCCGTCGACGGACTCGCCGTCGGCCTCGGCGCCATCCGGGGCGGGCACCGGTGCGACGCCGCTCATCGTGGCGACCGGGTCGTCGATGCCGCCGAACCGCTGCAGCGCGTCGCGCAGCACCTCGAGCTTGAGCGCACGCTGGTGCTCGAGCGCGATGTGGCCGAAGTCGGCGCCGCCGGGCCGCTGCTCCGGCGGGATGTCGACATCGGCTTGGCGCCATACGTGCAGCTGCCGGTGCGGCGATGCGTCGAGCACCTCGAGCGTCTCGCCGCGCCAGAACGACTTCTTCCCGGTGTCGGTGAGGCGCACGCGCACGCGCTCCCCCGGGATCGTGTCGGGCACGAACACGACGCGGCCTTCGTGCCGGGCGACGAAGACGCCGCCGTGGGCGACGCCCGTGATGTCGAGATCGAGGAGGTCGCCGGTTTCACTCACCCGACGAGCCTACGTCCCCGCCCCGTACTGTGAGGGGATGCGCGTCTGCCTCGCCTCGACCTCGCCCGCCCGGCTCATGCTGCTCGGGCAGTTCGGCATCCGTCCGCTGACCCTCGCCCCCGACGTGGACGAAGAGGCGGTCATCGCGGCGGTCGAGGCGGCCGAGGCCCGCACGCTCGCGCCCGATGAGCACGTCCTGCTGCTCGCGCGGCGCAAGGCGGCGGACGTCGCGGCGCGGCTGCGCGACGACATCCCCGACTTCGACGGCATCGTGATCGGCGGCGACTCGATGTTCGAGCTCGACGGCGAGGTGCTCGGCAAGCCCTACACGCCCGAGAACGCCGCCGCCCGCTGGCGCGCGATGCGCGGGCGCACCGGCGTGCTGCACTCCGGCCACGCCGTCGTCCGCATCGCGCCCGGCGAACCCCCGCGCGAGGTGCACGCGACGGCCGCAGCATCCGTCTCCTTCGTGGCGGACGTGACGGATGCCGAGATCGACGCGTACGTCGCGACCGGCGAGCCCCTGCACGTGGCGGGCGCGTTCACGGTCGACAGCCTCGGCGGCGCGTTCATCGAACGGGTCGAGGGCGATCCGTCCACGGTCGTCGGCATGTCGGTGTCGACGCTGCGGCAGCTCGTTCGCGAGGTGGGCGTGGAGTGGACGTCGCTGTGGAACACGTCCGATTCATCGCTCGAGCGGCCCGAGGTCGGCGAGAAGTCGTTCGTCGAAGACGGGGCGCAGTGAGGGCGCTCCCTTTGTCGTAGGAATCCCACGTTTCTCGTCGGTTCTTGTACGAACCGCTCAAAAGCCCTCGGGATGCCGTCGGTAGGCTGGCACTCATGCCTCAGATCGCCAAGGTTCTCGTTGCCAACCGCGGCGAGATCGCCGTCCGCGTCATCCGCGCCGCCCGCGACGCCGGGAAGGCGTCGGTCGCCGTCTACGCCGACCAGGACCGCGACGCCATGCACTCGCGCCTCGCCGACGAGGCGTACGCGCTCGAGGGCGCGACGAGCGCCGACACGTACCTGTCGATCGAGAAGATCCTCTCCGTCGCGCGGCGCTCCGGCGCCGACGCGGTGCACCCCGGCTACGGCTTCCTCGCCGAGAACGCCGACTTCGCCCGCGCCGTCATCGCGGCGGGCCTCGTCTGGATCGGGCCGTCGCCCGAGGCGATCGAGGCCCTCGGTGACAAGGTGACCGCCCGCGCGGTCGCCGAGAAGGTGGGCGCGCCGCTCGCCCCCGGCACCCCCGGCCCCGTGGCCGGCGCCGACGAGGTCGTCGCGTTCGCCGAAGAGGTGGGTCTGCCCATCGCGATCAAGGCCGCATATGGCGGCGGCGGACGCGGCCTCAAGGTCGCCCGCACGATCGATGAGGTGCCCGAGCTGTTCGAGTCGGCGACCCGCGAGGCGATCACCGCCTTCGGTCGCGGCGAGTGCTTCGTCGAGAAGTACCTCGACAAGCCGCGTCACGTCGAGACGCAGTGCCTCGCGGATGCCGCCGGCAATGTCGTCGTCATCTCGACGCGCGACTGCTCGCTCCAGCGCCGGCACCAGAAGCTCGTCGAGGAGGCCCCCGCGCCGTTCCTCAGCGACGAGCAGAACAAGACCCTGTACGAGGCGTCGAAGGCCATCCTCAAGGAGGTCGGCTACGTCGGCGCGGGCACCTGCGAGTTCCTGATCGGCGCCGACGGCACGATCTCGTTCCTCGAGGTCAACACGCGTCTGCAGGTCGAGCACCCGGTCTCGGAAGAGGTCACCGGCATCGACCTCGTGCGCGAGCAGTTCCGCCTCGCCGAGGGCGAGGAGCTCGGGTACGACGACCCGAAGCCCGAAGGCCACTCGATCGAGTTCCGCATCAACGGCGAGGACCCCGGCCGCGGCTTCCTCCCCCAGCCCGGGCCGATCCACGTGTTCAAGACGTTCGGCGGCCCCGGCATCCGACTCGACTCCGGCGTCACCGCCGGCGACAGCGTGTCGGGTGCGTTCGACTCGCTGCTCGCGAAGATCATCGTCACGGGCCGCGACCGCGCCGAGGCGCTCGAGCGCTCGCGCCGCGCGCTGGACGAGTTCGAGGTCTCGGGCCTGCCGACCGTCCTGCCCTTCCATCGCGCCGTCGTGCGGGATCCCGCGTTCACCGCGGAGGACGGCCGCTTCGGCGTCTTCACCCGGTGGATCGAGACCGAGTTCGTCAACGACATCGCCCCGTGGGACGGCGAGCTCAGCGAGCCCACCCCCGCCGAGGCGCGGCACACGGTCGTCGTCGAGGTCGCCGGCAGGCGTCTCGAGGTAAGCCTGCCCGACCGCGTCGTCGCGCCCGTCGGCGTCGCCGGACGCCCCGCGGCCGTGCCGCCGTCACGTCGCTCGCACGCCCCCTCGGTCGTCGCGGGCGCCTCGGGCGACGCGGTGAAGTCGCCGATGCAGGCCACGGTCGTGAAGGTCGCCGTCGAGGAGGGCCAGCAGGTCGTCAAGGGCGACCTCGTCATCGTCCTCGAGGCGATGAAGATGGAGCAGCCCATCCAGGCCCACAAGGACGGCGTCATCGGCGCCATCAACGCCGACCCCGGCACGACCGTGTCGGCGGGCCACCAGCTCCTCACCATCTCCTGAGTGTGTGCGGATGCCTCGACCCGAGGCATCCGTCTCCTCCCCTGCGCGCTCACTCTCGTGGCGCGTGGCTTGAGGTGTCAAGACACCCGGAATGGTCTCGGCGCTCCCGCGTGTTGGGCCACCCGAAGGCGCGGCCCGGAATCGGGCCTGAGATTCGGGTGTCAAGACACGCGGAATGGTTTCGGCGCTCCCGCGTGTTGCGCCACACGAGTGGGTGTCGCCCGGCAGCACACCAGTGCAGGATGAACGGATGGATGCCCCCACCGGCGATGCGCCCGAGGTGTCGGCGCTCGCGATCAACGTCGTGATCCCGCCGGAGCTGCGCTAGACGGATGTGCGCCGCGGCGAGGAGTTCGAGCTGCAGTCGCTCACCGTGCGCCTGCTGCCCGACCACTCGGTCGCGGTGAAGGCCTACGGCCGCCCTGTCGCTGGCGGGCGCGGCGCGTACGTGTCGTTCGCGATGCCCGACCGTCCGGAGCTGCGGGCGCTGGTCGACGCCGCCGCGAACCGCGCCGCGGACCTCTGGCGCGGCAACACCGGCCTCGGCTGACGCCGGGACGACGGGATGCTGCGGGCCGCGGCATCCGTTCACATCACGTGATCTCGCCGAGCGCACACGTCATGCGCGCGAACAACGTGTGCCCTCGGTGAGAGCACACGATGCGGACGAGCGCGTCAGCCGCCGTAGACGTTGTGGTCGACGACGTGCATCGCGCGCGAGGCATCCGTGATGCTGCCCGACAGCGACGGGTAGACCGCGAAGACGCGGGAGACCTGGTCGACCGTCAGGCGGCGCTCGACGGCGATCGCGATCGGGTAGATGAGCTCGGAGGCGCGGGGGCCGACGATGACGCCGCCGATGACGGTGCCGCTGCCCTCGCGGGCGATGATCTTGACGAAGCCGTCCTTGATGCCCATCATCTTGGCGCGCGGGTTGGCCGCCAGGGGCAGCTTGTGGACGACGCCGTTGATGTGGCCGTCCTCGATGTCGTTCTCCTGCCAGCCGACGGTGGCGATCTCGGGGGCGGTGAAGATGTTCGAGGTGATGCGGCGGCGCTCGAGCGGGATCACGACGTCGCCGAGCGCGTGGAAGACGGCGGTGCGGCCCTGCATCGAGGCGACGGAGGCGAGCGGTACGAACGTGGTGCAGTCGCCGGCGGCGTAGATGTTCGGCACCGAGGTGCGCGCGACGCGGTTGACCTGGATGTGGCCGGACTCGGTCATCTGGACGCCGGCCTCCTCGAGACCGATGCCCTTCGTGTTCGGGATCGAGCCGACCGCCATGAGGCAGTGGCTGCCCTCGACGGTGCGGCCGTCCGACAGGGTCACGACGACGCCGTCGCCGGTGTTCTCGACCTTGTCGGCCCGCGACTTCGACAGCAGCTTCATGCCGCCGCGCTTGAAGACGCGTTCGAGCACGGCGGCCGCATCCTTGTCTTCACCGGGGAGCACCTGGTCGCGGCTCGACACCAGGGTCACCTTCGCGCCGAGGTTCATGTACGCGCCGGCGAACTCGGCGCCCGTGACGCCCGAGCCGACCACGATCAGGTGCTCGGGGAGCGCGGTCATGTTGTAGAGCTGCGTCCACGTGAGGATGCGCTCGCCGTCGGGCTTCGCGCTGGCGAGCTCCCGGGGTGACGCGCCCACCGAGACGACGAGCGTGTCGGCCTCGATGCGGTCGAAGTCGGTGCCGCCGGGGCCGGTGGACACCACGACGGCATTGTCGCCCTCGAGGCGGCCGTGGCCGGAGATGATGCGGACGCCCGCCTCGGCGAGCGACGCGCGCATGTCGTCGGACTGCTGACGGGCGAGCGTCAGGAGGCGCTTGTTGACGGCGGTGAGGTTGATGGCGATCTCGGGCTTCAGCGGCTTGCCGTCCTTGCCCTTGGCGAACAGCTGCACGCCGAGGTCGCCCGCGCCCGCGATCGCGACGGCCGCGTCGGCCGTCGCGATGAGCGACTTCGACGGGACCACATCGGTGATGACCGCCGAGCCGCCGATGCCGGCGCGCTCGACCACCGTCACCTCGGCTCCGAGCTGGGCGGCGGCCAGCGCCGCTTCGTAGCCTCCGGGTCCGCCGCCGAGGATGGCGACGGTCTGGGTGGTCTCGAAGCTGATCGACATGAATTCCATTCTCCCCTGCCGAGCGCCTCGCACACGACACCGCGACACTCCCGGGTGCGCCTCGATGCGGCTCCGCTGGCCCTCGTCGCCGTCCGTTCCTAAAGTGGTCCCATGTCAGACACCACCGGCAATCCTCTCGACGACCCCACGGCCGACCCGTTCGCGGTGGCCGCCGCCGCCGCGGAGGACATCGCCCGCATCACCGGCGTCGAGCGTCACGACATCGCGCTCACGCTCGGCAGCGGCTGGGGAAAGGCCGCGGAGCTCCTCGGTGAGACCACCTCGACCTTCCCCGCCACTCAGGTGACCGGCTTCAGCGCCCCGGCTCTCACCGGCCACGCCGGGACCCTCCGCAGCGTCGTCACGCCCAAGGGCCGCCGCGTTCTCGTGATCGGCGCCCGCACCCACTACTACGAGGGGTACGGCGTCCGCCGCGTGGTGCACAGTGTGCGCACCGCCGCCGCCGCCGGCGTGCAGACGATGGTGCTCACGAACGGCGCCGGCGGCATCAAGAACACCTGGCACCCGGGGCGCCCGGTTCTGATCAGCGACCACATCAACCTGACGGGCGACACCCCGCTCGAGGGCGCGACCTTCATCGATCTCACCGACCTGTATTCGCGGCGACTTCGCGACCTCGCGCGATCCATCGACGCGAGCCTCGATGAGGGCGTGTACACGCAGTTCCGCGGACCGCAGTACGAGACGCCGGCCGAAGTGCAGATGGTCAAGTCGTTCGGCGGGCACATCGTCGGCATGTCCACTGCGCTCGAGGCGATCGCCGCGCGGCAGGCCGGCATGGAGATCCTCGGCTTCTCGCTCATCACGAACATGGCCGCGGGCATCCAGAAGCACCCGCTCAGCCACGAGGAGGTGCTCGAGGCCGGCCGCAACGCCGAGCCCGTCATCTCGTCGCTGCTGGCCCGCGTGATCGGGGCGCTGTGAACGGCGGGGAGGTGAACGGCGGGCAGGTCCCTACGCCCCCTCCACACGGCGCTGGCGCGCCGCGCGGAGCCTCCGGGCGCGTGGGCCCAGCTGCCGCCGACGTCCTCGCGCGGGCACACGCATGGGTCGCACAGGACCCCGACGGCGAGACCCGCGCCGAGCTGCGCGCGCTGATCGAGGCCGCAGAGTCGGGCAATCCCGCCGCGGTCGAAGACCTCGAGGACCGATTCTCGGCGCGCCTCGCCTTCGGGACGGCGGGACTGCGCGGCGCGCTGGGCGCCGGCAGCAACCGCATGAACCGCGTGCTCGTGGCACAGGCGGCCGCGGGACTCGCGGCGTACGTGCGCGAGCAGGCCGGGCTTCCGCCGGTCGGCGTCGACGCCGGCTCGCACGAGGACGATGCGGCTGCAGCTGCGGGCCACGACAGCGCGGCGGACGACGGGATCGCGGTCGCGCCGGCGCAGCTCGACGACGAGCCCGCTCCCGAGGACGACGCACCCGAGGCAGGAGCCGACGACGCTGAGGCGCCTGCGGACACCGCCACCGCCGACGCCGACGCCGCGGATCTCGGCGACGTCGACTCCCCCGCCTCAGGCGACGAGAGCGCCGACGTCACGGACGACGGCGTGGCCGAGGCTGGACCCACGCGCCCCGAGGCTCCGCGCGCGCCAGCGCCGCGTGGAGAGGGCGTGGGGACCGCTCCGGACGAACTCGCGGAGCCGTCCGCGCCCGAGCTCACCGAGACCCCCTCGGCCGACGCGCTCGAGGCGGAGGGGCCCGAGGTGCCCGGAATCCTCGACGACGCCCCGATCGTCGTCATCGGCTACGACGGGCGGCGCAACTCCGATGTGTTCGCCCGCGATTCGGCCGAGATCTTCGCCGGAGCGGGGCTCCGCGCGATCCTCATGCCGCGGCTGCTGCCGACGCCGGTGCTCGCGTTCGCCGTGCGCCACTTCGGTGCGGCGGCCGGCGTCATGGTCACGGCGAGCCACAACCCGCCCGACGACAACGGCTACAAGGTGTACCTGGGCGGTGACGACGACGGCTCGCAGATCGTGTCGCCCGCCGACGCCGACATCGCCGCGCACATCGCGCGCGTGGCGGAGGCCGGCGACATCAGCACTGTGCCGCGGTCGCTCGGGTTCGAGCTGGCCACCGAGAGCGTCGTCGACGAGTACGTCGCCGCGACCGCCGCCGTCGCGCCCGCTCCCGCGGGGGCCGACGGCCTCACGTGGGTGTACACGGCGATGCACGGGGTCGGCTGGGAGACGCTGTCGCGCATCCTCGAGACCGCGGGCTACCCCGCCCCGGTCCCGGTCTCGGCCCAGCTCGAGCCCGACGGCGCCTTCCCGACCGTCGCGTTCCCGAATCCCGAGGAGCCCGGCGCGATGGACCTCGCGTTCGAGGCCGCGCGCGAGGCGGGCGCCGAGCTCGTCATCGCCAACGACCCCGACGCCGACCGCCTGGCCGTCGCGCTTCCCGACGAGTCCGCAGAGGGCGGCTGGCGCCGCCTCACGGGCAACGAGATCGGCCTGCTGCTCGGCTGGCGCGCCGGCCGGCTCGCGACCGCCGACGGAGCCGCCCCTGCCTCGGCGGACGGCACCGTCGCCTCGCTCGCATGCTCGCTGGTGTCGTCCCCCGGCCTCGAGGCGGTCGCGCAGCATTACGGGCTCGACTTCCACGCGACGCTCACCGGCTTCAAGTGGATCTCGCGCGCGCCCGGCATCATCTTCGGCTTCGAGGAGGCGCTCGGCTACCTCGTGAACCCCGGGACCGTCCGCGACAAGGACGGCATCTCAGCCGCCGTCGCGATGCTGGGCATGGTGTCGGAGGCCCGCGGACGCGGGGCGACGCTGGCGGATCTGCTGACCGAGTTCGACGAGCAGTTCGGGGCGTTCGCGAGCGACCAGGTCTCGATCCGCGTCGAGGACGTGTCGCAGATCGCCCGGATCATGGCGGCGCTGCGGGAGCGGCACCCGTCGTCCGTCGGCGACGTCGCGGTCGACCGCATCGACGATCTGCTCGACGGCGTCGACGACCTGCCCCCGGGCGACGTGCTGCGCCTCTGGCTCGCCGACGGCTCGCGCGTCATCGTGCGCCCGAGCGGCACCGAGCCCAAGCTCAAGCTGTACCTCGACGTGCGCGGCGAGTCGCGCGAGGATGCGGCCGCGCGCATCGCGGCCCTCGCCGACGGCGCCCGCGCTCTGCTCGCCGAGTACGGCGGCTGACACGACGATGAGAGGACGGATGCCGCGGCTCGCGGCATCCGTCCTCTGCTCGTCTCAGCGGAGCACGAAGTGGCCTGGTGCGACCTCGGCGAGCGCGGTGCCGTCAGGCTCGAGGCCGACGGGCTCGGGGCGCGTGGAGATGCGCTCGAGGCGGCGGCGAGCCTGCGCCGGATCGGTCGACAGCGCCGCGTCGAGCAGGTGCCGCGTGTACGGGTGCTGCGGTGACGCGAAGACCTCCGCGGTGGGGCCGAGTTCGACGATGCGCCCGCGGTTCATGACGGCGGTTCGCGTGGCGATCTCTCGCACGACCGACAGGTCGTGCGAGATGAACAGGTAGGTGAGCTCGAGCTCGCGCTGCAGCCGCAGCAGGAGGTCGGTCACCTGCGCCTGGATCGACATGTCGAGCGCCGACAACGGCTCGTCGCAGACCACGAAGCCCGGCCGCACAGCGATCGCGCGGGCGATCACGATGCGCTGGCGCTGACCGCCCGAGAACGCGCGCGGGCGACGGTTCACGGCATCCCCGTCGATCCCCACGGCGGCGAGGGCCTCGATGGCGCGAGACCGCGGATCGGAGTCGGGGGCGAGCACGGTCAGCGGCTCCATGACGTTCTGGAGGGCCGTCCGGTGCGGGTTGAGGGACGAGAACGGGTCCTGGAAGATCACCTGCATCGAGCGGTGGTACGGCGCGCGCTTCGCGCGGGGAAGCCCCGTGAGGTCGACGCCCTCGTACGTGACCGTGCCGCTCGTGGGCTCGTCCATCTGCAGGATGCAGCGCCCGAGCGTGGACTTGCCGCTGCCGGACTCCCCCACGAGCGCCAGCGTCTCACCGCGGCGGATGGTCAGGTCGATCCCGTCGACGGCGCGCGTCGTGCCGACGGTGCGTCCCCAGGCGTTGCGCTGCGGGAACGTCTTGACGAGTCCCTGCACCTCGACGAGGTCGGTCCTGCGCGCGCTCCCCGGTTCCTGAGCCTGCCGAACGACGCTCATCCCTCACCTCCCTGGTCGGCCGCCGCGCCGAGCTCAGCGGGAGCGTCGGGCGCAGCATCCAACAGCTCCTTCGTGTACGGATGCTGCGGCTCGCGGAAGACGCGATCCACGCTGCCCGATTCGACGATGCGGCCGTCCTTCATCACGAGCACGTCGTCGCAGACGGCGGCGACCACGCCCAGGTCGTGCGTGACGATGAGCACGGTGAGCGACCGCTCGGCCTGCAGGGTGCGCAGGAGGGCGAGGATCTGGGCCTGGATCGTGGCGTCGAGCGCCGTCGTCGGCTCGTCGGCGAGGAGCAGCTCGGGCTGCGCGAGCAGAGCCATCGCGATCATCGCCCGCTGGCGCATGCCGCCCGAGAGCTCGTGCGGGTACCGCGACAGCACCCGATCGGGCTCGGGGATGCGCACGGCGGCGAGCGCCTCGCGGGCGAGGGCGGTCGCCTGGCGCCTGCCCACCTTCTGGAACCGCTGCGCCACCTCGGTGAGGTGCGCGCCGATCCGCACGAGCGGGTTGAACGAGGTCATCGGGTCCTGGAAGACCATGGCCGCAGGCAGCCGCCGGCGCGAGGACGTGACGTCCTCTCCGTCGAGGAGCACGCGGCGCCACTCGCGGTTCGCACCGTCGGGGAGGATCCCCATGAGTGCCCGCAGCAGCATCGTCTTGCCCGAGCCCGACTCGCCGACGATGCCCACCACGCGCCCACGCGGGACGTCGAACGAGACATCGTCGAGCACGGTCACGCGACCGCCCGTGCGTCCGGGCAGGTCGACGTCGAGCCCGTCGACGCTGAGCAGCACGTCGCTCGTCGATGTCATGACGCTCCTCCTTCGCTGACCGACTGACGCAGCGCGTCGCCCAGGACGTTGAACGACAGCACGGTGAGCAGGATCAGCACACCGGGGATGAGCGCGAGATACGGCGCGGTCTGGAGGCTTCCCTGCGCGCTCTCGAGAAGGCTCCCCCACGACGCCATCGGCGGCTGGATCCCCAGCCCAAGGAAGCTGAGCGCGGACTCGGTGAGGATCGCGGTCGAGATGCTCGCCGTCGCGGCGACGATGATCGTCGGCGCCGCGTCGGGCACGACGTGTCGCCACATCACGCGCTCGCGCCGCACGCCGATGTACCGCGCGTAGCGGACGAACGCCCGCTCACGCAGCGTGAGGGTCTCGGCGCGCACCAGGCGAGCCGTCGCCATCCACGAGAAGACGCCGATCACGAAGATGATCGTCCAGAGGCCCGGCTTGAGGAAGACGCTCGCGACGATCACGAGCACCATCCACGGGATGGACGAGAGGAAATCGACGAACCGCATGAGGGCGTCGTCGACGCGTCCGCCGGCGTACCCGGCGATGAGCCCGACCATGACGCCGATGGCGGTCGCCGCGGCCATCGCGAGGATGCCCACGGTCAGCGAGATGCGGGCGCCGTAGACGACCCGCGAGAAGTAGTCGCGGCCGAGCTCGTCGGTGCCGAACCAGTGCGCGGCGCTCGGCGGCTGCCAGCGGATCGCGAGGTCGGTGGTCGACGGGTCGAGGGGCAGCAGCGGTGCGAGGAGCGCGACCAGCCCCACGACGACCAGGAACGCGATCGCGAGCAGTGCAGAGACCGAGCGGAACGAGCGCGTCCTGTGCACGAGCGTGGTCGCGTCGACGACCGCCGCGACGTTGGGGGTGGTGGTCGTGGTCATGAGCCCGCTCCGATCCGGATGCGCGGGTCGACGACGACGTACAGCACGTCGGCGATGAGGTTGCCGACGATCACGAGCACCGCCGACAGCAGCAGCACCGCGAGCACGACCGGGTAGTCGAGGCTGCGGGTCGCCGTGAGGAAGTAGGGGCCGATCCCCGGCCAGCCGAAGATCGACTCGGTCACGATGGCACCGGTGACGAGGATCGGCAGTGCGAGGCCGAGCTGCGTGATGATCGGCAGCATCACGTTGCGGCCGACGTGGCGTGTGAGCACCTGGCGCCGCGAGGCGCCGAACCCGCGCTGCACGAGCACGTAGTCCTGCGAGAACTGGCTGATCGTCGCCGACCGCACGTACCGCGCGAGCTCGGGGAAGAACGCGACCACGAGCACCAGGAACGGCATGACGAAGTGCATGAGGAAGTCGACGGGATCCCCCTGCTTGCCGACGGAGTGCATGCCGATGATCGGGAACCACCGCAGCTGGTACCCGAAGACGTAGATCACGAGCAGTGCGAACCAGAACGACGGCGTCGCGATGCCGATGCCCGCGAGGCCGTCGATGGCCTTGTCGACGACGGTGCCCCGGCGCGAGCCCGCGATGAGGCCGAGCACCACCGCGAGCAGCAGCGCCGCGAGGTACGCGGGAGCCACGAGCATGATCGTGTTGGGGATGCGCGCGGCCAGCTCCTCTGCGATCGAATGCCGGCTCGCGAGCGAGTAGCCGAAGTCGCCCTGCAGGACGTTGGCGAGCCACAGGCCGTACTGCACCACGATGGGCTGGTCGAGGCCGTACCGCTCGCGCATGGCGGCCTTGGTCTCTTCCGACATCTGCGGTGTCGTGATGGTGTCGACCACGTCGTACGGCGCCGCGTGCAGCAGCGCGAAGACGACGAACGTCACGAGCAGCAGCATCGGCACGACCTGCAGCAGGCGGCGGAGGATGTAGACCGCCATCGTTCTCCTTTCAGAGCTGTGCCAAGTGGATGCTGCGCCGCAGCGCCCCCCGGACACAGGACGACGTCACGGGCCCCGGTGTCGGGACCCGTGACGTCGGTGACTCACTGCTCGGTGAGGAGCCCGAAGTTCTCGAACGTGTAGATCGGGACCAGCTTGGCGTCCTCGACGCCGCCGATCCGCGGGTTCACGGCGAGGATCTTGAGGTTGTCGGCGAGCGGGAAGACCACCGCGTCCTCGGCGATCTGCGCCTGCAGGTCGGCGTAGATCGCCTTGCGGGCCTCGGGATCGAGCTCGACCGCGCCCTGGTCGAACAGTGCGTCCGTGGCCGGGTTCGAGTACGAGAAGTAGTTCGCCGAGGCGCCCGTGCGGTACAGCAGGCTGTACGCGTCGGGGTCCTGACCCATGATGTAGCCGCCGAGGAACGCGTCGTACTGCGAGTCGGCGCCCTTCTGGATCTCCTCGAAGACCGCGGCGGGCTCGATGCCCGCGAGCTCCACCGTGATGCCGGCGTCCTTCAGCTGCTGCTGGATGAGGGTCGCTTCGGTCTTCTGCGCGGGGTCGGCCCCGGCGTACGCGAGGGTGAAGCTGAGGTCGGAGACGCCGGCCTCCTCGAGGAGGGCTGCCGAGGCATCCGCGTCCTGTTCGTACTTCTCGACGTCCTCGGTCGCGAACGCGTTGCTCGGCGGAAGGATCGTGTAGGCGTTCTCGTAGTAGTCGTCGCTGAGGAACGCGGCCGTATTGATGTCGTCGCGGCTCAGGGCGAAGAAGATCGCCTGGCGCACCTTCGGGTCGGTGAGCTTCGCGGCGTTGAGGCCCAGGTAGGCCACGCGGCCCTCGGCGTAGGGGTAGACGTTCAGGCCCGCGCCCTCGAGCTCGGCGATCGCGTCGGGCGTGGCGAACGATGCGTCGACCTCACCCGTCTGCAGGGCCGTCTTGGTCGTGTTCGCGTCCGACACGATGCGCAGCGTCAGCTCGGGGATCTTCGGCGCCTCGCCGTAGTAGTTCTCGTTCGCCTCGAAAGTGAGGTACTGACCGCGCTCGTACTCGGTGAGCTTGTAGGGGCCGGAACCGACCGCGAGCGGGTCGAGCTCGGTCACCGAGAAGTCGGTGACGTCGCCGTACACGTGCTCGGGGATGATGTACGTCTCGGTCGCGATGTTGCTGAGGGCCGCGGCGCTCACGCTCGGCAGGTGGAAGACCACGGTGCGCTCGTCGGTCGCCTCGGCCGTGATGGGCTGGTCGCCCACGTACAGCAGGTCGGCGTTGCCGTTCTCGCGGACGGCCTTGTTGGTGTACGTGAAGACGACGTCATCAGCCGTGAGGGGCTCGCCGTCGGACCACTTCAGGCCGTCCTTCAGCGTGACGGTGACCGAGAGGCCGTCGTCGGCGGGCTCGATGGACTCGGCCAGCTCGTTGACGACGGTACCGTCGCCCTCGACCCGCGCGAGCGGCGAGTAGACGATGTTCGTGACGGTCAGACCCCAGCGGTCGCTGACGTTGATCGGGTTGAGCGACGACGGGTCGCTCGCGATCGCGTAGGTGAGCTGGCCGGTGGCCTCGGCACCGGACGTCTCGGGTGCGGCATCGCCCTGCGCGCAGGCGGCCAGACCGATGGTCGCCGCCAGTGCCAGTGCGATGGGGGCGATCACTCGCCTCTTCGTCTTCATCTGTTTCGAGTCCTCTTCGCTGTGCATGCGCCGGAATGGACGCACCGTTCGAGCCTAGGCGGGGCTCCGGAGGCGAGGGCCGGGCGGGGCGAACAATTGCGAAGTATGACGACGCGCGGGCGCGCATGTGGACGTCAACGCGCTCGGCATGCTTCGCACGATGCCCATCCGGCGTGGTTCCGCGCACCCGCGGCCTACGCTCGGAACATGCTCCTCACCTCGCCGGTCACCCTCGAGAACGCGCACGTGCGACTGGAACCCCTCTCCCCCGAGCATGAGGCCGACCTCGCTGCCGCGGCCGAGGGGCTGGAGCACACCTGGTACACCTCGGTGCCGCGTCCCGAGGGCATCGCGGCCGACATCGCGCAGAGGCTCGCGTGGCGCGACGAGGGTCACATGAACCCGTGGGCGGTGCGTCGGCTCGATACCGGGCGAGTGATCGGCACGACCACGTTCTGCAACATCGACCAGGCCAACCGGCACGTCGAGGTCGGGCACACGTGGATCGGACTCGAAGCCCAGCGCACGGCCGTGAACACCGCCTCGAAGCTGCTGCTGCTCGCCCACGCGTTCGATCAGTGCGACGCCATCGCGGTGGAGTTCCGCACGCACTGGCACAACCGCCAGTCCCGTGCCGCGATCGCGCGCCTCGGCGCCAAGCAGGACGGCGTGCTGCGGAACCACCGCCTCGGCCCCGACGGCACCCTGCGCGACACCGTGGTCTTCTCGATCCTCCCGACCGAGTGGCCCGCCGTCCGCCTCGACCTCACCGAGCGCCTCGCCCGCGGCTGACGCCGGGCGGCAGCATCCGTCGCCTCCCGAGTGCATCGGCGAGGCTCGCGTACCCGTTCGCGCCGGGTTTGGGCGCGTCGCTCGCGAGGCACTTCGGGGTTGGGGCGTGTGCTGAGCGTTCGGGGCGCGCTGCGCGCGCCCCGAACGGTTGCCCTCCGCCCCAAACGCAAGGTGCCGCGGGACGCCCTGACTTCCGCCAATGGCGGTGGGTCGCGGCATCCCTCGCTCATGCCCTGGGTTTGGGGCGCATTGCGAACGTTTGGGGCGCACCCCGTGCGCCCCGAAAGACGGTCGCACGCCCCAATCCCGGCGACTACGGGAAGAGCGGATGCTGCGGCACGCGCGACTCTTCCTCCACAGGGTGGTGTTGTCCACAGACTGGAGGGCAGGCACCCCCCAGACAGTTGATTCGTCGAGACTCGGCGATGTGACCCCCCTCACCCTGCTCAGGCGAGATGAACTCCTCGACGCGATCACCCCGCGCCAGCTGACGGCGGCGGTCGCCACCGGTGCAATCACTCGGCTGCGACTCGGTGTCTATGTGGAGTCGACGGCCTGGAACGCCGCAAAGCCCGAGGCCCGCGTCGTCGCCCGCGCACAGGCTCTCGCGCTGAGCTGTCCCACACCGCCGGTGGTCTCGCACGAGACCGCCGCGGCCTCGCATGGGCTGCCGCTCTACCGCGCGGATCGACACAGAGTGCACGTGATCACGCCGCGGGCGCGGCCGGGAGCGGCCGGTAGGGTGATCCGCCACCGCGGCGAGCTCGCAGAGGGCGAGGTCATTGAGATCGACGGGCTGCGGGTGACCTCGCTTGTTCGCACCGTATCGGACGTCGCGCGCACGGCCACGTTCGAGCAGGCCGTCACCGTGGCAGACGCCGCACTCCGACAGCAGTTCGTCACCGGTCCAGACGAGTACGACTTCGAGGGCGCTGAACGGTTCCGTCAGGAGTCGCTCACGATCGCCGGCCGATCAGCTCACGGACTCACCCGTGCGCGTCGCGTCCTCGAATTCGCCGACGGTCGCGCACAGCTGCCCGGCGAGAGCATCAGCCGAATCCGGCTCCGCGAGATCGGCTTTCGCACCATCCGGCTTCAGGTTGCGGTGCCCGGGCGGGGCATGCACCCGTATTACGTCGACTTCGGCCTGGAGGACGCGAACGCGTTCGGCGAGTTCGACGGCGCGATCAAGTACGTCGACGGCAAGATTCTCGACGGCCGCACATCGTCGCAGGTGTTCGATGAGGAGAAGCAGCGCGAGGACTGGATCCGCGGAACCACACAGCGCAGTTATGCGAGGTGGGGATGGCCCCACCTCGCGACGGCCGCCGACCTCCGCGCCAGACTCGAAGACTTCAGCATCCGGCCGCCTCGCTGAGTCAGTCCCCTCGGGCTTGGGGCGCGCCGCGGTCGTTTGGGGCGCACAGCGCGCGCCCCAAACGTTCGCCACGCGCCCCAGACCGCAAAGGCCGAGAGTTCGGACCGCCGGCAACCCAGGGCCGCAGCATCCGTCCCCCTTCCGGGTTTGGGGCGTATTCCGGGCCATCGGGGCGCACGCCCCGCGCCCCGAACGTTCGCTCTGCGCCCCGAACCCTTACCGTCGACGGGCACCGGAGACGGATGCTGCGGCTCAGGCTTCCGCGGCTCAGCCGTCGATGACGGCGACGAGCTCGTCGAGGAAGGCGTTGAAGTCGGTGCCCCGGCGGACGAGGCGCTGCACGCTGTCACGCTCGCTGAACACCTCGACGAACTGCTCGAACACGGTCTGGAAGGCCTCGCGGTCGGTCTCGGAGAATGCCACCAGCGCCACGACCTGCACGCGCCCGTCGCCCCACGGGATCGACGGGTCGGCGATGCCGATGGCGATGGCGGTGCGGGATGCCGTCATCTCGAGCGCGTGCGGCACCGCCAGGGCGTCGGTGAACGCGGTCGATGACAGGCGTTCGCGCTCGATGGTGCGCTCGACGTACTCGGCGTCGATGACCCCGCGGGCCTGCAGCAGGGCGCCCAGCCCCCGGATCACGCCTTCTTCGCCCGCGGCCTCATCGAGGCCGCGGAGGAAGGCGGACGGCTCGAAGTAGCGCTCCAGCTCGGCGCGCAGCCGCGCGAGGCGGCGCGAGCGCCGGATCCTCCCGGCCGCGGCCTGCACGCGTTCGACGTCGGCGTCGGTGAGGAACGGTTGGATGCGCACGATCCGGTCGTTCGTCGTCGGCGGGTCGATCGTCGTCAGGACGAGGTCGGTGTCGATCGAGGCCCAGTCGGGATCGACGCGGGTCTCGACGCCCACGACCTCGATCGCCTGCCCGAGCGAGCGGTCGACGCTGGAGCGCAGCAACTCGTGCAGGTCGTAGTAGCCGGGGCACACGATCGTCGCGGTGAGGAGCTGGTCCGCGCGACGGCTGCGCTCGAGCCGGCCCCCGACATGCATCGCGATGTAGGCGATCTCGTCGTCGGGCAGCGGGATGCCGAGCCGCTGCTGCAGCCTGCTCGCGATGAACACCGCGACCTCGAAGATCATGGGGTAGGTCGACTTGAGCGACCGCGTCAGCGGGTTGCGCGACCACGCCCGCTCGCGGGCGCGGTGCAGCAGGTTCTGCACGTGCAGGGCGAGCCGCGCCACGAAGTCGTCGTGCGCGATGTCGACGAGGAACTCGTCGGCGGCCGCCGTCACGACTTCGCGCACCACGGCCTCGATCTCGGGATCGAGAGACGAGGGCACGGTGGCGGATGCGGCGCCCTCGTGCCCGTCGGGCGCGACGACGCGCGTGAGCACCAACGTCGCGAGGTGCTGCAGATCGGCGCTGCCGAGCCGCACGCCGAGGTGCCGCTCGGACAGCTCCGCGATGATCTCGGCGACCTGGCTCTGGGTCGGCCGCTCCGCCGCGGTGCCGCCGGCCGCGTCGAGCGGGCGGTCGCGCGACGTGCGGTCTGCGGCGATCGCGATGTGCATGACGACGTCGGCGATTCCGAACTCGTTGACGAACCACCCCAGTTCGCCGAGGCGCGCGACGAGCTCCGTCTTGAACGGGCCGAACGCCTGCGCCCCGACCGATCCCTCGCCGAGCGTGCGGCGCAGGGCGGCGAGGTCGAAGGATCCGGCGTCCATCTCGTCGTGGGCGAGCTTGCTCAGCAGGCGTCGCTGCGCGCCCTCGGTGCCGCGCAGCCGGGCGCGGGACGCGGAGCGCTCGAGGGTGAGCTCGGTTCCGCCGAGGAGCCCGCGGACGCGGGCCAGGTCGGCGTCGAGGGTGGCCGGCGAGACATGGAGCGCGTCGGCAGTCTCGAACACGTCGATGCCCTCCGGGGCGTCGAGCAGCGCACGCACCAGCGTGTGCAGCCGGTCCCGTGGTGTGCCCGTGTCGCCGCCCGCCCGGAGCGCCGCCGCGGCATCCGATCCGGCGCGGTAGCCCTGCGGCCCGGAATCGACCGCGACGCCCGGCGCCACCCGCGCGTTCGCGGCGGTGACGTAGGAGCGGATGCTGCGCGGAGTCACGCCCAGCGCGTCGGCGAGGGCGGATGCGGTGACCCAGTCGCCGTCGCGCAGGAGCAGTCCGAGCACACGATCTTGCCGGACTCGGGTCACAGGGCCAGTCAACCACGCGCACCGGCGCCCGAGGCCGTCGGCCGCCTCCGCGTTTCCGCCCCTGCGGAAGAAGGAGTGGTTGTGCCGCTCCCAGCGTTCTCACAAGAATGGCCAGAAGAGGAGGCGGATCGATGAGGATCCTGGTGGTCTGCGGAGCGGGTGCCTCGAGCACCTTCGTCGCTCAGCGTGTGCGTCACGCGGCTCACGCAGAGGGACTCGACTATTCCGCCTTCGCCGGCACCGAGCAGTCGCTTCCGATCGATCTCGATGCCGCCGACGTCGTCCTCGTGGGTCCGCACCTGATCCATGCGCTCGAGCGCATAGAACGGGATGCCGCCGCGCGAGGCACGACGGTGGTACTGCTGCCGCCCGACATCTTCGGAGACCGGGACGGCACGAGAACCCTCGAACTCGTGCGTGCCGCCATCGAAACTCCCCGACCGACTTCTGCTCCCCTGTCACGATCTGCGCCCGAGAACGGCGATTCGTGACAGGCGAGCATTCCTGAGACACCGAACCACGAACAGACAGAGAGGTCACGACATGCCACCCATCTCCCGCACCGTCCGGATCGGATCGGCGCACGGTCTGCACGCGCGTCCGGCGAAGCTGTTCGCGCAGGCGGCGAAGGATGCCGGCATCCCGATCACCATCGCGAAGGACGCGGGGAGCCCCGTCAACGCGGCGAGCATCCTCGGCGTGATCGCACTCGGCATCGAGCAGGGCGACTACGTGACCCTCACGGCAGACGGTGACGGGGCGGAGTCGACGCTCGACACGCTCGCGGAACTGCTCACCACCGACCACAACGCGGAGGCCTGAACCATGACCGAACTCCGGGGTGTGGGAATCGGACTGGGCGTCGCCCAGGGACCCGTCGCGCGAATGGCGGAGCCCGCGCCGGCGCCGTCGGACGCGCCGAGCACGATCAGCGCCGACGAGGAGAAGGGACGGGTGACGGATGCCGTCGCCGCCGTCGCGCGCGAGCTCGAAGCCCGTGGGGCGCAGGCCGGCGGAGCCGCGCAGGAGGTGCTCGAGGCTCAGGCCATGATGGCCGAGGACCCGACCCTCGCGGACGAGATCGGCACGCGGCTCGCGCAGGGCAAGACCGGCGAGTTCGCGGTGTACGACGCGTTCGCGTCGTTCCGCGATCAGCTCACGGCGATGGGCGGCTACCTCGGCGAGCGCGCTGCGGACCTCGACGACGTCGCGCAGCGCGTGATCGCCCGGCTGCGCGGGGTGCCGGCCCCCGGCGTGCCGGATCCCGGGCATCCGTTCGTCCTCGTCGCCAAGGACCTCGCGCCGGCCGACACGGCGCTCCTCGACCTCACCAAGGTGCTGGCCCTCGTGACCACCGAGGGCGGCCCGACCTCTCACACCGCGATCCTCGCGCGCGAGAAGTCGATCGTCGCGATCGTGGGCGCGACCTCCGCGACGGGCCTGCGCGACGGCGAGACGGTGATCGTGGATGCCGCCGCCGGCGTCGTGACGACCGACCCGACCGCCGACGAGCTCGAGCGGGCGCAGAACCGCGCGGACGCACGTGCGTCCGCAGCATCCGCTCCCATCACCGAAGGCGCCCTCGCGGACGGCACCGCGATCCCGCTGCTGGCGAACCTCGGCAACCCGGAGGGCGCCGCCGACGCGGTCGCACTGGGCGCCGAGGGCGTCGGACTGTTCCGCACCGAGTTCCTGTTCCTGAGCTCCAACCAGGCACCCACCGTCGAGCAGCAGCGCGAGTCGTACACGAAACTCCTCGCCGCGTTCCCGGGGAAGAAGGTCGTCGTGCGCGTGCTCGACGCCGGCGCCGACAAGCCGCTGGCGTTCCTGAACGACGCGCACGAGGAGAACCCCGCGCTCGGGCTCCGCGGCATCCGTGCTCTCCGCGCCAGCGAGGACATCCTGCGCGAACAGCTCACTGCCCTCGCCGAAGCGGATGCCGCCACCGACGCCGACCTGTGGGTCATGGCGCCGATGATCGCCACCGTCGAGGAGACGGACTACTTCACCGCCCTCGCCCGCGACTACGGCATCAAGACCGCCGGCGTCATGGTCGAGGTGCCCTCATCGGCGCTTCTCGCCGACCGCATCCTCGTGGACGCGGACTTCGCCTCGATCGGCACCAACGACCTCACGCAGTACACGCTCGCCGCCGACCGGCTCCTCGGGTCCGTGGCGTCGTTCCAGGATCCGTGGCACCCCGCCGTGCTGCGGCTGATCCGCGAGGTCGGCGACGCCGGCCGCGCGCACGGCAAGCCGGTCGGAATCTGCGGCGAGGCGGCCGCAGATCCGCTGCTGGCCGTCGTGCTCGTCGGCCTGGGCGCCACGAGCCTGTCCATGGCACCCACGGCCCTCGCCGACGTGCGCGCCACCCTTCTCCAGCACACCATCGCCGAGGCGCGCGACATCGCCACGGCCGCACTCGCCGCCAATGACGCGGCATCCGCCCGATCCGCAGCCCAGCAGGCGGCCACCCGATAGGTCGCCCCGGCGGCCCGGACACCCACACACACAAGGGAGACAGCAAAATGACAACGGCGTCAGTGCCCGCGACGGGCACCAGCAAGGCGCGGGTCGGAGTTCAGCGCTTCGGCACGTTCCTGTCCGGCATGATCATGCCGAACATCCCCGCGCTCATCGCGTGGGGCATCTTCACCGCGTTCTTCATCGCGGTCGGCTGGACCCCGGTCCCGGCGCTCGCGACGCTGGTGGGGCCCTTCATCCACTACCTGCTGCCGATCCTGATCGCGTACACGGGCGGCAACATCATCTACGGCGTGCGCGGCGGCGTCGTCGCCTCGATCGGCACGTTCGGCGCGATCGCGGGATCGGACTACCTGATCGCGCAGATCAACGCCGACCTCCCCGCCGACAACCAGCTCGGCCAGGTGCACATGTTCATCGGAGCCATGATCATGGCGCCCATCTGCGCCTACTCGATGAGGTGGCTGGACAGCCTCTGGGAGGGCAAGATCAGGGCCGGCTTCGAGATGCTCGTGAACATGTTCTCGGCGGGCATCTGGGGCTTCGTGCTCGCGATCATCGGCTTCTACCCGATCGCGTGGGTCGTGAACGGCATCATGCAGGTGCTCAGCAACGCGGTCGACTGGCTCGTCTCGATGAACCTCCTGCCGCTGACGAGCATCATCATCGAGCCGGCGAAGGTGTTCTTCCTCAACAACGCCATCAACCACGGCGTGCTGACTCCGCTCGGCATCCAGGAATCCGCCGACACCGGCTCGTCGATCCTGTTCCTCCTCGAGGCCAACCCCGGCCCTGGCGTGGGCCTGCTCCTCGCCTTCACGTTCTTCGGCATCGGCGCCGCGCGCGCCTCGGCCCCGGGCGCCGCGGTGATCCAGTTCTTCGGCGGCATCCACGAGGTGTACTTCCCGTACGCGCTGATGAAGCCGATGCTGATCCTCGCGCTGATCGCGGGTGGCATGACCGGCGTCACCACGAACATGCTCCTCGGGGGTGCGCTGAGAGCGCCTGCGGCACCAGGCAGCATCTTCGCGGTGATCGCCCAAGTCGCGAACAACTCCTATGTCGCGGTACTCCTGTCGGTGGTCCTCGCCGCCACGGTGACGTTCCTCATCTCGTGGGTCATCCTGCGGGCGTCGCGCAAGCGCGACCTCGAGGCGATGGCGGCGACCGATGACGCGTTCGGCGCGGCGATCACGCAGACCGCGGCCGCCAAGGGCAAGACGTCGGCGGCGCTCGACGGCCTGCGCAGCGGCGCCGCCACGAGCGCTGACGGCGGCATCGAGCCCGCCACCATGACCGAGCGCGAGATCAAGAACATCGTGTTCGCGTGCGACGCGGGCATGGGTTCGTCGGCCATGGGCGCGAGCGTGCTGCGCAACAAGATCAAGAAGGCGGGCATCGAGGACGTCACGGTCACCAACAAGGCGATCGCGGCCCTGGACGCGTCGGCGGATCTCGTGATCACGCAGAACCAGCTCACCGACCGGGCGCGGCAGAAGACGCCGGGCTCGGTCCACGTGTCGGTCGACAACTTCATGAACTCGCCGCGCTACGACGAGGTCGTGGACCTTGTCCGCGCCCAGCACGAGGACGGGACTGCGTAGCTGAGACCGCGGTGGGGCCGGGCGGGCGAGAAGCCCCCGGCCCCATCGCCCTCGGCACGGCCGCGCCCCGCTGCTCGGTACGGGCGGCGGGGCGCGGCATCCGTATCTCCTCCGACGACACCAGAGACGAACGACGAGAAAGGCGAGAACATGGCACGCGAGGTTCTGAGCATCGGGCAGGTGCGCATCCACTCCGGGAGCGCGACACGCGACGAGGCGATGCGGGAGGCGGCCGACATCCTCCAGTCTGCGGGCGCGGTCACCGGCGCGTACTACGACGCGATGCTCCAGCGCGAGCAGACCGTGTCGACGTACATGGGCAACGAGCTCGCGATCCCCCACGGCACCAACGAGACCAAGGGCGAGATCCTCGAGTCGGCGCTGTCGGTCGTGCGCTACGACGGCGGCGTGGATTGGGACGGCAATCCCGTGACCTTCGTGGTCGGCATCGCCGGCAAGGGCGACGAGCACCTCGAGATCCTGTCGCAGATCGCGATCCTCTTCTCGGACGAGGACGAGGTCGAACGCCTCAAGACCGCGCAGACGCCGGAGGAGCTGTTCGGCCTGGTGTCGGCGGCGGGCGTGTGATGAAGGCCGTCCACTTCGGGGCCGGCAACATCGGGCGAGGGTTCGTCGGGCTGCTCCTGCACGAGGGCGGCTACCAGCTCGTGTTCTCGGACGTCGCCGCCCCGCTCGTCGACGCGATCAACCACGTGTCCCGCTACACGGTGCACGAGGTGGGCGAGGGCGGTCGAGACACGGTGGTGACGGGCTTCAAAGCCATCAACAGCGCGGAGCACCCCGACAAGGTCATCGACGAGATCGCCGGGGCCAACGTCGTCACGACGGCGGTCGGACCCACGATCCTGAAGTTCGTCGCGCCGCACATCGTCGCAGGGCTGGCGCTCCGCGACCCTTCGAGCCCGCCGCTGCAGATCATGGCGTGCGAGAACGCGATCAACGCCACCGACCTGCTGCGCGACGAGATCAAGGCCCTCGCCGGCGACGCATGGGATGCCCTCGCCGCCCGCGCGGTCTTCGCCAATACGGCGGTCGACCGGATCGTGCCGGCCCAGCCGGAGGGCGCCGGCGTCGACGTCACGGTCGAGCCGTTCTTCGAATGGGCGATCGAGCGGCCGCCGTTCGGCGACGACCCGCCCAACATCCCGGGCGCGCACTTCGTCGACGACCTGGCGCCCTACATCGAGCGCAAGCTCTTCACGGTCAACACCGGGCACGCGGCCACGGCCTACTTCGGGGCGCAGGCCGGGGTCGAGGGGATCGCCGGGGCACTGGCCGACCCGGCGATCGCGTCGCGGGTCGAGGCTGCGCTCGAAGAGACGTCGGCGCTGCTGGAAGCGAAGCACGGGCTCGACGCGGCCTCGCTGGCGGACTACCGCGCGACGATCCTCGGCCGGTTCCGCAACAAGGCGCTCCCCGACACTGTGTGGCGCGTCGGGCGGCAGCCGCTGCGCAAGCTCTCGCGGCACGAGCGATTCGTGGGTCCGGCGGCCGAGGCTGCAGAACGCGGGCTCGGTGTCGACGCGCTGGTCGCCGCGATGGGTGCGGCGCTCGCGTTCGATGACACCGAGGACGCCCAGTCGGTGGACCTGCAGCGGATGCTGCGGGAACAGGATGCCGCCTCCTTCACCGAGTCGGTCACGGGCCTCGAGCGGCAGCATCCACTCTTCCCGAAGGTCGAGGCGATCGTGGCGGCCAGGCAGGCGGAGCTCGGAAGCGCGAAAGGGTAGATTCCCGCCGGGCTACGCTCGTGAGGTGAACGCACGCGACGCCGACCCCGCACCCGACGCCGACCCCGCGACGGGCACCCCCTCCGGACCGGCGGCCAAGCCCCGCCGACGCGGGCTGCGGGTCCTGTGGTGGATCCTCGGCTCGATCGGGGCGCTCCTCGTGCTCGCCGTCGTCGGCATCCTGATCTGGAGCCAGGTGGGCGTGATGGGCGCCGAGGCGGATCCGCTCGCGGAGGTGAAGGCGAACCCCGACATCGAGATCACCGACACCGACGCGGGCATCGTGCTCTCCCCCGCCGGCGAGTCCGCCGACGTGGGACTGGTGTACATCCCGGGAGCCAAGGTCGACCCGTGGGCGTACGCGTACAAGGTCTCGGGCCTCGTCGCCGAGGACGGCGTCACCGTCGTCATCACCAAGCCGTGGCTCAACCTCGCGTTCTTCGATGTCAGGCCGCTGTCGACGTTCACCGGCCTCGCGCCCGACGTCGACACGTGGCTGGTGGGCGGGCACTCGCTCGGCGGCGTCCGGGCGTGCCAGCTCGCGACGGATGCCGACGGCCTGGCGCTGTTCGGCTCCTACTGCTCGAACGACCTGTCGGAGTCGGGCCTGCCGGTGATCAGCGTCTCCGGCAGCGAGGACGGGCTCTCGACGCCCGAGAAGATCGCGGACGCCCGCCACCTGCTGCCCGAGGACGCCGAGATGCACGAGATCGATGGCGCGAGCCACTCCTCGTTCGGCGACTACGGCCTGCAGGCCGGCGACAACACCCCGACGATCTCCGACCAGGACATGCGCGACCAGCTCACCGAGCTCGTCGGAGCCTTCGCGCTCGCGCAAGGCTGAGCCCGTGGCTCTCACGCTGGTCCTCGCGGCGATCGCGGCCTTCGTCGCGGCCGTGATCCAGCGCATCACCGGACTCGGGTTCGTGCTGGTGCTCGTGGGGCCGATCGTCGTGCTCTACGGACCTGTCGAAGGAGTCACGATCGCCGTGCTACTCGCCCTCGTGGCTGCGTGCACCGCGGTTCCGTTCGTCTGGAAGCACGTCGAGTGGCGGCGCACCTGGTGGCTCATCTGGCCGGGCCTCGCCGCCTCGCCGTTCGGCGTGCTGCTGGTGCACCTGCTGCCCGAGGCCGCCCTGCTCCTGCTGATCGCCGCGATGGCGTACTTCGCGCTCGTGGCCAGTCATATCCCCGCGCTCTCGGCGTCGCTGTCCGGCCGGACCGGCGCGATCGTCGCCGGGTCGGCCGCCGGCTTCATGAACGCCGCGAGCGGCCTGTCCGGCCCCGCACTGGCCGCGTACGCGGTCGGCGACAAATGGCCGCAGCGCCGCTTCGCGGCCAGCGTGCAGGTCATCTTCCTGGCGTTCGGCGTCGCGTCCGTGGCGCTGCGCGGGTTGCCCGTCTCCCCCATCGAGGACGTGAGCACCCTCGTGGTCGCCACGATCGCCGGCATCGCGATCGGCACGATCCTGTCGCGCAACGTGTCGCCGCGGATCGCCCGGGTGGCGATGCTCGCCATCGCGTGGGCCGGTGCGACAGTGGTGCTGGTGCGGGGCATCCTGGCAGTCTTCGTGTGAGGCGACGCGGGATTTCGGTTAATTCCGACTAACGCATAGGGTTGCTCTCGAAACTGGGGTCGGCACCGTCGCGCCGACGACACGACGACGTGTGGAGACGGAATGAAGGACGCATGAGCGCGCACCGCTATGCCATCATCGGCGCCGGGCCATCGGGCCTCTCCGCCGCTCGGGCGCTGCAGAAGGCCGGGATCGAGTTCGACGGCTTCGAGGCGTCGCGCGGGGTCGGCGGGCTCTGGGACATCGAGAACCCGCGCTCCACGATGTACGAGTCGGCGCACCTCATCTCGTCGCGCACCACGACCGAGTTCGCCGAGTTCCCGATGCGCACGAAGGCCGACTACCCGAGCCACCGCGAGCTCATCACGTACTTCCGCGACTTCGCCGATCACTTCGGGCTGACCGCCCGATTCCGCTTCGACACGAAGGTCACCTCGCTCGAGCCCACGGACGACGGCGGTTGGATGCTGCGCGCCGAGGGTCTTTCGACAGACGAAGGTGTCGCACCGGTCGAGCAGCGCTACGACGGCGTGATCCTCGCGAACGGCACGCTCGCCGAGCCGAACGTCCCCGCGTTCCGTGGCGAGTTCACGGGTGAGCTCCTCCACACCAGCGCCTACAAGTCCGCGACCCAGCTCACCGGCAAGCGGGTGCTCATCATCGGCGCGGGCAACTCCGGCTGCGACATCGCGGTCGACGCCGTGCACCACGCGGCATCGGTCGACATGAGCGTGCGCCGCGGCTACTACTTCGTGCCGCGCTACCTGTTCGGCAAGCCCTCCGACACCCTCAACCAGGGCAAGCCGCTCCCGGCGCGCATCAAGCAGTTCGTCGACACGCGCGTGCTGCGTGCCTTCACCGGCGACCCCGTGCGGTTCGGGTTCCCCAAGCCCGACTACAAGATCTACGAATCGCACCCCATCGTCAACACGCTCATCCTCAACCACCTCGGCCAGGGTGACCTGCGGATCGTGCCCGACATCGATCGTTTCGACGGACGCACCGTGCATTTCCGCGACGGATCGTCGGCCGAGTACGACACGGTGATGCTCGCCACCGGCTACAAGCTCGACTACCCGTTCGTCGACCGCGGCGCCCTCGCGTGGTCGGGAATGGCCCCGCGGCTGTTCCTCAACACCTTCACCCCGTCCTTCAACGGGTTGTACGTGATGGGCATGATCGAGGCATCCGGAATCGGCTGGCAGGGTCGCTACGAGCAGGCCGAGCTCATCGCCGCGTACCTGGCGGCGCTGCAGCGCCACCCCGACCGCGCGGCCGCCTTCCGGGCGCGCGTCACGGGCGAACCGTGGCCCGACCTCACCGGGGGCTACAACTACCTCGGCCTCGAGCGCATGTCGTACTACGTCAACAAGGACGCCTACCGCGGCGCCGTCCGCACCGCCACTCAGGCACTGAAGACCGATGCCGCTTCCCGCGGCCCGCGACGGGCGCGCGGTGCCGCGCGCCGGGAGGTGACGGCGTGAACCCCGACGACGTCGTGCTCAACTTCAATCCGGGCACACTCGTGATCCTCAACGTCGTGCTCGGGCTGATCATGTTCGGCATCGCGCTGGACACGACGCTGGAGGACTTCAAGGTCGTCGCGCGCAAGCCGAAGCCCTTCGTCATCGCGATCCTCGCCCAGCTCATCGTGCTGCCCGCCGTGACGTTCGGACTGACGCTGATCCTGCCGGTGACGCCGTCCATGGCGCTCGGCATGATCCTCGTCGCCTGCTGCCCGCCGGGCAACATCTCGCAGGTGCTCACGCATCGCTCGGGCGGCAATGTGGCGCTCTCGGTGTCGATGACCGCGGTCTCGAACATCATCTACATCTTCGTGCTGCCGCTGTCGATCGCGTTCTGGGGGTCGCTGCATCCGACCGCGCGCACGCTGCTCGAGGCGGTGTCGCTCGACGCGTGGGCGATGCTCGGCGACATCCTGCTCATCATCGGTCTGCCGTTCGCGCTGGGCCTGTTCATCCGGCACCGCTTCCCCGCCTTCGCGAAGCGCGTGCAGCCGTTCGTGAAGTGGTTCTCCCTGCTCGCGCTCGTCGGCTTCATCGTCGCCGCACTCGTCGGCAACTGGGCCTACTTCGTCGCCTTCCTCGGCGTCATCATCCTCGTCGTCACGATCCACGATGCGGTCGCCCTGGCGATCGGGTACAGCACCGCGGTCGTCGGCGGCCTCGGCACCCGCGAGCGCAAGGCGATGACGTTCGAGGTCGGCATCCGCAACGCGGGCCTGGGCCTCGGACTCGTCTTCGCGTTCTTCGGGGGCCTCGGCGGCATGGCGATCGTCGCCGGCTGGTGGGGCATCTGGGACATCATCGCGGGGCTCATCGTCGCCGCCCTCTGGGCGCGGCACACGAAGAAGCGCACGGGGTCGGCCAAGGGCGACGCGTCGCGCCACGCGCTGCGCTCGTCGGCGGACGGCGCGACCGGGTCCGCGACGGGGTCCGTCGGTCCCGCGGAGCCCGTCGCATGAGCCGCCGCGTCCTCGTCACCGGCGGCGCCGGCTTCCTCGGCTCGCACGTCGCCGCTGCCCTCGTCTCCCGCCCGGATGTCGAACTGGTCGTGGCCGGCGACCTGCGGCGGCCGCAGCATCCCGTCGACGGCGTCGTCTACGACGAGTGCGACGTCACCCGTCCCGACGGCCTCGTGCCGCTGCTGCGTCGCCACCGCATCGACGTCGTCGTGCACCTCGCCGCGATCGTCAACCCCGGCCGCGACCACGGTCTCGAGTACCGGGTGGATGTGGACGGCTCGCGGCACGTGCTCGAGGCGTGCGTCGAGGCCGGCGTGAAGCGGATCGTGGTGTCGTCGTCGGGCGCCGCCTACGGCTATCACGCCGACAACCCCGAGTGGCTGCGCGAGAGCGACCCCGTGCGGGGCAACGACGAGTTCCCGTATTCGAAGCACAAGCGCCTCGTCGAGCAGCTGCTCGCCGGATACCGCGAGGCGCACCCCGAGCTCGAGCAGGTCGTGTTCCGGATCGGCACGATCCTGGGCCCGACGGTGCAGAACCAGATCACGGCGCTCTGGGACGGCCCCGCCCTCCTGAAGGTGCGCGGTTCGGAGTCACCCTTCGTCTTCGTGTGGGTCGACGACGTCGCCGCCGCGATGGCGCGCGCCGCCACCGACGGCCCGCCCGGCATCTACAACGTCGCCGGCGACGGCCGCGTGACCGTGCCCGAGATCGCCCGGCGCCTGGGCAAGCCCGTCGTGACCGTGCCGCCGGGGTTGCTGGGCTTCGGCCTGCGGATGGGACGGATGCTGCGCCTCACCGTCCACGGCCCGGAACAGGTGCGCTTCCTCCGCTACCGCCCCGTACTGGCGAACGCGAAACTGAAGGACGAGTTCGGGTTCACCCCCTCGAAGACCTCGTCCGAGGCCTTCGAGGCGTACCTGGCGTCACACCCCGGCGCGGCGCGCCGCTGACCGCGGCAGCTCTCCGGTCGATCTGCGAAACTCCACGGAATTGCGCCGGCTGCGCCCTCGAAGGGCTCGAACGGGCCGAGAAGCACGCGGATCCGTGGAGTTCTGCCACCCGCGGCTTCTTCTCCCCAGCCCGCAATCCGCGGAGATTGTCCCCGGATCCCTCGGGCAGACCACCCCGCTCGGCGCGCGACCGATTCGCTGGGTGACGTGTCCGAACTCGAGAAGCACGCCGCCGCGCACCGCATACTCTCGGCGACGTTCCTCAGTCCCCAGGCGCTCGCCGAGCACGGCATGAGCCGGCACCGCATCGCCTGTCTCGTAGCCGACGGGCGCCTCGTCCGCACCCGGAACGGCCGCTACCTCCGCGCCGACGCCCATCCGCGACTGCTGGAGGCGAGCCGGCTCGGTGGTCGGCTCGACTGTGTCTCTCTTCTTGCGGAGATCGGTGTGTTCGTGAGGGACCGGCACCCCCTACATCTGCAGTTCACGCCCGCAACCACACGTCTACCCGTGCGGCCCGAGCAGGTCGTCGCCCATTGGCGCGAGACCGAATGCGAGAGAACAGCTCTGGCGGTCGACCTGGTCAGCGCACTCGTTCAGGCGTGTCGGTGTCAGCCTGCGCGTGATGCGGTGGCCACCCTGGACAGCGCCTGGCACTCCGAGCTCGTGGACGAGGCGGCGATCGCCGAAATCTTCCGCCGTCTGCCGCGGCGCTATCGAATCCTGCGGGACCTGCTTGACCCTCACTGCGAATCGGGGGCAGAGACGCTCATGCGCCTGCTCTTCCGGGCGCTGGGGTGCCATGTCGACGTTCAGGTCGAGCTTCCCGGCGTCGGGCGCGTCGACCTGATCATCGACGGGTGGCTCGTCGTCGAGTGCGACAGCAAGGCTCACCACGAAGACTGGAAGTCGCAGCTGCGCGACCGCCGGCGTGATATCGCCGCGGCAGGGCTGGGCTACACCACGATCCGACCCGTGGCAGAGGATATCTACTACCGCTCGGACGCGACCCTCGCGGCGATGAAGGCGATCCTCGGCGCCCACGCCGGGCGCCAGCATCCGCAGAACTCCACAACACAGACTCGGTTGAGGGACCGCAAGGCCTCATAGCCCGTCGAAAGTCGGTGATCCGTGGAGTTCTGCAGACGACGCGCGAAGAGAGCGGATGCCGCGGGCCGCGGCATCCGCTCTGCTCGAGCCGGTGGTCCGACTAGGCGTCGAAGCCGTCGGCGATGAGGTCGATGAGCTCCTCGCGCTCCTCCACGGGGAGGAAGGCGCCGGCGGCGGCGTTGAGCTGGAAGGCCTCGAGGTCGTCGAGGCCGTACTCGAAGGTCTCGGCGAGCAGCGCGAGCTCACGCGTGAGCGACGTGCGGCTCATGGTGCGGTTGTCGACGTTCACGGTGACCGCGAAGCCGAGCTGGTAGAGCAGATCGAAGGGGTGGTCCTCCATCGTCGTGCCCCAGCGCTCGATGGCGCCGGTCTGCAGGTTCGACGACGGCGACAGCTCGAGCGGGATCTCGCGGTCGCGCACCCAGCGCGCCAGGTCGCCGAACTGGACGAGCACCTCCTCGCCGGCGCGCGAGACGACCTCGAGGTCTTCGGCGAGGCGCACGCCATGGCCGAGGCGCAGCGCGCGGCCGTCGATCAGCGCCGAGCGGATCGAGTCCAGGCCGGCGGCCTCGCCCGCGTGCACGGTGGCGGGGAAGAACTCCGACGCCAGGTAGTCGAACGCGTCGCGCAGGCGCGACGGCGGGAATCCGTCCTCGGGACCCGCGATGTCGAACCCGACCGCGCCCCGGTTGCGCCAGTCCACGGCCAGCCGCGCGATCTCGAGCGAGCGGTCGCTGTGACGCATGGCCGAGATCAGCTGGCCGACACGGATGTCGTGGCCGCGGCTCTCGGCCGCGTCCTCGCCCTCCTCGATGCCCTCCTGCACCGCCGCGACCACCTCGTCGAGCGACAGCCCGCGGCCGAGGTGCTGCTCGGGGGCCCAGCGCACCTCACCGTAGATGACGCCGTCGGCGGCGAGGTCCTCGACGAACTCGCGGGCGACCCGCGTGAGGCCCTCGCGCGTCTGCATGACGCCGATGGTCAGGTCGAAGGTCTTGAGGTACTCGACGAGCGAGCCCGAGTCGCTCTTGTCGGCGAACCAGTCCGCGAGGTCGTCCGGGTCGGACTCGGGGACCTCGAACCCGATCGCGTCGGCCAGTTCGATGATCGTCGCGGGGCGCACGCCGCCGTCGAGGTGATCGTGCAGCGAGACCTTGGGCAGGCTGCGGAGCGACACTCCGTCGAGGATGGCGTCGCCGTGCTGGTCGATGGGCATGTGGGATTCTCCTCGGTTGCGATCGCGAGTCAGTGGTGTGCGGACGGATGCTGCGGCCCGGGCGCCGCGTCGGGCCCGGCGCGGGACTGACTCAGCCTAGGCGGTGATGCGTTCCAGGACGAGAGGACTGCGCTCGGGTGCGTCGGGGCCGATCTCCCACGCCCCGTCGAGGGCTTCGAGGGCGCGGTCGAACCGGGAGGCATCCTCGCCGAGAAGGGTGAACAGCGGCTGGCCGGCGCTCACCTGATCGCCGGGCTTCACGTGAAGATCGATGCCCGCCGCGTGCAGTACCGGGTCCTGCGCGCGTGCGCGTCCGGCTCCCAGGCGCCACGCGGCGATGCCGAACGGGAGCGCCTCCATGCCGGTGACGTAGCCACCCTCGGTGGCGGTGACCGTGTGCGTCTCGTTCGGGGCGGGGAGCGCAGCATCCGGATCGCCGTCCTGCGCGATGACCATCGCGCGCCAGGCGTCCATCGCACGGCCGTCCTGCAGCGCCGCCTCGACGTCGGCGTCCGGCTGGCCGGCGAGCGCGAGCATCTCGCGGGCGAGCGCCACCGTCAGCTCGACGACGTCGGCGGGGCCGCCGCCGGCGAGCACCTCGACCGACTCGCGCACCTCGTTGGCGTTGCCGATGGCGAGGCCGAGCGGCGTGTTCATGTCGGTGAGGAGCGCGGTCGTGGAGACGCCCGAGTCGGTGCCGAGCGCGACCATCGTACGGGCGAGCTCGCGCGCCCGGTCGACGTCGCGCATGAAGGCGCCGGAGCCGAACTTGACGTCGAGCACGAGCGCGTCGGTGCCCTCGGCGATCTTCTTCGACATGATGCTCGACGCGATCAGCGGGATCGCCTCGACGGTGCCGGTGACGTCACGCAGCGCATAGAGCTTCTTGTCGGCCGGGGCGAGACCCGAGCCCGCGGCGCAGATGACGGCGCCGACGCCCTGGAGCTGCGCGAACATCTCGTCGTTCGAGAGCGCAGCGCGCCAGCCCGGGATCGACTCGAGCTTGTCGAGCGTGCCGCCGGTGTGGCCGAGCCCGCGGCCCGACAGCTGCGGCACCGCGACGCCGAACGAGGCGACGAGCGGAGCCAGCGGCAGCGTGATCTTGTCGCCGACGCCGCCGGTCGAATGCTTGTCGACCGTGGGCTTGCCGAGCCCCGAGAAGCTCATCCGCTCCCCCGAGGCGATCATCGCGTCGGTCATGACGCGGATCTCGTCGCGCGTCATGCCGTTGAGGAGGACGGCCATCGCAAACGAGGCCATCTGCGAGTCGGCGACGTAGCCGCGGGTGTAGGCGTCGACCATCCAGCGCAGCGCCTGCTCCGGCACCGCACCGCCGTCGCGCTTGGTGCGGATCACGTCGACCGCGTCGAACGGCTCGACGCCCGTCGCATCGCTCATCGGGTCGCCTCCTCGAGGTCGCGGGGTCCGAACGCGTCGGGGAGCACCTCGTCGATGGTGCGGATGCCCGACACCGTCTCGAGCAGCATGCCGGGGATCGCGAATTCGAAGAGCAGCTGCCGGCAGCGGCCGCACGGCATGATCGTGTCGCCGTGGCCGTTGACGCAGACGAAGGCGACGAGGCTCCCGCCGCCCGAGTTCGCGAGTTCGCTGACGAGACCGCACTCGGCGCAGAGGGTGACGCCGTACGACGCGTTCTCGACGTTGCAGCCGGTGACGATGCGCCCGTCGGTCACGAGGGCGGCGGCGCCGACCTTGTAGCGCGAGTAGGGGGCGTAGGCCCGCTGCATCGCGTCGGTCGCCGCGGCGCGCAGCTCATCCCAGTCGATATCGGTCATGAGCGCGCTCCGTTCGCGTCGGGTCGGGTATCAGGAGGGTCGACGGATGCCGCGGCCCGGCATCCGTCGCCCTTCACACGCACGGCAGGCACCGCGTCATCCCTTGATGTATGGCTTGCCGGCGGCGGCGGGACCGCGGATCTGACCCGCGAAGCCGGCGACGGCGATGATCGTCACGACGTACGGCAGCATCAGCATGAACTCGCTGGGGATCGGCGTCCGCAGCACGGTCAGGAGGTTCTGCAGGTTCGTCGCGAACCCGAACAGCAGCGCCGCGAGGGTCGCGCGGATCGGGTCCCAGCGGCCGAAGATGACCGCCGCGAGGGCGATGAAGCCGAGGCCGGCCGTCATCTCCTTGGTGAACTGGCCCACCGAGACGAGCGTGAAGTACGCACCGCCGATGCCGGCGATCGCGCCGGCGAGCGAGACGTTCCAGAACCGGCTGGTGTTCACCTTGATGCCCACGGTGTCGGCCGCCTGCGGGTGCTCACCGACGGCGCGGAGCCGCAGGCCCCAGCGGGTGCGGTAGAGGCCCCAGGCGACGAGCGCGACCGTGATGTACATGAGGTAGACGATGAACGTCTGGTTGAACAGCACGGGTCCGATGATCGGGATGTCGCTGAGCAGCGGGATCTCCCACCGCGTGAAGCGGACCGGTCGGTTGAGGTCGGCCTCGTTCGGCACGAGCAGCGCGCCGTAGAGGAAGCCGGTCAGGCCGGTCACGAGGACGTTGAGCACGACGCCGACGATCACCTGGTCGACGAGGTACTTGATGGAGAACGCCGCCAGCACGAACGCCACGAGAACGCCGCCCACCATCGCGCCCACGAGCCCGACGAACGGGTTGTGGGTGATGCTCGCCAGCAGCGCGGCGCTGAACGCACCGAACAGGAACTGACCCTCGATCGCGACGTTGACGACGCCGACCCGCTCGCCGATGACGCCTCCGAGGGCACCGAAGATCAGCGGGACCGACAGCGACAGTGCGCCGAACAGAAGGCCGGTGACGGGCACGAGCCCACCCGCGGCCGCCCACACGAGGAACGCGAACACGGCGAGGAGGCTGAACACGATCGGCAGCCAGAGGCCCGTGCGGCGGTAGTTCGCCGAGTCCCAGAACGCCCAGAGCGTCAGGAGCACGAGGACGCCGATCAGGACCCAGCAGGTCACGGCGGTCGGGAAGCTCACGTTCGGCAGACCGATCGACGAGCTCGGGTCGCTCAGCCGGAAGGTGCTGATGCCGTTGCGCGGGACGAACAGGAAGAGGAGAGCCAGCAGGGCCGTCGCGATCGCGAGGGTCACCGCCAGCTTCAGGTGGCGCACCTTCACGGTGGCCAGCTGGATCGTCCCGTCGGGAGCAGGAGCGAGCGCGGTCATGCGGACACCGCCTTCTTCGCGGCCTTGGCTCTCGCCTTGGCGGCCTTCTCGGCATCGGTCTTCGGCAGGAAGAAGATCGTGCGGATGAGCGGCGGCGCCGCGATGAACAGGACGATGAGCGACTGCACGACGAGCACGATGTCGACGGGGATGCCCTGCGAGGCCTGCATCGTGAACGAACCCGCCTTCAGCGCGCCGAACAGGATGCCGGCGGCGAACACGCCCCAGGCACGGCTGCGGCCGAGGAGGGCGACGGTGATGGCGTCGAAGCCGATGCCCGCGTCGATGTACCCGTCGAAGCCGGTGGTCACCGAACCCTGGATCTGGTTCATGCCGGCGAGGCCCGCGAGTCCACCGGCGAAGAGCATCGCGTAGATGTACATCCGCTGCACCGAGATGCCGGACGCCCGGGCCGCGTGCGGGTTCTCGCCGACGGCGCGGAGCCGGAAGCCGAGACTCGAACGCTCCACCAGCCACCACACGAACACGGTGGCCGCGATGACGATCACGAAGCCCCAGTCGAGCAGGGGGAACCGGGGCCCGAGCAGGTCGGGGAACTGCGCGTTCGCCGGCGTCGCCGACGAGATCGGCTGGTCGCCCGCCGGGCGCTGCAGGATGCCGGGGGTGCGCACCATCCACGTCACGAGGTAGAACGCGACGTAGTTGAGCATGATGGTGAGGATCACCTCGTGGGCGCCGGTGCGCGCCTTCAGCACACCGACGATGCCACCCCAGATCGCACCGCCGGCGATACCCGCCGCGAGCGTGAGGGGAAGCTGGAGGAACATCGGCAGGTTCAGGTTGAACGTGAACAGCGCCGCCGTCGCACACGCGATGAGGATCTGGCCGCGACCACCGATGTTGAACAGGCCCACGCGGAACGCCAGCGCCACGCCGAGGCCTGCGGCGATCAGCGGGGCGGCGAAGCCGAGCGTGTTGGTGAGCGGTCGGATCTGCGTCGCGAAGTCGTTCGCCCGGGGGTTGTAGATCGCCCCGCGGAAGAGTGCCTCGTAACCGCCGTACACCGCGTTCCAGACGGCGCCGAGGGTGTCGCCGGGTCGCGCGAAGAAGTAGCCGGACGCCGCCTGGACGTCCTCGTTCGTGATCGCCATCAGGATGCCGCCCACGACCATCGCCACGACGATCGCGAGCACCGTGGTCACCCAGTTGCTGCGCAGCAGCTCCTTGATGAAGACGTTCTGCCGCGGCGGCGGGGGCACCTCGCCGTCGACGGCACCGGGCGCGTCGGGCGTGGGGGCGGGGAGATCCGGCGAACCCGTGAGGGGGCCCGACACGGACGGGAGCTGATCAGCCGGCAGCCCCTTGAGCGGGTCGCCGCTCGCAGCGGGGTTCTGGTCGTTCACGCGACGGCCTCCTCGGGCTTCTCGCCGGCCATCATGAGGCCGAGAACGTCTCGGGGGGTGTCGCCGGGCACGATGCCGACGATCGCTCCGCGGTACATCACCGCGATGCGGTCGGCGAGGGCCGCGACCTCGTCGAGCTCGGTGGAGACGACGACGACCGGGATGCCGGCATCCCGCGTCTCGACGATGCGTTTGTGGATGAACTCGATCGAGCCGACGTCGACGCCGCGCGTGGGCTGCGCCGCGACGAGCAGCTTCAGCTCGCGGCTCATCTCGCGGGCGATCACGACCTTCTGCTGGTTTCCGCCCGAGAGCGTCCCGGCGGGGACGTCGGGGCCCTGGGTGCGGATGTCGTACTCGGTGATGCGGGCCTTGGCGAAGTCCTCGAGCACGCCGCGGCGGATCGTGCCGCCCGACACGAAGGCCTTGTCGCCGGACCGGTCGAGGATGAGGTTCTCAGCCACCGTGAAGGTGCCCACGAGTCCGTCCTCGGTGCGGTCCTCGGGCACGAACCCGACGCCCTCGTCAAGGATCCCGCGCACGCTCTTGCCGACGAGCTCGACGCCGTCGAGCTCGATCGAGCCGCTCACGCGCTCCCCGAGGCCCACCATGGCCTCGATGAGCTCGGTCTGGCCGTTGCCCTGAACGCCCGCGACCGCGAGGATCTCGCCCGGCCGGACGTCGAAGCTCACGTCCTCCACGACGACGGTGCCGTTCGCGGTGACGACACGGAGATCTCGCACCTCGAGTCCGCCCTCGCCGCGCTGGGGCGGGTTCTTGTGGACGGTGAGCTCGACCGCGCGGCCGACCATGAGGGACGCGAGCTCCGCGTTGGAGGCGGTCGGCGAGGCCTCGCCCACGACCTTGCCGAGCCGGATGACGGTGATGCGATCGGCGACGGCGCGCACCTCGCGCAGCTTGTGGGTGATGAAGACGATCGAGGTGCCCTCATCACGCAGCTGCCTCATGATCGTCATGAGCTCGTCGGTCTCCTGCGGCGTCAGCACGGCGGTCGGCTCGTCGAACACGAGCACCTTCGCGTCGCGCGACAGGGCCTTGATGATCTCGACCCGCTGCTGCACGCCCACGGGGAGATCGCCGACGATGGCGTCGGGATCGACCTCGAACCCGAAGCGGTCGGCGACGGAGCGCACGTGCTGGCGGGCCTTGGCGAGATCGAGGGCGCCCAGCGCCTTCGTGTTCTCGTGGCCGAGCATCACGTTCTCGGCGACGGTGAAGACCGGGATGAGCATGAAGTGCTGGTGCACCATGCCGATGCCCGAGTTCATCGCGTCGCCGGGGCCTCGGAAGTGCTGGACGACGTCGTCCAGCAGGATCTCGCCCTCATCGGCCTGGTACAGGCCGTAGAGCACGTTCATGAGTGTGGATTTGCCGGCGCCGTTCTCGCCGAGAAGGGCATGGATCTCACCCGGCTGGACCACGAGATCGATGTGGTCGTTCGCGACGAGGGACCCGAAACGCTTCGTGATCCCACGGAGCTCGAGCTTCATATGTGCACCCTATATATGCTGTCGGCCGCGGCGCCATCCATCTGATGGCGGCGGGGAAGAACGCGGCCGGGTGGAGTCGTCCACCCGGCCGCGTTCCGCTGTTCCTGCTGCCTTACGGCGAGCTGGGCGAGGTCACCTCGAGGTCGCCCGAGATGATCTGCTCCTGGAGGGCGGCGAGCTCATCGAGCAGGCCCTCCGGCAGCTGCGACTCGAACGAGCCGAAGCCCGACAGGCCCACGCCCTCGTTCTCGAGCGTGCCGATGTAGGTGGCCGGGTCGAAGTCGCCCGACGACGCCTCCATGGTCGCCTGGTAGACGGCCTCGTCGATGCGCTTCATGATCGAGACCAGCACCATGTCGGCGACCGAGGGGTCGGCCTTGGCCAGGTCGGAGTCGACACCCAGCATGACCGTGCCGCTGCCGGCGTCGGTGATGGCGTCGCGCGCGCTCTGGTAGATCGGGCCGCCGACCGGGAGGATCACGTCGACGCCCTGGTCGAGGATGCCCTGCGCGGTCTGCTTGGCGGTGTCGTTGGCGGCGAAGCCACCGGTCATCGAGCCCTCCTGGGCGTCGACGTCCCAGCCGAAGGTCTCGACCGCGGCGCCCTTGTCTTCGTTGTACTTCTCGACACCGTCGATGAAGCCGTCCATGAAGATGGTGACGGGCGGGATCGGGATGCCGCCGAAGGTGCCGACCTTGTTGACGCCGGCCTGCGCCGACCACGCGGCCGCGGCGTAGCCGCCGAGGTACGCGGCCTGGACGGTGTCGAACAGGAGCGGCTTGATGTTCGGCGCGTCGGTCTTGCCGTCGCCGGTCTCCTTGCCGTCGTCACCCGTCTTGCCGCTGTTGTCGGCGCGGTCGTCGATGATGGCGTAGTTCACGTCGGGGTTCGCGAGCGCGGAGGCGACCGTGTCGGCCGACAGCTTGAAGCCGACCGAGATGATGAACGTGCAGCCCTCGGCGATGAGGTTCTCGAGGTTCGGGGCGTAGTCGTTCGCCGAGCTGGACTCGACCTCGATGGGCTTGACGCCGAGCTCCTCGGCGGCGCGGTCCATGCCTTCCTTGGCGGACTGGTTGAACGACTTGTCGTTGAAGCCGCCGTCGTCCGACACGAGGCAGGGGGTGAAGCCCTCGACGACGTTTCCGGCGTCTCCCGTGGATTCCGTCTCCTCAGGGGCGGAGCCGCAGCCGGCGAGGGCGATCAGCATGCCCGCGGCGACGGTGACGCCGACGAGCTTCTTGGTGCGTGAGATGGTCAACTCAGCCTCCACTACGTTCCCCCGCGTCCTTCACGGGGACTGCACAAAGTTACCCACTGTGACGGCGCGGTTGCATGCATCGTGAGGCGTCGTTCGCGAAAGGTTACAAAGACGCAATATCCCGCTCAGATGAGCAGACGATCAGGGAAAACGGTCCCCACGCCCACTCCACGCATCGCTGGCGCGATCCGCGGAGCCTCCGGGCGCGTGGGCCCAGCCGCGGGCCGCAGCATCCGTTTTCACAGAACTTCGCCGCGTCCGCTGAGCTTGAGTGCGTCGACGACGCCCTTCACGCGCTGCGCGTGCTCGCTCGTGGTGACCAGGAGCGCGTCCTCGGTGTCGACCACGACGATGTCGCGGACTCCGATGAGGCTGATGACCCGGCGGGTCTGGCTCACGACGATGCCGCTGGCCGCATCGGAGAGGATGCGGGCGTTCTCGCCGAGGATCGCGAGGTCGTTCTTGCGACCGTGGGAGTTGAGCTTGGCGAGGCTCGCGAAGTCGCCCACATCGTCCCAGTCGAAGTGCCCGGGGATGACGGCGAGGCGCCCCTTCGCGGCCGCGGGCTCGGCGACGGTGTAGTCGATCGCGATCTTCTTGAGCGTCGGCCAGACCCGGTCGACCACCGGTCCGCGCTCGTCGCGGTCGTCCCATGCCTCGGCGAGGTCCATGAGGCCCGCGTAGAGGTGAGGCTCGTTCTCGGCGATCTCGCCGAGCAGCACGTCGGCGCGCGAGATGAACATGCCGGCGTTCCAGAGATAGTTGCGGTCGGCGAAGTACTCCTTCGCCGTCTCGAGATCGGGCTTCTCGACGAAACTCTCGACCAGCGCGGCCTCGGGCGCTCCCTCGACCTTCAGCGCGTCGCCCTTCTTGATGTAGCCGAACCCGACGGACGGCTCGGACGGCTGGATGCCGATCGTGCAGATGTACCCCTCGCGCGCGGTGGAGACCGCCTGGTTCACCGCCCACTCGAACAGCTGCGGCACGCGGATGACGTGGTCGGCGGCGAACGAGCCGATGATCACGTCGGGCTCGCGACGAGAGAGGATCGCGGCGGCCAAGCCGATCGCGGCCGTCGAGTCGCGGGGCTCCGACTCCAGGAAGACGTTCTTGTCGGGGATACCGGGCAGCTCCTTCTCCACCGCCGCACGGTGCGCGCGCCCGGTCACGACGGCGATGCGGTCGGGTCCGGCGAGAGGCTCCAGCCGGTTCCAGGTGTCGCCCAGCAGCGTGTGGCCCGAGCCGGTGAGGTCGTGGAGGAACTTCGGCGCGTCGGCGCGCGACAGCGGCCACAGCCGGCTGCCGATGCCGCCGGCGGGGATCACGGCGTAGAAGTCGTCGATGGGTCCGGGCATGGCACCCAGGGTAGCCGGATCGGCGAAACAACCGGGGTTCTTTCCAGCGGTGAAGATCCCTCCGGATGGAGGGGTCGTAAGGGTCGCCTTCGTCGACCGTCCGCGAAATGCGGGAATAGGATGGACGCAGCGCCCGCGTGACGCCGACGGCCCGAAGCCCACGGTTCCGGGCCCTCTTCGGGGGCCGTCCTCGCAGTCCGAGGCCAGCCCCATCGTGTTTCGATCCAAGGAGGACGGACGTGTCTGCACCAGCACGCGTCACACCGTCGGTATCCGAGACCACTTCCCGAGTTCCTCGCGGCACCCTGTACCGCGGGAACGAAGGCATGTGGTCGTGGGTGCTGCACCGCATCACCGGCGTCGCCATCTTCTTCTTCCTGCTCGTCCACATCCTCGACACGGCGCTCATCCGGGTGTCGCCCGAGGCGTACGACGCGGTGATCGGCACGTACAAGAACCCGGTGATGGCCCTGGGCGAGGTCGCCCTGGTCGGCGCCATCGCGTACCACGCGTACAACGGTCTGCGCACCATCCTGGTCGACATGTGGTCGTGGGCCACCCGCCACCAGCGCCAGCTGTGGTGGGGCGTGCTGGGCCTGTGGGTCGTGACGATGCTGGGCTTCGTCCCGCGTCACCTCATGCTCGCCTTCGCTCCGGGAGGGGGCCACTGATGACCGCCATCGCCGATCCGCGCGCTCCGCGCGCCACCGTCCGCCGCCGGGGCGCCAACCTCGAGAAGTGGGGCTGGGTCTACATGCGCGCCTCGGGCGTGCTGCTCGTGGTCCTCATCTTCGGGCACCTCTTCGTGAACCTGATGGTCGGCGAGGGCATCCACGGTATCGACTTCGCCTTCGTCGTCGGCAAGTACGCCACGCCGTTCTGGCAGTGGTGGGACGTCCTCATGCTGTGGCTCGCGCTGATCCACGGCGCGAACGGCATGCGCACGATCGTCAACGACTACGTCACCCACTCCGGCACGCGCCGCGTGCTGGTCTGGGCGCTCGGCCTCGCCGCGGCGTTCCTGATCGTGCTCGGCACATTGGTCGTCTTCACCTTCGACCCGTGCCTCGGCTTCGACGCCGACACCGCGTCCGACCTCATCGTCAGCATCTGCGCCTAGCGTTCGGGCGACACCCGAGCATCGACCACCGAAAGCACACAGCGTGAGCACTGAGACCACCGACAGCTACGTCAAGGACGGCGTCCACTACCACCAGTTCGACATCGTCATCGTGGGCGCCGGCGGCGCCGGCATGCGCGCCGCCATCGAGGCGGGCCCCGGGGCGAAGACGGCCGTCATCTCGAAGCTGTACCCCACCCGCTCGCACACCGGCGCGGCGCAGGGCGGTATGGCGGCGGCACTCGCCAACGTCGAAGAGGACTCCTGGGAGTGGCACACCTTCGACACCGTCAAGGGCGGCGACTACCTCGTCGACCAGGACGCGGCCGAGATCCTCGCGAAAGAGGCCATCGACGCGGTCATCGACCTCGAGAACATGGGCCTGCCGTTCAACCGCACGCCCGAGGGCAAGATCGACCAGCGCCGATTCGGCGGCCACACCGCCGACCACGGCAAGACTCCTGTGCGCCGTGCCTGCTACGCCGCCGACCGCACCGGCCACATGATCCTGCAGACGCTGTTCCAGAACTGCGTCAAGCTCGGCATCAACTTCTTCAACGAGTTCTACGTGCTCGACCTCATCACGGTCGGCGAGGGCACCGACAAGCAGATCGCGGGAGTCGTCGCCTACGAGCTCGCCACGGGTGACCTCCACGTCTTCCAGTCGAAGGCCGTCATCTTCGCGACGGGCGGCTTCGGCAAGATCTTCAAGACGACCTCGAACGCGCACACCCTCACCGGTGACGGCGTCGGCATCATCTGGCGCAAGGGACTGCCGCTGGAGGACATGGAGTTCTTCCAGTTCCACCCGACCGGTCTCGCCGGGCTCGGCATCCTCCTCACCGAAGGTGCCCGCGGTGAAGGCGCGATCCTGCGCAACGTGAGCGGCGAGCGGTTCATGGAGCGCTACGCCCCGACCATCAAGGACCTCGCCCCGCGCGACATCGTCAGCCGGTGCATGGTGCAGGAGGTCGCAGAGGGCCGCGGCGCCGGACCCCACCGCGACTACGTGCTGCTGGACTGCACGCACCTGGGCGCCGAGGTGCTCGAGACGAAGCTCCCCGACATCACCGAGTTCGCGCGCACCTATCTCGGCGTCGACCCGGTGGTCGAGCCGGTGCCCGTCATGCCGACGGCGCACTACGCGATGGGCGGCATCCCCACGAACAACGACGCGCAGGTGCTGAGCGACAACACCACCGTCGTGCCCGGCCTGTACGCCGCCGGCGAGTGCGCGTGCGTCTCGGTGCACGGCTCGAACCGCCTCGGCACCAACTCCCTGCTCGACATCAACGTCTTCGGCAAGCGCGCGGGCCGCAACGCGGTCCAGTACGTCCAGACCGCCGACTTCGTTCCGCTCCCGGAAGACCCCGCCGCCGAGGTGCGCAACCTCATCGAGGGCCTCCGCAACAACCCGGGCACCGAGCGCATCGCCGTCCTCCGCAAGACGCTGCAGGACGAGATGGACCGCAAGGCCCAGGTGTTCCGCACGGACGAGTCGCTGGGCGAGGTGCTCCTCACGATCGAAGAGCTGCGCGAGCGGTACAAGAACGTCCACGTCGACGACAAGGGCAAGCGGTTCAACACCGACCTGCTCGAGGCCGTCGAGCTCGGCTTCCTCCTCGACATCGCCGAGGTCGTCGTCGTCACTGCGAAGAACCGCCAGGAGAGCCGCGGCGGCCACATGCGCGACGACTTCCCCCAGCGCGACGACGAGAACTACATGCAGCACACCATGGCGTACCTGTCGGGCGACCCGCACTCGTCGAACGCCGAGGACCACATCCGCCTGGGCTGGAAGCCCGTCGTCTTCACGAAGAACGAAAAGGGCGAGTTGAACTACCCGCCGATGGAGAGGAAGTACTGATGGCGACCTCGGTCACCGACGTCATCGAGCGCACCGACGCCGACGCGCCCGTCCGCGCAGAGGAGTCCGCGAACGACACCGGCATCCAGTCGTTCCTCGTCACCTTCATCATCCGGCGCTTCGACCCCGAGGTCGACGAGGAGCCGCGCTGGGTCGACTACGACGTCGAGCTGTACTCGACGGACCGCGTGCTGGACGCCCTGCACAAGATCAAGTGGGAGGTCGACGGCTCGCTGACGTTCCGCCGCTCGTGCGCCCACGGCATCTGCGGCTCCGACGCGATGCGCATCAACGGCCGCAACCGGCTCGCGTGCAAGACGCTCATCAAGGACCTTGACATCTCGCAGCCGATCTACGTCGAGGCCATCAAGGGCCTGCCGCTCGAGAAGGACCTCGTCGTCGACATGGAGCCCTTCTTCGCCTCCTACCGCGAGGTGCAGCCGTTCCTCATCGCGAACTCGACGCCCGAGAAGGGCAAGGAGCGCTTCCAGTCGATCGTCGACCGGGAAGTCTTCGACGACACGACGAAGTGCATCCTCTGCGCCGCGTGCACGTCGTCGTGCCCCGTCTTCTGGACCGACGGCCAGTACTTCGGCCCCGCGGCCATCGTCAACGCGCACCGCTTCATCTTCGACTCGCGCGACGACGCGGGCGACGTGCGCCTCGACATCCTCAACGACAAGGAAGGCGTATGGCGCTGCCGCACGACCTTCAACTGCACCGAGGCGTGCCCGCGCGGCATCGAGGTCACCAAGGCGATCGCCGAGGTCAAGCAGGCGGTCCTCCGCGGGCGCCCGTAACCGCGGTTCTCTTTCAGGCAGACGGATGCCGCATCGCTGAGCAATGCGGCATCCGTCTGTCGCTAATCTGAACACCGTGACGCACACTCCCCCGCCCGATGCCCGTGCGGCAGCGGACGCCGCGCAGCGCGAGGAGGAGTCGCTCCGCGAACGGTGGGAGACGACCGAGCAGAGCCTCCGGCAGCGATTCGACGCGCCGATCAGCCGTGCGACGCGGCTGACGCAGGCGACCATGGCGTGGTTCCCCGTCCGGGTGTGGCGCCACTTCCTCATCGAGAACGGGTTCCTGCTCGCGGCCGGCGTCAGCTACGTCGCGCTGTTCGCGTGCTTCGCCGCGATCTACGTCGTGTTCGCGATCGCCGGGATCTGGCTGGGCGGAAGCCCGGATGCCGTCAACGCCCTCATCGACCTGATCAACGTCTACATCCCGGGACTCATCGCGCCGTCCGGCGGCCTGTTCACCAACGAACAGGTGCAGGAGATCGCGTCACAGAACTCCGGCGTCCTGGGCTGGACGGGCATCATCGCCCTCGGCGCCCTCATCTGGACGGCGATCGACTGGGTCACCTACTCCCGCCGCGCCGTGCGCGAGCTCTTCGCCATCCCGCCCGATCGACGCAGCTACTTCCTGCTCAAGGCGCGCGACTTCCTTGCGGCGCTCATCTTCGGCGCCGCGCTCGTTCTGGGCGCCGCTCTGAGCACGGTCGGAACGCTGGCGATGAACTGGATCTTCTCGCTGATCGGGTGGAAGGACACCAGCGCGCTCACCACGATCACGGTGAGCATCGGTTCCCTGCTGATCGGATTCGCGGTGACCTCGACTGCGCTCGTCGGCTTCTTCCGCTTCCTCACCGGCACGAAGCTGCCGTGGCGCCGCATCTGGCCGGGTGCCATGCTCGGCGGGGCCGGCATCTCGGTGCTCCAGCTCGGTGCCGGTCTGCTGCTGAGCTACACGCCCTCCAACCCGCTGCTGGCGACGTTCGCGATCTTCATCGGGATGCTGCTGTGGTTCCGGCTGCTCGGGATCGTCATGCTCGTCGCCGCCGCCTGGATCGCCGTCGCGGCGAAGGACCGCGATGTCGTGCTGCTGCCGCAGACCGACGCCGAGCGTGTCGCGGCCGAGCACGCGGCTCTGCTCGTGGCCGCACGGGTGCGGCTGCGCACCGCGCAGGACGCGCGCGACCAGGCGCCGTGGTACCGCGCATGGGTCGCCGACCGCGCCGTGCGCGAGGCAGAGGACGAGCTGAGCCAGGTCGAAGCGGCGACACCGGCGGTGCCGGCGCGGAACGGCGCCGCACCGGGGCGGGCGTCGGTCCCCACGTCGTCGGCCGACGCGACGCCGAGCAAGCCGTCCAAGCGCGGCCGGCCGCCCCGCGCCCAGGACAACGGCTGACGCGTCGTCCGGTGTCGGCGGCCCCGGATAGTCTTGCCGTCGTGTCTCGCCGTGTTCGCATCGCCTCTGTCAACGTCAACGGAATCCGCGCGGCGACGCGCAAGGGCATGCTCGAGTGGCTCGACGCCGCCGACATCGACGTGATGGCGCTTCAGGAGGTCCGCGCGACCGAAGACGAGCTGCGCGCGGCGCTCCCGGGCTGGGAGATCGTCAACGACGAGGCTCTCGCGAAGGGCCGCGCCGGCGTGGCCGTGGCCAGCCGCATCCCGTCGGTGGAGGTGCGCCGCGTGCTCGGCCCCGCCGCCGAGGACGCGGCCGAGGTGCTCGACAGCGCCGGCCGCTGGATCGAGGCCGACTTCGACATCGACGGTGAGCGCCTGATCGTCGTGAGCGCCTACGTGCACACCGGCGAGGCCGACACCCCCAAGCAGGACGCGAAGTGGGCCTTCCTCGACGCGATGGAGACACGGATGCCGCAGCTCGAGGCCGCATCCCCGCTCGCGCTCGTCATGGGCGACCTCAACGTCGGCCACCGGGAGTTCGACATCCGCAACTGGAAGGGCAACGTCAAGAAGGCCGGGTTCCTCCCCCGCGAGCGCGCGTACTTCGACCGGTTCTTCGGCGAGGAGGGCGCGGAGGTCACCGGCGCGGACGGCTCGACCGGCCCCGGCCTCGGCTGGGTCGACATCGGCCGCCGCTTCCACGGCGACGTCGACGGCCCCTACACGTGGTGGTCGATGCGCGGGCGCGCGTTCGACAACGACACCGGGTGGCGCATCGACTACCACCTCGCGACGCCCGAGCTCGGCGCCCGGGTCGCCGACTACCGGGTGGTGCGCGCGCCCTCGTGGGACACGCGCTGGAGCGACCACTCCCCCGTCGTCGCCGACTACTCGATCGGGCGCTGAGGCGCAGCATCCGCTCTATAGACTTTTCGGATGAGTAGATCCCGCCTGTACTCCGGCATGCAGCCCTCCGCCGACTCCCTTCAGATCGGCAACTACATCGGGGCTCTCATGCAGTGGCGCGACCTGCAGGAGTCGTACGACGCGTTCTTCTCGGTGGTCGACCTGCACGCGATCACGGTCGCGCAGGACCCCGAGCACCTGCGCGAGAAGACGCGCCGCACCGCCGCGCAGTACATCGCCGCGGGCATCGAGCCCTCGAAGTCGACGCTGTACGTGCAGTCGCACGTGCCCGCGCACGCCGAGCTGGCGTGGATCCTGTCGACGATCACGGGCTTCGGCGAGGCCGGGCGCATGACGCAGTTCAAAGACAAGTCCTCGCGCTACGGCTCGGACGCGACCTCGGTGGGTCTGTTCACGTACCCGGTGCTGATGGCCGCCGACATCCTGCTGTATCAGACCGACATCGTGCCCGTCGGCGACGACCAGAAGCAGCACGTCGAGCTCACCCGCGACCTGGCCGAGCGCTTCAACAGCCGCTTCGGCGAGACGTTCCGGGTGCCGATGCCGGTCATCCAGCAGGAGACGGCCCGCATCTACGACCTGCAGAACCCCACCGCGAAGATGTCGAAGTCGGCGGAGTCCGATGCCGGCGTGCTGTGGCTGCTCGACGACCCGGCGGTCTCGGCCAAGAAGATCATGCGCGCCGTCACCGACTCCGAGGGCTCGGTGCGCTACGACCGCGAGGCCAAGCCCGGCGTCTCGAACCTGCTCGTGATCTACGCCGCCCTCACCGGCCGCCAGATCCCGTCCATCGAGGACGAGTACGCGGGCCGCGGGTACGGCGACTTCAAGAAGGGCCTCGCCGAGGTCGTCGTCAACGAGTTCGGCCCGGTGCGCGAGCGTGCGCTGCAGATGCTCGACGACCCCTTCGAGCTCGACCGCGTCCTCGCCGTCAACGCCGGCAAGGCGTCCGAGGTCGCCGAGCGCACGCTCGGCGACGTCTACGACAAGGTCGGCCTCCTCCGCCGCTCCCGCTGACCGGAACGGATGTTGCGGCCGCGGGGCGCGGCATCCCCCAGGCTGCCTGGGCGTCTTCGGTCCGGTTCGCTGCGTTCGCAACTCAGGATGATTCCGTCGCCCGGCGACGCGGAGCCCCCCAGGTCGTGACCATCCTGAGTTGCGAGCATCAGGGATGGTCCCGGCGCCCGGGCGAGCGAGTTCACAAGCCTTGCCACCCGAGGCCCTCCCCGGTTCGCAACTCAGGATGGATACAGCGTTCAGGCGCTTCGCGTTCTCGCTCCGCGCATCGGTCCTGAGTTGCGAACCGCGACAGCCGCTTGAGACCGCGATGGGGCGGTCAGCGCTTGGTGCGCTGCGTGAGCAAACCCCGCAACGCGGCCAGCACGTCATCCGGGCGAAAGAGGATGTCACTCGCCGTGAGTCTGAGGACGGCGTAGCCCTGCCGCGCCAGCTCTAGGTCACGCTGGTAGTCCTTGACCTGCTGATCCCAGTCCGAGTGGAACTCCTTGCTGTCGCACTCGATGACGAGCCAGCCGTCTGCGACGAGATCGACGAACCCGACATTCTCGAACTCCACCTGCAAGCGTGTCGAGCAACCGAGGCCGGCGAGCATCAGTCGCACGAGGGTCTCAGGACCTGACTGTGCCCGGCCGTCGACGAGCGATGCCAGCACCGCATACTTCGCGGGCAGGATCTCGAAGATTGATGACAGCTGCTCGGAGCGGATCAGCTTCTTGTTGAGCGCGCTGTCGATCGACGCGATCACCGCGCGTGGCGGCTGGCAGAGCACCGCGTGCGCCAAAGCGACAACAAGGTCGGTGCACGTTGCGGCACCGGGGTCGTTCGGCATGGCGAGCCAGTGCAAACGCGTGCCGTGGAGCTTCTTCAGGTCCAGCTTCCTTCGGCGGTCGTGCGGCGAACGCATACGGCTCATTCGTGTGTCGAGGTGCACGTGCAGACGCGCATTCGTCTCCACGAAGACTTCGAGATGCTGGAGGAGGGACAGGCAGGTCAGACGTCCGCCGACGCGGACCGCCCGGACCACAGCATCCGGCGTCTCCGGCGGAAGATAGCGGTCACGTCGGGCACGGATCAGTGCGCCCGCGCGGACGGCCGCCGTGATGTCACGCGCGGTCATGCCATCGGCCATCAGATCGCGACGGGTCCGGTGAGTCGTCCACATGATCACCGACCCTCGCGCTGTCGCGCACCGGCGGTCGTCGGGCGCGTTGAATCTGGGGATGGCCATCGTTCCCCGCGACTTGTGGAGGAGCCGGCATGTTCACAATTCAGGATCATCGCTCCACGGCCGACGTCCATCACCCGGAATCGCGCGGACCCCGCGCGCAGAGATCACGCCCGTCCTGAGTTGCGAACTGAGGGGCCTGTCCGGCACTTAGGCTGTGCGGATGGAGCCCGTGACCCTGCGCACCGCGCGCCTGGAGCTGTCCGCGCCGCGCGCGGAGGACGTGGACGCCGTGTACGCGGCGTGCCAGGACCCCGACATCCAGCGGTACACGCGGGTGCCCTCGCCATATGCGCGCGAGGATGCCGAGAAGTTCATCGACGCGGTCGCAGAGCAGTGGGCGGGCGAGCTGCACCGCACCTGGGTGATCCGCGACGGCGCGACGCTCGTCGGAACCATCGGGTTCTACCGCCTCGATGGGCAGGGCAACGGAGAGATCGGGTACTGGGTCGCGCCGGACCAGCGTGGCGGCGGGCGCCTCCGCGAAGCCGCGAACGCGGTGATCGACTGGGCCTTCTCGCCTGACGGCGCAGGCCTCACCCGCATCGAATGGCGCGCCGTCGTCGGCAACGAGCCGTCGGCGCGCGTCGCCCGCGCTCTGGGCTTCCGCTTCGAGGGCACCCTGCGGCAGGCGCTCGTGAGCGTGAGGCACCGCGACGACGGCTGGATCGCGGCTCTCCTGACGACGGACGAGCGGACGCCTCAGCCCTGGCCGGTGCTCGAGGACTGACGACCGGCCCGCGTGTCGCCGCGGCATGGCAGGATGAGCGCATGCCCGAGATGCCCGAGGTGCAGGGACTCGTCGACTTCCTCCGCGAGCGGCTCACCGGCGTGCAGATCATGCGGGCGACCGTCGCGAACATCGCGGCGCTGAAGACGTACGACCCGCCGATCGACGCGCTGCATGGGCAGGAGATCACGGGAGCCTCGCGCCACGGCAAGTTCATCGACCTCGCCACGACCGGCCCGCACCTCGTGTTCCACCTCGCCAAAGCCGGGTGGCTGCGCTGGTACGACGAGCTGCCGAAGACGATCATCCGCCCGGGCAAGACCCCGATCGCGCTGCGCGTCGCGCTCTCGGACGGCGCCGGGTTCGATCTCACCGAGGCGGGCACGAAGAAGTCCCTCGCGGTCTATGTCGTGCGCGACCCGTCGGACGTCCCCGGCGTCGCACGGCTCGGCCCCGACCCTCTGGACGCCTCCTTCACCCGCGACACCTTCGCCGAGCTCCTCGCCGGCCGTCGCACCCAGATCAAGGGGGTGCTGCGCGACCAGATGATCATCGCGGGGGTCGGCAACGCGTACTCCGACGAGATCCTGCACGCGGCGAAGATGTCGCCGTATGCGCTGGCCTCCTCACTGGCCGACGACGACATCACGCGCCTGTTCGACGCGATGACCGAGACGCTGACGGATGCTGTCGCCGAGGCATCCGGAAAGCCACCGGCCGAGCTGAAGGACGCGAAACGCCGGGGCATGCAGGTCCACGGGCGTCGCGGCGAGAAATGCCCGGTCTGCGGCGACGAGGTGCGGAGCGTCTTCTTCGCGGACAACTCGCTCGAGTACTGCCCCACCTGCCAGACCGGCGGGAAGATCCTCGCCGACCGCCGCCTCTCGCGCCTCCTGAAATAGCCCTCAGTCGCCGGTCGTGCCCATGAGCACGCGGGCGTCGTCATCGACCCAGTCGAGCGACTTCGACACGGCCTTGCGCCACTGGCGATAGCGGCGTTCGCGCTCGTCCTGGGGCATCTGCGGCTCGAAGCGGACGTCCTCGCGCCAGTGCGATCGGAGCTCGTCGAGGTCGCTCCACACGCCGGTCGCGAGACCTGCGGCGTACGCGGCGCCGAGCGCGGTCGTCTCGACGACCTTCGGGCGCACGACCGGGATGCCGAGGATGTCGGCTTGGAACTGCATGAGGAGGTCGTCGCGCGTCATGCCGCCGTCGACCCGAAGCTCGTCGAGCGTGCGGCCGGTATCGGCGACCACGGCGTCGATCACGTCGCGCGTCTGGAACGCCGTCGACTCGAGCGCCGCGCGTGCGATGTGCGCCTTGTTGACGTAGCGCGTGAGTCCGACGAGCGCGCCACGCGCGTCGGAGCGCCAGTACGGCGCGAAGAGCCCGGAGAACGCCGGCACGAAGTAGGCGCCGCCGTTGTCGTCGACGCTCGCGGCGAGGGTCTCGACGTCCTCGGAGCGCTGGATGATGCCCAGGTTGTCGCGCAGCCACTGCACGAGCGAGCCGGTCACGGCGATGGACCCCTCGAGCGCGTAGCGGGCGGGCTCGTCGCCGATGCGGTAGCCGACCGTGGTGATGAGGCCGCTGCCGGATCGCACGATCTCGGTGCCGGTGTTCACGAGCAGGAAGTTGCCTGTGCCGTAGGTGTTCTTCGACTCCCCGGCGTCGAACGCGGCCTGCCCGAAGGTCGCCGCCTGCTGGTCGCCGAGGATCCCGGCGATCGGCACCCCGTCGAGCACCGAGGGCAGCGAGGAGTGACCGACGACCTCGGATGAGGAGCGGATCTCAGGCATCATCGCGCGCGGGATGCCCCACACGGCGAGCAGGTCGTCCGACCAGTCGAGCGTGCGCAGGTCCATGAGCAGCGTGCGCGACGCGTTGGTGACGTCGGTGACGTGGATGCCGCCGCGGGCGCCACCCGTGAGGTTCCACACCACCCAGGTGTCGGGCGTGCCGAACAGCAGCTCTCCCGCTTCGGCGGCCGCGCGCGCTCCGTCCACGTTGTCGAGGATCCATGCGACCTTCGACGCCGAGAAGTACGTGGCGAGCGGCAGCCCCGTAGCCTCGGCGAATCGATCCGCGCCTCCTTCGGCCGCCAACTCGTCGATCCGGGGCTGGGTGCGGGTGTCCTGCCATACGAGCGCGTTGTGCACCGGACGCCCGGTGCGCTTCTCCCACACGATCGCCGTCTCGCGCTGGTTCGTCACGCCGATCGCGGCGATCTCGGATGCCGCGAGCCCGGCGCGCGAGAGACACGACGCGATGACCCACTCGGTGTTGGTCCAGATCTCCACCGGGTCGTGCTCCACACGACCGGCCCGGGGGAAGATCTGCTCGTGCTCCCGCTGGGACACCGCGACCACCGCACCGGCGGCGTCGAACACGATGGCACGTGTCGAGGTCGTGCCCTGGTCGATGGACAGCACGTGGTCGGGCAACGTCGTCTCCTTGCTCCGCGGGCGACATCGCCCGCGCGGGTCGGCCGCGCGCCCAGCGCGCGTGCGGTCAGGCTATCGCGCGGCGGCGGGGATCCAGGACGGGTCCGCGGCGTGGATCCGGTCCAGCGCACGTCCCACTTCCAGCGCGATCCGTGCGGTGTCCCAGTCGAGCACGGGCGCGACCGCGTCGGCCGCCTCGGCGACCGCCTCCGCCGTCGCCTCGCCGACGAACGCGATGCTGGTGCGCCGCAGCAGCAGGTCGTCGAGATGCGTGACGTCCTCCGTCGCCGCGAGGTGCCGCAGCTCGCCCGAGCTGTAGCCCGGCAGGTGCTCGAGCAGGGCGTCGTCGGCATCCGCGGCGATCGCGTCCACGACGGCGGCGGCGATGGTGCCGTACCGGTCGAGCAGCATCGCGACGCGGGTGGCAGGCAGGTCGGCGGCGTGAGCCGCGATCCACTGCCGGCGAGCGCGCTCGGTCATCGGGTATCCGCGGCCGCCGCCGATCGGCACGCCTCGAGTGGAGCTGCGGCGCGGGCGGGCCAGCAGCCCGAGGGCGCGGTCGGCGAGATGCTCGGCCGACGCGCGGAAGGTGGTCCACTTTCCGCCGATGAGGCTCAGGATCGTCGCATCCCCGCCGATCAGCGGTGCGGACTCGACGCGGTAGTCACGCGAGACGAACCCCGGCGAGACATCGTCGTGGCCGGGGAGCGGCCGCACGCCGGCGAACCGGTAGACGATCTGCGAGCGCTCGACCGGGATCGACGGCAGCACCTGGCCGATGAGCTCGATGAAGTAGTCGACCTCCGCCTCGGTGCACACGATCGGGTCGGCCATGTCGTGCTCGAGGTCGGTGGTGCCGACGAGAACGCGGCCCTTCAGCGGGTAGATGAGGACGATGCGTCCGTCCTCGTTCTCGAAGAACAGCTCCCGCCCGCCGGTCGCGGCGAGCAGCGCGGGGTGGTCGAGCACGACGTGCGAGCCCTTCGTTCCGCCCATGTAGCGGGTCGGGTCGCCGAGGGCGAGATTGGTGAGATCCGTCCACGGACCGCTGGCGTTCACGATGACGGATGCCGAGAACCGCGTCTCCTCGCCGGTCAGCGTGTCGCGCAGCACGACCCGCCCGTCGTCGACCCCGACGGCCGCGGTGTAGTTGGCGGCGCGCGCCCGATCGCCGCCCGCGGCGCGGCCGTCACGCAGCACGTCGATGGCGAGGCGCTCGGGGTCGTGGAGGGACGCGTCCCAGTAGGTCGCGGTGTACTTCACGTCAGGGTTCAGCTGAGGCAGCTGCGCGAGCGAACGCTTGCGCCCGTGGAAGGTGTGTCGAGGGACGGTGCCCTTGCCGAACACGCCGCCCCCGCGGGAGAAGGAGTCGTAGATGACGAGCCCGATCTTGATCAGCGCGGCCCCGCGCTCGCGGTGCTTCCCGCCGCCGTGGCGCAGGAACTTCAGCGGCGCCGACAGCACTCCTGAGAACGTCGAGAAGATCGGGATGGTGGTCTGCAGCGGCCTGACGTAGTGCGGGGCGGTGCGCAGCAGCGCGTTGCGCTCGGTCACGGCCTCGTGCACGAGCCGGAATTCGCCGTTCTCGAGGTAGCGGATGCCGCCGTGGATCATGTGCGACGACGCTGCCGACGCGCCGCTGATGAAGTCGTCGCGCTCGACGAGTGCGACGTCCACGCCCTGCATCGCGAGGTCACGGAACGTCGCGAGACCGTTGATGCCGCCGCCGATGATCAGGACGTCGGCGTAGGGCCGCTCGGCGAGAGCCGCCCATCCTCGTTCCGCTGCCCGCGCCGTCATCGCATCCCCCATCGTCGTGCTGTCGTCCCATCATGGCATCGCTGGACGTCCTTGCAGGGGATATGCACATACGTGCACGATGGGCGGATGGACCAGATCGGCGACGCCCGCACGATGCAGCGCGCGCTCACGGCCGCGCACCTCTACTACGTGCAGGACCGCACCATGGAAGCGATCGCACAGGAGCTCGGCACGTCGCGTTCGACGGTGTCACGACTGCTCACGCACGCGCGGGCGACGGGCATCGTCGACATCCGCATCCGGTCGCCGTTCGCCGCGCCGCAGCGACTCGAGGAGCGACTGGCCGAGCGCTTCGGCATCCTCGCCCAGGTCGTTCCCGTGCCCGACGACACCACCGAGGTCGACCGGCTGCAGCGCGTCGCCATCGCCGCCGCACACGCGCTCCTGGACCTCGTGCAGGACGACATGATCGTGGGCGTCGCCTGGGGGTCGACGACCGTGGCGGTGAGCCGTCACCTCGTGCCCAAGCCGGTGCACGGCGCGACATTCGTGCAGCTGAACGGCTCCGGCAACACCCATTCGACGGGTCTCCTCTACGCGAGTGAGATCCTGAGCCGGTTCGCCGCCGCCTATGACGGGAGCGCGCAGCAGTTCCCCGTGCCGGCGTTCTTCGACGACCCCGCCACGAAGGACGCGATGTGGCGCGAGCGCAGCACGCGGCGCATCCTCGACATGCTCCCCGCGATGGACCTCGTGGTGTTCAGCACCGGGTCCGCGGGATCTCGCGTGCCGAGCCACGTCTACAGCGGCGGCTACCTCGAGCCGGCCGAACTCGATCAGCTCGCCGACGAAGGCGTCGTGGGCGACGTGGCCACCGTCTTCTACCGCGCGGACGGGTCGAGCGGCGGAATCGCCCTCAACGACCGTGCCACCGGTCCGAGCCTCGACCTCTTGCGCGGCATCCCACGGCGTCTGTGCATCGTGTCAGGGGTGTCGAAGCTCGCAAGCCTCCGAGGTGCCCTCGCCGCGCGCATCGCGACGGATCTCATCGTCGACGAGGCCACCGCGCGGGCGCTCCTGGAGTGAGGCCGGAGCGGGATCAGGCGGGCGCGCGGACTTCATTCGAAGACATGGAATGAATGGACGGATGCCGCGTTGACTACACTCGAGAGCATCAACGTGCTCCGGGGTCGGTGAGAATCCGAACCGGCGGTGACAGTCCGCGAGCCAAGGCATCAGCATCCGATTCGGATGCCGCCGCGGCCGATCCGGTGGAATTCCGGAACCGACGGTGATGCGACAGGTTTCCTGAGGGAGGCAGGTCGCTAGTCCGGATGGGAGGCAGCACAGAGGCGTCGCCATGCGCGCCTCCGCTTCCTATGCCCCGGGGCGTCGAGAACGACGAGACGAGGGGCCGGATGGCGAGCACAGCGGAACACGACGCGATGCGTCGGGCGCTGACGATCGCCCGACGCGGTCCGCGTGGCGTGAACCCTCAGGTCGGCGCGCTCCTGCTGTCGCCGGACGGCGACGTGCTCGCCGAGGGCTGGCACCGCGGTGCGGGCACCCCGCACGCCGAGGTGGATGCGCTGTCGCGGCTCGTGCCCGGCGCCGCGCGCGGCGCGACCGCGATCGTGACCCTCGAACCCTGCAACCACACCGGTCGCACCGGGCCGTGCTCCGAGGCCCTCATCGCCGCGGGCGTCACACGGGTCGTCTACGCGATCGCCGATCCCGGCGACCACTCCTCCGGCGGCGCCACGCGGCTGCGCGCAGCCGGCGTCGAGGTCGAGGCCGGCCTGCTCGCCGACGAGGCGACCGCGCTCCTCGACTCGTGGCTGACGGTCCAGCGCCTGCGCCGGCCGCACGTGACGGTGAAGTGGGCCCAGAGCCTCGATGGCCGGGCCGCGGCATCCGACGGCACCAGCCAGTGGATCACCGGGCCGCAGGCTCGCGCCGACGTCCACCGCCGCCGCGCCGAAGCCGACGCGATCGTCGCCGGCACCGGCACGGTGCTCGCCGATGACCCGGCGCTGACCGCTCGTGCCGAGGACGGGTCACTCCTGCCCCACCAGCCGATCCCGGTCGTCGTGGGCGCGCGCACCGTGCCCGAGGCGGCGGCCGTGCGGCAGCATCCGCACGCGTTCCTGCAGTACCCCGGCGACGACGACTCGGGCGGGCTGCGCGCTCTGCTCGAAGACCTGCGCACCCACGGGGTGCAGCGCGTGTTCGTCGAGGGCGGCCCTGCCGTCGCGGCGTCGTTCCTGCGTGAGCGCCTTGCCGACGAACTGCTCGTGTACGTCGCTCCGGTGCTGCTCGGCGGCGACCGGCTCGCTGTACAAGACATCGGGGTGACCACCATCGGCGAGGCGCGACGCCTGGCCGTGGCATCCGTCATCCCACTCGGCGACGATCTGCTGTTCGTCGCCCACCCCGCTTCGGAAGGAGACGAGTGATGTTCACCGGAATCATCGAGGAGATCGGCGAGGTCACCGCTGTCGAGCCGTCGGGAGACGGCGTGCGTGTGACGGTTCGCGGGCCGAAGGCCGTGTCGGATGCCGCGCACGGCGACTCCATCTCGGTCAGCGGCGTGTGCCTCACCGTCGTCGACCAGGGCTCCGACTGGTTCACCGCCGACGTGATGAAGCAGACCCTCGACATGTCGACCCTCGAGGGTGTCTCCGCCGGCCGCGGCGTCAATCTCGAGCGTGCGACGGCCGCGCACGGCCGCCTCGGCGGACACATCGTGCAGGGCCACATCGACGGCACCGGCGAGGTGCTCGAGGTGCGACCCGGCGAACAGTGGCAGGTGCTGCGCATCTCGGTCCCCGCGGAGCTCGCCCCATTGGTCGTCGACAAGGGCTCGATCGCCGTCGACGGCGTCTCGCTCACCGTGAGCGGTGCGAGCGCCGCCGCCCCCGGCGACGGCTGGTTCGAGGTCTCGCTCATCCCCGAGACCCTCGCCGCGACGACCCTCGGCGCCCGTGTGACGGGCGACCGCGTCAACCTCGAGACCGACATCCTGGCGCGCCACGTGCAGCGGCTGCTCAGCTTCACCACGGCGGCAGACGCCGCACCTGAACTCCCCGCGGACGCGTCCGCACCCACGGAAGGAGGCTCGAAATGAGCCTTGCCACGATCCCCGAGGCCCTGGAGGCGCTGCGCGCCGGCCGGCCGGTCATCGTCGCGGACGATGAGAACCGCGAGAACGAGGGCGACGTCATCCTGTCGGCGCAGCTCGCCACTCCCGAGTGGGTCGCGTGGACGGTCCGCTGGACGAGCGGCTTCCTGTGCGCGCCGATGCCCGCCGACTGGGCCGACCGCCTCGACCTGCCGCCGATGGTCGAGAACAACGAGGACGCCCGCGGCACCGCGTACACGGTGAGCGTGGATGCCGCCGACCGCGTCTCGACGGGCATCAGCGCCGCCGACCGCGCGCACACGCTCAACGTGCTCGCCAACCCCGAGTCGACGCCCACCAGCGTGATCCGCCCCGGCCACATCCTGCCGCTCCGCGCCGTCGACGGCGGCGTGCGCGAGCGCGCGGGCCACACCGAGGCCGCCGTCGAGCTCATGAAGCTCGCCGACCTCGCGCCGGTCGGCGTCATCGGCGAGGTCGTCGCCGAGGACGGCAGCATGATGCGCCTGCCCGGGCTCCAGGAGCTGGGCGCCGAGTACGGCATCCCGGTCATCACGATCGAGCAGCTCGCCGCCCACCTCGACGAGAACGTCCCGTGCGATCCCGCGATCCGCAACGCGCACAAGCGCCGCGTGAGCCTGCGCGCGGAGGCGCACGTGCCCACCGGGCACGGAGAGTTCCGCTTCCTCGCGTACAAGGACCGCGTCACCGGCACCGACCACATCGCGGTCGTCTCGGGCGAGCTCTCGGACGCGCCCCTCGTGCGCGTGCACTCGGAGTGCCTGACGGGTGAGGCGTTCGGCTCGCTCAAGTGCGAGTGCGGCCCGCAGCTGGAAGCCGCCCTCGACGCCATCGAACAGGACGGCGGCGTGGTCATCTACATGCGCGGCCACGAGGGTCGCGGTATCGGCCTCATCAACAAGCTGCGCGCCTACTCGCTGCAGGAGCGCGGCCTCGACACCGTCGACGCCAACCTCGCGCTGGGCCTCCCCGCCGACGCCCGCGACTACGCGGCGGCCGCCGGCATCCTCACCGACCTGGGTATCGAGAAGGTGCGCCTGCTGACCAACAACACCGACAAGGTCAAGCAGCTGCGCGAGCTCGGCCTCGACATCGTCGAGCAGGTGCCGCTCCTGGTCGGCGTCGGCCCGAACAACCACCAGTACCTGGAGACCAAGCGCGATCGCATGGGTCACATCATCAACGAGGCGGACCTCGCGGACGCCATCGCCCACATGCACGAAGGAGCAGAACGATGAGCGGCAAGGGCGCACCCGAGGCCACGGCACCGGTCGACGGCAGCGGACTCGACGTGGTCGTCGTCGCGGGGACGTGGCACGAGACGATCACCGACGGCCTCATCGCCGGCGCCGCACGCGCCGCCGATGCCGCGGGCGCCTCGCACCGGCTCGTCCGCGTGCCCGGCTCGTTCGAGCTCCCCGTCGTGGCGAAGGCGGCTCTGGAGGCCGGAGCCGACGCGGTCGTTGCGCTGGGCGTCATCATCCGCGGCGGCACGCCGCACTTCGAGTTCGTCTCGAACGCGGCGACCGACGGCCTGACCCGCGTCGCGCTCGACACCGGCAAGCCGGTCGGCTTCGGCGTGCTGACGCTCGACGACGAGGCCCAGGGCATCGCCCGCGCCGGCCTCGAGGGCTCCGTCGAAGACAAGGGATTCGAAGCGGCCGACGCGGCCATCCGCACCGCTGTGGTGCTCCGCGACCTGCGAGCCTGAGCCTGCGAACACCGGAGATCCCGCGAGAATCGGCCCACCCACGGGTGACAGGCCGATCCTCGCGGGATTTGCGATTCCGGCGGGCAGAATCAGGGCGGGGGCACCTGGCGGCGAGGCAACCTTCAGCTAGACTGATGGCATGGAAATCCTCCGCCACGTCGTCGTGCTCGTCCACCTCGTGGGCTTCGCCATCCTCTTCGGCGCCTGGGTCGTCGAAGCGGTGAACGGAAAGCACCAGATCACGCGCCTCATGAACTGGGGCCTCGCGATCGCCGGTCTCGCCGGCCTCATCCTCGCCGCCCCGTGGGGCATCGACTACGACCTCAACTACGCCAAGATCGGTGTGAAGCTGGTCATCCTCGTCATCATCGGCGCGCTCCTGGGCATCGGCGCCGGCCGGCAGCGCAAGACCGGCTCGGTGCCGGGCGCCATCTTCTGGTCGATCGGTGTGCTCACCTTCGCCAACGCCGCGATCGCGGTGCTCTGGCGCTGACCTCCTGACACGCGAGACGGATGCTGCGGCCCTGGGCCGCAGCATCCGTTCTCCGTCTCTGCGGCCGGGGCGGAATCCCGGGAGTAGGCTGGTCTTTTGTGCCGGGCGACAACGCCCGCACCCACGGTGATCCAGTGCAGTGCCGCCTGACGCGTCACCCTGCGCCCGGCGTCCGCCCACCGCCGCATCCCATCCGGATGCCTCGCTCCGCGCATGCCCCAGGTGAATATGTCCTCCCCCAGCACGACCGCCGCGACCTCCGCGGCACCCGCAAACCCCCGCTCCCGCGTCATCCTCGCGAGCCTCGTCGGCACCACGATCGAGTTCTACGACTTCTACGTCTACGCGACCGCCGCCGTCCTCGTCTTCCCGATCCTCTTCTTCCCGACCGGCAACGACACCACGTCGCTGCTGCTGTCGTTCAGCGTCTTCGGCGCCGCCATGATCGCGCGCCCCCTCGGCGCGATCGTGTTCGGGCACTTCGGCGACAGGTTCGGCCGCAAGGCGACGCTCGTCGCGTCGCTGCTCACCATGGGTATCGCGACGTTCCTCATCGGGTGCCTTCCGACGTTCAACGAGATCGGCGTGTGGGCTGCGATCCTGCTGCTGGTCCTGCGCCTGTTCCAGGGCTTCGCGCTCGGCGGCGAGTGGTCGGGCGCCGCGCTCGTCGCGACCGAGAACGCCCCGAAGGGCAAGCGCGCCTGGTACGGCACATTCCCGCAGCTCGGCGCACCGCTCGGCTTCATCATCGCGAACTCGGTGTTCCTCGCGATCAACTTCCTGCTCCCCCACCCCGACGGCGCGGGTCAGCGCTCGGCCGACTTCCTCGCGTGGGGCTGGCGCGTTCCGTTCCTGTTCTCCGCCGTCATGGTGATCATCGGCCTGTGGGTCCGCCTGCGCCTCGTCGAGTCCGACACCTTCGTCAAGGCCGAAGAGAAGGGCGCGATCCGCAAGTTCCCGCTCGCCACGGTCCTGCGTCACCACTGGTGGCACCTGATCCTCGGCACCTTCATCATGCTGGCGACCTACGTGCTGTTCTACCTGATGACGAACTTCACGCTCTCGTACGGCACCAAGGCCGCAGACCTCGAGGTCGCGTCCGCCGCAGCGCAGAAGGCCGCAGAGGCGGCGGGCACCGCGTTCGACCCGGCGGCCTTCGCCGCGCAGTTCTATCCGGGTCTCGGCTTCGGATACACCGACTTCGTGCTGATGCAGATCATCGGCGTCGTGTTCTTCGGCATCTTCACGCTGTTGTCGGGTCCGATCGCCGACACGATCGGACGCCGCCGCCTGCTGCTGTGGGTGACCGGCCTCATCATCGTCTTCGGCCTCACGTTCAACCTGTTCCTGTCGCCGCAGCTCGACCCCAAGTTCACCGGGGCCTTGACGCAGGCGTTCCTGATCTTCGGCTTCATGCTGATGGGCTCGACGTTCGGTCCGATGGGCGCCGTCCTGCCCGAGCTCTTCCCGACGAACGTCCGCTACTCGGGGTCGGCGATCTCGTACAACGTGTCGTCGATCCTCGGTGCCGCCTTGGCGCCGATCGTCGCGGTCGCGCTGTGGGCCTCGGCCGACGGCAGCCCGTGGCTCGTCGGCCTGTACCTCTCGGCGATGGGCGTGCTGACCTTCATCGCGCTCCTCCTCTCCCCCGAGACCAAGGACGTCGACTACGACGCCGACCTGGGCGTGGGAGCCACCGGCTCGCTCTAGCCCCGGCTTCTCAGAACGGTGGATGCCTCGACCCGGCCGGGTCGAGGCATCCACTGTCTCCGCTCACACGCGCCGCTCGTGGCGAACGGGCTTCGTGTGCGAGGGCGCATCGGTCGCCTCGGGGAACTCGCAGCGGAACTCACCCTCGTAGCCGAACAGGAACCCGAAGACGCGGTTGCGCACCTCGAGGCGAATGCGGAAGACCTGCGCGACATCGTCGTAGCTCTCGCGGAGCTCGGCCCGACCGCTGAACAGCATGGGGAACCGAAAGCCGAGCGGACCTTCGTAGAAGCGCTGCCGGTCGGACCGCAGCAGGAGGCTCCCGTCGGGCTCCGCTGTCAGCCGGAGGTCGACTGCGAGGTGCTGATGGCTGCCGAGGTAGTCGAGGATCCGTCCGTCATCGCCGAGGACCATCGTGGCGTCGAAGCGGCGCACGGCACGCGGCATCCGGAAATGACGCACGAAGGTGACCGTCTCGCGTCCGAACGGGTCGCGGTACGGATGGTTCTCGATCGTGAACGCGATGCCGCGCCCCGTCTCGGGGATGAGGATGTTGCGGAAGCGCCCGATCTGAAGGAATGGGATCGTCCACCAGGGACCCCGGCGAATCGTGCTCATGGTGCCGCGGCCGACGCACGCGTAGCCCGCCGCGAGCCCGACTCCGAAGCGACGCTGCACCATGGGGTGGAGGCGGGAGAAGTCGTCGCCCATCGCGCGCGCGAAGATCGACGTGGCCACCGCGGTCTCGGCGCTCACGGGTGCACCAGCTCCTGGAGCGTCGTCGGGGCGTCCTCCATCACCCGACGGCCGGGAGGACGACGCTCGCACCGGGCGGCGCGAGGACGCTCTGGGCGCCAGACGCGCAGCACGGATCGCAACGGCCACCGCTCGGGTGGGGTGCCGGACTCGGCCCAGATCCGCAGCCGATCGAAGCTCCAGGCGGTCGCCCAGCCGATCAGCGGTCGAACGACCAGATCCAGCGTGCGACCCCACTGCGGGCTGTAGTCGTACCCGGTCGTGAAGACGACGCCCTCACCGTCCGGACGGTACCGCCAGTAGCCTCGACCCGAGCCGAGCGGCGAGAGCCGGCTGTCGCTGTCGAAACGGAGGGCGGACGTGCGCGTTCCATCAGGGCGGTCGTGTTCGCCGATCGTCGTGCCGGTGCCCGTGATCGTCCATCCGGGCAGGCGGCGTTCGTAGATGAAGCGCGTGCCGCCGCCCGCCAGGCGTGCGGTCGGAGCGATGCGGCTGAAACGCACGTCCCAGCGCGCGTGCAGCGCCGGGTCCTGGGTGAGCTGCCACACCCGCTCCATCGGCGCCGCGATGCGGATGCTGACGTAGATCGCGCGCCGGGTCACCGCAGCGATCCGATCGCCGCGACGAAGATCCACACCGCCGCGAACGCGACCGGTGCGCCGAGAGCGATGGTGCCCCACACCGTCATCGCGCGGAGGAAGCGCCGCGCCTTCTGCCTTTCGCCGAACATGTTGAGTGAGGACAACGCCGCGGCCGACCCCACGATGACCGCTGAAACGGCCGGCATCGCGACGGTGGCAGGAACGACAGGCAGCACGAACATCAACCACGATGCCGCCGTGGGCAGCCCATCGCTCAGCGAGGCAGCCCAGACGCACGCCGACGCGACGACGATGAGCACATTCAGCACCGTGAGAACGCGGAACCACCGCTCACTCCAGAGCCCGACCTCCGCCGCGGCCGGGGACTCCTCGGATGCCGTCGCCGCGGCTTCGCCGTGGCTCACGCCTGCACCTCGGTGATGAGGTCGAGCAGTTCGCGCAGCGGCTTGCGGAGCACGCGCAGACGCACCAGAGGAAGCGAGAGCTTGAGGAGCCGCAGGCCGCGCTCGAGCAGTCTGCTCGTGCGCTCCCGGCCGTCCGATGTGTCATAGACCCAGAACAGGGCGAGCAGCAGGTGGCCGAGCATCAGCGCCGACGGCAGATCCTCGTCGAACTCCGCGGGGAGCTTGTCTGCGGCACCCGCGATCGCCTCGCGGAAGAGGCCGACCACGATCTCGCGCGATTCCGAGGAGTCGCTCGACAGCGGGTTGATCGACGACCGCGGCGAGACCGCCGCCGAGAGGAACTCCGGGGCGAACCGGTGGTACGGCTCGAGCTGCGCGAGACCCGTGCGGAAGACGATGCCGAGCCGCTCCACGAGATCGTCGCTCGTCTCGAGGAGCGGGAGCGCCGCCGCGCGGTGCTGCTGCTGCACGTCGAGGTAGAGCTCCTGCACGAGGTCGTTCTTCGACGCGAAGTGGTAGTTGGTCGTGCCCACCGACACGCCGGCCTCGGACGCGATGAGCCGGATCGTGGTCTGGTCGTACCCACGTTCCCGGAACGAGCGCAGGGCGATGTCGCGGATGAGCGCTCTCGTGCGCTCGCTCTTCGTTGCCGTGCCGACGGAACTGGACATGTTCAGAAAGGTACTCCCGTTTCTGAACATGTTCAATAGACAGCACGCGCGAAGCGCATGCGCAGGCACGCGATGATTCGGATGCTGCCGCCCGCGGGGGCTGCAGCATCCGAGTCAACCGGGAATCAGTCGAGGAACAGCGCGCGCAGACGCTTCGTCGTGAACACCAGACCGATGGCGATCATCACGACGTAGTAGAGGACGTGCCACCACATCTCGGGGGTGAGGATGCCGGTGGTGAGTCCGCGGACGAGTTCGACGCCGTGCCACAGCGGGAACGCCATGATGACGTGCTGGATCCACTCCGGGTAGATCGTGATCGGGTACAGCGTCGCCGAGAACAGGAACATCGGCAGCAGCACGAAGTTGATCCAGTCCATCTGCTGGAACGTCTTCATGTAGCTCGTGACGGCCATGCCGAGGCTCGCGAACCCGAAGGCGATGAGCAGTACCGCCGGCAGCGCCAGGATCGCGGTCCACGCCAGGTTGAGGCCGAGGATCTGCATGATGATCATGAAGCCGGTCGCGTACAGCAGGCCGCGCAGCAGCGCGTAGAGGATCTCGCCCAGCGCGACGTCGAGCGGCCCGAGCGATGTCGCGAGCATGCCCTCATAGAGCTTGCCGTAATTGAGCTTGAAGAAGACGTTCCACGTCGAGTCGTAGATCGCGCCGTTCATCGCCGACACGGCGAGCAGAGCGGGCGCGATGAAGGCCGCGTAGGGCACCTCCACGCCGCTGGAGGTCTGCACGTCGCCGATGAGCGAGCCGAGGCCGATGCCCATCGAGGCGAGATAGAACACGGGCTCGAAGAAGCCCGACAGCACGACGGCCCAGCTGGACGAGCGCGCGGCGATGAGGCCGCGCTGCACGACCGACTGCGGGTTGCCCGCCCACAGCGCGCGTACCCCGCCGGCGCGGATCGCGCCGGTCTCGGTTCCGGTCGCGACGGTCATGCGCCGAGCCTCCTCTGGAAGATGCGGCGGCCGATCACGTAGCCGCCGATCGACAGCAGGAGCAGATAGCCGACGTGCACGACGATCACGAACGGGTCCATGGGCAGGCCGTAGGTGGCGACCCGGCCGAGCTCGGTCGCATGCCACAGCGGCGACACCCACCCGATCCACTGCAACCAGAGCGGCAGCGTGGCCAGCGGGTAGAAGGTGCCCGAGAACAGGAACATCGGCATGAAGATGAAGCGCTGCACGAGCGCGACCTGGCCCTTGTCGTCGGTGATCGACGCGGCGTAGGCCATGTACGGGATGCCGAACGCGAGGCCTGCGAGCAGGCCGATCGGGATCGTGAGCCACCCGGTCTCGGGGTTCGGCACCGCCTGGAACAGCCACAGGAACAGGTAGTACGCGACCACCACGACGATGATGCGGGCGGAGGCGCCGGAGATGACGCCACCGGCGATCTGCCCCGGCGAGAGCCCGGTCGCGCTGAAGCCGAAGAAGTAGCGGCGCCACTTGAAGCCCGCCATGACGGGATACGAGAACTCCTCCGACGCGACGGAGATCGCGGCGGTCATCAGGAGGGCCGGCGCGACGAACACGAGGTACGAGACCTCGACGCCGTTCTGCGTGATCGGGGCGTCGATGAGCGCGGCGAGGCCGACGGCGAGGCCCAGCAGGTAGAGGATCGGCTGGCCGAGCGCGCCGACGATGATGGTCCAGCCGTACGCGCGCATCGCGCGCACCATGTGCTCGGTGACGTACCAGGTGCCGAACGCGCGGGGCTTGCGGCCCCAGCGCATCGCCTCGTCGCGCAGCTCGTCGAGCGAGGGCTGCACGCGGGTCGTAGCGTCTTCGGAGGGAAGGCTCATTCGATCAGCGACCTTCCGGTGAGCCGGAGGAAGACATCCTCGAGGCTCGAGCGGCGCACGAGCGACGTGATCGGGGTGAGCCCCCGGTGCGCCACCGTCTCGAGCGCCGCCTCGCCGTCGTTCGCGTAGACGAGGATGCGGTCGGGAAGCACCTCGACGCGGTCGCCGATACCCTCGAGCTGCGGCGCGACCTGCTCGTTGCGGTCCGAGCCGAAGCGCACCTCGAGCACCTCGCGGCTGGAGTGCTCGCGGATGAGCGAGGCCGGCGTGCCCTCGGCCATGATGCGGCCCTTGTCGACGACGATCAGCCGGTCGCAGAGCTGCTCGGCCTCGTCCATGTAGTGCGTCGTCAGCACGAGGGTGGTGCCGCGCTCCTTGAGGCGGAAGAGGCGGTCCCACAGCACGTGGCGCGCCTGTGGGTCGAGACCCGTGGTCGGCTCGTCGAGCAGCAGGATGCGCGGGTCGTTGATGAGGCCGCGCGCGATCGTGAGCCGCCGCTTCATGCCGCCCGAGAGCTGCTCGACCTTGCTCTTGGCCTTGTCTTCGAGCTGCGCGAACGCGAGCAGTTCGTCGGCCTTCTGGTGGCACACCTTGCCGGGCAGGCCGAAGTAGCGGCCGTAGATGTAGAGGTTCTCGCGAGCGTTGAGCTCGCCGTCCAGGTTGTCTTGCTGGGGCACGACGCCCAGACGCGACCGGATCTCGGGGCCGTAGCGGTCGGGATCGAGCCCGAGGATCGACAGATCTCCGCGGGTGCGCGTCGACACCGCGCCCACCATCTTCATCGTCGTGGACTTGCCGGCACCGTTCGGGCCCAGGAGTCCGAACGACTCGCCCGGCGCCACCTCGAACGACAGGCCGTCGACGGCGAGGAAGTCGGGCTTGCCTTTGACCTTGTAGGCCTTGACGAGGTTGTCAGCGGTGATCACGGGGGCGGGCACCGGACTACCCTAACGCCCCGCTCCGACACCGCCCAGTGGCCCCCCGCGAACGGACGTCGTCAACACAAGTTGACACCTCGATGAGTGTCAACTACGGTTGACGACGGATGCCGCAGGCCGCGGCATCCGTGACCGGAAACGAGAGGCTGCCCGATGAGCGGCGACGAACTGACCACCCTGATCGGGGCGGCCGGCGAACGCGAGCCGATCGCGGAGCTGCACCGTCTCGCCGAGGTGCGCCGCGAGCTCGCGCGCGCCGAGGAGGTGCAGGTGCGCAAGGCGCGCAACCTCGGCTTCTCGTGGCAGGCGATCGCGGGCGCCCTCGGTGTGAGCCGACAGGCCGTCCACAAGAAGTACGGTCGAAGGTAAGCCCCCTTCACGAACGAGGTACACCCATGCCCTCCGCCGATCTCGACGAAGCCCCTCCCGCCCCCGCCGTTGCGGAGTCCGCCCGCGCCCGCCGCGGGCGTTCCCGGCGCGGGAAGGCCGAAGAGGGGCCGCGCGCGACGTTCACGCAGCTGCTCCCCTACCTCTTCGAGCACAAGCGCACGCTCGCCGTCGTGGTGGTGCTGAGCATCCTGAGCGCGGGCGCGTCGCTCATCCAGCCGCTCCTGGTGGGCCAGGTCATCACGCGCGTGCAGGAGAACCTCGACTTGGGGCTGCTCATCTGGGCGCTCGTGGGGTTCGTGCTGCTCGCGTCGCTCATCTCGGGCTGGCAGCACTACCTGCTGCAGCGCACCGGCACCGCGGTCGTGTATTCCAGCCGGCGCCGGCTCATCTCGCGCATCCTCCACCTGCCGATCAGCGAGTTCGACGCGCGCCGCACCGGTGATCTCGTCTCACGCGTCGGCAGCGACACCACGCTCCTCTACGCCGCGCTCACCCAGGGCCTCGCCGACTCGATCGGCAACGGGCTGCTCTTCGCCGGCGCACTCATCGCGATGGCCATCATCGACCCGGTCCTGCTCGCCATCATCGTGCTCGTGATCGGCATCTCGGTGCTCGGCGTGGTGCTTTTGAGCGGCCGCATCCGCACCGCCTCGACCGAGCAGCAGGAGAAGGTCGGCGCCCTCGCGTCGGGCGTCGAGCGCGCGGTCGGCTCGATCCGCACCGTCCGCGCTTCGGGCGCGACGGCGCGCGAGGTCGACGCGGTCACCGCGCAGGCGACCGAGGCCTACCACGTCGGCGTGCGCATCGCGAAGGTGTCGGCGCTGGTCGTGCCGATCGCCAACGTCGCGCTGCAGGTGTCGCTGCTCGTCGTCATCGGCCTCGGCGGCTTCCGCGTCGCCACCGGCGCGCTGTCGATCGCGAGCCTCGTGACCTTCATCATGTTCCTGTTCATGCTCATCGCCCCGCTCGGTTCGTTCTTCGGCGCCATCACCTCCGTGAGTCAGGCGCTCGGAGCCCTGGGCCGCATCCAGGAGGTGCTCGACCTCCCGACCGAGGCGCAGGACGACGTCGACATCGCGGCGCGCACCCTCCGACCGGCTCAGGGGGCGGTCGCTGAGCCTGTCGAAGCTGCCGCGATCGAGTTCCGCGACGTGCGGTTCCGCTACCCCGAGAACGTCGTCCAGGCGCGGCGCAAGGCCGAGTCCGAGGCACTGGCCGTGCTCGAGAGCGCGCACGTCGACACGTCGACGATCGTGCTCGGCGACGGGGCGGGCGACACCGGCCTCGAAGGACTTGCGGATGCCGCGGCATCCGTGTCCGCCGACACCGAGGTGCTGCGGGGCGTCTCGTTCTCGGTGCCGCGCGGGGCGCGCGTCGCCCTCGTCGGCCCGTCCGGCGCCGGCAAGAGCACGACCCTCGCGCTGATCGAGCGCTTCTACGACCCGACCGAGGGGGCGATCCTCCTCGACGGCACGGACGTGCGCACGCTCGACCGCGACGTGCTGCGGGCGCAGCTCGGCTACGTCGAACAGGACGCCCCGACCCTCGCCGGGACGATCGGGGACAATCTGCGTCTGGCTTCGCCCGAGGCATCCGATGATGACTGCGAAGCAGTGCTTCGTGCCGTGAACCTCGGCGAGGTGCTCGACCGCAACCCGCTGGGCGTCGACGCGCCCGTGGGCGAGTCGGGCGTGATGCTCTCGGGCGGCGAGCGTCAGCGCCTCGCGATCGCGCGGGCACTGCTGGCCGCTCCCCCGATCCTGCTGCTCGACGAGTCGACGTCGTCGCTCGACGGGCTCAACGAACAGCGCATGCGCGAGGCGATCGACGCCGTCGCGGCCGGCCGCACGCTCGTCGTGATCGCGCACCGCCTGTCGACGGTCGTCGACAGCGACCACATCGTCGTCATGGAGCACGGCCGCGTGGTCGGCCAGGGCACGCATTCCGAGCTCGTGCAGACCACGCCGCTCTATCGCGACCTCGCGAAGCACCAGCTGCTGGTCTGATCCTCCTCGCCCCCACCCGACCGAGTCCCCGCTGTTCCGCAGTCGCGTTGTGCGCTCCGCGGGGCCGCGCACCCGCCGGAAGCGACTGCGGAACAGCCCGAGTCGTACAAGGAGAATAGGCGCCCGGCCCCTCTGCCAAGAAGAGGGCCGGGCGCCGGTCTGTGTGCGACCGTCACCGGTCGCAACCGAGACCGAAGCCTCGACCCCTCGCACAGGCGGGGCCGAGGCGTCGGAACCGGGTCAGGCGCGCTGCAGGCGGTACCGGAGCGCGGCGAGCTCAGCCCACAGCGGAGCGGGGACGCGGCCTTCGAACGTGCGGTAGAACTCCTCGGTGAGGTCGGCCTCGTGCAGCCACAGCTGCGGGTCGACGGCGAACAGCTCGTCGAGGTCGGCCTGCGGTACGTCGATGCCGTCGACGTCGAGGTCCTCGGTGCGAGGCAGGCGGCCGATCGGACTCTCGACGGCGCCGACCTCACCCTCGATGCGGCGGATGATCCAGTCGATGACGCGCGAGTTGTCGCCGAAGCCCGGCCACAGGAAGCGTCCGTCGGTGCCCTTGCGGAACCAGTTCACCTGGAACACGCGCGGTGCGCGGTCGAAGCGCAGCTGCTGGCCGACCTTGAGCCAGTGGCCGAAGTAGTCGGCCATGTTGTAGCCGCAGAACGGGAGCATCGCGAACGGGTCGCGGCGCAGCTCGCCGACGGTGCCCTCCTGGGCCGCCGTCTTCTCCGACGAGATGTTGGAGCCCATGAACACGCCGTGCGTCCAGTCCGTCGCCTCGACGACGAGCGGCACGTTGGTGGCACGGCGGCCGCCGAACAGGATCGCGTCGAGCGGCACGCCCTGCGGGGCGTCCCAGTCGTCGGCGATCTGCGGGCACTGGGCCGCGGCGACGGTGAAGCGCGAGTTCGGGTGGGCGGCGGGGCGGCCGGAGGCCGGCGTCCACGGGTTGCCCTCCCAGTCGGTGAGCTGTGCCGGCGGCTCGTCGGTGAGGCCCTCCCACCACACGTCGCCGTCGGGGCGCAGCGCCACGTTCGTGAAGATCGTGTTGCCCCACAGCGTCTCGACCGCGGTGACGTTGGTCGACTGGCCGGTGCCCGGCGCGACGCCGAAGAAACCGGCCTCGGGGTTGATGGCCCAGAGGCGCCCGTCCTCACCCGGACGCAGCCACGCGATGTCGTCGCCGAGGGTCTCGACGCGCCAGCCCGGGATCGTCGGGCGGAGCATGGCGAGGTTGGTCTTGCCGCACGCAGACGGGAACGCGGCGGCGATGTGGTAGGCGCGACCGGCCGGGTCGATGACGCGGATGAGGAGCATGTGCTCGGCGAGCCAGCCCTCGTCGCGGCCGATCACCGAGGCGATGCGCAGCGCGAAGCACTTCTTCGCCAGGATCGCGTTGCCACCGTAGCCCGAGCCGTACGACCAGACCTCGAGGGTGTCGGGGAAGTGGACGATGTACTTCTCGTCGTTGCACGGCCACGCGACATCCGCCTCGCCCGGCTGCAGCGGGGCGCCGACGGAGTGGACGGTCTTGACCCAGTGCGCGCCGCCGGCGATCTCGCGCAGCACGTCGGTGCCGACGCGCGTCATGATGCCGATCGAGGTGACGGCGTAGGCACTGTCGGTCACCTGCACGCCGATGTGCGACAGCGGGCCGCCGACGGGACCCATCGAGAAGGGCACGACGTACATCGTGCGGCCCTTCATCGAGCCCTCGAACAGCGGGGTGATGGTGGCGCGGATCTCGTCGGGCGCGGCCCAGTTGTTGGTCGGGCCGGCGTCCTCCTCGCGCTCCGACGCGATGAACGTGCGTGCCTCCGTGCGCGCCACGTCGCTCGGGTGGGAGCGGGCGAGGTAGGAGCCCGGGCGCCACTCGGGGTTGAGCTTGATGAGCTTGCCCTCGTCGACCATCTCGCGAAGGAGCATGTCGTTCTCCGCACGCGAGCCGTCGACCCAGTGGATGCGCGCCGGCTGCGTGAGCGCGGCGATCTCGTCGACCCACGCGCGCAGAGCGACCATGCCTTCGCCCTGAACGGTCGGCAGCTCGCCATACGTCCGGGCGAGGGCGGGACGGGCGGTGGTGGAGCCTTCGGTTCGGGGGAAGATGTCGGCAAGGGCCATGGTGTCGCTCCTCGTTGATTCGACCGTCAGATGGTTTCGACGATGCAGATTCGTGCTCTTCCTCTACTTTCGGGCGTAACAGGCGGCTCTTCCCACGAAATCTGGTGTCAAGAGTTGCAATTCTTTCGCTAGCATCAAGGAATGCCCCCGACGTCACTCGAACTGTCGACCCTGGGCCACCGCATCCGTCATCAGCGTCTCGCCCACGGGTACACGCTCGACGAACTGGGCGCGCTGGTCGGGGTCGCCGGAAGCCAGCTCAGCCTCATCGAGAACGGCAAGCGCGAGCCGAAGCTGTCGCTGCTGCAGGCGATCGCCTCGACGACGGGTGTCGAGGTCGGCGACCTCCTCTCGGCCGAGCCGCCCAACCGCCGCGCGGCGCTCGAGATCGAGCTCGAGCGCGCGCAGTCGGGGTCGGTCTTCCGCCAGCTCGGTGTCACGCCGATCAAGGTGACCAAGGGCATGTCCGACGACACGATCGAGTCGATCCTGGGCCTGCACCGCGAACTGCAGCGTCGTGAGCGCGAGGCGATCGCGACGCCCGAGGAGGCGCGCCGCGCCAACACCGAGCTGCGCCTCATGATGCGCGAGCGCGACAACTACCTCCCCGACATCGAGAAGCTCGCCGAGAAGCAGCTCAAGGCGGCGGGCCACGTGTCGGGAGCCCTCACGCACCGCACCGTCAGCATCATGGCCGAGAAGCTCGGCTTCGAGCTGATCTACGTGAACGACCTGCCCCACTCGACGCGCTCGGTCACCGACCTCGAGCACGGGCGCATCTACCTGCCGCCGGCGTCCATCCCCGGCGGCCACGGCCTGCGGTCGATGGCGCTGCAGGCGATGGCGCACCGCCTGCTCGGCCACAAGAGGCCCACCGACTACGCCGACTTCCTGCAGCAGCGGCTCGAGATCAACTACTACGCCGCGTGCTGCCTGATGCCCGAGACCGCCTCGGTGTCGTTCCTGCAGCAGGCCAAGAAGGATCGCAACCTCGCCGTCGAGGACTTCCGCGACGCGTTCGGCGTGACGCACGAGGCGGCCGGCATGCGCCTGACCAACCTCGCGACGCACCATCTGGGGATCAAGCTGCACTTCCTGCGCGTCGACGGCTCGGGCGCGATCTCACGCGTCTACGAGAACGACGACCTCCCGCTCCCGATGGACGTCACCGGCGCCGTGGACGGCCAGATCGCGTGCCGGAAGTTCTCGGCGCGCGCCGCGTTCTCCGAGCAGAACCGCACCACCGAGCACTACCAGTACACCGACACCCCCGCCGGCACCTACTGGTGCTCGACGCAGACCGGCACCACGGCCGAGGGCGAGTTCTCGATCACGGTGGGCGTGCCCTTCGACGACGCGCGGTGGTTCCGCGGACGCGAGACGCAGAAGCGCGCGACCTCGACGTGCCCCGACGAGTCGTGCTGCCGCCGGGTCGCCTCCGGCGTCTCGGATCGCTGGGCGGGCAAGGCCTGGCCGAGCGCGCGCGTGCACATGCAGATGTTCTCGCCGCTCCCCCGCGGCGCCTTCCCCGGCGTCGACGACAACGAGGTGTACGACTTCCTCGACCGCCACGCCTGATGCGCGTCGGGAAGGATGGATGCTGCGGGCCCAGGCGGCAGCCGCGTTCTATGCCGTGATGAAGTCGCGGTAGCGGTCGAGCGCGGCGGCGATCTCCTCGTCGGTCGCAGCCCCGGGGGCGAACAGCTCGGGCACCGGGGATTCCGCGTGCCGGCCCACGGCCAGCGAGTGCGTCCACACGCCGACCGCCTCACCGCGCGCGACGAGGATGGGGCGGACGACGCCGTTCATGCTCGGGCCGATCGCGCTCAAGAACTCCGGCGCGCAGGGCACGGTGCGGTCGGCGTACGACAGGTAATACTCCTCGAACGGCGGCAGGGCCACCACCTCGGGGGCCGCGGCGCTGCGCCGCGGTGCGGCGCCGGCGACCACGTACTGCGGCTCGGGTTCGTCGGCGACGAGACGCAGGCGATCGGATGCCGCCTCCGCCGCCGCGCGCGAGACCCCGAGCGGGAGCCCGGTCCACCACGCGAAGTCCCGCGCGCCGGCGGGACCGTGCGAGGCGATGTAGCGGACGAAGAACTCGGCCATCGGATCGGCCGGGGTCACGGCATCCGTGATCCACTCGTCGGCGAGCACGAAGAACTGCTCGCGGGTCGGCCCCTTCTCCCGTGGCACGACGGGGCCCTGGCACAGCACGGCGCGCAGCGACAGCGCGACGAGCAGGTGGTAACCCCGCTGCCGGAACGTCGACACCCCGCCCTGCTCCCACACCTCGAACAGCTCCTTGCGCGTGAGGCGGTTGCCCCCGCCGAGCGCTGCCCGCGCGAGGCGCTCGGCGCGGTCGGCCTCGTCGGCGTCGATCCCCTCGTTGCGGTGCACGGCCGCCGCCTGGCGGCGCTGGCGCTCGGCGGTCAGCGACAGCACCCACTCCATGTCGGCGGTGGGGATCGTGTGGATGGTCCCGCGCATGGTCCAGGTGCGCACGATCTCGCCCCGGCCGTAGGCGGCGTCCACGTCGCGCACCGTCGTGCGGCCGCGCACGCGGGTCGCGAGCGCCCAGCGCCCGCCCCAGAACTCCTGGCTCTGCGTCGCGAGCATGTGCCGCGCCGCGTCGACGACCGTCGCCGCGGGGGCGCTCAGACGGTGCGACCGGAGCCGCTCGTGCCGGAGGACCGACGTGTTCATCCGCCCATCATGGCCCAGGTCGCGGACGCGGGGTGTCCGCGATCGTCAGCGCTGGTGCGCGGCGTCGTAGGCGGCGCGGGAGTCCTCGATGCGGGGGTGGTACTCGATCGCCCAGTCGGCGAGCGCCATCGCGAGCTGGATGAGCGTGCCGCCGAGCGGCGTCAGCTCGTACTCGACCCGCGGCGGCACCTCGGCGTGGACGGTGCGCGTGATGAGCCCGTCGCGCTCGAGCTGGCGCAGCGTGAGCGTCAGCATGCGCTGCGAGATGCCGGGGATGTGTCGCTGCAGCTCGGTGAAGCGCAGGCGCTCGCGCCGCAGCGTGCCGATGACCAGCAGCGACCACTTGTCGCCGATGCGGTCGAGCACGTCGCGGATGGCACGCCCGTGGTCGGAGCCGGGTGACGCCTGCTCGCACGAGCGCTCGTAGCCGGTCGGGGTGGGCTCGCCGGGGACTTCGACCGTGAGGGTGGTCGACATCGCGTGTCACCTACTTACATCCGTGTGCCTTTTGTACGCGTCCTTCAGGTGACGCATCATGGGGTTGCTTACAAACAGTAACAGACCCCACGATCCCTCCCTGGAGTATTCGCATGATCATCGCCCTCTGGATCCTCAACGGCCTGCTCGCCCTCGCGTTCATCGCGGCCGGCGCGATGAAGGTCGCCCGTCCCAAGTCCGCGCTCGTCGCGAGCGGCCTGAGCTGGGCCGACGACTTCGCCGACCCGACCGTGAAGCTCATCGGTGCCGCCGAGGTCGTCGGCGGCATCGGCCTGATCCTGCCGCTCCTGACCGGCATCGCGCCGATCCTCACCCCGATCGCCGCTGCCGCCCTGACCGTCGTCATGATCGGCGCGGTCGCGGTGCACGTGCGGCGCAAGGAGAACGCGACCCCGTCGATCGTGCTCGCCGTGCTGTCCGCGGTGAGCGCCGTGGTGGGCTTCCTGGTCGTGCTCTGACCGCACGGGCACCGGAGGAGGGCGGATGGCTCGGCCCGAGGCATCCGCTCTCCTCGGGACTCCCGGCGCGCGATCCGGTTCCCTAAGCTGACGGCATGAGGGTGAACGACGCGGATCCGCGACTCTGCCCCACGTGCGGCGACGCGCTGAACTTCGAGATCCTCGACGATGAGCGTTTCCTGGTCGCCTGGTCGTGCGTGAACTGCGGCCTGATCCGCACGACCGAACCGGTGTAGGAGACTCCATGGGCGAATCGGCGGACGGGTCCGACGCGATCTCGGCGGCGGGGTTCCATCGGGCGCCGGGCGTCTCCGACTGGCGGGTCACCGGCACGGGGCCGCAGGCGGTCTTCACCGCGACCTCTCTGTCCCACGCCGCCGGGCTCGTCGCCCCGATCGTCGCCGCCGCCGAGCGATTCGGCCTCCGACCCGACATCGACGTGCGTCCCGAGGGCGTCGTCGTGCGCATCCCGTACGCCGGCCCGGAGGGCATCCCCGCCGCAGCCGTGGAGTTCGCGGCCGCCGTGTCGGAGGCCGCCGCTGATCAGCGCCTGACCCCCGACCCCTCGCGCGCACAGTCGATCGGCATCTACGTCGCACAGCACTCCGGGGCCGACGTGCGCCCCTTCTTCACCGCGGCGCTCGGCTATGAGGACGTGGGCGACACGGATGCCGCGGATCCGATGCGCTGCGGACCGCAACTCGCCTTCAACCCGATCACCGGGGACTCGCCGTCGAGGGGCCGGACGCACTTCGACATCTTCGTGCCGGCGGATCAGGCCCAGGCCCGCGTCGACGCCGCGCTCGCGGCCGGCGGGCGACTCGCCGACGACTCCCACGCTCCGGCCTGGTGGTCTCTCGCCTCGCCCGACAACCACGGCGTCGACATCGCGTCGTGGACCGACACGTACGACTGATCCGCGCCGCCGACACCTCGATCCTCGCCTGCTTGACGAGAGCCGAGGGCGAAGAGCACCCTGAGCACATGACCCGTGAGCTCGCGGATGAGGATCAAGCCCTCTCCGACGTCGTGGACCGGCTGGAAGAGCGGTTCCCCTCGAGAGATCGTTCCGAGATCGAGCGCGCCGTCGCCGACGCGCACTCGCACTTCGAGCGCGCGAAGGTGCGCGACTTCGTCCCCGTGCTGGTCGAGCGTGAGGCACGCGCCCGGCTCGAGCATCCGATCCAGTAGTCCGCCCGTGCGGCGTCCTCTCGCCTACCGGGCCCCGTGCGAACCGGCGTCAGGCGCCCGCCGGCGCGATCGTCTTGCGCATCACGGTCTTGTTCTTGCCGATGTGGCGCTCGAACGTGAACCCGGCCTTCTCGAACATGGCCCTCGTGCCGTTGTGGAGGAACGACGACGACGTCTTCTTGCCGACCGGGAGCTCGTTGGGGAACGAGACCACCTCGCCGCCTCCCGCCTGCGCGATCAGTTCGAGCGCACCGTCCAACGCCTCCCGCGCGACTCCCGAGCGCCGGTGGTCGCGGTCGACGAAGAAGCAGGTGATGCGCCACGGCGCCGGGTTCGTCTCGCCCGCGTCGTACTCCTTGCGGTGATAGATACCGGGAAGCTCGGACGGACTGCCGAACTCGCACCACGCGATCGCGTCGTCGCCGTCGAAGACGAGCGCGGCGTGCGCGACGCCCTCGTCCACGAGCCGCTGTTTGAACGTCGGGCGGTCGTACCCGCTCTTGACGGTGTGCTCGGTGTCGCCGTGGAAGTACGAGCAGTAGCACCCGCCCCAGACCCCGTTGTGCTTCTGCGCGAGCGCCAGCCACGCGGGAAACGTCTCGGGAGTGAGCGGCCTGATCACGTGCGACGTCGCCAGGGCCACGTCCTACCGCCCCGACCGCACGGCGGTGATGATGCGCGCCAGCGCCCAGCCGGCGGCGGACACAAGAGGGACGCTCACCATGATCATGGCCACCGGGTTCGGCTGGAACTTCGGCCCGTTAGGGCCGTTCACATACGCGCCGATGGGCAGCACGTAGCCGCCGCCGCCCCCGCCGCTTCCTTCGCCCTCACCCTCGGGCAACCCGCCGCGCGCCGGCCACTTGCCGGATCCGCCGCCACCGCCGAACCCGAAGATGACCAGTGCCGCGGGCGTCACCTGCCGCCCGCCGACATCGATGGTCTCGCCGAACGCCATCTTCGCGCCCCATGATGGCGCGGACTTCGTCAGACTCTCGACCGGTGACTCCATCAACGACTCCTCCGCTTCGGTCCGCACACGCTGACACCCAACATAGAGAGCCCTGCGGAGCGCCACCAGAGGCGTCGCGACGGGTCACTCCGGCGCGTACTTGAACGACAGCTGGATCCGCGAACGGAACAGCAGCGCACCGTCGTCGCCGACGACGACGTCCTGCTTCGTCACTTCGGCGATGCGCAGATCGTGCAGCGATCCCGACGCGGTGCTGATGGCTTCTCGGGCGGCCTCCTCCCAGGACGAGGCACTCGTGCCGATGACGTCGATCACTCGGTAAACGCTCATCTTGACCCCACATCGCTCGATGCCGACACGACCATAGTGATCCCGGTCGCGCCTGTATGGAAGGGGTGCACCTCGACCGGGAGAACGGGGAGAGCGGATGCCCCCTCCCGGGGCATCCGCTCTCCTCATGTCATCGATTCAGGCGTGGGTCAGAACGGGTTCGGCGTCAGCGTGTACTTGGTCTGCAGGTACTCGTGGATGCCCTCGGCGCCGCCTTCGCGGCCCAGGCCCGACATCTTCCAGCCGCCGAACGGCGCTGCCGCGTTGGAGACGACGCCCATGTTGAGGCCCATCATGCCGGTCTCGAGGCGCTCGATCATGCGCTGGCCGCGCGCGAGGCTCTCGGTGAACACGTACGAGACGAGTCCGTACTCGGTGTCGTTGGCCAGACGCACCGCGTCGTCCTCGTCGTCGAACGGGATGATCGCGAGCACCGGCCCGAAGATCTCCTCGCGAAGGATCTCCGACCCCGGCTGCACGTCGGTGACCACGGTGGGCTCGTAGAACGTTCCGGGCCCGTCGACGGCGTTGCCGCCGGTGCGCACCTGCGCGCCGCGCGCGACGGCGTCCTGCACGAGCTGCGCCGCCTTCGCGACCGCGCGGTCGTCGATGAGCGGGCCGATGGTGACGCCCTCCTCGGTGCCGCGGCCGATCGTGAAGCCGTTCACGCGCTCGGTGACGCGACGGGCGAACTCGTCGGCGACGGAGCGGTGGACGATGAACCGGTTGGCGGCGGTGCAGGCCTGGCCGATGTTGCGGAACTTCGCCGCGATCGCGCCGTCGACCGCCTTGTCGAGGTCGGCGTCGTCGAACACCACGAACGGGGCGTTGCCGCCGAGCTCCATCGACGTGCGCAGCACGCCCTGCGCGGCCTGCTCGAGGAGGCGCTGACCGACCTGCGTCGACCCGGTGAACGACAGCTTGCGCAGGCGCGGGTCGCGGATGATCGGCTCCGACACGGCGCCCGAGGTCGAGGTCGTGAAGACGTTGACGACACCGGCGGGTACCCCGGCGTCCTCGAGCAGCTTCGCGAACGCGAGCGTGGTGAGCGGGGTGAGCTCGGCGGGCTTGATGACCACGGTGCAGCCGGCGGCGAGCGCGGGCGCGATCTTGCGTGTCGCCATCGCCAGCGGGAAGTTCCACGGGGTGATGAGGAAGCAGGGGCCCACGGGGTGCTGCGACACGATCATGCGGCCGGTGCCCTCGGGGTTCGCGCCGTAGCGGCCCTGCACGCGCGCGGTCTCCTCGCTGAACCAGCGGAGGAACTCGCCGCCGTAGGCGACCTCACCGCGAGCCTCGGCCAGGGGCTTGCCCATCTCGATCGTCATCAGCAGCGCGAAGTCCTCTTTGCGCTCCTGCAGCAGGTCGAACGCGCGCCGCAGGATCTCGGCGCGCTGCCGCGCCGGCGTCGCCGCCCATGCCGGGAAAGCGTCGACAGCCGCGTCGAGGGCCGCCTTGCCATCCTCGGGCGACGCGTTCGCGATCTCCTTGACGATCTCGCCGTTCGAGGGATCGTAGACCTTCAGCGTCTTGCCGCCGGATGCCTCACGCCACTGCCCGCCGATGAACAGCCCGTCGGGGACGGACGCCAGCAGCTCGGACTCACGGGTTTCGGTGATCGTCGTGGTCACGGGGACTCCCTTGTCGGTGGACGGATGCCTCGGCACCCTCTTCGATCGTTGGTCTGGGGCTATTCTGCCCGCGGCGGCCCTTGCCGACCGATGTACATCTTGTACAGTTCGATGTCATGATTCGCCCGCCTGCACAGCGGTTGCGACTCTCGCGTGCTTCCTCATTCGAGGTCGAGGGCCGAGATGGGGACCGGACTCGGGCCGCGACTCCTCATCTCGGCTCTGCTCCTCAATTGAGGACGGGCGCGAGCGCCGGAGCGTGCTGGTCGACGAAGGCGCCGGCGAGGAACGCCGACAGCTCGTCGGTCGCCCCGAGCGGGAGCACCGCGGCGACGTACTGGTCGGGCCGCACGACGACGACCACGCCGTCGCGCGACAGGCCACGCTCGTCGAAGATGTCAGTGCTCGTCCAGGCGCTCGGCGCGGCCGCGTAGACCTTCTCCCAGTCCGTGAGCCCGAGCGGGCCCGTCTTCGGCAGGAACGGCGCGGGCACGCGGGTGATGTCGACGTCCTCGTGCGGCTGCTGATAGATCACCTTGACGTCGAACACGGCGTCGACGTCGGCGCCTTCCGGCGTGAAGCGCTGCACCGGGGACTCGGGCGAGGCGATGAACGCGGCCCAGTCGGAGAGGACGGATGCCTCCCCCGCCGCGGGCGCGTCGGCGAAGGCGTAGATCCGCCAGCGGCCGTCGGCCTTCGCGTGGTGGCCGAGGTGCACCGGGTTGCCGTCGCAGACGCGCACGACCTCCGCGGACTTGAACCGCTTGCCCAGCGGGAACCCCTCGGCGAGCGCCTGGTGCGCAGCATCCGTCACGATCATCGACGCGCCGTACTGCGTCATGAATCCCGACGGGAACTCGGCGGTTCCGAGGTAGAAGGTGGCGAGTTCCTGCGGGTCGGAGATCTCCTCGGGCTTGCGGGCCATGAGGGTCGACCACTCGCGGTCGAAGTCGATGAGCTGCTGGGCGACCGGCTGCCGCTCGGCGGAGTACGTCGAGAGGAGGGACGCGGGGCTGAGGCCGGTGAGGACGTGCCCGAGCTTCCAGCCGAGGTTGAAGCCGTCCTGCATCGAGACGTTCATGCCCTGGCCGGCCTTGGCGCTGTGCGTGTGACACGCGTCGCCGGTGAGGAAGACGCGGGGGTCGTGGCCCTGGTCGACGTCGACGTCGTCGAACTTGTCGGTGACGCGGTGGCCCACCTCGTAGACGCTGTGCCACGCGACCTGCTTCACGTCGAGCGAGTACGGGTGGAGGATCTTGTTCGCCTTGGCGATGACCGCGTCGATCGGCGTATGGCGCACGCGGTGGTCGTCGCCCTTCGCGACCTCGCCGAGGTCGACGTAGACGCGGCAGAGGTAGCCGCCCTCACGCGGGATCAGGAGGATGTTGCCGGCCTCGGAGTTGATCGCGCACTTGGTGCGCCAGTCCGGGAAGTCGGTGTTGACGAGCACGTCCATGACGCCCCAGGCGTGCGCCGAGAACGCGCCGACATGCCGGCGGCCGATCGCCTCGCGCACCCCGCTGCGCGCGCCATCGCAGCCGACCACGTACTTCGCGCGAACGGTGCGCTCCTCGCCCGCGCGCTCCCCCGCGACGTGCCGCACACGCACCTCGACCGGGAACTCGCCGCCGTCGTGCACCGTGAGGCCGACGAACTCGATGCCGTAGTCGGGCAGGATGCGACCCGGACCGTGGGCGGCGGCCTCGGCGAAGTAGTCGAGCACGCGCGCCTGGTTCACGATGAGGTGCGGGAACTCGCTGATCTTGAACGCGTAGTCCTCCGTGCGGGCCGTGCGGAGGATGTTGTCGGGGTTCTCGGGGTCAGGCCCCCAGAAGTTCATCCACGCGATGTTGTAGGCCTCCGCGACGATGCGCTCGGCGAACCCGAATGCCTGGAACGTCTCGACGCTCCGCGGCTGGATCCCGTCGGCCTGCCCCAGGACGAGGCGTCCCTCGCGACGTTCGATCATCCGGGTCGTGACCCCCGGGAACTGCGACATCTGGGCGGCAAGGAGCATGCCGGCGGGGCCGGAGCCCACGATGAGGATGTCCATCTCGTCGGGCAGTTCGGCCGGGCGGTCGATGCCGGTGCCGGCGGCGTCCTGCACGCGCGGGTCGGCGGAGACGTAGCCGTGGTGGTGGAACTGCATCGGTGTCCTCCTCGGACGACGGTGTCGAGGGCTCGTGGCCTGGGGCTTGCCGACGAGCGAAGGCGTGTTCTATATTCGAACACACCGTTCTACTATTGAACAGATCGTATACGAAGGGATGTCGCATGACAAGGCCGGAGAGCACGACAGTGCCCGCGTCGCAGACGCTGAGCCGCGGCATCCGGATCCTCGAAGTGCTCGCCGACGCACGCGGCCCCCTCTCCATCGACGAGATCGCGACGCGGCTGGAGGTGCATCGTTCGGTGGCCTACCGCCTCCTTCGCACGCTCGAGGACCACGGGCTCGTCGAGCGTGACGCCGCCGGCCGCATCGAGCTGGGCGCCCGTCTCGCCGCCCTCGCCGCGGGCGTCGCGCACGACCTGCAGGCCGAGGCGCTCCCCGAGCTCACCGCTGTCGCGGGCGACCTCGGCGTGACCTGCTTCCTCGCGGTGCTCGACCACGAGGAGTGCGTCACGCTCTCGAGCGTCGAGCCGCGCCACGCCGTGAACCCTGTCGCGCAGCGGCCGGGCACGCGGCATCCGATCACGCGCGGTGCCCCGGGCAAGGCGATCCTGTCGTTGCTGCCGACGTCGTCGTGGCCGACCGGTGTGTCACCGGAGCTGGCGGCGGAGGTGACGGATGCCGCCACCCGCGGCTTCGCGACGAGCCACGACGAGGTCATCCCCAGCCTGCGAGCGGTCGCCGTGCCGCTCGTCGTGCGCGGGCGCGGGCCCGCGGCGATCGCGGTCGTGTTCGTCGCGAGCGCGCACACCGACGAGGAGATCGCCGCGCGTCTCACCCGATCGGCGAGTGCGATCCGCGACGCGCTCGGCGGCTGAGGCGGGACCCGGCGGCGAAACTCCACGGATCTGTCGCAAGTCCGCCCGTCATCGTCAGCGACGCCACGCGATCGCGCGGATCCGTGGAGTTCTGCAGGGTGGCGCTCAGCCCGCGGTCGGGTACTCGGTCACGAGGCGGATGTTGTACTCCGCGACGCGCTGCGGCACCCCGGCGAACGCCTCGGCCCGCGACTCGGACGCCAGGTACTCCTTCTCGAGGGCGACGAACGCGTCCTCGTCGCCGGGGGCGCTCACCGCCCACACGAACTCGTTCGTCTCGGGAAGGCCGTAGGCGAACTCGATCGTGAAGCCGGCGGCGGGCCGCACCCGCGGCATCCACTCGTTCCACCACGCGACGAAGGCGTCGTACTCCCCGTCGACGAGCGTGTACCGGCGGAGCTGAGTCGTCTTCATGACTCCCATCCTGCCCGAAGACCTATACTCATCACGTCCGGTGGCACCGTCGCCCGCCGGTGCTCGAAAAATGGGCACGCAGCGCGCACGCGCGAGACACATACGGCTCTCGATCCGTTCCGTCTCGAAAGGCATCGCCATGTCTCCTGCCATGAGCACCGTCTCGGCGCACGTCGCCCTCACCCTCGCCCACCACATCGATCACGTCTTCGGCGTGATGGGCAACGGCAACGCGTACTTCCTCGACGCGCTCGAGCGCTCCACCGACGTGCACTTCACCGCCGTGCGCCACGAGGCCGGCGGCGTCGTCGCCGCCGATGCGTACCACCGCGCCTCCGGGCGGCTCGCCGCCGCGACCGCGACGTACGGCGCCGGCTTCACGAACACGCTCACCGCCCTCGCCGAGGCGGTGCAGGCGCACGTGCCGCTGGTGCTCGTCGTCGGCGACGAGCCGACGTCGGGCCCGCGCCCGTGGGACGTCGACCAGATCGCCCTCGCATCGGCCGTGGGCGCGCGCACCTATACCGTCGGGCGGGCGGATGCTGCGGCCACCACCATCATCGCCATCGAGCACGCGCTCACCTACCGGGTGCCGACGGTGCTCGCGATCCCCTACGACGTCGCAGCACGTGACGCCGGCCCGCTTCCCGAGGCTCCGGAGCCGCGTCTTCCCGCTCCCCTCGTGCCCGCGGGGCCCTTCGCCGAGGGTGCGGTCGAGGGACTCGTCGCGGCGCTCGCCTCTGCCGAGCGACCGTTCCTGCTCGCGGGTCGAGGAGCGTGGATCTCGGGCGCCGGCGAGGCCCTCGGCGACGTCGCCGACGCGGTCGGAGCCGTCACGGCCTCGACCGCGCTCGGGCGCGGAATCTTCCCGCGCGCCGAGTTCGACCTCGGCGTCACCGGCGGCTTCGGAGCAGAGGGCGCCATGGAACTCGTCCGCGAGGCCGATGTGGCCGTCGTGTTCGGGGCGTCCCTCAACCAGTTCACGATGCGCTTCGGCGACCTGTTCGCACCCGGCACCCGCGTGTTCCAGGTCGACATCGCGCCCGCCGCGACCCACCCACACGTGGGCGGCTACGTGCGCGGCGACGCCGCGGTCGTGGCCCGTGCCGTCGCCGACGGCCTGCAGGCGCGCGGCGGCGCGGCGAGCGGCTGGCGCGAGTCCGTCGACCTCATGCCGCTGCGCGCATATGAGGCAGGAGACGGCGTCGCACCCGATGGGCGACTCGACCCGCGGACCGTCGCCGCGCGCATCGGCGCGCTGCTGCCGGACGACCGGATCGTCGTCTCGGACGGCGGCCACTTCATCGGCTGGGCGAACATGTACTGGCCGGTCGCGTCGCCCGATCGCATGACGATGGTCGGCACGGCGTTCCAATCGATCGGCCTCGGCTGGCCGTCGGTGCCCGGCGCTGCGCTCGCGAAGCCGTCGGCGACCGTCGTGCTGACGACGGGCGACGGCGGCGGGCTGATGGCCCTGGCCGACCTCGAGACCGCCGTGCGGGTCGCCGGCGGCCGTGGCCTCGCCGTGGTCTGGAACGACGCCGCCTACGGCGCCGAGATCAACCTCTACGGTCTCAAGGGCCTCGCGAAGGAGCCGATGCTCATCCCCGAGGTCGACTTCGCCGCGCTCGCTGCCGGCGTCGGCGCCGAGGGCGTCGTCGTCCGCACCCTGGCGGACCTCGACCGGCTCGCGGAGTGGGCGGCCGAGCCCGCAGCATCCCGTCGCTTCCTCGTCCTCGATTGCCGCATCTCAGGATCGGTGATCGCGCCGTATCAGCGCGAGATCATCCGAGTGAACTCGTAGCCCCGGCGGACTCGTCGCGCATCCCAGGGCGCGGGCGACCTACTCCCCCGTGAAGTCGGGCTTGCGCTTCTGCTGGAAGGCGGCGAAGCCCTCGCGGTAGTCGGCGGTGCTGCGCAGCGCTTCCTGGCCGCGGGCCTCTTCGGCCAGAGCGTCCCACAGGCGCTCGCCGCGCAGACGAGCGATCAGCCGCTTCGAGGCGACGAAGGCAGCAGTCGGTCCGGCCGCGGCGAGCGCTGCGCGCTGCAGCGTGAAGTCGAAGACCTCCTCGACGGGCATCGCGCGGCTGAACAGGCCGGCCGCCACAGCCTCGGCACCCGACATCATCGCGCCGGTGTAGATGAGATCCAGCGCCCGGTGAGCGCCGAGCCGTTCGTACAGCAGGGCGTGGCCGCCCGAGTCGAGCATCGCGCCCAGGCTCGCGAACGGGGAGCCGATCTTCGCGTCGTCAGCGACGTAGACGACGTCGGTCGCGATCGCGAGGCCGAGCCCCACGCCCAGGCACGCGCCGTGGACAGCCGCGAACGTGGGCGCCGGGAACGCGGCGATCCGCCGCATCAGCGTCTCCACGCCCGCGAGGTACTCGGGCACGTCGTCGGTCACCGGGTCCACGCCCGCGATGTCGCGGCCGGCGCAGAACGCCCGGCCCTCGGCGCGCAGCACGAGGGCACGCACCCCGGACTCCTCCGCGCTGCGGTACGCGGCATCCATCTCCCCCAACTCCCGCAGCGAGAGCGCGTTGAGCTTCGCGGGCGCGTTGAGGACGACTTCGGCGACGTCGCCCGTGATGGTCAGTTCGATCATGGCGTTCCTCCTAGACGTCGTAGTCGACGACGACGGTATCGGTCGTCGGGTGCGACTGGCAGGTGAGCACGTATCCGCGCTCGAGTTCGTCGGGCTCGAGCGCGTAGTTCTCGGTCATCGTGACCGAACCCTGGAGCAGGCGCGCACGGCACGTGCCGCAGACGCCGCCGGCGCACGCGAACGGCACGTCGGGCCGCACGCGCAGCGCCGCGTTGAGGATCGACTCGTGCGCGGCGACAGGGCTGTCGACGGCCTGCGACTGCCCGTCGAGGGTGAACTCGATGCGGCGCACCGGCTCGTCCTTCGCGACGAACACCGGGCGCCCGGCCGACGGCTCGGCCCGCTCCCCCTCGCCCGTCGTGAACAGCTCGTAACGCACATGCGCGGGGTCGACGCCGATGTCGGCGAGGGTGTCGCGGCACAGCTGCACGAGTTCGAACGGCCCGCACAGGAACCATTCGTCGACGGTGTCGGGCAGCACGAGGTCGCCGAGGATCCGCCGCAGCCGCGGCTCGTCGATGCGGCCCGACAGCAGCGGGGCGGTGCGCTGCTCGCGAGAGAGCACGTGGTGCAGCGCGAGCCTGGTCGGATAGCGGTCCTTGAGGTCCGAGAGCTCGTCGAGGAACATCACGTCGAGGCTCGAGCGGTTCGTGTAGACGAGCGTGAACCGCGACGTGCGCGACCGCGCGAGCACTGTCGCGGCGAGCGCCATCAGCGGCGTGATCCCCGACCCCGCGGCGATCCCCGCGACATGCGCGTCGTCGAGGTCGGCGAGTTTCGAGGTGAACGTGCCCTGCGGGCTCATCACGTCGATCTCGTCACCGACCTTCAGCTCTGTCTGCGCCCACGTCGAGAACCAGCCCCCCGAGTCGCGCTTGATCGCGACGCTGATGGTGCGCGGCCCATCACCCGCGCCACCGGCGTCCTCGGCGCGGCACAGCGAGTACGAGCGGCGCACCTCGTGGCCGTCGAGGACCTTCCGCAGCGCGACGTGCTGGCCCGCGAGGTAGTCGAACGCGTCCCGCGACTCCTCGGGGATCGCGAAGGTCACCTCCACCGAGGCATCCGTGAGCGGCCGCACCGCCGCGACTCGCAGCGTGTGGAACCGTGCGCGATGCTTGGCGCCGCGCGGGCCGCCGACCGCGGTGGTGAGCAGCGTCTCGGCGATGCGCTCGTTGTCGCTCGCCTCGACGGCGTCGGGCCGCATCAGTGGACCTTGAAGTGGTCGAAGGGCTCGAGGCACGCGCGGCACTCGTACAGCGCCTTGCACGACGTCGACCCGAACCGCGCGAGCTCACGCGTGTCGAGCGACCCGCAGCGCGGGCAGCGCACCGAGAGCTGCAGTCGGATCGGCCCGCTCACCGCGGCACGCCCGGTGGGCGGAGCGATGCCGTACTCGACGAGCTTGTGCTTGCCGGCATCCGTCATCCAGTCGGTGGTCCACGCGGGGGCGAGCACCAGTCGCACGTCGATGTCGTCGAAGCCCGCCGCCGTGAGGGCGAGCACGACGTCGTCGCGGATCGCGTCCATCGCAGGGCATCCCGAGTACGTCGGAGTGATCGTGACCGTCACACGCCCGGCGTCGACCACGACGTCGCGCAGCACGCCGAGATCCTCGATCGTGAGGACGGGAACCTCGGGATCGAGAACGGATGCCGCGACCTCCCACGCGCGCTCGGCCGTTGCCGTGACGGTCACCATGTCGCCCCCGGGTGCTGCCGGGCGAGCACCTGCATCTCCGCGAGCAGGTAGCCCAGCGTCGGGAAGTGCGACCCGTGACGCCCGCCGGCGGACGACATGGGAGTCGTTGGCACCTCGAGCTCGGCCTCGGCGAAGACCGCGGAGATCACGGCCTCGAATGCCGGCAGCAGCGTCGACGGCCGCACGGCGACCCCGTCGAGGCGCTCGATCAGCGGCTCGTCACGGAACAGCTCGCCCACGTACGGCCACACATCCCCGATCGCGCGGATCATACGTCGGCGCGACTCGTCAGTGCCGCCCGCGAGGCGGAGCGTCCACTGCACGGCGTGGTCGCGGTGGTACTCGACCTCCTTGACCGCTTTCGCGGCGATCGCAGCGAGAGTCTCGTCGGACGATCTCTGCAGCGCCGTGTACAGCTCGAACAGGTACACGGATGCTGCCAGCTGACGCGCGATCGTCTGCGCGAAGTCTCCGTTGGGCTGCTCGAAGAGCCAGGCGCTGCAGAAGTCCGGCTCGTCGCGCCAGTAGGCGAGGTCGTCCTCGGTGCGGTCGTCATAGGTGCCGGCGTAGCGGAGGAAGGAGCGCGCGTGCCCGAGCAGATCGAGCGCGATGTTCGCCAACGCGACGTCCTCCTCGAGCTCGGGGGCGCGGGCGATCCACGCGCCGAGCTGCTGCGACAGCACGAGCGCGTCGTCGCCGAGCCACAGTGCGTACTCGGCGACGTCCGCCGTCGCGGCGCGCCCCTCGGCACCGGCCAGCTCGGCCGACAGCTCGATGTGCTCGACGGTCACCTCGCCGTGGGGAAGATCCTGGGTCACAGGTGAGGCACCCCCTCCGACGCCGTGTAGTACGTGGCGTGGCGGTAGTTCTTGCCCGCGGGGCTCTCGAAGAACGCGCCCTTCGAGTCGGGGTCGCTCGTCGTGATCGCGTCGGCGGGCACGACCCAGATCGACGTGCCCTCCCCTCGGCGGGTGTAGAGGTCGCGGGCGTTGCGCAGCGCGAGCTCGGCATCCGGGGCGTGGAGCGAGCCGGCGTGCACGTGGCTGAGCCCGCGGTTCGCGCGCACGAACACCTCCCACAGCGGCCACGACTCGCGCGGCGAGGTGCCTGGAGTGGCCATCACGCAGCTCCCTTCATCGCCGCGGACTCACGCAGCTGCTGCTTGCGGGCGTACTCGGCGGCGGCCTCGCGCACCCACGCGCCCTCCTCGTGGGCGTTGCGGCGGTTGCGGATGCGCTCCACGTTCATCGGCCCACGGCCGGCGAGCACCTCGTGGAACTCCGTCCAGTCGATCTCGCTGGTGTGCCAGCGCTGCCCCTCTTCGTCCCACCGCAGCTCGGGGTCGGGAAGGGTCACGCCCAGCACCTCGGCCTGGGGCACCAGCATCCCGATGAACCGCTGCCGGAGGTCGTCGTTGGAGAAGCGCTTGATCTTCCACGCCATCGACTGCGCCGAGTTGGGCGACTCGTCGTCAGGAGGCCCGAACATCATGAGCGACGGCCAGTACCAGCGGTTCACCGCATCCTGAGCCATCTCGCGTTGCGCGGGCGACCCCTGCATCAGCGTCAGCAGGATCTCGAACCCCTGCCGCTGGTGGAACGACTCCTCCTTGCAGATGCGCACCATCGCCCGGCCGTACGGACCGTACGACGCGCGGCAGAGCGGCACCTGGTTGCAGATCGCGGCGCCGTCGACGAGCCAGCCGATCGCGCCCATGTCGGCCCACGTCGGCGTCGGGTAGTTGAAGATCGACGAGTACCGCGCGCGGCCCTCGATGAGCTGCTCGGTCATCTCGTCGCGCGTGATCCCGAGCGTCTGCGCCGCGGAGTACAGGTACAGGCCGTGACCCGCTTCGTCCTGCACCTTCGCCATCAGGATCGCCTTGCGCTTGAGGCTCGGCGCACGCGAGATCCAGTTGCCCTCGGGCTGCATCCCGATGATCTCGGAATGCGCGTGCTGCGAGATCTGCCGGATCAGCGTCTTGCGATACGCCGCCGGCATCCAGTCCCGCGGCTCGATGCGCGAGTCCGCCTCGATGATCGCGTCGAACGCCGCCTGCTCGGCGGCCTCGTCGATCAGCACCTCGGTCGTCATCATCGACTCCTTATTTACAGACCGTTCGTTCAGTAAGTCTACTACGGCGACGGATGCCGCAGCCCGGGGTTCAGCGCAGGTCGTAGACCCGCTTGTACTTGCCCTCGCTGCGCGGCAGGGCCCCGGGTTCCTCGAGCCGCACCGCGACCGTCGAGCCGATGTGCGTCTTGATGCGCTGCGCGAGCACCTCGGCGGCCGCCTCGCACGTCTCACGGGAGAGGTCGGGGTGGCGCTCGATGCGCACCGCCATGGCGTCGAGCGTGCCCTCGCGGGTGAGCTCGATGACGAAGTGCGGCGTGAGCGTCTCGATGCCGAGCACCAGCTCCTCGATCTGCGTCGGGAAGATGTTCACGCCGCGGAGGATGATCATGTCGTCGTTGCGCCCGGTGATCTTCTCCATGCGCCGCATGCCCGGTCGGGCGGTGCCGGGGAGCAGCCGCGTGAGGTCGCGCGTGCGGTAGCGCAGCACCGGGAACGCCTCCTTCGTCAGCGACGTGAACACCAGTTCGCCGCGTTCGCCGTCCGGAAGCGGCATCCCGTCGTCGTCGATGATCTCGGGCAGGAAGTGGTCCTCCCACAGGTGCGGGCCGTCCTTGGTCTCGACGCACTCGTTGCCGACGCCCGGCCCCATGACCTCGCTGAGCCCGTAGATGTCGACGGCGTCGACGCCCATGCGACGCTCGAGCTCGGCGCGCATCTCGTTCGTCCACGGCTCGGCGCCGAGGATCGCGACCGTGAGCGAGGTCGAGGCCGGGTCGATCCCCGCCGCCACCATCGCGTCGGCGATCGTCAGCAGGTAGCTCGGCGTGCACATGATGACGTCGGGCTCGAAGTCGCGGATCAGCTGCACCTGGCGCGCGGTCTGCCCGCCCGACATCGGGATCACGGTCGCGCCCAGACGCTCGATACCCGCGTGCGCGCCGAGGCCGCCGGTGAAGAGGCCATAGCCGTAGGCGTTGTGCACCTTCATGCCGGGCCGCACGCCGCTGGCGCGCAGCGACCGGGCGACCAGTGCGGCCCAACGATCGAGGTCACCCTGCGTGTAGCCGACGACCGTCGGTCGGCCCGTCGTGCCGGACGAGGCGTGAATGCGGCGCACCCGATCCATCGGCACCGCGAACATGCCGAAGGGATAGGTCTGGCGCAGGTCCTCCTTCGTCGTGAACGGCAGCAGGTGCACGTCCTCGAGCGAGCGGATGTCGCCGGGCGCGACGCCGGCGTCATCGAGCTTGCGCGTATAGAGCGGCACGTTCTCGTAGGCGTGCCGGACGGTCCATTGCAGCCGTTCGAGCTGCAGCGCCCGGATCTCGTCGCGCGACATCCGCTCCTCGGGATCGAGCGTGTCGGTGGGGGCTGCCCGGTTCGCTGTCATCGTCGACATCTCGCCTCTTCCTCGTCGGGTCAGTCGGTGGGGTGGGTGCGCCGGGTCGTCAGCGACCGACCGCGGAACTCGGCGACCACGTCGCCGGTCTCGTCGGTCACTGTGACGTCGTAGAGGCCGTTGCGGCCCGAGAGGATGCGGCGCCGCGCATGCGCGGTGAGGGTCTGACCGGCGTGCGTCGCCTTGAGGAACGAGATGTCGGCGCCGGCGGCCACCGTCACGTCGTCGTCCTCGTTGCAGGCCATCGCGAACGCGGTGTCGGCGAGCGCGAACACCATGCCGCCGTGCGTGATGGCGAAGCCGTTCGTCATGTCGTCGCGCACACGCATCGATACGACGGCCTCGCCGGGTTCGTCGCGCTCGACGACCATGCCGAGCGCGGCCGACGCACGATCGCGCTGCAGCATGCGGCGCTGGCCCACGAAGTGCGCGGCGGGGTCGCTCACGACGTCACCCCTTCGGCCTCGGCAGGAACCGATGCCTCGGCCGCAGCATCCGACTCCGCCGCCGTCTTCGCGACCAGCGTGAGGACGTCGTACGTCGCGACGATCTCGTCGCGCTGGTTGAGGATGACGGCGTCCCACCGCACCTCGCCGTACTCGTCGGTCTCGCGGGGCGTGATCTGCTTGGCCGTGAGCACCACGCGGATCTCGTCGCCGGGCGACACGGGGGTCATGAACCGGAGGTTCTCGAGGCCGTAGTTGGCGAGCACGGGGCCCGGCTCCGGGTCGACGAAGAGCCCCGCCGCCCACGAGACCAGCAGGTAGCCGTGCGCCACGCGGCCCGGGAAGAACGGGTTGGCGGCGGCGGCCTCTTCGTCCATGTGGGCGTAGAAGAGGTCGCCGGTGAAGTTCGCGAACGTCTCGATGTCGTCGAGGGTCACGGGGCGCAGGGGCGAGGCGATCTGGTCGCCGATCGCGAGTTCGGCGAGCGACTTGCGGAACGGGTGACGATCGGATCGGGATGCTGCGCCCTGATGCCACACGCCGGTCAGAGCCGTGAGCATCGCCGGCGAGCCCTGCACCGCGGTCCGCTGCATGTGGTGCAGCACCGCGCGGATGCCGCCGAGCTCCTCGCCGCCGCCGGCGCGGCCGGGTCCGCCGTGCACGAGGTGCGGCACGGGCGCGCCGTGTCCCGTCGAGGTGCGCGCGTCGTCGCGGTCGAGGAACAGCAGGCGCCCGTTGTACGCGGCCGTGCGCGCGAGCAGCGTCGCGGCGACCGCCGGGTCGTTCGTGGCGACACTCGTCACGAGCGACCCGCCGCCGCGGCCGACGAGGTCGGCGGCCTCGTCCACCGTCCGGTAGACGATCACGCTCGCCACGGGGCCGAAGGCTTCGACGTCGTGCACCGCGTCGGGAAGCGCGTCGGCCACACCGTCGAACCCGATCACGATGGGCGTGACGAAGGCTCCGTCGGGAGCGGGACCGGTCGAGCCGTCGGCGAGCGTCACGTCCGGGGCTTCCGTCGTGCCGAGCAGGATGCGGCCGCCTGCGGCCTCGAGCGCACCCACGGCGCGCAGCACCTCGTCGCGCTGCGCGAGCGAGACGAGCGGGCCCATCGTGACCCCGTCGGCGTGGGGGTCGCCCACGACGACACGTTCGGCGATCTTGTCGCGCAGGGCGGAGACGAGCGGCTCGACGGCGCCCTGCGGCACGATGGCGCGACGGATCGCGGTGCATTTCTGACCCGCCTTCGTCGTGAGCTCGACCATGAGCTGCTTGACGTACGCATCGAACTCGGGCGTGCCCGGGACGGCGTCGGGGCCGAGCACCGACGCGTTGATCGAGTCGGTCTCGCTCGTGAACCTGACGCCCGGGGCCGCCTGCTCGCGAAGTCGGGATCCGGTCGACGCGCTCCCGGTGAACCCGACGAGGTCACCGAGCCCGAGGTGGTCGAACAGCCCCGGCACGGCACCGCTGACCAGCTGCAGCGAGCCGGCCGGCAGCTTCCCGGTCTCGACGAGGATCCGCACCCATGCCTCGGCCACGTACGCCGTCGGCGTCGCGGGCTTCACGATCGTCGGCACGCCCGCGAGGAACGCCGGGGCGAACTTCTCGAGCGCGCCCCACATCGGGAAGTTGAAGGCGTTGATCTGCACGGCCACGCCGGGGAGCCGCGTGTACACGTGGCGCCCGAGGAACGAGCCGTCCTTCGATAGCGGTTCGACCGGGCCGTCGAGGTACACCTGGGCGTTGGGCAGCTCGCGCCGCCCCTTCGACGAGTAGGTGAAGAGCACGCCGATGCCGCCGTCGACGTCGCTGAGCGAGTCGCGCACCGTGGCGCCGGCGCGCTTGGACAGCTCGTAGAGCTCCTCCTTGCGCGCAGTCAGCGCGATGCCGAACTCCTTCAGCAGCAGCGCACGCTGGTGGAACGTCAGCGCGCCGAGGCTCGCCTGGCCGACCGTCCGTGCGTGGGCGATCGCTGCGCCGAGGTCGATGCCGTCGGTGCTGACGAGCGTGACGATCTCGCCGGTCGACGCGTCGCGCACTTCCGTCGCGCCCGGCGCGGAGGCGGGAGCCCACCATGCGTCGCGCAGGTAGCTGGGGAGGATGTCGGTCACTTGTCACTCCATTCGTAGAAGCCGCGACCGGTCTTTCGGCCGAGATGTCCGTCCGCGACGAGGCGCCTGAGCAGTTCCGGGGGCGCGAAGCGCTCCCCGAGTTCGCGATGCAGCTCCTCGGCGATGCCGAGGCGCACGTCGAGGCCGACGAGGTCGGTCGTCCGGAGGGGACCGACCGGATGCCGGTACCCGAGCTCCATCGCCGCGTCGATGTCGGCGGCCGAGGCGACGCCCTCCTCGAGCATGCGGATCGCCTCGAGCCCGAGCGCGACACCGAGCCGGCTCGATGCGAAGCCCGGGCTGTCGCGCACGACGATCGGCGTCTTGCCCAGCGCCGCGATCCAGCCCTTCGCCGCGTCGACGAGCGTGGCATCGGTCGCGGTCCCGGCGACGACCTCGACGAGCTGCGACGCCGGCACGGGGTTGAAGAAGTGCAGCCCCAGGAAGCGCGCGGGCCGGTCCAGACCGGATGCGAGGTCGTCGATCGAGATGGACGACGTGTTGGTGGCCAGGGCCGCCTCCGGCGCGAGTACGCGCTCCGCACGCCCGAGGGCGTCGAGCTTGAGCTCCCGATCCTCCGGAACCGCCTCCACCACGAGGCTGCAGCCGGCCAGAGCCGCAGCATCCGTCGCCGTCTCGATCGCCGCGACGAGAGCGTCGAACCCGCGATCGGTGGTGCCCCGCTCGACGCTGCGACGCACGCTTTCGAGAAGCCGAGCGGATGCTGCCCCCGCCGCCTCGTCGTCACGCTCGACCACGACCACGTCGGCCCCGGCGAGCACGAACGCGTGAGCGATGCCCGCACCCATGCGCCCGCCGCCGATCACCCCGACCCGAGTGGGAACGCCCATCAGCGCTTCCTCTCGAGGAACGCGGTCATGCGGCGGTCCTTCTCGGGGCTCTCGAAGAGCTGCGCCTGCAGCTCCAGCTCGATCTCGGGGTGCGCGGCGCGCGGGGCGAGGAGTGCCGTCTTCGTGTGGCGCGTCGCGAGCGGATCGTTGCGCGCGATGCGGTCGGCGATCGCGTGAGCGGCGGGCAGGAGGTCGCCCGGCTCGAACAGCGACGACACCAGGCCCCACTCGACGGCGGTGTCGGCATCCAGGATCCGTCCCGTCAGCAGCAGCTCTGCGGCGCGCGCCTCGCCGACGATCTCGGGCAGGCGCCAGGTCGCACCGGCGGCCGCGATGATGCCGAGGCCGGTCTCGGGGTTGCCGATCTTGAGGCTCGGCGAGCCGATGCGGATGTCGGCCGCGTACGCGAGCTCGGCGCCCCCGCCGAGGGCGTAGCCGTCGATCGCCGCGATGACAGGCATCGGGAGGTTCCGCACCCGGGTGAACGCGCGGGTGTTGATCCCCCGGCGCGCGTCGGCGGCGCGGCGCTGGCGCAGCTGGGCGATGTCGGCGCCCGAGGCGAACACACCGTCGGAGCCCGTGAGGATGAGCGTGCGCGGCTCGCGCTCGAGCTCGCCGCACAATTCGTGCAGCCGGTCGATGGTGTCCTGGTCGATGGCGTTGCGCACCTCCGGCCGCGACAGCGTCGCGACGACGCGGTCCTCGCGGCGCTGGATCTTCAGCGGCTCAGGCATCCGTCCTCCTGCGTCCGCCTCTTCGCGGATCGGCGCCCATATTACCTGATCGATCGTTCAGTAATATCCTCGTGTTGCGCGGCGCCGACGCCGACGGGTGCGAGACTGGGCGCATGTCCGCGAGCACCGACGCATCCCCCGCGCGACGCGGCCGCCCCGGCTACGACCGCGATCAGGTGCTCGCCGTCGCCGTCGCCCTCTTCAACGAGCAGGGGTACGACGCGACGTCCGTCGCCGACCTCGCCTCACGCCTGGGCCTCACGAAGTCGGCGCTGTACCACCACTTCGACTCGAAGGAGCAGCTGCTCGCGCTCGCGCTCGACGAAGCGCTCGACGGACTCGAGGGCGTGCTCGACCAGCCCGAGGCGTCCATCGGCGACCCGGCGGAGCGGCTCGGCGCGGTGCTGCGGGGCGCGGTGCTCGTGCTCGTCGACAAGCTTCCCTACGTGACGCTCCTCCTGCGCGTGCGCGGCAACAGCGACGTCGAACGCGCCGCCCTCGAGCGGCGGCGCGCGTTCGACCACCGCGTGACCGCTCTCGTGACCGAGGCGCAGCGCGCGGGTCAGGTGCGCGCCGACGTCGACGGCGCCGTGACCACGCGCCTCGTCTTCGGCATGGTCAACTCGATCGTCGAGTGGTACCGGCCGGGCGGGGCCGTCGACCGCGAGCGCCTCGCGCACGACGTCGTCGCCGTGGCCCTCGACGGCATGCGCACCCGCTGAGACGCACGGATGCCACACACCCGAGCCCGCACAGGGCTCAGGGACGCGGCATCCATCCCCCACTGCTCACCTGTCACGAACGGCCGGCCGGACCGGCACATCGTGACAGGTGAGCGGAAGGGGGATCAGGCCTTCGAGAGGCCGTAGATCGGGCTGACCGACTGCTCGGCCTCGTGGTCCGGGCCGAGCGGGATGCCGGAGCGGTCGCGCAGAAGCAGCGTGGCGATGAGGCCCACGACGGTCATTGCGGCGAGGTACCACGTGACGGAGACCGTGGAGCCGGTCGCCTGCACGAGGGCCGTCGCGATGGTCGGGGCGAACGCGCCGCCGAGGATCGCGCCGATCGCGTACGAGATCGAGACACCCGAGAAGCGGATGGATGCCGGGAACAGCTCGGAGTAGAGCGCGGCCTGGGGTCCGTACGTGAAGCCGAGGCCGATCGTGAGGATCGCGAGACCCAGGAAGAGCAGCCAGATGCTCCCGGTGTTCACGAGCGGGAACAGCAGGAAGACACCCACGAGCTGCAGGATCCAGCCGATGATGTACGTCGTGCGGCGACCGATGCGGTCGGAGATGAAGCCGGCGGCCAGCGTCGACAGCAGCCACGTGACCGCCGAACCCGCGACGGCCCACAGCACGGGTCCTCGCTCGAGGGCGAGCGGGCCTTCCGGGTTGGTCGAGTAGCCCTGGATGTATCCGCCCGTGGTCATGTAGCCGACGGCGTTGTTGCCGGCGAACACCAGCGCGGCGATGAACACGAGGAGCAGGTGCTTGCGGAAGAGCGTGATGATCGGCATCCGCGCCTTCTCCTTGCGCTCGGCGAGCTCCGCGAAGACCGGACTCTCCTCGACACGGCGGCGGACGTAGTAGCCCACGAGGATCAGCACGACGCTGAGCAGGAACGGCACGCGCCAGCCCCACACGAGGAACGCGTCACCGGGGGCGATCATCGCCATGAGCGCCATGACGCCCGAGGCGAGCAGCAGGCCGAGCGGCACGCCGATCTGCGGCGAGGCGCCGAACGCGCCGCGCCGCGTCTGGGGAGCGTGCTCGACGGCCATCAGGACCGCCCCGCCCCACTCGCCGCCGGCGGAGATGCCCTGGATGATGCGCAGGAACACGAGCAGGATCGGCGCCCAGACGCCGATCGCGTCGTATGTCGGCAGGAATCCGATGAGGGCGGTGGCGGCGCCCATCAGGATCAGCGTCCACATCAGCACGACCTTGCGGCCGTACTTGTCGCCGAAGTGCCCAGCCAGGAAGGCGCCGAGCGGGCGGAAGAGGAAGCTCACACCGACGGTCGCGAAGGCGACGATCGCGCTGTTGGCGCCGAGCGGTGCGAAGAACAGCTGGCCGAAGACCAGGCCGACCGCGGTCGCGTAGATGAAGAAGTCGTACCACTCGACGGTCGTGCCGACGACGGTCGCGAACACGACGCGGCGTCGGTCCGTGGTGGACGCGATGGTTCCGGTGGGGGTGAACCCTGCTGTGGGTCCTGAGGTGCTGCTCATGGTGACTCCTGTGTCGGGGGCTGACGACATCGTCGCCGGCGAACCGTTGGGGAATGGTTGCCGGATGCTGCACGATCATATACGATTTCGAATACGACGCAACAGGTCGCTTCGAGTAAGGGAGCTCATGGACGAGATCACGGTCCCCACGCCTTCTCCACACGCCGCTGGCGCGTCGCGCGGAGCCTCCGGGCGCGTGGGCCCAACCGCAGACCGCCGTTTCGCGGCGCTTCCCGGCCGCCCCGGCAAGATCGTCGCCATCCACCTCAGCTACGCGTCGCGAGCGGATCAGCGCGGGCGGCGGCCGCAGCATCCGTCGTACTTCTTTAAGCCGTCGAGCTCGGTCGCGGCGTCGGGCGACACCATCGAGCGTCCGGAAGGCACCGAGCTGCTCGCCTTCGAAGGCGAGATCGCGCTCGTGATCGGCACCCCGGCCCGCCGCGTCGGACTCGCCGACGCGTGGGACCACGTCGCGTGGGTGACGGCCGCCAACGACTTCGGCCTCTACGACCTGCGCGCGAACGACAAGGGCTCGAACGTGCGCTCCAAAGGCGGCGACGGCTACACGCCCGTCGGCCCGTCGCTCATCGACGCCCGCATCATCGACCCCGAGGCGCTGCGCGTGCGCACGTGGCTCAACGGCGAGATCGCGCAGGACGACACGGCCGCGGGCATGATCTTCCCGCTCGCTCAGCTCGTGGCCGACCTGTCGCAGCACTTCACGCTCGAGACCGGCGACGTGATCCTCACCGGCACGCCCGCCGGCTCGTCGGTCGCGGAGCCCGGTGATGTCGTCGAGGTCGAGGTGGACGTTCCGGGCGGCCCGTCGTCGGGACGACTCGTGACGACGGTGGTGCAGGGCTCGGCCGCCTTCGACGCCGAGCTCGGATCACTGCCTGCCGTGGACGACCTGCAGCGCACGGAAGCCTGGGGCTCTCGCGAGGCGGCCGGACTGCCAGCGGTCGACTCCGCGACCCCGGCCCTCTCCCCCGAGCTGCGCGCGAAGCTCGAGGCCGTGCCCGTGGCGGGACTGTCGGCCCAGCTGCGCAAACGAGGGCTGAACAACGTGCACGTCGACGGGGTGCGCCCCCTCCATCCCGAGGCGAAGCTCGTCGGCATCGCCCGCACGCTGCGCTTCGTGCCGAACCGCGAGGACCTGTTCGCGTCCCACGGCGGCAGCTACAACGCACAGAAGCGCGTGTTCGACGCCGTCGGCGACGGCGAGGTCGTCGTGATCGAGGCGCGCGGCGAGGCCGGCTCGGGCACGCTCGGCGACATCCTCGCGATCCGTGCGCACGCCCGCGGCGCCGCCGGCATCGTCACCGACGGCGGAGTTCGGGATGCTGCGGCCGTCGCCGCGGTCGGCATCCCGGTCTATTCATCCGGCGCGCACCCCGCGGTGCTGGGTCGCAAGCACGTGCCGTGGGACGCCGACGTGACGATCGCGTGCGGCGGCACGACCGTCCAGCCCGGCGACATCATCGTCGGCGACGCAGATGGGGTCGTCGTGATCCCGCCGCGCATCGCCGCGGAGATCGTCGATGCCGCCCTCGCCCAGGAGGACGAGGATGCCTGGATCGCCGACCGCGTCGCGGAGGGGCATCCCGTCGACGGGCTCTTCCCGATGAACGCCGAATGGCGCGCGAAGTACGACGCCCGAAAGGAAGGCCGCGCGTGAGCCCGACCGAAGCCGACACGCTCAGCAAGTCGCAGCAGGCGTACCGCTGGATCAAGGAGCGCATCGCGAACCAGGAGTTCACGCCGGGCTACCGGCTCGTGCTGGGCAGTATCGCCGGCGAGCTCGACATGAGCGTCGTGCCGGTGCGCGAGGCGATCCGCCAGCTCGAGGCCGAGGGGCTCGTCACGTTCGAGCGCAATGTCGGCGCCCGGGTGTCGATGGTCGACGACTCGCAGTACCGGTACAGCATGCAGGCGCTGTCGATCCTCGAGGGCACGGCGACGGCGCTGGCCGCGCGCCGGCTCACCGCCGACGACGTCCGCAACGCCCGGCGCATCAACGAGCTCATGATCGAGACGCTCGAGCACTTCGACCCGCGCGCGTTCACCGCGCTCAACCAGGAGTTCCACGCCGCGCTCTTCGAGAAGTGCGCGAATCCGCGGATGCTCGACCTCGTGCACGCCGAGTGGGCGCGCCTCGGGCACCTGCGCGACTCGACGTTCAGCTTCGTGCCCGGCCGCGCCCAGGAATCGGTGCGCGAGCACGAGAACATCCTCGTGCTCATCGAGACCGGGGCTCCTCTCGGCGAGATCGAGAAGGCCGCCCGGCGCCACCGCTCGGCCACCCTCGACGCCTACATGATCCACGAGCACCCCGACGAGGCCTTGGGCCTTCCCGCGTTCTGATCACGGATGCCGCTGCCCGCGGCATCCGTCCCCACAACCTCCGACGAAGGAGCAGCAATGACCGACACCACGACCGTCCTCGCGACCCGGCATGTGCCCGAGGGCCTGCCGAGCCGCATCCAGCACTACATCGACGGCGAGTTCGTCGACTCGGCCGACGGCGACACGTTCGACGTGCTCGACCCGGTGACGAACGCGACGTACGTGCAGGCCGCGGCCGGCAAGAAGGCCGACATCGACCGTGCCGTCGCCGCCGCGCGGCGCGCGTTCACCGAGGGGCCGTGGCCCCGGATGCTGCCCCGCGAGCGCTCGCGCGTGCTGCACCGCATCGCCGACATCGTGGAGTCCCGCGACGCCCGGCTCGCGGAGCTGGAGTCGTTCGACTCGGGGCTGCCGATCACGCAGGCGCTGGGCCAGGCGCGGCGGGCGGCCGAGAACTTCCGGTTCTTCGCGGACCTGATCGTGGCGCAGGCCGACGACGCCTACAAGGTGCCCGGCCGGCAGATGAACTACGTCAACCGCAAGCCGATCGGCGTCGCCGGGCTCATCACGCCGTGGAACACGCCGTTCATGCTCGAGTCGTGGAAGCTCGGCCCGGCGCTCGCGACCGGCAACACGGTGGTGCTCAAGCCCGCCGAGTTCACGCCGCTGTCGGCGTCGCTCTGGGCCGGCATCTTCGAGGAGGCAGGCCTCCCGAAGGGCGTGTTCAACCTCGTCAACGGACTCGGCGAGGACGCCGGTGACGCGCTGGTGAAGCACCCGGACGTGCCGCTGATCTCGTTCACCGGCGAGTCGCGCACCGGGCAGCTCATCTTCGGCAACGCGGCGCCGTTCCTGAAGGGTCTGTCGATGGAGCTCGGCGGCAAGTCGCCCGCCGTCGTGTTCGCCGACGCCGACCTCGACGCCGCGATCGACGCCACCATCTTCGGCGTCTTCTCACTCAACGGCGAGCGCTGCACCGCCGGCTCGCGCATCCTCGTGGAGCGCCCGGTCTACGACGAGTTCGTCAAGCGCTATGCGGCACAGGCCGACCGCGTCGTGGTGGGCTACCCGCACGACCCGAAGACCGAGGTCGGAGCGCTCGTGCACCCCGAGCACTACGACAAGGTCGTCTCGTACATCGAGATCGGCAAGTCCGAGGCGCGCCTGGTCGCCGGCGGCGACCGCCCCGAGGGTTTCGAGACCGGCAACTTCGTGCGGCCGACCGTGTTCGCCGACGTCGCCCCGGACGCCCGCATCTTCCAGGAGGAGATCTTCGGCCCGGTCGTCGCGATCACCCCGTTCGACACCGACGAGGAGGCCCTCGAACTCGCCAACGGCGTGCGCTACGGCCTCGCCGCGTACGTCTGGACAAACGACCTCAAGCGCGCCCACAACTTCTCGCAGGCCATCGAGGCCGGGATGGTCTGGCTGAACTCGAACAACGTGCGAGACCTCCGCACGCCGTTCGGCGGCGTCAAGGCCTCGGGCCTCGGACACGAGGGCGGCTACCGCTCCATCGACTTCTACACCGACCAGCAGGCCGTGCACATCACGCTCGGCCCCGCCCACAACCCCACCTTCGGAAAGGCGGATGCCGCCGGCCACTGAGGGCCGCAGCATCCATCTCCGGAAACCCCACGCAAGGACGCGACATGACCCACCGTGACCAGATGACCCGCACCTCCTCCGGCTTCTACGTGAGCCAGGAGGCGCCGATCCTCTCCGACAACCCGATCCCCACCCCGTCCGTGCCGGCGCCCGACATCCTCCGCTGCGCGTACATGGAGCTCGTCGTCACCGATCTGCTCGCGTCGCGCGAGTTCTACGTCGACGTGCTCGGCCTGTACGTCACCGAGGAGGACGAGAACACGATCTACCTCCGCTCGACGGAGGAGTTCATCCACCACAACCTCGTGCTGCGCCAGGGCCCGGTCGCCGCGGTCGCCGCGTTCTCGTACCGCGTCCGGTCCGCGGAGGACCTCGACAAGGCGGTCGCGTTCTACGAGGAGCTCGGCTGCCGCATCGAGCGCCGCCCCGAGGGGTTCACGAAGGGCATCGGCGACTCGGTGCGGGTGACCGACCCGCTCGGCTTCCCGTACGAGTTCTTCTACGCCACCGAGCACGTCGAGCGCCTGTCGTGGCGCTACGACCTGCACACCCCGGGCGAACTGGTGCGCCTTGACCACTTCAACCAGGTCACCCCCGACGTCCCCCGCGCGGTGAACTTCATGCAGTCGCTGGGCTTCCGCGTCACCGAGGACATCCAGGACGAAGAGGGCACCGTCTACGCCGCCTGGATGCGCCGCAAGCCCACCGTGCACGACACCGCGATGACCGGCGGCGACGGCCCCCGCATGCACCACGTCGCGTTCGCCACGCACGAGAAGCACAACATCCTCGCGATCTGCGACAAGCTCGGCGCGCTCCGCCGCTCCGACGCGATCGAGCGCGGCCCGGGCCGCCACGGCGTCTCGAACGCGTTCTACCTCTACCTGCGCGACCCCGACGGGCACCGCGTCGAGATCTACACGCAGGACTACTACACCGGCGACCCCGACAACCCCGTCGTCACGTGGGACGTCCACGACAACCAGCGCCGCGACTGGTGGGGCAACCCCGTCGTCCCGTCCTGGTACACCGAGGCCTCCCTCGTGCTCGATCTGGACGGCAACCCCCAGCCCGTCATCGCCCGCACCGACGACTCCGAGATGGCGGTCACGATCGGCGCCGACGGCTTCTCGTACACCCGCCCCGACGACAAGGCCGAGGAACTGCCCAGCTGGAAGCAGGGCGAGTACAAGCTCGGCCACCAGCTCTGAGACGTGGCGGCAGAACTCCACGGATCGCTGCGATGGAGCCCGGGTAAGCGGGCATTCAGGTCGTCGGCGATCGACATCCGTGGAGTTCTGCAAACGGCTCACCCGAGTGAACGAAGGAGAGAGGGATGCTGCACCCCGACGACATCGCCGCGATCGCGGCCGAGCTGGCCGAGGCCGACCGCACACACGGGGTGATCCCGCGCATCACGGCGCGGTACCCGGGCGCGACGGTCGAGGACTCGTACGCGATCCAGGGCATGTGGCGCGACCAGAACATCGCGGCCGGGCGCACGCTGGTGGGCCGCAAGATCGGGCTCACGTCGAAGGCCATGCAGCAGGCGACGGGCATCACCGAGCCCGACTACGGCGTGATGTTCGACGACACCGTGTACCGCTCCGGTGCCGAGATCCCCGTCGAGAAGTTCTCGAACGTGCGCATCGAGGTCGAGCTCGCCTTCGTGCTCAAGACCCCGCTCGAGGGCCCCGACTGCACGCTCGATGACGCCCTCGCGGCGATCGACTACGCGGTGCCCGCGCTCGAGGTGCTCAACTCGCACATCGAGCTCGAGGGCCGCACCATCGTCGACACGATCAGCGACAACGCCGCCTACGGCGCGATGGTGCTCGGCGAGGTGCACAAGCGCCCCGACGAGATCGACCTCCGCTGGGTGCCCGGTGTGCTGAGCCGCAACGGCGAGATCGAGGAGACGGGCGTCGCCGCCGGAGTCCTCGGGCACCCCGCCACCGGCGTCGCGTGGCTGGCGAACAAGTTCCACCAGCACGGCGCGCGGCTCGAGGCGGGCGAGATCATCCTCGCGGGCTCCTTCACGCGCCCCATGTGGGTGTCGCGGGGCGATACGGTCAGGTGCGACTACGGACCCATGGGAGTGATCGAATGCCGCTTCGTCTGAGCCCGACTTTGAGCGTCGTCCTCGCGAACGCCGACCGGCCGCTCGCGGGCATCTGGGTGTGCACCGGCTCGCCGCTCGTCGCCGAGATCTGCGCCGGCTCGGGCCTGGACTGGGTGCTCATCGACATGGAGCACTCCCCGAACGGCCTCGAGTCGGTGCTGGCTCAACTGCAGGCCGTCGCTGCCTACCCGATCACCCCCGTGGTGCGCGTGCCGATCGGCGACGTCGTGACGATCAAGCAGGTGCTCGACCTCGGAGCCCAGAACCTGCTCGTGCCGATGGTGTCGTCGAAGACGGATGCTGAGGCCGCCGTCGCCGCCGTGCGCTATCCCCCGCGGGGCACGCGTGGCGTGGGCTCCGCGCTCGCGCGGTCGGCCCGCTGGAACCGCGTCGACGGGTACCTCCAGGACGCCGACACCCACGTCTCGCTGTTCGTCCAGATCGAGACGACGGCCGGCGTCGAGGCGGCCGCCGAGATCGCCGCCGTCGACGGCGTCGACGGCGTCTTCGTGGGTCCCAGTGACCTCGCCGCCTCGATGGGCGTGCTCGGTCAGCAGACCCACCCCGACGTGGTCGCCGCCGTCAGGCGCACCTTCGACGCCGTCCGCGCGGCCGGAAAGCCCGTCGGCGTCAACGCCTTCGACCCGGCCACCGCCGACGCGTACCTTCGGGCCGGCGCGTCATTCGTGCTCGTCGGCGCCGACGTCGCCCTCCTCGCCCGCGGCTCCGAGGCCCTCGCCGCACGCTTCATCCCGACCGACGCCTCCGGCGAGCGCGCCTCGTACTGAGGGTCCACGCGGCCGACGCGGCTGGGCCCACGCGCCCGAAGGCTCCGCCCGACGCGCCAGCGGCGGGTGGGGGCGTGGGGACCGTTCCCCTGCCGCTGCCGGACGTGGCACAGTGAATCCATGAAGAAGTGGGTCGTGCGGTTCGCGTCGCTGCTGGTGTTCAACATCGTCGTCCTGCTGATCGTGGGCTGGCTCACGCCCGCGCGCGTCGGCTGGGCCGCGCTCTGGGCGGGCATCGTGCTGACCGCGCTCGTCATCTGGATCAAGCCGCTGGTCGAGAAGTGGTTCCGCTCGATGGCGGCGAAGTCCGCGAACCAGCGCACCAAGGCGGGCGAGAAGCTCGTCGAGTTCCTGCTCGCCTTCGCCGTCGCGTTCCTCGTCTGGATCGTCACCGTCGTCTTCACGGGGGTCTCCATCGGCGGCGGCATCTTCGGTGCGTTCTGGGGCTGGGTCATCCCGCCGGTGATCCTCCTCATCGGCTGGGCGATCTACGGCGCCATCGACGACAAGGTCGAGACTCACGCCGGCACGCTCTACGACAAGGCGACCGGTTCGAAGCCCGGATCGACGGATGCTGCCGCCCCGCCGATCCCGAGCCCCGAGGCATCCGCCGCCAGCAGGGAGCTGAACGACGGGCTCACCGACGAGCAGCGACGCATGCTCGACGAACTCGGCAAGGGCTGATTCCCCCCGACCTGTCGATCGGGGCGGGCGCCGATCGTCATCAGGGTGTCGATACCCCTGAAAGAAAGGACGACGCCATGCGGTACGCACTCCTCCTCCACTACCCCGAGATGACCCCTGACGACATGGGCGACGACGCCTGGGCCGAGGGCATGCGCGAGTTCGACGAGTACGCGAAGGCGCTCGACGCCGCCGGCGTGCTGGTGTCGGCCGAGGTGCTCCAGCCTTCTGCCGTCACGACGACGGTGACCGCGCCCGACGGCACGCTGCGCGTGCAGGACGGTCCGTTCGCCGACACCAAGGAACAGCTCGGCGGCACGTTCGTGGTCGAGGTCGCCGACCTCGACGCCGCGATCGGCTGGGCCGGCAAGGCGCCGTCGATCAGCTGGGGCACCGTCGAGGTGCGGCCCAGTGCGACCTTCTTCGAGAACGGCGCCTGGACCCCGTTCGCGAGCTGATGCCGTCGGCTTCCGACTCCCGCGCGGTCGCGGCACGCACCGCGCGGGAGTCGTACGGCCGCATCCTGGCCGTGGTCGCCGCATCCACGCGCGACGTCGCGCTCGCGGAGGACGCCCTCGCCGACGCGTTCGAGCGCGCGCTGCGCACGTGGCCGGATGCCGGCGTCCCCGCCAATCCCGAAGGGTGGCTGGTCACCGTGGCCCGCAACCGACTGCGCGACGCCCTCGCGTCAGCGGCGCACCGCACCGGCGTTCCGCTCGACGAAGGGATCGCCGCGGTGCGCGCCGACGAGCGCGAGGTCGACGCGCTCAGCGCTCTCGAGCGCGCCGAGGCGATCCCCGACCGTCGACTCGAACTGCTGTTCGCGTGCGCGCATCCGGCCATCGACCCTGCCGTCCGCACGCCGCTCATGCTGCAGACGGTGCTCGGATTCGACGCAGCCGAGATCGCCCGCGCGTTCGCGGTCGAGCCCTCCGCGATGGCCCAGCGGCTCGTGCGCGCGAAGCGGCGGATCCGGGACGCCGGCATCCCGTTCCGCGTCCCCACCCGCGCCGACATGCCGTCCCGGCTGCCGGCTGTGCTCGAGGCGATCTACGGCGCGTACGCCATCGGCTGGCTCGACCAGGGCGAGGAGCCGCGCGAGTCGCTCGCCGACGAGGCGCGCTGGCTCGCGGTGCTCACCGCGACCCTCCTCGACGACGAGCCGGAGGCGTGGGGCCTCGCCGCGCTGCTCACCTACGCGCAATCGCGCGCACCCGCCCGCACCGACGTGCCGTGGCCGCCGCTCGACGAGCAGGACCCGGCCGAGTGGGATCGCGCGCTCATCGCTGAGGGCGCCGCCCTGCTGCGCCGTGCCTCGTCGCTCGGACGACCCCTGGGGCGATTCCAGCTCGAGGCCGCCATCCAGGCCGTGCACTGCGACCGCGCCCGCACCGGCTCCCTCGATGTCGAGGCGCTCGTGAAGCTCTACCGCGGGCTCGTTGCGATCGCGCCGACCGACGGTGCGCGGCGGGCCCTGGCGGCGGCCGAGGCCCGGCTCGCGTCCGCGTCGTGACGACGGATGCCGGTCTCCGGCAGCGCGAGGATGTTGTGGAACGGATGCTGCGGGCCCCGGCTCCTCGGCATCGGACGTGTAACAAACCGACCCGCGCGGACCGTTCCGCCCGGCCCCTCGCCAAGATGGAGGGATCCGCGCAGCGACAGCACGCACGCGTGGACACCCGACTTCTGGAGGCACCCATGTCGCGCAGCATCCGTCTCGTCCGCATCGCCGCCGCCGGCATCGCCGTCGCGGCCCTCGCCCTGACGGGCTGCGCCTCGGGTTCCGCTCCGTCGAGCAGCGAGTCGGCCGCCGCCGACGCGGGCTACCTCACCCCCGGCAAGCTCACCATCGCGACGGGCGAGACGGCGTACGAGCCGTACGTGATCGACGACGACCCGGCGTCCGGTGAAGGGTTCGAGGCAGCGGTCGCGTACGCCGTCGCCGAGGAGCTGGGCTTCGCCGCCGAGGACGTCGAATGGGTGCGGACCAGCTTCGAGTCGGCGATCGCGCCCGGACCGAAGAGCTTCGACTTCAACATCCAGCAGTACACGATCACCGACGAACGCAAGCAGGCCGTCGACTTCTCGTCGCCCTACTACGAGGCCAGCCAGTCGGTGGTCGCGCTGAAGGGCGGTGCCGCCGAGGGCGTGACCGACATCGCGGGCCTCAAGGATCTGGTGCTCGGCGCGATGTCGGGATCCACGAGCGCGACGACGATCGAAGAGGCGATCGCTCCCTCCGCCACGCCGCAGCTCTACAGCTCCAACGAAGACGCGGTCGCCGCGCTCAAGGCCGGTCAGATCGATGCCCTCGTGCTCGACACCCCGACCGCCTACACCGCGGTGAACTTCTACATCGACGACTCCTTCACGGTCGGCGAACTCCCGGCTGCGGGGGTGCCCGACCAGTGGGGCCTGCTGCTGGCGAAGGACTCCCCGCTGACCGCGGACGTCACCGCGGCCGTCGACACGCTGCGCGAGAACGGAACGCTCGACGCCCTCGAGGAGAAGTGGCTCGCCGTGCTCAGCGAAGGCGTCACGCAGCTGAAGTGACCGCGTCCGCTACGTTCGTTCGGTGACCCCGCACCAGCCCAGCGCGCTCGAGCTCGACCGTCGCGCCTACCGGCACCGCCGCTCGCGGCGGTCGGTGCTCATCGCGATCGCGTCGTCGCTCGCGTTCGCGGCGATCGTCTGGGCGACGGTCATCAACACCGAGGGCTGGTCGAAGGTCCAGCAGTCGTTCTTCAACCTGGACGTCGCGATCGAGGCGCTGCCGAAGGTGTGGGACGGCTTCCTGATCAACCTTCAGGTGCTCGCCTATTCGGTCGTGACCGTCGCGATCGTCGCGCTCGTGATCGCCGTGCTGCGCACCCTCCGCGGGCCGGTGTTCTTCCCGGCGCGCGTGCTCGCGGCGGGGTACACCGACCTCTTCCGCGGCCTGCCGTTCATCATCGTGCTCTACCTCATCGGCTTCGGTCTGCCGACCATCACGAACACGCGCATGCCAGTGGTGCTGCTCGGGGTGATCGCGGTGACGCTCACATACTCCGCGTACGTCGCCGAGGTGATCCGGGCCGGCATCGAGGCCGTCCACCCGTCGCAGCGCCTCGCTGCTCGGGCGCTCGGCCTCGGCTACGTGCAGTCGCTGCGCCGCGTCGTGCTGCCCCAGGCCTTCCGCAAGATCACGCCGCCCCTCATGAACGACTTCATCTCGATGCAGAAGGACGTCGGGCTGATCTCCATCCTGGGCGCGGTCGACGCCATCGCCGCGGCGAGATCCGTCGCCTCGCTCACCTACAACTTCACGCCGTACGTCGTGGCCGGCGTACTGTTCATCCTGCTCGCGATCCCCACCATCCGGCTCACCGACTGGTACACCGCGCGACTGCGCGAGCGCGAGCAGGCGGGGGCGATCCTGTGACCGCTCTGCTGCGGGCGACGGGCATCCACAAGTCATTCGGCGAGCGCGAGGTGCTCCGCGGCGTCGACCTGGAGCTGGCGACCCACGAAGTGGTCGCGCTCATCGGCGCGAGCGGGTCGGGCAAGTCGACGCTGCTGCGGTGCCTGAACCTCCTCGAGCCCATCGATGACGGGCAGATCTTCCTCGACGACGAGGACATCTCCGATCCGCGCATCGACGCGAACCGCGTACGCGCCCGCTTCGGCGCGGTGTTCCAGAGCTACAACCTGTTCCCGCATCTCACGGTGCTCGAGAACGTCACGCTGGCCTCGCGCGTCGTGCACCGCACTCCGCGACGTGAGGCGGAGGCTCGCGCGCTCGAACTGCTCGGCCGCATCGGGCTCGCCGACCTCGCGCGCGAGCACCCCGACCGCCTCTCGGGCGGCCAGCAGCAGCGTGCCGCGATCGTGCGGGCCATCGCGACCGACCCCGAAGTGCTGTTCCTCGACGAGATCACGTCCGCGCTCGACCCGGAGCTCGTGGGCGAGGTGCTCGAGCTCGTGCGGCAGCTCGCCGCCGACGGCGCGACGATCCTCATGGCGACGCACGAGATGGCGTTCGCGCGGGATGTCGCCCACCGCGTGGTGTTCCTCGACGCGGGCACGATCGTCGAGCAGGGGCCTCCTTCCGAGGTGCTGGCGGCTCCCCGCGAACCACGCACCCGGGAGTTCCTCGCGCGCTTCACCGCCTGACATCGGATCGCCCGGGCTGTTCATTTCATGTGCTCTCACCGAGATCACACGTCGTGCGCGTGCACATCGTGTCGACTCGGCGAGAGCACACGATGTGAACGACGACGCAGTGAGTCAACCTGTTGACTTAAGGTGAGTCAACTGGTTTACTCACTGGTATGTCCGAACGCCTCACCTTCACTCTCCATGAGCTCATCGCCGAGCTCGACGCGTTCGCCGACTCCGCCCTGCAGGCGGGGTGGGGTGTGACGTTCAACCACTTCCAGTTCCTGGCTGTGCTCTACGACCACGAGCCTGTCGACATGACGACGCTCGCCCGCTGCCTCGGCGTCACCAAGGCCGCTGTGAGCAAGCGGGTGCCCGCGCTCGTCGAGGACGGGTGGATCACCGCGGCATCCCAGCCCGGCGCAGGCCGCAGCATCCTGCTCTCGCTCACCGACAAGGGCACCGCCCTCGTGCGCGATGCCGGCGAGGTGCTCGAGCGCGAGTTCGCCGCGATGCTCACGCACCCCTCGCTCGCCGCCGACCCCATCGACGCCCCGCGCATGAACGCCCAGCTCGTCGTCCTCACCGCTTTCATCCAGCAACAGCCGGCGCCCGGCCCGGGTGCCGTCCACCACCCTCAGGAGACCCTCGCATGAACGCTCCCCGCATCCTCGTGATCGTCGGCACGCCTTTCGCCGCCAGTCTCAACCACTCCCTCGCCCGGTCGTACGCCGACGCCGCGCGTGCCGGCGGCGCCGAAGTGCGCGTCGTGGATCTCGCGAACGACACGGTGCCGCAGCATCCGTCCGTCCGCGACGACGTGCGCCTGCCGCGCACCGATGCCGACGTGCCGCTCACCCCCGAGGTCGCCGCCTACGTCGCCGACGTCGATTGGGCCGACCACCTGGTGTTCTTCTTCCCGCAGTGGTGGGGGTCGCTTCCGGGCGCCCTCAAGACGTGGATCGACCGCGTGTTCGTGCGCGGCTTCGCCTACCGCTACCGCCCGACCGGACGGCTGTGGGACAAGCTGCTCACCGGGCGCAGCGCGCGCATCGTGATGACGATGGACTCCCCCACGCTCTGGAACGCATGGGTCTACCGCAACGCCCCGATCCGCTCGCTGCGCAACGCCACGCTGGAGTACTGCGGCATCAAGGTCCGTGGCGTCACGCGGCTGGCGCAGGTGCGGCACAGCACCGAGGCCGACCGCGAGCGCTGGGTCCGCGGGATGTCGTCCTTCGGGGCGACGGATGCCGAGTCCGTGCGTCCGCGCGAGCGGTCCGAGCTCGTCGCGGCCTGACGTCAGGCGAGCGAGCGCTCCGCCGCCTCGACGACGTTCGTCATGAGCAGCGCCACGGTCATCGGGCCGACCCCGCCGGGGTTGGGCGAGAGGTAGCCGGCGACCTCGGCGACGTCCGGGGCGACATCGCCGTAGACGCGGGACTTCCCGGTCTCGGGGTCGTCCTCGCGGGTGACGCCCACGTCGAGCACGGCGGCGCCGGGCTTGACGTCCTCGGCGCGGACGATGTGCTTCACGCCCGCCGCGGCCACGATCACGTCGGCCTGGCGGAGGTGGTGCGACAGGTCGGCGGTGCCGGTGTGCGTGAGGGTCACGGTGGCGTTGATCTCGCGGCGCGTGAGCAGCAGGCCGATGGAGCGGCCGATGGTCACGCCGCGGCCGACGACGACCACGTCCTTGCCCTTGAGGTCGTAGTCGTTGCGCAGCAGCAGCTCGATGACGCCGCGCGGCGTGCACGGCAGCGGCGTGGTGATCGGGGAGTTGACATTGAGCACGAGGCGTCCGAGGTTGGTCGGGTGCAGGCCGTCGGCGTCCTTCGCGGGGTCGATGCGCTCGAGGATCGCGTCGGTGTCGAGGTGCTTCGGCAGCGGCAGCTGCACGATGTAGCCGTGGCATTCCGGGTCGGCGTTCAGGTCGTCGATGAGCGCCTCGACCTCGGCCTGGGTGGCGTCAGCCGGCAGCTCGCGCTGGATCGAGTTCATGCCGATGGCCTCGGACTCGCGGTGCTTCATCCCGACGTAGAGCTGCGAGGCCGGGTCGGCGCCGACGAGCACCGTCGCGATGCCGGGCGTGACGCCGCGGTCCTTGAGTGCCGCCACGCGCTCGCGTAGCTCGTCCTTGATCTGGGCCGCGGCCGCGCGCCCGTCGAGCTTCTGTGCGGTCATCCTGGGTCTCCTCGTGGGTCGTGCGCCCTCGCGCCGGGGCGGGCGGGACGGATGCCGCGGCCCGGCGTCGGGCCGCGGCATCCGTGTCGACAGTGGTACCAGACGGTGCCGCCGCGCCGCGGCGGCACTTCCACTCAGTGGCGGAAGTCGGGGTACAGCGGGAAGGCGGCCGTCAGTGCCGCGACGCGCAGGCGCAGCTCCTCGACGTCGGCGCCGGGCTGCAGCGCGAGCGCGATGACGTCGGCGACCTCGGTGAACTCGGCGTCGCCGAAGCCGCGGGTGGCGAGCGCCGGCGTGCCGATGCGCAGACCCGACGTGACCATCGGCGGGCGCGGGTCGTTGGGGACCGCGTTGCGGTTGACCGTGATGTGGATCTCGTGCAGGAGATCCTCCGCCTGCTTGCCGTCGATCTGAGCGTTCCGGAGGTCGACGAGCACGAGATGCACGTCGGTGCCGCCCGAGCGGACCGCAATGCCGGCATCCTTCACGTCCTGCTGCGACAGGCGCTCGGCGATGATGTGGGCGCCGCGCAGCACGCGCTCCTGGCGCTCCTTGAACTCGGGGGTGGCCGCGAGCTTGAACGCCGTGGCCTTCGCCGCGATCACGTGCATGAGCGGGCCGCCCTGCTGGCCCGGGAAGACAGCCGTGTTGATCTTCTTCGCGAGGTCGGCGTCGTTGGTGAGGATGAAGCCCGAGCGGGGGCCGCCGATGGTCTTGTGCACCGTGGACGACACGACGTGGGCGTGCGGCACCGGGTTCGGGTGCAGGCCCGCCGCGACGAGACCCGCGAAGTGCGCCATGTCGACCCACAGCAGGGCGCCCACCTCATCGGCGATCGCGCGGAAGGCGGCGAAGTCGAGCTGACGCGGGTAGGCCGACCAGCCGGCGATGATGACCTTGGGCTGGTGCTCGATGGCGAGGCGGCGCACCTCGTCCATGTCGATGGTCGAGGTCTCGGGGTCGACGCCGTACGCGACGATGTTGTAGAGCCGGCCCGAGAAGTTGATCTTCATGCCGTGCGTGAGGTGGCCGCCCTGGTCGAGCGACAGGCCGAGCAGCGTGTCGCCGGGGCGGGCGATGGCGTGCAGCACGGCGGCGTTCGCGGTGGCGCCCGAGTGGGGCTGCACGTTCGCGAACTCGGCGCCGAACAGCGCCTTGGCGCGGTGGATCGCGAGCTCCTCGGCGACGTCCACCTCTTCGCAGCCGCCGTAGTAGCGGCGACCCGGGTAGCCCTCGGCGTACTTGTTGGTCAGCACCGAGCCCTGCGACTGCAGCACAGAGACCGGAACGAAGTTCTCGGAGGCGATCATCTCGAGGTAACCGCGCTGGCGGTCGAGCTCGCGGTCGAGCACCTGGGCGATCTCGGGATCGACCTCGGCGAGAGGGGCGTTGAAGAACTGATCGGTCATGCGATCTCCTTGACTGCGGCTTTCGGGGTGCGCGGCACGGGGTGCCGGGATTCACATCGGCCCAGGCGTGCGGTCGAATGCCGTAGTCGGTCGCTCCCCGGTGGTGTCCCACCTCAACGCCAGTCGCGACACACCGAGCATAACGGAACAGGAGGCGCTAGGCTGAGTCGAATCCCTTTTGTTAGGACTCTTTACATGAATCGTCGACGAGGACGGGCCGTCGCGGCGGCCGTCCTCGCCGCTGCGCTGCTGGCCGGATGCACCCCGGTCGCACAGAATGGAGACACCGTGTCGCTTCCCGCCGTCGTCCCCGCCCCCGTCTCGATCGAGGCCGGCCCCGGCGAGCCCTTCCGGCTCACCTCCGCCACGGTGGTGACCGGAGAAGCGGATGCTGCCGCCGCCCTGTCCGCGATCGTCGAGGCCCGCACGGGACTGACCCTCGCGAGCGGCGACGGCGCGGGCATCGAGCTGCGGATCGACGCGGGTTCGGACGCACCCGAGTCGTACCGGATCGCGGTGGACGAGGCATCCGTCTCCGTCACCGGCGCCGGCGCGGCCGGCCTCTTCTACGGCGTGCAGACGCTGGGCCAGCTCCTCGCCCGCGACGGCGACGAATGGACCGTGCCCGCCGTCACCATCGAGGACGCCCCGCGCTTCGCGTATCGCGGAGTCATGCTCGATGTCGCCCGCCACTTCCATCCCGTCGAGACGGTCAAGGCGTACATCGACCACGCGGCGTCGCTCAAGTTCAACGCGCTGCACCTGCACCTCACCGACGACCAGGGCTGGCGCATCCAGCTGGACTCGCGCCCCGAGCTCACCGAGAAGGCGTCGGGCACTTCCGTCGGCGGCGACCCGGGCGGCTTCTACACGAAGGACGACTACCGCGGGATCGTCGAGTACGCGGCCTCCCGTCACATGATCGTGGTCCCCGAGATCGACATGCCGGGCCACACGCATGCGGTCGGACTCGCCTACCCCGAACTCGCCGAAGACCCGAGCATCAGCGACCACATGCGCGAGATCATCCGCGACTACGGCGGCGAGGAGCCGCGCGTCGGCGCGCCGTACGACGGCATGGCCGTCGGGTTCTCTTCGCTGAAGATCCACGACGAGGCGACCTACGACTTCGTGGCCGATGTGTTCGGCGAGCTCGCCGCGATGACACCGGGGCCGTACCTGCACTTCGGCGGCGACGAGTCGCTCTCGACGACCGACGAGGACTTCGCGGAGTTCGTCGCGCGCGCGAGCGAGATCATCGCCGACCTCGGCAAGACGCCCGTGGCGTGGCACGAGGCCGGCGCCGCGGCCGGCATCGCCGACACCACGGTCGGCCAGTACTGGGGGTTCCTCACGCCGCAGGAGGGCGCCGCCGAGAAGGCGACCGCGTTCGTCGACAACGGCGCGCAGCTGATCCTCTCCCCCGCCGACGCGATCTACCTCGACATGAAGTACCCGAGCGGACCCGAGTTGGGCCTCACCTGGGCGAACGGGCCGACGAGCGTCGAGCGCGCGTACTCGTGGGAGCCGTCGGACGTGGTCCCCGGAGTCGACGACTCCGGCATCCTCGGCGTCGAGGCGCCGCTGTGGACCGAGACGATCCGCACGGCCGCCGACATCGACACGATGGCGTTCCCCCGCGCCGCCGCCGCCGCCGAGGCCGCCTGGTCGCCGGCGACCGGAGCGAGCGACCTGCGCACCTGGGCGTCGTTCCGCGAGCGGGTCGGCGCCCTCGGCCCGCTGTGGACCAGCATGGGCATCGGCTTCCACCCGTCCGAAGAGATCCCCTGGGTCACCGAGTGACCTCCGCCGAGTGATCCGGAGCACCGCATGAGCACCCTCGTCCACTCCGTCCGCCTGCTGGGCTCCGTATCCGTCGACAGCGACCGCACCGACGGATGGGCGCTGTTCGAGGGCGGGCGCGTCTCGTCGGCCGGCGTCGGCGGCGACCTCCCTGCCGCCGACGAGGTCGTGGACGGCGGCGACGGATGCCTCGTCCCCGGCTTCATCGACATCCACGGGCACGGCGGCGCCGGCGCGAGCTTCGACGACGGCCCGGAGGCCGTGGCGACCGCGCGTGCCGTGCACCGCGCCCACGGCACGACGCGCGCGGTGCTCTCGCTCATCACCGCGCCGATCGACGACCTCGCCGCGCGCGTGGCGATGGTCGCCGACCTCTGCGACGCCGATCCGACCGTCCTCGGCTCGCACCTCGAGGGTCCGTTCCTCGACCCCGGTCACAAGGGCGCGCACACCGAGTCGCTGCTGCGGGCGCCGGACGCGGCATCCGTCGACCGCCTGCTCGAGGCGGGACGCGGCACGATTCGCCAGGTCACGCTCGCCCCCGAGCGCCCCGGCGCCTTCGACGCGATCCGGCGCTTCGTCGATGCCGGAGTCGCGGTCGCGGTGGGCCACACGAACGCCGACGCCGACACGACGCGGCGTGCCTTCGACGCCGGCGCGACGCTGCTCACCCACGCGTTCAACGCGATGCCCGGCATCCATCACCGCGCCCCCGGTCCGGTCGTCGCGGGCCTGCGCGACGAGCGCGTCACGCTCGAGATCATCGCCGACGGCGTGCACGTCGACCTCGAGCTCATCGCGACGCTGTTCGCCGTGGCGGGCAACCGGATCGCGCTCATCACCGACGCGATGGCTGCGGCGGGCTCGCAGGACGGCCGGTACGAGCTGGGCGGCCTTGCGGTGCGCGTGACCGACGGCGTCGCGAGGCTCGAAGAGGGCGGCGCGATCGCCGGCTCGACGCTCACGCAGGACGCCGCCCTGCGCCACGTCGTGGCCGCGGGCGTGCCCCTCGAGGTCGCCTCGCACGCCCTGAGCCGCCAGCCCGCTCACGCGATCCACCGCGGCGATCTCGGCACCCTCGACGTCGGCGCGCCCGCCGACGCGGTGCTGCTGGACGACTCTCTCGCGGTGCGCCGCGTCTGGGTCGCCGGGCACGCCGCCTGAGCACGCTCGCGCGCACGTGAAAGGCGGGGCCGAAGGTCCCTCCCCCGAGATCCCTCCGAGCCCCGCCTTGTCCGCGGGAGTCCCGCGGGGGCGGCCGCCGTCGTGCCCCACACAAGGCGGCCTGCCACTCTGACGAAAGAGACGGCGCGACCGCCGATCTATTACGCGAGTTCTGGATATTCACCGAAACGGATGCTCCGCACTCGAGTCGCAGCCCTGGTCAAAACCGGAGGCGGCGACGACAATGGAACGAGCCGCGGTCCGCACCCGGGATCGATGTCGTCGATGTGCGCCGCGGAACTGGGGGATCCATGGACCACGAGGAAGTGCAGGAGCACGAGACGGAGGTCGTCGCCGACGCCGACGCCGATCTCGTCCTGCGGACGCGATCGGGCGACACCGACGCGTTCGCGGAGCTCTGGCGGCGGCACTATCGCGCAGGCGTCACCGTCGCGCGCAACATGACCTCGAGCCTCGATGCCGACGACCTCGTGCAGGAGGCGTACACCCGCATCTACCACTCGATCGTCCACGGCGGCGGGCCGACCGGATCGTTCCGCGCGTACCTCTTCACCAGCATCCGCAACACCGCCGCGGCGTGGGGGCGCGCGCGCCGCGAGACCGCGTACGAGGAGCTCGACGGCGTCGAGGACCCCTCCGGCGCCGAGCACGAGAGCGAGGCCGCGCTCGACCGGGGCCTCACACATCAAGCCTTCCGCAGCCTGCCGACGCGGTGGCAGGAGGTGCTCTGGTACTCCGAGATCGAGCGCATGAAGCCCGCCGAGATCGCGCCGCTGTTGGGCATGAAGCCGACGGCGGTCGCCCAGCTGACGTTCCGTGCGCGGGAAGGACTGCGCGAGGCCTGGATCCAGGCGCACCTGCGGTCCGTGGCCGACGGCTCGGACTGCCAGTGGACCATCGAGCGCCTCGGGGCGTACTCGCGCCTCAACCTCGGCCGCCGCGACCACGCGAAGCTCGAGCAGCATCTCGGCCGCTGCGTGCGCTGCTCGATCGTCGCGAGCGAGGCCAAGGAGGTCTCGAGCCGGCTGGCTCTCGTGCTCCTGCCCATCGCGCTCGGCGCGGTGGGCACGGCCGGGTATCTCGCGACAGTCCAGGGCGGCGGCACCTCGCTGGTGGCTCTGGCTTCGATGCCGTCGAGCGTCGTTCACACCACGGTGACCATCGCGCCGGGCGGAGTCGTCGGTGCGGGTGCGACCGCGAGTGCGGGTGCCGGTGCGGCGACGTCGGCCGGCGTGGGATCGGCGGGGGCGGTCGGCGCAGCAGGGGCGGCGACCGCCGTCGCTTCGACGGGGGCGGTCTTCGGCACGTCGGCGGTCGCCGGCATCGGTGCGGCCTCCGGACTCGCCGCCGCCGGCCTCGTCGTCGTCAGCGGCGTGGTCGCCGCGGCCGTGATGCTGCCGGCCACCGCCGGCCCCGAACCGGCGCCGACGCCCACGCCGACGAACGAGGTCTCGGCCGAGAACGTGAACGCCCCGGCGCTCCTGCCGGAGGAGACCGGCGACACCGCGCTCCAGCTTCCCGCCGAGCCGGGTCCCGGCCCGGCCGACGTGCCCATCGTGTCCGATGCCTCTGGCGACGGTGGCGGCGACGCACAGGGCGGCGGCGCCGCGTCGTCAGGTGGCGGCAAAGCCACGGGCCAGACCGGCAACGGCTCCGCGAAGGGCGACGAGGACGCACAGGGGAACAACGGCAACCCGACGAGCAACAACGGCAACGGGAACACCAGCAACAACGGGAACGGCAACGGCAACGGCAACGGCAACGGGAACGGCAACGGGAACGGGAACGGGAACGGGAACGGCAACGGCAACGGCAACGGCAACGGCAACGGCAACGGCAACGGCAACAGCGCCGGGGATTCGGGTAACAACGGGAACGGCAACGGGAACACCGGCAACTCGGGCAACGGCACGCCGACGAACGGCACGGGCAGCGGCAACGGCGGCGCCACCGGGAACGGCGGCTCGACCGGGAACGGCACTCCCACCAACGGCACCGGCAACGGCAACGGCGGCAACACGGGCGCCGGCAGCGGCACGACCAAGCGCAACGTGAGCCTTCCGAACGGCCTCGGCCGCGGCGTCGTCGACCGCATGGCGTCCGCCACCGCCGCCGATGTGCCCGCGGACGCTCCGGAGGCGGCCGACACCCTGCCCCTGGAGACGGTGCCTGCCGACGGCGGCAACTGACCCGCCGCGTCCTGCCTCGTCAGAGGCGCTCAGCGCCGGCCCGGAGCACCGGAGCCCGGCGGACGCGCGCGGCACGCCGCCGTAGACTGGAAGCCATGTCCGACACGCCGAACGTCACTCCCGCGCGCCCTGCCGAACCGGCACCCGGAACGCGCGCGCCCCTCTCGGCGATCGACGTGGTCGCGTTCGTGTGCGAGATCTTCGCATTCGGCACCCTCGCGCTGTGGGGCTTCACGATGTGGCCGTTCCCGTGGAACATCGTCGCCGGCGTCGGGGCTCCCGCGATCGCGATCCTCCTCTGGGCGTTCTTCGTGTCGCCGCGTGCCGTGTTCGCGGTGCACCCCTTCGTCCGCGCCGTCGTCGAGCTCCTCGTCTACGTGTCCGCGACCGCCGCCTGGTGGTCGATGGGCAACGCGTGGATCGGCCTCGCGTTCGGCGTGGTCGCCGTGACCGCCGGCCTCATCGCCGGCCGGCGGCACCTGTCGTGATCCCGGGCGCCGACGCGCTCGACCGGCTGCGCGCGGCACTCGGCGATCGCGTCGACACCTCCCCGGCCTCGCTCGCCGCCGCGCGCGCAGACAAGTCTGGGCACGCGGCATCCGGTCTCCCCCTCGCCGTCGTGCACGCCCGCAGCGTCGACGATGTGCAGCAGACGCTCCGCATCGCCGGAAGCACCGGCACGCCCGTGGTCACCCGCGGCGCGGGCACCGGGCTCGCCGGCGGCGCCAATGCCGGAGACGGGGAGATCTCGCTGTCGGTGCGCGGCCTGGACCGCATCCTCGAGGTGCGCCCCGACGACCTCCTCGCGGTCGTCGAGCCGGGCATCCTCAACGCCGACCTCAACGCCGCGCTCGCCCCGTACGGCCTCTGGTGGGCGCCCGATCCCGCGAGCCGGGCGATCTCGACGGTCGGCGGGAACATCGCCACCGGCGCGGGCGGACTGCTGTGCGCGAAGTACGGCGTCGTGCGCGACGCGGTGCTCGGCGTCGACCTCGTCCTCGCGGACGGTCGGCTCCTCCACCTCGGCCACCGCACCGTCAAGGGCGTCACGGGTCTCGACCTGACGTCGCTGGTCATCGGATCCGAGGGGACGCTGGGCGTCGTCGTCGGCGCGACCCTGAAGCTGCGCCGACTGGTGCCCGGCGAGGTCTGCACGATCGCCGCGACGTTCCCCGACGTGCGGGCGGCGGCCGAGGCATCCTCCGCCGTCACCGCCTCGGGCGCGCAGCCCGCGATCATGGAGCTGATGGATGCTGCGTCCCTCGCCGCCGTGCACGCGCTCCTGGCGCTCGAGGCACCGACTCCGGGCGCGGCGCAGCTGACCATCCAGACCGACGGCCCCGCCGCGATCGCCGAGGCCGACGCCATCGCCGACGTGCTGCGTCGCGCCGGAGGCACGGTCGTCGTCTCGCACGACCGTGAAGAGGGAGAGCGGCTGCTGGCGATCCGCCGGTCGATGCACCCCGCCATGGAGTCGCTCGGCACCGCCCTCATCGAGGACGTCTCGGTGCCCCGCAGCGCCCTGCCCGCGATGTTCGACGAGATCGCCCGCGTCGAGCGCGAGCACGGGGTCGTGATCCCGACGGTCGCCCACGCCGGCGACGGCAATCTGCATCCCAACTTCATCTTCGAGGCCGAGCCCGACGAGTTCGGCGTCGTCGAGGCGCCGGACCACATCTGGGCGGCCGCCGACGACCTCTTCCGCGCGGCCCTGCGCCTCGGCGGCACGCTGACCGGCGAACACGGCGTGGGGGTGCTCAAGCGCCGCTGGCTCGCCGACGAGCTCGGCGAAGACCAGTGGGAGCTGCAGCGTCAGATCACCCGCGTCTTCGACCCTCAGGGCATCCTCAACCCCGGCAAGGTCTTCGCGCGCTGAGCCGCGGGCTACGAGGCGGGCGTCGCAGCCGGCGTCACGACGTCGGCGTCATCGATCATGCCCTCAGCGTAGGGGTCAGATGCCCTGCCAGTCGGGCTTGTTGTCGTAGGCGTAGCGGTAGTAGTCGGAGCGGGTCAGCTGCGAGGCGGCGGCCTCGTCGACCACGATCGTCGCGTGCGGGTGGAGCTGGATCGCCGAGCCCGGGAGGGACGCCGACAGCGGGCCTTCGACGGCGCCGGCGACCGCGGCCGCCTTGCCCTCGCCGAACGCGAGCAGCACGAGGTGGCGCGCGCGCAGGATGGTGCCGAGGCCCTGCGTGATGCAGTGCATGGGCACGTCGTCGACCGAGTCGAAGAAGCGTGCGTTGTCGCGGCGCGTCTGCTCGGTGAGCGTCTTCACGCGGGTGATCGACGAGAACGACGAGCCGGGCTCGTTGAAGCCGATGTGCCCGTCGGTGCCGATGCCGAGGATCTGCAGGTCGATGCCGCCGGCGTCGCGGATGGCCTCGTCGTACTCCTCGCCGTGATGCTCGATGCCCTCCGGCGTGCCGTCGGGCGTGCGGATGAGCTCGGGGTTGAGGCCCAGCGGCTCGACGACCTCGCGGGTGATCACCGAGCGGTAGCTCTCGGGATGCGCGGGGTCGATGCCCACGTACTCGTCGAGCGCGAATCCGCGCACGCGCGAAAGGTCGACGCCCTCCAGCCGCGAGCGCAGCGCCTCGTAGACGGGCAGCGGCGTGGACCCGGTTGCGAGGCCCAGCACCGTCTCGGGATTCGCGCGAAGGAGCTCCGCGATGTGGTCGGCGACGAGCGCGCCCGCGGCGGCCTTGTCTTCGACGATGACGATCTCAGCCATGGACCAGTGCTTCCTGTGCGTCGTGTGTGGCGTCGCCCTCCGCACCCACCAGCGCGGCTCCGAGTGCGGCGGCCGGTGAACCCGGCGGCAGCAGCTCGACCCGGTCGGCGAGATGCAGCGAGCGCATGAACGGGGATGCCTCGGCACTGGCCGCGAGCTCGGCTGCGACATCCGTCATCAGTCGATCTCCCAACGCCGTCACACCCCCTCCGAGGACCACGATATCGACGTCAGCCGTCAGCACCAGCACCCGGATCGCGGCGGCCACGCCGCGGGCGAGCCCGGCGCGCAGCTGCCGCGCCGACGGGTCGCCCGCATCGGCGGCGTCGAAGACGTCGCGCACCGGCAGTGCGGAGCGCTGGGCCCAGCGCTCCGCGATCGCACCGCCGCCCGCGAAGGCCTCGATGCAGCCGCGCTGGCCGCAGCGGCACAGGGGTCCGTTCGGGTCGACCGAGATGTGGCCGACCTCGCCCGCGGTGCCCCGGGCGCCCCGCCAGAGGACGCCGTCCGAGACGATCCCCGCGGCGATGCCGGTGCCGAGATTGAGGTACGCCATCGAGCCCGGCGCCGGTGCGCCGCTCCGCGTGTGCAGCGCATGCGCACCGAGTGCGGCGGCCTTGACGTCGTTCTCCACCTGCACCGGAACCCCCAGCTGGGGCCCGACGGCGGCGGCGAGGTCGAGCTCGTCGACGCCGAGGTTGACCGCGTGCACGACGCGGCCGGTGCCCGGCTCGATCTGGCCCGGGATGCCGACCCCGACCGACCGCACGGCCGAGAGGTCGACGCCGGCCTGGGAGCCGAGCGCACGCACGGCGTCGACGACGGTCTGGGCCACAGCATCCGGTCCCCATCCCGTGGGGATGCGGAGGCGACCCGCGATCGCGCCGTCGGCGTCGACCGCGACGGCGTCGGTCTTCGTCCCGCCGACGTCCAGTCCGACCCTCATCGGCCGACCTCCCCGTGGGAGGCGGCGTTGTCGTTCGCGCGCATCAGCCCTTGACCGCCCCTGCCACCAGACCGCTGGTCATGCGGTGCTGAACGAAGAGGAAGAACACGATCACCGGAACCGCCATGATCGTCGACGCGGCCATGACCAGGGCCCAGTCCGTCGCCTTCGTCGCCTGCACGAAGGCGCGCAGCCAGATGGGCAGCGTGAGCGACTCGGGCCGCGTCATGATGACGAGGGCGAAGACGAACTCGTTCCAGGCCTGGATGAAGGCGAACACGCCGGTCGCGATGAGGCCAGGAGCCAGCAGCGGGAACGTGATGCGCCAGAAGGCGCCCGCGCGGCTGCATCCGTCGATCATCGCTGCTTCCTCGAGATCGGCAGGCACGCCGTTGACGAAGCCGCGCAGCGTCCAGATCGTGAACGGCAGCACCGTGGCGATGTAGACGAAGCTCAGACCGATGATCGTGTTGAGGAGGTACCAGCCGTCGAGCACGCGGAAGACCGAGACGATCATCGCTTCTGCGGGGATCATCTGGATCACGAGGATCGCGACGATGAACGAGGTGCGGGAGCGGAAGCGGAACCGCGAGACGGCGACCGCGCCGAGGAACGCGAAGACGAGGGTGACCACGAGAGTGAGCCCCGTCACCGCGACCGAGTTGAACAGCGCGTTGAGCAGGCTGTCGTCGGTGAGGGCCTCCTGGTAGTTGCTGAGCGTGAACTCGTCGGGCCACCAGTGCGGGGTCGTCGATCGCACGGCCGACGCCGGGAGCAGCGAGGTGTTCACCATCCAGTAGACGGGGAACAGCGACGCGACGATGACGACGAGGGCCGCGACGTTCAGGAACACGCGCGAGACGACGCGGCGAGGACGGGCGGTCATGACTCTTCCTTCAGCATCGTGCGGATCCAGTACCCGGAGATCGCGAGGAGGATCACGACGAGGACCACGGAGATGGCGCCGCCGGCGCCGAGGTCGCCCGACGCCATGGACACGCTGTAGATGTAGACGCCGATCGTGTTCGTCTCGGCGCGGACGCCGCCGATCGACTGCAGTGCATAGATCTGCGCGAAGACGCGCAGATCCCAGATGATCTGGAGGACCAGCAGCACGAGGAGGATCGAGCGCAGGTAGGGGAAGACGATGAGGCGGAACCGCGCGAAGCCTCCCGCCCCGTCCAGCGAAGCCGCCTCGAGCACCTCGTCGGGCACCTGCGACAGCGCGGCGTAGGTGCTGAACGCGACGAACGGGATCGCACCCCACGTGATGATGATCGCCGCCACGGCATAGAAGCTCGTGGGGTCGATGAGCCAGCTGTGACCGACCCAGTTCTGGCCGGTGATCTGCGTGAGGACGTAGTTGACGAGGCCGTACTGCGTGTCGAAGATCCAGCCCCAGACGATCGTCGCGGTGAGGGCGGGCATCGCCCACGCGAGCAGGAGCGAGACGGAGACCGCGGTGCGCATCACGGCGCCGAGCTTCGTCATCATCACCGCGATCGCGACGCCGAGGAGCATCGTGGCGACGACGCTCACGACGCACAGTGCGACGCTGCGGCCGAGGACCGCCCAGAACTCGGGGTCGGTCAGCACGGCGATGTAGTTGTCGATCCCGATGAACTCTGGCGGGGCGCCGAAGATCTGCGCCCGGCCGAACTTCTGGAACGACATGATCACGAGCTGCACCAGCGGCCAGCCGATGAAGACCGCGAGCATGATGAGCGCCGGCGTCAGGAGCGCGAGGGGCGCCCACGGGAAGCGGCGCCGCTTCGGACGTTCGGGGTCCTGCCGTGACGCTGACGACGGCGCCGGGGGCGCCGGGGCCTCTGCGGGGACGGTGGTCATGGCGAACCTCCTCTCAAAAGATTGTGTCGAGCCCTGTGCGGGCATGGAACGGGGTGCCTCGCGGCACGAGGCACCCCGTTCAGTGATGTCAGCCGTTCAGGATCGATTCGATCTGCTCGTCGGCTGCGGTGGCGAGATCCTTGATGTCGCCGCCGTTCGCGATGTTGACGAACAGGTCCTGCATGATGCCCTGCGCCTCGACGTCGGCCCAGTTCGGCGAAGCCGGGGTGAGCTTGGCGTTGGCAGCGGCCGCGGCGATGACGGTCGCGAGCTCCGGCGTGGCCGCGGCGACCTTGTCACCGAGCGAGACGAGCGCGGGAACGAGGCCGGCCTCGGCGAGGATCGTCTGGTACTCGTCGCTCAGCATGATCTCGAGCGCGCTCTTGGCGAGGTCGGGGTTCTTCGACTTCGCGGCGATGCCGACGTTCGAGCCGCCCGCGAACACCTGGGCGGTGCCGCCCTCCATGCCCGGGAGCGCGTAGTAGCCGGTCGTGTCGGCGACGGCCGTCGGCTGCTTGTCCTCGTCGGCGACGATCGACCAGTAGGCCCAGCTCGGAGCCGAGTACGTGGCCGACTGCTCGGTGCGGAAGGGCACCCAGCCTTCGGTCTCGTCGCCGTCCTTCGGGGCGAGCGAGGCCTTGGTCATGAGCTCCTGGACCTGCGCGAGGCCCGCGAGCGACTCGTCGCTCGACAGCTGCGCGTCCCACTCGTCGCCGTCCTGCACGGCGATCTCGCCGCCGTTCTCCCAGATGAAGGGCAGCGCGTTGTACCAGTCCTTGCCCGGGAAGTAGACGCCCGAGACGCCCGGGAGCGCGCCCGCGAGGGTGACGCCGTTCGAGACGTACTCGTCGAGCGTGGTCGGCACCGCGACGCCCGCCTGCTCGTACATCGCCGTGTTGTAGAAGACGACGCGGGCGCCCGAGTAGTACGGCGCGGCGTACAGGGTGCCGTCCCAGCTGCCGGCCTGGACGAAGCCGGGGAGGAGGTCGTCGCCGCCGAGGTCGCCCTCGATGTCGGCGAGGCTCAGGAGGGCGCCGCTCGAGGTGAACGCCGGGGCCTGCGTGTTGCCCATCTCGACGATGTCAGGGCTGTCGTTCGACGACAGGCTCGTGGTGAGCTTGTCGACGAGGCCGGTCCACTGCTGCTCCTCGATGACCAGCGTCGACCCGGGGTTCTCGTCCTCGAAGGTCTTCTTCAGGTAGTCGCGCGCGTCCTGCGGGGTGTCGGTGCCGACCAGCCACACACGGATCTCGGCGCCCTCCTCGGACGACGAGCCGCCGCCGTTGCCGCTGCCGCCGGCGCAGCCGGCGAGCACCAGTGCCGAGGCGCCGATGAGCGCCACAGCTCCAAGCGTCTTCTTCATGGTGTTTCCTTCGTTTTCGGTGTTCTCTTGGTGTTTCGGTTGGGTCGGGTGACCCATCCGGGGATCGGATGCTCCGCGGGGAGCTCTCCGTGTTGTTTCGGGATCCGGGGGGATCCCCCGGGGAATCGCGCTGTGTCAGGACACCCCGAGTTGTCCGGACAGGACCATGACGGCCGCGCCGCGCAGGACGATGTCCTGGCCTTGCTCCGTCATCCGCACTCGCACGCCTTCGTCGACGGACGGCGCGAGCGTGCGCGCGCGGAGTGTCTCGACGGTCTGCTCCGCAAGGGAGCCGCCGAGGAGTTCAGGGGGGCCGGAGAGGACGATCTCCGACACGTCGAGCGCGCCGACCACGGGTGCCAGCGCGATGCCGAGCCGCTCCCCCGCGTCGCGGAGGATGCCCTCGTGGGCGGCGGGATCGGCCGCCGCGTTCAGTCGCGAGGTCAGCGACGGAACCGAGAGCCAGGCTTCGAGGCATCCGACCTTGCCGCACGCGCATTGCGGGCCGCCGTCGGTGCCGACGGTGACGTGGCCGATCTCGCCCGCGGCGAAGCGGCTGCCGCGCATGGGCTGGCCCGCCAGCAGCAGGCCCGAGCCGACGCCTCGCCCCACCTTGACGAGCAGCACGTCGTCGGGAGCGCCGCCGAACGTGTACTCGGCGAGGACGGCGGCGTTGGCGTCGTTGGCGACCAGGACCGGAACCCCCAGAGCGTTGCGCAGTGCGCCCTCCAGGTCGAAGCCGGCCCAGCCGAAGTTGGGCGCCGTGAGGATGACTCCCCGATCGTCGACGACACCGGGGGTGCCGACGCCCACGCCGAGCACGGGCGCGTGAGACTCGGCGACGAGCGCGCGGGCGAGCTCGACGACGGTGTCGACGAGAGCGTCGGCTGCGGGGACCGCGACCTCGCGACGCGCGACGATGCCGCCGTCGAGGGTCAGGACGGCGCCGATGAACGTGTCGCTGCCCGACAGGTCGAGCCCGATGATGCGGTGACCCGCGTGATCGAGGTCGACGAGGATCGCGGGCTTGCCGGGCCCCGAGGCCTCGCGCACCCCCATCTCGGCGACGAACCCGTCGGCGATGAGCTCAGCGACGAGGTCGGAGATCGTGACCCGGGTGAGCCCCGTCTCACGCGACAGGTCGGCGCGGCTCATCGCGCCCTGGTGGAAGAGGGTCTGGAGCACGAGCGAGCGGTTGTGGCCGCGTGCGTGCTCGGGCAGGACCTTCGCACCCTGGCGGAGTGTGCGTCCGGGTGCGAATGCACGGGCATTCGTGGTGGGGCTCTGCGGCGCGTCGATAATGGAAGGGCCGCGCCGCGCTTCCGTGTTGGGCATGTTTGTTAGTAGACCTTACGAACTAACTTTTCGCAAGTCTCTGGACCAATTTGGTCGGATGCTTTACAAAACCGTGATGCACCGTGTTCGGATCGTTACCGACGCACGCGCGGGTTTCCTGCTGTGACCGGCGGTTCGTGCGTGACCAGCCCGTGACCTCGACACGCAGGCGCGTCGCCTACCATGGGGGGAAGCGTTGATCACAGTCGGGGGTGTGGCGTGACGAATCTGGCGACCGAGTCGCAGGCAGGGAAGGCGTCAGGGGATGACGCCGTCCAGGCCGAGCAGGCCGTCGAGGACGAGCAGTCCGCAGCGGCGGACACCACGGAATCGAATGCCGTGAACGAGACGGATGCTGAGGCCCCGGCGGATGCCGAGACGGCCGACTCCGTCGCGCCCGCGGATGCGGAGGACTCCCCCGCCGACGACGCGGACGCGGAATCGCCGTCCGAGCCGGAGGTGGAGACGGAAGCCGAGGACGCGGCGGACGCGACGCCCGAAGCCGACGAGGCGGAAGAGGCGCCCGAAGTCGAGGCCGAAGCTGCCGACGAGGCGGAAGAGGCGCCCGAAGCCGAGGCCGGGGCCGACATCGTCGACGGCGCAGAGACGCCCGAGGCCGAGCCGGAGGCAGAGGTCGACGAGGCAGAGCCGGTCGACGAGGCCGCCGCCGACGAGGACGCCGAGCCCGCCGTGGAGGCCGAGCCCGAGTCATCCGTCACCACCGACACCGATGCCGAGACGGTCGCCGTCGCGACGACCGTGCTCGCCCCTGCCGTCGCGACCGCGCTCGCGCCGACCGCAGACCTCTCCGCCGAGCCCGCGAGCGCCGTCGCCACGGCGACCGAGACCGCTCCGGCCGACGGCTCCCCCACCTTCGCGTGGGCGCCGGCCGAGCCCAAGCCGAAGAAGAAGCACACGGCGATCTGGGTCGGCGCAGCCGCCGGCGTCGCCGTGATCGGGCTCGTCGTCTCGTCGCTCGTGCTCATCGCGCCCGGCACCACGGTCGCCGGCGTGCCGGTCGGGTGGCTGACGCCTGGCGCGGCGGCCGATGCCATCGAGCAGCGCTTGGCCGAGACCACGGTGGTGCTCACCGGCGCGGGCGAGGACGCCGAGGTCACCGGCGCCGAACTGGGCGCCGCGGTCGACGCGAAGGCACTCGCCGACGCCGCGTTCGCGCAGCACCCGATGTGGAACCCCACCGCGTGGTTCGCCGCGACCGATGCCGAGATCGAGCTCGACCCGGCCGCCGCGACCGCGGCCCTCCGCGAGGTCGCGCCGCAGCTCTACACCGACCCGACCGACGCGACGCTCGCGTTCGACGCGGCCACCGCGTCGTATGTCTCCACGCCGGCCGTCGCCGGTGCGGGGATCGACGTGGCCGCCGTCCAGGGCGCCATCCAGGCGGCCTTCGAGGCCGGAGAGACGCGCGTGCAGCTCGACCCGGTCTCGTCCGAGGTTCCCGCCGACATCTCGACCGAGACCGCCGACGCGACCGTCGCGCAGCTGAACGGCATGCTCGACACGGCCGGCTTCTACGTCGGCGAAGAGCGCACGGTGCCGATCGACCGCGCGACGCTGGCAGGCTGGCTGACCGTCGCACCCGATCCCGAGAACGCCGCGTACGACATCACCGCCGACAAGGCCGCGATCCAGGCCGCGGTGGACGGTCTTCCCGCCGCGGTCAATCGGCCGGCCGAGAACGGCGCCGTCATCACCAACTCGGCCGGCAAGGTCCTGCGCGAGGAGGCGCCAGGGATCTCGGGGCGCGAGGTCGGCGACACCTCGAACTTCGCCTCCGACTTCGCCACGCAGCTGGCCACCGGCAACGCGGTGTTCGAGACGCCCGTGACCGAGGTCGCGCCCGTCGTCTCCACGTTCGCCCGCACCGTCGAGGTCGACCTCTCCAGCCAGACGGCGACCCTCTTCGAGAACGGCAACGTGGTCGCCTCGTACACCATCTCGTCGGGGCTCTCCGGCACGCCGACGCCCACCGGGCACTTCACCGTGAACGCCTTCACCCGCGTCCAGGACATGGGTGCGCTGTGCTACAACCCGGCCGCGGTGAACAGCTACTGCACGAAGGACGTGCCGTGGATCACCTGGTTCGCACCCGACATCGCGTTCCACGGCGCTTCGAACTTCCGAAGCCGCCTGGGCTTTCCGCAGAGTCACGGCTGCGTGAACATGTGGAACGACGACGCGAAGTTCGTCTACGACTGGACCGCACGCGGCACCGAGGTCTGGGTCCACGCCTGATCGCGGTCACGCCTCCACGCTGACCCGCCGCCGGCCGGCGACCCCGGCGATCACGAGGCCGAGCCCCGCGACGGCCGTGAGGCCCAGCCCGATGATCGCGGGGATGACCCCGGCCGCGTCGGCGGTGAGCGCGGCCCGCAGGAGCGCTGTCGCGGCCGCGGTCGGCAGCGCCGCTGCGAGCTGCGAGATGACCGGCGGAACCGTTCCTGCGAGCCCCGCCGCGAGCGCCACGATCGCGATCAGCGCGGCGACGATGCGGCCGGTGGCGCCGAACGCGGCCGCCAGTCCCTGATTCGCAAGACCGAAGACCACGCCGCAGAGCATCGCCGATGCCACGAACGCGATCCACTCGAGCGGGTTCACGCCCACCGACGTGAGCACGGCGGCACCGACGACGACGCCCTGCGCGGCGCAGATCGCCACCGTCGGCACGACGGCGCGCAGGGCGATGGCGACCGAGCCCCTGCCGCTCAGCAGCCGCGCGGTCGGCACCGACTGCACCGCGATGGCCGTGACGAGGGCGCCGAGCCACAGCGCGATCATCGTGAAGAGCGGAACGGATTGGATGCCGGTGGCCGACGTCGTCTGGTCGACCACGACGGGCTCCGCGACGACGGTCGACAGCGTGTCGATGTCGTCGTCGGTGTAGGTCGGGAGCTGGGTCGACGCGGAGTCCAGCCCCGACGACAGCTCGGCGGCGCCGGCGTCGACCTGTGCGGTGCCCGCGGCGAGCTGGGCGGCACCGGAGGCAACCTCTCCGCCGCCTGCGCTGGACGAGGCGGCACCCGCCGACACCTGGCCGGCGCCGGTCGCCGCGCTGTCGATGCCGCTCACGACCCTCGGCAGCGCGGCGGCGAGCGCGTCATTGCCGACGGCGACGCGGCGCGCGCCGGTCGTGAGATCGCGCAGCCCCGCGTCGGCGGCCTCGAGCTCCCGGAGCGCCTGTGTGGCGCGATCGCACAGCGTTCCCGGTCCGGGGAGTCCGCACAGTTCGGCGACGACCTCCGCGAAGGCGAGGGTCGCGGCATCCGCCTGTCGCAGCGCCTCGTCCAGCGAACCGGCGACCCGGTTCGCCCCGGCGGCGACGTCCGCCGCCACCCCCGGCAGGGGGCGCGCTGAGGCGTCGAGCTGCGCCAGCCCCGAGGCCAGGCCCGCCGCTCCCGCGCTCAGCGAAGCGAGCCCTGACGACAGCGCGCTCGCCCCGCTCGACAGATCGGCCGCTCCCGTCGCCGCCGAGGCCGCCCCCGCAGCGACCTGATCCGCCCCCGCGGCCGCCTGGCCGATCTGGTCGGCGATCGTGTTGAACCCGGTATAGACCTGCTGGAGGTAGCGGCCGGTGAGCTCCCGGCCGAGGGCCGCAGTCGCAGCCTGCGTCACCGCACCGGTCAGCGCGGGGTCGAGCCAGGCGGACGCCGGAGTCGTCCGCACCTCCACAACCGCCTGCCGCGCCTGTGCACCCGGTCCCGAGATCGAGGTGGCATCGGCGGAGAAGGTCGGGGGGATCCGCACGACGGCCACGTACCTCCCGGCCGCGAGCCCCTCGGCGGCATCCTCGTCGTTCGTGAGCACCCAGTCGAGGCTCGGCGGCGGGTCGTCCGTGGTGTCGACTCCGGGCTGCGCAGGCTCCTGGGCGGCCATCAGTCCTGCGGCGAATTGCCGCCCGAGCGGCACGGACTGGCCGTCGACGGTGACGGGCGTGTCGTCGTTCACGATCGCGGCTGTGAGCCGCTCCGGATGCGCCGTGGGCGCGGCGAGTGCCCACGCCAGGATCCCTCCGATCAGGAGCGGCACGATGATGAGACCGATCACCGCCAGCCGGCCGAGCCGCGGCGACCCCGAGGTCGCGCTGAACGTGGCCATCAGTCCGGCCTCGCGGGAGCCGCGGAGGCACCACCCGCCGCGACGAGCGCGCCATCGCGGTCGCCGCCGGCGAGCCGCACGACGACGGGCGCCGCGTCGGCGGGCAGCGTCGGCTCGACGTCGACGGTGTCGCGTGCGGCGACCACCAGCGCCAGTGCGGGATCGGCGGCGCGCGCCGCCGTCAGCTCCCCGTGCACGCGCCGCAGCGCCGACGGGGAGCCGACGTCGTCGAGCCCGTCGACGAACACGAGCGACGGCCGCGAGTCGAGCGCGAGGTCGAGACCTCCGGCGTCCGGGGGCACGCGCCAGTACGACGTCCGCGCGCGCACCGTGGCGGTGCGGGCCGGCAGCACGAACCCCGCCACCCTGACGCGTCCTTCGGCGAGTTCGGCTCGCCCGCCCAGCGCGGCGAGCATCGCGCGCCGTTCCGCAGCATCCGCCCCTTCGATCACGAGGATGCCGCCGGGCGCGAGCTCCGCATCGAGCGTGCACTGGTGGTCGTGCACGCGCGCTCCCTCGGCCGCCAGCGCGAGGTCGCGATCGGGCCATTCGGCGAGCGCGAGCTCCTCCGCGAGCGCCTCCCCCTCGACGTCGAACGAGGGCAGCAGGCGGTCCAGCCACGCCGGCATCCACCACGCGCGGTGCCCGAACAGCACGAGCACCGCCGGGATGAGCGTCATGCGCACGAGGAACGCGTCGATCACGACGCCGACGGCGAGCCCGAAGGCGATCGGCTGGATGTTGGCGTCGCCCTCGGGGACGAACGCGACGAACACCGCGAACATGATGGTCGCGGCAGCGGTGACCACGCGAGCGGATGCTGCGAACCCGTCATGCACCGCACGCACCGGCTCGCCGTGGTGCACGTAGTCCTCGCGCATCCGGCTGACGAGGAACACCTCGTAGTCCATCGCAAGCCCGAAGAGCACGCCCATGAGGATGATCGGCATGAAGCTGATGACCGTCCCCACCGAGGCGACGTTCAAGGCGTCGGCGAAGACGCCGTCGACGAAGACCAGCGTGGTGAGCCCGAACGCCGCACCGATCGACAGCACGTAGCCGAGCGCCGCGGTGATCGGCACGACGATGGAGCGGAACACCATCGCGAGGAGCACGAGCGAGAGCCCCACGACCAGGATGCCGAACGGCAGCAGCGCGCCGGCCAGTCTCTCCGAGATGTCGATGCCGGCCGCGGTGTATCCGGTCACGGAGAGATCCACGCCGTACTCGGTCTCGAAGTGGTCGTGCATGCCGCGCAGCGTCGTGACGAGGTCCGCCGTCGCGACCGAGTCGGGCCCGCCCTCGGGGATCACCTGCACGATGCCGGTGTCGCCGGTCTCGTTCGGCGTCGTGAGCGGCACGGAGGCCACGCCGTCGACCGTCGCGATCTCGGCGCCGAGGTCGCCCATCAGCCCGACCGGATCCGTGCTCTCGATCACCGACCCCGTCACCAGCAGCGGGCCGTTGTACCCGGGACCGAAGTGCTCGGCGATGAGGTCGTACGTCACGCGGCCGGGCTCGCCCTCCTCCATCGATCCCGCGTCGGGCAGGGCGAGGCGCAGGTGCGCCGCGGGAAGGGCCGCGCATGCCAGCAGGCCGACGATCAGCACGACCGTCGCGAACGGCCACCGCGTGACGGTGCGCACCCAGCCGCGGAAGAAGCGGCCCGGCGCCCGCGGGGCCGGCGCCGAGTCCGCGCCGTCCGGGTCGGTCGCATCGCCCGCAGCGGCAGCGTCCGTCGCCCCATCGGCGTCCGCTTCCTCCTCGGCCGGATCGATGAGCTCCACCTCGGCGTCGTCGAGCGCAGGCTCCTCCCACTCGTCGTCGACGGCATCGGCCGGCGCCTCCGCGTCGCCGGCTTCCGCAGCATCCGTGTGCCGCGCGGGACGGTACCGTCGCGGCACGACGCGCCATTTCGCGAACCCCAGGAGCGCGGGCGTCAACGTCAGCGAGACGAGCACGGCCAGGGCGACCGCGACGGCCGCGGCGACGCCCATGGTCGTGAGGAACGGGATGCCCGCGACCACGAGCCCGAGGAGCGCGATGATCACCGTGAGCGCGGCGAACACCACCGCCGACCCTGACGTCGCGATCGCTCGGGCCGCGGCCTCTTCCGGCTCGACGCCCTCCTTGAGCTGGTCCTGATGTCGCGCGAGCACGAAAAGGGCGTAGTCGATGCCGACGGCGAGTCCCAGCATGAGGGCGAGCAGCGGCGTGGTCGAGGTGATCGTGGTGAACCGCGTCGCGATGAGCACGATCGAGAGCGACGCTCCGACGCCGACGATCGCCGTCACGAGCGGCAGCCCGGCGGCCACCAGCGATGCGAACGTGAACACCAGCACGACGAAGGCGACGCCGATCCCGATCAGCTCGGTGATGCTGATGCCCGTCGAGCTCTGCGAGAAGAGCTGCCCGCCGACCGACACCTCGGAGCCCGGGGGCAGGGCGTCCTGCAGCGCCGCGCCCGCATCCTGCAGCGCCTCGCCGGTCGAGGCGTGCACGGCCGTGCCGCTCACGGTCAGCTGGATCGGCACGAGCACGGCGTCGCCGTCGGCGCTGATGTTCGCCGACGACGCCTGGCCGTACGGCGACGTCGCCGACGACACCTGCGGGATCTGGGCGATCGCATCGACGGATGCCTCGACCGCGGCCTCGAAGTCGGCATCGGTCGCCGATCCGCCCGGCGGCGCGACGGCGATCAGCTGCGCCGACCCTCCGCTCACCTGCGGGAACGTGCGGCCGAGCGCGTCGAGCGCCTCCTGGGACTCGGTGCCCGGGATCGTGTACGTGTTGTCGGTGCCCGTGCCGAGCAGCGCCGCCCCCGCGAACAGCGCCATGAGCACCGCGATCCACACGCCCAGCACGAGGCCGCGCGCGCGGAAGGCCCAGCGCCCGAGCGTGTACAGCAGAGGCGACATCGTCCCCCCTCGGAAGGGCCGCCCCTCCCCAGCGGCGGTGGCGCCCCCCAGAGTAGGACTGCGCGACCTCGGGATCAACAGCCCCGGAGACGACGGAAGGACGGATGCCGAGGCATCCGTCCTTCCGTATCTCAGTCGTCAGAGTGCGTCGATGACCTCGTTGAAGGTCTGCGACGGACGCATGACACCGGTGACCAGTTCGGCGTCGGGGCGGTAGTAGCCGCCGATCTCGACGGCCGAGCCCTGCACCGCGAGGAGCTCGTCGACGATCTTCTGCTCGTTCGCGGCGAGCGCCTCGGCCACGGGGGCGAAGGCCGCCGCGAGGTCGGCGTCGGCCTGCTGCTTCGCGAGCTCCTGCGTCCAGTAGAGGGCGAGGTAGAAGTGGCTTCCGCGGTTGTCGATCGTGCCGAGCGCGCGGCCGGGCGACTTGTCGTTCTCGAGGAAGGTGCCGGTCGCGGCATCCAGCGTGTCGGCGAGGACACGTGCCTTGGCGTTGCCGGTGAAGTCGGCGAGGTGCTCGAGCGACGCAGCGAGTGCGAAGAACTCGCCGAGTGAGTCCCAGCGCAGGTAGTCCTCGGCGAGGAGCTGCTGCACGTGCTTGGGGGCCGAGCCGCCGGCGCCCGTCTCGAAGAGGCCGCCGCCCGCGAGGAGCGGGACGATCGACAGCATCTTGGCGCTGGTGCCGACCTCGAGGATCGGGAACAGGTCGGTGAGGTAGTCGCGCAGCACGTTGCCGGTCACCGAGATCGTGTCTTCGCCCTTGCGCAGACGGTCCAGCGAGTACTGGGTCGCCGCGGCGGGCGCGAGGATCTCGATCGTGAGGCCGTCAGTGTCGTGGTCGGCGAGGTACGTCTTGACCTTGGCGATGAGCGCCGCGTCGTGCGAGCGGTTCTCGTCGAGCCAGAACACGGCGGGGGAACCGGTGGCGCGGGCGCGCGTGACCGCGAGCTTCACCCAGTCGCGGATCGCGACGTCCTTCGTCTGCGTCGCGCGCCAGATGTCGCCCGGGGCGACCTCGTGGGCGAGCAGCACGTCGCCGGCCTGGTTCACGACCTGGACGGTGCCGGCGGCGGCGAGCTCGAACGTCTTGTCGTGGCTGCCGTACTCCTCGGCGGCCTGCGCCATGAGACCCACGTTCGGGACGGTGCCGATGGTGGCCGGGTCGAGCGGGCCGTGCGCGATGACGTCGTCGATCACGGTCTGGTAGACGCCCGCGTACGACGAGTCGGGGATGACGGCCAGCGTGTCGGCCTCGCCGCCGTCGGCGCCCCACAGCTTGCCGCCGTTGCGGACGAGGGCGGGCATCGAGGCGTCGACGATGACGTCGGACGGCACGTGGAGGTTCGTGATGCCCTTGTCGGAGTTGACGTACGAGAGGCGCGGGGTGTCCGTGGCCGCGGCGAACGCGGCGGCGATCTCGTCGCCGCCCTCGACGTTCTTGAGGCCCGCGAGGATCGCGCCCAGGCCGTCGTTCGGAGTGAGGCCGGCCTCGGCGATCTTGTCGCCGAAACGGTCGAACACGTCGGCGTAGTAGGCCTTCACGACGTGGCCGAAGATGATCGGGTCGCTGACCTTCATCATCGTGGCCTTGAGGTGCACCGAGTAGAGGACGTCCTCCGCCTTGGCGGTCTCGAGGGTCTCGGCGAGGAACGCGTCGAGCGCGGCCGCCGACAGGAACGTGCCGTCGACGATCTCACCGGGGAGCACCTTGATGCCGGTCTTCAGCTCGGTGGTGGTGCCGTCGGCCGCGACGAAGCGGACCGCGAGCACGTCGTCGGCGGGGATGACCGTCGTCTTCTCGTTCGACTTGAAGTCGTCGTGGCCGAGGGTCGCGACGCGGGTCTTCGAGCCCTCGCCGAAGGCCTTGTTGCGGTGCGGGTGCTTGCGCGCGTAGTTCTTCACCGACAGCGGCGCACGGCGGTCGCTGTTGCCCTCGCGGAGGACGGGGTTCACGGCCGAGCCCTTGATGCGGTCGTAGCGGGCGCGCACGTCCTTGTCTTCGAGCGACTGCGCGTCGTCCGGGTAGTCCGGGATGTCGTAGCCCTGCGACTGCAGCTCGGCGATCGCGGCCTTCAGCTGCGGGATCGAGGCCGAGATGTTCGGCAGCTTGATGATGTTGGCCTCGGGGAGCGTCGCGAGGCCGCCGAGCTCGGCGAGCGCGTCACCCACCTGCTGCTCGGGGGTCAGGTTCTGGGGGAACGCCGCGAGGATGCGGCCCGCGAGCGAGATGTCGCGCGTCTCGACGTCCACTCCCGCCTGGCGGGTCACGGCCTGCACGATCGGCAGGAACGATGCGGTCGCGAGGGCCGGTGCCTCGTCGGTGTAGGTGTAGATGATGGTCGAGTCGGTCACCAGTCACGTCCTTCTTGCGGGTCGGCGTTCAGCCTATCGCAAGCGGCCGAGATATCTCGACGTCAAGATACTTCGCCGTATGAACACCGTGTTAATCCGACTTCCGGACGATGCCGGATGCCGCCATGGGGGCTAGCCTGTGGTCCATGGCTGAACTGCGACTCGTCGAACTGTCCGCCACGACCATCGTGGCGGTCAACAATATGTCGCTCAAGCCCGGCCAGGAGGAGTTCCTGTCGCCGGTGAGCTACGGCATCGCGGCGACCGTCGTGAACCCGCAGACCACCTGGCAGCGCGTGGTGGTCGACGGCGAGGAGGTCGTCGCGTTCGTCAGCGGCAACTTCGACCTCGACGACCCGCAGGAGCACTTCCGATCGGTGCTGTGGCGCATCAACGTCGACGCCGACGACCAGGGCCGCGGCGTCGGCCGCTTCGCCGTCGCGGGGCTCCTCGAAGAGGCGCGCAACCGCGGGATGGACCACGTGAACGTCATCTACGAGGCCGGCGAAGGCGGTCCGCAGGCATTCTTCGAGCGTGTGGGCTTCACACCGGTCGGCGAGACCGAGTACGGTGAAGTCATCGCAGAGATCCGTCTCTGACGCAGAGCCGCACGATCGACCCGAAGACTTCCCCACACAGCGCCCGCCGGGCGCACAGAGACCGGCGGCGGGGCCTCGAATACCCCTCCCCCATCGAGACCCCGTCGCCTTCTCGGTCCAGACCGTCGAAACGCTTCCGCGCGACGCGCTAGGGTGAGCGCGTGCCGAGATTCGATCTGTCCCCCGCTGAGCTCGCGGACTACGCCCCCGACGTCCGCGAACCCGCCGACTTCGACGCCTTCTGGGCCGACACGCTCGCGCAGTCGCGGCAGTGGGATGCCTCCCCCGACGTCGTGCGCCTCGAGACGCCGTACACGCTGGTCGACATCTTCGACGTGACGTTCCCCGGCTTCGGCGGCGACCCGGTCAAGGCGTGGCTGACGCTCCCGGCCGGTGCCGACGGCCCGCTCCCGGCGGTGGTCGAGTACCAGGGCTACGGAGGCGGCCGCGGGCTCGCCGGCGAGCGCCTCGGCTGGGCCGCCGCCGGCTACGCCCACCTCTTCATGGACACGCGCGGCCAGGGCTCGATGTGGGGCTCGGGCGGCGACACCCTCGACCCGCACGGCACCGGTCCCTCGTCATCGGGGTTCATGACTCGCGGCATCGAGGATCCCGAGACCTACTACTACCGCCGGGTCTTCACGGATGCGGTGCGCGCCATCGACGCCGTGCGCACGCTCCCGCAGATCGACGCCGGCCGCATCGCCGTGTGCGGCGCGAGCCAGGGCGGCGGCATCGCCATCGCCGCGGCGGGACTGTCGGACGGCCTCGTGGCGGTCATGCCCGACGTGCCGTTCCTCTGCCACTTCGAGCGCGCCGTCGGCCTCACCGGCGACGACCCCTACCAGGAGGTCGTGCGGTACCTCGCCGTGCATCGCGGCCGCGACGAGCGCGTGTTCGAGACGCTGTCGTACTTCGACGGCGTGAACATGGCGAAGCGGGCGGATGCTGCGGCCCTGTACTCCGTCGCCCTCATGGACACCATCTGCCCGCCGTCGACCGTGTACGCGGCGTACAACCGCCACACCCACCCGGTGAAGCAGATCGAGGTCTACACGCACAACGGCCACGAGGGCGGTCAGGCGTTCCAGTTCCCGAAGCAGGCCCGCTTCCTCGCCGACCTGACCTGAACCGCGGCCCTGGTCAGAGGGCCTCGAGGTGGAGCACGAACGCCTGCAGCGGCCACAGCGTCGGCAGCTGCAGGCCGACCTCGGCGAGCAGCGACCCCGGCAGCTCGATCTCGCCGGCGGTGAACCACTCCGGGGCGATCCAGCCGTAGGCGGCCGCGCCGATCTCGCGGCGCACGCGCACGCGGTAGCGACGGTCTCGGTCCAGCCCGGGCACGCGGAGTCGCTCGGCGCGGGCATCCTCGAGGCTCGCCACCGTCGCCACGACGACGACCGCCGCGTCGTCGGCGACGAAGGCCGTCGCACGCCAGGCGGGGTCGCGCAGCTCGGGGTGCAGCATCCGTCCGCGATGGACGATCGGCCGCAGCTCCTTGTAGAGCGCCGCGAACCGCGTGATCGTGGCGGTCTCGTCGTCGTCGCACGAGAGGATGTCCCACTCGAACCCGGCCGAGCCCATGAGGCTCGTCGCCATCCGGTACGACAGCGCGGTGGTGCGCCCTGACGAGTGCGACGTCGTCGGGCCGACGTGCGCTCCGACGAGCTCGGGCGGCAGCAGCAGGCCGGTCCAGCGCTGGATGTCCTGGCGTTCCACCGGGTCGTTCGAGTCGCTCGCCCACACCCGGTCGGTGACCTCGAGGATCCCGAGGTCGGTGCGCGCGCCCCCGCTCGAGCAGGACTCGATCTCGAGCGACGGATGCCGCGACTTCAGCTCCGCGATGAGCTCGTAGACCGCCGTCATCTGGGCGTGCCCGCCGGGGCGCCCGTCGTGCACGCTCTCGACGAGATCGCGGTTGTGGTCCCACTTGATGAAGTCGATGCCGAGCTCGCCCACGAGCGCGTCGATCTGTCCGAGCACATGGGCGTACGCGTCCGGGTTCGCGAGATCCATGACGTACTGCCCGCGCCACGACACCGCCGGATGGTGGTCGAGGTGCCCTGTGTGGTGCAGGAGCCAGTCCGGGTGGGCGCGTGCCACGTCGGAGTCGAGGCTGATCATCTCGGGCTCGAACCACAGTCCGAACTGCATGCCCAGCTCGTGCACGCGTGCCGCGAGTGGACCGAGACCGTCTGGCCACACCGCCCGGTCGACGACCCAGTCGCCGAGGCTCGTCGAGTCGTCGCGACGCCCCTGGAACCACCCGTCGTCGAGCACGAACCGCTCGATGCCGACCTCGGCGGCGCGCTCGGCGAGCGCGGCGAGCCGGTCGGCGTCGTGGTCGAAGTACACCGCCTCCCACGTGTTGAGCACGAGAGGACGGGCGGACGCCGGATGCTGCGGCCGCGCCCGCAGCCATGTGTGCACGCGGTGCGCGAAACCGTCGAGGCCCTCGGCCGTGTACACGAAGGCCGTGCGCGGCGCCCGGTACTCGTCGCCCGGCGCGAGCCGGATCTCGCCGGGGCGCAGCAGCTCGCCGGCGCCGATCAGCGTCACCGCGTCGGTGACGCGGTCGATCCGCGTCGTCAGGTCGCTCGACCACGCGAGGTGCACGCCCCACAGGGTGCCGTCCTGCCAGCGCGGCGCTCCGATCCCGGCGATCGCCGCGACCGGGTTGTCGTGTCCGGGGCGGCCGCGACGCGTCTGCCGCACGGTGGCGCCGGCGGGCACCGGGGTCACGACGGGCCGCTTCTCACGCGTCCAGCGGCCGTCGAACGTCAGCAGCGTGTCGGTCGTCGACGGCACCGGCAGCGTCGCCTCGAGCCAGTCGACGTCGACCGGCGCCGCATCCGGCGCTCCCTCGTGTGCGAGCGCCTGCTGCACCCACACGACACCGCCGGCCTCGATGCCCACCGTGATCGACAGACGCAGAGCCGATGCCGCATCCCGCGCCCCGACGGTGAACGACCGGTCGTCGGCCTCGAGGCCTGTCACGTCCCACCGCGCGTGGTGCACGACACCGTCGCGGCGCAGCTGCATCCCGGGGCGCCCCGTCCAGCCGTCGCCCTCCTGCGGGGACAGCGAGACCTGCCACGCGGCGTCGAGCGTCTCCGGGGCGGTCTGGCGGCTCAGCGCCTTCGCGAGGGCGTCGGCATCGGCATCCGTGATCCCGCCGACGGACGCACCCCAGTGGAGCACGTGCGGAAGACCCGGGCCGCGGGCGTCGACGAGCACGCCGACGCCCTCGCTCTCGAGACGGATGAAGCCGGGGGTCATGCGGTGGTCCTCTCTGCGGGGGTGCGTTCGCCGGTGCCGCGCTCGACGATCCACGTCGGCATCTCGAGCTGACGGGTGAAGCCGGCGGGATCCTGCATGCGCTCGATCGCGAGCGTCGCGGCGGCCTTGCCGAGCGCGAGCGGGTCGTAGCTGATCACGGTGACCCCGAGCACGTCGGCGGTGTCGAAGTCGTCGAAGCCGACGAGGGCCGTGCGGCCGTCGTCGTGGAGGTCGCGCAGCACGCGCAGCGCGCCGATCGTGACGCGGTTGTTGCCGGTGATGATGGCGGTGGGCGCGTCGTCGCGGTCGAGCAGATCGGCGATGAGGCCGTCGGCGGGTCGCGACAGGTCGTCTTCGAGGCGCTCCCACGCCGAGGAGTCGCGGATGCCGTATGCCGCCAGGGCGTCGCGATAGCCGCGCAGGCGCTCGGCCTGCGTGTAGACGGACGCCGGGTTGCAGATGTAGCCGATGCGCCGGTGGCCGCGCTCGAGCAGTCGCGTCGTGGCGTCGAACACCCCGCGGTGGTTTTCGAGCACGATCGAATCGGCGACGAGGTTGCGTGCCGGCCGATCGATCGCGATCACGGGCGTGCCGAGATGGCGCTCACCCTCGAGGTACGACTGGTCGTCGGCGACGGGAATGAGCAGCAGCGCGCCGAGGCGCTGACCGAGGAGGGCGTCGGCGACGCGCTCCTCTCCCTCGGCGGTGTCGTCGGTGGTCGCGACGACCAGCGAGAAGCCGTGCGCCGACAGCTCGCGTTCGATTCCGGCGGCGAGCTTGTAGTAGAACGGGTTGTTTAGCTCGCCCATGATGAACCCGATCGTGTTCGTCGGGCCGCCGCGGCGCAGATTGCGCGCCAGCGGGTTGGGGCGGAAACGCAGCCGCTTCGCGGCGCCGAGCACGCGCTCCACCGTCTCCGGCGCGACGAGGTCGCGGTGCGTGAACACGCGCGAGACCGTCTTCGAGCTCACTCCCGCGAGTCGCGCGACGTCTTCGAGCGTCGCGCGCTGCTGAACGGTCATCGTGGCCTCCTTGCCGGCGGGGTTCACGCTAGCACCTGGCGTCCGGAAATGTCCACGTAGGACATTGCTCAGACATCGGGATGCCGCGCGGCGAAGGGATTACAAAATAATCCCAGTTCAGTGAGCTTGTTTCTTCGAACCCTGACGATCGGACAGGACAAGACAGCGATGACATCAAACGCTTGCGGAAACGCTTCGAATCGCTCTACTCTGACGGCGCGACGAACCACGCAACGGTGCGACGACGCGCACCGGCAGTTCAAGGGCGAACCTGACAAGGAGAAATCACATGGCGAAGAAGGCACTGGCGGGCATCGTGCTGCTGGCCACCGCCGCGGTCGCGATCAGCGGCTGCGCGGGCGGCGGCGCGGGCGATGCCGACAACACGATCGACGGCGAGATCAAGGGCGACATCAAGGTCCTCACCTGGCGCACCGACCTCGTGCAGGACGGCACGTACGACCGCTACGTCGAGGAGTTCGAGAAGAAGTACCCCGAGGTGAACGTCACCATCGAGGCCGTCACCGACTACGCGACCGAGATGCAGACGCGCATGTCGACCACGAACTACGGCGACGTCCTCGGCATCCCGACCATCCAGCCCGACCAGTTCGAGCAGTTCCTCGAGCCGCTCGGCAAGACGGCGGACTTCGAGGACACCTACCGATTCCTCCCCGCCGCCAGCTACGACGGCACCCAGTACGGCATCGCGTGGGGCGGCAACGCCAACGGCGTCGTCTACAACAAGAAGGTCTTCGAAGCGGCCGGCGTCACCGAGCTCCCGACCAGCGAGGAGGAGTGGCTCGAGGCCCTCCAGAAGGTCAAGGACAACACCGATGCGATCCCGCTGTACACCAACTACAAGGGCGGGTGGCCGCTGACCCAGAGCTTCGGCAACCTCGGCGGCGTCACCGACGACGCCGATGCCCCGATCACGCTCGCCGAGGACCCGGCACCGTGGACCGAGGGCACCGACGTCTACGCGATCGACTCCCTGCTCTACGAGAGCGTGGCGGCCGGCCTCACCGAGGACGACCCGCTCACCACCGACTGGGAGCAGTCGAAGGTGCTCATCGGCACCGGCGAGGTCGCGGCGATGACCCTCGGCTCCTGGGCCGTGTCGCAGATGAAGGCCGCCGCCGAAGACAACGGCGCCTCGGCCGACGACATCGGGTTCTTCGCGTTCCCGGCGAACGTCGACGGCCAGCAGTACGCCGTGATCGGCGGCGACTACAACCTCGGCGTGAGCAAGCACTCAAAGGCGAAGGCCGCGTCCTGGGCGTTCATCCGGTGGATCGTGGGCGAGTCCGACTACACCGACGTGCAGGGCATGGTGTCGACGCTGAAGGACGACCCGCTCCCCGAGTCGCTGACCGACTTCGAGGCCGCCGGCGTCGAGCTCATGGAGATCAACCCGGCCCCGGCCGGCAAGGAGGCGCTCCTCACCGAGACCGCGAACGAGGCCCAGATCGACCTGTACGGCCCGATCTACCGCCAGAAGCTCGTCGACATCGCCCGCGGCGCCGCCGACGGCGACAAGGAGAGCTACTTCGCCGAGCTCAACGACAAGTGGGGCGCCGCCGTCGAGAGCCTCAAGGGCTGACGGAAGGGGGCGGCAGAGACATGGCCATCGCAACTCCTGGCGCGGCACCGGCGGATGCCCCTGCTGCCCTCTCGGCGCCCATGCGCGGCCGCCGGCTCCGCGGGATCTCCCGCGGAGCCGGCGGCCGGCGGGGCGGCTCCGCAGGCCAGAGCGTCATGCAGCACCTCACGCCGTGGCTGTTCCTCGCCGCGGCCGTGGGCCTGCTGCTGCTGTTCACCTACTGGCCGGCGATCAACCTCTTCTACTACAGCGTCACCGACTGGGACGGCATCGACCAGCAGAAGAACCTCGTCGGGTTCGAGAACTACGTGCAGGTCTTCACCGATCCGCGCATCTTCTCGGTGTTCTTCGTCAGCCTCTACTACTTCGCGGCGTCGTTCTTCCAGATCGCCATCGCGCTGTACTTCGCGACGATCCTGAGCTTCTCGACCCGATTCTCCGGCTTCTTCCGCGGCGTGCTGTTCTTCCCCTACCTGATCAACGGCGTCGCCGTCGGCTTCGTGTTCCTCTACCTGTTCCAGCCCGGCGGCACGCTCGACACCGTGCTGAGCTGGTTCGGCGTCACCGAGCCGCCGCAGTGGCTGGGCGACCCCGACGTCGTCAACTGGTCGCTCGCCGCCACGTCCGTGTGGCGCTACACCGGCATGGGATTCGTGCTGTTCCTCGGCGCGATCCAGTCGATCTCCCACGAGCTGTACGAAGCCGCCGACATCGACGGCGCCAACCGCTGGGCGCAGTTCTGGGCGATCATCTTCCCCGGCATCCGCCGCGTCGTGGGCCTCACCGTGATCCTCGCGATCGCCGGCAGCCTCAGTGTGTTCGAGGTGCCCTTCGTGATGACCGGCGGGGCGAACGGCTCCTCCACCTTCGTCATCAACACGCTGCAGACCGCGTTCAGCTACCGGTCGGTGGGTCTCGCCTCGGCGATGGCCGTCGTCCTGCTGATCGTCGTGCTGGTCGTGACATGGATCCAGCGCAGAGTCTTCCCCGACGAGAAGGTCGATCTCACATGACCACCACCGAAGAACCGCTCCGCACGATGCCGCTGCGGACCAGCCCGCCCGAGCCGAAGATCCGCGGACGCTCGCCCCTCGAGCGCGTGCGCTCGGGGAGCGCCACGACAGCGAAGTACACGAGTCTCATCGTCGCGGCCGTCGTCACGATCCTGCCGCTGTCGGTCCTGCTGTTCGCCGGACTCAAGACCGCCCCCGAGTACGCGCAGACGGGCCCGTTCACGCCGCCGTCGAACTGGCTCAACTTCGACAACTTCGTGACGGCGTTCGTCAGCGGGAAGATGCTCGAAGGCTTCGTGAACACCACGATCGTCCTGGTGGTGTCGCTGGTGGGCACGATCTTCATCGGCACGATGGCCGCCTATGCGCTCGACCGCTTCAACTTCCGCGGCAAGCGGCTGGTGCTCGCGCTCTTCCTCATCGCGACGCTGATCCCCGGCGTCACGACGCAGGTCGCGACCTTCCAGCTGATCAGCGCCTTCGGCCTGTACGACTCGATGGCGGCCCTGATCATCCTGTTCATGGGCACCGACATCATCGCGATCTACCTGTTCATCCAGTTCATGCAGTCGATCCCGGTCTCGCTCGACGAGGCGGCGATGATCGACGGCGCGAACCGGTGGACGATCTACTGGCGCATCATCCTGCCGCTGCTGCGGCCGGCCATCGCGACCGTCGTGATCATCAAGGGCATCGCGATCTACAACGAGTTCTACCTCCCCTTCCTCTATCTGCCCTCGCAGGGATTCATCTCGACCTCCCTGTTCCGATTCAAGGGCCCGTACGGCGCGCAATGGGAGGTGATCGCCGCGGGTACGATCCTCGTGATCATCCCCACGTTCATCGCCTTCCTGCTGCTTCAGCGCTGGATCTACAAGGGCCTCACCGCAGGAGCCGTCAAGTGACCTCTTCCCTCTCCTTCCGCCCGATCGACGCCGGCTGGACGCTGCGGGCGTCCGCCGGACCTGCTCCCGGCGGACTCACGGATGCCGTCGCCGCCGTCGTGCCCGGGTGCGTGCACACCGATCTCCTGGCCGCGGGGCTGATCCCCGACCCGTTCCTCGACGACAACGAGTCGGCGCTGGCCTGGATCGGACTCGTCGACTGGACGTACGCGACGACATTCCCTTGGACGAAGGATGCCGCGGACCGCACCGATCTCGTCTTCGAGGGCCTGGACACCGTGACGACGATCCTGCTCAACGGTCGCGAGGTCGGCTCGACGGCGAACCAGCACCGCTCGTACCGGTTCGACGTGCGCGACGCGCTCGTCGAGGGCGACAACGAACTCGTGGTGCGCTTCCGCTCGCCGGTGAAGTACGCGAACGAGCAGAGCGTCGCACTCGGCGTGCGCCAGCGCCCGTACCCGCTCCCCTACGACGCGATCCGCAAGTCCGCGTGCAGCTTCGGCTGGGACTGGGGCATCGCGACCTACACGAGCGGCATCGTGAAGCCGGTCGGGCTCGAGTCCTGGTCGGTCGCACGCCTCGCGCAGACGCGCGTCGTCGCTGCGCCGGACGGCGACGGCGGCACGATCACGGTGGACGTCGAGCTCGAGCGCTCGGCGGATGCGGCATCCGATCGTCTTCTCGTGCACGTCGCGGTGAACGGGCCCGGGCTCGACGGCGACGCCCTGCCGAGCACCTTCGTCGAGGTGGACGGCGATCGGGCGCACGTGCGACTCGAGGTCCCGCACGCCGATCGCTGGTGGCCGGCAGGGTATGGCGAGCAGCCGCTGTATGTGGTCGACGTGCGTCTGTACGGCGATGCGCCCGACCCGCTGGACGCGACGCACCGCGTCGTCGGCTTCCGAGATGTGCGCTGGGACATGACGCCCGACGATGCCGGCACGCCGTTCACGCTCGTCGTCAACGACCAGCCGGTGTTCGTGAAGGGCGTCAACTGGATCCCCGACGACGCGCTCACCGTGCGCGTCACGCGCGACCGTCTGCGGCGCCGTTTCGAGCAGGCGCTCGACGCGAACCTCAACCTCATCCGCGTGTGGGGCGGCGGGCTCTACGAGTCGGACGACTTCTACGAGCTCGCCGACGAGCTGGGCCTCCTGGTATGGCAGGACTTCCTGTTCGCGTGCGCCGCGTACGCCGAGGAGGAGCCCCTGCGCTCCGAGATCGAGGCGGAGGCGCGCGAGAACATCGTGCGGCTCGGCCACCATGCGTCGCTCGTGCTGCTCACCGGCAACAACGAGAACCTCTGGGGCTACGAGGACTGGGGCTGGAAGCTGCGCCTCGACGGCAAGACCTGGGGCGCGCACTACTACTACGAGCTGTTCCCGGCGCTCGTCGCCGAGCTCGCGCCGCACGTGCCGTACGCGCCCGGCAGCCCGTTCAGCCCCGGCGCGGGCTGGGACGGCCAGACACAGACGGGTCCGCACCCCAACGACGAGCAGCACGGCTCGATGCACCTGTGGGAGCAGTGGAACCGTCGCGACTGGCACACCTACCGCGATCACCGCCCACGGTTCGTCGCCGAGTTCGGCTGGCAGGGCCCGCCGGCGTGGTCGACGCTCGTGCGCTCCGTGTCGGACGCGCCGCTGACCCCCGAATCGCCCGGCATGATCGTGCACCAGAAGGCGATGGAGGGGAACACCAAGCTCTCGAACGGGCTGATCCCGCACTTCCGGATGCCGGAGGCCATGGAGGACTGGCACTGGGCGATGCAGCTCAACCAGGCGCTCGCCGTGCGCGCCGCGCTCGAGCACTTCCGCTCGTGGGCGCCCCACACGCAGGGCGCGATCGTGTGGCAGCTCAACGACTGCTGGCCGGTCACGTCGTGGGCCGCGATCGACGGCGACGAGCGTCCGAAGCCGCTCTACTACGGGCTCAAGAACGCGTTCGCTCCGCGGCTGGCGACGATCCAGCCCCGCGACGGCGGGCTCGCCGCGGTGCTCGTCAACGACACGGCCGAGCCGTGGTCCGGCGGATTCGTGGCGCGACGCGTGGGGTTCGCGGGCGACGAGCTCGCCCGGTTCGAGACCCCGGTCTCACTGGGCCCGCGCGAGACGCTGACCGTGTCGCTGCCCGCCGACATCGCCGTGGCCGCCGACCTGGCCGCCGAGCTCGTGGTGGCGGGCGTCGACGACGTGCGGGGCTTCTGGTTCTTCGCCGAGCCTCGGGACTCGGCCCTCGGCGCGGCCGAGGTCGACGTGCATGCAGAGCCGGCCGCCGACGGCACGCGGGTCACGCTCACCGCCTCCACCCTGGTGCGCGACCTCACGCTCCTCGTCGACAAGGTCGACCCCGATGCCGTGGCGTCCGATGCGCTCGTCACCCTGCTGCCGGGCGAGAGCGCGACGCTCATCGTGCGTCACGACGGCGGCGGGCTCGCCGCATCCGTCCTCTCCGATCCGCGCGTGCTGCGCACCGCCAACGAGCTGGTCGCCTCGTGACCGCCGAGACCACCCAGGCGCTCGGGCCGTACGTGGCCGGAATGACCTGGGGATGGACAGGCGTGCGCGGAACATGGGCGACGGTCGAGGCATCCGAGTCCCTGCGGCTGATGGCCGACCACGGCGTGAACTGGACCGCTCTGGCGTACGCGGCCCTGCAGGACACCGCCCAGTCGACCGAGGTGCGGTTCCGGGAGGAGCCGACGGTGACCGACGACGAGATCGTGTGGGCGATCCGCGCGGCCAAGGCGCTCGGGCTGAAGGTGTGCCTGAAGCCCGTCGTCAACGTCGCGGACGGCACGTGGCGCGCTCACATCGGGTTCTTCGACCAGGACGTGCCGGGCGAGCCGACGTGGGGCGAGTGGTTCACGTCGTACCGCGCGTTCATCGTGCACGCCGCGCGCCTCGCGGAGGCGGAGGGCTGCGAGATGCTCTGCGTCGGCTGCGAGATGGTGCGCGCCGACGCCCGCGAGGCCGAGTGGCGCGAGCTCATCGCCGCCGTGCGGGCCGAGTACTCCGGCATCGTGACGTACAACTGCGACAAGTACCAGGAGGACCGCCTCGGCTGGTGGGACGCGGTCGACGTCGTGAGCTCGAGCGGCTATTACCCCGTCGACCGGTGGGAAGCCGAGCTCGACCGCATCGAGGCGGCCGTCGCCGCGACGGGCAAGCCGTTCTTCTTCATGGAGGCCGGGTGCCCCTCGCGCGAGGGGTCGCCGGATCGCCCGAACGACTGGTCGCTGCCCGGGGAGGTTTCACCCGACGAGCAACTGCGGTACTACAGGGTCATGTTCGAGGCGTGCGCGCAGCGCGCGTGGGTGGGGGGATTCATGTTGTGGGATTGGCCTGCACGCCTGTACTCCGCTGAAGAGGCGGTGCGCAACGACGACTACTGCCCGTACGGCAAGCCCGCCGGCGAGTATCTGCGCGCACAGTACTCGGCACTCGCGGCGGGGGTCTCGCGATGACCGCCGCAGTGCTGGCGATCGATGCTGGCCAGACCGGGATCAAGGTGCGCGTGCGCGAGCACGACATCGTGTTCCCCGGCATCCGCACCGGGGAGCCCCTTCTGCCCCAGCTCGCCGCCGTGACGCACGCTGCGATCGAGCGCACCGGCGCCGAGGTCTCGGTCGTGAGCGCCGGCGTCTCGGGTCTCACGACACGGGAATCGGATGCTGCCGCCTTCCTCGCCCGGATCGACGACGCCGCCGTGCACGAGGTGATCCTCGCGCACGACTCGACGACGTCGTTCCTCGGGGCGCTCGGCGACACGCGCGGCGCGGTGGTCGCCGCGGGCACGGGCGTCGTGACGCTCGCGGTCGGCGCCTCGCGGGTGGCCCGCGTCGACGGGTGGGGCTACCTCATGGGCGACGCGGGCAGCGGCTACTGGATCGGCCGCGAGGCGCTCGACGCCGTGATGCGCGAGTACGACGGCCGCGGTCCCGCGACCGCGCTCCGCGCCGTCGCCGAGGAGCGGTGGCCCGACCTCAGCCAGGCGTACATCCACCTGCAGTCCGACCCCGAGCGCGTGAGCGTGATCGCGTCCTTCGCAGCCCTCGTCGCTCGCCTCGCGACGGAGGGCGACGCGGTCTCGCAGAACATCACCGTCCGCGCCGGCGGCGAGCTCGCGCACAGTGTCGAGACGGCGCTGCGCCGCGTGCGCTCCGACGACGAGCGCGAGCACTTCGCCGCGTGCGCGATCGGCGGCGTCTTCCGCTCCCCGCAGCTGCGCGAGGCGTTCGCCTCGCACATCGCCGCGAGCGAGTTCGACGTCACGCTCGTCGAGCCTCTCGGCCACGGCATCGACGGCGCCGCGGCCCTCGCGGGCCTCGCGCCGCAGCATCCACTCGCCCACGCGGTCTCGGTCGCGTACGCCTGACTCTCCCGCGGGCAACGAGCCGCTCACCTGTCACGAAGCGTCGGCTCGCGCGGCACTTCGTGACAGGTGAGCAGTGAGACGACGGATGCCCCGGCCCTGAATGTGGACAGGGGGCCGGGGCATCAGGGGTCGGCCGGGCTAGACGAGCGACTCCCGCCAGGCGGCGTGGAGCTGCGCGAACTTGCCGGTGCCGCCGATGAGCTCCTCGGGGGTGTCGTCCTCGATGATCTCGCCGTGCTCCATGACCAGCACGCGGTCGGCGATCGCGACCGTCGACAGACGGTGCGCGATGATGATCGCGGTGCGGTCGGCCAGCAGCGTCTGCAGGGCGTCCTGGATCTGGCGCTCCGACGGGATGTCGAGCGATGCGGTCGCCTCGTCGAGGATCAGCACCGCCGGGTTCGCGAGGAACGCCCGTGCGAACGAGATCAGCTGGCGCTGACCCGCCGACACCCGGCCGCCCCGCTTGTTGACGTCGGTGCCGTAGCCGTCGGGAAGAGCCTGGATGAAGTTGTCCGCTCCGACCGCGCGCGCCGCCGCCTGGATCTCGTCGAGCGTCGCGTCGGGCTTGCCCAGCGCGATGTTGTCGGCGACCGTGCCGCTGAACAGGTAGGCCTCCTGCGTGACCATGACGATGGCACGGCGGAGATCCTTCGGGTGCAGGTTGCGCAGGTCGACGCCGTCGAGCGTCACCGCACCGCGGGTCGGGTCGTAGAACCGCGACACGAGCTTGGCGAGCGTCGACTTGCCGGCACCCGTCGTGCCGACGAGCGCGATCGTCTGACCGGCCGGGATGTCGAGCGAGAAATCCGGAAGGATGACGCGGTCCTGCGAGTACCCGAACAGCACGTCGTCGAACCGGATGTGGCCCTTCGCCGCCCACAGGTCGACGGGGTTCTTGGGGTCGGGAACCGTGGGCTCCTCCTCCAGGACGCCCGACACCTTCTCGAGCGCCGCCGTCGCGGACTGGTACGAGTTCAGGAAGAACGCGACCTCCTGCAGCGGCGAGAAGAAGTTGCGGACGTACAGCACCGCCGACAGCAGGAAGCCGATCTCCATCGCGCCGTCGACGACGCGGATGCCGCCCCATGCGACGACGATCGCGAGCGTGAACGACGCCACCGCCATGAGTCCCGGCTCGAACGTGCCGAACAGGCGGATCGAGCGCATGTTGACGTCGCGGTAGTCCAGCGCGAGACCGCCGAACTCCTCGTCGTTGCGCCCCTCCTTGCGGAAGGCCTTCACGGCGCGGATGCCCGTCATCGTCTCGACGAACTTGACGATCACCTTCGCGCTGACGACGCGCGACTCGCGGTAGACGAGCTGCGAGCGCGTGTAGAACCAGCGCATCAGGAGGAAGAGCGGGATGCCCATGAACGTGAGGATCAGGCCCGACTGCCAGTCCACGAGGAACAGCGCGACCAGCGTGAACGCACCGTAGAGGATGCCCGAGACCAGCTCGTTGAGGCCTCCGTCGAGGAGCTCGCGGATCGTGTCGAGGTCGCTCGTCTGGCGCGAGATGATGCGGCCCGACGTGTACGACTCGTGGAACTCCAGGCTCAGCCGCTGCGTGTGCAGGAAGATGCGCTTGCGGAGGTCGAGCATGATCGCCTGCGTGAGGCGCGCGGCGACCACGACGTACCACCCGATGAGGGCGGCGCCGCCGAGAGCCGTGACGAGGTACACGAGGACCACCACGATCGTCGGCGCCCAGTCCATGCGCTCCACCGCGGCCGGCAGCGCGTTGTTGATGCCGACACCGATGAGCCACGGCCCCGCGACCCGCAGCGCAGTCGAGACGACGAGCACGACGCCCGCGAGGATCAGCTGCGCGCGCACCGGCGTGATGAGCGAGCCGAGGAGGCGCAGCGAGCGCTTGCGAATCGCCTTGCTCTCGTCGCGTGTGTAATCGGAGCGGTCTTCGCCGCTCGTTCCGGTCACCGTGGTGCTCACAGGGTCACCTCCCATTCCTGGTCTTCCTGTCTCGCCCTGAGTCGGGCTTCCTCGACCTCGAGGCTCGAGATCACGTGTCGGTAGTGCTCGCTGGTGCGCAGCAGCTCGGAGTGCGTGCCGACCGCGGTCACGCGGCCCGCCTCGAGCAGCGCCACCCGGTCGGCGAGCGTGACCGTCGACGGGCGGTGCGCGACCACGAGGGCGGTCGTCTCGTGCAGCACCTCGCGGAGCGCGTCCTCGACGAGGGCCTCTGTGTCGACGTCGAGCGCCGACAGCGGGTCGTCGAGCACGAGCACAGCGGGCCGTGCGGCGACGGCGCGCGCGAGCGCGAGGCGCTGGCGCTGGCCGCCCGAGAGGGACAGGCCCTCTTCGCCGATGATCGTGTCGACGCCGTCCGGCAGGTCGTCGACGAACGACGCCTGTGCCACGTCGAGCGCCTCCCGCATCACGCGCTCGGCCTCTTCGCTGCCGGGCACGAGATCCTCGCGCCCCAGCAGCACGTTGTCACGCACCGACTGGGAGAAGAGGGTCGCGTCCTCGAACGCCATGCCGATGTGCCGGCGCAGCTCGGCGAGCGTCAGATCGCGCACATCGACGCCGTCGAGCGTCACGCGCCCGCCGGTCACGTCGTAGAGCCGCGTGGGCAGCGTCGTGAGGGTCGTCTTGCCCGAGCCGGTGAGGCCCACGAGAGCCATCGTCTCGCCCGGCCGCAGCACGAGGTCGACGCCGTCGAGCAGGTCGCGCTCGCGCTCCGCGGCATCCTGATACCGGAAGTGCACGCCCTCGAACGCGAGCTCGCCGCGAGGCTTCGCGATGGTGGTCGGCTCCTCGGGGTCGACGATCGTGTTCTGCTCGTCGAACACCTCGAAGATGCGGTCGGTCGCGGTGCGCGCGTCGAGCAGGAACGAGAACAGGAAGCCGATCGACTCCATCGGCCAGCGCAGCACGGTGGCCATGGCGAAGAAGGCGATGAGCTCCGCGCCCTGCAGCTGACCGATGGCCGTCAGATAGATGCCGGCGCCGAGGCACAGCGCGAAGGCGATGTCGGGCAGCAGCACGAGCCAGAACCAGATCCAGCCGACGGCCCGGGCCTTGCTCAGCTCGGTCTCGCGCAGCGTCTCGGCCTGTCGCGTGAACTTCTGCAGCGCGTGCTTGCCGCGGCCGAAGGCCTTGAGCACGCGGATGCCGTGCACGCTCTCCTCGACCGAGGTGGCGAGGTCGCCGGCCTGGTCCTGCGACTGGCGCGCGAGCGTGCCGTAGGACTTCTCGAACCGGTACCCCGCGTACCAGAGCGGAGCGGACGTGACGAGGAAGATCGTGCCGAGCGCCCAGTGCCAGCGGAACAGCAGCGCCGTGCCCACGACGATCGTGATCACGTTGACGACGAGCAGCACGACGCCGAAGGCGAGCCAGCGGCGCAGCATGCTGATGTCCTGCATCATGCGGCTCAGCAGCTGCCCCGACTGCCACCGGTCGTGGAACGAGACCGGCAGGCGCTGCAGGCGGGAGTAGAACGTCTGCCGCAGCTCGTACTCGACCATGGTGGCGGGGCCGAGCACGAACCAGCGTCGGAGCCAGACCATGAGGGCCTCGGCGAGGCCCAGCGCGAGGATCGCGGCGGCGCCCCACCCGATCATGGCGATGTCGCCCGAGGTGATCGGGCCGCCGACCACCTGCTCGAGCACGAGCGGGATGGTCAGCGCGAGCAGGCTGGCGACGAGCGCGCTGGCGGCACCCATCACCAGACGCGGAAGCACGGGCTTCGCGAACGGGAGGAGCCGGGCGAGGGCTTTGAAGGTGGACAGTTCGGACCGTTGCGGCTGTTCTGATCGCTCAGGAAGGGCGGTGGTGGTCATGATCCTTGTGGGGGTGTTGCGGTGACCCGTCGTCGGGTCGCGAGGCGACAGCGCCGTGTGGGAGCGCTGTCATGAGAGAGGAGCTTCCTCGGTGAGGAACGCTCCGGGGGACGGCGGTATGCCGAATCCGGCCGGGCCGGCGGGTGCGAGGAGGCGGACTACCCCTGAACGCGGGGACGCGGCAGCCGGGAGGCGGTGCGGGGTCCCGCAGGACGGAGGACGAAGGCGGTCTTCGCGGCGATGGCGGCCTGATACATTTCTTCCTCCTTGGGCTCAGCGGAAAGGGCTGCGCACTCCGCTAGGTCGTAGCGACGCGACAGCCCTCCAGCATATACCTGGGAATTCTCTGACCGCAACAACCGCTTTCCGGTCCCCCGGAAAGCGGTTGAAGCGGCCGATTCAGATGAGCGCGGGCACCGCCGCCTCGCGGTCGAGCAGGCGCTGCTTGACGGGCAGCCCCCACGCGAACCCGCCGAGCGTGCCGTCCGTGCGCAGCACCCGATGGCACGGCACGAAGAGCGCGGGCGCATTGCGCGCACAGATGGATGCTGCGGCCCGCACCGCACTCGGAGACCCGAGCTCGACGGCGAACTCGCTGTAGGTCAGCGGGCGGCCCGGGGCGATCCGCCGCAGCGCCGACCACCCGGCGAGCTGCATCGCGGTGCCGTGCTGCGTCACTGCGACGTCGTCGATGGCGGCGAGGTCTCCGCCGTAGTAGGCGGCGACGGCGGCCGCGGCATCCGTCTCGCCCTTCGCGACGGATGACGGGCGCACGCGGTCCGCGAGACGCGCGAGGATCGCGTCGGCGTCGGCGGTCCAGCCCGAGGCGAGTACGCGCCCGTCGTCGTCGGCGAGGATCGTGAACGCGCCGTCGGGGGTGTCGAGGGTCTGGATGGTGGCGGTGGTCATGAGATGCCTCCGGTGGTCGATTCGGATGTGAGGACGGTGACGGATGCCGCGCCCCGCCGCGGTGCGGCGGGCTTCGGCGGAACGGCCCGCCAGAGGTGGGCGGTGAGGTAGCTGCGCCAGGGCGCGGTGCGGGCGGCCCACGCGTCGAGTGTGCGAGCCTCGGCGGGAAGCCCGACCGCGGCGGCGCCGGCGCGCACCGCGACGTCGCCCGGGAGGAAGACGTCGGGGTCGGCGAGCACGCGCATGCGCACGTAGTCGGCGGTCCACGGGCCGATGCCCGGCATCGCGAGGAGCGCGGCGCGCTGCTCGACGGCGTCGTCGCCGGCGGTGAGGGTGAGCGAACCGTCGGCGAGGGCCGCGGCGGCGCCCGTGATGGCGCGGATGCGTGCGGCGGGGCCCCGGAGCACGTCGGGGCCGTGCTCCGCGATCGCGGCCATCGTCGGGAACAGGCGGGCGGGCGCAGGGCTCTCGCCGGTGCCGGGCGACAGCATGCCTGCGAAGGCGGGGACCTCCTCCCCCAGCGCAGCCGTGAGCGAGGTGAGCGCGGTGCGCGCGGCGACGACGGTGATCTGCTGGCCCACCATCGCCCGGATCAGCATCTCGTGCGGATCTGCGGCGCCCGGAACGCGGATGCCCGGCAGCGCGTCGACGAGAGGGGCGAGCTCCGGATGCTGCGCCAGCGACTCGTCGACGGCGTCGGGGTCGGCGTCGAGGTCGAAGAGGCGCCGCGCGCGGGTGACGAGCGTCGAGAGGTCGGCGAGGTTCGTGAGCGCGGCCCGCAGTCGCACCCGCCCGACGTCGTCGAGCCGGAGTTCGAACCACGCGGGTCCGTGGGGCAGGCGGATCGTGCGGGCGAAGGTCGACGCGGTCGCCGCCTCGGCGCCCGAGACGGCACGGGCCGCCATCCACGCGAACAGGCCAGGAGCGTCCAGCGCGCCGCGGTGCGGGAGCGCGAGGTCGATCGTGACCCCGGGCGCCGAACCCGCCGCACCCGGCCCCTCGTGCCGCGAGACGCGGCGCCGCGCGCGGAGCTCGAGCGGCGGCATCCCGAACACCTCCCGGATGGTGTCGTTGAACTGGCGCACGCTCGCGAACCCGCTCGAGAACGCGACGTCGGCGGCCGGGAGGTCGGTGCCGACGAGCAGCATGCGCGCTGTCTGCGCGCGGTGCGCGCGGCTGAGCGCGAGCGGACCGGCGCCGAGCTCGGCGGTCAGCAGCCGCGTCAGGTGCCGCGGCGAGTAGCCGAGCCGGCTGGCGAGCCCCGGCACGCCCTCGCGCTCGACGACGCCGTCGGCGATGAGCCGCATTGCACGACCGGCGGTATCGCCCCGCAGGTTCCACTGCGGCGACCCCGGCGCGGCCTCGGGCAGGCACCGCTTGCACGCGCGGTAGCCCGCCTCGTGCGCGGCGGCACTGGTCGGAAAGAACGTCACGTTCGAGGGCTTCGGCGTGCGCGCGGGGCAGCTCGGGCGGCAGTAGATGCCGGTCGAGCGCACCGCTGTGACGAACTGCCCGTCGAAACGGGCGTCGCGCGAGTCGATCGCGCGGTACCTCTCGTCGAACGTCATGACCAGGCTCATGCCCCTAGCCTGACACGCTCCGCCGACATCAGCTCGCGGAAATCGGACACGGCTGTGCGGCGGCTGCGGCCGCGGCGGACGCCGGCGCCTACCCGTCGCTGCGGACGAACGCCGAGCGCAGACGGTGCCAGAGCGGATCGCCCTCGCTCACGCCGGAGACGATTCGGACGACGCCGCCGGCTTGGCCCAGAGCACACGCGAGGGCGATGATGCCGACGACGCCTGCCGTCGCGGAGAGGCCGACGAACGAGCCGGCGGCCAGATCGCGCAGCGCGAGCGCCACTCCCCCGATCGCGAGCAGGAAGGCGAGCGTGGCCGTCGTGAGCCGGGCGAAGATGGGCGGGTCGAAGTTCGTCGTGCGGGCGAGCACCCAGCCACCCCCGCGCCGAGCTCGACCGCCCTGACGGTACGGCAGGCGGAGCCATGCGGTCGCCGCGCGCGCCAGCGTCCGTCCGGTCAGCCACAGCCGCACGAGCCCCACGGCCCCGGCGAGGGCGACGACAGTGGCGATCGCGATGACGACGACATCGACCGGGGCGACCCCCCCGCCGAGCGCCGCGATCGCGTCGAGCATCCCGCCGATGACGAACACGCCCAGCGCCGAACCCCCGAAGCACACGAGCCCCAGCGCCCAGCGCGACCAGCGTTCGTAGTCGGCCCGCAGCATCACCGCCACGCGATCCGCCTCGGCCACCGCCTTCTCACCGCTCGGGACGTCGATCCACGGGCGCGAAGCCGGAAGGATGAGTGCGAAGGCCATACCGTCAGGCTACGGCGTGCGGCAGGTCGCTCCCGCTCGCCGACGCTTCCAGGGGAGCCGGCTCGACGCCGTCGGGCAGCACCTGCGTGGTCGACAGCGTGAAGGCGGTGAGGACGGCCAGCTCGGTGCGCTCGCCGGTGTCGGTGCACATGCCCATCACGAGGATCGTCCCGTCGCCGGCGGGCAGGCGGATCTCGCCGACCGTCGTGACGACCGCCCTGCCACCGAGCTCCAGCGTGCCGGAGGCGACCGTTCCCACACGCCCGTCGGGCGCGGTGAAGGTCTCTGCCGCGGAATCCACGCCGAACCGCGCGAGCGGGAAGAGACGGTGGAACTCCAGGGACGGGGCATCCGTCCCTGCCGCCACCCTCACCACGTTCGTGCAGAGGAAGCTGACGGCCGGCCGCTCGCCGAGCGTGATGGAGACCCCCGCGGAGTCGAAGTCCGTTCCCTCGAACGCGGCGACCCCGGCGTGGAAGCCCGCCACGATCGCCGCACGCGCGTCGTCGGGGAGCCAGCCGTCGCCGCCGGCCAGATACCGGTCCAGCCATTCCTGGGGCGTGCGGTCGCCGAACGAGCGGAACTCGATCCACCCTTGCGGCATCCGCTGCCACACGCGATCGCCGCTCATCCTCGGTGTCGCCATGTCAGAGCTCCTCGTCCGTGCGAGGACCGTTGCCCTGGATCGTGTTGTCGACGCGCTCGGCGAGGTTCTGCCACGGGCCGCTCAGGCTGTCGACGAAGCTCTCGCCGTTGTCGTGCGCATCCTTCGCCTGCGACATCGTCCAGTACGTGTTCGAGACCAGGTTCGGGAGGTTGACGTTCAGGGCCACCGCGAGCGATCCCGCCGCGGTGCCGCCGCCGGCGAGCGCCGGTGTCATCTGCTGGATCGACGGGATGAGCACCTGACCACCGGGACCGATGAGCGACTTCGCCGCCATGCCGAGGGCACCACCGGCCAGGAGACCCAGGGCGCCGACCGCGAAGTCCGTCCAGTCCCCCCGCCCGGTCAGGGCCTGGAGACCGTCGATGGCGACGAGGGCGATCGACATGATGAGCGCCACGGTGCCGAGGACCGGAATGAACAGCGACAGGATCGCGATGATCGGCAGCGCCGCCCGGAGGATGTCCTCCAGGATCGGCACCACGTTCTCCATGAGCCAGTTGCCGGCGTCGGCGAGCCATTCACCTGCGTCGCCCAGGAAGTTCGAGAACGCGTTGCCCGCGTAGTCGTCGAGGACGCCGCCGGCGTCGTTGAGTGAGCGCGCGGCGACCGTCGCCTCGTCGTCGACCTCGGCCTTGAGGCTGCGGGCGGAGGCACGGATCTGCTCGAGGTCGTCGCCGGCGCTCCCGAGCGCGAGGGCCGCGTCGGACACGGCGTCGGGGTCCGCATCGTCGTCATCCTTGTGCTTCACCGCCGATGTGTGCGCGGTCTCGCACGCGGCGACCCGCGCGGCTGCGGCATCCGCCTGCTCGGCGAGCACCCGCGCCCGCTGCTGGAAGGAGGCGAGCTGCGTGCTCCAGGTGCGCAGGGCGTCGCGCGACGTGCGCAGCGCCTCACCGGTATCGGCGAGCTGCGGGCGGAAGTCCTCGCTCATGGAGGCGCGGAAAGCGGTGGCAGAGAGCCCCACCCAGTCGGCTTCGTCGCCGCCGTCGAGCATCGACAGCGCGTCGTCCACGCCGTCGCAGCCGCTCGACAGCGCGTCAACGTAGGTGTCGAGGGTCGCGACGTCGCCCGGTGCGGGGTCGAACCCGAGCGCGCTGAAGTCGGTCACGCCGCACTGCCTTCCTGGGGCACCATGCTCGCTCCGAGCTCGCTGTCGAGGCCCTGGAACGCCTCGAGGATGCCCTGGAGGCCGGTGCCGGCATCCTCCGCGTAGCGGGCGAGCTTGTTCATGCCGCCGCCCCATGACCCGTGCAGGTCTTCGAGGCGCCGACGGAGTTCGTCCTGCGGCACCGCCGAGCCCGACACGTTCGAGAGCGCGCCCGTGGCGTCGTCGAGCAGTGTCCGCATGTTGGCGTACGCGTGCCGGCTCGCATTCATCGCGTCGTAGTCGATCCGCACATCGGTCATTGCAGTCCCTCCGGAGACAGCTGACCGGAGGCCGCAGGAGCGGCGCTCCGGTCAGACGGTCGAGCTTTGCGTTGCGGGTGCGGTTCAGCCGCCGGCGAGCTGCTGGTCGAGGTCCTGAATGGCACGCATCATGCCCAGCAGCGACTCCGACATGTCGTTGATGCCGTCCACAGCACCCTTCAGACCCGTCGTCAGCTCGGAGTACCCCTCACCGAACTTGCCCGACGCGTGCTGCGTCTTGAAGTCCTCACCCAGCAGAGTGTCCACCTGGCTCTTCAGCGCGTCCAACTGACCCTGGATGTCATCACGAGCCTGCGACAGCGACGACGCCACCTGCTCCATCTCCGCATACGAAGCACCGAAATCGGCCATCGTCAACTCCCTCACTCAGATTCCCGACCCCCGTCGGGCCGATGACCCCACGCTAACCGGGACACCTGGCGGAGCCCATGGGGACCATTCCCCATGGGATCGGATGCCGCCGGTCACCGTCGCGCCGCAGCACCGCCGGGCGTGAGATCCCCGCGGGGTCCACCCGCGCGCGGCGCGCGCGTACATCGTGGCCGGGCCGTCGGCCACAGCGACCGTCAACGCGAGCGCTGCGGGTCCGACTTCTGGAGCTCGGGCGCGAGCGTCAGGGCCAGCTCTCCCGGCGCGGTCGTGAGCGCCCGCGTCGCCGTGCCCGGCTCGATGAGGCCGCGATCGGCGAGACGCCGGATCGCTGCATCCCGGCGCGCCGTGATCTCAGCGAGCGTGCCAGGCGGGATCTCGCGGATGCTCCACTGCAGATTCTCGCGCTCGTTCTGCGGTCCGCCCGCGGGCAGCGGACCGCGGATCAGGATGACGACGTGGACGACGATGTCGGCGGCGACCACGGCGATCCACACCCATGCGCCGCCCTGCAGGAAGGGCGCGCCGGCCGTGAGTGCGATGAGAGCCGTGATGAGCCCGGGGATGACGTGGATGAGCGCCAGCGTTCGCACGGCCGACGCTCGCGACGCACGCGGGTGGCGCAGCCGCTGCAGCTCACTCCACCCCGTCACCAGCAGGCTGACCAGCGTGATCGTGCCTGCGAAGGCCAGAGGGAAGTCGTACGCGGTATCGCCGAGGACCCACCGCACCATGGCTGCGGCGGCGATCACCGGAGCGGCGACGGCGAAGAGATACGCCAGCCCCTGGATGAAACTGCCCAGCGTCACCCCGCGGTGCTCCGACATGGCCTCTGCCGGCGCGAGCACGGCAAGGGGGCGCTGCGCGGGGGTGCGCGAGAACGACCGCAGCTCCAGGCGCCACCAATCCACCGGCGTCCACGACGATGCCTCGTCGACGAGCTCTGTCAGCGATCTGGCGGTCATGCCGGCCACTCCTCTCCGAAGCGCACCACGGCGCGGTCGAGTGCGTCGACGCGCACGCGGTCGCTCGACGCGACGAAGCCCTCGAGCGTGGACTGCCGCAACACCGCCTTCGCCGCTTCCTCCACGAAGGCCAGCCCGTAGGGTGCGACAGGGCCGAGAATGGCGGCGACGGTCGCGTCCTCGCCGAAGAACAGCCAGCGCTCGAATCCGAAATCCCGGTCGCCGTGCCGCTCGAGAAGCGTCGTCGAGATGCCGATCCCGAAATGATCCGTCTCGATCACCTCAGTCGTCGCCGGCAACTGCGCCGACGGCGACCAGAGGAACGCCGCCTGATCGGCCTCGCTGAGCGCACCATCCACCGCGAACACGGTCAATGGCGCGATCACCCGACCGTCGATGCCGACGATGACGAGGCTGCGGCTGTCGTCCGAGGCTACCCGGGCGACATCGTCGAGCGCCGCGGCGATCGGGCCGGTGGCTTCGGGGGCGAGCCCGGTGCGCGCGACGAAGTCGGCCGCCGTCGCGCGTGCCCACTCAGAACGGTCGGTCGCCGAGTGCGCGGGGAAGTCGACCGGGATGCAGTGCTCCCGGTCGAAGCGAAGGTTCAACCGCATCTCAGCTGACGCTCCAGGTGAAGGAGGATATGTGGTTGTCGAAGAGAGCGAGCCACGCCAGCAGCACAGGGTCATCGGGCGCCAGGTCGGCCCCATGAGCCACGGTGGCCGTCCACTGGACGGCCTGCGTGCGCCGGGTGCCGGGGATCGGGATCAGGTAGTGGATGAGGAAGCTCACCGCGTCGACGCCGTCGACGCGGGTCGGGCGCCGCTCGGTCCAGCGCACCATGCGGTGACCTTCGCCGATCGGGACGCCGCCGCGATTGCGCACGGCATCCTCGACGATGTCGTCGAGCGTCCATTGCGGCGTCGACCGACGACGCAGACCCACGAGGCTCGCGGAGCCCAGCACCCAGGTGGGCGAGCTCTCGGCCGGCAGGGCGTAAGCGAACGCGTCCTGGCCCTTCAGCTGTGCCAAGGCGTCCTTCACCTGCGCACCGAGCGCCGCCCCCAGGTCGGGTCGGCCGGCCTCGGCAAGGCGTGCCTTCGCCGCCGCGACGAGATCGCGCTCGGTGTCGGCCCCCATGTCGTACGACCGCCACCCGGGCGGCAGCAGCATGCGATACCTCGGCACGGTCGCTCCGGCGCCTCCGGTCAACTCCGCGCGCAGATCACTCACCATGCCAGTCTTCCATCACCCGCGACCCGGTTCGGCACCTCCGTCACGAGAACGGGTTCTGGTCGGGATCGAAGGACCCCGGGAACGCCCCTCCTGCGGTGTCCTTGATCCACCCGGCGATCCCGAGCTGCGTCGCCCAGACGCCGGCCGTACCCTCGACGATGTTCCACCCGCCGGTCATCACCGCGGGGTCCGCCCAATGCGCCATGTTCTGACCGGTCAGCAGGCCCGTCGTGAAGTCGACGGCCTTCGCGCCGAACCCGGTTCCCTGCAGGCGGTTCAGCCCCGACGCCCAGTCGTCGATCCCCGTCGCACCGACGCCGAACAGGCGGGCGGCGTCGTCGCCGAACGCCGTTCCGAGTGCGCGCCAGCCCCCGGGGGCGCCCAGTCCGCGCAGGCCGCGCGCCGCGGGGCCGATGAAGGGCACCACGCCGATGACGCCGAAAGCGACGTCGACCCAGCTTCCGTCGTCGAACGCGAGCTTGCGGGTGAGGGCGACGGCGAGCGTCGCGACGGCGACGATCGCCGCGAGTGCGGCGATGATGGGTCCGCCCACGACGATCGCCAGCACCGCGAGCACGATGCCGGCCACGGCGAGGACGTTCGAGAGGAACTCCAGCGCGCCGCGCAGGTCGTCCTTCCAGGAGTCCTCGATCTTGCCGCTGAAGCCTTCCTTGATGTTCGTGGCCGCGGTCTGGAACGCGCTGTGCCAGCTGTCCCACTCCGTGTCGTACTCACCGGCCCGCGTGTCCCACTCGCCGCGCTTGGCGTCGGCGAGACCCCGCTTCTCGACAGCATTGGCGTTCGCGCTGTCGTACGACGACTGCTCATCGGCATCGGCATCGTCATCGGGCTCTCGCGGAACGGCGCCCTCAGCCGTGTCGGCGGCGCGCGACAGCGAGTAGTAGGCGGCCCACAACTCGATCAGGTCGTCGACGATCGGATCGATCGCGGCCTTCGACGTCTCGAGCTCCTGACCATAGGTGAGGATGTGCGGCCCGACGGCGGCGTACAGCTCGGCCGCCTTCGACAGATCGCCGCTGACCTCACCCGCGACTTCGCGGAGCTTGTCGACGGTGCTGCCTTCCATGTCGGCGCCGTTGTCGACCAGTTGCTTGATGAGCATCCACGCGGCCGACATGTCGGCACCGAGGTCGACGATCTGCTGACCACGCGTCTGGACGTCGCCCGCATCGCCGCGCAGGTGCTCGATGAGGTTTCCTCCCCTCGGCGTCTGCGAGGGCATGTACGGAAGCACTGTCGTCATCGTCGGCTCATCTCTCGCCGGTTCGGTTGCCGGCTTCCTCGTCGAAGTCCTGGAAACCCTCGATCACGCCGTCGACATGCTCGGCGAGACCCTTGCAGCTGTCCATCAGGCGCTTCCGGCGATCGTCCCAGCGGCCCTCGAAGTCGTGCGCCGCGTCCTTCAGGTCACCCAGCTCGTACGGGCGGTCGACGGCACCCTCGAGGTCGCGGCGGCGGTTGCCCGCATGCTCGAACTCGTCGATGATGCTCTTCAGCTGCGTGCTCAGTGCACCGAGGTCGTCATAGCTGACTTTGACGCTCACTGGGTCTCCTCATTCCCGATCCGACTCGTCCGCCCTCACCGATCACCGGTCGGGAGCGGCCTGCACCGCTCCCGACCCCGATGATGCGGTTCAGCCGCCGGCGAGCTGCTGGTCGAGGTCCTGAATGGCACGCATCATGCCCAGCAGCGACTCCGACATGTCGTTGATGCCGTCCACAGCACCCTTCAGACCCGTCGTCAGCTCGGAGTACCCCTCACCGAACTTGCCCGACGCGTGCTGCGTCTTGAAGTCCTCACCCAGCAGCGTGTCCACCTGGCTCTTCAGCGCGTCCAACTGACCCTGGATGTCATCACGAGCCTGCGACAGCGACGACGCCACCTGCTCCATCTCCGCATACGAAGCACCGAAATCGGCCATCGTCAACTCCCTCACTCAGATTCCCGACCCCCGTCGGGCGGGACACTCAGCAACCTAACGGAGCGCGCCGACGGCACGCGATGGGGATCATTCCCCATGTCCTCGCGTCGGGCGCCTCGGGCCGCGTCAATGCTGCGGCGCCGCCTGCGGAACGGGGAGGACGGATGCCTCGACCAGCGGCAACTGGACCGTGACCTGGCGCCCCGCCTGCACGAAGATGCCGCGGCCATCGGGGAAGTCGGACCGCTTGACCTTCGGGAACGGCACCTTGAACACCGCGTCGCCGTCGAAGGCGTCGGGCTTGATGATGATGCCCTTCCGGCCGCCCTTGAAGTCGCCCACCAGGCCGAAGCCACTGGTGACCTGCGTGACATCCGCGTCGCCGATGAGCACGTGCTCGCTGCGGTTGACCGACTGGAACAGTGCCTTGAGCGGGCGCTCCGCGGGCGAGTCGGCGAACTGCGGCACGTCTTCGATCACGATCATCAGCCGCGCGTCGATCGACTCGTCGGCGACGAGCTCGGCGAGCTCGGTCGCCAGGTCCTTCGCCTCGTCGGGCGTCGTGGCGCTGCGCATCCACGGGGCGAACTCCTTGAGCTGCGAGCGTCGCCCGCCGAAGTGGAACAGCCGCACGGCCGGATCGAAGCGCACCATCGCAGTGACGAGGGCCTTCATCGCGTTGGTCTTGCCCGCCGAGGGCGGCCCCGCGACGACGAAGGTGCCCACCGGATCGAACTCGCGGGCCGCGAGCGTGTCTTCGGCGATGCCGAGCACCGGGAACTCGCCGATGCGATCCGGCAGCGCCTGCCAGGCGAGCCGTGTCGGCAGCGAGCCGATCTCGTCCACCTCTCGCGCGCCGGTCGCGCGAAGCTCCTCGGCCCACTGACCCAGCAGCTTCGTCTGCTCGGCCACGTTCGGTGTGCCGCCGAGCACCGCGATCTGGGTCTCGAAGCCGTCGACGATGGCCCGGCCCGGCGCGGACCGCTCGTCGAGCACGTCCTTGGGGGCGTTCAGCAGCGCGTAGGCATTCTCATCCGACAGACGCAGCACCACACGCCGCGACACGTTCGAGCTGATGGCGGTGGGCACCGACCCGGAACGGTCGGCGGTCGCGACGACGTGCACGCCGAGCGGGCGGCCCTCGCCGAGGATGCGCATGAACGCCTGATAGAACGGCATCCGCGCGGTCGTCGACTCCCACTCGGCGCGGAACTGCGGGAGGCCGTCCAGGAGGACGATGATGCGCGACTCGTCGCGCCCCGTCAGCTCGCGGTATTCCGCGATGCTCGAGGCGTTGGCCGCGCTGAACCGCTTGGCGCGGTCGTCGAGGATGCCGCCCAGCGAGCGCATGATGCGCTGCACGCGCTCGGCGTCGTCGCCGGGGATGATCGATCCGACGTGCGGCAGCACCTCGAGGCTCTTGAGCGCGCCGGCGCCGAAGTCCAGGCCGTACACCGCGATGTTCTCGGCGCGGCGCCCCATCGCCGCGGCGATGGCGACCGTGCGCAGCACGGTGGACTTGCCCGAGCCGCTGGTGCCGTACACCAGGAGCGAGCCGTCACGGTCGGGCTCGAAGTACACCGGCTCCTGCAGCTGCCGCTCGGGCACGTCGCGCTTGCCGAGCAGGATGAAGCCGGGTCGTCCTGCCCGCAGCTGACGGAGGTCGACGGTGGTCTCGAGGTCGTCGAGCCACGGGCGCCGGGGCGCGGGGATCCGGGCTGCCGCGGCGGCGGCGACCAGGGTCGCAACGATGCGCCTCTGGTCGTTGGGCCCGGGATCGACATCATGCGATTCGGATTCGCCCGAGTCCGGCAGCTCCCAGCGCTGCACCGAGCCGAACCGCAGCTGCGCGACGCCCACATCGGCGGCGGGCGCCTCGTCGGTGCTCCAGCCACCCGCGTAGGCGGACTGGAACGGCACGAGCCGGCCCGGGCCGGTCTTGGCGATGCCGCGGCCGGGGATGCCGGGGTCGAAGCGCGCGGCCACGGGGTCGTCGACGACGTCCTTCGAGTCCGACTCGTCGGCCATGCGCAGTGCGACGCGGAGGTTGGTGTTGGCGCGGAGGTTGTCTTTGATGACGCCCGCCGGCCGCTGCGTCGCCATGATCAGGTGGATCCCCAGGGAGCGGCCGCGCTGCGCGATGTCGACGACACCGTCCACGAACTCGGGCACCTCCCCCGCGAGCGCCGCGAACTCGTCGATGACGAGCACGAGGGCGGGCGGCGTGTCGGGGTCGCGCCGCTTCTCGAGCTCGAGCAGGTCCTTCGCCTTCTTGCGGTTGAAGAGGTGCTCGCGGTGGTGCAGCTCGGCGCGCAGGCTGGTGAGCGCGCGTCGTACGAGGTGCGGGCTCAGGTCGGTGACGAGGCCGACCGTGTGCGGAAGTTCGACGCAGTCGGCGAACGCGGACCCGCCCTTGTAGTCGACGAACAGGAACGTGACGCGGTCGGGGCTGTGGGCGGCGGCCATGCCGAGCACCCACGCCTGGAGGAACTCGGACTTGCCGGCGCCGGTGGTGCCGCCGACGAGGGCGTGCGGTCCCTGCGTCCGCAGATCGAGGGCCATCGCGTCCGTGGCCCCCTGACCGACGATCGCGCGGAGGGTCCCGGCCTTCTTCAGGCGCGGCAGGACCGCGCCCGAGCGGTCGATGATCGTGTTGTTCTCGCGCCAGCGCTCCACGGCGGAGCCGGGATCCGCGGCGAGCTCGCCGCCGACGAGCGAGAGGAACATGACCGAGTGGGGGATGTCGGACGAGTCCTCCACGACCGTGCTCGAGTCCACGACCGGCGCGAGCCGCTTGGCCAGCACGATCATGAGGTCGTTCGACACGCCCTCGACCGCGGTCTCCGGATAGTCCACGCCGCTGCGGACCGTGCCCGCGCGGGCGTGCTCGAGGCCCCGGGACACGTCGACGAAGCTGCGGCAGACGGCGGGCAGCGCCTCGACGACGGGTGCCACGAACAGACCGTAGACGCCGACGTCGGCGCCGCGTTCGAGCACCTGCGTGAGGCGTGCGCGATCCACCGGGGCGTCGGCGGTGACGATGACGAGCACCGCCGTCTGGCCGGGGAACGTGGCCTCCTCCGCTGCGCGCCGCACGTCGGTGCCGTAGCGCATCGGGTCCCACTCGTCATCCAGCGGCAGGCGCGGCGACGAGGCGGCCTTGGAGCGCTGCATGACGAGCTCCTCCAGGCCCGACAGCAGCGCGGCGCCGGTCGACGCCGAATCCGACAGCGGCATCTCGCGGAAGGGGCTGCGCTCGCTGGACGTGTGCGGAAGCCACTTGAGCCACTCGAGCTGCGTCGCCCATCGCGGTTCGGTGAGCGCGATCGCGACCAGTTCGTTGGGCGAGTGCAGGCCGAACAGCTGGACGCAGAGGCCCCGCAGGGCGTCGGCGGCTTCCCGCTCGCCTCCGGCGACGCCGATCACCCCGACGCTCTGCAGCGACTCGAGCACCGGCACGCCGTCGATCATGCGGTAGCGATCCCGCAGCCGGTCGACGCGGTCGACGAACTCCTGCAGCGCCTCGGGCGATTCGGACCGCTTCACCGTCGTGCGCGACGGGGCCTCGGCGGTGCCCAGTCGCACCGACAGGAAGTTCCAGTGCTCGGGTCGCCTGGTCCAGAGCATCGGGCCGAGCCGCATCGCCTCGTCGAAGACGACGGCCACCGGCGGCACCTCGGCGTTGCGGATCTCGCGCTCGCGCGGCCGCTCGCGGTAGAGGCTCTCTTCGAGCTCCTCGAACGTGCGCTCGAAGATCTCCGTCTCTTTGCGGGCGCGCTGACCGACCTGCGTGCGCTGGGAGATGAAGTTGCCGAGGAGCATGAGCGGCGAGAGCACGACGACCAGCAGCGCGCGGGGGTTGCCCTGCATCGCGAAGAGGGCCAGTCCCAGAATGATCGGGGCGACCAGCATGGGCCACGGGAACAGCCGCGAGACCGGATCCTTCGGCATCCGCGGCTCGGGCAGCTCCTCGCCCACGTACCGCGGCTCCACGCGCGGGCTGCGGTTGAACAGGAGCGAGCCGCCCCGCTCGAGGACGGGATCCTGTTCCACCGGCGCGAAGTCCTGCACCATGCGGACGACGACGTCCGTGTCGCCGAGCGAGAACCGCTGGCCGGGGATGACGCGAAGGCGCTGCACGAGGCCGCCGTCCACGACGATGCCGTTCGCCGAGTTCAAGTCCACCAGTTCGACGGACGTACCGACCTCGATGCGTGCGTGCGACTTGGAGACGAGGGGATCCGCGAGGACGATGTCGTTGCCCGCGACGCGGCCGATGGTGAACTGACCGCGCGGCAGCGGGAACTCGCGGCCGACGAGCGGACCGCCGACGATCGAGAGGATGGCGGCAGGCGGGCCCCCGTTCGTCCGCGTCGAGACGTAGTCCTCACCGAGATTGACGATCGAGGCGACGAAGCCCGAGCCCACGGCAGCGTCGCTGATGAGCGTCTCGGGCGAGAGCATCGCGAACGTCGACGACGTCGGAGGCGCCACCTTGAGCGTCAGCACGTCACGCGGCGACGCGACGGTCTCGCGCGCCGGATCGGTCTCGACGATGTGCCTCGCGACGTCCTGAACGGTCGCCGTCGTGTCGGCCGTGACCACGATGTCGATGTGCTGGGCGTTCCGGCGCTGCAGGGTGAGTCTGAGTCTCATGGGTTCCTCGCTGTGCTGCCTCAGCCGATGCGGACGCGGGCGCGCCGTTCGCCGAGCAGCAGGGTGTCTCCGGAGCGGACCGCGATGCCCTGGCCGGGCGGAAGTGCGTGCTCGACGCCGTCGCGGATCACCGCGCTCCCGTTGGTCGACGCACGGTCGATCGCGATGATGCTGCCACCCGTGCGCAGGAGCGCCAGGTGGGTCTTCGAGATGGATTTCGACGGGTCGTCCAAGGGAACGAGCGCGAGACCGGCGTCCCCCGGCCCGGCCGCCGGATCGCGGCCGATCAGGATTCCGGACCCGGCGAGCGCGATGCGGGCGCCGTTGTCGAACTCGAGGACGACGCCAGTCGCAGGGTCGGCCGGCGACGACGACGGTGGTGCCGGGGTTCCGGGCGCGGCCGCCAGGCCCACTGGGACCGGCGCGGGTGCGGGGCTCGCGTCCGGCAGCAGCCGGGGCGGCGTCCACGGGATCCCCGGCCCGGAGGAGGGCGCCGTCGGCACGATGGCCGCCGGCGCGACACCGGCCGGCGCCACGACGGCAGGTGCGAGCGCGGGTGCCGAAGCGGACGCGGGGGACGCGGCATCCGTTCCGCTCGCCTCGGCGGTCGACGGGTAGGCGTCGGTACGCGGCGCACCCACGACTCCCCCGCTGCTGCGGGTGACCGGGATGTAGGCGCCCGTGCCGGGGGCGGTCGCCGAGGTGGCGAGGGAGCGCAGCTCGCTGCGCTCGTCCGCGAGGTCGGTGGCGGCGGTCTTGCGGGCGATGCGCATGCGCTTGACGTCGTAAGGGTTGAGCCCGTCACGCGCGTCGACGAACCACGTCGCCCCGGCAAGGTCTGCCCAGCCGCGGCCCCGCCGCTCGGGGTCGAACAGCGGCGAGCACACGATGACGAGCACCGGACCCACCAGCGGCACCAGGAAGCTGCCGTACAGCACGAGAGAGCGCACCACCGCGCCCCGCCAGAAGCCCGGGCGCTCGAGCGTGCGAACGTTGACCGATCGGATCCCGGTCATCGCCTTGCCGACGGTGACGCCCTTGCGCCCGTGCAGCACGAGCTGCACCACGACGAACGCGGTCGTCAGCGCCGCCGATGCCGCCCCGCACGCGATGACCAGGCCGAGCCGGCCGGGGGCCGCGAGCGCCGCCGCGTCCGGCGGCGCCGTCGTGCTCAGGAACGCAGGAAGGGTGACGAGGAGGAACGGGAGCTGGAGCACGAGCAGGATGCCGAGCTCGATCGATGTGGAGAGCACGCGCCGCCCGAACGGCGCCCTGCGCAGCCCGAGTGTCGCGGCGTACTCCGGCTTCGGCCGGCCACGCCCATCGAGCCCCTCGACGGCGCGCGTCGAGTCGTCGATCTCCCAAATCACGGGTCCTCCTGGCGAACGCTCCGCATCGACCCTATCCGGACGATCGTGCCCGTCCCGACGAGAACCAGGACATGGGGAAATAGCCCCATGTCCTGGTCGATCGGCAGGACGGCCCCTCCGGGTGACCTGCGTCAGTGGAAGAAGTGGCGCTCGTTCGTGAAGAACATCGTCACATTCGCGGCCTTCGCGGCGGCGATGACCTCGTCGTCGCGGACCGAGCCGCCCGGCTGGACGATGGCCGCGATGCCCGCGTCGAGCAGGATCTGCGGGCCGTCGGCGAAGGGGAAGAACGCATCCGATGCGGCGACCGACCCGGCGGCGCGGTCACCGGCGCGCTCGACCGCGAGGCGGCACGAGTCGACGCGGTTGACCTGGCCCATGCCGATGCCGACCGTCGCCGAGTTCTTGGCGAGGACGATGGCGTTCGACTTGACCGCGCGGCAGGCCTTCCACGCGAAGATCAGGTTGGTCATCTCCTCGTCGGCCGGACGCTCGCCCGACACCAGCTGCCAGTCCTTCGCGACGGACTCGATGTCGTCGGGGAAGCGGTCGGCGTCCTGCAGCAGCAGACCGCCCGAGACCAGGCGCACGTCCATGCGCTCCTGCTGCCAGTCGGCGGGCAGCTGCAGCAGACGCAGGTTCTTCTTCGCCTTGAACACCTCGAGCGCCGCCGGCTCGAACGCGGGCGCCACGATGACCTCGGTGAAGATGTCCTTGAGGTTCTCGGCCATCTTGAGGGTCACGGTGCCGTTGGCGGCGATCACGCCGCCGTACGCCGACACCGGGTCGCACTCGTGGGCGCGCAGGTGCGCGCTCGCGATGGGGTCGAGGGCGTTGGGCGCCGTCACCGCGATGCCGCACGGGTTCGCGTGCTTGATGATCGCGACGGCGGGCTTGACCATGTCGAAGGCGGCGCGGAGGGCGGCGTCGGCGTCGACGTAGTTGTTGTACGACATCTCCTTGCCCTGGAGCTGGATCGCCTGGGCGATGCCGTGGCCGCCGTTGCGGGTGTAGATCGCCGCACGCTGGTGCGAGTTCTCGCCGTAGCGGAGGGTCGCGAGGCGCTCGGCCTTGATCGTGAGGTGCGCCGGCAGGGCCTCCTCGAGGAGCGTGCCCTCGGTGAACCAGGTCGCGACCGCGCGGTCGTACTCGGCCGTGTGCGCGAAGGCACGGGCTGCGAGCTCGCGACGCTGCACGAGCGTCGTGCCGCCCGCGCGGACGGCGTCGATGACCGCCGGGTAGGACGACGGCGAGACGACGATCGCCACGTTGGCGTAGTTCTTCGCCGATGCACGCACCATGGCGGGGCCGCCGATGTCGATCTGCTCGACGACGTCGTCGCCCTGCGCGCCCGAGCGCACGGTCTCGACGAACGGGTACAGGTTCACCACGACGAGCTCGAACGGGGCGATGTCGAGCTCGGCGAGCTGACGCTCGTGGTCCTCGAGGCGGAGGTCGGCGAGGAGGCCGGCGTGCACGCCCGGGTGCAGCGTCTTCACGCGGCCGTCGAGCGACTCGGGGAAGCCCGTCACGCTCGACACGTCGGTCACGGTGTAGCCGGCCTCACGCAGCAGCGTGGCGGAACCGCCCGTCGACACGATCTCGACACCGGCCGCCGCCAGCGCCTCGCCGAGCGTCAGCAGGTCGGTCTTGTCGCTCACCGACACGAGTGCGCGGCGCACCGGGACGACGTCGCGGGGGCGGTACAGGGCGGGGTCGTGGCTCGGTCCGGCCATGCGGGTCTCCTCGGTGGGGTGGGGGTCAGAGCTGGGCGCTCGCGGACACCGCCGCGAGGTCGAGGTCGCCGGTCGCGACGCGGCGCACCACGTCGATCAGGAGGCGGCGTTCGACGGGCTTGATGCGCTCGTGCAGGGCGTGCTCGTCATCGTCCGGGAGCACGGGCACGCGCTCCTGGGCGAGGATCGGCCCCGAGTCGACCCCGTTGTCGACGATGATGACGCTGGCCCCGGTCTGCGCGACGTCGGCGGCGAGCGCGTCGCGCACGCCGTGCGCACCGGGGAACTCCGGCAGGTACGCCGGGTGGGTGTTGATGATGCGCGGCGACCACGCGTCGACGAGGTCCGCCGGCAGCAGGCGCATGAGACCGCTCAAGACGACGAGGTCGGGCTGCCAGACGTCGAGCTGGGTGGCGAGCTCGGCACCCCACTCCTCGCGGCTCGCGAACTGCGCGAACGGCACCATGAACGTGGGGATGCCGTACTCCTCGGCGTGCGCGAACCCGTCGGCCTCGCGATCGGCACCGACGACGACGATGCGGGCCGGGAACTCGGGATCGGCCGCCGCGTCGAGCAGAGCGCGCAGGTTGGAGCCTGTGCCCGAGATGAGAACAGCGACCGTCAGCACCGCATCAGTCTAGCCGCGGGAGTTCGATCGGCTCGGTCGTCGCGTCCGATGTGACGCCACCGCCGGCGTCCGGCAGCGGTGCCGGGCGCGCTCCGCGCACGGGAGGGGACGGATGCCGCTCCTCGGCGTCCTCGGCGGGCACCGCGCCCGATCGTCGGGCCGTGAACGCCGCGACCGCGGCGAAGGCCGCAGCCTCCGGCGGTTCGGGGTGCGGCTCGTCGTCCGCCGCCGGCTCGACCCCGGCCGTCGCGGGCGCGGAGTCCTGCGCGGCCGAGTTCCCGCCCCCCGCCGAACGCGGCGACAGCAGCAGGATCGCCGCGCCGAGCAGCACTTCGAGGCCGACCGCCAGCGCGACGGGCCCGGCATCCGGTCCGAACTCGGCCAGTCGCCCCGGTCCGAGGGACCCCGACGCCGCCCAGGCCAGCAGGGCCGCGGCGCCGCCCGAGAGCAGCGCGATGCCCGCGGTCACGACGAGACGCGCCGCGATCGGATCCTCCGGCGAGTCGACATCCTCGTCGAGAGGCGCGTCGGCGCCGGGCTCCTCCGAGGGGGCCCCCGACAGCAGTCCGCTGAGCGCCGCGGTCTTCCCCGCGTCGAACCGCGACGACGCCGGGCCGGCCGCGGGCGCGGGCTGCAGCTGGGCCCACGCACCCGGAGGCTCCGCGCGGCGCGCCAGCGCCGCGTGGAGGGGGTGTGGGGACCGCTCGCGGAAAGATCCACGGGCGTGCAGGAGCCGCGATCGCGCGATCCACCCGGCGAGCGCGCCCAAGGCGATCGGCAGCAGGGCGAGCAGCAGCAGCCACGAGGTCGTCGATTCGGGGACGGCACCGAGCGCCGGAAGCCCGGGGATGACGCCGACCTGGGTTCCGGCCGGCGAGACCGCCGTGCCCGTGCCGACGGCGAAACCGGGGCCGGCGACGAAGCTCATCCCCCACACCGCGAGCGTCGGCACGTAGGCGAGCTGGACGAGCGTGATGACCGTGGCGCCGATGGGGTCGACGTCGCCCGCCTGGAACAGCGCGACGATCTGCCCTGCGCGGGCGAACAGCGCGACGGCAGCCACCGCGGCACCGATGCCGACGAGCCCGACCACGACGACGGCGGTCCCGCGCGCGACGAGCGCGGGCACCTCTCCCCAGCCGTGCGGCGCCGCCTCGACGCGGTCGCGCAGGCGCGCGATCGCGCCGGACCCCGCCTCGGACCACTCCGTCACGACCGCAGCGACCAGGGCGGGCAGGGCGAACACGAGCGTCGGCACGAGGATCGCCTGCCACGTCTCGGCGCGAGCGACGTCGTTGGCGCCGGTCAGCGCGGCGCCGGTGGTCAGGAGCGCGAACACGGCGCTCGAGGTGAGCACGCCCGTGAGCCACGCGTCGGCGTGCGAGGCGCGCGCACCGGAGCGGGCGGCGAAGACGGCCGTGAACCCGGCGAAGGCCAGCGGGGCGAGCGAGAGGACGAAGGATGCCGCGCCCGCATCGATCCCCGTCGCGGCGAGGTAGTCGGGCGGCAGTGTGATGCTGAGCGGCACGAGGTTGCCGAGCTGCCACACCGACACCGCCGACGGCCACAGCGCGCCCCAGTCCGCGCCGCCGCCGAACCCGAACACCCACAGGAGGGTGAGCGGAGCGAGGGTCACGGCAAGGCCGACGGCCGCCGCGATGACGGCGTCGACGGAGGCGAGAAGGGCGACGATGAGGCGATGCATGCGCCATCGACCCTACTTCGGCGCACCGCCCCGGCCGGGGCGCCCGCGCGCGGGGCCGAGGCATCCGTCCAGCGAATCCTCAGGTTGGGGCAGGAGCGACTAACGTTTCCCCTCGGAGGTCCCCCCACATGAGCACAGCCGAGTCCACGGCGCCCAACGCCCCCGAGACCGAGAACACCGAGACCCCGGAGCCGAAGAACGGCTTCGACAGGTTCTTCGAGATCACCAAGCGCGGATCGACGATCCCCGCCGAGATCCGCGGCGGTGTCGTCACGTTCGTGACGATGGCGTACATCGTCATCCTGAACCCGATCATCCTGTCCAGCGGCACCGATGTCGCCGGTGACACCCTCGGGTTCACGCAGGTCGCCGCGACCACGGCGCTCACCGCCGGTGTGATGACGCTGCTGTTCGGTCTGGTGACCCGCCTGCCGTTCGCGTTCGCGGCGGGCCTGGGAATCAACTCGTTCCTCGCCGTCTCGGTCGTCGGGCAGGTGACGTGGCCCGAGGCGATGGGTCTCGTCGTCATCAACGGTCTGATCATCGTGCTCCTCGCGGCGACGGGCCTGCGGCGCATGATCTTCGACGCCGTGCCGATCCAGCTGAAGCTCGCCATCACGGTGGGTATCGGCCTCTTCATCGCGTTCATCGGCTTCGTCGACGCCGGCTTCGTCACGGCGACCGGCGCGTCCTCGCCCCCGGTGGGACTGGGCGTCAACGGCTCGGTCGCGACGGTGCCGACGCTGATCTTCGTCTTCACCCTGCTGCTGACCGGCATCCTGGTCGCCCGCAAGGTCAAGGGCGGCATCCTCATCGGCCTCGTGACCGGAACGGTCGTCGCGGTGATCGTCGAGGCGATCTGGAACATCGGCCCGAAGTTCTCCGGCGACGACGTCAACCCCGGCGGATGGGGCCTGTCGGTCCCCGAGCTGCCGTCGTCGCTCGTGAGCGTGCCCGACCTGTCGCTCGTCGGCCAGGTGTCGTTCGGCTCGTTCGAGCGCATCGGCGTGCTCGCCGCGCTGATGCTCGTCTTCACGCTCGTCTTCACGAACTTCTTCGACGCCATGGGCACCATGACCGGTCTGTCCAAGGAGGCCGGCCTCGCGAACGAGAAGGGCGACTTCCCCCGCATCAAGTCGGCGCTCATCGTCGAGGGCGTCGGCGCCGTCGCGGGCGGTTTCACGTCCAGCTCGTCGAACACGGTGTTCATCGAGTCGGGCGCGGGCATCGGCGAGGGCGCTCGCACGGGCCTCGCGAACGTCGTGACCGGCGGCCTCTTCCTCGTCGCCATGTTCTTCACGCCGCTCGTGTCGATCGTGCCCACCGAGGTCGCGGCATCGGCCCTGGTCATCGTCGGTGCACTGATGATGTCGCAGATCCGCTTCATCGACTTCTCGGACTTCTCGATCCTGCTCCCGGTGTTCCTCGCGGTCACCGTCATGCCGCTCACGTACTCGATCGCGAACGGCATCGGCGCGGGCTTCATCTCCTGGGTCGTCGTCCGGTCGCTGTCGGGCAAGGCTCGCGAGATCAGCCCGCTGCTGTGGATCGTCGCCGCCGGCTTCGTGCTCTACTTCGCACGCGGACCGCTGGAGACCCTGCTCGGCTGAGCCGTCAGACCACGGACGGAAGCGGATGCCTCGACCCGAGGCATCCGCTTCTGCCTTTCAGCGCAGCGGGGTCCAGCCGGGCGGTGTCGGGCCGTCGTAGGCGGCGCGCTCGGCGTCGGCGCGGGCCGACCATCCCTGCGCGGCATCCGTGCCGTCGAAGCCGCCTCGTGCAACGCGGAAGCCGACGTCGTCGTGGTGCATTCGCGGGGCGCCGCCGCGGCGGGTCGAGGCGCGGACGCTCCACGAGTCGTCGGCGAAGCCGCCGCCGCGGAACACGCGGTAGTCGGCGTAGCGGGCGGGGTCGAGCAGGTCCCAGGTCCACTCCCACACGTTGCCGAGGGTGTCGAACAGGCCGTTGAGGTTGGGCAGCCTGCCGCCGACGTTCTGCGGGGCGCTGACGCCGTCGGCGCTCGTCCACGCGACCTCGGCGAGGAGGCCGTAGTGCGGGCCCGTGGAGCCGGCGCGGCAGGCGTGCTCCCACTCGGCCTCGGTGGGAAGGCGGAAGCCGTCGGCGTCGACGTGCCATGTGACGTCCTCGCCGTCGAACGAGTACGCGGGATCGAGTCCCTCCCACTCCGACGCCGCGTTGCAGAACCGGATCGCGCGCAGCCAGCTGACGTCGGTCGCGGGGCGGCGCGGGTGCGACGCCGGCTCGCCCAGCAGCTCCGCGAGCTGCTCCTGGGTGACGGCGTACACCCCGATCTCGTAGGGTTCGAGCTCGACGCTCCAGCGCGCCTTGCGGCGGGCGTCGTGCAGGGTGACCGTTCCGCCGGCGATGCGGGCGAGCTCGATGTCGGTCACCGCGGAAGTATCCCACGCGGCGGTGGGTGCGGGGCGCTCAGGGGGCGCGACGCCAGGAGCCCGAAGTGGGCAGCTCCCCGCCGAACAGCTGCCGCACGGTGACGAGCTGGAACCCCCGATCGAGGAGCCCGTCAAGGACCGCGCCCGCGGTGCGCGCCGTGACCGCGTGGACGTCGTGCAGCAGGACGATCGACCCCGCGCGCGGCTGTTCGACGGCGCGCGCGATGAGCACGTCGTCAGCCGGGCCTTGCCAGTCGTTGGTGTCGATGTCCCAGAGGATCGCCGGCATGCCCGCAGCGGCGAGCACCCGCGGCGTGAACTCGCCGTACGGCGGACGGAACACGGTGATGTCCTGGCCGGACACCGCTTCGAGCGCCTGCGTGGAGTCGACGACCTGGGCGGTGACCTGCGCGTCCGTCAGCTGGGGCAGATGCGGGTGGTTCCACGTATGACCCTCGACCTCGTGCCCCTCCCTCGTCATGCGGGCGAGCGTCTCGGCGTAGCCCTGCGCGTTCTGGCCCAGTGCGAAGAACGTCGCCGCGGCGTCGCGAGCCGCCAGTTCGTCGAGGATGCCGGGCGTGTACGACGACGGACCGTCGTCGTAGGTGAGTGCGACGCAGGGCACGAGGTCGCAGTCGACGGCGCGGGTTCCCGCGGGGGCCGCGACGGGTCCGGTGTAGAGCTGGCCGGAGGAGGCCAGCACGCGCGCGCCGAGCGGCGAGACCAGGTCGGCCGCCACCTCGGCCGGAATGGCGAACTCGGTGGGCTCGGTCGTCGGCGGCGCGCCGAGCCCGGCCAGGTCGGGTGCGGTGAAGCCCGGTGCGAGGGTGATCACGAGGCCTTCGTCGGACGGCACGGTCGTGCCCAGTGCAGCCTGGATGGCCGCGATCTGGGTCTCATCGCCGACGACGACCGGCCGGTGGCTGAGCGCGCCCGCGTCGCGCCGGAGCGCCTCGACGATGTGCGCGCCGAGTGCACCGGCCGCGCCCTCGGCCCACAGCCCGTCGGCCGTCGCCGTCTCACCGGTCGCGACATCGGTGTACAGCGTCGTCGCCGTGTCGGAGTGGACGCCGGCCGCGTCTCCGCTGAGCACCCGGACGCGCTCGCCCACGATCGTCCCGCCGGCGGCGACGATGCCGCACACGACGGCCGTCCCCGCCCCGCCCACCGGCCCGAACGCGGGATCGGCGAGCAGCTCTGCGGCCGGGCGCCGCGTGCTCTCGGAGGCGCAGCGCCGATCCGCGAGGCCGGACCCGACGGACGAAGGCGTCGGCACGAATGCGGTCCCCGAGGCGACCACGCGGTCCGCGATCGCGCCGCGGACGAACTGCTCGACCTGGGCGTTGAACGCGTCGGTGGTGGCGCCGGCCGGCAGGAGGGCGACGCGGGCCTGGAGGCCGACAGCGTCGTTGCGCACGCGCAAGGGGACGATGCCCGCGCCCAGCGGTCCGTCCGCGGCGGCGGAGATCTCGGGGACTGGATCCGTCGCGTGAACGACCTCAGGCGCCCACGCCGGGGGATCCCAGCCCCCGCGCGACGCCGGCGCGCACGCCGACAGCGCGAGGACCGCCGCGGCGAGGGCGGCCACCATCCACCGCGCCCTCATCGCCGGATGCCTTCCAGCAGGTCGCCGATGGCGGACCGGTACGCCGCCGGTTCATCGCCGTCGGCCGGCGAGACCTGCACCGTGACGCGCACGCTGGGCGCAGCATCCGGTTCGCCCACCCCCGCGACGACGCCGCCGTCGTCGAGGTCGACGTGCACCGCGGTGAGACCGGAGGCGAGCAGCTCCGAACGAAGGGGGCCCGCCGTGGCGGCGACGACGTCGCCGGGCTTCTCGTCGACCGATTCGAGGCTCGCGCGCAGCGCGCCGTCGGGCGTGCGCACCGTGATCGCGTCCTCCGAGTCGCGCGTCACCACCCAGTCGGCGGGGACGATGACCGAGGCGTCGCCGAGGTCGGTCGGGTCGCTCCCGTCGGAGACCTCGCTCGAGAGGTTCGCGATCGTCGGCGGCACCGCCACGAGGGCGGCGGCGGAGACGGCCGCCAGCACGAGGGCAGCGGCCGCGCAGGCGAGCGCGATCTCCCACCGGCGCGCGGCGGATCCGACGCGTGCGTCCTCTGTCACGGCCACCCCCTGACGGGGCCGAGTCTAGGAGCGCGCCGCGCCCGGATCGCTCAGGAACGCCTCAGTTTCCCGAGATCAGTCCTCGTGCGGCTCGAGCACGAAGATCGCGATCTGCCGGTCGGTGCGCTTCTGATAGTTGTCGTAGTCGGGCCAGACCGCCGCGGCACGCGCCCACCATTCGACACGCTCGTCGTCGGCCAGCTCCCGGGCGGTGTAGTCCTGCTTCGCGTCGGCGTCCTGCAGCTCGACGTGGGGCTGCCGGCGCATGTTCTCGGCCCACTTGGGCTCGTCGGGTGCGCCGCCCTTGGACGCGACGACGGCGTAGCGCCCGTCGTGCTCGACGCGCATGAGCGCGGTCTTGCGCAAGGCCCCGGACTTGGCGCCGACCGTGGTCAGCACGATGATCGGCACGCCGCGCAGGGTGTTCGCCTTCTCGCCGTTCGACGCTTCGAACGCCTCGGCCTGCGTGCGGGCCCAATCGGACGTGGACGGCTTGTACTCTCCGGTCAGCGGCATCCCCCCAGCGTAAAGCCGCGGCGCCACAGGTCGGGTCGCGCGACCCCTATGGTCGACTCATGCCCAACCTCAGAGTCGAACTCCTCCCCGGACGCACCGTCGACCAGCGACGCCGCTTCGCCGAATTGGTGACCGATGCCGCCGTCGAGGCACTCGGCGCCCGCCGTCAGGACGTCCGCATCATGTTCGAGGAGGTCGCCGCCGACTTCGTCGCGAACGGCGGCGTCCTCGCCAGCGAAGACGCCGACCGCGCGGGTCAGGTCGCCCGATTCGGCGGTTCCGTCGCCGACTGAAACGACGAGGGACGGATGCTGCAGCACTATGCTGCGGCATCCGTCCCTTGTTGAAGGCTTTTTACAGGCTCTCGATGATCTCGCGCATGAGGGCTGCGGTCTCGGACGGCGTCTTGCCGACCTTGACGCCGGCGGCCTCGAGGGCCTCCTTCTTCGCCTGCGCGGTACCCGCCGAGCCGGAGACGATGGCGCCGGCGTGGCCCATGGTCTTGCCCTCAGGGGCGGTGAAGCCCGCGACGTAGCCGACGACCGGCTTGGTCACGTTCGCCTTGATGAAGTCGGCCGCGCGCTCCTCGGCGTCGCCGCCGATCTCGCCGATCATGACGATCGCCTTGGTCTCGGGGTCGGCCTCGAACGCCGCCAGCGCGTCGATGTGCGTCGTCCCGATGATCGGGTCGCCGCCGATGCCGATGGCCGTCGAGAAGCCGATCTCGCGCAGCTCGTACATCATCTGGTACGTCAGGGTGCCCGACTTCGACACGAGGCCGATCGGGCCCTTGCCGGTGATGTTGGCGGGCGTGATGCCGACCAGCGACTCGCCGGGCGTGATGATGCCGGGGCAGTTCGGGCCGATGATGCGGGTGGTGTTCCCCTTCGACTGCGCGTACGCCCACGCCTCGGCGGTGTCGCCGACGGGCACGCCCTCGGTGATCACGACGAGGAGCGGGATCTCGGCGTCGATGGCCTCGACCATGGCGCTCTTGGTGAACGCGGGCGGCACGAACGCGATCGAGACGTCGGCGCCGGTGGCGTCGATGGCCTCCTGCACCGAGGCGAAGACGGGCAGCTCGACGGGGTTGCCGTCGGCGTCGGTGTGCAGCACGGTGGTGCCGGCCTTGCGGGCGTTCACGCCGCCGACGACCTGGGTGCCGGCCTTGAGCATCAGCGCGGTGTGCTTGGTGCCCTCGCCGCCCGTGATGCCCTGGACGATGACCTTGGAGTCCTTGTCAAGAAAGATCGACATTGTTGTTCGGTTCCTCTGTCAGATGTCTGCGGTTCAGGCGTTGGCGAGCTCGGCGGCCTTGTCGGCGCCCTCGTCCATCGTCTCGGCCAGGGTCACGAGCGGGTGGTTGGCGTCGCGGAGGATCGCGCGGCCCTCCTCGACCTTGTTGCCGTCGAGGCGCACGACCAGCGGCTTCGAGGCGGACGAGCCGAGCTCGGCGAGCGCGCCGACGATGCCCTTGGCGACCGCGTCGCACGCGGTGATGCCGCCGAACACGTTGACGAACACCGACTTCACCTGCGGGTCGCCCAGGATGACGTCCAGGCCGGCGGCCATGACCTCGGCCGAGGCGCCGCCGCCGATGTCGAGGAAGTTGGCGGGCTTCACGCCGCCGTGGTTCTCACCCGCGTAGGCGACGACGTCGAGCGTCGACATCACGAGGCCCGCGCCGTTGCCGATCACGCCGACCTCGCCGTCGAGCTTGACGTAGTTGAGGTCGTTGGCCTTGGCCTTCGCCTCGAGCGGGTCGGCCGCATCCTTGTCTTCGAGCAGCGCGTGCCCGGCGTGACGGAAGTCGGCGTTCTCGTCGAGCGAGACCTTGCCGTCGAGGGCGATGATGTCGCCCTCTTCGGTGAGCACGAGCGGGTTCACCTCGACGAGCGTCGCGTCCTCACCCTTGTAGACGTCGAAGAGCTTCACGAAGACGTCGCTCACCTTGTCGACCAGGTCGGCCGAGAAGCCGGCGGCCTCCGCGATCTCGACGGCCTTCGCCTTGTCGATGCCCGATCCCGGGTTGACGTCGATGCGCGCGAGCGCCTCGGGGCGCTCGACCGCGAGCTCCTCGATCTCCATGCCGCCCTCGACCGACGCGAGCGACAGGTACGAGCGGTTGGCGCGGTCCAGCAGCACCGAGAAGTAGTACTCCTTGTCGATGCGGGCACCCTGCGCGACCATGACGCGCTTGACGACGTGACCCTTGATGTCGAGGCCGAGGATGGCCTTCGCGGCCTCGTAGGCCTCGTCGGGCGTCTTCGCGACCTTCACGCCGCCGGCCTTGCCGCGACCGCCGGTCTTGACCTGGGCCTTGACGACGACGACACCGCCGATCTTCTCGGCTGCGGCACGCACCTCCTCCGGCGTGTCCGCGACGATGCCGGCGAGCACCGGCACCTCGTACTTCTCGAAAAGGTCTCGTGCCTGGTACTCGTACAGATCCACAGTGATTTCCTTCGCAGGTGGCGAATGGGGGTGGGGACGACGCTCAAAAGCGTCTCGACGTCGAGATATCGACCAGTCCCCCAGCCTACTACCGGTCGATGTCCGGTTCTGACCGCAGCGACGCGCCGGGGTCGTCGTCGAGTTCTTCGCCCGGCACACGCGGCAGGCGAGCGAGGTTGCGGAGCGCGGGCCCCTCGACGCGGTGGCCGTCCGCCGTGAACCGCGAAGCGTGCAGCGGGCAATCCCACGTCAGTTCGGCGTCGTTCCACCGCAGCACGCCGCCGAGATGGGTGCAGACGGCGCTCACCGCGCATGTGCGTCCCTCGACCGTGGAGATTCCCACGGGCTGACCGCCTCGGCTGGCGACCACGCCATCCCCCTCGGCCGGCCGACGGACGGGAGTCGGCACGGCCTGCGCGCCGATCCATCCCGATGCCGCCTCCCACCCGATGCGCAGGTTCTGCACGCCGCCGCGAGCGAGGTCGGCGGGCACCGTGAACCGCGTGGCGATCACGTTCATCCAGTCCGGGCGCTCGCGCCGTGGCACCCGCGTGATCTCCGCCGTCAGCCGCAGCGCCGCGGCCGGCGCGTTCGAGAGACCCCACTTCGCGTAGCCGGTGGCGAACCGGATGCGCCCGAGTCCGCGCGGCATCGCGCCGACGAAGGGGATGAGGTCGTGCGACTCGTAGTCCTGCGCCGACCACGACGCCACCGGCTCCGCGCCGGGAAGTGATGCTGCGTCCACGCCACGAGCCCGTTCACCGCGGCCAGAGGGGACGGAGAACGCCCCACCGGGAAGCCGTTGCCGCCGACGACGAGCTGCGCAGCGTGTGCCGGGCCGTCGTCCGCGGTGATCGATCGCACCGACTTCGTCTCGCCGTCGACCGCCAGGTAGAGCCCCTCGAGGAGGGGTCCTTCGGTCGCAAACGCGACGCCCGAGGAGCGCAGTCCCCGCACTTTGGCGAAATACAGCCCCCGGTCGGTGATGGGTGTCGCGGTCGCAAGCACGACGTGGTCCGCGGCGACGAATCCCGCCTCGGTCTCGACACCCGCGCGCGGCACGGCGTGCACCCTGGTCACGCGCACGCCGGTGTGCAGCGTCCCGCCCTCGCGCAGCAGCGCGTGAGTGAGGGCCACGAGCAGTCGCTGCGGATCGATCGCGACCTGACGATCGAGCGCCACCGCGTCGACCATGTCGAACGGCGACTGGGCGAGCAGGTCGGGCTCGACGCGCCGCACCGGCAGTCCCGCCTCGGTGGCGGCGTGCAGCTCGGCCTCGATGACCGCGACCCCCGCGGGCGTCTGCGCATAGGAGTAGGCAGTGCGGTGCGAATACGACACACGGAGCTCATCGGCGATGCTGGTGAGCCACTGCGCGCCGTCGATGTTGGACTCGACGTACGCGCGCACAAGGTTCGCCGGGTGGTGGCGGCGCAGCGCCGACAGGACGGACCCCTGCAGCAGCGTCAGCTTGCCGGTGTTCGCGCCCGATGCGAGGCCGCCCACCTCGTCCGCCTCCACCACGGCGACGTCCATGCCCTGACGGGTCAGCAGCAGCGCGGTCGACAGGCCGGTCAGACCGGCGCCGACGACCACGACGTCGCGTCTGCGGCCTGGCTCGAACGGCGTACCCGCGACGCTCTCGGCATCCTGCTTCCAGATCGGCGTCATCGGTGTCATGGCCCTATAGAAGACCTCCGCATCCGCTGTGTCGACCCCGGTGAAAGCACGAGACCCGAAGCGGGCGTGGCGCGCGCCGGTATGCCGCGCTCACGGTGGTGCGCGCATTAGGCTCTCCCCGAGATGTCCGACACCGCTGCCGCCTCCGCCGCTCAGGCCGCCTCCCGCGCTGCCGTGGTCGCCGCCGCGCTCGAGCTCTTCGCCGAGCAGGGGTTCGACCAGACCTCGGTCGAGCAGATCGCGCAGGCCGCCGGGGTGTCGCGTTCCACCTTCTTCCGGCAGTTCGGCGGCAAGGACGACGTCGTCTTCACCGACCACGAGCTGCTCCTCGAGCGCCTGCGCGAGTTCCTGGCGCAGCCGCATCGCGATCCGTGGGCGGCCGTGTGCGAGGCATCCGTCTTCGTGTACGCGCACTTCGCGGCCGACCCCGAGCTCGCGCGGCGACGCTATGCGGTCGTGCGCGGCGTGCCGGCGCTGCGCGATCGCGAGATCGTGACGGTGTTCCGGTACGAGCGGCTCTTCGACGAGTACCTGCGCGCGTCGCTGCCGGGCCTCGATCCGCTCGACGCCGTCGGGTTCTCGGCGCTCATCACGGCGATCCACAACCACGTGCTGCGCCGGCTCATCCGCGGCCCGAAGAAGGTGCCGGTCTCGGTGCTGCGCACGGCTCTCGACGATGCCCGCCGGCGCTTCGGCGTCCTTCCGGACGGCGAGGCGGATCCTGCCGCCGACCAGGTGGTCGTCGCGGTGTTCCCCCGGTCCATGCCGACCGCCGAGGTGGCCCGCCGACTGCGCGAGCGACTGGACGACTGACCGCCACGGCGCGCCGCTGGAATTCGTCGTCGCTCGATCTCGGTGCGGCGGTATGTTCAACCCATGAGCACCGTGGACACGTCGCCGGACACGGCGGGCAAAGCCCCCTGGTACACACAGGACCCCGATGCCGTCGTCGCCGCCCTGCGCAGCGACCGCGACCGCGGACTGACTGCCGCCGACGCCGCCCAGCGGCTGGCCGAGCACGGACCCAACTCGATCGCGGCCGAGAAGCCGCCGTCGACGTGGCAGGTCGCTCTGCAGCAGCTCGCGGATCCGATGAACGTCATGCTGGTCGCCGTCGCGATCATCAGCCTCTTCATCAACCAGGTGAGCGTCGGCATCCTCGTGGGCGCGCTCGTCGTGCTGAACATCGTGCTCGGCACGCGTCAGGAGATGAAGGCGAAGGCATCCGTCGACGCCCTCGCCAAGATGCAGATCCCGCAGGCGAAGGTCATCCGCGACGGCTCCCTCCTGCAGGTCGACGCCAGGACCCTGGTGCCCGGCGACGTCGTCGCCCTCGAGGCCGGCGACATCGTCCCCGCCGACGGGCGCATCGTGCGCTCGGCGACACTCGAGACCCAGGAGGCGGCTCTCACCGGCGAGAGCGCGCCGATCCCGAAGGATGCCGGCACCCTCGCCGACGCCGAGACCACGCTGGGCGACCGCACGAACATGGTCTTCCAGAACACCCAGGTGACGCGCGGAACGTCCACCGTCATCATCACCGACACCGGCATGCAGACCCAGATGGGTCAGATCGCGTCGATGCTCTCGGCGGTCAAGCCCGCCAAGTCCCCGCTGCAGCGCGAGCTGGACTCGCTCACCGGCGTGCTCGGGTGGATCGCGTGGGGCGCGGTCGCGATCATCATCATCACCGGGCTGCTGCGCGGCCAGGAGATCGCATCCGTGATCCTGCTCGGCATCTCGATGGCGATCTCGGCGATCCCGACCGGCATGCCCTCCTTCGTGCAGGCGATGCTCTCGTACGGCTCGCGCCAGCTCGCCGAGCACAAGGCCGTCGTCAAGAACCTGACGGACGTCGAGACGCTCGGTGCGACGAGTGCCATCAACTCCGACAAGACCGGCACGCTCACGATGAACGAGATGACGGTCGAATCGCTGTACTACCGCGGCGAGTGGTTCACCGTCGCGGGCTCCGGCTACGAGAAGTCGGGCGAAGTGCGCCACGTCGCGGGCCTGCCGGTCCCCCAGTTCAACCAGCTCGCACTCGGACTCACCCTCTGCAGTGACGCGACCGTGTCCGATGACGGTGCGGTGATCGGCGACCCCACGGAGGCCGCGCTCGTCGTGCTCGCCGCGAAGCTCGGCGCCGATGCGGAGCTCACGCGGGCGAAGTTCCCCCGCATCGCCGAGGTGCCGTTCGACTCTGCCTACAAGTTCATGGGCACGTTCCACGAGATCCCGGTGGAAGGCGTCGAGACCCTCGTCGGCTACGTCAAGGGCGGACCCGACGTGGTGCTCGACCGCTGCAGCTCTGTCGCGACGATGGAGGGCGTCGTGCCCATCGCCGACCGCCGTGACGCGATCCTCGAGGCGAACCGCTCGCTCTCGGAGCAGGGCCTGCGCGTCCTCGCCTTCGCGTTCCGCCGCTTCGCGTCCGACGCACCGGTGGCCGACGACCCCATGGCGGCCGTCTCCGATCTCACGTTCGTCGGTCTCGTCGGCATCATCGACCCGCTGCGACCGTCCTCGAAGGAGGCCGTGCGCATCGCGCGCGAGGCCGGCATCGAGGTCCGCATGATCACGGGCGACCACGCGATCACGGCCGCCGCGATCGGCGCGAAGCTCGGGCTCGGCGACGGCGCGGCGAGCGGTGCCGAGATCCAGGCGATGAGCGACGACGAGCTGAAGAAGGCGCTCCCGCGCCTGCACATGTTCGGCCGCGTCACCCCCGAGGACAAGCTGCGTCTCGCGCGCCTCATGCAGGAGGAGGGCGCGGTCGTCGCGATGACCGGCGACGCCGTGAACGACGCCGCGGCCCTCAAGCAGGCCGACATCGGCGTCGCGATGGGCTCCGGCAGCGACGTCACGAAGCAGGCGGGGAAGATGATCCTCGTCGACGACAACTTCGGCACGCTGGTGACGGCGGTGCGACTCGGCCGGTCGATCTACGAGAAGATCGTCAGCTACGTCCGGTTCCAGATGTCGCAGCTGTTCTCGCTCGTGCTGCTGTTCCTCGTCGCGAGCATCTTCGACATCAACAACGGCGTGCCGCTCACGCCGATCATGGTGCTGTTCCTGAACTTCTTCATCGCCATCTTCCCGGTCATCGTGATCCTCCTCGATCCGGTGCCCGACGGCATCATGCTGAAGCCGCCGCGCGACCCCAAGAAGACGATCGCCAACCCGGCGGCGGTGACGCTCTGGTTCGTCTACGGCGGTCTGATCTTCGTCACGACGCTCGTCCCGCTGCTCCTGTACCCCGACCTGCTCAGCTCGACCGTGCCCAACGTGCCGGTCACGATGGCGTTCGTGGTCTGCGCGCTCGGCTCGATCTTCGGCGGACTCGTCATGCGCCGCGATCCCGAGTCGGGTCTCGCCGCACCGATCATCGACGCGGTGAAGTGGCTGTCGATCCCGCTGGCCCTCACGGTCGTCGCGGTCGAGGTGCCGTTCATGCAGCGCCTCGTCGGCACGGTCAGCCTCTCGGGCAACGAGTGGCTCACCGCGCTCGGCCTCGCCCTGCTCGTCCCGGTGCTGATCGAGCTCGAGAAGTGGATCCGTCGCGCGCGGCTCCGCCGCCGCGCCGCGCAGGCCTGACACCGACGCAGAGGACGCGCGCCACCCGAATGGGGGCGCGCGTTCTCCATTCGGGGTACGGTCGCACGACGAGGAGGTCGCATGAGGATCACCGGAGCAGTGCTCGAGGTCTCGGGCGCCGAGCCGCCGTTCGCCGAGACGCGCCCGTTCACGGTGGGCGAGGTCGAACTGGACCCACCCGGACCCGGCGAACTGCTCGTGCGGATCGAAGCCGCGGGCGTGTGCCATTCCGACCTCAGCGTCGTCGACGGCAACCGCGTGCGACCGGTGCCGATGCTGCTGGGCCACGAGGCCGCCGGCATCGTCGAGCAGCTGGGCGACGATGTCGACGATCTCGCCGTCGGCGATCGCGTGGTCATGACGTTCCTTCCCCGCTGCGGCGAGTGCGACGGATGCCTCACCGACGGGCGCCTGCCGTGCACACCGGGTTCGGCGGCCAATGCCGCGGGCACGCTGCTCGGTGGCGGCATCCGTCTCCACCGCGGTCGCGAGGGTGGGCGGCAGGACGTGCACCACCACCTCGGTGTCTCGGCCTTCGCCACCTACGCCGTGGTGGGTCGCGCATCGGTCGTGCGCGTCGACTCCGACGTGCCGGCCGAGATCGCCGCACTGCTCGGGTGCGCGGTGCTCACCGGCGGCGGCGCGGTGGCCAACGCCGGTCGCCCGGCACCCGGCGACCGGGTCGTCGTGGTCGGGCTCGGCGGTGTGGGCATGGCGGCGCTCCTCGTCGCCGTCGCATCAGGTCACGAGGTTATCGGGGTAGACACGGTGCCTTCGAAGCTCGCCGCCGCCCTGGAGTGCGGGGCGAGCGGGGCGCTGACTCCCGAGGAAGCCGTGGACCACGGCATCCGTGCCCCCGTCGTCGTGGAGGCGGCCGGCGCCGCGCGCGCGTTCGAGACCGCCCTCGCCCTGACCGCGCCGGGCGGCACCACGGTGACGGTCGGGCTGCCGGCGCCCGGCGCGCGCGCGAGCGTGTCGCCGCTGCTGCTCACCGCCGAAGCACGGACTGTCGTCGGCAGCTACCTCGGCTCCGCCGTGCCGAGCCGCGACATCCCCCGCTACGTCGAGCTGTGGCGGGCCGGGCGCCTCCCGCTCGAGCGGCTCGTCTCGTCCCGCATCGGCCTCGACGACCTCGACGCGGCGATGGACAGGCTCGCCGCGGGCGGCGAGCTGCGCCAGCTGATCACGTTCTGACCGAACGGCGGAGGGGCCACAGGCGCGTCGGAGGTGCGCCGTAGGCTCGGGGCGTGGCCACCCTCGACGATCTGCGCGGCACCGCGGCCGGGCTCCCCGGGAGCGAGGAGCGCGCGACGACGGGCGGCGCCGCCTGGTTCGTGCGCAACAAGCTGTACGCCTGGGAGTGCCATCCCTGGCCGAGCATCCCCGACGACGTGCGGGCCATCATCGCGTCCGAGCTCGTCGTCGGCGTCAAGGTCGCCGACCCGATCGACGCCCTGGCCCTGGTCGAGATGGAACCCGACGTGTTCCTGCGAACGACCACGCCGTGGGGCGAACCGAAGATCGCGTTCCGCATGGCCGGCATCGACGCGGATCACCTCACCGAGCTGGTCACCGAGGCGTGGCGCGTGCAGGCTCCGAAGTACCTGCGACGCGAGTTCGACGAGCAGGCGGGTTAGGGCAGCGGGTCGTCGCCGCGCCCCCACGCGATGGCGATCAGCCGCCGCAGGACGCCGAGATCGATGTCGTCGAGCTTCTTGACGTACACGCAACCCGCACCCTCGGTGTACTCTCCGAGCTCCGGCAGCAACTCGGCTCCGTCGGGCAGGTCCTTCAGCCCGTAGAGCGAGAGCTGCGCCTTGCGCGGCGAGAACGCGGTCTTGGGCCACTGGCCCTGCCGCTTGGGGTCGGACGGAGACACGTACCGATAGCTGCCGTAGCCGACCATCGACGGACCCCACATCACGGGCTCGGCCCCGGTCACCTCACGGAAGATCTCCGCCAGGGCCAGTCCGTCGTCGCGCCGTCGCTGCGGCGTCGCCGCCTCGAGGAACGCCGACACATCCGCGTCGGTCGCCTGGGTCTTGATCTCGCTCACGCCGCCATTATGGCGGCCGAGGCCGACACGGGACCAGAAGCCGTCAGCGGCCGGCCGGCGATCCGCTCAGCTGGTCCAGCACTTCGAATCGCGCATCCGAGCCGGAGTACTCGGTGATGCGCCCGCTGACCACCCGGTACATCGCGAACTCGGCCACGTTGACGTGCCGGCGGGTGGGCGCGACGCCACGGAACGCCCCGACCTGAGTGCCGCTGCCGCGCACGTGGGCGGCGAGGCGGTCGTCTTCGGCGACGAGCTGGATGCGCCGCCACCGCCAGTCCGGGAACGCGTCGAACATGTCCGCCAGGTCGTCGATCCAGGCGTCCGCGCCCGCCGGCAGGTGGGCTCGGCGCACCGAGGGATCGAGGAACGACCGGATCGCATCGAGGTCGTGGCGGTTGCACGCGTCGAGGAAGTCGGCGTACCACTCGCGCATCTCCCACGGCTCCACCTCCTCATTATCCGGGCGGCCGGAGCGGCCCTGGTCCCTCCGCGCCCGTGGCGAGGTGCCCACCCACGGCCGAGATGGCGGGCGCGAAGAAGTAGCCGCCACCGGTCGGCGTCACCCACTCGCGGTCGAGGAGGAACCTCTTCGCCTCGCCCGACGGCGTGCGCACCTCGAACGAGCGGTCGCGATCGCCATGGACGTCGGCCTGGCCGATGACCGGGTCGTGGCCGCCGGCGTTGGGCTGGAGGGCGGAGTTCGCCCACCGCCGTGTGACGAACTCGAACTGGTCCTCGATCGACGCCATGTGTGCGACGAACATGAGCCCGCGCTCGGCGGCGACCAGCTCCGGCGACGGATCGGTGACGCCCGCGAGCGCAGGTCCGTACGGGATGCCGCGCCGCAGCATCAGCCGCAGCATCGTGTCGGCGGGGGCGCCGAAGTCGGTGCCGCTGTCACGCGGGTTGACCTTGCGGATGTGCCCCGCCATCGGGCACACGTCGCCGAAGACATCGGCCCGTGCCTTCGCGTGCCCGTCACCGCCGTAGCCCCCGTCCAGGAGCCCGGCCTCCGGCGCCCACGCCTTCGTGTCGTCGTCGAACTGGAAGTGGTTGTTCGCGAACTCGTCGCCGGCGAGGTCGAGGTCGTCTCTCTCCGGTGTGCGGGAGACCGGCGCACCGCTGGGCCAGCGGCCGACCATCAGCGAGGCGAAGTGCACCGGATCGGTGCCGTAGTGCGCGCTTGCAGCGGCCGCGAAGTCCCAGAACGCGGGAACGTCCTGCGCGAGTCGCCGGCAGACCAGATATGAGCCGAGGCGCGCCCAGCCGGGGAACACTCCGTCGTCGGCCGCGGGCACGAGCGGATCGGCGGGGTTCTGCCGAGGCATCCCGATCACGAACTGGCCCGGCCAGACGAGCGGCTGACCCGCCTTTCCGAACAGGCGCGCGTGCGGGTCGCGCGGGTCGAGGTAGCGCGGGGCGAGCAGTTCGCCGTCGGCCGTCGCGCCGCGCACACCGGGCTGCGAGACGCCGTCCTTGAAGCCGAAGTGCTCGTGCCCGCCGAGGTCGCCCGGCAGGTTCTCGCCCGCCTGCGCGAAGAGCACCGACACCCCGTTCCGCGCACCTTCTGCAAGGATCACGGATGCCTCGGCGTCGGCATCCGCGGCGGAATCGGCGGCGACCGTGACGAGGAAGTCGGCCTCCGATTCCTCGCCTCCGACCCGCCAGCGGGCCCGGTGTCCGGGCTTCGTCGGGTCGGCCGGATCACCGAGGTAGGTCGAGCGCGCGGCGAGCCCCTGCCGGAACGCCTCATCGCTCATGGCGTCCAGCGCCTCATCGCCCACGAGCTTCGCGACGGCCGGGCCCGAGAGCGCGAAGGCGACCCAGGTGGCGGGTGCCGTGGGCTCGGTGGCGCCCGTCCGGAGTCGCTCGCGCCGGAACTCGCGACGGAAGTCGAGCACCTCCTGCATGCTGCTGAGGCGCGGCGCGAGCCACGTGAGCCAGGCGCGTGAGCCTTCGACGTCTTCGATCCGCAGGAACAGGAACCGCTGGTGGTCCTTGTTGAACCCGGGGATGACGTTGCCCTGGATGTCGGCGGTCGTCGCCGGATCGAACCGCGGCTCACCCTCCGGGAACGCGTCCCCCGCGAGCGCGCGTGCGACAGGCCCGGGCTCCGGCGCGGGCAGCTCGATGCCCGAAAGCCGCGGGACGCCGCCCGCCATGAGCCCCGCGAGCGCGTGCGCTCCTTTGCCGCTCATGCTGCTCCCCCGCTCACGACGTGCGCCGACATGGTGATGTGCTCGGCGATCTGGCCGCCGAACTCGATCGGCCGCCCGCCGATACGGATGTCGCCCACCAGGAACCCCTCCCCTGCCGGCACCTCGTAGGTCACCCGGAGCGCCGCACCCGGCTCGCCGCGCTCGATCGTCCAGTAGTCGCCGACCGGCGTGCCGTCGGGTTTCGTCCAGCCCGAATCGTCCCAGCCGATCATGTAGAGCCCGGGCGGATCCGCCGTGGCGACCGACAGCCCCTGCCGCGACATCGCCCAGACGTCGAAGTTGATGCGGGCGTCGGCCCCGGTCTCCCGCGAGTACGGCAGCGCGTCGTAGCCGTCGACGGCGTGCTGCGACGGCTCGCTCTCCTGCGAGACGCCGAGCAGGTCGCCCATCGAGTTGATGGGCATGACGTAGTGCACGATGCCGTCGGTCGTGTTCCACCGGTTCCGGGGGTCGTACTCGCCGCCGTCGGGGAAGAGGTCCTCCTCCGCGACAGCCGGCGAGACGAGTCGCCGGTAGAGAGCCAGCACGGTGTCGGGGTGCACCTCGGCGAGCAGCATCCAATACTCCGGCGTCTCGGTGGTGAAGGTGACGCGCGCGATCCTGCCGTCGACCTTCTCGACGTGCCACTCGAGGTACTCGATCTGCACCTCGCGCGATTCCGCCGCCGCGTACGCGGCACGACGATCGTCGCGATGCTCCATGAGCAGCGGCCTCGAGAGCCCCGTCCAGGTGATCGCCCGCTCGCGATCGCGGTTCCCGGGATGCAGCACCGGGTTCACGTACGCGCCGCGGCCGCTCACCTCCGTGGACGCGGCGATCAGCGCGCTCACGAGGTCGTGCCACTGATCTGGGAAGTCCGACCCCGGCCCCGCATCGTCGAGGTGTGCGGGCGCCGAGAACCGGACCAGTTCCATGCTCGAGAAGCTAGCAGCGGGGGCGGGTGGTGCGCACGCGGACATTCCGGGTGCGGCACATGAGACTGAGTACTATTGATCGTGGGATTCAGTTCCACGAGAATCGGATACCGCACCACCGCACACCCACACGCCAGGAGTCCGATCGTGACCGACTTCCAGCCCCGCCCCGGCCAGCGCGTCGAGGGCTACGACGTCACCCGGCGTCGCGGCACCGATTACTACGCCGTGTTCGCCGACATCCCCGCCGCCGATCGCGAGGTGTGGGAGCGCGCGCAGGCGTACGTCGACGAGGTGGGCACGCGCATGCAGGACGCCTGGGACACCGGGGAGTATCCGCTCGACATCGCGATGCGCGGCGGCGAGCTCGACCTGTTCAACGACGGCATCGTGCATCCGGCGCTCACCCGCTTCTCGCCGCTGGCGGCGGGCCTGGTGAACATGGAGATCTCCCGCGGCGACGGCTCGCTCGGCACGGTGCTCGCCGTCCAAGGCGGCCTGGCGCTCCGCACGCTCGCGCTGTTCGGCAGCGACGCGCAGCAGGCGCGCTGGCTGGTGCCGGTCGCCAGAGGCGAGGTCGCAGCATCCTTCGCCCTCACCGAACCCGACCACGGATCGGACTCGGTGTCTCTCGAGACCGTGGCCCGCCGGGACGCCGCAACGCAGGAGTGGGTGATCGACGGCGCGAAGAAGTGGATCGGCAACGGCGCCTCGGGCGGCATCACGTTCGTGTGGGCGCGCGTCGAAGCGGACGACGACGAGTTCCACGGTGCGGTGCGCTGCTTCCTCGTCGAGCAGGACACCCCGGGGTACACCGGCACGGTGATCACCGGCAAGGCGTCGCTGCGCGGCATCCATCAGGCGCATATCGTGCTCGACGGCGTGCGCGTGGCGTCCGATGCGGTGCTTCCGGGCACGAAGAGCTTCAAGGATGCCTCGACCGTGCTGTACTCGACCCGCTCGGGTGTCGCGTGGTCGGCGCTGGGCCACGCGACGGCCTGCTACGAGGCCGCGCTCGCGTACTCGCAGCAGCGCATCCAGTTCGGCAAGCCTCTGGCGAAGTTCCAGATGGTGCAGGAGCGGCTCGCGAACATGCTCGAGGAGCTCACCGCGATGCAGCTGTACTGCCGCTGGATGGCCGATCTCGAGGAGCGCGGCGACCTGCGCCCGACGCAGGCCTCGCTCGCGAAGTACCACAACACCCGCGCCGCGCGCCGGATCGCGTCGACCGCCCGCGACATGCTCGGCGGCAACGGCATCCTGCTCGAGAACGGCGTCATGCAGCACCTGGCCGACATCGAGGCGATCCACACGTACGAGGGCACCGAGAGCATCCAGGCGCTGCTCATCGGCCGCGACATCACGGGCATGAGCGCGTTCGCCTGAGGCGTTCGACGCCGGCTTAAGACGCCGGGTGGCCGCACTAAGGTACCTGCGGCCGTCAAGACAAGGCGATCGCCCGATGAGGGGAACCCGCCTTAGCGAGGAAAGTCGTACCTGTCAGCACAACCGGAACCGATCCGAGTTCCGCCGCAGACAGGAGAGACCCATGAACGACACGACTTTCACCGGCTACGTCCTCGACCAGCACCGCGCCGCAGACCTCGTGCGCCAGAACGAGATGATGCGCGCCCACCGCGAGCGCGGGCAGTCGCCGGCTCGGCCTGCCGGGCAGCCGCTGGCGGCCTGGTTCCGCGGGGTTCTGCACCACGGTGCGGGTGCCACGGCCATCGCGGGTCACTGACCCGGATTCCACAGACCCGGGGGGCGCACACCCCGAAACTGTCCACGCGAGTGCGCATGAAGAGGGCGAAGCCGGCACCGGCTTCGCCCTCTTTCCTCGCGCGGGATCCCGCTGCGACCCCGAACCCGATCTGAGGACGCGGGTGCTGCGAATAGGGCATCCGCCCGATGAGTGCCCGACCCCTTAGCGAGCACAGTCGTACCTGTGAGAAGCCCCGCCTCGGCGGGTCGCCCGACAGGAGACGCACATGAACGACACGACGTACCTCGCCTCGGTGCTCGACGCGCATCGCGCGGAGGACCTGCGTCGGGAGGTGGCGCTGCTCGCGCAGCACGCGGAGCGCGACGCCGAGGCAGCCGCGACGCCGGCGGCACGGCATGCGGCGGCGGCAGCATCCGGGCAACACCGTTTCTGGTGGCCGCACCGCTCCACTGGGCACACGACGTTCGTCGCCACGCGATGAGGGTCCCCCGGCGCACGGAAGGTGCCACGATATGACCATGCCCGCTCTCTCCTCGAGCCCGCGCATGGTCGGCCGGCACACCGAGCTCGCCGCCCTGCTCGAGGCGTACGACAACGGCGTGGGCGGAGTCCCGCGCACCGTCATCGTGCGCGGCGAGGCGGGGGTCGGCAAGACGCGACTGGTGCAGGAGTTCCTCGCGCTCGTGACCGCCGATCCGCTCGACGCGCGCCCCGACGACGCACCCGTCATCGCGTTCGGGCAGTGCGTCGACCTCGGACCCATCGGTGCCGCGTTCGGCCCGGTGCGTCGCGTGCTGCGCGACCTGCACGCCGCCGTCGGCACCGACGCGCTGCGCGACGCCGCGGGCTCGGCCGCCGCGATCGCGAGCCTCGCGGCGCTGGTGCCCGGCATCGCCGACGAGTCTCCCGAGGCCGACGAGCCGGCGGGCGAGTTCGCCGAGGCCATCGAGGTGCTGCTCGAGCGCCTGTCGCAGCGCCGTCACGTGGTCGTCGTGCTCGAAGACCTGCAGTGGGCGGATGCTGCCACCATGGCCCTGCTCAAGACCCTGGCCAGCACGCTCCGGGGCCGCCGGCTCACCATCGTCGCGACGTACCGCTCCGACGACATCGACCGGTTCCATCCCCTGCGGCCCGTGCTGGCCGAACTCGACCGCACGCGTTCCGTCGTGCGCGTCGAGGTGACGCCGCTCACGGCCGACGAGGTCGCCGAGCAGGTCGCACAGCTGGCGAGCGGCCTGGACCCGCGGGTCGTCGAGGCGCTCGCGGAGCGCAGCGGAGGCATCCCCTTCCTCGTCGAGGAGCTCGTCGACCTCGGCGACCGAGCACTCCCCGACACGCTGCGCGAGCTGGTGCTCGCGCGTTACGCCCGTCTCGGCGACGAGGCGCAGCAGGCCGTGCGCACGATGGCCGCGGGCGGCGTGCACGTCGACGACGATGTGCTCGCGGCCGTGACCGCGCTCGACGAGAGCGCGCTCGACCACGCCGTGCGCGAGGCCATCGACACCCGGGTGATCGTCGCCGACGGCCCCGGCTACTGCTTCCGGCACGCGCTCACGCGCGAGGCGGTCGAGGCCGAGATGCTGCCGAGCGAGCGCGTGCGCGTGCACCGGCGGTACGCCGAGCACCTGCGCGACCACCGCGGCGACTCCCCCGACGACGCGTCCGCGGTCGCCGAGCACTGGCTCGCGGCGCGCGACCTCCCCGCAGCCTTCGATGCCACCGTCGCGGCGCTGGAGCGGTCCAGATCGCGATTCTCGCCGGCGACGTCGGCGAAGCTCGCCGAGCGCCTCACGGAGCTCTGGGACCAGGTTCCGGATGCCGAGACCCGCGCCGGCACGACCCTCCCCGAGCTGCACCTCGATGCCGCGCAAGCCTGGCACGATCTGGGTGACGCCGAGCGTTCGCTGCGATCGGCGAACGAGGGTCTCGCGGTGTGTCCTGACGACCCGCTCACGCGCGCGGCGCTGCTGCGGCAGCGATTCGTGCAGACGTACAACGCGGAGCACCGAGGGCGTGCCGAGGATCTCGAGAAGGCCGTCTCGTTGCTGGAGGGCCTCGATGACCCCCGCGCGCGCATCCTGCTGTCGCGCGTACTCACCAACATCGCGCTCGAGGAGCATGGAACGGATGCCGCCGCCCATGCGGCACGGGCAATCGCATTGGCCGAGGAAGCCGGGGACGACGCCGCGCTCTCGGTCGCGCTGACGGTCGAGGCGTGGCGCATCGCCGGCGACGAGGACGACGAGCCGAGGGCATTGGCGCCGCTGCAGCGCGCGGTGACGCTGTCGATCGACCCGCCGATGCGGGCGTACGCGGGTGCGGCCCTCACCGACATGCTGGCGCGCGTCGGGCGATTCGACGAGGCCGTCGTCGTCGGCACCCAGCATTACGAGGACGTCACCCGAGCGGGCATCGAACGGGGGTCGGGCTCGGGGCTCGCGTATTCACTCGCCGTCGCCTTGTTCGCGACCGGGCGCCCCGAGGGCGCGCGGCGCTACGCGCTGCGGGCTCGACGGCTGATGAAGAACCCGCTCCATGGCGCGTCCATCGTCCGCCTGCTGGCCTCGCACCTGACGTGGGACGATCGCGACGCAGAGCGGGCAGAGCTCCTCCTGGCCGAACGCGCCACGATCGAGGACTCGCGGCGACGGTTCCCCGACAAGCGCGGGTGGTGGGCGGTCGAGCGCGCGGAGGCGCTGCTCACACTGCGCGGCGCGAGCGCAGACGCCACGGCAGACGTGCTCGCCGGAGTCCTCGCCGACGTCTTCGACATCGCGGACGCCGAGACCGGCGCGGCGGCGGTGCGCCGCTACGCGGTGGTGACAGCGGCGCTTCTCACCCTCGTCCCGGGCCGCCCGGCCGATCGGGAGCTCCGCGACCGGCTGACCGCGAAGGTCGAGACATGGCCCGACCACGCGGCGGCGGAGGCGCACGCCGACCTCGTCCGGGCACTTCTCGCCGATGCCGACGGCACCCCCGAACACAGGGTCGCCGTGTGGCGCTCGCTCATCGGCGCGCCGACCGACGATCTCCTGGCCGTGTGGCACCGGCAGCTCGCACGCTGCCGCCTGGCCCTCGCCCTTCTCGACGCCGGGGACCGCGACGCGGCCGCGGAACTCCTCACGGAGATCGTCGCGACGGCGCCCTCCGAGGGGGTTGCTCGCGTGGGCCGGTGGGCGGCGGAGCTCGCCGCGCACGCCCGCCTCACGCCCACCTCTGCAGACGAAGTGAGCGAGGGTGGCGTCATCACGACCCTCACGCCGCGCGAACTGCAGGTGCTCGAGCTCATCGCCGAGGGCCTCACCAACCCGCAGATCGGGCAGCGCCTGTTCATCAGCCCGAAGACCGCCTCGGTGCACGTGTCGGCGATCCTCGCGAAGATCGGCGCCGCCAACCGGGCCGAGGCCGCCGCGCTCTACGCCGCGTCCGTGTCTGCCTCGACGTCCGCATCGTCCCCGACGTCGGCCTGACCCGGCTCTGCCCCGGGTCCGCAGCATCCGTCCCGCCTGCACTCACCCTCGAGTCGCCACAACACGCCGGCTGGGCCCGTGCCGTTCCGGCGTGTTGTGGCGACTCGGCAAGATGCCGGCGCGGGGTGTCGGGTGTCGGCGGGGAACGGCAGGATGAGACGCATGCCGTACGAGATCCCTGCGCCGATGCTCGCGAAGTCCGTTCCCGACATTCCCGATCCGGCGAAGGCGGCGGGTGGGCTCAGCTACGAGCCGAAGTGGGACGGGTTCCGCGCCCTCATCTCGTGGGACGGCGAGAACGTCGAGATCGGATCGCGCGGCGCGAAGCCGCTGACGCGGTACTTCCCCGAGCTCGTCGAGGCGTTCGCGCGGCTCCTGCCCGAGCCGTGCCTGCTCGACGGCGAGATCGTCGTGCCGATCGACCGCGACGGGCGACGCCGGCTCGACTGGGAGTCGCTGTCGCAGCGCATCCACCCCGCGGCATCCCGGGTCAACATGCTCGCCGAGACCACCCCGGCGATGTTCATCGCGTTCGACCTGCTGGCCGTCGGCGACCGCGACCTCCAGAACGAGCCGTTCGAGACGCGGCGGCAGACCCTCGTAGACCTGTTGCGCGACGTGCCCGACCCCGTGCACGTCACGCGCACGACCGACGACCCCGACCTCGCCCGCCGCTGGCTCGCCGAGTTCGAGGGCGCCGGGCTCGACGGCGTGGTCGCGAAGCCGCTCGATCAGCCCTACGCCCCGGGCAAGCGCACGATGTTCAAGATCAAGCACGCGCGCACGGCCGATGTCGTGGCGCTGGGCTATCGCATCCACAAGTCCGGCGAGGGCGTCGGCTCACTGCTCGTCGGCCTGTACAGCGAGGACGGCACGCTCTACCCGGTCGGCGGCGTGGCCGCCTGGAGCAACGCCCGCCGCCTCGAGCTCATCGACGAGCTCGCCCCGCTCGTCGAGCGCGACGCCGACGGCGAGGCGCTGCGCGGCGAAGGTGAGAAGTCGCGCTTCCAGGCGGGTCGGGCCGACTCGTCGTTCGTGCGGCTGCGCCCCGAGCGCGTGCTCGAGGTGCGCTACGACCAGCTCGAAGGCTGGCGCTTCCGCCACACCGTGCAGTTCGAGCGCTGGCGCCCCGACCGCGACCCGCGCTCGTGCACCTACGAGCAGCTCGAGGTGGTCGCCGCGTACGACTTGGCCGACGTCCTGGTCTGACGCGTTCGGAGGCGGGCGGCGGCTGCCGGCCGTGCTCTGTCCGCGTGCGCGGCGCGGGTGTACCGTGCGGTCAGGGTCACTGCTGACGGAGGCACCCATGGCCCGCATCGACCACCCGCGCTCTCGCGGTCGTGCCGGCACGCGAGTCGCGTTGATGTGCGCCGCGATCGGGGCGCTGCTGGTGTCGGGATGCTCGTCCGCGTCGACCCCGCTCCCCGAGCAGACGTCACCGGCCGACGCGATCCGCGAGGACATCGACTCGGTCTTCGGCACGCTGTACGGCGAGGATGCGGTCCGCGCGGTGCTCGTTCAGCAGCACGGCGAACTCGTGTACGAGCAGTATCAGGAGTCGACCGCGGACGACACGTGGGACGTGCGCGGCGTCACGCGCGCGGTGACCTCGACCCTCGTCGGCATCGCCATCGACCGCGGACTCATCTCGGGGGTCGACGCCACCCTGGGTCAGCTCCTTCCCGACTATGCGGCGGTCCTCACACCTGAGACCTCAGCCATCCAGCTGAAGTCCGTGCTCACTCACACCGCGAACTTCGCGCCGACGTCCGAAGAGCGCGACATTCGCGGCACCCCCGCGGACTTGTACGCGCAGCCCGACTGGGTCGCCGCGATCCTCGCGGATCGCGCGGCCCGCGGACCCGGCGACGGCCGGTTCCTGTTCTCCGACATGGGCACGCACATCCTGGCCGCCGTCCTCGCGCAGGCAACCGGGATGTCCCCCCTCCACTTCGCGCAGGAGGCGTTGTTCGACCCGCTCGACATCGATGTCGCGCCGCTGTGGGAGGAGCGGTTCTCGCCAGGGAGCGACCCTGCGGTCCTGCTTCAGGAGTACCAGCATGCGGAAGTCGCGTGGCCCGCCGACCCGCAGGGGGTGAACCTCGGTTACACGCATCTGCGGCTCCACGCGACGGATCTCGTGCGCATCGGCCAGCTCATGCTCGACGAAGGTGTCTGGGGCGATGAGCAGATCGTGTCGGCGACCTGGGCGGTCCAGGCGACCACTCCCGTCGTCGCCACGATCGGGTACGGGAGGATCAGTTACGGCTACCAGTGGTGGGTCGACCCGCAGCGCGGCGTGTTCTACGCCCAGGGCGAAGGCGGGACGGCGGTGGTCGTCGATCCCGTGAGGGACGCCGTGGCCGTGATCGCGTCCGAGGTCGCGATCGACGATCCGCGGGGCAATCACGGCTATGCGAGCTCGACGGCAGTGGGGCTCGCTGCCCTGCTCCTCGCCGACCTGCCCACGGACTCCGGGTGAGGCCGGCAGACCGCTCTCCTTGGTGACCGGGTGTGCCCTCAGCCCTCGTCCTTCGGCCAGTTCGCCTCGTTCTTGCGGCTCGGCTGCACACGCGGCGGCTCGCCGGGCATCTTCGGGAAGTCCGGAGGGAACGGCAGCTCGCCGAGCCCGTCGTCGAGGTCGCGCTGCCACCACTCCAGCAGCGTGTCGATGCGCCCCGGCTTGGCGAGCAGGTCCGCCCACGGGTCGCCGACGTCGGCCAGGCGCTGCGGAACCGTGCGTACCGTGAACGCGGACGGGTCGACGCCGGCCCCCAGCTCGTCCCACGTGAGCGGCGTCGACACGGTCGCGCTCGGCAGCGCCCGCGGGCTGTAAGCGCCGGCCATCGTGCGATCGCGGTTCGCCTGGTTGAAGTCGATGAAGATGCGCTCGCCGCGCTCCTCCTTCCACCAGTTCATCGTCACCTTCTCGGGGAGGCGCCGCTCGAGCTCGCGGCCGGCGGCGATGACCGCGTGCCGCACGTCGAGGAATTCCCACTCCGGCTCGATCGGGCAGAACACGTGGATGCCGCGATTGCCGCTGGTCTTGAGGAACGCCGTCAGCCCCGCTTCGGCGAGGACGTCGCGCATCGCGGGGGCGACGGCGGCAGCATCCGTGAAATCCGTTCCCGGCTGCGGATCGAGGTCGATGCGGAGCTCGACGGGGTTGTCGGTGTTCGCCGTCAGCGACGCCCACGGGTGGAAGACGATCGTGTTCATCTGCACGGCCCAGACGGCCGCGGCGATCTCGGTGAGGATGATCTGCGGATGCCGCCGCCCGCTGTTGTACGTCACGGTCTGGGCTTCGACGAAGGCCGGCGCCCCCTTCGGCGGGTTCTTCGAGTAGAACCGCTCGCCGTCGACGCCCTCGGGGAACCGTTCGAGCGAGACGGGGCGGTCGCCGTTGGCGGCGAGGAAGGGCTCCCGCACCGCGATGAGGTACTCCGCGAGCTCGCGCTTCGTGATGCCGACCTCCGGCCAGATCACCCGGTCGGGATTCGAGATCCCCACCTCGCGATCGCCGTCGGGGCCGGGCACGGTGAGGGTGATCCGCGGGGACGCCATGGATCAGACGCTAGCGGGCCTCCGCGACTGGGGCCACCCGGCCCGAGGCTCCGCTCGACGCGCCAGCGGCGAGTGGAGGGGCCGTGGGGACCGTCACCCCGCTCACCGCAGGAGGCGGCGCCGTCGCGCCCGGACGGGACTTTCAGTCGGCGAGAGCGAGCACCGGAGCGAGGTCCTCACGGCTGAGCCGGATCCACGGCCCGGCGGGGTCGACCACCACCCCGGTGATCCCGTCGTCGCTGCGCAGCGCCTTCGCGAGCTGCGCGCCGGTGATCGGACCGGCGTTGTCGCCACGGCCCATGACGGCGATCTCGAGCGGGTGCGAGTACACCTCGAGGAAGCGACGCCCCTCCGCGTCGCGCCCCTCCGCCAGGCCGGGCGCGCCGCTCTCGGCGACCCCCACCGCGACCCACAGCGGCACACGGGTGAGCGCCTCGGCCACCTTGGCGTTCATCTCGGGGGTGCGCTCCGCCGCGAGAAGGGTCTTCACGGTCAGCTGCGGATCGGCCTGCTCGACGGCCCGCTCGAGGAGCTCCTTCGGGAGCACGGCGCGAGACGGCGCGGACGCGGGGTCGATGATGATCCCGTCGTAGGAACTGGCGAACACGTGCCGCAGCACCGTGAGCACGGGCTGGCCCATCGCCGAGGTCTCGACGTCGCCGTCCGCCTTCACGCTCGCCTGGAGTGCGGCGCCGCTCGAGTAGACCAGCGCGAAGGTGCGCTCCCCGGAGTTCGCGATCGCGAGCGGAAGCCCCTTCCCTTCGGCGAGGAGCGCCCGGGCGTCGCCCTTGACCCGCAGGAACAGATGGCCCTGCATCAGCTGCCGCGCGACGTCGAGCAGCGCCTGCGACGCCGGAGCGTCGCCGATCCGCCCGAGCGCGGCGCGCAGCAGCACATTGTCGCGCAGCCCCGGCACCGTCTCGGTCTGCTCGGGCGCCGTGCGCATCCACTCCCGCACACCCATGCGCGGCTGCGGTCCCGGCGGGACGGTCTCGTCGGCCTGCGGCTCGCGGGGCTCGGCCGGGTGAACCGGCTGAGACTCCGCGGGAGACACCCCGAGCCCGCCGAAGGACGAGACGGAGATGGACACGGATGCCGCGGCATCCGTCGCCCCCTCATCAGCGGGCGCGTCGGGCGCCGTGCCCGGCTCCGCCCTCGAGGCGGCACCATCCGCCTCGGAACCAGGCGCATCAGTTGCCACAGCCTCCGCAGATCCGGAGGGAGCGACCGCTCCATCGGGTGCGATCTCGGCCGCGACGTCCTCAGCCTGTGCGGGCTCGGGGGAGGTCGGCGGCTGCTCGGCGGGCTTCTTCGGACGGCGCGAGAACAAGGCCATTGTGCGAGCCTAACCCGCCGTGGCGACGCGTCCCTCCGGATCGGATGCGACTCGGCACCTCCACAGGTCAGCTCAGCGCGGAGACCCCGGCGACGATCACCCCGATGCCGACGGCGAGAAGCGATGCCGCGAGCACGACGACGCCGGCCCACAGCAGCGCGATCGCGCGGCCGGGGCGCTGGGGATCGCGTCCCAGCACCGACAGGAAGAACCCGCCGGGGATGAGGAGTGCGCTCGCGAGCACGCCGACCGATGCCCACTGCCACGGCATGGGGACACCGACCGCCGACACCAGGAGGAGGCTCACGATCCCCAGGATCACGAGCACGCCGGCGTGTGCGTGCCCGGCGCGGAAGAAGGTCTTCTGCAGCCCGTTGAAGGGCAGACCGCGCGTCGCGATCCGCAGCAGGAAGGTGCCGCCCGACATGATGCCGATGACGGTGAGGATCGTCGCTCCGGCGACGATCGTGAGGATCGGGTCCATCGTGGCCTCCGTTGGATAGTTTCGCTCTCCAATATTGGATAGCTATAGTATCCAATGTCAAGACCTAGGGGGCCGCATCATGAAGATCTCGGAGCTGTCGGAGCGCAGCGGGGTCCCCGTGGCCACCGTGAAGTTCTACATCCGCGAGGGCATGCTGCCGCGGGGCGAGGCACTCTCGACGACGCGCGCCGAGTACGGCGAGGAGCACCTGGCTCGCCTCACGCTCATCGGCGCCCTGGCCGATGTGCGCGGACTCCCGCTGTCGCGCGTGCGTGACATCCTCGCGCTCATCGACGCCCCGGAGGACGACCCGATCGCGACCCTGGGGCGTGCGGTGGGCGCCCTCCCGCCGTACGTCGAGTCCGACCGCGACGACTATCCCCGCGCGCGAGAAGCGATCGGCGAACTCGGCCTCACGTACGACCCCGACTTCACCGCGGTTCCGCAACTCGACGAGGCGCTGAGAGCCCTGGAGGCGGCGGGATTGGATGCCTCCCCCACCGTGCTCCGCCGCTACAGCGACGCGATGCGCCAGGTCGCGACCGAAGAGCTCGCCCCGATGGCCGGCATGTCGCGCGCCGAGGCGGTGCCCTACGCGGTGCTCGGCACCGCGCTGTACGAGCCGGTGATCCTCGCACTCCGCCGTCTGGCCCACCACCACCTGCTGGTCGAGGGCAACGGTCGCTGAGCAGCCCACCTCGGGTTGCGCCCGGGCCCTGCCTCCGCGTCAGAGCTTGGAGATCGGGGCGATCTTGATCAGCAGCTTCTTCGGGCCGGCGGAGTCGAACCGCACGTGGGCGACGCGCTTCGCGCCCTCGCCCGTGACGGCGTCGACGCGGCCCTCGCCGAAGTCGTCGTGACGGATGCGGTCGCCGGGCGCCAGCTCGAGGTCGCCGTTGTCGCGCACCTTGGCGGGGATCTTGTTCGCGAACCGCTCGAGGTTGCCCGACGGCTCGCGCCGCGCCAGCGGCACCAGGTCATCGCCGTAGCGCCGACTGCCCGAACCGCCGAAGCCGGAGCCCGACCCCGAACCCCGCCGCGCGTTCAGTGCGCGGGACTGTGTGCCGCCACGCGAGTTGACGTCGCCCGGCGACTGGCGCCAGTGCAGCAGCTCGGCCGGGATCTCCTGCAGGAACCGGCTCGGCATCGCCACCGTCACCTCGCCGAACTGCGCACGGGTCATCGCGAGCGACAGGTACAGACGCTTGCGGGCCCGCGTGATGCCGACGTAGAACAGCCGGCGCTCCTCCTGCGGACCGCCGGGCTCCCCCGCCGAGATGCGGTGCGGGATGAGGTCCTCTTCGACACCCGTGACGAACACGGCGTCGTACTCGAGGCCCTTCGCCGTGTGCATCGTCATGAGCGACACCGAGCCCGAGGCGTCCTCGAGGTCGTCGGCGTCCGACACGAGAGCCACCTCGGTCAGGAAGTCGAGCAGCGTGCCCTCGGGGTTGTTGCGCGCGAACTCGCGCGCAACGGCCACCATCTCGTCGAGGTTCTCGATGCGCGCCTCGTCCTGCGCGTCCTTGCTGGCGCGCAGTGCGTCGTAATAGCCGCTCTTGTTCAGCAGCAGCGTCAGACCCTCGGCGACCGCGGTCGGCGGGGCGAGCTCGCCCGACGCCGGAAGCATGATCTCGGATGCCTCGGCCAGCACCGCGTCGAGATGCGCGATGGCCGCCTGGATCTTGGGGCCGACGCCCAGCGCCGACGAGTTCGCGAGCGCGTCGCGGAACGTGATCTGCTGGTCGGCCGCGTACCGCGAGATCGTCTCGATCGTCACGTCGCCGATGCCGCGGCGCGGGCGGTTGATGATGCGGCGCATCGCCATCTCGTCCGCCGGGTTCGCCACGGCGACGAGGTACGCCAGGGCGTCCTTGATCTCGGCGCGCTCATAGAACTTCGTGCCGCCCATGATCTTGTAGGGCAGCGCCGAGCGGATGAAGATCTCTTCCAGCGCACGCGACTGCGAGTTGGTGCGGTAGAACACCGCGACCTGCGAGTAGTCCACGCCGGCCCGGCGCAGGGCCTCGATCTCGTCGGCGACGAACTGCGCCTCGTCGTGCTGCGAGTAGCCGGTGAAGCCGACGATCTGCTCACCCTCGCCGACGTCGGTCCACAGCTTCTTGTCTTTGCGGTCGAAGTTGTGGCTGATGACGGCGTTCGCGGCCGACAGGATGTTCTGCGTCGAGCGGTAGTTCTGCTCGAGCAGCACGACCTTGGCGCCGGGGTAGTCCTTCTCGAACTCGCTGATGTTGCGGATGTCGGCGCCGCGGAACGCGTAGATCGACTGGTCCGAGTCGCCGACGACCGTGAGCGACGCGCCCTCTTCGGCGGCGGGCTCCGGCTCGAAGATCATCATGCCGCCCGACGCGGCGAGGGGTGCGGCATCCGATCCCGGAGGACGCGTCAGCTCGTGGATGAGCGCGTACTGCGCGTGGTTGGTGTCCTGGTACTCGTCGACCAGCACATGCCGGAAGCGTCGCCGGTAGACGTCGGCGACCTGCGGGAACGCGCGGAACAGGAACACCGTCTGTCCGATGAGGTCGTCGAAGTCGAAGGCGTTCGCCTTCTGCAGCTCCCGCTGGTACGCACCGAACAGCTCGACGAACACGCGCTCGGCAGGGTCGCTCATGTTGGCCGTGCGGGCGTAGGACTCGGCATCCGCCAGCTCGTTCTTGAGCCGCGAGATCTTCGACTGCGTGGCCGCGGGCGTGAGGCCGAACGCGTCGGCCTCGTGCTCCTTGACGAGGCGCTTGATGAGCGCGCGCGAGTCGCCCGAGTCGTAGATCGTGAAGGACTTGGTGAAGCCGAACTGCTCGGCCTCGCGCCGCAGGATGCGGACGCACGCGGAGTGGAAGGTCGAGATCCACATGCCGCGCGCCGAGTCGCCGATCAGGTGCTCGACGCGCTCGCGCATCTCACCGGCGGCCTTGTTGGTGAACGTGATCGCCAGGATCTGACTCGGCCACGCCTCGCGGCCTCGCAGCAGCGACGCGATGCGCCGCGTCAGCACGCTGGTCTTGCCCGAGCCCGCGCCGGCCACGATGAGCAGTGCCTGCCCGCGGTAGGTCACGGCCTCCCGCTGCTGCGGGTTGAGCCCTTCGAGCAGGTCGTCGTCGGGGCGTGCGCCGGGGGCCTGGGGGCCGATGTCTCTGCCGACGATGATGGGGGTGCTGGCGTCCGTCATTGCCCGTCAAGTCTAGGCGCGCGCCCCGACACCCACGCCGCTCGGCTCACGCCGCTGCAGAGCGATGGTCCCCCACGGCCCCGCCACTCGCCGCCGGCGCGTCGAGCGGAGCCTCCGGCCGCGTGGGCCCAGCTGCGCCTCACGGCAGCCGCGATGCCGCCGCCTTCAGCTTCCGCAGCGCAGAAGGCACCTCTTCGAGTCGCTCCTCCGCCTCCTCGCGTGCGAGGCCGGCGATCGTCTCGTACGCGTCGGACAGCTCGCCCGCCCGGCCCGCGAGCGCGCCTTCGTGGGACACCCGGCGCGCGAGCAGCATCGCATCGCGGTGCGCGCCGAGCGCGTCGTGCAGGTCGTCACCGGCATCCGCGATGTCTTCGACCTGCTCGGTGAACAGGTCGGGTGCGACGTCGGCGATGGCCTCGGCGACGTACCGGGTGCGGCGTGCAGCCTTCCGCAGCTCGTGGTGCGCCTCGTCCGAGCCGTCGAGGCGGTCCTCGGCCTTCTCGACGCGCCGCGCCTGCGTCGCGAGCACAGCTGCCAGCACGTCGGCCGCGGGCCGGTCCGGCTCGACGACGACCGGCGGGTCGACGAACTCGCGCAGCAGCCGTGCGCGCTCCTGCGCCCGCGGCGAGCGCGCGAGCTCCACGAGTCGCTCGTGCGCGGCGGGGTAGGCCTCGCGCTGGCTCTCGACGAGCCGATGCACGACCGCCGGGTCGTCGATCTCGGCGCGCTCCAGCAGCTGCTCCGCGACGTCGGCCCTCACCTCGATGTCGCGCACGACGCCGAGTTCGCGGCCCCACTCGGCGTAGGCGACCCGGACGCGCTCGGCAGCCCGGGCGTCGAGCGCCTCGCGGAACCCCCCGAGCACACTGCGCAGACGCCGCACCCGCACGCGATGCTGATGCACGCCGTCGGGCTCGTCGGCCAAAGCTGCGGCGGCGCTCTCCTCGACCTCGGCCGCCGCGCGGCGCACGATCTCCCCGAGCACGTCCCCGACGGTGGGGTTCTTCCGCGACCTGCGCATCCCCCGAGCCTAGGACTCGGGGGCTGGCCGGAGAGAGCTTTCAGCCGAGAGTGGGCAAGATGGACCTCATGCGCACCCTCCTCAACATCATCTGGCTCGTGCTGTCGGGCTTCTGGATGTTCCTCGGCTACATGCTGGCGGGGGTGGTGCTGTGCATCCTGATCCTCACCATCCCGTGGGGCATCGCCTCGTTCCGCATCGGCCTCTACGCGCTCTGGCCGTTCGGCCGGACGATCGTCGGCAAGCCGACGTCGGGCGTCGGCTCGTTCCTCGGCAACGTCGTCTGGGTGATCCTCGCGGGCTGGTGGCTGGCGATCGGCCACATCGTCACGGGCATCGCGCTGTGCATCACGATCATCGGCATCCCGCTGGGCATCGCGAGCTTCAAGCTCGTCCCGATCTCGCTCATGCCCCTCGGCAAGGTCATCGTCGACAGCCGCACGCTGCAGCCGGTCTGATCCGGATCACGGATGCCGCGACCCGCCCGCGGCTAGGGCTCGACGATGTGCGAGCGCGTGGCGAGGACGTTGAGCTCCTCGCATCCGTCCGACGTCACGAGGACCCCTCCGCCGACGCACACCTGGCGGAGCCCGATGAGCGCGGCGGGCTGGAACGCGAACGTCATGCCTGCGCGGAGTTCGACGTCGCCGTCTGCGGGCACGACGCCGGGGATCGGATAGCCGTCGAGGTCGGCACGGCCTTGGGCATTGACCCACATCGGGCTGTTGTACATCCCGGGTGAGACGGTCTGGATCACCGGCGGCCGGATCCAGGCGCCGGCGGCGACGATCTCGGCGTGCATCGCGGCGTAGACGTCCGAGAACAGGACGCCCGGCCGCGTAGCGGCGACGCCGGCCTCGTAGGCGGCGCGGGCAGCATCGGCGAGCCGGCGGTGCACGTCGTCGGCGCCGAACTGCACGTGCATCTGCTGCTGCGACTCGAGCCCTGCCCAGCAGGCGAAGATCTCCGCTCCGATCGAGTCGCCCGGACGGAGGATCGGCGGCTCGCCGCCGGCCCAGCCCCATTCGATGGGACCGCCGAAGGCGGGGTTCCCGCTGCGGAGGATCATCCCGGGTCCCGCGCTATGACCGCCCCGGCGCGTGATCTCGGCTTCGACCGCCGCGTACACGTCGCTCTCGCGCGCACCGATGCGCGCAGCATCCAGGAACACGCGACTGGCGTGCTCGCCGATCTCGGCCGCGTGACGGAACAGCTCCTGCTCCTCCGGGCTCTTCACCAGGCGCGCCCGCGCGAAGGGGAGCGTGATGTCGACCCATTCGACGTCGGGCGTCGCCGCCGTGATCATCTCCCATGCTCCGTACGGGATGCCACCGCCGAACGGGGACGCACCGCCCAGGCCGATCACTCCGATGCGCGCGCGACCGGTGCGCCAGGTGCGCAGCGCGTCGGCGATCAGGAGGGGCGGGGGGCCGGTCCGCAGATCCGCGATCCATCGCGCGTCCGCGAGCCTCCGGCCCTGGTCGTCGAACCTCAGCAGACCTACCGCACCCACTCCCGAGATGAGGGTGGGATCCCCGTCGCGCGGAATCGCGACGATGCCACCGGGAATGGCCTCGCCGGCCAGGTACACGTCGGTGCGATCGAACGCGCTGCCGAAGGCGACGACCCCCGAGAGGTCGTCGGCGTCCATCAGCTCCCGCACGACCGCCCATCGACGATCGCGTTCGTGCAGGGTCGGTCGGGGGAACGGTGTGCGGGCCGGTGGCATGTCGGAGCTTTCTGTCGGCTGTGCAGGCGAACGGGTGAGGGAGAGGACGCGTCGCCGCGCCCTCTCCCCGGGTGGATCAGCCCCAGGCGGTGTCCATCGACTTCAGAACCTGCTCGATTGTGAGCTGTCCGGTGAGGATGCCGGTCACGCCGGTGCCGAGCGCGTCGAACACCGCGCCGTTCGGCCAATCGACAGGCGGGTAAGGACGCGTGCCCTCGGCGGTGAGCAGCTCCTGCGAGCTCTGGTAGGCCTCCGGAAGGTCGGCCGTATCGCCGCCCAGCGGAAGCGTGCCCTGGATCTCGGCCATCATGGCCGCCTGCTCGGGCTCGGCCGACCACTGGATGAAGTCCTTGACGAGCTCGGGGCTCTCGGTCTTGGCGTTACCCGCGATGCCGTCGGTGCTGGTGAGCAGGATCTTCGGGTCGAGGCCATCGGGTGCGGGCATCGGCAGCACGTCCATCTTCAGCGCGCCGCCCGACGCGTTCGACAGCGTCACCGTCGCGCTGCTCGGCGCGGCGAACGCGAGCATGGTGCCGCCGGCGACGCCGTTGGTGAGGGCGTCGAAGCCGGCGCCCTCCGCGCCGGGCTGCATGCACCCGGCGTCGTAGAGGTCCTTGATGGCCTGCAGCGCGTCCTTCCAGCCATCGGACGCGGCGAACGTGGTGTCGCCGGCAGCGCGCTGGTCGTTCCAGTCGGGCTCCGGGCCGTACACCGTGCTGGCCGCGAAACCGAGCGCCGTGATCGCCGGGGCCGTGGGTACCGCACCCGCGAGACCGAGCACCGCGAGGCCGCCGTCGGCGGCGTCGCCGCACTGCGCCGCGAGGTCCTCGACGGAGGTCTCGGCGGTCCAGTCGATGCCGGATTCCTCCGCGAGCGGTCCGTTCACGACAAGACCGTTCACCTGCACCGACGTCGGCACCCCGTAGAACGTGCCATCGAACACCCAGCCCGCCTGCACGGCCTCGGGCAGCGCCTCTTCGAGGACCTCGGTGTCGAGCGGCAGGACGAGACCTGCCTCGGCGAGCGGCCCGACCGACGGGTTCTGGCCGGTGCCCGACAGGGTGTAGAACACGTCGGGGCCGTTGCCGGCGTTGAGCTGCGTGTTCAGCAGCGACGGGTAGCCGTCGAGACCGTACTTCTGGATCTCGATGGTGACGCCCGGATGGCTGTCCATGTAGCTCTGCGCGAGCTGTTCGTACCAGTCCTGCGCGTCGGCTGCGATGGAGTAGGCGAACGTGATCGTCTGCGGCTCCTCTCCGTCGCCGGCGTCGGCCGAGCCGGCGCAGCCGGCGAGGAGGAGCGCCGCCGAGGCGCTCGTGGCGAGCACGAGGGTGCTTCGTCGGACCTGCTTGCGTGCCATGGTTCTGCCTTTCATTCGGGTGTTTCGGGTTGGTTCAGGTGTCAGACCGCGACCGGGCGCGGCGCACGGTCGAGCAAGCGGTCGTGCAGCACGCGCGCGCTGTCGACGATGAAGTTCGTCGCCGCGTCGCCGGTCACCGTCGCGCGCAGGCGCGCCTCGGTCGCGCGCATGTCGCCTGCCGAGGCGAACGCGTCCGCATGATCGCGTGCCCAGGCCAGCTCGGCGTCGCTCAGGTCGATGTGCGAGGCGCGCCACTCCGGGTGGTCGACGAACAGCGACATCTCGGTGCCCGGGTCCTCGCGCATGCCGGGGAAGAGCCCCTCGATCGAGTAGTTCCGCGCCGGCGCGGACGCCAAGGCATTCAGCATCCCGTCCCAGTCGATGACTCCCTCGCCGATGGGCGTGATGAGGCGCCCGATGCCGTGCTGGTTCGGGACGACCACGACATCGCGCAGATGGGTCTGGCGCGTGTACGGGGCGACGCGGCGGGCGGCCTCGACCGGGTCCTCGCCCCGGACCACTACGTTGGCAGAGTCGAACGTGATCCCGAACGAGTCCGGGCCGGACTCCTCGACGAGGCGGACGACCTCGAAGCTCGAGATCTCCTCGTGGGTCTCGAGATTCAGGTGAAGCCCGAGATCGAGCAGCGCGGGGCGCAGCATCCCCAGCACGCGCGCCGTGGCGGCCAGTTGCTCGGGCCACGACACATCCGTGCGGAAGCGGTCGCAGGCGCGCAGTCCGCGCAGCCGGAACTGGTAGTTCGTCGTCGCGGCCCACACCTCCCTGATCCCGCACCCCGCGGCCGCCTCGAGCTTGCGGCGCATGCCGGTGAGCCAGTCACCGTCGCCGAGCCCACGTGTCGTCGCGTCCTCGGGCATAGCGAACGGGTTGACCTTGCCGGCCCCCGCCTCGAGGTAGAGGCCGCGCTCGGCGGCCGCGGCTGCGATGTCGGCCAGCTCCCGGGCATCGAGCGTCGGGCTGAGATCGAGGATGTCGCGGAAGAACACCCCGTCCAGCCCCAGCTCGGCGACCCGCTCGATGACCCAGTGCGCGTCGTGCGTGAACGCGCCGGGCAGCTTCGTCGAGTCGGTGCCGACCCGGATCCGGCTCATGCGTCGGCGCCCTTGTCGTCGCCGGGGTCCGACAGGTCGACCAGGCCGCGGCGGAAGACGTTCTCGGGGTCGTAACGGCGCTTGGTCGCGGCGAGGTCCTCGTACTTCGCGCCGTAGACCGCCTTGGCCACCTCGTCATCACCCTGCACCGACGCGAAGTTGATATAGGTGCCGCGCTTCGAGGGCGCGAGCGCGTCCGAGAACCCGCGGGCCCACTCCACCAGCGGAGCCTTCTCGGACGGGTACTCCCAATCCGCCCCGATGTTGGCGGAGTAATTCATGACGCGACCCGTCGGCAGCGCGTCGTCGTGACCCGCACGCGCCGTGCCGGGGCCGGCGATGATCTCGAACGGGCACATCACCTGGTGCGAGATGAACGCGCTGGAGTTCAGCGCACGGCCCGGATAGACGTCGGACTGCTCGATGATCGTGTCGATCACGTCGTCGGTGAGTTCCTCGATGAACGTGTGCTTCCAGTAGTGGCGAAGGCCGTAACGGAACTCGTCGTCGGTCTGGTGCTGCAGCGTCACGTGCGGCATCGTGCGCACGTCGAGATAGATCGGCGTGAAGCCCTCGAAGATCGGCGCGGTCGCCGCCGGCTCGTCCGCCGGGTCTCCGTAGCGGATGGTCGCGAGCGAGAGGATCGGCCGGCCGCGGTGCTCGGCGGGGATCTGGCTCCAGAACTCGGGCGCCCGGTAGAGCCGCAGGTACGTCCCGACCTCCGACGGCATCCCGATGCCGCGCTCGGCGAAGCGCTGCATGATCGCCCGACGGTCGTCGGCGGCGAAGAGCGCGAGGCGCACCGTCGCCAGGCCCGCGAGCCGCTGCGGACGGAACGTGAACCGCGTCGCGACGCCGTAGTTGTGGCCGGCGCCCTTCATCGCGCGGAACAGGTCGGGGTGCGACGTCGCGCTCACGTCGAGGATGCTGCCGTCGGCGACGACGACCTCGATCGATTCGAGGTGGTCGACGGTCGCGCCGTGCTGACGCGCGAGGTAGCCGAAGCCGCCGCCGAGCGTGAGTCCCGCGACACCGGTGTGCGACACCACGCCGGCGGGGACCACGAGACCGGTCCCCTCGCACGCACGGTCGACCTGGCCCCAGTTGCAGCCACCGCCGACGCGGATGAGGCCGGCATCTTGGTCGATCTCGATGTCATTGATGAGACGCGTATCGATCTGGACGGCCCCGTCCATCGCGGCCGTGCCGGCGAGGTTGTGCCCGCCGCTGCGAACCGTGATCGGGTAGCCGTGGGCCGTCGACCAGCGCAGGGCTGCCGACACGTCTTCGGCGTTGCGCACGCGCACGATGGCGGCGGGGCGACGATCGATGTCGGCGTTCCAGAGGCGGCGCGCGAGGTCGTACTCCGAGGAGCCGGGGTACAGGACATCGCACTCGACGGCGTCGGCGAGCTGCTCGATCGGGGTGATCGTGAGGGTCGAGGACATGTTGCTCCTATCGGGAGGGGACGGATGCTGCGAGCTCGGCGAGCACGGAGCGAAGATGTGCGGCGGACCGGGCGATGAAGGCGTCGTGCGCAGCGCGCTGGTCGGGCTGGAAGACGTCGAGCTCGGCGAACGACGGCTCACGGCCGTCTGCGGCGGCCCGCGCGGACTCCGCGCCGAGCTCCTGCAGCGCGGCGAGCTCGGCGTCGCTCAGCTCGGGGTGCAGGCTCTGCCAGAACGCGTCCGAGACCGGCACTTCGCTACGACCCGACCAGCCGCCGACGCCCTCGATGGTGAGGTTCAGCGCCGGGTTGGCCGCGAGCAGGATGCCGAGCGTTTCGCTCCAGTCCAGCTGCCCGTCGCCGCACGGGCGCAGGAACCGGGTCAGCCCATCGCCGTCGGGAGACGGGAAGACACGGATGTCGCGCAGCTGCGTGCTGACGACGTACGGAGCGACGCGCTCCACCGCGGCGCGCGGGTCTTCCCCCCGGGCGATGGGGTTCGCGGGGTCGAGGCAGATGCCGACGTGCGGATCGTCCGCACCCTCGACGATACGCAGGAGTTCGCGGGTGGTGATCTCCTCGTGCGTTTCGATGCCCAGCACGAGGTCGTAGTGCCGCAACGCGGGAAGCAGTTTGTCGACGAGGCTGCTGATGGCCCGCAGCTGGTCGGGCCACGGCGCCTCCCGACGGGCGCGATCGGTGTCGTAGGGTGCCGCGTACTCCTTGACGCCTGCGCACGCCGTCCACAGTGTGGTCCAGCCCATCTCGGCGCACGCGGAGAACATGCGCTCCATGCCGGCGATGAAGTCACCGTCCCCCAGGGCGCGCACCTCGGGCAGCTCCGCGGTCATGTAGGGGTTGATCTTTCCGACACCCATCTCGACGTACATGCCGAGTTCGTCCGCGCGCTGCCGGAACGCATCCAGTTCCCCCTTGTCGAGCGTGGGCGACAGATCGGTGAGCGTGCGGATGTTGACGCCCTCGAGACCCTGCGCGTGCAGCGTGTCGAGCAGTGCCGGGCCGTGCCCCCACAGATCGCCGACCCGGACGAGGCTGATGTCGGAGCCGATGCGCGTCACGCCGGCACCTCCACGCCGAGGCGGCGGCCGGCGTGCGGAAGGATGCGGAGGGCGTTCCCGCTCGACACCGCTGCGACCTGCTCGGCCGACCACCCGTCACGCACCTGGGTCGCGTAGTCGCGCTCCAGCGGCAGGATGGAGTCGTTCGCCCACGGCACGTCGGTGCCGAACAGGATGCGGTCGGTGCGCTCGAGCTGCAGGAGAGGCCCGAGGTTCAGCGTGGTGTCGTAGTAGAGGCCGTCGAGCTTGCGGGTCTCGGCCTCGAGGCCCTCGGCTGTCACCGCCACGTTCCAGTCGCCGCCCTGCAGAGCGTGCATCGCGATGCGCCACTTGACGTACGGCACCATTCCGCCCGTGTGCGGGAAGATGAACCGGACCCTCGGGAAGCGCTCGAACACATTCGCCGCGGCGAGCGCGGTGACCGCCCGCGTCGTGTCGAACGTCCCCTCGAGCAAGGGTCCCGGCAAGCCGGCCGGTGCGTTGAACACCAGGATCGGGTGCATGAACACCACGGCGTCGCGGGCGTCGAGCTCCTGAAGAAGGCCCGTGTACTCGGGCTGCGCGAGGTAGGCGCCCTGGTAGCTCGTCAGCATCGCGACGCCCTCGAACCGGCCGCTGTCGAGGGCTGCGACGGCGTGAGCAGTCGCGAGGTCGGGGTCGGGCAGCGGAAGAGTGGCGAACGCGCCGAAACGGCTGGGCGAATCCCGCACGATGTCGGCGAGTTCATCGTTCAGGTCGTCGGTCACGGCGGCGAGATCGCCCCCCGCCCATGACAGGTCCGCGGGCACCGACAGCACCGACATCGTGGTGCCGGTGATCGCCATCTGCTCGAGCGCGATCTCGGGGTTCCACGCGGGGCCGCCACGGAAGACCGGGAGCCCGCGACGCTCCTGGTGGGCGATGAGTCCCGGCAGCGTGGGGTGGTGGTGGACGTCGATGAGAGTCATCCGACAGCTCCGATCTTCGTTGACGAGCAAGTTGGTATACAACATACGAGCAAGCGAAAAGACGTCGCCATATCCACCAAGCGCATGACGGTTATGTTGCGTATCGACGGTGTTTATACCTCTCAGACCGACTCGACCTGGGGCGGTATGCCGTATACAACAGTCAGGGAGGCGCTACTCCCCGAGGAGAGAAATGACCCCAGAGACCCCAGCCGCACGCACGGCGATCGACGCCACGTCCACGATCGGAGCGACGCACCTGCCGCTGCGCGAGCGGGTGAGGGATCTCCTTCGCGATCGGATCGTCCGCGGCGACTTCGCGCCCGGGGACCGCCTCGTCGAGCGGGTGCTCGCCGAGGAGATGGGCGTCTCACGCGTCCCGGTGCGCGAAGCGCTCACGCTTCTCAAGGGCGAGGGATTCGTTCAGGATGTGCCGCGGCGCGGCGTCATCGTCACGGTGCTGGCGAAGGAGGACGTCGACGACCTGTTCGACGTGCGCGTCGCCCTCGACGTGCAGTGCGCGCGCTTGGCCAGCGCGCGGGCGACCGACGACGAGATCCGGGCGCTCGCAGCCATCGCGGACGCGGCCGATGCGGCGCTCGCGCGGGGCGACCTCGGCGCTATCGCCGAGCTCAATCAGGCCTTCCACGACGCCGTCCCGCGCATGGCGCACAACCGCATCCTGGCGTCGACCCTCGAGCCGCTCGAGGGCCGGCTCCACTGGGTGCTCCGCCAGAACCGGTCACCCGAGATCCTGCTCGCCGAGCATCGGGAGCTGGTCGAGGCCCTCGCGAAGCGCGACGGCGACGCGGCGGCCGATGTCGCACTGCGACACGTGGACACGAGCCGCCGCCTCTGCCACGAGATCATGTTCGGCGATGAGTCCTGAACCACCCGTCGGCAGTGCGGCCTCTCGGGCGGCCGTCGGCGGCACCTCCCTCGCTCAGCTGCAGGCATTCGTCGCGGCGGCCGACCTCGGGAGCTTCACCAAAGCTGCTGAACGACTACACGTCACGCAGCCGGCGATCTCGATTCTGATCCAGCGCCTCGAGAGAGAACTCGAGACCACGCTCATCCACCGCGGCGGTCGCGCATTCGCGCTCACCGATCACGGGCGTCGCCTTCTGCCGCACGCCGAGAAGGCCGTCTGCGCCGCGCAGCAGGGCGTCGACGCCGTTCGCACGGCGGACTGAGCGGACAGGATGCTGCGGCCCGCGGCATCCGGTTCCTCACAGCAGTCGGCGCGCCGACGCCCAGGCGGTGAGCTCGTACCGTGACGAGAGCTGCAGCTTGCGCAGCACCGCCGAGACGTGCGATTCGACGGTCTTCATCGAGATGAAGAGCTCGGCGGCGACCTCCTTGTAGGCGTAGCCGCGGGCGATGAGCCGCATCACCTCCTGCTCGCGCGACGACAGGCGGTCGAGCTCGTCGTTGGTCGTCGCGGTCTCGCCGACGGCGGCGCCGAAGGCGTCGAGCACGAAGCCCGCGAGGCGCGGTGAGAAGACGGCGTCTCCGTCGGCGACCGCGTGGACCGCGCTGCTGACCTCCGCGCCGGACGACCCTTTCGTGATGTACCCGCGGGCGCCGGCGCGGATGACGCGCACGACGTCTTCGGCGGCATCCGACACGCTGAGCGCCAGGAACCGCGTGGCGGGCACGGACGGAGCCGCCCCGCGGATCACGGCTTCGCCACCGGCCGCATCGGGGCCCGATGACGCGCCCGCCCCGGCCGGCAGGTGCACATCGAGCAGCACGACGTCGGGGGCCGTCGCTTCGATGACGGCCACCGCAGACGCTGCGTCGGCCGCCTCGCCGACCACCTCGACAGACGCGTCGAGGTCGGCGCGCAGACCCGAGCGGAAGATCGAGTGGTCGTCGACGATCACGACGCGCACGGTGCGTTCAGCCACGGCTCCCCTCCCAGGAGTATGCGGGCCCGGCGTCGGGCGAGGGAGTCGCGGCGAAGCGCAGGTGCACCTCGGTGCCGCCGCCCGCTCCCCGCCGGATGGTCGCCGAGCCGCCCGCCCGGCGCATGCGGCCGAGGATGGATTGACGGATGCCGAGCCTGTCGTCCGGGACGTCGTCGAGGTCGAACCCGGGGCCGCGGTCGCGCACGTACACGTCGACGGCGTTCGCGTTGCCCTCGATGTAGACCGACACGTCGCCTCCGGCGTGGCGGGCCGCGTTCAGCATCGCCTCGCGCGAGGCGGCAGCGACCTCGCCGCTCGCGCGCTCCGCGGGAAGCCCCGCCGAGACGACGTCGATGCGCACCGGGTAGTCGAGTTCGAGCGCGGCGGCGTAATCGCGAAGATCCGTCGGCAGATCGCTGTCGGCGGGGGCGTCGCCGTCGTAGAGCCAGGCGCGCAGCTCGCGCTCCTGAGCGCGGGCGAGGCGTGCGACCTCGCTCGATGCACCGGCGCGGTTCTGGATCAGGGCGAGGGTCTGCAGCACCGAATCGTGCAGGTGTGCGGCCATCTCGGCGCGCTGCTCCTCGCGGATGCGTCGCACGCGCTCCCCCGAGAGCTCACGCCAGCGGTCCACGAGGATCGACGAGTACACGAGCAGGATCCCCGCGATGGGCAGCAGCGCGATCACGAACCCCGCGACGCCGGTCTGCCGCAGCGCCGAGAGCTGCGTGAGCAGCAGCAGGATCAGGGCCACCGTCACCACGATGCGCACGACGTTCTCGTGCCGCGGGCCGCGCGCGGGGTCACGCCGGTCGACGAGCGTCGCCCAGGCGCCGGCCGCGACCGCGAGCGCCGTCGCGAGGACCACGCCTCCCACCCATCCGGGTAGCGACGTCGAGCCGACGCCGTTCGCCCCGAACAGGGCGATCGCAGCCACCGTCACCAGCGCGACCGCGATCGCGGCTCCGGTGAGCAGCCAGGCCACGGGCACTCGGCGTGTCGGCACGTCGTGCACGGGTGCGGCCTCGGTCGCAGCATCCGTCCGCGGGTCGTCCCAGGGCACGAACACCCACAGCCACGCGTACAGCAGCGCGCCGGCACCCCACACGACGGTCAGCGCGACGAACGCGCCGCGCACGACCCACAGCGGCCAGCCCAGGTGGCGGGCGAGTCCCGCCGAGACTCCGGAGACGGCGCAGTCACGCGGACGACGCAGCGGCGGACGGCCCGGAGCTGTCGGAAGCGGCGCCATACCCGCGACGGCGTGCGTCGGAGTCGTGGGGAGGGGCATGCCGACAATCCAATCATCGTGCCAGACCCCGAGCCACGATCCCGAGCGGAGATCAGGGACGCGTCAGGGGATCACCCCATAGCGAGCCCCTCGCGGAGGCCGCCAGGGTGGAACCATGACCGACACGACCACCGCTCCCCCCACCGACCCGGGACCTCCGCCGACCGCCCCTCCGGGGCTGCCGAGCGGCACGGACCGGTTCTTCTCGTGGGTGGAGGGCCTCGGCATCGTCCGGGCCGACGGCTGGCTCGGCGGCGTGTGCGGCGGCCTCGCGGCGCGCCTGCGGATCGACCCGATCATCGTGCGCGGCATCTTCGTCGTGGTGGCGCTCTTCGGATTCCCGGCGCTCCTGGTCTATGCGATCGCGTGGGCGCTGCTTCCCGACACGAGCGGGCGCATCCACCTGCGCGAGCTCTTCCAGGGCCGCTACGACTCCGCGATGACCGGCGTCTTCATCCTGGCCGTCGTCGGGTTCGTCCCCGTCGTGCCGTGGCTGCGCAACATCCTGATGTGGCCGCTGTGGGCGCTCACCGGGTTCGCACCGTGGGCGTGGGACGGCTCGGGCATCTGGGACCTCGGCTCGCCGTTCGGCGGCATCGGCGTGATCCTCGCCCTCGCGCTCATCGGCACGGCCGTGTACTTCATCGTCCGGGCGGCTCAGGCCGGCCGGCCCTCCCGGGCGGGTGCGCCGATGGCTTCCGCGCCGCCCGCCCCGGTCGCGTCGCATTCGGGTGTCGACGCGGCCTCCCCTCTCGCGGCCGACGCCGCGGGCATCGCGGATCCGGCCGGTCGGGCGCCGGCCGGATCCGCGACAGGACCGGAGATGGTCCCCGCTCCCGCTCCCGACGCCGGCGATGCCGCGGCGGACTGGCGCGCCGATTGGCGCGCGAGCCAGGAAGAGTGGCGGGTGCAGAACGACGCGTGGCGTCGCAGCCAGCAGGACGCGGCCCGCGCCGCCCGCGAACAGGCCCGGCGGGAACGACACGCGCACGGCGCGGTGTATGCCGCCGAGGCCGAAGAACGCCGTCGCGTGCGCCGCGCGACCCGTCCGCGCACGAGCTTCGTGTTCGTCGTCACGGCCCTGGGAGCCGCGATCGTCGCCGGAGCACTGACCGTGCTGATCGCCCTGGGCGACCCGACGCTGGCCGGCTTCGCGGCCGCCATCGGCATCCTGTCCGCCGCGATCGTCGTGAGCCTCGCGATGGTGGTCGCCGGCATCGCGCGTCGCCGCAGCGGCTTCCTCACCGCGGTCGCCATCGTGCTGGTGACGATCGGCGTCGTGACGGCCATCGCCTCGGGCCCCCGCAGCTTCGTGCTCGGCAACGTGGGTCTCGGCACGAGCACCGTTCCCACCACGATCGTGCAGCCCTTCGGCAGCACCGACATCACCGTGCTGCCCCTCTCGGAGGACGAGAACGTCGACGCCGGCACGATCACGATCCGCAAGAGCACCGGTGTCACCTACATCACGGTGAACCCGGGCACCGCGGTGGAGATCGAGGCGCGGCTGGGCGCCGGCCGGGTGGAGGTGCAGCGCCTCGACCCGCGGTCGAACGCCGTCGAGGACGTGCCCGTCACCCTGCGCCCCGGCGAAGAGGGGACGTCGGAGTGGTCGTGGTTCACCCGCAACACCGCGGCCGCCGGCGACCCTGCCACCCGCCAGAAGATCGTGCTGGAGCAGGGACTCGGCTCCGTCTACGTGACCGTCTACGTACCGGAGGAACAGCGATGACCGACACGAACCCCACCCTCGACCTGACGCCGCCCGTGCTGATGGCTCCTCTCCCCTCGGCGCCTGCCGAGCAGCCCGTCACCGGCCCTGCGGTTGATGCGGCGCCGCGCACGCGCTGGGCGGCGATCATCTGGGGTCTGGTGTTCGCGGCGATCTCCGCGACGGCACTCTGGGTCACCGTCGACGCGGGCCGTCGCGACGCCGTGGCGGACTGGGTCGTCTCCCTCTCCCCGCCCGCGATCGTCGCCTACCTCCTGCTCGCCGGCGGCGCGATCGCGCTCGTGGGCGGCCTGGTCGGCATCGCCCGCCGCCTGCAGCGCGGGCCGAGGGCAGCAGCATCCTCTCCCCCGACCGCTTGACTGCTCACCTGTCACGAAGCGCCACCCCAACCGGCAATTCGTGACAGGTGAGCGGCCAGAGCGCGCCTGAACGCGAACGCGCCGTGTGCCCGAAGGCACACGGCGCGCACGCGGTGGATCAGGCGCCGGCCGTGGGGCGACCGACGCCTGACGATCACTCGGCGACGAGGCTGCTGCAGCCCTCGTCGCCCGAGCCGACGCAGACCACGAGAGTCTCGGTGTCGACGAGGTCCTCAGGAACCTGGAAGCTCCACACGAAGGTGTAGGACTTCTCGGGCGTCATGGGCACCTCGACGGAGCGCTGCGAGACCGCGTCGGCCGAGAACGACTCGTCCGTGGTCGAGCGCAGGACGGGCGCCACATCCACATCGGACTGGCCCTTCTCCGACACCCACTGGGCGACGTTGACGGTGACCCACTGGTTGCCCTCGGCGGGCTCGTCGAGCGTGGCGGCGGCGCTCTCGTCGGGGACGATGCTGCTCCACACCTCGAGCTCGGTGCCGTCGGCTCCGACGCGCTCACCGGCGGCGGCGGGCTCGGTGACCGAGGACTTCACGATGGAGTCGGCGGCCGACGAGGACGTCGGCTCGGGGCTGGCGGTGGACGCGCAGCCGGCGAGCAGAAGGCCGGAGACGGCGGCGATGGACAGGAGTGCTGTGCTTCGTGAGCGCATGGTGAATACCTCTTCGAATTGTTTCGGGGATGTTTCTAAAGTACTCCTCCGAAACGTGTGGTCCGACCACGCGCACACCGTGCACTCCCCCGTTTCAGGAGGGACCGGATGCTGTGCCCCGCCGCCGTCGCCACGGCACCGCGAGCAGCAGGCCGACGATGAGCAGCGCCCCACCGAACGCGGCGGCCGCCCACGGGGTCACGGAAGGGATCTCGAGGTACGTCGTGATGCCGAGGATGCGGGCGAGACCCCAGGGCAGCAGACCCATCTCGTCGTTCCACAGCGTGAGCGCGGTCTCGAGTCCGATCGCCCCGACGACCGCCGCCGGCACGAGGAGCCCGGCGCCGACCGCGGCGAGCACGTACCCGGTCGCGCGCCGCGCGCGCACCTGCGCCGACAGCGCCCAGCCGGCCGCGACGAACACCCACACGAACAGCGCGAACGCGATGCTGATGTACACGGTGCGCAGCAGCGGGTCGGTCCAGAACGCGAACCAGTACCCGCCCGGGCCCGTGAACGAGAGCGCGAACAGCGTGACGATGCAGCGCAGCATCACAACCCCGCCGACCGCCGCGATGACCGGCCACGGCGAGCGCTCCCAGACGAAGAGGCGCAGCACGAGCGCGAACACGACCCAGGCGCCGATGATGACGGCGAGGTGCGTCCACGAGAGGAACGACGTCTGCACCGCGCGCGTCGCGACGAGCAGGCCCGCCGGCACGATCAGCAGCAGCCACCGGTCGAGCTCCAGCATGCCGAGAGTGGATTCGCGCGCCCGCCACGGCCTCGTCGACGCGATCCACGTCGCTCGCGCCGCCGCGGCGCCGGGCTTGGCGACCAGGCGCGTGCGCGCCGCGAGCATGCCGATCACGACCCACGCCAGGGCGAGCACGAGCAGCACACGAGCGATCCATGCCATGGGCTCGTCGCGCACCGCGCGCTCGACGCCGAGCTGCGCGGCCGTGAGGTTGAAGGCGGGGTAGTCGAGGTTGCCCTCGTACTTCGCGAGATGCTCGGCCGCACGCTCCTCGTACGCGACGCGGTCGGCATCCCACTGCGCGTGCGCCTCGGGCGAGAGCGTGTCGTGCCACTGACCCTGATGCAGGATCATCGCGCGATACGACTCGAGCAGCCGGAGGGTGTCGAGCTCGTAGTCCAGCGTGTCGAGGAACGCGGCCCGTATCTCGGACGAGCGCCAGCTCGCAGCATCCGTGTCCGACACGAGATCGCGCATCTGCTCGACCGCGACGACAGCCTGGGCGCCGTCGCCGATCGCCGCTTCGACGCCACCGGAACCGCCGTCGCGGACGATCGAATAGAGCACATCGAGCACGGCGGAGTCGCCCGTGAGGATGTCCCACTCGAAGATCCACATCATGGGCGGCGGCTCGAGCCCGATCGCGAACACGCGCTGCTCGGCGAACTGCGGCACGTACATGCCCTGGGCGATGGCGTCGCGGGAGTGCGTCATCGCCTCGACGATCGCCTCGACGGAGGCGGGGTCTTCGGAGAAGTACTCCCGGGCCCAGGCCGCGGTGATGCCGGCGACGTCGGCCTCAGGATTCTGGGCGAGGGATGCTGCGAGCTGCGTGTTCAGCTCGTACAGCTGCCAGAATCCCGACTTCAGGTACAGGCTCATGGGTCCGGCGCGCCACGGGCCGCCGTCCTGGGTCCAGACCCAGATGCCCTCGACCTGGTCGTTGGCGGCGAGCAGCTGCTGAAGGGCCCACTGGTACTGCGGGCCGAGGTCGTTGGGGAACGCGCCGAAGTTCTCGAACTCGCGCCGGCTCTGGAACTCGACGATGCGCCGCTGCGAGCCCTGCTCGAGGGTGTCGTTGAGCGGCAGCCACGTGTAGAAGTCGCCGAGCGTGTACTTCGTCGACACGATGAGTGCCGGCGAGTCGATGCCGCCGAGCACCGCCTCGTACGACGCGGAGTTCGTGTGCATGTCGCCGACGGCGCCGACGCCGACCGACCACGTGCGGAAGATCACTTCGCGATCGGATGCCTCGGCCTGCGCCGTGAACGCTTCGAGCATCGTGCGCACGGCGTCGACCGACGTCACCTCGAGCGCGGAGTAGTAGTCCCAGCCGCCCACGTCGTAGACCGGCCCCGCCTCGCCGATGCGGATGAGCACGCCGTCGAGCGCGGGCACCGCGTCGTACAGCTCGTCGAGGCCGGCGGTGTACACGTTCCAGAGCTCGGGGTTCTCGGTGTCGAGCGAGCCGAACTCGTCGGCGAGGTACTGCTCGAGCGGACCGGTGAGGGCGAGCATGTCGGTCCGCAGGAACACCTTCATGCCGAGCTCGTCGGCACGCTCCCAGAAGGGCGCGTACGCGTCGCGCAGGGCGAGCGCCTTGTCGCGATGGTCGTCGCCGTCGGCGTAGACCGGTCCCTCGGGTGCCCCGTCGAACGTGACGTACTCGACGAACCCGGGGAACGCGACGGCGTTGAACCCGTTCGCGAGCGAGTGCCGCAGGAACCCGTCGAAGTCGTCGAACGCGGCGGCGAGCGCAGTCTCGTCGACGTACGGCGGCTCGGGCTGCATGACCGCGGCGAACGCCTTCGACGCGTGCGAGTAGTCGTCGCCGGACTCCCACTCGGCAGGATCGGGGATCACGCCGACCGCGCCGAGGTCGGTCATGCGCAGCGGCAGGCGCGACGCCTCGTGCTCTCCGACGAGGTCCGTCAGGGAGGCGGCGGCGCGGATCTGGTTGCTGATGTCGTAGATGCCGCGCGTGACGCCGTCTTCGTTTCCGGCGCGGATGAGCAGCGCGGCGGCGTCCCCCTCGATGGCGTACGCGTCGTCGGTCGCGACGAGGGTCGGGTCGATCCGCACCGTGAGCACGGCTTCGCCGGAGGTTCCGGATGCTGCGGTCACAGCATCCGTCAACTCCTCCAGCGCGACCGACACGCGCTCCGTATCGGGGGCGTCGAACGTGAAGGAAGGCGGGAGGACGGGTTCGGCGACCGTCGGCACCACGGGGGCTTGCGGCTCCATCTGGGCCGAGGGCTCGGTGCGGATGCCGAGCGCGTCTCCGACGGCGAACGCGACCCCGGCGCCGAGCGCCAGCAGGATGATCGCGGTGACGACAGCGAGGATGCCTCGCCGTCGCGCCGTCGTCATCCCTTGATCCTAGATCTACGGGAGCGTGATCTCTTCGTGCGGCTGCCGGATGAGGAACCCCTGCGCACGATCGCAGCCGAGCTCGACCGCGGTGTCGAGATGGGTGAGGGTCTCGATGCCCTCCGCGACCACGCGCAGACCGTGTGCGTGCGCGACCTCGACCTGCTCGCGCAACCACGCCGGCGCGGGTCGCTCAGCGGCTCGCACCAGTTCGCCCGGCAGCTTCACCTCTGTCACCGGCAGGCTTCGGAGGAGTTCCGGCGAGGGAGCCTCGTCACCGGAGCCGGCCAGGGAGAACTCCACGCCGATCTCGCGAAGCAGGTGCAGTCGCGACAGCACCGCATCATCGCCGATCGGTGGCAGGTCGCGGGGAAGCTCGAAGACGAGGGAGCCGCGCGCGAGCGCACGACGCTCGAACTCGCCGGCGACGTGATCGGCGAACGATTCGTCCGCGAACTGCATCGGCGAGACGTTGACGGCGACGGCCCAGTCGCGGCCCGTCTCGCGCCATCCCGCGAGCGTGTCGAGGCACTCGTCGAGCATTCGCCGCCCCAGCGCGTGGATCACTCCGCTCTGCTCGGCGACGCCGATCATCGTCACGGGATCGATGTCACCGAGCCGCGGGTGCCGCCAGCGGCACAGCGCCTCGGCCGCAACGATCGATCCGCTCTCCAGCGACACCTGCGGCTGGTAGACGGCGAAGATCTCGGGACCGCCGACGGCGGCCGCCAGATCATCCGCGAGGTCTCCAGGAGTGGTGGGCATCCCTCAAGTCAGCCCTGCGAAGTGCCCTGATCGCAAGCAGACGCAGGACGAGCGAGGATCGGCTAAAGTCCGTCTCCGCCACGCGTTCGTGGCGAGGTCTTCAAGGACGGATCCCCCGATCCTTATACTTTTGTCGTCGCAGATGCAGGGAGAGGGTCGCGATGGCGTTTCGGAATCTGGAGACGTTGGAGTCTTGGCTCGCGGAGTATCGGGCGCAGGGCAAGCCGCTGGCGGACTCCGCGCGTGTGATGGTGCAGGACGGCGATGGCGGGGCGAACACCGGTCTGGTGGCCTTCCGGCTCGGTCACGCTCCGACCGGCGTGTTCATCCAGCCCGCCACGCAGGATGCCATCGGATGGGTCGCGACCATGGAGCCCCGCGAAGAGAGCCTCGTGCTCGACGCCGCGGGGCTGCTCGAGCTTTCCGCCGAGCTGGCTGCGGTCTCCGAGCTGTGCGCGTTCCTCGAGGCGAGGTCGCAGGCGTATCAGGGCACCGACGTCGCCTGAGCAGGGTTCAGTGCCGCGTGCCCACCGTCGCCGCGGTCAAGGCGGCGAGCAACGCGGTCGAGTTCTCGACCATGACCTGATCGGCAGCGTCGACGGCGACGTCGAAGTCGTCGTCGAACCGATTGAGGGCAGACCAGGGGTCTTCGCCCATATCGACGGTGGCGGTGATGCGGTTCACCCGCCTGTCGGTCGGGTCGACATCGCGTCGCACGAGAGAGCGGCTCACGAGCCGATCGATGAGCGTCGTCACTCCCGCGGAGGTGATGCCGAGGTATTCGCGCAACGCCGTCGGCCGCGTCCCGGGGTTGCCGACCACGAACAACAGGGCGCGGGCATCGATGTCGGTGATGCCGAGACTGGCGCGCGCGGCCACCAGCGCGGCGTTGCGCGCATCGAGGTACCGGCGCAGCGCCACCCCGAGGGTCAGCGCCGGTGTGTCGTTCGCCATACCGACATTCTCCCCCCATCGCTTCGAGATCAGAATAGTCAGTTGGCGAAAATTTAGAATACTTACCTAATTCTTCGAAGCATCGACTAAACTGATCCCACCCGCAGGCGAGATGTCGTTCCCCGTTCCGCCCACACCATCGCCTCGATTCAGAAGCCAGGAGGCACCGTGATCCACGGAGACGCCCCGATCGGATGCCGCATCCTGACCACACCCCACGTCAAGAGGTTCCCATGCTGAATCTCGCGATCTGCGGGCTGATCGCTGTCGATCGCCAGTCGACGATTCTCGACGCGAATCAGCAAGTGCTCGAGTGGATGGGCTGCGACCGGGACGACGTGATCGGAAGGCCGCTCGAAACGCTCCTCACGTTGCGCATGCCACTGGCGTCCGCTGACGGGGAGCGCCCGACAGATGCCACTCTTCATGGCGTGTCCGGGGTCGTCCGCCCCGTGGTGGTCGGCTCCCTCGGTGAGGACGAGAGCGGTGCGGAGCGCATCGCCGTCTACGACGTGTCGACCCGGTCCTCCTTCAACCTCGGGTTCCAGGGCGCGGAGGCGAAGACGGAACGCGGCCGGCAGCGGCTGCAGATCCTTCTCAACGCGGCGGTCGGCTTCGGCAATGTGCGGTCCGAGACCGATGCGGCAGAACTCCTGGTCGACGTGGCGCAGCGGGCGTTCGCCGCGAGCGCGGTGAGCGTGCACATCGGCGGGCCCGACGGGCTGGTTCAGGTCGCCGGCGTGAACCCGCTCGCCGCCCACTGGCCGGCAGACCTCCGGCCGGCCGGAACGACCACCTTCCTCGGCGGGCAGGTGCTGATCGTGCGCTCGCCCGAGCATGCGGACTCCTATGTGCCCGGAGTCGGCATGAGCGACATCTATCGCGCCGGCGGCGTGCATGCGGCGATCGCCTCGCCGATGCGGTCCCACGGCGATGCGGTCGGTGCGATGGTCTGCTTCTTCGACCACCCCCGGGAGTTCGACGAAGAAGCCGTTCCGCTCGCCGAGGCGCTGTCCAATCAGGCGGCCCAGGCGATCGCGCGGATCCGCCTCGAAGACACCCTGCGTCGCGCGGCCATGCACGACGAGGTGACGGGGCTGCCGAACCGGCGCCTGATCGAGGAGGACGTCACCCGCACCCTCTTCCAGGACTACTCGGCGCTGACCGTGATCTTCATCGATATCGACGGCTTCAAGGCGGTGAACGATCTCCTCGGGCACGCCGCCGGAGACGCGCTCCTTCACGAGATCGGGCAGCGCCTGCGCGGGGTCATCCGTGAATCGGATGTGCTCGGGCGATTCGGCGGCGACGAGTTCATCGCGGTCGCCGCGGTCGACAGCGTCGGCGACGCCGCAGCGCTCGCCGACCGCATCCGCGCCGCGATCGCCGAGCCGTACGCCGACCTTCCTCCGGTGCTGTCGATCACCGCGAGCGTCGGCGTGGTCACCGTCGGAAACGACGGCGCTCCGGTCATGGACCAGCTCATCCGCGCCGCCGACCACGCCATGTACGAGGCGAAGATGGCCGGCGGAGACCGCGTCGCCGTCGCCCACCACGCGTCGTCCGCCATCCTGCAGTAGACCACCGATGCCGATCCCCGCTCGTTGAGCGAGCGAGGAACGAACGAGACGAAACGCCCCGGACCCGGCGCGGAACGCCGGGTCCGCAGCATCCGTCATCCGTCAGCTGCTCTTGCGCATCGCGCGGATCCCGACGGCCAGCCCGACCACGGCGAGCACGATCGCGGCGACCCAGCCCCACAGCACCTCGACCGCGCCGAGGTCGCCGGCGAACAGCGCGCGCTCGGCCTGCACGACCCAGTTGACCGGGTTCACCGTCGACACCGCGCGCATCCAGGCCGGCCCTTCGTCGAGCGGCAGCAGCATGCCCGAGAGGATCAGCAGCGGGAAGATCAGGGTCTGCTGCACGCCCCAGAAGAGCCACTCGCGGTCCTTGGTCTTCAGCGCGAGCGTGTACGACAGCGACCCCAGCCCGACCCCGAACACCGCGAGCAGCGCGAGCCCGATCACGAGCCCCGGCACGTTGATCGTGAAGCCGAACGGCCACGCGATCAGCACGATGATCACCGCCTGAACGACGATCGGCGCGATCTCCTTGAGCGCGCGTCCGACCAGCAGCGACGACCGCGCGAGCGGCGCGACCAGCGTGCGCTCGTGCGAGCCCGTCATCATCTCGTACTGCAGGTTCGACCCGGTCGCGCCGGTGCCGAACAGCACGATCATCACGAGCACGCCCGGCACGAACCACTGCAGCGTCTCCCCCACGGGCGCGCCCGACGAGCCGACCAGCAGCGGCGCGAACAGCCCGAGGAACACCAGCGGCTGCACGAGGCTGAAGATCAGCGTGAACGGGTCGCGCACCACCGGCTTCAGCTCGCGCGTCAGCACGTTCCAGGTGTCTCGCGCCGGGTTCGCCCGCACCGCCGTGTCGGGCCGGGTCTCGATCTGTGTGCTCATCGCTTCGCTCCTGTCGTCTCGGCCACCTGTTCGGCGGTTCCGGATGCTGCAGCCGCCGCATCCGCGTTCTCCTCGGGTTCGCCCTCACCCTCACCGGCCTCGCGCAGCGTGCGGCCGGTGAGCGCCAGGAACACGTCGTCGAGCGTCGGCGGCACCCCGGTCGCGGTCCGCACCATCAGCCCGGCCGCGTCGAGCGCCCGCACCGCGGCGGGCAGCAGCGCGTCGCCCTCCGGCACCGTGAGGACGACGGATGCCTCGACCCGCCGCACCTCGCGCTCGGTGAGCCGCTGCACCACGGCGACGGCGGCTGCGGTATCCGTCTCGTCCGCGAAGCCGAACGTGAGCACGTCGCCCGCGAGCTCCGCCTTCAGTCGGGCCGCGGTGTCGTCGGCGATCACGCGACCCTTGTCCATGACCATGACCCGCTCGGCGTAGCGGTCGGCCTCCTCGAGGTAGTGCGTCGTGAGGAAGACCGTCGTGCCGTACTTCGCGCGCAGGTCGATGATGTGCTGCCACAGGTTGGCGCGGCTCTGCGGGTCGAGGCCGGTCGACGGCTCGTCGAGGAACAGCAGCGGCGGCGCGTGCATGAGGCCGAGCGCGACGTCGAGGCGGCGCTTCTGCCCGCCCGACAGCTGCTGCACCGACCGCGTCGCGAAGCCGGCGAGATCGAGCGACTCGATGAGCTCGTCGGCCCGCGTGCGTGCTGCGGCCTTCGACATTCCGTAGAACGCGCCCTGGCTCAGCAGCTCGTCGCGGGCGCGCTGCGAGAAGCTGCCGCTCGTGAGCTGGCCGACGTAGCCGATGCGCGCGCGCACATCTGCGGGCTGCTTCAGGATGTCGAAGCCGACGACCCGCGCCGTGCCCGACGTCGGCGGGATGAGGGTGGTGAGCATGCGCAGGCTGGTCGATTTGCCGGCGCCGTTGGGTCCGAGGAACGCGACGAGCTCGCCGCGCCCCACCTCGAACGCGAGGTCGGTGACGGCCTCGACGGTCTTGCCTTTCACGGTGAAGCGCTTGGTCAAACCCTGCGCTTGGATGATCGATTCGTTCGCCATGCCCTCAAGGTAGGAGCGGATGCGGACAGATCCTGTCCGCGATCCATGAGATTCTTCTCGCATGTCCGACACCACCACCCGAGCCCTGTCGCTGCTCAACCTGCTCCAGACTCATCGGCACTGGCCGGGTTCCGAACTGGCCGACCGGCTGGGCGTCACCGAGCGCACGGTGCGGCGCGACGTCGAACGATTGCGTGAGCTGGGCTACCGCATCGAGTCGATCCCGGGTGCGGCGGGCGGCTACCGCCTCGAGGCCGGCAGTGCCGTGCCACCCTTGCTGCTCACCGATGAAGAGGCGGTGGCGATGGCGATCGGGCTGCGGGTGGCAGCATCCCAGCGGCTCGTGAGCGGTCCTGAGACGACCATCACCGCGCTCGCGAAGCTCGAACAGGTGCTGCCCGCTCCCCTGCGCCGCCGCGTCGCCGCGCTGGCTGAGACCGTGCAGCCCGCCGGACTCAACGCCGGAGCAGCCGTGTCGGGCGAAGTGCTCGGCGAGCTCGCGCTGGCCACGCGCGATCACGAGCGCGTGCGCTTCACGTACACGGCGGCATCGGGCGAGGTCACGCATCGCCGCGTCGAGCCGCACGCCCTCGCACCCGCCGACCGGCACTGGTACCTGCTCTGCTGGGATCTCGACAAGGAGGACTGGCGCACGTTCCGCGTGGATCGGCTGGCGGATGTCGCACACACGCGCGTCCTCTTCGAGCCGAAGCCCCTGACACCGGAGCAGATCGAGGAGTTCATCTTCGTCGCACGCTCGTGGGCGCGGCAGGCGGTCGAGGCAGACGCCGTGATGGAGCTGCCGCTGGACGAGATGCGGGACTACTTCGGCCAGTGGGGTCAGGGTGCGACGGCCGAGGACGCGACGCACACCCGGTGGCCGGTCGGCGGCTCGGACTTCCGCGAGACGATGTACGGCCTGACCTGGATCCCGGCAGGTGTGGAGTACACGACGGACCTGCCGTCGCCGGCGCGGGAAGAGCTACGCGAGACGCTCGAGCGGATGCTGCGAGCCCTGGACGCACCCGCCCCTCCGGTCCCGCCGCAGCGGGCGCGGGAGAGGGAGCGTCAGCTGCCGGGTTGAGCCTGGGCCCTCGTCCCCGGGTCGTTGAGCGAGCGAGACGACACGCCCCGGACCGACGAGCTACGCCGGTCCGCAGCATCCACCCGCGTCTCATCCATCGACACACGACGCCGCCACTCTGGGGTCGCTCAATAGGCTGGGCCAATGGAGCTGGGGATCTACGCGGTCATCGCCGTGGCGGTCATCGTGGCGGTCGCCGCGTTCTCCAAGAAGCTGGGCGTGGCGGCGCCGATCATCCTCGTGGTCGTGGGTGTGGGGCTGTCGTATCTGCCGGGCGTGCCCGACATCGAGGTGCCGCACGAGATCATCCTCGACGGGGTGCTGCCGCCGATCCTGTACGCGGCGGCGATCAGTGTGCCGATCACCGACTTCCGCCGGAATGTGGGGTCGATCGCGAGCCTGTCGGTCGTCCTGGTGATCGTGACCGCGTTCGCGGCGGGCTTCCTGCTGTTCTCGCTGCTGCCCGATCTCAACCTCGCCGCCGCGATCGCGCTCGGAGCGGTCATCAGCCCGCCCGATGCGGTCGCGGCGACGTCGATCGGCCGCCGACTCGGCCTTCCGCCGCGGCTGCTCACGGTGCTCGAGGGCGAAGGCCTCCTCAACGACGCGACGGCACTGGTGCTGTTGCGCTCAGCGGTCGCGGCCGCGGCGGTGGGCGGTCTCACGACGCCGTGGGCCGGAGTCGTCGACTTCGTCTACGCCGTCGTCGTGGCGGTCGCGATCGGCCTGGTCGCCGGATATGTCACCGTGTTCGTGCGCTCCAAGCTCAACGATCCCGTGCTCGACACGGCGCTGTCGATCGCTGTTCCGTTCGTCGCCTTCGCGCCGGCCGAGGCGCTCGGCGCGTCCGGGGTGATGGCGGTCGTCGTCGCCGGCCTCTACACCGGCCATGCGGCGCCCACGAAGTTCAGCGCGCAGGCGAGGATCAGCGACCGCATCAACTGGCGCACGATCCAGTTCCTCCTCGAGAACGGCGTGTTCCTCCTCATCGGCCTCGAGATCCGCACGCTCGTGGATCACGTCGACCCGACCGTGCTCAGCGTCGGCGACGCGATCCTCATCGGCCTGCTCGCGACCGCAGCCCTCATCGTGATCCGCTTCCTGTGGATCGGACCGATGGTCTACGCCCTCGGCAAGCGCGAGGAGCGTACCGAGAAGCGCACGTACCACGCACTCCTCGCCCTGTACTACTACCGGAGTCACCCGGTCAGCACGGTGCGGCAGGCCCGCACCCGGGATCGCCTCGAGCGCGACTACGAGCGCCGGCGCGCCGATCTCGAGCAGCAGCGCCAGGAGCACATCGACTGGCGCGGCGGGATCGTGCTGGGCTGGTCGGGCATGCGCGGCGTCGTAACGCTCGCCGCCGCGCAGTCGCTCCCCGAGAACACGCCGTATCGGCCGCAGCTGATCCTCATCGCGTTCACCGTCGCGGTGGTGAGCATCGTCGTGCAGGGCGGCACGCTGCCGTGGCTGATCCGCCTGCTCAACGTGCAGGGCATCGATGCGCAGGAGGACCGCCGGGAGCTCGCGTCCCTCCTCGAAGACATCAGCAACGTCGGCCTCCAGACATTGGACGAGATAGAGGCGGATGCTGCCACCACCGCCCCGATCGACCCCGATGTCATCGAACGCGTGAGGCGGGCGTCGTTCCTCAGTACGGAGGCTGCCTGGGAGCGGGCGCGCGTGGTGCGCAAGCCGGGCGAGATGCCCCATCAGCGGTACCGGGAGGTGCGCCTCGCCGTCGTCGATGCGGAGCGCGAACGCCTGCTGGAGCTGCGTGCGCAGGGCGTCTATTCCTCCCGAGTGCTGGCCGAGGCGCAGGCCATGCTCGACCTCGAGGAGACCCGCCTGTCGCGCCAGGGCGGCGACCACTGACCCGCAGCGCTCCCCGTCCTCGACCTTCGGTCGTTGAGCGAACGAGGAACGAGCGAGACGAAACGCCCCGAACGTCTGAGCAACTCCGAACCCCACGCACCCACGCTCTCGCCCCGTCGACCCGGGTCGTTGCTGGGCAACGCGGTGTCGCCCTTGCGCCGTGTCGGCGATGGGGGTCGAGCGAGCGGGGTGGTCTAGGCGGACCTGGCTCGTCTGAGTTCGTGCAGCAGGAGCCGGTTGGGCCCGCGCCATTGTCGGTGCGGGTCGATCCAGGCGGGTGGTCGCACCTGCGGCAGGCCGTCGATCATGCGGATCTCCCATCCGCTGGTCTCGATGCCATGGTGATGGTGCCAGCACAGCAGCACCCCGTTGTCGACGGAGGTCGGGCCGCCGTTGGCCCAGTCGACGACATGGTGCACCTCGCACCACGCGGCCGGGACGGTGCAGCCCGGGATGATGCAGCCGCCGTCGCGGGCGCCGATCGCTTTGCGCTGCCAATGGTTGAACACCCGGTCCTCGACGACCAGCGCTTTGATCGCGCCGGTGTCGGTGAGGGAGAGTCGGTGGATGGTGCCGTGACAGCCGACATGCCGCGCGAACGATGCCGGCACCGGCACCGGACCGCCCGCGGACTCCACGAACGCCACCCCCTCCGGGGCGGCCAGGTCCTCGGCGGTGGTGGTGACGATCAGGGTCGGTGCCGCCCCGCCGAGTGTCGGCGTCGCGGCCGCGCCGGCCGCGGCGGTCAGGATCGACGCGAACGCGTCGTGCCGTTTCTGGTCCACCGTCCGCGGATCGCCCACCCGCTCCGCCGCCTCGTCCGACGCGCCTTCCGTCTCGACATCGACGAACCGGAGGCCGCGGTCCTGCACCCGAGGGTTGAGGTGCGCGTCCAGCAGCCGGTCGAATTGTGCGGCGACGTCGGCGGTGACATCCCCGGAGATCCGCCGCAGCCCCCGGTACCCGCGGCGGCTGATCCGGATCCCCCGCACCCGCTGCGCGTACTCCTCGTCCGGCAGCGTGCCGTCCGGGTCCAGGTACAGCGCCCACGTGGTCGCCATCACCTTCAACTCATGGATCCCACACCCCGGCTCCCCGCCGGCGCCGACGGCGGCGGCGACGAGTTCGCCCTCCGCTGCCGCGATCTCGTCGACCGTGCACCGGCCCAGCAACGGCCGCAGCGCGTCGACGATCGTGCTCAACGCGTCCGCGGAGAGCCGCCCGGCAGCCAGCGCCGCCCGGGCGTGCTCCAGGGGTGCCGGGCGCGTCTGCCCGGTCAAGGTCACCCGACCGGTGACCGCCTTCGCGTCCCGCAACCGTGCCCGCGCGGTCGCCGCGGACACCCCCGTGATGCGCTCCACCAGCTCCTGCGCCGACCCGCACCCGAACTGCGCGGTGATCCGGTCGTCGCCGAACTCGGAGTCGGCACGCCGGCCGACCTCTCCGGCCAGCGCCAGCCGGGCAGCATCCGTGAACCGGCCCACCTGTTCGACGACACCCAACGCGGCGACCAACTCGCCGTGCGACAACCCCCGCTGCGCCTCACCACCGAGCGACGCACCGAGCGCGTCGCCGAGCAGATCGGCGATGTTCCGGAGGTCCGTCAGCGGGAAGTTCATACCCCAATTCTGCCGAGGGCCACCGACATTCACGCGGACCTAAAGCGCTGGTCAGCGGCAATTCTGTGGACAACCTCGAATCCATCCGAGTCACGACTACTTGGGGAGGAATCAGCGCCGAGCCCTCCACCGCGGAACCGAAGAACGGGTGAGACGAGGCACCGTGAACGCAGACGCAAACCCCGACCCCGTACCCCGCCCGAACACCCCCGCATACTCATGGCGTTTCGTCTGCGGGCGCCAGAGCGCCCTTCGCTCGACGACCGGTGGGCGGAGTTCTGCTCGGCTCGTTGAGCGCAACCGCCCAGCGGGTACGTTCGTCCCATGACAGACGACATCGCCGCCCTGCTCGCCCGCGTCGAAGCCGACGAGGCCGAGGTGGTTCTCCCGCGTTTCGATGTGACGGATGCCTGGACTCTCGGCTCCCGCATGCGCGAGGAAGCAGCGGCCCTCGGCCTGCCGATCGTGATCGGCATCTCGCTGGGCGAGGCGCGGGTGTTCCACACCGCTCTGCCGAGATCGAGCGCCGACAACGACGGCTGGCTCGAGCGCAAGACGCGCGTCGCCCGCCGCTACGGCCGTTCGTCGTTCGGCGTGGGCCTGGCGTTCCGCGCCGCGGGCGGCGACTTCGACACCGACGGCCGCCTCGACACCACGCAGTACGCGGCGCACGGCGGCGTGTTCCCGATCACGATCGAAGGCGTCGGCGTCGTCGGGACCGTCGGCGTCTCGGGCCTCCCGCAGGCCGAGGACCACGCGTTCGTCGTCGAGCACCTGCGCGCCTGGCTCGCCGATATCTCGCGCGCCGACGCGTGACGAGACCAAAGCCCCGCAGGATCTACGGACGCATCTTGCGCCCCTCCTGCAGGTTCCGCACCATCTCGGCGATGCGCACCGGCCGCTGCTCGGGACTGCGCTTGGTCGCGTCGATCCACCGCAGCCAAGCGTTGCGGTAGAACTGCGCGAGGGAGTCGAAGAACGCCCCCGCATCGGGCGCGGCGTCGAGCGCGGCGGCGATGTCGGGGGCGAGGTCGGCCCGCTGCGGACCTTCGGGTTCGAGCACGACCTCCACCTCGGCGCCGTCCGGCAACGGCACCCTGGCCCACGTCGGCCCGAGCGCGATCGCGGGGACGTCGTCGTGCTTCTCGACGTTGCCACGCATGGCGCAACCGCCGACCGTGCCGCGCACCGGATGCCGCGACTTCACACCCCAGGCCTCGTCGGGGTCGAACGGGACCGGCACGATGGTGCGTCCTCGTCGATCGACAGCCACCACCGTTCGAAAGCGTCGCTCAGCGCTCATGACCGAAGCCTTTCACCGGCGCCCGCGAACGAGAAGTCCCTATCCATGGATCCCCGATCCCCGGATGACCGCGCCCTGAATCCGCGCCGTCCCCGCGTCCAGCATGACAAGCACCACCCACAGAGGAGCCCCTCATGCCCAAGCCTCTCGACATCCCCGTTCCCGACCTCTCCGGCAAGCTCGCCCTCGTCACCGGTGCGAGCGACGGCGTCGGCCTCGAGATCGCCGCGCGCCTCGCCCGCGCCGGTGCCGACATCCTCATGCCCGTCCGCAACCCGCAGAAGGGCGAGGCTGCGGCAACTCGGATCCGACAGCGGACCCGGGCCGCCAGCATCCGTCCCCTCCCGCTCGACCTCGCGTCGCTCGGCTCCGTCGCCACCCTCACCGCGCAGCTGAACGACGAGGGCCGCCCCATCGACCTCCTCATCGCGAACGCCGGCGTGATGAACCCGCCGACCCGGCAGCTCTCCGCCGACGGGTTCGAGCTCCAGCTCGCGACCAACCACCTCGGCCACTTCGCGCTCGTCGCGCAGCTGCTGCCGCTGCTCGTCGCGGCGAAGGCGCACGTCACCAGCCAGGTGAGCATCGCCGCCGATCAGGGCGCCGTCAACTGGGACGACCCGAACTGGGAGCAGGGCTACGACCCGATGAAGGCGTACAGCTCGTCGAAGATCGCGTTCGGCCTGTTCGCGATGGAGCTGCAGCGGAGATCGGATGCTGCGGCCTGGGGCATCCGCAGCAACCTCTCGCATCCCGGCATCACGCCGACGAACCTGCTCGCCGCGCAGCCGGGAATGGGGCGGTCCGCCGATACGACGGCGGTGAGGGTCATCCGCGCGATGTCGCGGCGCGGCATCCTGTTCGGCACCCCGTCGTCGGCGGCGCTGTCGGCGGTGTACGCGGCCACGAGCCCCGACGCCCGCGGCGGCCACCTCTACGGGCCGAAGGGTTTCCGCCATCTGAGCGGCCTGCCCGCGGAGCAGCCGCTGTACTCGCGCGTGCGGAGCGAGGCCGACGCCCGACGCGTGTGGGAGCTCTCCGAGCAGCTCACCGGCGTGCGGGTCAAGGCGTAACCCGCTAACAGTGGGATCTGGAGTCCCTGGATGAGGAATGACGGATGCCGCAGACTCAGGTGATGGACAGAGCACAGCTGGCGGACTTCCTTCGTCGCCGCCGCGAAGCGCTGCAGCCCGAAGACGTCGGACTGCGCCGTGGGTCTCGGCGCCGCACCGCGGGTCTTCGTCGCGAGGAGGTCGCGGTGCTCTGCGACATGTCGACCGACTACTACAGCCGGCTCGAACAGGCCCGCGGTCCTCAGCCGTCGGAGCAGATGCTCGCCGCGATCGCGCGCGGTCTGCGGCTCACGCTCGACGAGCGGGACCACCTGTTCCGGCTCGCCGGTCACACGGCACCGGCTCGGGCACTGCGCAGCGAGCACGTCTCGCCCGGCCTCATGCGCATCCTCGACCGCCTCGCCGACACGCCCGCGCAGGTGATGACCGAGCTGGGCGAGACGCTCGCGCAGACGCCGGCGGCCCGCGCGCTGTTCGGCGACGAGACGCGCTTCGAGGGGTTCGCCCGCAGCGTCGGCTATCGCTGGTTCACCGATCCGTCGGCGCGCACCGTGTACCCGACCGAGGACCACCCGATGCACTCGCGCGCGTTCGCCGCCGAGATCCGCACTGCCTACGCGAAGTTCGGCACCGACTCCCGCGCCGGCGCGATGGTGTCGGCGCTGCTGCAGGAGAGCCCCGAGTTCGCCGAACTCTGGGCGGAGCACGAGGTGCGCTCGACGCACGCCCGCGAGAAGCGGCTGCAGCACCTCGAGGTCGGCGTGATGGACATGCAGTGCCAGTTCCTCATCGACCCCGAGCAGGGACAGACGCTCCTCGTGCTCACGGCGACACCCGGCACCCCGAGCTACGAGCGGCTGCAACTGCTCTCGGTGATCGGCACGCAGGAGATCGCCGCCGGCCGCTGACGTGGCGCCGGTCGCCTGGTTCGCCTGCACCGGCCCGTCCATCTTGTCAAGAACCCCTCGCGCGTCCCCCGGAGACATACCCTTTTCGACAGCACGGGCGCCCCGTGCGGTGAGTGAGGTGGAACGTGGGCGTGCACACCGCGATGGACGACGTTCTCGACGCTCCGACGATCGTCAAGGCGCTGCTCGCCGCCGACGATCTGGCCTTCGAAGCCGGCCGCGATCCCAGCGTCCGCACTCTGCGGGTGCTGTCGACGGCGCTCTCGGGCACCGACGACATCGCCGCCATCGCGGCGGTGCACGCGCTGGCGGAGATGCACGACGACGAGGCGCAGCGTCAGCTCGTCGGCTTACTGTCGGACGAGCGGCCCTTCATCCAGGAGCATGCCGCATGGGCGCTCGGCCAGAGTCTGCCGCGGCCGGAGGCGGTGGGACGCCTGCTCGCGCTGGTCGCCGCCGGTGGTTTCACGGGCATGCTGGCCCAGCACACCATCGAGAGGTGGTCGAGCCACGCGAGCGACGCGATCGCGATCGGCATCGAGGCAGCACTGCTGGGAATCACGGATGCTGCACCCCGAGCAGCGCTCGTCGAAACCCTCGGGCTCGTTTCTCAACCGGTCGCCGCACGCCTGTTGCGGGAAGTAGCGTCGGATCCGACCGAGCACGACGCTGTGCGCGCCACCGCGATCGCCGCACTCGGGCAGCGACGCGACACCGCGGGCCTCGAGGAGGAGCTCGGCGCGCTCCTGGCGACCGGCGGTCCTCTCGCGCCGATCGCTCGCCTCGCGCTGATCGATCTCGACCCCATCCCCGGCGCGAGCACCGCACCGCCCGCATTCCGCCCTTCACGCCCATACCGGACGCCGCGAGCGCTCACGGTCGCCCAGCTCTTCCTGCACGCCGACATCGACCCCGCGCTCTCGGCAGCGGGAGCAGGCGACAACGGCGGAATCGCCACCCTCCTGGTGCGCCTCGGCGATGCGCTGACCGCGACCGACGACAGCCCCGTCACGCGGGTCCTCACTCTGTCTCGCGGCCGGCTCGGGCAGAGCACCGTCGATCTGCTTCAGCTCGCCGGCACTCCGACCGGCCATCTCTACGGACACATCGCTCTCCCCGATGAGCCGGTGGCGTCCGCAGCCGCGTGGCCGTACCGGGTCGCTGCGCGGCGCGGTATCCGGCGCATCCTCCGCGCCGCGGGTGACGTCGACGTCCTGCATCTGCGCATGGCCGACGTGGGCAGCCTCGCGGCCGCGGACGTCGCCAGGGAGCTCGGCATCCCGACGATCTTCACCGTCGCGCCGGATCCGCACAGCGTGATCCAATCGCTCCAGGATTCCGGCGCCCTGACGCGGGCGAGGTTCGGTGAGGCCGATCTCCGCGAGCACTTCTGGTTCCGGGTGCGACTGGTCAAGGAGCTCGCGGCATCGGCGTCCCACACTGTGTTCTTCCCGCGCCCGAACCTCGTCGACGAGATGCGGGAACTCGTCGGCATCGACATGACGTCGCGCAGCGAGCGGCACACCGTCGTCGCAGAGGGCGTCGATCTCGCGGTCACCGACAGGGCGGTCGTCCAGGCGCGGGCAGCGGCCGGCCCGGCCGCCGCCACGCCGCCGCACGATGCGTTCGCCGAACTCGAGGCGCTGCTCGGCTCCCTCGACCCGGATCGCCGGGGACGTCCGCTGCTCGTCTCGGTGGGGCGTCTGCACCGAGTGAAGGGGATGGCCTCTCTCGTCGAGACGTGGGCAGGATCGCCCCTCGCCGACCGCGCGAACCTGCTGATCATCGGAGGCGACCTCGAGAATCCGTCCCGGGATGAGCAGGGCGAGCTGGATCGTATCGCCGCGCTGGTACCCCCGCACGAACGCGCGCGGCGCGGGCTGATCCTTCCAGGTCATCGTCCCAACGACGTCGCCGCGCGCTGGATGGCGACCGCGAGATTCGGGATGCCGCGGCTCGCGGCCGTCGGCGGCGTCTACGTGTGCGCCAGTTTGAAGGAGGAGTTCGGCCTCGCGGTGCTCGAGGCGATGGCCACGGGTCTCGTCGTCGTCGCGCCCGACGGCGGTGGGCCCGCGACTTATGTGGACCACGGCGACACCGGCTTCCTCACGGCGACCTGGGATGCCGACCACCTCGCCGGCGCCATCGCTTCGGCCCTCGACCGAGCAGCCGACGCGGACGAGCTTCGCGCGGTGCGGGCACGCGACGTCGTCGCGTCGAAGTTCACGATCCAGGCGATGGCAGCCACCCTCGCGCCGATCTACGCCTCGGTCGTCGCGCAGGAGGCCGAGTTCGCGCAGCCGACGAGGCTGCCGGCATGACGCTCCTCGTCATCAGCCCCGACTACGCCTCGCACCTTCTTCCACTCGCGACGCTGGCGACCGCGTGGCGCGACGCCGGCGAGCGCGTGGTCGTCGCCACCGGCACCGCGACGGCGCCGATCGTCGCCGATTTCGGCCTCGAGCGCGTCGACCTGCCCCTGGGGAGAGGGGCGAACGCGGGCGTGATGCGCACGCGAGAGCAGCAGACGGCGGAGGCGGCGTCTCTCGAGCGCTTCTTCGACGCGACGCGCCGAGGCATGGTCGCCACCCTGACGTATCAGGCCCGCGAGCGGCTGACCGACCTGATGTGGCGGCCCGAGGAACGGGCGCGAGCGACGCTGGAGGCCGTCGATCGCGTTCGCCCGGACGCGATCCTCGTCGACCACCTCGCGTTCAGTGCGCGCCTCGCGCTGCATACCGCCCGCATCGCGTACGCAGATGTGGTGCTCGGCCATCCCACCGCGTTGCCCGTGGCGGGCGAGGTCTACGGCTACCCGCCGGCCTGGCCCCGAGCGTTCGACCCCGACCCGACCGAGCTCGCCGACCTGCGCACGCTCTGTGCCGAGGTGTCGGACCGCTTCGCGCACGAGTGGAACACCGCGGCCCGGACGCTGGATCCGCGAGCTGCCGAGGTCGCCGACGCCTTCGCCCTTCACGGCGACGTCGTGCTCTACAACTACCCCGCTCTTCTCGCGGACGACGGCCGGATGCTGCCGCCCCACATCTTCCTCGGCTCGGCTCGCCGCGAGGAGCGCCACGATCCGGAGGTCGACGAGTTCCTTCGCGATGTGACGCCCTTCGTCTACGTGAGCTTCGGCAGCTTCCTGTCGGTGCGTGGCGATGTGCTGGCCCGGGTGGCGGCGGCGATCGCGCGGACGGGACTGCGCGCGGCGATCGCGCTCGGTTCGACCCCAGCGAGCGAGCTCGGGCGGGTGCCGCACGACTGGCTGGTTCGCGAATACCTGCCGCAGGTGCGTCTCCTCGGTGGTGCGGCCGCCGCGGTCACCCACGGCGGCAACAACTCGGTGACCGAGGCCGTCGGGCAGGGGGTGCCCCTTCTCGTGCTCCCGTTCTCGACCGACCAGTTCGCCGGCGCAGCGGCGATCGAACGCGGCGGGGCCGGTCTCGCCCTGGCGCCGAACACCGCGACCACGGACGAGCTGGCCGACGCGGTCGCCCTGCTCGCCGATCCCGCGTGGCCGGGCCGGGAGCCGCTTCTCACCGAGGCCGCCGCACAGCACGAGCGCCCCGGTGCGACCCTGGCTTTCGCCGCTCTCGCCGACTCGAGCGCCGACGCGACCGACAACGACGTCGCGCGGTAGCCAGCACATCACACGTACGCTCGGCGTATGCGCTGCGTCGCCTTCATGCGGAACCTCAACCAGGGTCAGCGCGGCCACCCCTCCACAGCCGACATCGTCGCCGGCTTCGCCGACGCGGGCTGCCGCGAGGTTCAGACCTTCCAGAGCAACGGCACGATCCTCTTCGACTCCGACGAACCCACCGAGGTCGTCGAGAGCGCCGAAGAAGCGATCGCCGCGCGATCCGGCCATGAACGCGACATCCTCTGGATCCCGTTCGCCGACCTCGTCGCGATCGTCGACGAACACGGCGCGGCGCACGATTCCCGCGGGTACGAGTTCACCCTCCACCGCGGCGGAGCGGTCGACGTCCACGCACCCGACGCGATCAGCCTCCAGACGCGAGCCCGCTGCGAGATCGTCGACGCCGGACCCGGCTGGGCGCTCGTCCGCAACGACGTCGACGGCCAGGGCAACGCCACACCGGTCCTCGAGCGCCTCACCGGCGACCGGGCGACCTCCCGCGGGCTACCGACGATCCTCCGTCTGGTCACCCGCTTCGGCCCCTCACGCGGGTGAGTCAGTCGTCGAAGATCCCCACGGACTCCGACAGCCGCGTGACCTCGTCGGCGCTGAGCTCGAGGCTCGCCGCCTGCGCCGAGTCGGTGATGGATGCTGCGCGCCGAGCTCCCGGGATCGGAATGACGTGCGAGCCCAGCGCCAGTTCCCACGCGAGCACCGCCTGCTGCGGACTGACGCCGTGATCCTCGCCGACCTCGCGGAACGCCGAGAACCGGTCGCCGACCCGGCGCGCTCCGCCGCCGGTCCCGCCGAGCGGGCTCCACGGCAGGAACGCGATGCCGTGCTTCTCGCAGAAGCGCAGCTCGTCGATGCTTCCCGGGTGCTTCGGCGAGAACTCGTTCTGCACGCTCGCGAGGTTGCCCTCGCCGAGCACGTCGATCGCGATCTGGATCTCCTCGACGCTCGCGTTCGAGATGCCGACCGCGCGGATCAGGCCGTCGTCCTGCATCGCCTTCAGTCCCGCGATGATGTCGCCGTAGACGAGCCACCGGTCGGGACGGTGGTACTGGTAGAGCTCGATCTGGTCGATGCCGAGGATGTCGAGCGACTTCTCGGCCGCCGACCGCAGGTACGCCTCCGACCCGTCGCGTCCCTTGGAGCCGTCCTCGCCGAGGGTGATCCCGCCTTTGGTCGCGACGAAGATGCCCGACGCGTCGCCGTCCCACGTGCGCAGGGCTTCGGCGACGATGCGCTCGTTGTGCCCCATCTCCTCACCATCCGGCGCGTAGATGTCGGCGGTGTCGATGAGCGTGACACCGGCGTCCAGCGCCGCGTGCACCGTGGCCACTGCGTCCTCGAACGACGGGTACACCTTGTCGTTGTTCATCGAGAGCGGCATGGCCCCGAGCCCGATCGCCGAAACCTGTCGCCCCGCCAGCGTGCGCTGCTTCATCGCATCTCCTTCTCGCATGACCCCAGCCTGCCACTGCTCGTCCAGCGCTGCCCTCCGGTCGTTGCGCGAGCGAGGAACGAGCGAACGAAACGCCTCGGGCCTCCGCGCAACCCGCTGTCGCTTCCGCGCAACCGCGCCTACGCTCCCGAAGCATGACGACGAACGACCGCGACCACGACATCGTCCTGCTCGGCGCCTCGGGCTTCGTCGGCAGGTACACCGCGCGGCATCTGGCCCGATCCGCGCCCGATGGGGTGCGGATCGCCATCGCCGGTCGCTCCACGGCACGCCTCGACGACGTCAGACGCGAACTCGGCGTCGACTGGCCGACCCTCGAGGTCGACACCTCGGATGACACCGCGGTCGCCCGTGTCGCAGCATCCACGTCCGTCGTCGCCACGACCGTCGGACCCTACCTTCGCTACGGCACCGGCGTGGCCGCGGCCTGCGCGAGCGCGGGCACGTCGTACGCGGATCTGTCGGGCGAGAGCATCTTCGTGGCCCGGAGCATCGAGCGCAATCACGCCGTCGCCGAGACCACCGGCGCCAAGATCGTGCACTCGTGCGGGTTCGACTCGATCCCGTCCGACCTCGGCCTCGGGCTCGCCCACGCCGTCGCCGGCGGTGTGCCCATCGTCGCGGCGACGCTGAAGGTGCGGTCGCTGCGCGGCGGCATCAGCGGCGGCACGATCGACTCGCTTCGGCAGCAGTTGAAAGAGGCGAAATCGGATGCCTCGGCCCGCCGCCTCCTCGCGAACCCCTACGCGCTCACGCCCGGGCCGTCGGTGCGTCTGCCCGGCCACGCGGGCAGGGGCTGGGGCAAGGTGCGCGGAGCCTGGCAGGCGCCGTTCGTCATGGGCTCGTACAACCAGCAGATCGTGCAGCGCAGCAACTATCTCACCGGCTGGAGCTACGGCCAGCTCATGCAGTACCGCGAGGTGGTGGCGACCGGTCGCGGCCCTGCCGCCTTCGCGCGAGCGGGGGCGATCGCCCTCGGCACGGCGGGCCTCGTCGGCGCACTGGCGTTCCCGCCGACGCGAGCAGTGCTCGATCGGGTGCTGCCGTCCCCCGGCAGCGGCCCCAGCGCGGACGCGATAGAGCACGGCCGCTTCGCCCTCGACGTCGACGTGTACCCGGTCGAAGGCCAGCCGGAACGCACACGGATCACCGCACCGTACGACCCCGGCTACGGCGGGACCGGCGTGATGCTCGCCGAGTCCGCGCTGAGCCTCGCGCTCGACGACCTCCCCGACCGCGGCGGCGTCCTGACCCCGATGGTCGCCATGGGCGAGCACCTCGCCGACCGCCTCCGCTCGCACGGCTTCACGCTCGACGTTGCCCCGCTGCCGTACCCGCGCTCGTAGAGCGAGCGAAGCGAGACGAAAAGCCCCGGGCCACCGAGCAACCCCGGCCCGCAGCATCCGTTCCCGCGTCAGCCCCCGAGCGCCGCGTCGCTCGCGCTTCGCTGCTGCGCCCGGGCGAGATCGATCACGCCCCAGACCGCGACCGCGCCTGCCGCTGCCAGCAGGAGCAGCGACCAGAGCGGCGCACCCGTGGCCTCGCCGAGGATCGTGATGCCGAGCACCACCGCGACGAACGGGTCGATCACGGTGAGGCCGCCGACGACGACCTCGGGGGAATTGACGGTGTGCGCCCGCTGAACCAGGTAGATCGAGAGGCCGCCCGAGACCGCGATGCCGATGAGGCAGGCCAGAGTCAGCAGATTCGACGAGTCGAAGCTGTAATCCTGCTCGGTGAGGACCGTCTGCACCCGCAGGATCACGGTCTTGCCGAGCGTCGCGACGAAACCCGAGAACACGCCGGCGGCGATGACGATCAGCACGGCGGGTCCGCGGCGTCCGCGCTGAACGAGGGCCACGATGATCGCGGCGCAGAGCACGACGGCGAGCGTGAGCAGGATCGCGATGAGCTGGCTGTCGTGGATCGTGCGCTGGGTGCTCACCAGCGCGGCGACGGTGACGAAACCCGCCACCCCGATGACGCTGGTCGCGATGGCGCGCATCTCCGTGCGGGACGGCCTTCTCCGTGTCGCGTTCGCCGTGAGCAGCGAGGCGAAGACGAGGGCGACGACCCCGACCGGCTGCACCACGATGAGCGGTGCGAACGTGAGGCTCGCCAGCTGGAGCAGGATCGCGCCCCCGATCAGCAGTGCGCCGATCACCCACGGCCCGTTGCGCAGGAGTGCGAAGAACTGCTTGGCACCGAGGGATCCGGTGGTGCCGCTGCGCACCCCGCGCGCCTGCATCATGTTGCCGAGCGCCAGCGCGGCGGCCGAGGCGATGGCCAGGACGATGCCCAGCACGGGGAACGAAGCGATGGTCGACGGCACCGGTCCCCCTCTCGGCGGTGGGGTTCAGGCTACACAAGCGCCCGCGCGACAGCGGCGATGGCGGCCGGACCGACACGACAGCATCCGCCGATGAAGCGTGCGCCCGCCTCGGCCCAGGAGCTCGTCAGCGCGAGGTCGAATTCAGGCTCGCCGATCCATCGACGAGCCGCACCATCCCACGTCTCACCCGAGTTGGGATAGACGATGGCGGGCTTGCCGCTCGCCGCGATCGCGGACCGCACCGCCGGCAGCACGTCGCCGGGCGCGCAGCAGTTGACGCCCACGGCCACGACGCCGTCATGGTCGGCGGCCAGCGCGAAGGCCTCGGCCGCGGGACGGCCGTCTCGCAACCGGTCCCCGGTGATCGTGCATGACAGCCAGGCGGGCGTTGCGAATTCATCCGCGAGGTCGAGGAGGACCGCGACCTCGTCGAGGTCCGGGATGGTTTCGAGCGCGAGCATGTCGGGCCCGGCGCTGACGAGCAGCTCCATCCGCGGGGCGTGGAAGTCGCGCAGCGCGGCGCGGCTCAGCCCGTAGCGGCCGCGATACTCCGATCCGTCGGCGAGCACCGCTCCGTAGGGGCCCACGGATGCCGCGACCAGCCTGACCGCGTCGTCCCCAGCGGAGGCGGCGACATCGTCGCGCACGTCGCGGGCGAGCGCCACACTTCGGGGGATGAGAGTCTCGGCCTCCGCGCGAGTCATTCCGGCGCGCTCGAACCCGGCGACGCTCGCCTGGTAGCTGGCTGTGGTGGCGACCTGCGCACCGGCCTCGAAGTACGCACGGTGCACAGCGGCGATCTCGCCAGGCGCGTCACGGAGCAGGCGCGCGGTCCAGAGGTCGTCGGTGAGATCGTGGCCACGGTCGACGAGCGCGTTGGAGAGCCCGCCGTCGAGCACGATCACCGGTGTCCGCGACATCCTCACCCGCTCATCCTCTCCGATCGGCCCCAGTCCGACGATGCGGGGGCACCCGGCTCGAGCACCCGTGACCGCTGCGCTCGGGAGGACGGAAACGTCGCGTCGAGGGCGCCTTCGATATCTGCGAGCAGATCGGAGGTCTCCTCGATGCCGACCGAGAGGCGCAGGTGGCCGAACGTGCGGAAGGGCTGCGGGTAGGTCGCGACTCGACCGCCTTCGGTTCCGGTGTGCACGATCAGTGAGTCGTCGTGACCGAGGGAGAAGCCCGAGGTGATGAGCCGGAGGTGGGCGACGAACCGGTTCTGGGTGCCGGGGTCTCCGGCGACGGCGAACGCGATCATGCCGCCGTATCCGCGACCGCCGAACTGCCGCGTCGCCAGAGCATGCTCGGGGTGCGACGGCAGGCCGGGATAGTAGACGTACTCGACTCGCGGGTCCTCTTCGAGGAACTCGGCGACGGCGAGCGCCGACGCCATGTGCTGCCGAAGGCGGAGCGGGAGGGTCACCGACCCGCGATGGATCTGCCAGGCGTTGAAGGGTGAGATCACTCCACCGACATCGACCATGGCGTCGGCCTTGATCGGCTCGATGAGCGCGCGCGAGCCGACGACGGCGCCTCCCATGGCGTCACCGTGACCGTTGATGTACTTCGTCAGGGAGTGGACGACGAGATCGGCGCCGTCGGCGAGCGGGCGGTAGAACGGCGGCGGCGTGAAGGTCGAGTCCACCATCAGGATCGCGCCGGCGGCACGCGTGATCTCCGCGATCGCGGAGACGTCCGCCACCTTCGTGGTGGGGTTCGCAATGGCCTCGATGCAGACGAGCCGGGTGTTGGGACGGAAGGCCGCGCGCAGCGCGTCCAGATCGCCCATGTCGACGAACGTCGCCTCTATGCCGTACCGCTGCGGCAGAAGCTCGCTCCACAGTCGCCAGGTGGCCTCGTACGTGATGTCGCTGACGATGACGTGGTCGCCGACGCGAACATGCGTGAAGAAGACCGCGTGCAGGGCTGCCACGCCCGATGCGAGCGCGACGGCGTCCTCGCCTCCGTCGAGGGCCGCGAGCTTGTCCTGCAGGCCGGCCTGATTGACACCCGTGTTGCGGGTGTACAGCCCCGGCGCGGAGGCCGACCAGCTGATGTCGCTCGGATCGTCGGGAAGCTCATAGGAGTTCGCCATCACCAAGGGCGTCCGCAGCGCCTTCGTGGAGTCGAGGCGATTACCGCCGTGCACAGCGAGGGTGAGGTCCGACAGGGTCTCCACCCGTCGGCGGTCCGGCCGTTGCGACATCGCGTTCCTTACCTTCCAGCGAAGAGACGGGGCACCAGAGCACCCCTGGGTCTACGGTAGTGTGTGCAGTTGACACTTGCAATTGCTAATCGTGCACGGAGGCATCGTGGCCGCATCGCACCTGGACGACATCGACCAGCAGCTGCTCGCAGCGTTGACCGCGGACGCGAGGCTGCCGATGGTCACCCTGGCAGGCCAGGTGCACTTGTCGCGCAATGCGGTCCGCCAGCGCATCGAACGCATGGAGCGCGATGGCGTCATCGCCGGATACACCGTCCTCCGGGGCGCCGCATCGCGGCCACGCGTGACGGCGATGGTCATGGTCTACCGCGTCGACCGGATGCGGGACGACCGGGTGATCGCCGCACTGCGCGGCATTCCGGAGGTCGCTCGGTGCGACGTGCTGTCGGGGGCGTACGACCTCTTCGTGACGGTGGAGGCCGACTCGATGGATCGCGTGGGCCAGATCTGGGAGCAGATCGCCGCCCTTCCGGGCGTGGCCGACACCGTGACGGCGGTCTCGCTGTCACGGGCCATCGACCGGCGGTGACGCTGCCGCCCGTGAGGCTGGGCGGCAGCGCCTCAGCGCGCCAAGAGCTCGGCCGCTTCTTCCGGAGACAGACCGGTGTGCTGCGACACCGCGTCGGCGATCGGGATGCCGGTGCGAAGCGCGTGCTGAGCCGCGTGGGCGGCCGCCTCGTAGCCGATGGACGGCACGAGAGCGGTCACGGTGCCGACAGACGTCGCAACGTTCCGCGAGAGCACACTGTCGTTCGCCTCGATGCCCTCCACACAGAACCGGCGCAGCGCCAAGACGCCGTTGGTCACCCAGGCCAGCGACTGCAGCATCGAGTGCGCGATGATCGGCTCGAACGCGTTCAGCTGCAGCTGACCGCTCTCGGCGGCGACGCCGATCGTCACGTCCGCCCCCATCACCGCGAACGCGATCTGGTTCATGACCTCGGGGATGACCGGGTTCACCTTTCCCGGCATGATCGAGGACCCCGCCTGGCGAGACGGCAGGCGGATCTCGCCGAAACCCGCCTGCGGACCGCTGCCGAGCAGCCGGAGATCGTTGCTGATCTTCGACAGCTTGATCGCCGTGCGACGAAGCACCGCGGAGGATTGCAGGAACGCGCTGACGTCCCAGCTGGCTTCGAACAGGTGCGCCGCCGGCGACATCGGCAGCCCGGAACGCTCGCGGAGCCGTTCCAGAGCGACCTCCCGATATCCGGCCGGAGCGGTCACGCCGGTGCCGACGGCGGTTCCGCCGAGGCTGCATTCCAGCAGCAGCGGCACGGTGTCGCCGATGCGCACCACGTCTTCGCGGATGGCGACCGCGAACGCGGCGAACTCGTCGCCGAGGGTCATCGGCACGGCGTCTTGCAACTGGGTCCGGCCGATCTTGACGATGTCGCCGAATGCGACGCTTCGCTCCTCGAACGCCGCGGCGAGCTCCTCCAGCGCAGGCATGAGTCGGAGGAGCCCATTCGCCACCGCGATCTTGACCGCGGTCGGATAGACGTCGTTCGTCGACTGGCTCCGGTTCACGTCGTCGATGGGGTGCACCACGTCGTAGCGCCCGCGCGGCAGCCCCAGGAACTCCAGGGCGGCATTGGCGATCACCTCGTTCGTGTTCATGTTCGTACTGGTCCCCGCACCGCCCTGCAGAACGTCGACACAGAACTGGTCGTGCAGTTCACCTTCCCGCACCCTCCGGCAGGCGACGGCGATGGCCTCCGCCACGCCGGCCGGAAGCAGCCCGAGCTCGTGGTTGGCAGCAGCGGCAGCATCCTTCACCGTGACAAGAGCCTCGACGAGACCAGGATGCTGCGAGATCGGCGTGCTGCTGATCGCGAAGTTCTCCCGGGCGCGGGCCGTGTGGACGCCCCAATAGGCGTCGGCGGGCACCTCCAGCTCGCCGAGTGAATCGCGCTCGAGGCGGGTGGCGATCGGGCTCATGCGTTGATGCAGACGACCTTGGGCTGGGTCATCTCCTCGTACGCGAATCGCACGCCCTCGCGGCCCATGCTGCCGTACTTCGAGCCGCCGAACGGCATGCTGTCGACCCGGTAGTCGGAGGAGTCGTTGATCATCACTCCCCCAGCATCCAGCTGCTCCGACACCCGAAGCGCCCGGGTGATGTCGCGGGTGAACGTGGCGGCGTGCAGCGCGTAGTCGATCTCGTTCGCCTGCGCGATCGCCTGCTCCTCGGTCTCGAACGGCGACAGTACGACCACCGGCGCGAACGCCTCGTCCGCCCACAGCTCGCATGAGAACGGCACTCCTTCGACGACGGTCGGCCAGTACACAGCGCCTTCTCGGCGATGCCCCGCCAGCACACGGCCTCCCGCCGCCACCGCGTCGTCGACGAGCCGCTCGGCGGCCTGCGCCGAGGCGACGGAGATCATCGGGCCGACGTCGGTGGCCTCGTCGCGCGGGTCGCCCGCGTGGAGGGCGATCGCCTGCGCCGCGAACCGGTCGCGGAACTCTTCGTACACCTCCCTCTGCACGAGGATGCGCTGCGCGCCCACGCAGTTCTGCCCGGCTGCCCAGAATGCGCCGGACACGCACGCCTCCACTGCCGCGGGAATGTCCGCGTCGGAGAACACGATGACCGGAGCGTTGCCGCCCAGTTCCATCGCGAGCTTCTTCAGACCGGCGTTGCGGGCGATCGCCTCACCTGTGGCGAACCCGCCGGTGAACGACACCATGCGCACCTCGCGGGCCGAGGTGAGCGCCTGCGCCAGTTCACGGTCGCCGTGCACGACGGTGATGATCTCATCGGGGAGGCCCGCATCGATGAGCAGATCGACCAGGAACCGCGCGGTCAGGGGGGTCAGCTGGGAGGGCTTGAGCACGACCGAGTTGCCTCCGGCGACCGCCGGGCCCAGTTTGTGCGCGACGAGGTTCAACGCATCGTTGTAGGGGGTGATGGCGACGATGATGCCCAGCGGCTCGCGGGTGAACCACCCGCGACGGTTCTCCGAGCCTTCGAACGCATCGAACGGGACGACCTCTCCGGCATCGGAGCGGGCGGCGTCGGCAGACAGCGAGAGTGTCATCACCGCTCGGGCGACCTCCTTCCGCGCCTGCCGAAGCGTCTTTCCCGCCTCCCGCACGATCAGGTCGGCGGCCGTCTCGGCACGCTCCTCGAGCAGCGTCGACGCACGCTCGAGGATCTTGTGCCGCGAGAACCGCGACAGCGACCGCGACAGCTGGAATCCGGTGCGAGCGCGCTCCAGGATCTGCTCGAGCTGGGCGGGACCGTTCTGCGGGACGACGCCGATCACCTCTCCGTCGAACGGGTCCGTGACGACCAGGCCTGGGTACCCGGAGCCGATGGCCGGCGTGTGCTCCACGATGCTCATCGGACAGCCTCGATGCGAGCCCGCTGATGCGCGTCGATCGCGATGATGTCCGACAGCAGCGCATACCCGGTCTCGATACGCCCGGCGCCGGGGCCTGAGACGGTCACCGTGCCGAGGAGATCGGTGTCGAAGGAGACCGCGTTCGTCGGACCGCTGACGCTGGCGAGCGGGTGGGTCAGCGGCAGCGCCACCGGCTCGACCTTCGCGGTGACCGTGCCGGCGGCGTTGCGGAACGCCGACCCGATCAGCTTGTACCGCTTGCCCTGCGCGGCGGCTTCGATGATGTCGGCGGCCGAGACCCCGGAGATCCCCCGCCGGGTCACATCGGTGGTGGTGATGTCGGCACCCAGCAGTTCGTTGGCCAGGATCACGACCTTCAGCTGGACGTCGGAACCTTCGATGTCGGCCGTGGGGTCCGCCTCGGCGTAACCGAGAGCATGAGCCTCCGCGACGGCGGCGTCCAGCGTCATGCCCGACTCCATCTGACCGAGCACGTAGTTGCTCGTGCCGTTGAGGATGCCTTCTACCGCGTCGATGCGCAGACCCTTGAGCGTCTCGGACGCGAACCGCAGGATCGGGGTTCCGCTGACCACCGACCCCTCGTACTGGAAGGTGACACCGTTGGCGGCCGCGAGCCGGTTCAGCTCGAGCCCGCCCAGCGCGACCGGCCCCTTGTTCGTCGTGGTGACACTCTTGCCGCTCTCCAGTGCAGCGCGCACGTGCGAGATCCCCGGCTCGCCGTCGATCGGGTTCGTGAACGTGGCCTCGACCACGATGTCGGCCGTGCTGTTGCGGATGACGTAGTCATTCTGCGGGGCGGCCGTTCCACCCGGCTTTCCCGCGAAGGTCTCGCCGTCGGACATCGCGAACACGTCGGCCAGGTCGATGCCGTCGGCCTGCATCAGGGAGCCGAGGCGCAGGTCGGTGATGGCGACGACTCGCAGCGCGAAGCCGAGCTCAGTGGCGAGTTCGTCGCCGCGGTCGAGGATGATCTGCGCCAGCGCACGGTTGACGCCGCCGAAGCCGATCAGCGCGATGTCATGACGGTTCACGTCGAGCTCCTTCTAGAGGGTGGGGAAGAGGTTCGACCCAGCTTCCCCAGCGGTCGCGTCAGCCCGCGCCTGCCAGATCGCTCGTGCAGGATGTCAAACCGACCGCGGCGCGGAAGCTCTGCCCGAATCGCCCTCGAACGCCGCGGATTTCCGAGGTTGTCTTGTGTGCCCACCCCCGAGCCCGGTAATCTGCCCGACACATCGTGCGTGCATCATAGACACATTGCTGTGATGATGTGGCACAACTGCCAACACCTGATCTCTCAACTCGAATGCGAGACCTCATGAGCCCGCTGCCCCAGGAGAGTGCGCTTCCGAACGCCCTCCCCCACACCACCGCGACCCAGGTTCCGCTGCGACGACTGCAGCGCTCCATGGACGCACGCCACCTGATCATGATCGCCCTGGGCGGTGTGATCGGGTCCGGGCTCTTCCTGAGCTCCGGCTACACCATCAGCCAGGCGGGCCCGCTGGGCGCGATCATCGCGTACCTCATCGGCGCTTTCGTGGTCTGGCTGGTGATGGCCTGCCTCGGCGAACTGGCGCTGGCCTATCCCGTCTCGGGCGCGTTCCACATCTACGCGGCACGCTCCATCGGTCCAGCTACGGGCTTCACCACCGCGTGGCTCTACTGGCTGTGCTGGGTCGTCGCGCTCGGCTCGGAGTTCACGGCGTCCGGCATCCTGATGCAGCGCTGGTTCCCCGGCGTCGACGTGTGGGTGTGGTGCCTGATCTTCGCCCTGGGGCTCTTCACGATCAACGCCATCTCGGCGAGGGTCTTCGGTGAGACGGAGTTCTGGTTCTCGCTGATCAAGGTGGTCGCCATCGTCGGGCTCATCGTGTTCGGCGGCATGGCGATCTTCGGCTTCACCCCGCTGTCGACCGAGCACCCCGCTGCCCCACTGTTCAGCAACTTCGTCACTCCGGAAGGTCTGTTCCCGAACGGCGTCGCCGGCGTCGTCGTCACGGCCCTCGCCGTCTTCTACGCGTTCAGCGGCTCGGAGCTGATCGGCGTCGCCGCCGGAGAGACCAAGGACCCCGGCAAGAACATCCCCAAGGCGATCCGCTCGACGGTCTTCCGGCTGCTGATCCTCTTCGTCGGATCGATCACCGTGATCGCCGCGCTCCTCCCGTACGAGGACGCTGGCCTCACCAGCAGCCCGTTCGTGGACGTCTTCGAGTACGTGGGCATCCCGTACGCCGCCGACATCATGAACTTCGTCATCATCACCGCGCTGCTCTCGGCCGGCAACAGCGGCCTGTTCTCCTGCGCCCGCATGCTCTTCTCGCTCGCCGAGGAAGGCCACGCACCGCGAGTCCTGCAGCGCCTGACCCGCCGCGGCATCCCGCTCGTCGCCCTCACCGTCAGCCTGGCGCTGGGCCTCGTCTCGCTGATCTCGAGCGTGATCGCGCCGCAGACCGTCTACCTCGTGCTGGTGTCGATCGCGGGATTCGCCGTGGTGGCCGTGTGGATGTCGATCGTGGCGTCGCAGTTCTTCCACCGCCGCCGGTTCGTGCGCGAAGGCGGCGACGTGAAGAAGCTGCCGTACCGCACACCGCTGTACCCGGCGCTTCCCATCCTCGCCTTCGTGCTGCTGGCGATCTCGCTGGTGGCCATCGCATTCGACCCGAACCAGGTGGCGGCGCTGTACTTCGGGGTTCCTTTCGTCGGCCTCTGCTACCTGTACTTCTGGTGGCGCTATGGGCGCCGCGGTGCGCGCCGGGTCGTCGCCGTGTCGGAGGAAGCCCCCGTCGACGAGGCGGACGACCCCGTCGCCGAGGAGCCGGTCCGCCAGCCCCGCGCCTGACACGGATAGCGGATGCTGCGCCCATGAGCACCACGCCCGCCTGGGTCGAGATCGACGCCGGTGCCATCGCCCACAATCTCGACCTCGTACGTCGCGAGTCCGGAACCACGACGAGGCTGTGCGGGGTGGTGAAAGCCGATGCCTATGGACACGGCATCACGGCGGTGCTCCCGATCCTGATGGCGGCGGGCGTCGACGTCATCGGGATCACCTCCAACACGGAAGCGGCGGAGGCACGCCGACTGGGCTTCTCAGGACGCATCATCCGGCTCCGCGCGGCGCTGCGCGAAGAGGTCCAGGAGGGTGGTCGGTTCGACATCGAAGAGTGGGTGGGCGGCGGCGATCACGCACGTGTCGTGACCGCCGCCGCCCGCTCGCTCGGGCGCCCCATCAGGGTCCACCTCTCCCTCAATTCCACAGGACTCAGTCGAGACGGAATGGACTGGGACGATCCGCAGTCGCAGCTTCACCTTCGACGCATTGCGGCCAGTCCAGAGCTCACCGTCGTCGGAATCTGCTCGCACTTTCCGTGCGAGGACGCTGACGATGTGCGCACCGGCGCCCTCACATTCCGAAACCAGGCGGGTGCGGCAGAGCGCCTCTTGGGGGCTCCCCGCGGCTTGCTCGAGAAGCATTGCGCCACTTCGTACGCGGCGCTGACGGTCCCCGGCTCACGCATGGACATGGTCCGGATCGGAGCCGCGCTCTACGGCGACACCTCAGCGGCAGCGCCCGGTCTGCGTCCCGCCATGCGCCTCGTCTCTCGTATCGCGGCGATCAACCGGTACCCCGCCGGCAGCACCATCGGGTATGACCGCGTCGGACGGCTGGACCGCGCCGGCCGACTGGCCGTCGTGCCCCTCGGGTATGCAGACGGCTATCCGCGGGTGCTCGGCGGCCGCGCGAGCGTGCTCGTCCGCGGCACCTTCGCGCCGGTGGTCGACCGGCTCGCGATGAACAGTCTGATCGTCGACGTCACCCACGTGCCCTCGGCCGACGCCGGAGACGAAGTGGTACTTTACGGACGGCAGGGATCGGCACGGATCCACGCGGCCGACATCGAGCAGGCAAGCGGCACCATCGCCGCCGCGGCGTATACCGCGTGGGGTCGGCTGAACGCGCGGGTCGTCGTCAACGTGCCGGTGTACGAGCCGACCCCCACTCCGTGACGCCACCGCGACACCCGCCCAGAGAGCACCGCACCATGAGCGCCCCCTCCTCGCTGCTGCAGGGCATCGCACTGCTCGACGCGGCCATCGCGCAGGAGCGATCCGGACGCCACGGCCACAATGCGTCCCGCCTTGCGGAGGCGACGGGGATCGAACGCAGCCGCGTGTCGCGTCTGACCCGGGAGTTGCGCGACCTGGGCTACCTCGACCGCGACGACACGGCGGTCTTCAGTGCCGGCGACGAGTACTTCCGCGCCGCCGGCGCGTTGAACCGCCCCTGGCTGCGCGCGGCCCGCGAGGACCTGCGCGTCCTCGCCTCTCGGCTGGGCGTCTCGGCCCAGCTGATGGCGGCCGAGGGGCCGGGCGCGATCCTGCTGCGCTCCGAGAAGGGTCCCGGAGTGTCGGCGGACTATCTTCGCCCTGGCATGGTGACGCCGATCTGGTGCACCGGTCCGGGCAGGGCGCTCCTGTGGGACCACACCCATGAGGAGCTCCAGACACTGCTCGACAGCGTCCAGTTCGTCGGCGTCGGTGGCCCCGGTGCAGCGCGGTCGGTCGACGAGCTCCACCAGCTCCTCGAGCGGGACCGGGATCTGGGGATGGTGGACGCGCGCGAGGAGTACGTCGAGGGCGTGCAGGAGTACGCCCTGCCGATCCGCGACAGCCAGGGCATCGTGGCATCCATCGGCATCAGCGGTGGGGCCCTGTCGGCGCGTCGCGTGCGGGAAGCGCACGAAGCACTCCACGACGCTCACACGCATCTGACCCGACTCGTCCGGGAGCCGTGACGCGCGGAACGGACTCAGCTGACCCGCGCAGCAGCGGCGCCCAGCGCCACTGAGAGCCGGTGCGCCGCGTCGGCGCACGCCGCACCCAGAGCCGCCGATCTCGGCTCCAGCCGGTGGCGTTCTCCCACGATCTGCAGTCCCGCGATGACCTCGCCCCGGAAATCCCAGACGGGCGCCGACACCGAGTACAGTCCTGGCTCGGCCTCCTCCGCCACGATCGCATAGCCCCTGGTCCGCGCCTCGGTCAGTCTCGACAGGAACTCGTCGACGGACGCGGCCGCGTTCGGGCCGGAGCTTCGGAACTCGGTGCGGCTGAAGACTCCGCGGATCTCGTCGTCCGAGGCATCCCACAGCACCGCTTGGCCCGCGTCGCTGCAGAACGCCGGGTACCCGCGGCCGATCCAGGAACCGATCATGCGCGCGGCGGCCGGCACGCTCTCGACAAGCGTGACCGTCGCGTCACCCTCGAGAACGCCGAGGAAGCAGGCCTCTCCGACCTCCGCGGAGAGCTCGTCGAGGATCGTCAGGCCTTCGCTGCGCAGACGTCTGTCGACCAGCCGCTCCGCGGTCGCATACCAGCCCCACGCCAGGCGGTAGCGCCCGTCCGGGCCCCGCGTCACGAGCCTCTCGGCTGCCAGCGCGGCGAGTGTGCGCGAGATCTGCGAGCGGTCGCGCTGCAGCTCGCGCGCGATGTCCTGGACGGACGCCCCGTGCGCACTCGACGCCGACAGCTGCGCGACGCAGGAGAGCACGTCGATCCCTCGGCCCATGCTCGTCCGCTCGGGAACGGAATCCTCACGAAGCGACACATGGAGAGGATATCCGGGGAGCTCCGGTCGGTGCCGACCCCGCTCCGTGGTCGTTGAGCGAGCGATAAGGAGCAGACGGATGCCTCGAACCGGCGGGGAATGCCGATCCGAGGCATCCGTCTCGCTCGTCCTTCCGCGGTAGTCGGACGCGCCCGCTTCGAGTTCGGGCCTCGTGCCGGCGCTCAGAATCCCTGCGAGCTCGTCCCGCCACGGTGGATCCCGACGCACGACGGAGGCCCACTGCGGTCGGCCCGTTGCTACGACGCGGGAACCAGCACGCGGTCGATCGTGTGGATCACGCCGTTCGTCGCCTGGATGTTGACCGCCCAGGGAACGAGCTTGGGGTCGCGGAGCGCGGGCGTCTCGTCGCGGAGCTTGACGCCGCGCGGCTCGACGACCCCTCCGTTGGCCATCGTGAGCGAGCCGGCCGTGATGACCTTCACGAACCCGAGCTTCTGGCCTGCGACCACGTGGTAGAGCAGGATGTTCGAGATCTGCTGGGCGGTGAACGTCGAGGTGATGGCCGCCAGCGCGTCGGCCTCGCTCGCCGGCGCGGTGCCGGTGAGGTCGGTCACGAGCCGCAGGAACGCGCGGTCGTTCGGCGCGAACACCGTGTAGGTCTGGCTCGTGTCGGCGAGCGCCCCGGTCAGCCCGGTGGCCACGACCGCCTGAACGAGGATGTCGTAGTCCCACGGGTTGTCGTCGGGAGTGCCGCCGCCGGATGCGGCGACCGCGACGTCGACGATCGTGCCGGAGGGTGCTCCGCCACCCCATCCGTGGGCTTGCGCGGGCGAGGCCGTGAGGACGAGCGCCAGTGCGGCGACCGCCGCGACGGCCAGGCGAGACTTCTTCATGGTTCCGATCTCCTTCGATGCGATGCCCGGCACGGTCCGAACAGAGGGTGCCGTAGAGGTATTCGCCAGAAGCGACGGGGACGGATGCAGCGGCCAAGACTTCGTTCGCGACTCGCCCCTGGTGGGCCGAGGGCGGACCAGGCCGCCGCGCGGCGTCAGCTGAACTCGAGCTGCCCGCGCACGATCGAATCGCCGGAGTGGGCGGGGTTGCCGTCGCGCGGCTCCTGCGAGACGTCGACGAGCACGAAGTCGCGCAGGTCGACGTCGGCCGGTACGACGAACGTCCCCTTCTTCCCGTCCAGCTCGCCGAGGCTCACGAGGTCGGACGCATCTGCGGTGATCAGCCAGACCTCGCGGAACCCGTCGCTCTCGTCGAAATCGTCGATGCTCACCGTGAGGGTGCGCTCCCCGTCCGACAGCTCGGTCACCTCGGCCGTCCCGACAGCGTCGGGGTGATCCGGGAAGGCGTCGAGGGTCGCCGACGCGATCTCCACCGGCTGCTGTGTGCGGACGAAGGTCCACACGCCGGCGATCGCCAGCACCGCGGCGATGCTCGCGGCCAGGGCGAACAGCATCCGTCCCCGCCGACGCGTACGGCGCTGATCCGGCTGGTTCTCCGCGACGGCCGGTGGAGAGACGACGGGGACGCCGACGGGAATCCCGGATGCTGCGAGCTCCGGCTCTGACCGGACCTCGTCGAGGATGCGGTCCCAGACCCGCTCCGGCGGCGTCTCGAGGTCGCCGAGGGTGACGGTGGACCGGCCGACCGCGACCGTGTGCTCGAGCTCTGCCAGCTCGAGCGAGCAGGCGTCGCACGTCGCGAGGTGCTGCTGCTCAGCATCCGTCAGCGCTTCTCCGACCGCGACCAGCGCGAGGCGCTCGGGATCAAGATGCGACATGAGGCACCTCCAATCGGTCGCGCAGGCGGGTGAGACTTCGGCGGATGTGGCTCTTCACGGTACCCAGCGGCATGTCGAGGCGCGTGGCGATCTGCTGGTGGGTCAGGTCGTCGTAGAACGCCAGCCGCACCACGCGCTGCGCGTCGGGCTCGAGCCGGTCGATCTCGTCGGCGAGCAGCAGCCGGTCGCCGAGGTCGATCTCTGACGACATCGGCTCGTCGCTCACTGCGAACCGCTGCAGCTTCTCGTGGAGCTCGCGCACGCGCCGGCGCGCGTCGAGGGTGTCGGCGATGCGGCGGCGCGTGATCGTGACGAGCCACGTCGACAGCCGCCCCTTGGCCGGGTCGTACGACGCGCGTGAGGTCCAGGCCGAGACGAAGGTCTTCTGCGTCACGTCTTCGGCGTCGCCCCTGTCGCCGAGGACCCGCAGCGCGAGAGTGAAAACGATCGGCGACCAGCGCCGGTAGATCTGCTCGAGGGCGCGCTCGTCACCGGCGGCGAAACGGCCGCACAGCTCGCGCTCTTCCTCGTCGTCCACGTGTTCCCTCTGCCGTTCCGGCTCCATCGCCTGCGCACACGACACGGGTCGCGACCACGCTATCCGTGTGGTGGCGCGTACGGCAGGGTGCCTCTCAAGAGTGATTCCTGTCGAACGGCGAGTTCGGATGCACCCCTCCGGCCGTTGAGCGAGCGAGGAACGAGCGAGACGACACGCCCCGAACCTCCGAGCAGCCCCGTGTCAGAGCACGAACTCCGCCATCCACCCGCACCGCGGCTCCGCCACCATCGCCGCCGAAGCCACAGGCACCGCCACCGTCTCGATCTGCCGCGGGAGCACCGCCGGAATCAGCGGCTCCATCCGCCCCGGCTGCGCATGCAGCGGGCCGGCGAGCGCCCACCGCTCCCCCACCCGCACCACAGCGAGCGGATGCCCGTCCGCCGTCGCGACGCCCACCTCCAGCAGGAGCGAAGCGAGCAGCGCGGCGAGGGTCACCTGCACCTCGGCCTCCGACGCCTCGCGCGAGCGCAGCACCGCGTGCGGCGACCGGAGGTCGGTGCGGTCCGACCGCCGCAGCAGCGCCCGCAAGTTGGTCCGCAGCGCGACCACCGCGGCGTCGGGCTCGCTGTGCTGCTCCGACAACGCGACCGAGATCGGCCAGAGTCGAGGGTCAGCGGCGATGAGCGGACGGATGCTGCCGAGCAGCCGTTTCCGCTCGCCCTGAAACAGGCGCCGCACCCCGCGGGCGTGGCTCAGCACCGAATGCACCTCAGGCAAGTCGCTCAGCAGCCGCGCGGCCTCCTCGACCGGCGTGCCCGACCCGACTCCTTCGGGAACGTCCCCCACGAGATTCGCGTACCCGAAGTCCCCGTCGCGCGTGTAGAGGAACACGTCCGCCGCGACTTTGCCCGCCGATCGCGCCGGCAGCACCAGGTCGATCAGCCCCGCCGCCGGTCGCGAAGTCGCAACCGCGCGAGCTGCCCCGGTGGTGCTCAACGCCGTGACCCGCGCCTGCGTGTTCGGCGTGCGATACGTCAGCTCAAGATCCACCAGCGGTGCGAGCGAGAAGTCCGCTCGAGAACCCACGATCTCCGCGAACCCCTCGGCCGACACGTCCACCCCGCGCGGCCGCGCATTGATCCCGTCGGGCGAAGCGAACCCCGCCGCACGTGCTCGACGCCAGAGGGGAGGCAGCTGCTCGCGGTGGTGTTGGGGGTGCAGCATCCGTTCCAGCATCCACAGCAAGCGACCCGAACCGCGTTCCGGGTGCGGCGAGAGGTGCCACCACGTCAGCCGGCGGGCGAGGTCGCCGGCGACGGCGGGTGCCCAGGTGGAGGCGTCCGCGTATCCGAGCGCGGCCACCCACGCGAGGTAGCGGGGCAGGTCTTCGGCCGCACGGCGGAGCTCGGCAATCGACACGCCCACCGGCGGGTTCTCGCGGGCGCGGGCGGGGGCGCGCAGCACGAGCTGGGCGGCCGCCATGCAGACGCGCGCGCCGAACCACTCGCCGGCGCGCGCGACGACCCGCGGCGACCAGCCCCGCAGCAGCTCGTCGACATAGTCGGTGTACGTGCGCTCGTTGACGGGTCGCTCGCGCAGCGACGCGACGGCGGTCGCGACCGTCTGCAGCACCAGCTCCTCAGCTTCGTCGGCGGTCGCCGGAACCGGCAGCGATTTCAGCGCAACCAACAGGCGAGCGGCCGACTGGACGTCGATCATGAGGCGCGAAGTCAGCACGCCGATCTCCGTCGGAGCAAGCCGGTCGTCGACCTCGGTCGCGAACCCGCGCTGCAGCAGCTCGTCGACCACCGCGTCGAGGTCGACCGCCGACCGGTTCTGCGCGAACGCGAGGGTCTGCGCGAACCACGACCGCGCGGTCTCGCGATCGACCACCGACCCGAGCAGCAGCTCCGCGAGAACCGCGTCACCCAGCGCCGCAGTGAGGCGGCTGTTCGCCGCGTATCCGTCGCTGAGCTTCAGCTTCCACGCGCCCTCTTCGGCGCGTGGCACCAGCATGAATCCGAAGCCCTCGGGCTCCTGCCCCGCGCGCCCGGCCCGCCCGAACATCTGCTGGGCCTGACTCACCTCGAGCGGCGTCATCCCGAGTTCGAGGTCCCGGATGATCACGAACTTCGCGGGCGTGTTCACCCCGGTCGACAGCCCCGACGTGGCGACGAGCACGCGCAGCTGCCGTGATCGGAACGCGTCCAGCGCCCGATTCGCGCGCGGTGCATCACGGAAATGGATGCCGACGCCCCGGCGAAAGCACGCCTCCACGAGCGCGTCGAGCTCGACGCCGAAGTGCGGCACCCCGGCCGCACGGGCTGCGGTGCGGAGAACGGCGGCCTTGCTGCCGCAGAACACGACCGCGCTGGATCCCGGTGAGTTCTCTCCGGCAGTGCCGAGGTCGTCGCCGACCAGGCTCCGCAGGAGCGGCACGACGATCTCGTCCTTCGCCGACTCGTACTGCTCGCGCTTGCCCTGGGTCGGCACGTCGTACGGCACCAGCTGCGTCGTCAGCACCGTCGGGCGCCAGGCCGAGCGCACGAGGTCGGCGTTGAACCACGCCGCCAGCTCGTCGGCGTTCGACACGGTCGCTGACAGCGCGACGATCCGGGTGCGCCCTTCGGCGACCCGCAGACGTGCGATGAGCGACTCGAGCGTGGCACCTCGCGTTGGATCACCGACGAGGTGGACTTCGTCGATGATGAGGCATCCGATCCGTCCGATGACGTCCTTGAGCGACGCCCGCCGGTACAGCGCCTCGAACTTCTCGGTGGTCGCCACCCACAGCTGCGCCTGCCGCACCGCGTCGCTCGACATGTTCGTCTCGCCGGTCAGCTCGATGGTGCGGATGCCGTGCGCGTTCCACCGCCGCGCGATCTCGGCGACCTCCGCGGCGAGCGCCCGGGCGGGCAGCAGCCACACCGCGGGCTTGCCGTCCGACACGATGGACCGCAGCGCCGCGACCTCGCCGATCAGCGTCTTGCCCGAGCTCGTCGGCGCGACGACCATCACGTGCCCGCTCGTCGACAGCACCGCCGGCACCGCCTTCGACTGCAGCGGGTTCAGCCGATCAAACTTGTCGAGGTACTTCTGCAGAGCGGGTGGGATGAGAGTTGATGCCGCAGTCCACGCCTCGTCGCCGTGCGCGACCGCGTTCGCATTGTCGATGAGCGAGGTGAACCCGAGCTCGACGGCGTCGACCATCGCGGGGTCGGTGTGCAGGAACCCGGAGTTCTGGTTGCGACCGATCTCGGGGGCCGTGAAGTTCATCGAGTGCGTGATCGCGACGTCGTCGGCGAGGAGTTCCTTCTCGTGGATGTACCGCACCGGGATGAGGGCTACCTCGGCGCTGCGGAGTTCGCGGACGACCGCGTCGTTCGACGCCTCGGGTCGCAGGAGCACCTTGACGTCGACGCCCCTTCGGTGGGCGGCGAGAATCGCGTCGAGCAGGCGGCGCGCGACGGGCGAGGCGTCCCACCATGGCACCTTGACCCACACGCGAGTGCGGGCACCGGCGATGGCCTCGGTGAGCGCCACGAGCAGGTCGGTGCCCTCGCCGTAATTCGACAGCCGTCGAGGCTCCCCCGCCAGACTCACGTGCTCCCCCATGTCCGGGCCAGCGTACCTGTGCGGGCGGACACCCCCCGTTCGTTGAGCGAGCGAAGAACGAGTGAGTCGAAACGCTCCGATCAACGAGGAACCCCGCGCCAGCTAACGTCGCCGGCCAAGCGAGCGGACTAGCTCAGTAAGGAAGGTAGATGCCCGCGCCCTTCATGGCGAGGCGCACGTTCCGATCTTCGACATAGACGGCAGCGGGTTCCACTTGGCTCAGTGCGACGTAAAGCTCTTCTTGGGACGCTCGGACCCGCTCTTCGCGGGGCTCGCGCGAGGGGGCGACCGCCAGGCGGCCAGCGAGGCTCGGATAGATGAGACTGACCAGCACCCTCGGTCGCAGATGGCGAGCCCGAAGCACAGATTTCACCTCTTCTACAAGTTCGGGCACGTCCGGTCGCTCCGCCTCGCCCGCTGACAGCACGATCGTCAACCGTTCCAGATCTGAATTGTGAGCCGCTAGGAGGTCGTCCAGCAAAGGCGGCATGTTCAGCACGCCGCCGGCCGGGACGATTAAGATCCCGGACGGACTACCGAACATCGCGTGCAGGGCCTGAAGTATTTGCGCATCGAATCGGCTTTCAACAAGGACAATGCGCCGCACGGCAGCGATCTGAGGCTTCGCCAAGGGAGCAAACGGAGTCCCGAAGTCGCCCGCAGCACGCAGTTTCTGCCGGATCGCTGCGCGCGGTGAGAAGGTCCCGGCAACTATCTCGCGCACGTCTTGCCCGTCCATAAGCACTACATTCAACTCCTTGCCCGCGACGAGCGCGTTCACCGCATCCGGGCTGAAACCTGCCATGCTCACAAAGAGACCGACCGTCCCCACGAGCTTTCCGTCTACCTTGCCTCGGAACTGATAGATGCTCGAGGCCGGGTGGGGGCCTTGGGTCCACTTTGCCTCGACCAGGAGCGTTCGACCGTCAAGCCATATGGATCCGTCTATTTCTTCTCCCTTTGGCCGAAAGCTGAGCCGCGGATGCAGTTCCGCTTCCCAGAACATGCTGTGCAGAATTCGCTCGAAGGCCTTGCCTCGAGCTATTCGATCCTTGGGCGTAGCACCAGCAGGAAGCGAATCGACAATTTCGAACTCGTCGCGCCAGTTCAGCTTGTGCGATGGAACCGAACTCATCCATCACTTCTAGCGCAAGGAAACGAGCGGGTACCAGATCCTGTTGACCGCCGCGGGCATTCAGCGCCTGAAGCAGGTGTTGGCTGACATGGCTCCGAAGCTTCGATCACGGCATCCCATCCGTTTCTCCGCCCGCCCCGAACAACCCTCACAGCACGGCAGATCGCCGCTGGGAAAGAGAGGTCTCTCATGGGCTCGTCACCGAATCGCATCGTCGCCACGGTCTTCGGCGCCGTCTACCTCCTCGTCGGCCTTCTCGGGTTCTTCGTCACCGGTCCCATCAGCTTCATCGCGACCGAGGGCGGGCTGCTCCTGGGCATCTTCGAGGTCAACCCGCTGCACAACGTCGCGCACCTGCTCATCGGAGCCGCGCTGCTGATCTCCGGCATCGCCGGTGCGCGCCCCGCCAAGATCACGAACATCACGGTCGGCGCCGCGTACCTGCTGCTGGGTGTCATCGGATTCTTCCTTGTCGGCACGCCGGCGAACATCCTGGCGCTCAACGCGCCCGACCACTTCCTGCACCTCGCCAGCGCCATCGTGCTTCTCGGCGTAGGCCTGGCCGCCGAGCGCTCGCCGCAGGTCGCGACCGCGTGACCATGGTTCAGGGATCCACGACGGAGCGCGTCAGCTGCGCTCCGTCGTGGGTGTCCGTCACCGCGTGGGGCTTCGGGCTCGTCGCGGTCGGACTGGGCGCCGCGGCGATCGTCGCGGTACAGGCCGACACGCTCTCCCGGGTGCTCGGTGCACTGTCGGTTGCTGTGGGATTGGGCGCCCTGGCGTGGGGCGCGACGAGTCTGTACCTCAACCGGACGCCGACCCCGCGGGTCGCCGTTGCCGCTGTGTTCGTCGAAATGGGGGCCGCAGTAGCGCTGCTCGCGACCGCGCCGGGACGAGCGAGCATCCTCGCGGTGGCACTGCTGCTTGCGCTCGGAGTCGCCGTGGCCTGCGGGATCGTGCACGGCACACGGCATCCGTCCCCGCGGTCCGGCCTGTGGAGCCTGATCGGCGCGGCGGCGCTGGTCACACTCGTCGTCGTACCCGCGCTCGGCGTCTGCCAGGGCGCCGCGCTCCTCGACGCCGACGGCACGGTTCTCCCCGTCGTCACCCACGACGGACACTGACGGATGCCTCGGCCGCGAGTTGCCGAAGGGCTGGGGTCGCGTCATATCTCGTCATCACCCGACACGCTCCGACACTCGCAGGCGATGCGTGCAGGCGGCGTCTAGCGTGGGGTCATCGCGGCGATCCGGGCGGTCCCGGGCACCGGTTCATACCCGGGAGCGTTGCGGGTTCGACTCCCGCCGTCGCGTCTGCACGCGCGGCACCAACCACCGCATCTGACACGGCGGTCAATCGTGCTTGAACGAGGGAAGTGGCCCCGTTGACCGAGAAGGAGCTCCGAGCGTAATTGCGGTCAGTGGTGTGATACCGGCGCAACGTCTCCGATTCAGGGACCGCTTCACGACCGGCGACCTGTGAGAAGTTGAGCTGCAAGATGAAGACGCTTCGAGTTCGCCTGACCGGCCGCTGATGACCCCGAAGCACGAGAATCTGCGCGCTCGGCAGGTCAAACGCGCGCAGCGCCCTGGCAACTCCCCAATACGAGTTCATGGCCGTTTTGTCGATACATTCTAATCTCGCACGTATGGCGGCTGACTGGGGCGATGATTGAATACCGTCGATGACAGAGGTGATGACACTCGGGATCTGCGGGAGAGACTGGCCTATATCGCGCGTGGTGACGCGGGGCCTCTCCTCACAGTGGTCGGCTCCGGCGTAAGCCGCGGATCCGTCGCCACGACAGAGGAGATGACCGAGCGGTTCCTATCCGCTATCAGTCCGGAGCTCGCTGAAGGGGTTCGTCAACGCTGGAAGCCGGACACACCGCCTTACGCTCGCTATCAGCAAGCGGCCGAAGCCGTGTGCCGCCAACGCGGCGACCGAGCGTTGACCACCGTTATCCGATCAGCCGTCGCTGAGGCCATCGACGACGATTTCGACATCCGCACCGGCGATATGCGGCGCGCGGTGCGAGAATCACGGTGGAAGCTAACGAAGGCACATCGCGATTTGGCGGAGTTCTACTCTCGGCTTCCGGCCGAAGCACGTTCACCGATTATCACGACGAACTTCGACCCCCTCATCGAGGTCGCGTTGAGGGAAAGAAACATTGTTGCGGATGCCGTACCCGTCTCATTTGATGATCCGCCGACGCTGGCGCAGCTGAGAAACTCGAGCGCAGTCCCCGTTATCCATATCCACGGATACTTCAGCGAGCCCTGGAGCATCAACTCTCTAAATCAGCTCGATGCGGTGCGAACCCAGCTGGAGGGGCTACTGAGCTCGCTGTTTGTCGACGCGACGGTATTGGTTCTTGGTTATGGAGGGTGGGAAGACTCCTTCATGCGCGTTCTCCAGCGCCATGCCTCCGATCAAAGCTTGCTTAACGCTGAAGTTGTGTGGTGCGCTTATTCCAAGGATCGGGTGCAAGTAACTCAGAATCCCGTTCTGGGCCGACTGGCGAAGTCCCCCGGCTTTCAGCTGTACACGGGAATCGATGCGAGCACACTTTTTGACGCCCCCATCGGTCTCCAATCGACAAGTCCGCCGCCGTCTAGCCCACGCGGATGGACAGCATTGCCAATAAGAATCGATACGTATCGCCCGCCGCATCACTTCAGCGAAGGAGCAACCCCATCTTGGTCAGATGCTGTGCCTGGCCGATGGCCGCTGCTGACGGCGACGCGAGAAGTCATAGAAGAGGCGGAACGCATCGCGGATAGCGGCGTCCCCTCTGCTGGTGTCGCCGCGATCGGCCCCCTCGGCGAAGGCAAGTCGATGGCGCTTCATCAAGCCGCGATGGCGTTCGCTGACAGATCCGAATGGTCGGTCTTCTTTCGCTCCGCCGGAGCCCCGCCGCTCACCAGGGAGTGGCTCGAAGACACGCGAGAGGCGCTCGGTGACGCGGTCTTCTGCATTGATGAGGCGGACCTCGCCGCGGATGATATCGAGCTACTGCTGTCTCACGCTGGCCGCGCGCGATCAATTCTGATGCTGGCGGCGCATGATCGCCTGTGGTGGTCACTTCCGCCCTCAATTACCAAGCGGGTGTCACCCGTACTCTTTGATGGCCTCAGCGATCAGGACGCCAGTGATATCGCGGAGCGCTGGGATGATCTTGGGATCGAAGTCACTCGGTCAACTCCGGGCGGCGCGAAGAAGCTGGACGTCGCGGCGGTGCGCGATGAGCTAATTGAGAAGTCCCGCCCAAACCATAATTCCTCGCGATCCACGCTGTTCGGGGCAATCCTTGCGGTGCAAGGGACAACAACATTGTCGACGCGGGTTGACGAGCTTATGGACCGGCTTTCTCGGGTGCCGGCACGGGCTCGGTCGAAGCTCACGCTCGCACACGTCTACGGAGCCATCTGTCTAATGCAGGTGGCCACCGACCCCGAGCAAGGCACTGCACAAGGGGCCACTCGATCTCTCGTTGGTGAGATCGTCAATATTGACGACTCGTTGGAAAACACCGCTGTGTTGAATGCTTTGGGAAGAGAAGCCAGCATCACCTTTTCGGGCCGACACGTCTACGCACGTCATCCCCTCATCGCGGAAGTTGCCGTCACTTGGTTGAGACGTGCAGGACTTCTCAATGAAGTCGCCGCACTATGCGGCCGCGCGGGCGCACGCATGAGACTCGCGGGGGCTGACAGACTCGACTATCAGGACGCGTACATGCTCGGCAAGCATCTCGACGAGGCTCCGGCGGCGATGGCGGCGTGCGTCGGAGCCATCGAAGGTGCACCAGACCTCCTCGAGCCAAGGATCACCTACCTGAGGGTCGCACGCACGCATGATGCAGCGAAGGCCGCGGCCTACGCTCGGGGCATAGTCCCACTGCTCGCGACGGCTTCCGACGCACGCAGTGCTGTTCGCGTCTACCTGAACGAGCTCGCGCGCGTCGAATTGCAGGATAGTCACCCCCGACTCGCCCTCGGGGTGGCGGGGCTTGTGGTTCACAACGGCTCGGGAAACCCCGCGACTCGGGACCAAATGGAGTATGGACTCGGGACAATGGCCACGGCATACCGAGCTCTGCTTCGCCAGAGTCGCCCAAGCAACGAACGCGGTGCGCAGCTGCTTACTCAGGTGGCCTCTCTTGTCATGGAGCCCTCTGCGTTTCGCCGGTACATCGAGGCGCCCCTTTCGGTGCGGATTACTGATGCTGGGATCGCTCGGCTTCCGCTCCCAGCAGCGCTCGACCGCCTCGCTAGGGAAATCTCCACGCTTAGCTTGGAAGCCGTTGGCCAGCTCGCCCTACCCTTCGGCGCCGGCGCCGCGGGCCGTAGTCCGAGTCGGTTCCCACTCAACGGAGGACTCGATTTGAGCGAGCTTCGACACTACGAGCGCGGTCGTTCCCGCTGACTATTGTCTCAAGATTGAGTTGGTGCGGTCGACCGCCGGTGGGACTCCATCAGTTTGGAGCGTCTCCGATGGCGGCACCACAAGACAAGTCGGAAGCGAGGCTGATGTCGGACAGGCCTTACGTCCCGAAATCTTCGGCGCAACCCCGAAGTGCGGCGAGAGGTGAAACTCGATGATCATCTGGCCTAAGCCCCTGCGCGCTTCCAGCAGGTGGTCGTAACTTTGTCGCGCCGTGGTACAGAATTCCTGGCGCGCCGGCCACCTCGTTGAGCTTCTCGAAGAGCTTGTCGGCGCAGTCGAGCTTCGCCTTAGCGCCGCGCAGCTCCAACGACGAGAGCGAGAACCTGCTCTCCGCGACGAGGTCCGCTCAGCGGCGTACGACGTCCCCCGAGCCAGACACGCGCACATCGGTACTTGGGTCACCCGAGTACGTGACTCGGCCGCTGCCCGAAAGGTCGACGGAGAGGGTGTCGCTCGCCGCGACGTCGACTTCCCCCGATCCGGAGAGGTTGACCACGGCGTGCTGCGCATCGAGATTCTCGGCGTCCACGTTGCCGCTGCCCTCCAGGTCGATGGCGAGCTCGGCGACCGAGCCGCTCAGGGTGACGTCGCCCGAGCCCGAGATGCGCACCTCGACACGATCGGCCGCGAGGCCCGACCAGTCGACGTCGCCTGATCCGTCGATATCGAGCTGAACGGTGCCGGCCGCCGAGACCGTCGCTTCGACGTCGCCCGAGCCGTTCAGTTCGAGCCGCTCCAGCCGTGGCAGTGTCAGGTCGTACCGCACGTCACCCATCCCCATCGTGAAGCCGGGGGTGGTGTCCAGCACGAGGGTGTCGCCGTCGACATCGGACGTGAGTCGGTTCATCATCCCCTGCGGTGCGTGCACCGTGAGTGCCGGCTCCCCCTCCGACACGACGAGATCGCCGGATGTCTCGAGCACCACGTGCGACACGTCGCCGATGTCTCGCTCTTCCGAGGTCATCGGTCCGACGGGGATCATCAATGAGCACCCCGCCAGCGCGAGAACCGACGCCGCGATCACAACGGCGCCGGGCACGCGGCATCCGTTTCCGTTCATCAATGACTCCCTCCGCCATCGAAGGTGTGCCGACAGGTCTGCGGGCGACCTTCGACAGCCCTCGCCGGGTGCAGGGCGAAGCCGCGGAGAGCCTGAGCGCTCCCAGCCGCGCCCACGTCACCATGATGGAACTCGGAGCGCGCTCGTGCCACCCCTCCGGAACTCAGCCGCGGTGCACACGGGCGAAGTCCTCGGTATCGAGCCGAGGAGCGCGCACGCGTGCTCGATGCCGCTGTCGTCGTAGGCGCTCACGCGGACGGGCTCGCGGCGGGTGCCGCCGAGGGCGAGGCATCCGACCTCACCACACCCCCCGAACCGCAGCTGATCGCTCGCAGCGGCCGGAGGGGCTCAGCCGAGCGCGACGAAGCGGGCAGTCGCACCGTGGAAGGTGCTCGCCGGTCCGGCGTGGGAATCACCCGCAGCAACCGCCTGGGCTCGCGGCGTCTCGGAGGAACGATCGACGAGTCGACGATGCACGACGAGACGATCCGTGCGCGGACGCAGGAGTGCGCCTGCTTGAACAAGAATCCGGGCGGGGAAGGATGCCGCTGCGCCGGCGTCCCCGGCGACAGCGACCGGCGGGACGGACGGGATGGCGAAGGGCTTGCGATTACGCGGCTTCGGCATGGCTCTGACATTCGATGCAGGCGGCCGCGTACGGGAGAACCTCGAGCCGTGCGGGTGCGACCTGACCTCCGCACCGGATGCAGCGGCCGTACGTGCCCTGGCTGATGCGATTCAGCGCCGCGGTGATCTGCTCGATCGCGATCCGGTGGGACGCCGCCGACTGGTAAGCGACGGGATCGACGCTCGGGAGAGCGAACGGCTCGAGCTCCTGGAGGACGGCGAGCCGCTCGTCGAGCTGCCGCTCGAGCTCGCGCTGCACGCCGGCGAGCGGGACGGGTTCGGTGATTTCGATGGGCATTGATGCTCCTCGGGGTACAAAAAACGCGCCGCAGGTGCGACGCGCGGGTGTGTCCGGTTGGACCGATCGTTCGGATCGGTCATCACGGGGGCGCGACGCGACGGAGGGGCTGCACGGACAGACCATCCGCGTCGCTCCGCCGGGGCGGCAGCACCTCGTGACGGGCGCCCGCGATGTCGACCACTGCCGTCACCACGGAGGCGTCAGCGAGACGCTCCGTGCGGTGAGGGCGGGCCATCGGGGTCATGGCCATCACCATAGCCCGCTTCCAGAAAATGGCAAGTCAGCGCTTTTTTTGTGCGCACGTGCTCGAGTTGACTTTCCCAGGAAGACGGCTATGGTCGTGGGTTCACCCGCCAGCCAACCAGGGGAAGCGAGTCCGCATGTCAGGTCGATCACCGCGAGCACGCGACACGAAGAAGGTCGCCCAGTCATCAGCGAAGGAGAAGCGCGCCGAGAAGCGCGCGAGCCAGGAGTCACGATCGTTCATCAAGCCACGCAAGGGCGCGTCCGGTTGACGAACGGCGCGGGCTCCTCGGCCGTGAGGAGCCCGCGGCACCATCTCATCAACTGCCGATGCGACCGACGCTCGCGGCTCGCACAGGTGCCGTCGCCGCGCTCCGCAGCGAGAGCGCGCCTACCGGCTCCGCCGCCGCGACACACTCGGCGCCTCGGCCTGCTCTGCGACGGCGGCGGCAGCATCCGTCTTCTTCCGTCGATCCCGCACGGCCCCACCGACCGACACCGCGGCGTAGAGGAAGAGACCGCCGGCGACGACCGCGAGGACGATCGTGCGGTTCGCGCCGTTCAGCAGGCTGTTCACCCAGCCGAGCAGCGGCAGGCTGTACCAGAGGGTGCCGCGGACCTGCACGGGACGCACCGGCGCGGGATCGACGGTGTCGTTGTTGTCACCCTTCGTGATGAAGGTCAGCTCGCCGTCGGCGTACGTCTTCGACACCACGCGGTGGCTCACCACGGCCGCTTCGCCCGAGCTGATCTGGTAGGTGATGACGTCGCCGACGCGGATCTCGTCCACCGGCGTCGGGCGGATGACCACGAGCGTCCCGGGCGGCAAGCCGGGCTCCATCGACTGCGTGAGCACCGTCATGGCGCTGCCGCCGACGACGACAGGCAGGCCGACCACCGCGACCGCCACGCCCAGCAGCAGGACGAGGATCGACGCGCTGACCGACACGGCGAGGTAGTGCAGCAGGCTCTGCCCCTCGTCACGACGGCGGGCATCGGCGCGGAGGGCTCGGCGAGACGACTCGGCAGCGCGGAGCGTCGGAAGGGTGGACGTCGCGGAGGTGGAGATGGTCATGGGTTCACGCATTCGTACTTGACGTTGGAGTTTCCGACGGCGGTCCGCCGCACGGTGAGAGTTGCACTGTCGGACGAGGTGGTCGTCGACCCGGTCGTCTCGATGGTGACGATGCGCAGCTCGTGAACACCGTCTGCGCGGATGTCGGTTCCGCCCAGAGTCACGGCGACGGTTGCGGCGCTGCTCGAGACCTCTTTGACGACGGTGTTGGACTTGTCGACGATGCGGTACAGCAGGCTGGCACCGGCGGCGCGGTTCGCGGGGGCGGTCCAGCTCAGCTGCACCCCGTGCGGCGGCGCCTGCGTGCAGGTCGGAGCGCCGGCCGGGCCGAGTCCCGAGACGGACTGGGTGAACGCGGCGGTGGTCGCCGAGGCGGTCCAGTTCGTTCCGACCGCGCCGGTCACCCGGAACGCCGCCGTGACGGACTGCCCCGAGAGCGAGGCATCCATCTGCCCGGTGATCTGGGTCGACACGCACACCACCACGGATGCGCCCGGCGCGAGGGTGCGTGCCGCGGTCGGCAGGGCAGGGGCGGTGTCGGCGAGAGTCGTGCTCACGGCGCCGCTCGGAGCGGTGGTGCCGCACGCGCTGCCCGACCACAGGCGGAGCGTGATCTTCGCGGCGAGCGCGTTGCTGCTGCCGGCGCCGAGCTGCGTCGCGAGCGCGTACGACAGCGGAGCGCCGCCGGTGTTGGCGATCGTGAGCTGGCCCGCGGTGGCCGGCGCGGTCGTGCCGGAACGGTAGTTCGCGTCGAGGCCGCTCGTCAGCTGCGCCGTGGTGGCGATGGCCGTGGAGGAGACGGATGCTGCCGCCGACGTGCGCGCGATCCACGCGGCGGTCGCGCCGCCGGCGCTGCCGAGCACCGCGAGGGTGACGAGCGCCGCGATCGGGCCGAGCAGGCGACGGCGGGTCATCGGCGCACCTGCGTTCCCGAGATGGTGATCGTGAGGGTGGATGCTGCGGCCCCGGCCGCGGCGGCCGGCGCGTTCTGCGGCAGCCCGACGCCGATGCAGACGAGCTGGGAGGCCCCGGGAGCGAGGGTGAGCTGCAGGGCGGAGCCGGCGGCGCCGACGGTCGTGGTGACCGTGGCGGGGACGCGGCCGGCGGTGCAATCCGCGGCCGAGGAGGTCTTGCCCACGGAGACAGCGACCGCCGTGGTGAAGGGGGTGGCTGCGGTGCTCGTGACCGGGTCGATCGTGAGAGCGAGCGGCGTCGTGCCGGTGTTGCTCACCGTGGTCGCGGCGTAGACGGTGCGGCCCGGATAGAGGTTCGTGGCCGAGAGCTGGAGCGGCGTCGAGGTGAGGCCCGCGGACCCGGCCTGCAGCGTGACGGCGGAGGCGGCCGGCGCGGCAACGGTCCAGAGGGCGAACGTGCCGCCGCCGGCGAGCACGCCGAGGACTATCGCGCCCGCCGCACCCAGCGCGCCGAGCAGCAGGCGCCGCGGCGCCGCCGCACGGCGGGCGTCGCGCCGGGCGGCGTGGCGGCGGGTGCGGCGGCTCATGGCGGCTCCTTCTCGGTGGTGGACGGACGTGGAACCGAAGGCCCGCCTCTCGGTCAGAGACGGGCCCCCGGGGCTTACTTGGTGTTCTGCGTGAGGCTGACGGTGAGCTCGTCGAGCGTGACGGCACCGTTCATCGCGGCGTTGTTGCCGCCGGCGACGTCGCCGTACGGGAAGGCGATGGTGACCGTGACGGTGACGTCCTGGCTGACGACGTCGCCGGCCGGGGTCACGGTGAAGGTGGGGCCCGTGCCGGTGATACCGGCGCCCGAGGCGGTGAGGACGGCCGAGTCGGTGAGGTAGCTCGCGAGAGCCACGTCAGCGGGCTTCGTCACGTCGGCGGGAGCGATCGACGAGTCGGTCAGGGCGAGCGTCGCGCTCAGGCTGTCGCCCTCGGCACCGACGCTCATGGTCTTCGTGTAGGTGAGGACGTCGCCGGGGACGACGCGGTAGTCGTCGATGGAGATGGCCGAGCCGTTGGCGGTCCAGGTGCCCGCGTCCTGCGAGGCCTCGACAACGAGGTTGCCCGCCATGATCGATGCGCCCTGCGTGGTGGCCGACGAGTTCCAGGTGGCGAAGGTGCCCGCGCCGCCGAGCAGCAGGATGACACCGGCGGTGGTGGCGATGGAGGCCTTGACGATCTTCTTCATGGGAGTGTCCTTTCGCGGGCGGCGCCGCTCTTCTTCGTGGAGGCAGAGGTGCCGGCGGACATTCGATCGGATTCCCGACCGCTCCTCGAGCACGTTGCAAGTCTTGGCGGCGCACCGCAACGTCCCACCGAGTGAGCACGAGCGCTGCCGCAAGATCGCGACAAGAAACCTGCGAGGCCGGACGGCCTTCATACGAAGCGCAAGATCAGCGCAAGACTCCCCCGAGCCGGAAGGTCGAGGGAGGTTGGCATGCTAGCCGCGAGCGGTCACCACCACCACGATCTGCCGTGGAGCATGTCGCCGAAGTCCTCCGGCGTCCCGCGCCCCGTGTGCCGCGCGCCGAGGTAGCTGTCGACCACCGCACGTCCGAGGTCGTCCAGCTCCGGTGCCACGACATGCCCGCCCGCGCGCCGCGCCAGCGCGTCGATGAACCGGGCCAGCCCCGGGTCCTCCCCCAGCCGGAAGAACGTCGTCTGTGCGCCCATCCGTTGCACGTTGTCGAGCTCGCGCACGGTGACCGCCACCGTGCGCGAGTCCGGCGGGTAGGCGAAGAACACGCTCCCGTCCGGGCGCAGGTGCGACGTCGGCTCGCCGTCGGTCACGATCAGCAGCACCGGCTGCGCAACGGGGTTCTTGCGGAAATGCCGCTGCGCGAGCAGCAGCGCGTGCTGCAGGTTCGTGCCCTTGTCCCACACCGCGTCCTTCGCGGTGAGCTGCTCGATGTCGATCACCTCGGCGTGACGGGCGAACGCGATCAGCTGCAGCTTGTCGCCGCGGAAGCGCGACGAGATCAGATGATGCAGCGCCAGCGCCGTGCGCTTCATCGGCACCCAGCGGCCGTCCATCGCCATCGAGAACGACGTGTCCACGAGCAGCGCGACCGCCGCCTGCGTGCGCTCCTCGGTCTCGACCACCTCGACGTCCCGCGTGTCCAGGCGCACGCCGGCCGACATCTCTCCCCCGTCGAGCACGGTCCGCAGCACCGCGTTCGACACCGTGCGCGGGATGTCCCACGGCTCGGTGTCGCCGAACGCCCACTCGCGCGCGGATCCGGTGCGGTCGCCGGCAGCGCCGACGTTCCGCGTCTCGCGGCGACCCGAGCGACCGGACTGCCGCGTCGCGATGTCGCGCAGCAGCGCCCGACCCAGCTGCCGCATCGCCCGCGGGGTCAGCCTGAGCTGTCCGTCGGACGCGCGCTGCAGCATCCCGGTATCCCTCAGTTCCTGCTCGAGCTCGCGCAGCGTGCGCGCACTGACGGCGGCGTCCTCGCCCATGAGCCGCTCGAGCGCGTCGATATCGATGTCATCCATGCGCGCGCCCGGGTACATCTGGCCGAGCTGGTCGGTGAGCGAATCGAGATCGGAGAGATCCTGCATGATGCCGGTCGCCTCGCCGAGACCCGTCGGCTGATCGCCGGAGAAGGATGCCGAACCCGACCAGTCCTCGCCGGGCCGAAGCGACCGCAGGTTGTCGTCGAGACGCGACAGCGACTGCATGAGATCGGGCGAGCCGAACGCCTGCTCGGCGAGACTCAGCAGCTCGTCGCGCTGCTCGGGGGTCATGGAGTTGAGCATCCGCTGCGCCGCAGCGGCGCGCTCGGCGAGCGTGTCGAGCAGCTCGTCGAGGTTCTGCGGATTCTCGGGGAACTGGTCCCCGTGCTTCTGCATGAACTCGTCGAAGTCCTCCTGCGTGTCTTCGCCGAGACGGCGCTTCTCGAGCAGGTCGTTCAGATCGTTGAGCATGTCGCGGATCGCCTGGCGGTCAGCATCCGTCGCGTTCTCAAGTGCGTTCTTCATGCCGGCGAAACGCTGATCCAGCAGCTCGCGGCCGAGCAGCTCGCGGATGCGGTCGTAGTCGGCACGCGCGGTCGGGCTCTGCCAGTCGTAGTCGGCGAGGTCGTTGACCGCTGCGGCGGTGCTGGTGGGGAGATTCTCGAGCCGCATCTCGGAGAAGGCCCTGGTGTCGTCGTCGAGATTGACGTCGCGGACGAGGTGCTTGCGCTCTTCGAGCACGGCGTGGTCGAGGAGCCGGCGGACCTCTTCGAGAGTGCCGTCGAGGCGGTGACGCTGGGTGAGCTGGGCTCGGCGCTCGCGAACGCGGCGGGCGAGCTCGTCGAGGCCGAGGCGGTTCTGATCGCCGCGGCGGAGGTACTCGCGCATCGCCCGCTCGGCAGAGGTTCCTTCCATGACCTCGCGACCGATCGCCTCGAGCGCGGACTGGATGGGGACGGGAGGCGCGAGCGGGTCACCGCCGGCGTAACGGCCGTAGCGGGAGGTGTGCGCGGGGGTGCGGTGGAAGGAACGGGGCATTACGGATGCCTCGGCTCTGGGTCGCGACCGCGTTCGGGGCGTTTCGTCTCGCTTCGCTCGCTCAACGAGCGGGGGTGCGACGCCGAGCACCTAGCCATAGACGGTCTCACCGCCTGCGCTGTCTTTGCCGATCTTCTTCTCGAGGTACAGGGACTCGAGGAGCAGCTCCAGCGCGCCCGCACGCTCACCGGGCGTCACAGCCTCGAGCCGGGAGGCCACCTGGTCGTACAGGTCCGACTCGCCGAGCACCGGCATCGCCGACAGCACTTCGACCGCGGGCACCTGTTCGCCGGTCATCACCGTCGCGCCGGTGTGCAGGGCGTCCGCCAGCGCACGGGAATCCAGGCCGCGCAGATGTGCCCGCGCCGTATCGGCCACCGCAGTCCGCAGCAGGTGCTCGAGGATCGCCCGCTCGCGGCCCTCCTCGCCCGTCTCGAACTCGATCTTGCCGCCGAGCACGTCGACGGCGGTCTCGAGGTCGACCGGGCGGGCCACCGCGACTTCCTCGTGCTGGCGGGTCGCGCGATGCAGAGCCGCGGCGGCGATCGTCTCGGCGCCGGCGATCGCGAACCTGGCGGAGACGCCCGAGCGCTGGTCCACAGCATCCGATTCCCGAAGGTTGCGCGTGAAACGCGCGAGGATCTCGAGGAGGTGCGCCGGCACCTCGGCGACGAGGTCGGCCTCCTGGCGGATGACGGCGATCTCCTCGTCGATCGTCTGGGGGTAGTGCGTGCGGATCTCGGCGCCGAAGCGGTCCTGCAGCGGCGTGATGATGCGGCCGCGGTTGGTGTAGTCCTCGGGGTTCGCCGTCGCGACGACGAGCACGTCGAGGTCGAGGCGCAGCACGTACCCGCGGATCTGGATGTCGCGCTCCTCCATGACGTTCAGCAGCGACACCTGGATGCGCTCGGCGAGGTCGGGCAGCTCGTTGATCGCGACGATGCCCCCGTTGCTGCGCGGCACCAGCCCGTAGTGGATCGTCTCGGGGTCGCCGAGCGAGCGCCCCTCGGCGACCTTGATCGGGTCCACGTCGCCGATGAGGTCGGCCACCGACGTGTCGGGCGTGGCGAGCTTCTCGGCGTACCGCTCGCGGCGGTGGCGCCATTTCACCGGGAGTTCGTCACCGAGCTCGCTCGCGCGGCGGATGGATGCCGGGGCGATGGGGTGGAACGGATGCTCGCCGAGTTCCGACCCCTCGATCACCGGGCTGTACTCGTCGAGGAGGCCGTTGAGACTGCGCAGGAGACGGGTCTTGCCCTGACCGCGTTCTCCCAGGAGGACGATGTCGTGGCCCGCGAGGATGGCCCGCTCGAGCTGCGGGATGACGGTGGTGTCGAAGCCGTGGATGCCCGGCCACGGATCGTCGCCGTTCGCGAGGGCGGCGAGGAGGTTCTCGCGCATCTCGATGCGGACGGGCCGGTAGGTGTGACCCGATGCGCGCAGCTGGCCGGCCGTCGTGATTCCGGAAGGCGAAGGTGTCATGCCGGGAGGCTACGCCTGGTGCGCGGGGCTCGGGGCCGCATGCGGGAAATCCATCGCGACGCGAGTCCGCGCCCCGTGCGACCCCGTTCCAGCCGCGCCGCGGCGCGCGCCCGCGTCAGTTGAAGTTCACCCGCACCAGGGGGCTGCGATCGATCCACTCCTCGACGGGTGCGAACTCCGGCCGCGAGGCGTGCCCTGAGTAGATCGCGTCGATGCCGTCCACGATCGCGCTCAGCACCTCGGTGCGCTCCTGCGGGTCGATGATCGCGGTCGCCGTCGCCGGAAGGTCGGCCTGCACCTCGTGCTTCAGGTGGAAGGTGAACTCGGGGTGAGCCAGCAGATTCGCGTACCAGGACCGGGCACCGGGAGTGCCGGTGATGTACACCTCGCCGTCGACGTTGTGGAACCAGATCTCGATCCGGCGGAGCTGCTGGGAGCGGGCTCCCCGCGTGGTGATGTCGACCACGCGCTGCGCGAAGGGCGCGTCGTCGGTCAGGGCGAGGGCGGTCTCGATCGCGGCATCCATACTCGTTCTCTACCGGGGATCCCGTCGGAACGGAAACCGACCGTGACTTCCATCGTCATGCGGGCCGAACTGTGCGGGCAATGCTCCCAGACGCCACGGCGCCGAGGCGATCTCCTGGGGCTCAGCGGCCGCCGAACCCTCCCCCGGTTGCGCCACCGCACGGCGCTGAGGCCAGCGTCGATACGAAAGCAGGGTGCGTCTTTTTGTTCGAATGTCGGAAGTGTTCGACACAATGAATCATGGATATTTTCTCCGACATGCAAGCGGCGCTCGACGCGCTGCGCGCGGCGTTCGGAGACGGTGACGCGGCCGGCATTCCGGCAACGGCGCAGGGGCTCGATGACGACGATCTGCTGTCGGTGATCCGGAGTGCCACGACACTCGTCCGCGCCGGGGAGTCCCTGCGGATCGCGGCGTCCGGGGTCGTGGCAGCTCGCTCCACGAGGGATGCCGGGCACGGCGGGCTCGCTCAGCAGCGCGGGCACCGTTCGGCGGTTTCGCTGATCCAAGACCTCACCGGCAGCACCCGCGCCGACGCGACGAAGCAGGTGCGCATCGGCGAGGCGCTGGCCGCGGCATCCGTTCCTGCTGAACCCGATGCCGGTGGCGGTGAGGACGCCACGGCCCCCGTCGCAGCAGCGCCGGCGCCACGGCCGTGGCACGCGGCGCTCGGCGCGGCGCTCATGTCGGGCGCGCTCACGTCTGCGCAGCACGACGCGATCTTCCGCGGACTCGGGGCGCCGCAGACCGGATCTGACGCAGATGCCGACGAGACCGACGCGCGAGACGCGTGGGCCACGGCTGCGGAGCAGCTGATCGATGAGGCGCAGGTTCGTACCGTCGAAGAACTTGCGACGGCCGCTCGGGCGGTCCGCGACCTGCTCGACCCCGAAGGCGCGGAACGTCGCTTCGACGAGCGGTTCGACGCTCGCTCATTCCGCACCTGGACCGACCGCGAAGGAGTGCGACGCGGCAGCTTCACGTTCGACGACGTCGGCGCGGTCGGCATCGACACGATCATCGGCACGGCGCTGCGTCCGCGCCGCGGTGGACCGCGCTTCGTCGATCCCGACGAAGCCGCCCGGGCCCAGGAGCTGCAGGACGATCCGCGCACCAACGACCAACTCGCCTACGACCTGATGATGGACGTCATCCGCGCCGGCGCGCTCGCCGAGGCCCCGGCCGTGTTCGGCACGCGTCAGGCAGGCATCCGCGTCGTCGCGACTCAAGCCGCCGTCGCAGACGCCACGCAAGGACGACCGACGGTTGCGCTGGTCGAAGACTCAGGCGCGACGCTGCCCGGCTGGATCATCGGCACCCGAGCTTGCGACACCGCCACCATGACCGTCACCATCGATCCGGCGGGCAATCCGCTCGATCTCGGACGAGAGGCGCGGCTCTTCACACCCCAGCAGCGCATCGCGCTCGCGATCAGGGATGGCGGATGCCGCATCCCCGCGTGCGACCGACCCGCATCGTATTGCGAGGCGCATCACATCGACCCGTTTGCGAAAGGCGGCCGCACCGATATCGACCGCGGCATCCTGCTGTGCCCGTTCCACCACATGAACCTGCACCACCACGGCTGGCGGATCACGAGAAAGGGGAAGGAGGACTTCATCCTCCACCGCCCCGGACTTCCACCCACCGCGCTGCCGACGCGGGTGGCTCGCCGATACGACTTCGGCGACCTGCGACCAGCGCCGCGAAGGCTGCTCCCCGCCGGGTAGCGGCGGGGAGCGACGCATCGAACATCGGGCCGCGGGGTCCGGAGATGCCCGCATCGGCGGGCGTCGGGGTTGCTCCCCGACGACCTGCGCGACCCCTGATCATCAGGCGGTCAGGGCAGCGGCATCCGTCCTCAGCGATTCTCGCCCGAGACGTCGATGAGCACCTTGCCTACGGCACCCTGCTCGACGGCATCGTGCGCCGCCGCGGTCTGCTCGAGCGAGAACCACGTCAGCGGAAGTCCCGCCGCCTCACCCACGGGAAGCGCGCCGTCGCGTAGCGCGGCGGTGATGTCCTCGGCGGCGGCTTCCAAGGCGGCTGCGCCGACCGTGTACAGCAGCAGCCCCTGGATGCGCACGTTCTTCGCGAAGGTCGGCCGCACCGGGATGGTTGCCTCCTCGCCGCCGTTGTCGGCGTAGTACGCGATCGAACCGTGATTCGCGACCACCTGACCATCGAGACCGGCGTTCTGCGCGATCGACACCTCGACGATGTGGTCGACGCCGCCGGGCGCAATCGCGGCGATCAGGTCGGCGGCATCCTCGTCGCGGTAGTTCACGATGTGGTGCGCCCCAGCGGCACGCGCGAGCGACGCCTTCTCATCACTCGAGATCGTCGCGATCACGGTCGCACCAGCCCAGACCGCGAGCTGGATCGCCGCGTGTCCGACGGCACCCGCTCCGCCGGCCACGAGCACGACACGTCCGTCGAGCGAACCGGGCGACAGCCGCGCAGGTCCGAACTCGTGCACCGTGAGCGCCCGGTGTGCCGTCATCGCGGGCACACCGAGGCTCGCTGCCACGTCGAAGCCGACGCCATCCGGCAGCTTCACCGCCCGCTCGGCGGGGACCACGGTGTATTCCTGAGCGGTGCCGGTGGGGCGCTGGTGCTGGGCGAGATACAGCCACACGCGGTCGCCGACCACGAGCTCCGTCACACCGTCGCCGACGGCGTCGACGACGCCCGCACCATCCTGGTTCGGCACGACCTCGTCGAAGGCCGGCTTCGCTCCGCTCCCGGCCCGCGCCTTCCAATCCGTCGGATTCACGCCCGAGACGGCCACCTTCACGCGCACTTCTCCGGGCCCTGGATTCAGGGGCTCGCGCTCTGCGAGCGAGAGGACGGACGAGCTTCCGGTGCGGGAGTAGACGATCGATCGCATGCGACAGGCCAACGCGTCCGCCGCCGTCGGCATTTCCGATGCGCGTTGCGTGGAGGCCGACCTCGTCGATCCGGTGGCGCTCGCTCCGTGCCGAACACACGACGCATCGCGTCGGCCGAGTTCCTCCGGAGGGCGGGGTCAGCCCGCCGCTCCTCCGCGCGTGCTGCGCTCGCGTGCCATCCAACGGATCACGAGAAGGACGGCCAGCGCGCCCGCGATGAGCCAGAGCGCTCCATGCCCGATCCAAGCGAACGCCGCGGCGCCGAGCACGGCGCCGGAGGCGATCGACGTCCACAGCAGCAGATGGCGCGGCCACCCCGTGCCGGCCTCGCCGCGCATCGCGCCGACCAGACCCTGCCCGACCTTCACCAGGGCACCCGTCATGTAGGTGACTCCGAACGCGACCTGGCCACCTCGTGCGAAGACGGTGTTGAGCACTCCCATTGCGAAGGCGAGGCAGCATCCCGTCGCCCATCGCCATTCGAATCCGGCGAGGATCGCAGCGGCGCACACGAGGCCGAGGATCAGGAGCAGCACCCGGAGCTGCCCGCGGGCGCGATCGCCGGGAACGAGCGTCCCCGCCATCACGCCCGCCACGAACGCGACGATCAGCGTGAGGGCGAACGCCGCGCTCACGAGCGAGAGCTGCGACAGGTCGACGCTCGCGCGGGTGGTGTTGCCGGTCATGAACGAGACGAAGTAGCCGCCGAGGAAGACGAACGCGAAGCCGTCGACGTATCCGGCGAGGCCCGCGAGCACCACAGCCGCCGCGAGCCCCCTTCTGCTCAGGCCTCTCACCATGACAGCGAGCGTATCGACCGCGAACTCCCGAGAACGCCGACGGCCGCCGGACGAGAACGGAGTCCTCGCCCGGCGGCCGCGGCGGCCGGTCGATCAGTCGAACGGGTCGAAGTACGCCACCGTCGCGGCGTCGATGTTGCTGTCGAGTCCGACCGCGTCGAACGCGGTGGTGCTCGCTCCCGTGACGAACACCCGCCGTGTGCCGTCGGCTCGCTGGTCGACCGCCACGCCGTTCGCCCCGTCGCTCGCGCCGGTCGCGTCGTAGTTCGCGGACCAGACCTGCTCGCCCGTGACGAGGTCGTAGGCGATCGTGACGTAGTCCCAGGCCGACTCGGCGTCGCGAGACTCACCGGTGACGACGGCGTGGGTGCCGTCGGCGGTCAGCGCCACGTCGTAGGCGACGTCCAGCCCGTGAGCGGTGCCGTCGTAGCGGTTCACCCAGAGCTGCTCACCGTCGGCCACGTTGTAGGCGACGGACGCGTAGTCCATGTCAGCACCGCCTTCGACGTTGCCGACGACCACGGCGGTGCCGCCGTCCGGACTGACCGCGAGCGCCTGCGGCACGTCCGTGCCCGCCTCGCCGTAGCCGGTCGCCCAGCGCTCCTCGCCGGTCGCGAGGTCGTAGGCCACCGTCTCCCAGTCGACTTGGCGGTCGGTGTTGCTCACGACGCCGGCCACGATCACGGAGTCACCGACGATCGCGATGTTGTCCGCGATGTCGACGTGCCCGTCCGAACCGTTGCGCAGCACATCCCACTTCTGCACGCCGGTCGTCGCGTCGTACGCGACCGTGCCCCAATCGGTGAGGCCGGTGCCGTCGCCGGCACTCTGACCGGTGATGACGACGGTCGCGCCGTCCTCGCTCACCGCGATGCTGCGCGCGTCGTCGGTCCCGTTCACCGGGTCGTCGTACCGCGACACCCAGCGCTCGGCGCCGGTCGCCGCGTCGTACGCGACGGTGGCGTAGTCGAGCTGCGCTTCACCCGTGGTCTGGTAGCCGGTGACGTAGACGGTCGATCCGTCCGGGCTGACGACGAGGTCGTTCAGCGAGTCCCCGGCCTGAGCCGGACCGTCCAGTCGCGCGGTCCAGCGCCGCTCACCGGTGGCTCCGTCGTAGGCGACCGTGAGGTAGTCGCCACCGCTGGTGCCGCCGACGTACAGCGTCTCTCCGTCGGGGCTCATTCCGAAGCCCGCGGGCTCGTCAGAACCGCCGTCAGAGGCATCCCACTGCTCCTCCCAGATCACGTCGCCGGTCTCGGGGTCGTACGCCGCGGTGAGGAAGTCGCTCACGAGCCCACCCGCCGACGGCGGCCGGCTGAAGCCGCTCATGTAGACGCGCTCACCATCGGGGTGGAGCAGGAGCTCGGTGCCGACATCCGACGAGCTGCCGAACTGCCCGCCCGCTCCGTCGTACCGGGCCGCCCAGTCCTCGTCACCCGGCTGCTTCGCCCGGAGCACGATCGGCGACCGCACCGTGTGCGTGCCGTCGGTCCACGAGAGCTGGCCGGCGAGGTAGTCGAACAGCGGCGTCTCCTCGCCGACGGCGAACGTCACCGTGTACGACGCGGTCGCGCCCGATGCCACCGTGAGCGTGCTCGGCTCGACCGTGACACCGACTCCGGCGAGCCCGCTGACCGTCGCGGTGTACGTCGCGGCCTCGTCGTCGACGTTCTTGACCGTGCGGGTGACGGTCTGCGTGCCGTCGAGCAGGCCGATGCCGATCGACGGGGTGTTCAGGTCGCTGGGGTCCAGCGAGCGCCCTCCCGCCTCGAGGTCGTCGCAGGCGGCATCGGCCACACTGCGCGTCGAGCCGCAGAGGAACGCGGTCCAGTCGTCCACGCCGCTCTCGTAGACCAGGCCCGGGTCGGCCGCGCTCGTGGGCTGCACATGCCCCGCACCCTGCTTGAAGATGAGGTTCGGGTCGGTGTTCGCCTGGCCGTCCAGCACGTCCGATCCCGTGGTCATCAGCGCCGACTTGATCGCCATCGGCGACCAGTCCGGGTGGAGGTCCTGCAGCAGGGCGGCGAGACCGGCGACGTGAGGCGCCGACATCGACGTGCCGCTCATCAGGTTGAAGTCCATCCCGCCCTGGCCGGGAGGGGCGACCGCGGCGAGGATGTCCTGTCCCGGAGCGATCACGTCGGGCTTCAGCACATCGCCGTTGCCGGCGACGAGCGGGCCGCGCGAGGAGAACTCCGCGGTGAAGGGCGCCGTGCCGCCGTTCGCGATGACCGCCTTCTCGATGGTCGCGGTGGCTCCCGCCGTCGCCGCGTACGCGCTGATCGCGCTCCACTCGGTGTCTTGCAGATGCACCGTGGGCACCGAGTGGAAGTCGGCGTTGAGCGAGTTGCCGAAGGCGTTCACGAAGATCATGCCGACCCCGCCCGCCTCGGCGACCGCGCGCGACGAGTTGACGCGTGCGATGTCGCCGCCGCGCTCGCAGAGCACGATCTTGCCGGCCACCTTGGCGGGATCGAGCGCCGGCTTGCCGTTGTTGTCGCTCGCGGGATAGCAGCGGGCACCGGCGCCGATCGAGACACCCGAGAGCCGCGCGGCGGCGCCCGTGATGATCGGTGCGGGGCCGACCGCAGCGCTGCTGAGCGAGACGCCCTCGTAGCGCGCGCCGTTGCCGAGCACCACGGCGCCCGTCGTCGTGCGGTCATGGGTGCCGGCCGCGACGGTGGTCAGCCACGGACCGGGGTGGGCGACGGTCGCGGCATCAGGGCCGGAGTTGCCGGCGGATGCCGCGACGAAGATGCCCGCTGCGGCGGCGTTGAGGAACGCCGCTTCGGTGGGCTCGAGGAAGTCGGTGCTGGAACCCGAGACAGAGTAGTTGATGACGTCGACGCCGTCGGCGACGGCCTTGTCGATCGCGGCGACCATGTCGGACGTGTAGCCGGTCGCGGTGGAGCCGTCCTCGACGGACCACAGCGCCTTGTACGCGGCGATGCGCGCCCGCGGCGCGATGCCCGAGATCTCACCGAACGGCGCGGCCGGGCCCGTCACGTCGACGCCGTAGTTGCCGCCGGCGGTCGAGGCGGTGTGGGTGCCGTGACCGTTGTAGTCACGCGGCGACAGGAACTCCCACGGGAGCTGCTGCGTGACGCCCTCGTTGCCTCCCCACGCGGCGTTGAAGTACTGGGCTGTGACGAGCTTGTTGTTGCAGAGGTTGGCGTCCCACGAGTCGTCGCCCACCTTCTCGGCCGACGCGCACGTGCCGCGGAACCCCTGGGGCTTGCCCTGGTACACGAGCTTCTTGTCGCTGCGATCCGAGAAGCTCGCGACCTCGGGCCAGATTCCGCTGTCGATGACGCCGATCACGATGTCCTCGCCGGCTCCGGGCGTCTTCTTGCCGCCGGCCGGACCGCCGAGCTGTGCCCACAGGCCGTCCGGGTCGTCGAGTCCGAGGAACCCTTCCGTGGACGACGTGTCGGTCTCGACCGCTTCGTCGGGGTGCACCGAGATGACGTCCGGCTGGGCCTCCAGCTCGGCAGCCTGCGCAGGGGTGAGCTCGGCCGCGAAGCCGTTGAAGCTGTACACGTAGCTGTACGAGGGCTTGCCGCCGTTCACCTTCGCCAGAGCCGCTCGCTGCTGCCCCTTGAGGTGCGTGCTGTATGCCTCGACCGCGGGATCGGCCGGGTCGACCTTCGCGCCGCCGCGGGGCTTCGTGGACTTCAACCCCTTCTCACCGCCCCCGTACGCGACCACGGGCGCGGGCGCCATCTGCACGATGTACGTCTGCGGCTGCCCGGCTTCGCTCACCAGCGCCTGCGCGTCTTCGGGGGTCGTGACCTTCACGCCGCCGGTCCGGTCGCCGAGGTCCTCCACCACAACCGGCGCCGGGTCCACGGCGAGCGCCGCGGTCGGTGCGGCCGGCGCGGCTGTCACCACGAGGGCGAGCGCGGCGGCCGCCGCGATGGTCAGCCGCGTGGAGGCGTGCCTCCGCGGTCGTTGTCTGAGATGTCTGGGCACTGTCTCTCCTCGCACACGGATGATTCGTTTCACACCTTGCGTTGGAGGTTACGGACGGGTGAACGGGGCCTGCATCCGTGACCTACACTGACTTTTGCTCGCGCCCCACGAGACGAATGGCAGTCATGCCTCAGCCCCCCGCTCCACCTCCCGGCGGGGTGTCGCCTGTCCTCGTCGGTCGTCGCGCCGAGTTCGACGCGCTGGCTCGCGCGATCACGTCACCCCCGGCGCTCATCGTCGTCCAGGGCGAAGCCGGGATCGGCAAGAGCCGCCTGGTGCGCGAACTCCTCGCCGCGGCCCCGCCCGGGGCGGCGGTGCTGATGGGTCAGTGTCAGCCGCTCCACGATCCGTTCCCGCTCGGACCAGTACTGGACGCCTTCCGGCAACAGCGCGATCGCATCGACGTCCGCGACCTCAGCCCCGTCGTGGGGAATCTGGCTCCGCTCGTGCCGGAGATCGCCGACCGCCTCCCCGCGCCACCCGAACGCCCGGCGGATCAGCGCGACGCGCGACACCAGATCTTCCGCGCGGCGACCGAGCTGATCGAGCATCTCTCCCCCGCGGTGCTGGTGCTCGAAGACGTGCACTGGGCCGACGCCGTCACCTTCGACTTCCTCACCTACCTCATCGCGCACCAGCCGGCCGAGGTGACGATCGTCGTGACCAGTCGCACGGACCTCGGCGCGACGCCCGTCGGAGAGTCGTTCGCCCGCGCCCCGGAGGGCCGGACCCGCACGGCCCGGCTCGCCCCGCTGGACGTCGCGCAGGTCGGCGAACTCACCCGGCACCTGCTCGGGGTGGACGTCCCTGATCCGGTCGCCGCGGCGCTGCACGAGGTCACGGGCGGCGTCCCCTTCGTCGTCGAGGAGGTCCTCCGCACCCTGCTGGCCCAGCTTCCCGCCGCGGACATCCCGACCCACACGGACGCCCTCGCGGCGCTGTCGGTGTCGACGGCGCTGCGTGATGTCGTCATCCAGCGGCTGATGACGCTGGACGCGACCGCCCGTGAGGTCATCGAGGCTGCCGCCGTGGTCGGGCCCACCGTCGACCCCGGCCTCACCGCAGAGCTCACCGAGCACGACGCCCGGCAGGTGGCGACCGCTCTCACGGCAGCCCATGCCGCAGGCCTGCTGCACGAGCAGGACGGCCGCAGCCGCTTCCGGCACGTGCTCGCGCAGCAGATCGTCTACGACGCCACACCTCTGCCCACTCGTCAGTGGTGGCACGCCCGGATCGCCCGCGTGCTCGAGGAGCGGCACGACCCGATCCTCTCGGCGCGCATCGCCCACCACTACCAGCGCGCCGGTCTCGTGAAGGACTTCGTCCGCTGGGCGGAGGCCGCGGCCGATGAAGCCGTGCGCCACGGGAACGAGGCGGCGGCGGCCGAGTTCCTCCGCGAGGCGACCGCCGACATGACCGACCTCTCGATCGACGATCGCGTGCGGATCGCGACGAAGCTGGGTCGTGCCGCCGTCGACGGACTGGCGCATGCCGAGTCGGCCCCGATCCTCACCCGCCTCTTGGAGAGCGAGCAGCTGACGCCGGCAGCCCGCGGCGAGCTCCGGTTCGCCCTGGGCCGGCTCTACCGTCAGCAGGGGTTCGCCCGCGACGGATACGGCGAGATCGAGCGCGCGGTCGATGAGCTCGACGAGCGTCCCGACCTCCAGGCGCGTGCGCTGGCGGTGCTGGCAGCTCCCGAGACCGTCGTCGATGTGTCGCTCGAGGCGCATCTGGCGCGGTGCGCGCAGGCCGTGGCGGCGGCTCAGCGCGCCGGATCGGTGGACGTCGAACTCGGGGTGCGCATCGCGCGCGCCTCGCTTCTTCTCGAACAGGGCGCTCCGGCCGCGTGGGGGTTGATCGACGCCGCACGACGCGACCCCGTGGTGCTCACGCAGCCACGAGAACATGCTCGAGCCGCGCTCAACTGGGCGCAGGGCGCCCTCCACATCGGCAACGTGCGCCGCGCTGACGAGTTGCTGGCCGAGGGGCGGTCGATCGCCGAGCGATCGCTCTCGCCGCGCCTGCTGGAGGTCTTCGAGCTGGTCGGGGCGATGGTCGACCACGCCGCGGGGCGATGGGACGGGCTCGCCGAGCGGGCCGACGCCCTGGCCTCGCGCGCGTTCGGATTCGGTGCCGCCTCTTTCGAGGCGCGCTACCTGCACCACCTCGTTCAGGGCTCTCGCGGGAACGCCGCGGAAGCGGTCGAAGGTCTCACGGACCTCATCCGCGACTGCGAGAGGGTCGGTGCGGTGTGGCCGCTGGTGCCCGCACGCGCGGCGCTCGCGCGCCTGCGGCTCACGCTGGGCGATCCGCAGGCGGCCTTTGACGAGGCATCCGCCGCCCTCGAGCAGATCCGGCGCAAGGGCATGTGGGCGTGGGCAGCCGACGCCTTGGTCTGCCAGGTCGAGGCCGCGTCGGACCTCGGCACGATGGACGACATCCGCGGGCGGGTCACGGCTGTCGGCGAGCGCATCCGCGACGCGCAGGCGCCCGCGATCGCCGTGGCCGTGACGACGTGCGAGGCCCTGATCGCGCACCACGACGGCGACACCTCCACTGCTGAGGAGCGGCTGTCGCACGCCCGGGCGGCCGCGCACGAGGCGGGGCTCGTTTACGTGGCGGCTCGATCGACAGAACGGCTCGGAGACTGGCGCTGCGAACGGGCTGCGGCCGACGGCCCCAGTCTGCTCACGGAGGCCCTCACCGCGTACGGCCGTCTGTCTGCACGGCAGGACATCGCCCGCGTGACCCGAACCATGCGGCGGCACGGCGTTCCCGTGCCGTATCCGTGGCGCGGCGGGCGCCCGACGCACGGAAACGACCTCTCGCGGCGCGAACAGGAGGTCGTGCAGCGAGCAGCGGCGGGGCGCACGAACCGCGCGATCGCCGCGGAGCTGTATCTCTCTCCTCGCACCGTCGAGACCCACATGTCGAACGCACTCCGGAAACTCGGCCTGACCTCTCGCGACGAGCTCGACGCGGGCGCACTCGAGGCCTTGACGAGCGACTGAGCGCCGCCGGCGCACGCCCCGCGGCATCCCATCGCGAGCGAGCACCCGACAGGACGCCGAACGGCGGCCGCCCTCTCGGGCCGACCGCCGTCCTCGAACCCACGCTCAGTCGTCGGTTTCGGTTCCCGTGGCCACAACGGCGAACTGGGCGTCGAGGTCGAGCTCGACGAACTCGCCGGCGTCCGTCAGGACCGTGACGTTCCACGGCGACGTGCTGTCGTCGTCGGCCTCGATCTCGACGATGCGGCCGTCGGCCTCGGCGAGCGCGGCGTCGACGATCTCGGCGATCGTGTCGGCGTCGAGCACGTTCTGGGGGGCGCCGTCGTCGTCCGCGGACTCCGTGGAGACAACGGATGCCTCGCCGCCGGAGTCGACGCGCACCTCGGTCTCGGCACCATCAGCTGCCTCGAGCGTCACCTCGGCGCTGCCGTCGCGCTTCAGATCGATCGACGTGGGCTCGCCCTCGCCGGCGGCGGACGCGGCGTCGATCATCGCGACCAGGTCGTCGGCGGAGTCGGTGCCCAGGTTCGACGCGTCGCCGCTCGCGCTCGCGCCGTCGGTCGAGTCATCGTCGCTGCGGTCGTCGGACACCGAGGACGTCGTGTCGTCCTCGTCGGCCGCGTCGGCGATCTCCGCACCGAGGGCGATGCCGCCACCGGCGAGGAGTGCCGCGGCGAGCACCGCACCGCCGCCGATCAACCAGCCGCGCGTGCGGCTGCGCTTCGGAGCGGGTGCGTCGGCCGGAGGAGCCATGACGACCTCGGTGCGATCTGCGGGCTGAGCGGAAAAGGTCTCGGGGCTGCTGTTCGTGTCATCCATGCTCCGATGGTGCCGAGCGGTCGCTGAAGCAGACCTGAAGCCGGCTGAAGCCTCGTTCAGCGGGCGGCCGGCAGGACGACGGCGAACCGTGCCCCACCGAGCGGCGAGTCCTCGACGCGCACGCTGCCGCCCTCGGCCTCAGCGATCGCGCGGACGATCGCCAGACCCAGACCACTGCCCCCGGCGTCGCGCGCGCGGCCCTCGTCGAGCCGCACGAAGCGGTCGAAGATGCGCTCGCGCTCTCCCGCCGGCACGCCTGCTCCGTCGTCGTCGACCGTCAGCAGCACCTGTCCACCCCGCTCGACGACCGCGATCGCCACGGCGCTCCCCGCGTGGCGTGCCGCGTTGTCGGCGAGGTTGCGGACGAGCTGACTCAGCAGGCGGGCATCGCCGCGCACGCGCGCCGCGTGGACGCCGGAGGCATCCACGCGCGTGCCCCCGGCACGCAGCCGCTTCGCCTCGGCGAGAGCGAGGTCGTCCACATCGACGTCGTCCCGCTGCAGCTCCGCCCGCTCGTCGAGCCGGGTCAGCAGCAGCAGGGCGTCGACGAGCTCCTGCATTCTGAGTCCCTCGTCGCGGACCACCTCGGCGAGGTCGCCCACCGAGGTGGCCTCGGGGTGCAGCTGTGCCAGCTCGGCGTGCTGGCGAATCGTCGCCAGCGGCGAGCGCAGCTCGTGGGATGCGTCGGACACGAACCGGCGCTGCACGGTGGCGGCAGCATCCAATCGGTCCAGCATGCGATTCATCGTCCCCGCGAGCGCGGCGATCTCGTCACCCGACGGCGGCACCGCCACACGCCGATCGAGGCGGTCGGCCGTGATGTCGTCGACCTCCGCGCGAATGCGCGACACCGGCCGCAGCGCACGCCCGACGACCCACCACGTGGTCGCGGCGACCAGTACGACGACGGCGACCACGGCGAACGCCAGCAGCATTGCCACGGTGGCGAGGGTCTGCGCGTCGTCCTCCACCGGCACGGCGAGAAGCAGCGTGCCGTCGTCGAGGTCTTCCCGCACGACGAGCATCGGCTCGTCGTCGTAGGTGACGGTTCCCTCGGAGCTCGGCAGGTCGCCGCTGTCGGCCTCTTCGGATGAAGCGACGGCACGCCCTTCGTCATCGACCACCTGCACGATGTCGTCGTCGAGCTCGGCCACCACCGCAGGGCCTTCGGCGTCGACGCGAGCCGCCAGCTGCTCGGCGCGCGTCTCGGCCGCGCGAAGAGTGGTGTCGTGGATGCTGACCGACAGGATGCCGTAGAAGGCCAGGGCGCCGACCACGAGCGCAGCGGCGACGACGAGCGTCGCGGCCCCGGTGATGCGCGTGCGCAAGGAGCGGCGGCGGCGCCGCGGCTCACCCACCGTCGGCCGCCAGTCGGTAGCCCGCACCGCGGACGGTCTCGATCGCCTCTCGCCCGAACGGGCGATCGACCTTGCGCCGCAGGTGCCCGACGTACACCTCGACGATGTTCGGGTCGCCCTCGAAGTCGTCGTTCCACACGCCGGCGATGAGGTCACGCTTGGAGAGCACCTGCCCGCGATGGCGGATGAGGTGCTCGAGCACGGAGAACTCCCGCGAGGTCAGTTCGATCTCGGCGTCGCCGCGCCATACCTTTCTCGCTCCCGGGTCGAGCCGCAGGTCTCCCGCTTCGAGCACCGTCGGCCGCTCGATCCCGCCGCGGCGGATCAGGGCACGCAGCCGGGCGACGAGCACGGCGAACGAGAACGGCTTGGTGACGTAGTCGTCGGCCCCGGTCTCGAGCGCCTCGACCTGGTCCCACTCGCCGTCCTTCGCCGTGAGCATGAGCACCGGCGTCCAGTTGTCCTCCGCGCGCAGGGCTTCACAGACCTTCCAGCCGCTCATGCCCGGCATCATCAGGTCGAGCACGATGGCGTCGTACGCCGTCTCGCGGGCCCGCCACAATCCGTCCACGCCGTTGTGCGCGACATCCACGCCGAAACCCTCGGCCTCGAGCCCCCGACGGATGCCGTCGGCCAGGCGCACCTCGTCATCCACCACCAGAATCCGCATCCGCTCCAGTCTGGCCCGCTGCGCCTGAATCCCGCCTGAAGCGCGAGACTGGGCACATGGTCACGGTCACCGCCGTTCACGGCGACATCACCCGGCAGCGCGTCGACGCGATCGTGAACGCGGCGAACAACGCGATGCGCGGCGGCGGCGGGGTCGACGGCGCGATCCACCGCGCAGGTGGGCGCGTGATCCTCGATGACTGCATCACGCGCTTCCCCGACGGCCTGCGCACGGGCGACGCCGGCTGGACCACGGCCGGAGACCTCCCCGCGACGTGGGTGATCCACACGGTCGGCCCCAACTACGGCGCCGGAGAGCGCGACCGCGCGCTCCTCGAGTCGTGCTATCGGCGAGCGCTGGAGGTCGCCGACGAGATCGGCGCCCGCAGCGTCGGCTTCCCCCTCATCAGCGCTGGTGTGTACGCGTGGCCGCTCAACGACGCCATCGATGCGGCGATCACCACGATCGCGAAGACCCCGACCCGCGTCGAAGAGGTCGTGCTGGTCTCGTTCAGCGAAGACACGCATCGGCGGGTGCAGTCGCAGGTGCACCGCCTGTTCCCGCCGCCGACGGAACCCGGCTCGGTCGGGCAGCTGTTCGACCGAGCGCCCGCGCAGATGGGCATGCGGGGAGACGCCTACCTGTGGCTCGCTCTTCGCGCGGAGTTCGCCGCGACTCCCCTGCCGTCCACGTGGTTCGAGCTCCGCCTAATGGTCGTGCAGGCAGCGGAAGGGATCATCGGCGCTCCCCTCGCACACACCGATGACCCCATCCACGTGCCGGAGTTCGACCCCGGTCACGGGATGTCGGCCGGCAACGTCCTGCCGTCGTGGTGGCACCAGACGGGCATCCCGATCCTCATCGACCGGTTCGAAGCGGCGGAGCAGCCGAACAATACGGAACGCTCCGCGGACTGACCGCCGACCCTCTTGCGGGTGCCGCCCGCCGGGAGTATCTGTGAGGTGGTCGCGCGAGCGACCGCGCGAACGGGGGAATCGCGGATACAGGCGGGGAGCGTGTGCGATGGCCGATGAGCAGTTCCTCACGATCGCGTCGATCCCCGGGGAGGTCGTCGACGACCGGCATCCGGGCGCCATCGAGGTCCTCAGCTGGAGCTGGGCGGTGTCGAACGCCGCTCCGGCCGGCGGTGGCGCAGGCGGAGGTCGTGTCGGCAAGCCGACGCTCTCCGATATCGCGGTTTCGCTGCGGTTGGATGCTGCGACCCCGCGCCTCTTCGATGCCTGTGCGCGCAGCATCCGTCTGCCGGAAGCGCTGCTGTCGGCACGACGCGTGGGCATGATCGGCGACTACTTCACCGTGCGCCTGGAGGAGGCCGTCGTGACCTCGGCGACCACCGCGCTCGCGGGCGAGGAACCCGCCGTGCAGATCACCCTCGGGTTCGCCACCGTGACCATGACCTACCAGACGACGCTGCCGGACGGCTCGCTCGGCGATCCGGTCGCGGTCACGATCGGGCGCGCTCAGAGGTGATGGGCCCGGCGTGACGGTGCGTGGAATGCAATCCACCGATCCGAAAGGGAGTCACCCATGAGTTGGAACGAGATCAGCAGCACCGTTCGCATGCTCTCGCTGCTGGGGCGCATCAGGCCGGAGATGTTCGACGTCTTCCCGCCGCACAGCCACCGAGCGCACCTCGCGAGCAGGTTCGACGCGGTGGCGCTCAACCCGCAGCCACTGCCGCCCCGGTGGATGCTGGCGGCGTCGGAGCTCTCGGGCTACATCGCCGAAGCGGTGCTCGAGGCCGACCTTCGGGGTGAGGACCAGCCCGGCTGGGTGACCGAGGTGCTGGACGACTGGTGCGGCACCGGCTGGCCGCGGCGGCTGCCGATTCCGCTGCCGGGTCCGCGCGGCGAAGGCCCGCAACCCGAGCCGTGGGATGTCGCGGCGGCGCAGATCACGGGCGCCGTGGCGTTCGCGTCGCTCGCGTCGCGGCTGGCCGGCGGCCACGCGCAGGCGTCGTTCGCCAAGATGGCCGAGAGCCTCGCGGAGGCGTCGAGCAGGGAGATGTAGGCGTCACGCCGGCTGCGCGGGCTTGGTGCGCACCGGGCCCATCCACGTCGCGACCAGCACCGACGTGATCGCGCCCGCGGCCATGATCGCGGCGAGCACGACGATCTGGAAGCGACCGGCCTCGATCGGCGAGATGCCGCCGAAGATCGCACCGACGAAGGCGCCGGGCAGCACGACCAGCCCGGTCGTCTTCGTCTGGTCGATCGCGGGCACGAGCGCATCGCGCACGGCGCGGCGAGCGAGCAGCAGAGTAGAGGTTCGCGGCGTCGCTCCGAGGGCGAGCCACCCTTCGACTTCGTCCCAGTGGTCCACGATCGCGGTCGTGAACATGCGCCCCGTGAGCGTCGCGATGCTCATCGCGTTGCCGATGATGATCGCCCCGATGGCGAGGGCGTACCGCGGAGTGAGCTCCAGCGCGCCGGTCGCGAACACCACGGTCGTGGCGACGAGGACGCCGACCGCGATCGACGTCGACATCGTGGCGAACCCACGCGTCGACCAGCCGATGCGGCCCGTCGCGACGGACGTGGCGATGGTGAACATGACGACGAGCGCGACGGCGATCCACACGGGGTTCGTGATGACGCCGGTCAGGATGACGCTGATCACCGCGAGCTGCACCGCCCCGCGCAGGATCGCCACCACCGGCGCCCACATGCTCGGGATGCGGAACGCCGCCAGGACGACGGTCGTGACGGCCGCGAGCACCAGCACGCCGACGAGCGTCGGGGCCAGGTCGGCGGGCACGTTCACGGTCGGAGCCTATCCATCCCTCCCGCTGCGTCCGCCCCTCGCGCTCCGGTCAGCCCCAGGCTCCGCGGACATACTGCGGCTGCCAGTCCGCCTCCGCTCCCAGTTCGTGCGCCGAGCGCAGCGCGAAGTACGGATCGCGCAACGCCGCGCGACCGATGAGCACCGCGTCGGCGCTGCCCGAGCGAACGATCCGGTCGGCGACATGCGGATCGGAGACGAGCCCCACCGCTCCGGTCGGCACGCCCGCCTGGGCGCGGATGCGCCGGGCGGCGTCCACCTGATAGCCCGGACCCACCGGGATGTCGGCCGGCAGCAGTCCGCCGCTCGATACATCGACGAGGTCCACGCCGAGAGCCGCGAGGCGCCGCGCGAGCAGCACGGTGTCGGCGACGGAGATGCCGCCGGGCAACCAGTCGGTCGCCGACACCCGTACGAGCAGGGGCACGTGCGCCGGGATCGTGCCGCGCACAGCGACGACGACCTCCTCGAGCAGCCCACTGCGATGCCCCGCCCCGTACGCGTCGGTGCGATGGTTCGTGAGCGGCGACAGGAAGGAGTGCAGCAGGAACCCGTGCCCCGCGAGGATCTCGATCGCGTCGAAGCCGGCGAACACGCCACGCGCCGCGGCCTCCGCGAAGGCATCGACGATGCGCGGGAGCTCATCCGCCTCGAGTGCGAGCGGGGCAGCGAGGCCCGGAACCGGTTCCGCGCTCACCGACCGGGCGACCCATCCGCCGTGCTCCGGCGGAACGGATCCCTCCGTCCCCTTCCACGGTGCCGCGAGTGACGCCTTGCGACCGGCGTGGCCCAGCTGCAGTGCGACGCGCGCGCCGCGACCGTGCACGAAGTCCACGATCCGCTGCCACGCGCAGGCCTGTGCGGCGCTCCAGATGCCGGTGTCGCCATCGCTGATGCGCCCCTCGGGCGAGACGGCGGTCGCCTCGGTGAACAGCAGTCCCCAGCCGCCCGATGCCCGGTCGCCCAGATGCGCGAGGTGCCAGTCCCCCGGTACGCCGTCCACCGCCGAGTACTGGCACATCGGCGAGAGCCACAGACGATTGGGCACCTCGAGCCCGCGCAGTCGCAGCGGCTGAAACAGCGACGACTCCCCGACGGAGGAGGATGCAGCATCCGTCTCCGCCGCCGCGAGGTTCGTCACACCGCCACCGACTCGGCGTGCACCGCGGCCCGCTCCGGCACGCGATGCCCGACGGTCTCGGGCAGTCCGAGGTTCTCGCGCAGGGTCGTGCCGGGGTACTCGGTCGGGTAGATCCCGCGTTCCTGCAGCTCAGGCACGAGCCGGTCGACGACGTCGCCCAGTCCGTCGGGGAACGCATCGGGCGTGACGTTGAGTCCGTCGAACGCGTCGGAGCGCACGAAATGAGCGAGCTCGTCCGCCACGTCGCCGGGGGTGCCGACGAACGCCCGCGCGCTCGTGAGGTGATGGACGAGCTGACGGATGCTGTACCCCCGCGTCTCCGAGATCGCCCGCCACTGGCGGATCTTGGCCGACGGCTCGTGTCCGGTGTGCACGATGCCGTGCGTGCGGCTCTGGCGGTCGACGGCGGGCGCGTGCGTCGGAAGCGGCCCGTCGAGGTCCACGTCGGAGAGGTCCTCCTGCCACACCTCCTCGACGATCTGGCGGACGCGGCGATCGGTGAGGAACCGCTCGCGCAGGTGACGTGCCTTCTCGTCGGCCTCGGCGGCGGTGTCGCCCACGACGATGGACGCGCCGGGGACGACGAGGATGTCATCGCCGCTGCGACCGTAGGAGCGGGCACGTCGGCGGATGTCGGCGGTGAAGGCGACCGCCTCGTCGAACTCGATGCGATGGGTGAAGATGCCCTCCGCGCGACGTGCGGCGAAGTCACGGCCCTCGTCAGAATCCCCCGCCTGGAAGTAGACGGCCTGCCCCTGCGGGCTCGGCGGGACCTGCGGCACGACGCGGGCGCTGAGGTGGTCCCCGCTGCGCTCGACGCGCGTGACTCCGCCCGGACGCAGCCAGGAGGCAGCATCCGTGTCAGTCGACGTCGCGTCGGGCGCGAAGCCGTCCCAGATCGCCTGCACCGCCGCGACGTGCTCCTCCGCGTACAGGTAGCGGTTGTCGCGATCGAGGAAGCCGCCGCGCCGGAAGTTCTCGCCGGTCCAGCCGTTGTCGGTGGTGACGATGTTCCAGCCCGCACGGCCGCCGCTGAGCAGATCCACGGTCGCGATGCGGCGAGCGAGGTCGACTGGGTCGGTGTAGGTGGTGTTGAGGGTGGCGACCAGGCCGATGCGGCTGGTGTTCGCGGCGAGATAGGCGAACAGCGCGAGTGCGTCGGGGCGACCGGTCACCGCGATGTCGTTCAGCCGGCCGAGGTGCTCGCGCAGCCGCAGGCTCTCGCCGAGGAAGATCGCGCTGAAGAGTCCCCGCTCGGCCTCTTGGACGAGCGCGAGGTAGGAATCGGGCTCGTAGTAGTCGCGCAGCCGGGGTGTGCGCGACCAGTCGTAGATCGGTCCGAACGGCTGAAAGACGTTGAGGTGCAGGCGTGCGTGCGGGCGCGGGTAGTCCGCGTCTCGCAGACGACGGTCATTCATCGGTTCTCCTCCACGAGCGCGAAGACGTTGGCTGGGCGCGGCAGGCCGAACAGATCGCGGAGCGTCTCGCCGGAAAGCGGCGCGCGCAGCAGGCCCCCGGCATCGAGGCGCGGCAGCAGCTCGTCGGCGATGACGGCGAGGTCGACGTCGATCACGGCGGGATGCAGACGGATGCCGTCGACATGGGGCGCGAGTTCCGCCAGCCGCTCGGCGGCCTCTGCCGCCGTGCCGACGATCCGCAGCCGGTCGCCCGGCGCCCACTCGGTGTCGCGGTCGAGGGAACGGAGGCGGTCGGCCGCCGTCTCGCCGCGCGCGTCGAGGGCGATCTCGACGGAGGCGACGCGACGCGGCACGCCACTCTCGGCCGCCGCGACCGATCGCGCGATCACCTGCGGCAGGCTGCGTCCGCTGACCACCGCGATGTCCGCCGACGCGGCGAGCGCCGAGCCGCGCTCGTCGGCCCAGACCACGAGCTGCCCCTGCGGGGGCCTCGGGAGGAGCCCTGGTCCCTTGATGGCGAACGAGCCTCCGACGGCGTCGGCGTAGTGCCAGCGGTCGAGATCGAGGAAGCGGCCACCCTCCTGGTCGGCGATGAGCACGTCGTCCTCCCAGGTGTCCCAGAGACGGCGCACCGCGGTGATCACGTCGCGGGCCTCCTCGTCGGCGTCCGCCGCGTCACGGTGCGGCTCGCGGCCGTAGCCGGCCGCGATGTCGGCCGAGTCGACGGAACGGACGAGCCAGCCGCCGCGACCGCGCGAGGCCCAGTCGAGGGTGTTGAGCTGGTTGGCGAGGTGGTACGGCTCGGCGTGGATCGCGTTGACGACCGGCACGAGCCCGATGCGCGAGGTGGACGCGGCGGCGAACGAGGCGGTCTCGATCGTGTCGAGCCCGGCGCCGACGCCGCCGGACGCCGTCGGGTCGAACTCGGGCAACGTCGCGAACCCGAGGCCCGACTCGTCGACGGCCGTGATGCGCGCCGTGATCCGGGCAGGCGTGAACAGCTCGGCGGGTGCATGGTCGGCGGCTCGCCAGGCGGCGGGGTGGGCGCCTTCGCCGTCGAGGTCGATCCCGATCGGGATGCGGCTCATCGTGTCCTCCGTTGCTCGGGCCGCGGGGTGCGCCCGGTTGCCGGGATCGTATGGCGGCGCTCACCGCGGCGTCGTGCGGCATCGGCACCGGATGTCAAAGGGCGTCAAATCCCGTCATCCGGCGACTTCTCCCGGCTGATCGGCCCTTCGGCAGGAACGCGCATTGACCGCAGGCGTGCGTGCGGCCGAGACTGGCGGCACGCCTCGCGACGGATGGGATGACATGGCCGAGCTGCGCTTCTCGTGGGTGGACGTCTTCGCCGAGACCCCGCTGACCGGCAATCCGCTCGCGCTCGTGCCCGACGCCGATGCGCTGAGCGAGAGCGAGATGCGCGCGATCGCGCAGGAGTTCAACCAGTCCGAGACGACGTTCCTCGTCACGCCGTCGGCCTCCGGCGCGGACCACCGACTCCGGTCGTTCACCGCCGCCGGCGTCGAGGTGCTCGGCGCGGGTCACAACGCGATGGGCGCCTGGATCTGGCTCGCCGACACCGGCGTACTGCCGCGCGAGCGGAACGAGTTCGCGCAGCAGATCGGCGACGACGTGCTGCCGGTGTGGATCACGCGCACTTCCGGTGGCCGGTCGAGGGTGACGATGCGGCAGGCCGCACCCCGGTTCCTGCACTCGACGACAGAACACGCGGACTTCGCAGAGGCGCTCCGGCTCTCCCCCTCCGTTCTCGCCGACCGACCTGCCGAGGTCGTCTGGACGGGGGCCGAGCACCTCATGCTCGGGCTCCGCACGCGCGCCGACGTCGACGCCGCGGCGCCGGAGCCGGCGCGGCTCCGGGCTCTGCTCGCCGGGGTGGGCGCGGAGGGCTGCTACGTCTTCACCACGGAGAGCGGCGCGGACGGCGCCGACGCCTACAGCCGGTTCTTCAACCCCACCGTGGGCATCGTCGAAGACCCCGCCACGGGCACAGCCGCCGGGCCTCTCGCCGCGCTGCTCTCGCGCGACGGTCTCGCGCCGGGTGGCAGCATCCGTATCCTGCAAGGCCACGCGATGGGAAGGCCGAGCATCCTCGAGGTCGCCGTGGACGGCGATCGCGTCGACCTGTCGGGCAGCGGGCTCGTGGTGGCCGACGGCGTGCTCCGGCTCTGACCCCGCCTCGACCAGGCGACGGTCATCGCGCGGTGAAGGGCGCGGTCGACTCGCGGACGACGAGGGTCGCCGGAATCCGCGCCGGGTGCGTCTCCTCGCCCTCGAGGGCACCGAGGATCGCCGTCACCGCGGCGTGGGCGAGGCCTGAGAAGTCCTGCCGCACCGTCGTCAGGGGAGGAAGGAAGTGCGCGGCTTCGGGCATGTCGTCGAATCCGACGACGCTGACCTCATGAGGCACGCTCCGGCCGCGCGCTGCGAGCCCATGGACGAGACCGAGGGCCATCCGGTCGTTGCCGGCGAACACGGCGGATGCGTCGCCCATCAGCTCCGCGCTGACGCCCAGCCGGTAGCCGGCATCCGAGCTCCAGTCGCCCTCGATCCACCGCGGCTCCACGCCCGCCCGCTCGAGCGCCGCCTGCCATGCGCGCCGTCGGGCTCGGGCCGCAAGGCTGTCGGGCGCACCCGTCAGGTGCACGATCGAGCGGTGCCCCAGCGACTGCAGGTGCTCGACCGCGAGGGTCGCGCCCTGCTCCTGATCCGCGTCGATGCTGATGAGTCCGTCGACGTCACTGCCGTCGCCGAGGAGGACGACGGGGATGTCGAGGGCCGATTCTCGAAGCGCGCGCGGGGTCCCCTCGCGGGGCGCGACCACGCAGAGCGCATCGATGCCCTGACGCTGGAGCTCGGCGACACCCATCGTGAGGATGTCGTCGTCGGCACCCGTGTGGGAGAACGTCGCCACCGTGTACCCGTGCTCTCGGGCGGCCGCCTCCAGGGTGAGCAGCGTGCTGTTCGGTCCGAACTCGGCGGGGGTGTCGAGCAGGACGCCGATGCGCATCGCACGTCGGGTCGCGAGGCTGCGGGCGGCGGCGCTGGGCGAGTAGTTCAGCTCGTCGATCGCGAGCTGCACGCGCCGCTTCGTCTCGGGTCTGATGCTCTCCGCCCCGTTGAGCACGCGTGAGACCGTCATGTGCGACACGCCGGCGCGCGCAGCGACGTCGTAGATGCTCGGACGCTTGCGGTCCGCGGGGACTGGCTCGGTCATGACGATCATGACCAGGATGCGCCGATGCCGACGGCTTCGGTAGAGCGGCTCCGCCGCGGGCTCTCTCGCCCGTCGGGATCAGCGACGCACGGGGTCGCTGTCGCCTCCCGAGAGGAACCTCTCGACGTCGCGCAGCGTCGGAGCGGACTCCCAATCCCCCGGGGAGGTGCACGCGAGCGCGCCGCACGCATTCGCGCGTCGCAGCCGCTCCGGCACGTCGAGACCGTCGAGCGTGGCGCTGAGGTATCCGGCGACGAACGCGTCGCCCGCGCCCACCGTGTCGACGACGTCGACGACGAAGCCCGGCGACTCGACAGCGCCCGTGATGGTGTAGACGGTAGCGCCCTCGGCGCCGCGCTTCAGCACGACTTCGGTGCACCCGGCCTCGAGCAAGCGGCGCGCGGCGGTCTCGGCGTCCGTCTGCGGGAACAGCAGGCCGAGCTCCTCCACGCCGCCGAACACGACCCCGGCGTGCTCGGCGATCTCACGGAAGACCGGGCCGGCGGCCTCGGGGCTCGCCAGCGCCGAACGGTAGTTGACGTCGAAGCTCACCGCCACGCCGCCGGCCCGCGCCCGATCGACGGCGCCGCGCACGCTCGCGCGCGCCGACTCCGACAGCAGCGGCGTGATGCCCGTGACGTGCAGCAGCGCCGCCTCCTCGACCCAGCCGGCCGGAAGGTCTTCGGGACTCAGCCGCGACCCGGCCGAGCCCGAGCGGTAGTAGTGCACGGCCGTCGAGGAGGCGGACGGCCGCTCCTTCACCATGAGCCCCGTCGGCGCGCCGGCGTCGACGATGCCGCGCACATCGAGTCCCTCGGCGCGGATCTCGCGCACGACGCGCGCGCCGAGCGAGTCGTCGCCGACGCGGCCCAGCCACGACGCCGAGACGCCGAGGCGGCCCAGCCCGATGGCGACGTTGCTCTCGGCCCCGCCGATGCCGAGCGCCAGGCCCGACGCGTGACGCAGCGATCCGAGCTCGGTCGTGCGCACGAGGGCCATCGTCTCGCCGAGCGTGACGACGGGTCGCCCAGGGCGTGCGTCGGTCATCGGTCGCCCGCCTCCGCGCAGACGTCGACGAACGCCTTCGCACGGTCGCGGAGGGCTGCGAGGTCGCCCCCGCGGAACGCGTCGCCCAGCAGCGGACCGCCGACGCTCGCGGCGACGGCGCCGGCCTTCAGCCACGCGGCCGCGCCGTCGAGGTCGACGCCACCCGACGGCATCGCGACGATGTCGGGGAACGGCCCGCGCAGGTCCGTGAGATACGAGGGACCCACCACGCCCGAGGGGAAGATCTTCACCGCGGAAGCGCCGGCCGACCACGACGAGAACAGCTCGGTGGGCGTGAGCCCTCCGGGAACGATCGGCAGGCCGGCATCCGTCGCCTGCGCGACCAGCGCGGGGTCCGTGATCGGCGTGACCACGTACGCGGCCCCGGCGTCGATGGCCCGGGCGAGGTCGCGCGCGTTCGTCACCGTGCCGATCCCGAGATCGAGCACGCTCTCGTACCGCTCGCGCAGCGCCGCCCACCGGTCGAACGTGCCGGGGGTCGTGAGCGTCAGCTCGACGCTGCGGATACCGGCCTCGACCAGCACGTCGAGCACGCCGTCGTAGTCCTCCGCACGCGCGGCGCGTGCGACGACGACGAGGCGCGCGGCGACCGTGCGCTCGGGCAGCGCGAGGCGCCCGGGCGCGGTCTCACCAGTCATGGACGGTCCCGTCGAGCAGGCGGTTCACCGGGAGGTAGGCCTTCGTGTACTCGAATGCCGCGGCGGCGTCCTCGTCGAGCTCGACCCCGAGGCCCGGCGTTTCGCCCGGGTGCAGGAAGCCGCGGTCGAACGTGAACGACGTCTGGAACACCTCGAGCGTCTGCTCGTTGTGCGGCATGTACTCCTGGATCCCGAAGTTGTGGATCGCGAGGTCGAGGTGAAGGGCCGCGGCCATGCCGACGGGCGAGATGTCGGTGGGGCCGTGGATGCCCGACTTGATGCCGTAGATCGCCGCGAAGTCCAGCAGCTTCTTCATCGCCGTGATGCCGCCGGTGTGCGTGACCGCCGAGCGCACGTAGTCGATGAGCCGCTCGGTGATGAGCGTCTGGTAGTCGAACACGGTGTTGAAGACCTCGCCGATGGCGAGCGGCGTCGTGGAGTGCTGGCGCACCAGACGCAGCGCCGACTGGTCCTCCCCCGGCGTGCAGTCCTCGAGCCAGAAGAGGTCGTAGGGCTCGATGTCTTTGGCGAACCGCGCCGCCTCGATGGGCGACATCCGGTGGTGTCCGTCGTGCAGGATGCGCAGGCCGGCGCCGAAGTCCTCACGGATCTTGGCGAACACGTCGGGCATGTGCGAGAGATAGGTGCGGGTGTCCCACGTCTCCTCGCTCGGCCGGCCGTCGGCGGCGCGCTTGGCGGGCTCGTAGTCGTAGCGGACGCCCGGACCGGCCGACGAGACGCCGTAGATCTGGCCGAGGCCGGGCACACCCGTCTGCACGCGGACCGCGGTGAAGCCGAGCTCCTCGTACCCGGTGATCGCGTTCGCGAGAGCCTGGTAGTCGGTGCCCGAGGCATGGGCGTAGACACGGATGCCCGAGCGGCTGGCACCGCCGAGGAGCTGGTACAGCGGCATCCCGGCCTTCTTCGCCTTGATGTCCCATAAGGCCATGTCGACCGCGGCGATGGCCGCCATCGTCACGGGGCCTCGACGCCAGTACGGACCCCGGTAGAGGTACTGCCACGTGTCCTCGATGCGATCCTCGTCGCGCCCGATGAGCATCGAGGCGACGTGGTCCGCGAGGTACGAGGCGACCGACAGCTCGCGGCCGTTCAGGGTGGCGTCGCCCCACCCGACGATGCCGTCGGAGGTCACGATCTTGAGCGTCACGAAGTTGCGACCGGGGCTGGTGATGTTGACGGTGACGTTCTCGATCGCCATCTGTGTCTCCTAGGAAGTGTCGGTGCGGCCGCCGCGGACGGCGGCCGCACCAGGGTTCGGATCGGGTGTCCGCGAGGACTACATCGCCGGACGCGGATCGGTCAGGTCGCGACCGGTCCACTCGGGCGCGACGACCGCCGCGATGAGCGCCGACAGGGTGTACAGCGCGAGGAGCACGATCACCGGGATGATGCTGCCCGTGGTCGCGGCCACCCAGGCGGCGGCCAGCACGGGTCCGATGCCGGTCGCGATGATCGCAGCGATCTCGCGCACGATGGCCGTGAGCGTGTAGCGGTTGCGCGAGCCGAAGATCTCGGGGATGGCGATGTTCTCCATCGAGGCGAGGCCCAGGACGGCGACGTTGTGGATCACGACGTAGCCGACGAAGATCCAGGCGACCTCCTTGGTGTTGATCGCGAGCATCGTCGGGACGATGAGCACCAGCGCGAGCGACGTCATGACGATGTACATCCGGCGGCGGCCGAACTTGTCGCCGAGCCAACCGACGAACGGGATGGTCGCGAAGCCGATGAGCGACGAGACGATGACGATCTCGGGCCCGACGCCCTTCTGCACGGCGAGGGTGATCGTGATGAACGAGATCAGGTACGTCTGGATGAGACCCGAGTTGCCGGCCTGCCCGAAGCGCAGGAAGAACGAGACGAGCGTCGCCTTGATCGGCTTGCGCTGCAGCGACTCGAGCGTGCGGATGTCGTTGGTCTGCGTCGCGAGGTCGACCATCTCGTCGCGCGACAGCGCCTGGCCGTCGACGACGTCGGTGCGCTCCTCGAAGACCGGGCTCTCCTTGAGGTTCAGGCGCACCCAGACGGCGAACACCATGATCACGGCGGAGGCGATGAACGGGATGCGCCAGCCCCAGGCCAGGACGTCCTCTTCGACCATCACGGCCAGCAGGATCGCCCAGATCGCGGACGCGAAGAGCGTCCCGCAGTTGGTGCCGAGTGCGACGAGCGAGGCGATGATGCCGCGGCGCTTGGCCGGCGCGTACTCGGCGAGCATGACACCCGCACCCGAGATCTCGGCGCCCGCGCCGAAGCCCTGCGCGAGACGCAGCAGCACCAGCATGATCGGCGCGATGATGCCGGCTGTCTCGTACGTCGGCAGGAAGCCGATCAGCGTGGTCGCCAGGCCCATGAGCAGGATCGTGTAGAACAGCACCTTGCGGCGGCCGATCTTGTCGCCCATGCGCCCGAAGTACCACGCGCCGAGCGGACGGGCGAGGTAGCCGACGCCATAGGTGGCCATGGCGAGCACGACGGCCATGCCGGGCTCCTCGCCGGCGAAGAAGAGCTGGCTGAAGACCAGGGCCGCGGCCAGCGAGTACAGCTGGAAGTCCATGAACTCCAGCGCGGTGCCGAGCCAGCCGGAGACGGCGGCGCGGACGAGGTCGCCCGTCGAGCGGGTGACGGTGGGCGGCGGCGCGGGTGCGTCGACGCCGGGGACCTGGGGGGTGCTCATGAGTACTCCTTCGTAGATGAGTGAGCGGTGGAGGGGGGTGAGAAGTCAGAGTTCGAGGAGGACCTTGGCCGACGCGGACGAGTCGCGCGCGACCGAGAACGCCTCGACGGCACGGGATGCCTCGATCGTGTGCGAGACGACGGCATCGAGCGCGTCGGATTCGGCGAGCATCGCCACGGCGTCGTCGATCTCGGTGGAGAAGCGGAACGCCCCGCGCACCGTGAGCTCCTTCGCGAGCATCGGCGCCAGGTTCACGCCGATCTCGGTGTTCGGGAGCATGCCGACCTGGACGATCGTTCCGGTACGGCGCGCGGCGCGTACCGACTGCGTCAGCGAGACGGCGACGCCGGAGCACTCGAACACGACGTCGTACGATTCGTCGGCGATCGTGTCGCGGCCGACGAGCACCAGCTCGCTCGCCCCGAGCGCTGCGGCGCGGTCGAGCGGCTCGGTGCGCACGTCGCTCGCGCCGATGACAGCGGCCCCGGCGTGCGCCGCCGCGGCGACCACGAGAAGCCCGATCGGACCCGCGCCGATGACGAGCACGCGCTTGCCCGTGATGTCGCCGGCGAGGTTGACGGCGTGCAGCGCCACGGCGAGCGGCTCCGCCAGGGCCGCACGCTCGAGCGGCAGCGTCTCGGGCAGCACGCGGATCATGTGCTCCTCGACGACGAGGTACTCGGCGGCGCCGCCCTGACGGTGCGGCGTGGTCGCGGCGCTGCCGAAGTAGTCGCCACCGGGTCGCAGGTGCGGGTGGTCCTCGAGTCCCGGGACCGACGCGCCGTAGCGCGCCGGGTGCACCGTGACCGGGGTTCCCGGCTCGAGACGGCCGGACGGGTCGAGGTCGACCACGGCCGACAGCTCATGCCCCGGGATGAGCGGCTCCTTGATCGCGTACTCGCCGTTGACGCCGTGGAAGTAGTAGTGCAGGTCCGACCCGCAGATGCCGACGAACCTGACGCGCAGGCGCACCTCACCCTCGCCGGGTTCGGGAAGCGGTCGGTCCTCCCAGCGGATGTCTTCCTTGCCGTGGATCGCGAGCGCCTTCATGGCGGCTCCTTCCTGGTGCTGTGCCGCGGTCAAGCCGAGACCTCGTGACGGATGCCGGATGCGTCGGCCTGCGCGGCGGCCACGCTGTCGGCCACCGCCGCCTCCACGCCACCCGCGGTGATCGTGTCGATGAGCTCTCCCACCCGCGCGATGAACGCGGAACGACCCGCGAGCTCCTCGCCGAACAGCTGCAGCCCCGAGATCGCGGCGTTGGCGATGCCCGCCCCGTTGCGCGCGCCCGCTGCGGCCTCGGCGAGTCGCGGGCGCGCAGCATCCGTCATCGCATCCGCGAACCGACCCGGCTGGAAGCCCGGAAGCGGAGCGAAGCACGACAGGTACGAGGCGACCGTGAGCGCGATCAGGTGCGGCATCGCCCCGTTGTCGAGCGCCTGCACGGCGGGCTCGGGGATGCGCTGGCGGAGCTTCACCGAGCCATCGGTGCCGACCTGCGTCGTGCGGTGGCCGAGAGCGGTGTTGCCCCAGCGCTCGAACAGCTCACGCTGGTAGTCGTCGAAGTCGACGCCCGTCGGCATCTCGATCGACGGCGCGTACTCGTCCGCGAGGACGATCCGCGCGGCGGCGTCGATGTCGGCGAGGCCGATCGCCTCGGGGATGGTCTCGACCCCGCGGAGCGCGCCGAGGTAGGCGATGAGCGAGTGGGTGCCGTTGAGCAGCCGCACCTTCATCTGCTCGTAGCGGCCGACCTCGTCGGTGAACACGGCTCCCCCGGCCTCCCACGCCGGGCGGCCGGCGCGGAAGTCGTCCTCGATCGCCCACATCGTGAAGGGTTCCGCGGGGACGGGGATCTCGTCGCGCGCACCCAGCAGGCCGGACACGCGCGTCCGCAGCTCAGGAGTCGTCGACGGGACGATGCGATCGACCATGCTCGACGGGAACGACACGCGCTCGTCGAGGAACGCGAGCGCCTCGGCCCCTTCGACTCCGGGCAGGCTCTGCAGGAACTCGCGCACGAGCCGGCGGGTGTGCGATCCGTTGGCCGCCAGGTTGTCGCAGCTGAGCACGGTGAGCGGAGCACCGGATGCTGCGGCCCGCCGCTGGATGCCGCGTGCGAGCTGACCGATCGTCGAGGCCGGGCTGCCGCCCCGCAAGTCGGCGGCGATGACCGGGTCGGCGATGTCGAGGTGGCCGGTCGCGGGCGAGTAGCTGTAGCCGTTCTCGGTCACGGTGAGGGTGACGATGCGGATCGCCGGATCGGCGATGGCCTGCACGACCCGGTCGGGCTCATCCGCGGCGACGAAGGCGTCGGTGTGGACGGCGGGAACAGCGAGTCGGGTTCCCGCCGGCGAGATCTCGGCGACGGAGTAGAGCATGTCCTGCGCGCGCATCGCGTCGACGACCGACCGGGAGCGCGACGCGACTCCCACGATCCCCCAATCATCGCCGCTTCCCGCGGCGAGCGCAGCAGCGGTGTACACGGCCTGGTGCGCGCGGTGGAAGTTGCCGAGACCGAGGTGGAGGATTCCCGCCGAGCGGGGCGCGTCGGGAACGGCGACCGTCGTGGCGAAGCTCCGGCCGAGCCGGGCGGCGGTCATGCCGTCGCTCCTGCGTGTGCGCTCGTCCGTCGAGTCGAGGGATCCTCGGTGATCGTCATGGAAAAGAGTGTGCACGGTTTGTACAATGTTTGTCAAGGCGTTGCATCACATCGGCATGAGCCATGATGGAAGCGCTGGCTGGGCTCGAGATCGGAACGCGGGATGACGGCGACATTGACCGACGTGGCGCGACGCGCGGGCGTGTCGGTCGCGACGGCCTCGCGCGCGTTCGGAGAGCCCGACCGGCTGGCGGTCGCGACGCGGGATCGCGTGCTCCGCGCCGCAAGCGACCTCGGGTACGCGAATACGCAGGCCGCAACGGCCACGCGCACGATCGGCGTCATCGTCCCCGACGTGGCGAACCCCGTATACGCCACCCTGCTCAAGGCGATCGAGGGTCAGGCGTGGCACGGCCGTCATCGGATCGTGCTCTTCGACGCGGACGAGGACCTCCGGCGCGAGCGCGAGCAGATCGAGCGCGCGCGCAAGCTCGACGGCATGCTGCTGTGCTCCCCTCGCCTGCCCGACGAAGAGGTGCTGGCCCTCGTCGGCGAGACGCCGTACGTCGTGATCAACCGGCTTCTCGAGGGCGCTCCGTGCGTGCTGATGGACGCCGAGCACGGGCCTCGCCAGGCGGTCGAGCATCTGGCCGCACTCGGCCACCGGCACATCGCCTACGCCGCCGGGCCCCTCGGCTCGTGGGCCGACAGCCGGCGATCGGACACGGTCGCGCGGGCGTGCGAGAGCTTCGGCATCCGTCTCACCCGGCTCAGCCACCACGCCGCGTCCATTCAGGGCGGACGCGCTGCGGCGGCACCTGCGGCTGCGAGCGGCGCCACCGCGGTGATCGCGTACAACGACCTCGTGGCGCTCGGGGTCGAAGCCGGCATGTCGGACCTAGGCCGTTCGTGTCCCGACGACATCAGCATCGTCGGCATCGACGACATCGAGATGGCAGGTGCCGTGACGCCGGGTCTGACCACGGTGCGGATGCCGATCGGCAGAAGCGGGGCCCTCGCCGTCGACCTCCTGCTGCAGGCGATGGCCGGCACCCCACCCGAGGAAGCCGCGGTGCTCAACTCGCAGCTGATCGTTCGGGGCTCGACGGCAGCGCCGCCCGCGTGAGGTCCGGCTCCGGCGGGACGTTGCGCCGGTAGCGAATCCGACCGGCTCCGCCGATCGCGCCAGCAAGGATGGACGCCATGCCCGTTGAAGGTGTGGGAGTCACCGCCGTAGCCGTCGCTGCGGCGCGCGCCCTCGAGACCGATCGCCCCGACCCGCTCATCGTCGACCCGTGGGCTGCGGCGCTCGTCCGCGAATCCGGCGTCGCCGTGCCGTTCCCCGAGCGCTGGCCCGAGCGCCCCGAGGATGCCGCCGCGGTCGAGCACTCGATGCTCCTCGGCGCGATGTACATCGGCATGCGCACGCGGTTCATCGACGACGAGCTGCTCGCCGGCGGGCTGCGGCAGGTCGCCATCCTCGGCAGTGGGCTCGACACCCGCTCGTGGCGCCTCGCCTGGCCGGCGGGAACGCGCGTCTTCGAGCTCGACTCGCCGGAGGTCGTCGACTTCGTCGAGAGGACGATGGATGCTGCGGCCGCGACGCCGACCGCGGACCGCACCGCTCTCGGGGCCGATGTGACGGCGCCCTGGGCCGCCGCCATCGTGCGCAGCGGGTTCCGGCCCGACCAGCCGACGCACTGGGTGCTCGAGGGACTCCTCCCCTACCTCAGCGCCCACGACCAGTCGGCGCTGCTCGACGACATCATCGATCTGTCGGCCCCGGGCTCGCGCGCCGTGATCGAGCGCGCGCCGGCCCTGACCGACACCCCGGAGACGCGGGAGCGACTCGAGACCTTCGCACTGGCCACCGGCATCCCGTTCGATGAGCTGCTCGCCCGCACCGATCCGCCAGACCCGGCCGTGGTGCTGGGCGCAGCGGGGTGGAGTGTCGAGGAGACCCGGGTCGAGGACCTCGAGCGCCGATACGCTCGGCCTCTCCGCGTCGACCGCGACGAGACCGCGACTGCCGAGCAGCGGGGCGGGTTCGTGAGCGTCCACTTCCCGATCCGCTGACGCCGCCGCGCACCGCGCTCAGCCGCTGGCGATGTCACCGGGTGAGCGTCGCGCGGATCCCCTCCACGGCGAGCGCGTGGTCCTCCTCGGACGACAGCCCCGACAGTGTCAGCGCGGCGACGACGCCGGCTCCGCGCACCCGGATGGGCACCGAGCCGCCGGTCACCGCGTAGTCGCTCGCCGCCAGCCACCCGACGGCGGTGGGGTCGTAGCCTGCGGCCGCCATCCGCGCGGCGAACAGCGCCGAGCTCGTCTCGAACCGGAACACGACCGCGCTCTTGCGCCGGATCCAGTCCTCCTGATCCACGGTGACGCCGGGCAGCGCGCTGCGGAACAGGATCATTCCGTTGACGCGGCGGATGTCGATGGCCACCCCGTGCCCGCGTTCCTCCGCGAGCGCGCGCACCGCGCTGCCCAAGCGCCACGCTTCATCCGTGCCGAACTCGTCCCAGACGAGCCCGGTCTCTTCCGCTTCGAGCACGGTGACGAGATCCTGATCCATCACTCCTCCTCCTCGCCGTGGCCGGCGCTTCCGATCGGGTAGTCCACGTAGGCGAAGCGGGTGCCGTCGGGTGACCAGCTGTTGACGTTGATGGTTCCCTGGCCACCGAACAGCTCGACCGCGACGCGACCCCGGGTCCACGCATCCGTCTGCGAGATGTCATCGACCACCCGGAGCTGTACGGGCAGGTCGGCGGGGTGGCCCTCAGTGCCGACAGGAAAGCTGAGGTACACCGCGCGGGTGCCCGTGGGATCGATGTGCGGGAACCAGTTGACCCGTTCGTCGAACGTCAGCTGCTCGAGCCCTGTGCCATCCGGACGGATGCGGGCGATCTGCGCGTGCCCGGGAGCTTCGGTGAACCGCTCGGTGTTGAAGAAGACCCACTCGCCGTCGGGCGCATACTCCGAGCCGTCGTCGGGCCCGCGACCTTCGGTGAGCGCCGCATCCCACGACCCCGATGCATCGATCACCCGGATGGTGCCGCTGTCCCAGCCGTTCGCGGGGTTCAGCGCCACGTACGCCAGATGCTCGCCGTCGGGGCTCACGCCGTGGAGGAAGTGCCAATGCGGACTGCCGTCCGGCGTCACCTTCCGCACCGCGCCGGTCGTGAGGGACGCCGCGTAGAGGTGGCCGTCGTTCGCCGACACATAGATCGTGTCGCCGTCAGGTGCGAGCACGTGGTCGTTGTTGAGCTCCGGCAGCTTCGCGATCGGCATCGCAGCCGGCGGGGCAGAGCCGTCGGCGGGCATGCGCCAGAGGATCCCGTCGCCGTTGAGGATCAGGTCGCCGCCGGCCGTCCAGTTCGGCGCCTCGACGAGAACCTCGCGGTCGACGTGGACCACCGTGCTCTCCCCCGTCGTCACGTCGTAGACGTGGACGCGGGCGACCTGCCCGTCGGCGAGCGTGCGCGCCCACGCCATCAGCGCGCCCCCAGCTGCCGGCGGGCCTCGTCGATCGTCGCGAGGATCGACACGGTCTCGGCGTGCGTGTGCAGCGGGGACTCCGCCCGGCCTTCCCCGATGTAGCGGGCGAGCGCAGTCGCCTCCCAGGCCAGCCCGTCCATGAGCCCCACCCCGGTCGGATCACGCCAGACGACGGGCTCTTCGAAGAGATCGTGCGAGCGCAGGGTGATCGCGGTCGGGATGTGGAACGGCCCGTCGATGTCGATCCGCGCGGCCGTGCCGCAGATCGATGCGACGGTCGGCGTGCGCGTGAGGATCGAGGTCATCAGCGTGGACTGCTCGTCGCCGTGGCCGAGCACGACGGTCGAGGTCGCGTCCACCCCCGACGGGGTCAGCGAACCGACGGCCGTGATCGACGACGGCTCGCCCAGCACCATCGAGTCGAGCTGGATCGGGTAGATGCCGAGATCCAGCAGCGCACCGCCCCCGGTGCCCGGCAGCAGCAGCCGGTGATCCGGGTCGTCGGCGAGCGGCTGGCCGTGGTCGGCGATGACGCTGCGGACATCGCCGATGATCCCCTCGTCGATGACGCGACGGATCATCCGTGTCTGCGGCAGATACCGCGTCCACATCGCCTCCATGAGGAAGACGCCGGCGGCACGCGCCGCGTCGACCAGCTGCTGCGCGTCGGCGGCGCTCGTCGCGAGCGGCTTCTCCATGAGCACGTGCTTGCCGGCGGCGATCGCGCGCAGTCCGAGCGACAGGTGCTCGCTCTGCGGTGCCGCGACGTAGATCACGTCGACGCCCGGATCGGCGAGGAGCGCGTCGACGCTCGAATGAGCGGTCGGGATGCTGTGCGCCTGGGCGAAGCTCTCGGCCTTGGCCTGGGCGCGCGCGGCGACGGCGACCACGTTCTGCGCGGTGTGCTTCTGCACGGCGTCGACGAAGAACCCCGCGATCCAGCCGGCACCGAGGACGCCCCAGCGCAGCGCCGGTTCGCCCCTCTCGGGAAGGAACAGCTCCGGTTCGGGCAGGGATCTGGGCAGCATCGATACTCCTTCGGTCATCGGCGACGCGATGACTTTAGCATCGTAAAAGATTTCTCGACAACCAAGGAAGTAATCTTTGACAATGTTCAAAACATGCTGATAGCTTCTCCGGCCATGGCGATCCACTGGCGGATCACCTCCACGAGAAGGGACCAAGGATGTTCCGTTGGAAGGCCACAGCAGCCCTCGCGATCGTCGCTTCGCTCACCCTCGCCGGCTGCGCCGGCGGGGAGGGCGCCGGCGGGGGCACGAGCGACTCGGGGCGCGCAGAGAGACTCACGCTGATCGCGATCGCGTCACCCACGAGCTACGACGTCGGCCAGGGCGCCGAGTACGGCAACCGCAGCGTGTTCTTCCAGGCGGTGTTCGACACGCTGCTTCAGAAGGACGCCGCCGGAGAGATCATCCCCTGGCTGGCGACGGACTGGGAGTACAACGACGACAGCACGGTGCTCACACTCACCCTGCGCGACGACGTCGAGTTCAGCGACGGCACCGCACTGGATGCCGACGCCGTCGTCGCCAGCCTCGAGCGCTTCCGTGACGGGACGGCACCGCAGGCGGCGACCTTCGCCGGCAAGGAGTTCGAAGCCGTCGACGCGACGACGGTCACCATCACCCAGCCCGCACCCGACCCCTCCCTCATCAATCTGCTGTCGATCGCACCCGGCCTGATCCAGGCCCCGTCCAGTTTCGACGACCCTTCGTCGGCGACCTCCCCGGTCGGTTCGGGCCCGTATGTGCTCGACAGCGCGGCGTCCGTCACGGGAACGACCTACGTCTACACGGCGAATCCGGACTACTGGAACCCCGACGCCGTCCACTACGACAACCTGACCATCAACGTCATCGACGATCCGACTGCCGCCCTCAACGCGATGAAGGCCGGCGAAGCCAACGGGCTGCCGCTGGTCAACAACGATGCGATCGACGAGGTGTCGGCGTCGGGCTGGGAGGTCGCCTCCAACGAGCTCGACTTCCACGGCCTCATCCTGCTCGATCGGTCCGGCGCGATGGCACCGGAGCTCGCCGACGTGAGGGTGCGGCAGGCCATCAACATGGCCTTCGACCGGGAGGCACTGCTGGACGTCTTGCAGGCCGGCTACGGAACCCTCACGGAGCAGGTGTTCCCGGCGACATCGGTCGGCTACGACGAGGCCCTCGACAGCACTTACGAATACGACCCCGCGGGCGCCAAGGAACTCCTCGCCGAAGCGGGCTACCCCGACGGCTTCACCCTCGCCATGATGTCGACTCCAGCGTTTCAGACGACCTTCGACCTCGTCGCGCAGCAGCTGGCGGACATCGGGATCACGGTCGACTACACCGACCCCGGCACCGGCAACTTCATCACCGACATGCTCGCCCCGAAGTACCCGGCCACCTGGATGTCACTCGAGCAGAACCCGGACTGGCAGCTGATCAACTTCATGATCGCTCCCGAGGCCACGTTCAACCCCTTCCACTCTCAGGACCCGCAGGTCGACGACTACATCTCGACCATCCAGCTGGGCACGCCGGAAGAGGCGGAACAGGCGACGAAGGACCTCAACGCCTACATCACGCACCAGGCGTGGTTCGCGCCGTGGTACCGCAAGCAGGGCAGCTTCGCGCACGACAACGGCACGGCCGTGGCGATGTGGCCGACCAACTCCTATCCGTCGCTGTTCGGGTTCTCCCCTGCGAACTGATCAGCGGCACGACGGCCCCGGCGCGACATCGCGCTGGGGCCGTCGTGTGCGTTGTCGACTCCGCGGTTCTGTGCGCACCGTTCGGGCGGTGGGTCACGTGGACGCGGCGATGCCCTTGCGGAGCGAGGCCAGCTGCGGCACGGACTCGTCGCTCAACCGCACAGCCGGGTCGTCGGCCAGCGATCGCAGCGCCTCGACGGCGCCCGCGAGCAGGGCGACGGCATCGATCCGCTCGTCGAGCAGCGCCTGCAGCTGCACGCCGTCCGACACGGCGATGAGCCGCTGCGCCTCGTCCGCGGGATCGAGGTCGGCCGGGATGAAGCCGGCATCCTGCTCCACGGTGATCGCCTCCGCGATCTGCTGCGCGACGCGCTCGTAGCGCTCGCGGAAGAACGCGTGCGCCTCGTGGTCGGGCGCGACGGCCTCGGCGGCGAACGAGTGCAGCAGGTGCACGAACCCGGGCACGTACAGATTGAGGCGCACATGCTCGACGAGGAAGTCGAGGGGCCGGTCGGGCACGGCGTCGACGGCACGCGCAGCCTGGGTGTCAGCATCCCATCTCTCGATGACAGCCTGGAGCAGTCCGTCGCGCGAGCCGAAGTAGTAGACGAGGTGCGCGGCCTCGACACCGCTCTCGCGCGCGATCTCGCGCAGGCTGAGCCGCCGGAAACCGGCCCCCGCGATGGCGTGCATCGCCGCCGCGAGCATCTCGTCGCGCCGCGCCATGCCCTTCGCATACGACGGTTGCCTCATGTGCCCACCCTACGGGCGGAGCGCTCAACCCTTCACACTTCCCGTGGCGAGGCCCGACTGCCAGTACCGCTGCAGGAACAGGAACGCGACGATCAGCGGCAGGATCGACACGAACGAGCCGGTGATCACGGTCGAGAACAGCGCCTGCGTGCCGCCGCCCGCGGACGCCGCCGCCTGGAGCTGGGCGAGGCCGACGGTGATCGGATACAGCTCGGACGAGTTCAGCATGACCAGGGGCAGGAAGTAGTTGTTCCACGTCGCGACGAGCGAGAAGAGGAACACCGTCACGAGCCCCGGCCCGAGCAGCCGGAAGCCGACTTGCCAGAACGTGCGGAACTCGCCCGCCCCATCGACGCGCGCAGACTCGATGAGCGTGTCGGGGATCGCGTCGGCCGCATACACCCGCATCAGGTACACCCCGAACGGACTGACGAGCGAAGGGATGATGATGGCCCACGGGGTGTCGGTCAGCCCGGCTCGCGCGAACAGCAGGTACGTCGGCAGGGCGAGAGCCGTCAGCGGGATCATGATCGCGCCGAGGGTCGCGCTGAAGAGCACCTTCTTGCCGGGGAACTCGTACTTCGCGAAGGCATAGCCCGCCATCGCCGACAGCAGCGTGGCGCCGACCGCCGCGGTCACGGAGTACACCACCGTATTGATCAGCCAGCGGGTGAACAGGCCGCCGCGGATCGTGAACAGTGTCTGCAGGTTGTCCCACAGCGACAGCTCGCCGCCGAACCACAGCCCGAAAGTGGAGAACAGCGCGGAGTTGTCCTTCGTCGACGACACGAACAGCCACCACAGCGGCAGCACGAAGTACAGCACGCACAGCCACAGCAGGACCGTCAGCAGCCAGCTGCGCCGGCGGGTGCGGGAGTACGACGCCTTCGCATTGTCGAGCCGCTTCCCGGTGACCAGCGTGCGGGTCTCGGTGGAGGTCATGCGAGCCCCTTCCGCTCACGGCGCGCGGATCGTTCGGATCCGAGCTGCACGAAGTACGAGATGATCGCGATCACGATTCCGAGCAGGAACGCGAGAGCCGCACCGTAGTTCAGCTCCTGGTTGATGAAGGCGACATTGAACGCGTAGTAGTTCGGCGTGAAGCCCATGGTGATCGCGTCGGGGGCGATGATGTTCAGCAGATTCGGCTCCGCGAACAGCTGGAACGAGCCGATCACCGAAAAGATCACGGTCAGCAGGATCGCCGGGCGGATGGCGGGGATCTTGATGCTCCACGCCAGCCGGAACTGGCCCGCCCCGTCGATCTCGGCCGCTTCATAGAGCTCCCCCGGGATCGCACGCAGGGCCGCGTACATGATGATCATGTTGTAGCCCACGAACTCCCACGTGACGATGTTCATCATCGAGCCGAGGATGTTCCCCGGTGAGAGGAAGTCGGGGGTGCCGAATCCGAGGGCCCGCGCCATCTGGGCGATCGGACCGAAGTCCGGACCGTACAGGTAGCCCCACATCAGCGTCGCCACGACCGCCGGAACGGCGTACGGCATGAAGATGAGCAGGCGGATGCCTTTCGATCCCCGTGCCAGGAACGTGTCGAGCGCGAGCGCGAAGAACAGGGCGAGGCCGAGCATGATCGGCACCTGCACGACGAAGAACAGCGCCACCCTGCCGAGGCCGCCCCAGAACTGCGGGTCGGTCAGCGCACGGACGTAGTTGTTCAGGCCCGCGAACACCTCGCCGCCGATGAGCTTGCTCTCGAAGAGGCTCAGGTACCCCGCGTAGACGAGCGGGATGACGAGCATCGTGATGAACACGATGAAGAAGGGCAGCAGGAACAGGTAGGCGGCGCGGTACTGCTTGCGCTTGGTGGGGCTGGTGCGCCGCTTCTTCGCGGGCGCTGCGGGACGAGCGGCCGGCAATGCTGTTGAGTTCGCCACGGGAGTCTCCTTTCGAATGGATGCTGCGGACCGCCCGATCGCGTCACGGCTGCGGTGCGATCGGCCGAGGCGAAGGGTGCCCGCGCAGGGCAGGCGGGCACCCTTCGGGCTCACTTGACGGTGAAGCCCTGGTCCTCTGCGTAGGTGACGAGCTGGTCCTGCCAGGCGTCGAGGGCGCCGCTGATGTCGCCCTTCTCCGCGATCACCGCGCCCATGGTCTCTTCATAGGTGGAGTACACGTAGTCCATGAAGGGGAGCCACTGGAAGTCGGTGTCGACCGTCGTGGAGATCTCCGCGAACAGCTTGTTGACCTGCTGGCCGCCGTAGAACTCCGACTCCTGGTCGACGAAGGCCGGGTCCTCGAGCACCGACACCTGCGGCGGGTAGAGGAACTGCTCGGTCGCGAGCATCATCGCCGACTCCTGGTCGTTGTTGATGAACTTCGCGAGCTCGTACGCGGCGATCGGGTTCTTGCTCGACGCCAGCACGGCATCCGACGATCCGCCCCAGTTGCCCGAGACCTCGTCACCGGCGTTCCACTGCGGCAGCGGCGCGGCGCGCCACAGCCCCGACGTGTCCTTGGCGGTGCCCTGGAGGAAGATCGGACCCCACGCGGCCGTCAGCCATCCGGCGTACTTGCCGCTGGCCAGGCCCTGGTACCAGTTGTCGTTGAAGTCGACGTCCGTCGAGATGAGGTCGTCCTGGATCAGGCCGGTCCAGTAGTCGGCGACCTTCTTCGCCTCGTCACTGTTGACGTCGATCGTCACGGTCTCCTTGCCGTCGTAGCCGAACGGCTTGACGCCCGCCTGCCAGAAGAACCCGATCATCTGCCCGGCCTGCGTCGCGCCGAGGTTGGAGATGTACGAGCCCGTGCTGTCTTTGACGGCCTTCGCGGCGGTCGCGTAGTCGTCCCACGTGGCCGGGGCCTCGGTGATGCCCGCCGCCGAGAGGATGTCCTCGCGGTACAGGTTGCCCATCGGGCCGACGTCCTGCGGGATCGCCCACACCTCGTCGCCCGGCGACACCTGGTTCCACGCCCATCCGACGTAGTCGTCGGCGAGGTCGTCCGCGCCGTACGGGGTGAGGTCGAGGAGCGACTCGGGAAGCACGAACGACGGGATGTACTGGTACTCGATCTGCGCGACATCCGGGGCACCCTCGCCCGCTTCGATCGCGCTGCGGAGCTTCTGGTAGTGGGGCAGGCCCTGGCCGACGTTCTCGACCTTCACCGAGATGTCGGGGTACTTCTTCTCGAAGAGATCGACCTCGTTCTGGATGTCGGGAACCCAGGTCCAGAAGGTGAGCTCCGTCGGGGTGCTCATCGCCTCGTCGATCTGATCCTGCGTGATCGGGCCCTGCGCGCCGCCGCCGTCGTTGCCGCTCGGGGCGCACCCCGTGAGGAGCACCGCGACCGTGGCCGCGCCGACGGTCAGCGTCGCTGCTGTTCTGCGTGCCTTCTTCATGATTGCTCTTTCTTCTCGGTGGGGTCGCGTGACCCCTTGGGTGCTCACCTTCCGACGAGACAGCGTGTCGACCACGCCGGAAGGGAGATCTCGGTGCCGGCGGAGAGCTCCTCCGCCGTGACGGCGTCCGCGAGGTCGACGGCGGGCGTGAACGCCTGCGGCTCGCCGCTCCAGTTGAAGACGAACCAGGCGCGGCGGCTGTCCGGCAGCGAGCCTGAGCTCACCGTGACCGGCAGCGCGCGCTCCGGCGCGATCGCGTCGGCGACGGTCGCCGGTGCGGCCCAGCGCACGAGATCGGCCGCCAGTTCGGCGGAGGGGACGGTGCCGACGACGGTGATGCGTCCGTCGCCGTGCTCCCGGCTCGTCACCGCCGCGAAGTCGCCGAAGCGCGGGTGCACGTAGCGCACGAGGGTGTCGGCATCGGACGCGAGGAGCCCGTCCGCCCACAGGGTCGCCGCGGCGCCGCCGGTCAGGGCGAGGCCTTGCTCGGACGTGACCGGCAGCGGGTCGCGCAGGTTCGAGAACTCCTCGTAGCTGACGCCCGCGGCATCCGTCAGCCGTGCCGGAGCCACGCTGACCCGCGCCCGTGCCTCCTCGTCGCCGTAACCGGTGCGGATGCCGACGATGAGGTGGCCGCCGGCGGCGGCGTACTCGCGCAGCAGGTCGAGCTGGGCGTCGGTCGCGACGTAGAAGCCGGCGGCGATCAGCACGGGGAACCGTGCGGCCAGATCCTTCGCGCCCCAGGAGAGCGCCTGATCGGGGTGCAGCACCCGCGCCTGCGCGCCGCCGTCGATGACTCCGCGGTAGTAGGCATCGAAGATGCGCGTGTAGCTGGTGCGATCCGGCTGGCCCGTCTCCGTGGGGAAGGTGGGGAAGAACTCCAGGGCGAAGCGCGAGTCGTTCGACCACAGGATCGCCACGTCGGCATCGGGCTCGAAGCCGTCGAGGAGGTCGCCGATGGCGGCGAGATCCGCGCCGACGCCCGCGAGCTCACGGTAGACGCGGCCCGGCTCGAGACTGTGGGGAAGGATGCCTCCCCAGTAGGTCTCCGTGCCGTACGGCAGCGTGTGCCAGTGCCAGTACTCGATCATCGCCGCGCCGCGCGAGACGAACGCGAACGCCGCCTGCGCCAGCTGCCCGGGATAGGGAGGCAGGTTGAACTCCGACCCGCCGATGGACTGCGCGTCGGTCTCGGTGACGAGGAAGCGGGCCTGGTTCGACGAGAACAGCCGGTCGGCCTGGCGGAACATCGCGGGGACGCCGCTCGTCGTCCACGGCGTGACCGGGGCCAGATCCTTCGTCGCGTCGAGGTGGTCCTGCATCGCGTAGTACGGGTTGCCCGCCGTGACGTCGAGCGCCTCGACGAGCTTCTCGTCGTCGAGCGCCGGGCGCGGGTACGCGATGCACGTCGTCACGAACTGCTCGGGGGTCGAGTACTCGCGCACGATCTCGGCCTGCCAGGCGATGAACTCCGTCGTGAGCTCGGCCTGGTAGCGGCGCCACGCGAGGTCGTACTGCGGCAGCGAGTTGCCGTCGGGCGTCCACAGGTCGGACCAGTCCGACAGACGGTGCGACCAGTAGGTGAGCCCCCACTCGCGGTTGAGCGTCTCGACGTCGCCATACCGGGCCGCGAGCCGCCGCACGAACCGCTGGAACGAGCCGCGGTTGTGGAAGAGCACCATGCCGGGCTCGTTGTCGACTTGGTAGCCGATGACCGCCGGGTGCGACGCGTATCTGCCGACGACGGCGCGGATGACGCGCTCGGCGTGGAAGCGGAAGGCCGGGTGCGAGTAGTCGACCTCCTGGCGGGCACCCCAGGGCATCGGCTCGCCGGTGCGGACGTCGGCGGCGATCTCGGGGTACGCGGTCTGCAGCCACGGCGGAACGGCGTACGTCGGGGTGCCGAGCACCACGGAGATGCCACGGGCGTGCGCGCCGTCGAGCACCGGCTGCAGCCACTCCAGATCGAACTCGCCGTCGCGCGGCTCCCACGTCGACCACACCGACTCGCCCACCCGGATGACCGTGAACCCGGCCTGCTTCATCAGGTCGAGGTCTTGATCGACACGGTCGCTCTGGTGGTACTCCGCGTAGTACGCGGCGCCGAAGAGGATGCCGGATCGGTCGAGGTGCATCAGGGACTCCGTTGTCGTCGAGAGCGGGGTGGATGTTTTCGGAAACATCAGGGCGGAGCTAGTATGTTTGCGATAACATCGAGTTGTCAAGGGACAATCGGGAATCGTGAGCAAAGAGACCCAACCGCAACTGGGGGCGCCCGCGTCGTCGGCGCGCGCAGCGACGATCTACGACGTCGCGCAGGCGGCCGGCGTGTCGCACCAGACCGTCAGCCGCTTCCTCACGGGCTACCCGGGCATCCGCCCCGAGACGAAGGCGCGCGTCGAGGCAGCGCTCGCTGAGCTCGGCTATCAGCCGAACCTGTCCGCCCGCAGCCTGAAGTCCGGGCGGTCCCACCGGATCGGCGCACTCGTCCACGATGAGTCCGAGACGGGCCCCAGTCTCACGGCCCACGGCGCGACCATGGAAGCACGTGAGGCGGGCTACGTGCTCGACGTCATCTCACTCGACGCCCACGACCGCGACTCGATCGAGAAGTCCCTCGCGCTGATCGGGCCGAACGCCCTCGCCGGGGTCCTCGCCCTCGCGTCGACCGACGAGATGGTCCACGCGTTCGAGGCCGCGCACTTCACGATGCCCACTTACGTCCACAGCGAGGCCGACGACACCCGCCTCGCGAAGACCGACGTCTCCCGCGTCGGCATGCCGGCCCTCATCGCTTACCTCCGCGATCTCGGCCACCGCCGGCTCGCCCACGTGGCCGGCCCGGCGAACTGGTCAGCCGGCCGCAATCGGGCGCGCGCTTTCGCGGCGGCGGTCGAGGATCTCGGACTCATCAACGCCGGCGAGCTCACCGGCGACTGGTCCGCCCGATCGGGCTACGACGCCATCGCCGACCTCCCGGTCCTGCCCGACGCGACCGCCTACGTCGTGGCGAACGACCAGATGGCCATCGGCACCATCCTCGCCCTCAAGCGACGCGGTCTCCGTGTTCCCGCCGACGTCAGCGTCGTGGGCGTCGACGACCTCCCCGAGTCGGCGTACATCGATCCCCCGCTCACCACCCTGCGGGTCGACCACGTCGCGCGCGGCCGCGAAGCGGTCGCCTCCCTCATCGGTCAGATCGAGGGGGTTCCGGCGCGTCCCGTGCCCATCGACATCCCGCACGTGGTGGTGCGCGAATCCTCCGGCCCGGCCCCGGCCCGCTGACGCGAGCACAGAATCGGAGAGAATGCGCGACACGCCGCGTCGAGGCATCCGTCGCCGGCGTGTCGCCGAAATCCTCCGACTCTGTGCACCCGCGCCGGGCCGAGGCAACCGTCATGGCCGGCGCCGAGAGTCGCGAAAGGGCAGGTCGCACACCGTGAAGTGCGAAGACCTACCCTCTCGCGATACGGGCGAGCCGGGGACGGATGCTGCGCCCCGGCGCCGGCGTCAGGCCGGCTGCTTCTCGTCCAGCACGTAGCCCGTCTCGCCGTGCTCGGCGAGGTCGACGCCGGCGACCTCGTCCTCGCTCTTGACGCGGAAGCCCAGCGTCTTGTCGATCGCGAAGCCGATGACGAGGGTGAGGATCAGCGAGTAGCCCAGCACCGCGAAGGCGGCGATCGCCTGGACGATGAGCTGCGTGCCGTCACCGCCCATGAAGAGGCCGGTGCCGGTGGCGAAGAAGCCGAGGTACAGCGTGCCGATGAGGCCGCCGACGAGGTGGATGCCCACCACGTCGAGCGAGTCGTCGAAGCCCCACTTGTACTTGAGCTCGATGGCCAGGGCGCAGAGCGCGCCGGCGACGAGGCCGAGCACGATCGCCCAGATGGGGGTGAGGGCCGCGCACGCCGGGGTGATCGCGACGAGACCCGCGACGGCGCCCGAGGCGGCGCCGACGGAGGTGGGCTTGCCGTCCTTGAGCTTTTCGACCACGAGCCAGGCCAGCAGTGCCGCGGCGGTCGCGGCGATCGTGTTGACGTAGACGAGGGCCGCGGTGCCGTCGGCGGCGAGCTCGGAGCCGCCGTTGAATCCGAACCAGCCGAACCACAGCAGGCCCGCGCCGAGCAGCACGTACGGCGGGTTGTGGGGCGTGTGGACGCCCTTCTTGAACCCGACGCGCTTGCCGAGCACGAGCGCGAGCGCCAGAGCCGCGGCACCGGCGTTGATGTGCACGGCCGTACCACCGGCGAAGTCGATGACGCCGACGCCGAAGACCTCCTGCAGGCCGTAGGTGATCCAGCCGCCGTAGGCGAAGCTGCCGTCGTCGGCGAGCCCGAAGTTGAAGACCCAGCTGGCGACCGGGAAGTACACGACCGTCGCCCACACGCCGGCGAACAGCATCCATGATCCGAACTTCGCACGGTCGGCGATCGCGCCGGAGATCAGGGCGACCGTGATGATCGCGAACGTGGCCTGGAAGGCGACGAACGCCATGGGCGGGTAGGCCGCACCCTCGGGCACCTCTATGAGGCTCTCGAGCCCGATGGCCGACCAGTCGATCGACCACGGGGCGACGAGTCCGTCGGAGCCCGGGAACGCGATCGCATAGCCGTAGATCACCCACAGCACGCCGATGAGCCCGGCGGCGCCGAACGTCATCATCATCATGCTGATGACGCTCTTCGCTTTGACGAGGCCTCCGTAGAAGAAGGCCAGACCGGGCGCCATCAGCAGCACGAGTGCTGCCGACAGCAGGATGAAAGTGGTGTTTCCCTGATCCATGACGCGAGCCTCTCTGCAGGCGGCCGCGGGAGGGACCGCCGGGTTGCGGTGCACCTGTGATCTGCGCCTGCAGACAGACCACTGCCGTGCAACCCATTTTCCTCAGGCGCAACTCAGCCGCGATTTCTACCGCGTGAACCTTGCGTGACATCGAGTGAGAACGGTTTTACGTGCCCGAAACATGGGTGACACCTCCTCGGCGTGCACCGATTGTTACTGTCAATCAACAAGCGTCACCAGCAGTCAACCCGACCAGAGGAGAACCGTCATGACCCTTCCCGCTTTCGCCGGGGGTGACGTCGTCACCCTCCCCACCGCACCGCAGTCGCTGCGCGATCGCGCGCTGGCGGACGACATCCGCTTCATCCTCGCGGTGTTCGTCGACCTGAACGGCAAGCCCTGCGCCAAGCTCGTGCCCGTCTCGGCGGCCGACGAGCTCGAGGCCGGCGAACTCGGCTTCGCGGGCTTCGCCGCCGGCCTCATCGGTCAGCGCCCGCACGACGCCGACCTCATCGCCGTGCCCGACCTCGATTCGTACGCGCCCATCCCGTTCGTGCGGGAGGGGCTCGCGATCGTGCACTGCGACCCCTACGTCGACGGTGAGCCCTGGCCCTACGCGCCTCGCGTGATCCTGAAGCGCGCGCTCGCCCGCCTCGCCGAGCGCGGCCTGTCGGCAAAGGTCGGGGCCGAGGTCGAGTACTTCCTCGTCGACCGTTCCGAAGACGGCACGCTGACGGCGGCCGATGCCAAGGACGAGGGCCTGCGCTCCTGCTACGACGCCCGCGGCGTCACGCGCATGTACGACCACCTCGCTGCGGTCAGCGACGCGATGAACGCGCTCGGCTGGGGGAACTACGCCAACGACCACGAAGACGCCCCTGGCCAGTTCGAGCAGAACTTCAAGTACGACGAGGCGCTCGTCACCGCCGACCGCGTCATCACGCTGCGCTACCTGATCGGCATGCTCGCCGAGCAGCGAGGCATGACGGCGACGTTCATGCCGAAGCCGTTCAGCGACCGCGCCGGCAACGGCCTGCACTTCCACCTGTCGCTGTGGAACGACGACGACGCACCGGTGTTCCCCTCCGCGACGGACGAGCGCGGCCTCGGGCTCTCGGAGGTGGCGTACTCCTTCGTCGCGGGCATGCTCGACCACGCCCCCGGGCTGCAGCTGTTCCTCGCGCCGAGCGTCAACTCCTACAAGCGTCGCGGCGCGACGACGAGCGCCTCGGGCGCGACCTGGTCGCCGAAGCACGCGACGTATGGCGGCAACGACCGCACGCACTTCATCCGCGTGCCCGACGCGAATCGCATCGAGCTGCGCGCGGCCGACGGCTCGGCGAACCCGTACCTCGCCCTCGCGGCCGTGGTGCACGCCGGCCTCGACGGCATCGACCGCGCGGCCGACCCCGGCGCCCCGTGCGGACCCGGAGAGTTCCGCGAGACCTCGGCCGTGCTCCCCCGCACCCTCCTGCACGCGGTGCAGTCGCTCCGCGACGACGCCGTCCTGCGCGACGCGCTCGACGACGGTGGCCACGGGGTCGGCGAGTACTTCGCCGACGCCAAGGAGGAAGAGTTCCTCGGCTGGCACAACACCGTCACCGAGTGGGAGCTCGACCGCTATCTCACGGCGTACTGAGCGCCGCGGCATCCGTTACGAACGAAAGGAACCACCCATGTGCGGAATCGCTGCACTGCAGATTCGCAACCCCGCGCTGCGCGGCGAGCTCGGCGGCCTCATGCACGGCATGCTGTGCGAGATCGTCGAGCGCGGCCCCGACTCGGCCGGCCTCGCCCTCTACGGCTCGGATCGGCTGACCCCCGAAGGATCGTCGGCGATCACCGTGATCACGGATGCCGACCCCGCGGTTCTCGCCGCGGATCTGCGCGCGAGCCTGCCGCAGGGAGCGGAGCCGACGGTGGTCGCGTACGCCGAGTCCGTGCTCGTGAACGCCGAGGTCGAGGCATCCGTGTTGGAGGCCGCCGTGCGCGCCGCGCTTCCCGGGGAGAGCATCATCGGCCGCGGCTCGAACGTGGCCGTGCTGAAGGGCGTCGGCCACCCGGTCGCGCTCGCCGAGGTCTACGGGCTCACCGGGATCAGCGGCACCCAGGCTCTGTCGCACACCCGCATGGCGACCGAGTCGGCCGTGACCGCCGTCGGCGCCCACCCGTTCACCGTCGCCGAGGACCTCTGCCTCGTGCACAACGGCTCGTTCAGCAACCACGCCTCGATCCGCCGGTGGCTGCGCGCCGGGGGCGTGGAGTTCGACAGCGAGAACGACTCCGAGGTCGCGGCCCGCTTCATCGCCTGGCGCATGAGTCACGGCGACGACCTCACGACCGCGCTCGAAGCGCTGCAGGGCGTGTTCGACGGGTTCTACACGCTCGTCGTCACCACCGCCGACAGCATGGCGGTCGTCCGCGACCCCATCGCGTGCAAGCCGGCGATCATCGCCGAGACCGTCGACTGGATCGCGATGGCGTCGGAGTACCGCGCCCTCGCGGGCCTGCCGGGCATCGAGGACGCCCGCATCTTCGAGCCCTCGCCCGGCGTCGTCTACACCTGGGCGCTCGCGCCCGTCCTGGAAGGAGCAGCCCGATGACCCTCATCGCCACACAGCCCGTCACCAGCATTCGCGGAGGCACGCCTGCCACCACGGTCGACCTCGTCGACGCGAGCGTCCGTCAGCTCAACCAGCTGCTGCACGACGCGACCGACGGAACGTCGTGGGTCGTCGAGTCGCCCGTCGGCAGCCACAACATCGCCGTCGGCATCACCGCCGACATCGACGTGACGGTCGAGGGCGACGTCGGCTACTACTTCGCCGGCATGCACCAGACCGGCACGGCCACCGTGCACGGCAGCGCCGGGGTCGGGCTCGCCGAGAACATCATGTCGGGCGTCGTGCACGTGACGGGGGATGCCTCGCAGTCGACCGGTGCGACCGGCCACGGCGGTCTGGTGATCGTCGACGGCAACACCGGCGCCCGCTGCGGCATCTCGATGAAGGGCGTCGACATCGTCGTGGGGGGCAGCATCGGCCACGCGTCGGCCTTCATGGCGCAGGCCGGCCGCCTCGTCGTGTGCGGCGACGCGGGCGAGGCCCTCGGCGACTCGATCTACGAGGCCCGAATCTACGTGCGCGGAGAGGTCGCCTCACTCGGCGCCGACTGCGTCGAGAAGGAGATGCGCTCTGAGCACCTCGCCGAGCTCGGCGACCTGCTCGAGCGCGCCGGCCGCGCCGAGCGGCCCGAGGAGTTCCGCCGCTACGGATCGGCGCGAGGCCTCTACCACTTCAAGGCCGACAACGCCGGCTCGTACTGACCCTTCGCAACACCTGGAGCACACCATGACCCAAGATCTCGCCGCGCTCGGCCTCCGCGAATCCGCGACGTTCGACCGCGCCACCATCGCCGACATCCAGCGCGCCGCCGACACCGGCATCTACGACATCCGCGGGTGGGGAGCCAAGCGCGCACTCCCCCACTTCGACGACCTGCTGTTCCTGGGGGCGAGCATGTCTCGGTACCCGCTCGAGGGCTACCGCGAGAGGTGCGCCACCGACGTCACGCTCGGCGCGCGCAACGCGCTGGAGCCGATCCACCTCGACATCCCGGTGACGATCGCCGGAATGAGCTTCGGCGCCCTGTCTGCCAACGCCAAGGAGGCGCTCGGCCGAGGCGCGAGCGAGGCGGGCACGTCGACGACCACCGGCGACGGCGGCATGACGCCCGAGGAGCGCGGCCAGTCCAAGACGCTCGTCTACCAGTACCTGCCGTCGCGCTACGGCATGAACCCCGACGACCTGCGCAAGGCCGACGCGATCGAGATCGTGCTCGGCCAGGGCGCCAAGCCCGGCGGCGGCGGGATGCTGCTCGGCCAGAAGATCACCGAGCGCGTGGCGGGCATGCGGACGCTCCCCGTCGGCATCGACCAGCGCTCGGCGAGCCGCCACCCCGACTGGACCGGACCCGACGACCTCACCATCAAGATCGCTGAGATCCGCGAGATCACCGACTGGCGCAAGCCCATCTACGTCAAGATCGGCGCCTCGCGGCCGTACTACGACACCGCGCTCGCGGTGAAGGCGGGCGCCGACGTCGTCGTGCTCGACGGCATGCAGGGCGGCACCGCCGCGACGCAGCAGGTGTTCATCGAGCACGTCGGCATTCCGACGCTCGCGGCCATCGGACCCGCGGTCGCCGCGCTGCAGGAGCTCGGCGTGCACCGCACCGGCGTGCAGCTGATCGTGTCGGGCGGCATCCGCAACGGTGCCGACGTCGCGAAGGCACTGGCCTTGGGAGCGGATGCTGTGGCCATCGGCACTGCGGCCCTCATCGCGCTCGGCGACAACGACCCGCGCTACGCCGACGAGTACGCGAAGCTCGGCTCTGCGGCCGGCTTCTACGACGACTTCCAGGACGGACGCGACCCCGCGGGCATCTCGACGCAGGATCCGGAGCTCTCGGCCCGCCTCGACCCGGTCGCCGCCGGACGCCGGCTCGCGAACTACCTCCGCGTCCTCACCCTCGAGGCGCAGACCATCGCCCGCGCGTGCGGCAAGTCGCACGTGCGCAACCTCGAACCGGAGGACCTCGTGGCCCTCACCGTCGAGTCCGCGGCGATGGCGGGCGTGCCGCTGGCCGGCACGTCCTGGATCCCCGGGCGCAGCTGACGCCATGTCCCTCGACCTGGGCGCACTCGCTGACTTGGACGTGGTCACGCCCGCCGACGCCTCGCCGGAGTCGTGGGCGAACGGCCTCGGCGTCACGCGGGTGCTCGCGAAGCGGCTCGCGTGGCGGCTGAGCATCGCGGAGCTGCGGGGGCGGATGCCGTTCTCGGCGTTCCCCGGCATCGACCGCGTGCTCATCCCCTTGAGTGCGCCCACGGTCACCCTGGCGGTCGACGGCGTCGAGCGACGGGTGACGCGGGAGCGCGGCATCCGTTTCCGCGGCGAGGCCCGCGTCGTCGCGACCGCGGATCGCGGCGGCGTCTCGGTCGTGAACCTCATGGTCAAGCGCGGGCTCGCGGAACCCGCGTACCGCGTCGAACTGCACCGCGGCATGGTGCGCGTCGATCCGACGGCGACCCTCACCGTGCTGCTGGCCGGAGCGGCGACGGTCGACGACCTGCCGCTGCCGCCCGGCAGCGCCCTGCTGCAGAGCCCGCGCGAGCGCCGCATCCGCTGCGAGTCCGCGCTCATAGCGCGATTCGACCTCACTCCGTCCGGCGACGAGCCGCACACCTGAAAGGCCCTGAATGTCCACTCATCCGATCGCGATCATCGGCGCCGGCCTCGCGGGCGCCGCCACGGCGTGGCAGCTCGCCCGCCGCGGACATGACGTCGTCATCCTCGAGCGCAGCGTTCCCGCGAGCGAGTGGGGCAGCTCGCACGGCTCAGCGCGGATCCTGCGCTACACCTACCCCGACCCGTTCTACACCGGGCTCATGGTGGAGGCGCGGCGCGGCTGGGACGAGCTCGAGGAGCTCCGCGGCGAGCGCCTCATCACGCCGACCGGCTCGCTGGACTACGGCGCCACCCGCGACCCCGCAGCGCTCGCGACCGTGCTGTCGGGCGCGGGCATCGCCCACGAACTGCTCACCGCCGCCGAGGCCGGCGACCGCTGGGCGGGCTTCGCGTTCGACGGCCCGGTGCTGTGGCACGAGAACGCCGGCGTCATCGACGCCGAGGAGACGGTGAAGACGATGGTCGGGCTCGCGGTCGCCGCGGGTGCGGACCTGCGGCAGAACTGGGCGGCCGCCCGTGTGCTGCCCCACGGCGACGACTACCTCGTCGAGTCTGAGTCCGGTGACACCGTCGTCGCGTCGCAGGTCGTCGTGGCGGCGGGCGGCTGGCTGCCGGCGCTGCTCGGCGGGCTCGGCCTGCCGCAGGAGGCGCTCGACGCGTTCCCGAGGCTGGAGGTGCGGCAGGAGCAGGCGCTGCACTTCCCGTATCGCGACCGCGAGACGGTGTGGCCGACCTTCATCAACAAGCGGTCCGACATCCAGGTGTACGGCCTGCCGGGCGGACGCGACGCGGGCTTCCGCGGGCAGAAGGTCGCCGAGTACAACGGCGGCCGCGTCATCGGCTCGGCGCTCGAGCACGACCGCGTCGTCGACCCGGCGCGCCGCGAGCGGCTCGCCCAGTACGTCGCCGAGGCGCTGCCCGGGCTCGTCCCCGAGCCGTACGCCGAGACGACGTGTCTGTTCACGAACGCTCCGGCCGACGAGTTCATCATCGACCGCGTCGGCGGCGTGACCATCCTGTCGCCGTGCTCCGGCCACGGCGCCAAGTTCGCGCCCCTGCTGGGCGAGCTCACCGCGCGTCTCGTCACGGGCTCCGACTCGGGGGTTGCGCGGTTCCGCCCGCTCGCGGCCCTGGCCGGCGCATGACCGCGCCCGCCTTCCCCACGCCCCCTGCACCCGGCTCTCCCGCGTTCCCCGCGCCGGACTCCACCGATGTTCCGCAGTCGCTTTCGGCGGGTGCCCGGGCGCCCCATGCGCAAAAGGCGACTGCGGAGCAGAACAACGGCGTCGCGGGGATGCTGCGCGAGATCGCAGGAGTCGGCGCAGACCCGACGCGCGGCGGGTTCAGCCGCGCCGGATACTCGGACGCCGACCGCGAGCTCCGCGAGTGGTTCGCGGGGCACGCCGAGGCGCGTGGCCTCGACCTCGAGCGCGACCGCAACGGCACGCTGTGGGCGTGGTGGAACCCCGGCGGCAGCACCGCCGACGCCGTGATCACGGGGAGCCACCTCGACTCCGTGCCCGGCGGGGGCGGTTACGACGGGCCCCTGGGCGTGGCATCCGCTCTCGCCGCCGTGGATCTGCTGCGGTCTCGATCCGTGGTGCCCGAGCGCCCGATCGGCATCGCGGTCTTCCCCGAAGAGGAGGGCTCGCGCTTCGGCGTCGCGTGCCTGGGCTCGCGCCTGATGAGTGGTGCGATCAGCCCCGAGCGCGCGCTGGCGCTCACCGACGGCGAGGGCGACACGTTCGCCGAAGCCCTGCGCCGCGATGGACTGGACCCCGCATACCTCGGCCCCGACCCCGAGCGGCTCGCGCGGATCTCGTCGTTCGTCGAGCTGCACGTCGAGCAGGGCCGGGGCCTCATCGACCTCGGCCGCCCCGTCGCCATCGCGTCGTCGATCCTCGGCCACGGCCGCTGGCGCGTGACCGTCGACGGCCAGGGCAACCACGCCGGCACGACCCTCATGGACGACCGGCGCGACCCGATGGTCGCCGCCGCCCGCATGGTCGTCGAGATCCGCGACCTCGCCCGCCGCACGCCGGATGCGCGTGCGACCGTCGGTCGCCTCGAACCGGTGCCCGGCGGAACGAACGTGATCGCGTCGCAGGTGCGCTTCTGGATCGACATCCGCCACCCCGATGACCTCGTGACCGCGGCGCTCGCGTCGGAGGCCCGCGACCGCGTCCTCGCGGCAGCCGTCGAGGAGGGGTGTCGCGCCGAGGTCCGCGAGGAGTCGCTCAGCCCCACCGTCGACTTCGACCGGGGCCTGCGCGACACGCTCCGCGCGACGCTCGCCGATGCTCCCGAGCTCGGCACGGGTGCTGGTCACGACGCGGGTGTGCTCGCAGCATCCCTCCCCACCGCGATGCTGTTCGTCCGCAACCCGACCGGCATCTCGCACTCCCCCGAAGAGCTGGTGGAGGACGCGGATGCCGACGTCGGGGCCGTCGCGCTGGCCGACGTGCTGCAAGCCCTCGCCGCACCGGGCGCCGGGGTCACCGCGGACGCCCGCCATATGATGGCGAGGTGAGTGCCGCGATCCCCGGAGCAGACGGCGCGGGAGGCGTGCTCGAGCCGATCATCGCCCAGCAGGTGCGGCGGTACCGCGCCGAGCAGGGCATCTCGGCGGCCGACCTCGCGGCGCGCACCGGACTCTCGAAGGCCATGATCTCGAAGATCGAGTCGGCGACGACCTCGTGCTCGCTCACGACGCTGCAGCGCCTGGCGGACGGATTCGGCATCCCGGTCACGGCGTTGTTCCGGGGCTCGGCCAGCGACCGTGAGGCCTCGTTCACCAAGGCCGGCGCCGGCAGCGTCAGTGTGCGCAGCGGCACGCAGCACGGGCATCTGTATCGCATGCTCGGGGTGCTGAAAGACACCCCGAACGCGCTCGAGCCGACGCTCGTGACGCTCACCGACGCCTCGAACGTGTTCCCGCTGTTCCAGCACCCGGGCACCGAGTTCCTCTACATGCTCGAGGGGCGCATGAAGTACGGGCACGGCGGCTACGAGTACGAGATGGAGCCCGGCGACGCGCTGCTCCTCGACGGCGAGGCCGCCCACGGCCCCGTCGAGCTCATCGAGGTGCCGATCCGGTTCCTCGCGATCCGGTCGCGCTGAGCCGGCGACGGCTCACGGGATGTCGAGGGGGTCGTCGACCTGCGCGCGGGCGGCGGCGACATGGTCTCCGGAAGTCGGATGCTGCTCCTCTGTCGCATGTCGGATGCCCGTGGTTGGCTGGCGCCCATGAACACCGTGACCTCTGCGGACGGAACCCCCATCGCGTACGACGAGACCGGAGACGGCGCGGTCGTCGTGATCGTGAACGGCGCCATGTCGACGGCCGCCGATGCCGCAGGACTGGCGACGGCGTTGGCGGATGCCGGCTTCCGAGCGGTCACGTGGGACCGCCGCGCGCGCGGCTCGAGCGGTGATGCACGCGGCTCGACGCCCGACCGGGAGGTCGAGGACCTGGCAGCGGTGATCGATGCGGTGGGCGGCGACGCGGCCGTGCTCGGCCACTCGTCGGGCGCGGTGCTCGGGTTGGTCGCGGCCGCGCGGGGCGTGCCCGTACGGGCACTGTTCCTGTCAGAGCCCCCGCTGCACTTCGGTGAGGATGGGCCGGCGGACGACCTGGCCGAGCGCTTGCAGCTGGCCGTCGACGAAGGCCGGCTCGACGATGCGATCGTCACCTTCCAGCTCGAGGGCGTGGGGCTGCCGCAGGAGATGGTCGACGGCATCCGCGCGAGCGATCAGTTCGCCGCGCTGCTGCCTCTCGCACAGTCGACCGTCTACGACACCAACCTCACGCGCGAGGCGTCGACGCCGAGCCCCGAGATGCTCGCGGTCGGAGTGCCGGTCACCGTCCTGCGCGGCGCGCAGACCTTCCCGTTCCTGATCGGCTCCTCCGATCGCCTCGCCGATGCCATCGACGGCGCGGAGCTCGTGGTCGTGCCGGAATCGGTCATGCACCGGCCCGACCCCGCCGCGACGGCACGGGTGGTGCGGGAGCGTCTGCGCGACGGCTTCTACGCCTGACCCGAGCCGCGGTTCACGCCGCGAGGCGGCGGCGCTCGGCCAGGCTCTCGATCGCCAGGCGGTACTCGTCGATCATCCGGCCGCGCGACAGGCTCGGGCGAGCGGCGAGCGCGGCATCGCGGTAGGGTGCCCGATCGTGCAGCACGGCGTCCCAGGCGGCTGAGATGGCGTCGGGATCGCGCGGCGTCACGAGCCCGAACCCTTCGATGCTCCGCGCCGCGTCGCCGACGTCGGTGGTCACCGGTGTCGCGCCCGAGGCCGCCCCCTCGAGCAGGCATAGCGGCGATGCTTCCCCGAACGCACTCGTGAGCGCGACGATGTCGGCGATCCGGTACAGCGCCGGCATGTCGCCGCGGATGCCCAGGGCGTGCACGCGATCGGCCGGGGCCGCAGCATCCCGGAGCAGCGAAGCGAAGCCCGCGTTGTCGCAGGTCATGCCCGCGCCGCACATCACATAGTGCGCATCCGGCCGCGCTGCCGCGTGGCGCGCGGCCGCGCGGAGGAACAGCCCCGGGTCCTTCATCGCATCGAACCGGGCGGCGAGGAGCACGACGGGAGCGTCGAGCGGGATGCCGAGGCTCGCGCGCAGCGCGGTGCTCTCGAAGTCGTCCGGGGCCGGACCGAACACGTCGATGTCGATGCCGTTCGGCACGACCCGCCGATCGAGGCCGAGCGGCAAGTGCTGCGCATAGGCCTCGTCGGTCGAGCGCGCGCACGAGATCGTGGCGGTGAGGAGTCCGGTCTCGGCCGCCTCACGGAGCCATCCGAGCGCCGGACCGGAGTGGGTCGGATCCGAGCGGTGCAGGCAGGCAGCGACGGGCACGGACGGCATCAGCCCGTGGGCGCGCAACGCCAGCAGCAGACCGAGCGGCTGCTCCTTGAGCGAGAGCACGACATCCACCTGCGCGATCGCCTCAGCGGCACGATGCAGATCGAGCTCGCGGAACGAGGACGGATCCATCGGATCCGCGCCGGTCGTGCCGCCGAGCGCCGTGATCTCGACGCCCGCCGCGGCGAGTCGCTGGTAGCGGGGGTCGTCGTGGGCGAACTGGACGGTGGCGTCCCGGCGCGCCTGCGCCGACAGCGACAGCACCGCATGGGATTGCCCGCCACCGGCATGGAGCCCGGCGACGACATCGGAGTGAAGGATCCTCGCCCCGCCGGCGAAGAAGCCTTCGTACAGGGACAGCACGCGAAGGGTCATGTGGCACCTCTCGGGGGGAGGGACGACGGACGGATCGGAAGCCGGAAACCTTCGTTCCAGCCGGTCACTGTCGGCGCCGGTGCCGGTCGATCCATCGTCGGGGCCGCGCGCCTCGATGTCGATGAACGCCCGGGGTGCATCGGGTGAACGCTCTCGGCGCACCAAAGCCGTCAGCGACCGGTCCGCTTCCCCCGGCGGGTCACTTCGTGTGCTCTCACCGAGATCACACGATCCGAACGTGACGGACGTGTGGTCTCGGTGAGAGCACACGATGCGAACACCAGCGGGTCAGCGCGGGCGGCTCGCCGCCATCCGGCCGTCAGGGTCGAGCCGGGCGAGCACGGCGGCGGTGATCTCGCGCAGCTGCTCCGCCTGCTCGGGCGTGATCACGTCGAGCAGAAGGGACCGCACCGTCTCGACATGGCCCGGGGTCGCCTGGAGCACCTTGCGGCGGCCGTCGGCGGTGATGACGGCGTCGGTGGCGCGCGCATCGGAGGCGTTGCGCTCGCGGCGCACGAGGCCGCGCGCCTCGAGCCGGGAGATCACATGCGACAGCCGCGGGAGCGTCGCATTCGTCATCGACGCGAGCTCCTTCATCTGGAGGCGGTGGTCGTCGGAGTTCGACAGCATCGACAGCGCGAAGTAGTCGAAGTGCGTGAGGTCCTCGTCACGCAGGAGCTGGGCGTCGAGTTCGCGTGGGAGCAGTTCGAGGAGTGCGGCCAACGGCACCCAGGTGTCCTGCTCGTCGCCCGTGTAGAACCGCGGCCTGTTCATACTCCGATTCTAGGAATAGTTGTGGCGACAAGCGAGTTATCCTCCCTCAGACGCTTGAAGCTACAAGCAATTCGTTCGACAGGAGAGAACAGCCATGACCACGATCACGATCTTCGGAAACGGCAACATGGGCCAGGCCATCAGCGGTGTGCTCGCCCGCGGCGGAGCCGACATCCAGCACATCAGCAGCGCCGACACCGGCGCCACGGTGAACGGCGACATCGTCGTGCTGGCAGTGCCCTACCCGGCGCTCGCCCAGATCGCCGCCGCGTACGGCCCGCAGCTCGCCGGCAAGACGGTCGTCGACATCACGAACCCGCTCGACTTCTCGACCTTCGACGCCCTCGTCGTGCCCGCCGGCAGCTCGGCGGCCGCGGAGCTGCAGTCCGCGCTCCCCGAGGCGAAGGTGCTCAAGGCCTTCAACACCAACTTCGCCGCGACGCTCGTGAGCGGGCGCGAGGGCGACGCCACGACCACGGTGCTCGTCGCGGGCGACGACGCCGACGCCAAGGCCGGCCTCATCGCCGCGATCACCGCGGGCGGGCTCGCTGCCGTCGACGCCGGCGCAATGTCCCGCGCCCACGAGCTCGAGTCGATCGGCTTCCTCCAGCTGACCCTCGCCGTGGGCGAGCAGATCGGCTGGACCGGCGGTCTCGCGCTCGTGCGCTGACCCCCACCCGGCGAAACGGGCCAGAACCCCGCTTCTACGCGATGCGCGTCCCCGCCGGCAGACGGCCGGCGGGGGTGCGCGTCCGCGCCCACGCCCACCACATCAGACCGGCCGCGAGCAGCAGCTGCAGCGTCATGCCCACGAACCAGCTCGGCGTCGATTGGTCGATGACCTCCGCGGGCGTGGGGCGTTCGTCCTGGAGCGGAGGGGCGCAGTCGTCCCAGCGCTGCTCGAGCTCCGGCGGCTGCTGAGCGGCACGAACGCCGAACTTGATCTGGCCGAACAGGTCGTTCGGATTGCCGTACTCGTCGTACTGCGTCGGCGTCGCGTCGGCCAGGATCACGAACGGGTTCGCCGCCAGCAGCCACCACACCTGGTCGAACCGCGGCTGGTCGTACGTCGACGTCTGCCACTCGCCGCACCGCACCTCGATGTCGTCGTCGCACGGGTACTCGTCGCTCGGCGTCTCGCCGGGCATGCACGGGAAGCCGTCGCCGGAGTATTGGTCGTACTCGATCGAGCGATAGTGGCTCGTCACCTCGGATCGCATCGTCATGCCGACGAGTGCGAACGCGATGAGGGTGCCGACGACGAGCGCCGCGACGACGAGGTACGTGGTCGCGACCGAGAAGAGCGGACGCGACAGGATGCCGCTGAGGGCCACGCCGATGGCCGAGATGATGCCCACCTCGAACACCAGCACCAGCAGCGACACGGTGATCGTCGCCGGCGCTCCCCCGCCGCCGAGCGTCGCGAGCACCAGGAAGGGAACCGACACCGCCACGAACGCGAGGCCCGTGACCCAGGCGGCGAGGAACTTGCCGACCAGGATCTCGAGGGTCGTCGCCAGCGTGACCTGGACGGGTGCGAGGGTCGCGGCATCCCGGTCGCCGTTGATCGCGTTGCCGCTCAGCGTGGGCGAGACGAGCACCACCAGCAGCAGCGTGATGTAGACGATCGTGGAGTAGATCGCCCCGCCCGGCCGGTACGCCGACCCCCACGCGAGGAACGAGAGCCCGGTCACGATCGCCAGCAGCACGGCGAAGACGCCGAGCAGCACGTACCAGGCGATGCTGCGGGTGCGCTGCGTCAGCTCGAGGCCGACGATGGTGCCGAGTCGCTGACCGCTCACGACGTCGCCTCGCTCTCGTCCTCGCCTGGTGCCGGAGGTTCGGACGGCGGTGGGGTTTGGGGCGGTCGTCCGTCGCCGAGGTCGAGGAACGTGCGCTCGAGCGCACCCTGCGCCGCCGCGAACTCCACCACGTCGAGTCCGGCGCCGACGAGGTCGCGCAGCGCGGCGGCCGCGGCATCCTCCGATTCGAACGACACCACGACGTCGCGGCGGTCGACGCCGAGGCTCTCGGCCGGGATCCGCAGTGCGCCCGCCACCTGCTGGACGGCGACGGATGCCTCGGCCCCCGCCAGCCGCACCCGCCAGGGGCGCGCACGGCGCGAGGCCGCCTCGACGCGGGCGGGGTCGACGGTCACGCCGGCCATCAGGAAGACGGCGTCGTCGACGACCTCTTCGAGCTCGGACAGGATGTGGCTCGACACCAGCACGGTGCGCCCCTCGGCGGCGAACCGCCGCAGCAGCAGCCGCAGGTCGATGCGGGCCTGCGGGTCGAGACCCGAAGCGGGCTCGTCGAGCAGGAGCACGCGCGGGTCGTGCACGAGGGCCCTCGCGAGTCCGAGGCGCTGCTTCTGCCCCCGCGACAGCACGCGTGCGGGGGCGTCGGCGAGATCGACCAGGCCGACTTCCCCCAGGAGGGCGTCGGCGCGGACGGATGCCTCGGCCCGCGGCATCCCGTACAGCCTCGCCGTGACCGCCAGCGTCTCGCGCGACGTGAGCGAGTTCCAGGCGCCGAGCGCGTCGGGCATCCAGCCGAGGAGTGCCCGGGCCGCCTGCGGGTCGGTGACGGGGTCGACGCCGTCGATGCGGATCGAGCCGTCGTCGGGCGCCAGGAGCGACGCGAGCATCAGCAGGAGCGTGGTCTTGCCCGAGCCGTTCGGGCCGACGAGGCCGGTGACCCGGCCGGCGTGCGCCCTCAGCGTGACGTTGCGGACGGCCTGCACATCGCCGAACGCGCGACGCACGCCCTGCACGACGATGCCGGGCTCGGCGGGGATTCCGGGGGCCTGAGGGGCCGGACTCGGCATGCTCACGCGCCCCACCCTAGCGACCCCGCGAGGCGCGGCCGCGCGTTGATGAGACGGGGAGTGTCAAGACACGCCGCATCCCGCGAGCGAAGCGGCGTGTCGCGCCACCCGCGCCGGCGACGAGCTCAGGCGCGGAAGAACTCCACGCCGAGATCGGGGTGATCGACGAAGACGCCGTCGACGCCGGCCTCGCGGATCACCGCCCACTCGGACTCCCAGTCGCCGAACGACGCCGGGCCGCCGCGAGTGCGGAACTGACCGATCAGGAACCTGTTCTCGGGACGGCACGTCCACGTGAAGACGCGCAACCCGCGGTCGTGCGCGTCGGCGACGACGCGCGACGGTCCGGCGGTGCGCCCGAGCCGGTCGGGGCGGAGGACGGTGCGCTTGTCGACGCTGATCCCGTCCACCCGCCCCACGAGCCCGTCGAGCCCCTCGGGGGCGGCGGTCTGCCGGTACGTCAGCGATGCCTTGCCGTGTGCGCTGAAGAGGTCGAACGGACGCCCCGCGTCCTCGAGCAGATACACGTAGGAGCCGCGGATGCCGCGTTCCTGAAGCGCGAACAGCACCGTCGACTCGAACGACTCGATGGTGAGCGGCAGCTCGCCCGACGCCCAGCCCGCCTCGCGGAGCTCGGCGTCGACGAGCGCGGCGACATCCCACCCGATCGCCGCGAAGTACGTCGCGTGCTTGATCTCGAGCACGACGCCGATCTCACGGCCGAACTCGAGCGAGGCGTCGCGCGCCGCGTCGAGCACGTCCCGCAGCCGCAGCACGGGCTGCTCGTCGTCGAAGCTCGCGCTCGTGGGCCGCACTTCCGAGATCCGCTCGCGGCAGCGCAGCGTCGACAGTTCGTCCCACGTGAAGTCCTCGGTGAACCAGCCGGTCAGCTCGGCGCCGTCCACGTACTTCGTCGCGTGACGATCGGCGAACTCGGGCCGGGTCGCCACATCGGTCGTTCCCGAGATCTCGTTCTCGTGCCGCACGACGAGCACGCCGTCCTTCGACACCACGACATCCGGTTCGACCGCGTCGACGCCCATCTCGAAGGCGAGCGCGTACGACGAGCGCGAGTGCTCGGGCCGGTACCCGGGCGCACCGCGGTGTCCGATCACGAGGGGATGACGACGGGGCACCGATTCAGCGTAACCACGAGCGCCCGAGGGGCCCGGGGCGTGGGGACCGTTCATAGTCAGCTCACAGCGCCGACCCGTGCCCGGTCACGGCCGGTCGGATAGTGTTGATCAACAGCATCGTGCTGGGATTCCCTTGACATTGGAGTGTGAGAGCAGTGGCCCTCAACAACCCCGCGTTCAACAACCCGGCCTTCCAGGACCCGAAGGCCGTTCAGACCTACCCCGGCGGTTCGCAGGCGGCGAACCTGGGCGGGCAGTCGCAGTTTGCGACGGCGCAGCGCGCCGGAACGGATGCTGCGGCTCAGGCGCAGCTCGAAGGCATGTACGCGGCACCGTCCGCGGGTGCCGTCGAGACCGGCCGCATGTCGTACGAAGACACCATCTGGAAGACCGTCGGCCTCTTCGCCGTCCTCCTGGTCACCGCCGCCGTCGGCTGGATCTGGACGATGAACGGCGTCACCGCCGCGAACCCGAACCCGTCGATCCTCCCCTGGATGATCGGTGCACTCGGCGGCTTCGTGCTGGCGATGGTCGTCATCTTCACCTCGCGCAAGAAGATCCGCCCGGCGCTGATCTTCGGCTACGCCGCCTTCGAGGGCCTCTTCGTCGGCGCGATCTCGGCGTTCTTCGAGTTCCTGTACCACGGCATCGTCGTGCAGGCGACGCTCGCGACGCTCGCGGTCGTCGGTGTCACCCTCGCGCTGTTCGCCAGCGGCAAGATCCGCGCGTCGAAGCGCGCCACCAAGGTCTTCCTGATCGCGATGGTCGGCTACCTGGTGTTCTCGCTGGTGAACATCATGCTGATGATCTTCAACGTCCCGATCGCCGGTGGCGCGTTCGGCATGCTGAGCAACGAGAGCCCCCTGTTCGGCATCCCTTGGGGCGTGCTCATCGGCATCTTCGTCGTGATCATGGCGGCGTACTCGCTGGTGCTCGACTTCGACAGCATCCAGCAGGGCGTGCGCAACGGCGCTCCCCGTCAGTTCGGCTGGATGGGCGCGTTCGGCATCATGGTGACCGTCGTCTGGCTGTACCTCGAGATCCTGCGCATCCTCGCGATCGCGCGCGGCAACAACTGACGCCCAGCGCTTCGCGTTCGAACGGCCGCCCGGTTCACCGGGCGGCCGTTCTGTTCCGTCGGCGTCACGCCTAGGCTGAAGCCGATTCGAGGAGTGGCATGGCCAGACGTCGTACGGCCTTCGGCGCGGTGGCGGTGCTGCTCGTCTGCCTCACCGGATGCGGAGGAGGAGCCCCCATGACCGAGCCCACGCCGTTCGAGCCGACCCCCGCCCAGCCGACACCGACGCGCACGCCCTTCGAGACGACCACACGCGGGCCGATCGCACCGACAGGAGAACCCGTCGCGGTGCCACCCGCGCGCTGGGACGCGATCGTCGCCGACCTCGCCGAGCGCGGCGTCACCGGTACACCCGAGCTCGTGTCGGCGCACGCCGTCACGTGGAACAACGGCGCCCTGGGCTGTCCGTCCCCGGGCGTCTCCTACACGCAGGCGATCGTCGACGGCATGCGGGTCATCGTCGAGGTCGACGGCACGACCTACGACTACCGGTTCGGCACGACGGACTCGCCCAAACTCTGCACCCGCTGAACGCGAAACGGTCCCCACGCCCCCTCCCGGCAACGCTGGCGCGTTGGCGGGAGCCTCCGGGCGCGTGGGCCCAGCTGCGCGCCTGGGCGGCAGCATCCGTTTCCCGTTTCACGCACCGAGGTGGCGCCCCGCCCTGCGACGGGACGCCACCTCTTGTGCTGCGGCTTACTTGGCCTTGACCAGGAGCGCCTCTCCGGCGCCCGCCGCGTTGTCCTGCACGACGACCATCACGCCGAGCGGCTTCTGCGCCGAGAACGCCGCCCCGCTCACGGTGACAGGCACGTCGATCTTGCCGCCCACCGGGACCGACGCGAACTGCCCGTTGCTGAGCGCGGGCGCCCACGGGTCGTAGCTCGCCGTGCCGTCGAACGCGTCCTCGCCGTCGTTGACCGACGAGAAGCTCTGCACGGTGTAGTCGAACCCTGCGGTGATGCCGAGGTCGCTCGCGAAGACCGGGAGCAGGATCGTGCTGCTGTCGGTCGGCGCCGAGGCGTTGAAGCCCGCGGCGAACACGTCGCCAGTCGCGATCTCGTACTCGAAGACCTGCGAGATGCCGTCCGCGTCGCCCGCGGTCACGAGACCGCCGTCGGCCGAGAACACGATCCAATCGGGCTCGCCGTCGCCGTTCGTGTCGATGACCACGTCGAACTCGTTGGCGGCGGCGTTCGACCACCGGTTGTGGGTGTTGACCGCGAAGACGAGCAGCTGCTCGCCATCGATGTCGAACGACTGCACACCCGCGGCGCGAAGGTCGTATCCGGTGTCGGTGAACGCCTTGGGCGCATCCTTCTTGTCTTCGAGGCCCCACGTGTAGAAGTCCGCGCCGCCCTCGAAGGCACCCTGGTTGTTCTTCAGCGTGAGCGTGACGTCACCGTCGACGGGCGTGTTCTTCTTCGTCACCTTGAGGTCGCCCGCAGCCGAGACCGCAGTCGTGGCGCGCGGCACGAGCAGGTACGGGACCCGCAGGGTGCTGCCCGCAGACGTGAGCACGACGTCGCCGGAGAACTCGTAGAAGGCGAACCCGCCGGTGCCGGAGCTTCCCACGGCGGTGGCCGGAGCGGTGAGGTTGACCGTGACCCTCTCGGAACGGCCGGGCTTCACCGTGACCTGGCTCGGGCTCGCCGTGACGGTAGCGGCCTCGGACTGCGCGGAAGCCTCGATGCCCACGCTGTAGGTCACCGGCTGGCTGCCGTAGTTCGTCACCGTCACCGTCTTCTTGCCCTGGAAGGTCTTCGCCGTCTCTTGGAAGCCGAAGCTGAGCGCCGTCTCGCGGTGCTTTCCGTCGTCGGTCTTGAACGAGTCGCCCGTCGCCGTCACCTGCTCGGCCACGGCCTGCGCCGCGTCCACCAGTCCCACGCCGCCGCGGACGAGGTTCTGGCCCGCGACCTTGTCGGGATCGGCCGTCGAGACGAGCACCGACGAGACCTCCGCCGCCGACCAGGTCGGGTGGGCTTCGACGGCGAGCGCCGCGACACCTGCCACGTGCGGAGCGGCCATCGACGTTCCCGAGATGGTCGCCGGGCCGTTGCCGGTACCGACGCCGGTCGAGACGATCGAGACACCCGGTGCCGCGACATCCACGCCGAGGGCGCTGTCACCGCTGCGGGGTCCACTCGAGCTGAACGACGCGTACCCGCGGAAGCCGGGGTTGTCGAGCGGAGCGGGCTCCACCGTCGCCTCAGCGTCATCGACGAGCTTCGGCCCATCGGACATCCGCACGCCGAGGAACGGGATCGTGACCGTGTAGTCGTCGCCGGTGTCGGGGTTCTCGGTGATCTCGCCCTCGAACGGCGGGTAGTCCTCCGAGGTGTTGATCATCACTGCCGCCGCGGCACCGGCCTGCTGCGCGAAGATCGCCTTCGCGACGCGGGCGCAGACACCGCGGGTCGAGACCGCGAGCTGGTTGCCGCCGACCGTGACCCCGGCGTAGTTGTACGCCGCGACCGAGCAGCCGAGCGCCTCGTTCTCCTCCGGGGTCGCGGGGTTGTCGGTGAGGCGCACGACGGACATCGCGGGGAGGCCCGTGAGGACCGCGCCATTCGCGTTGATGGCCGGCACCTGGACGCCGTCGACGGTGATCAGCGCACCCGGGAAGGTCGCCGTGCTGTCGACAGCCGAGACCGAGACCACGCCGTCGCCGTTGCCGGCGAGGTAGGGGCTCGGGCCCTCGTTGCCCGCGGACTTCACGACGACGACACCGGCGCCGATCGCGTTCGAGGCGGCGACCTCGTCGGGGTCGTCACCGCGGCCGAAGGGCGAGCCCAGCGACATGTTGATGACGTCCATGCCGTTGTCGACGGCCCAGTCGATGGCCGGGACGACCACGTCGGTCGAGCCGCCGCAGCCGAACACGCGGAGCGCGTAGAGGTCGGCCTGCGGCGCGACGCCCGGGCCGATCGTCCACTCGGCGGATGCCGTGGACTCGTCGTACGGGCCCTCGTAGGTGTCGCCGGCGGCGGTGACGCCGCTGCCCGCGGCGGTGCCGGCGACGTGGCTGCCGTGGCCGTTGCAGTCGAGCGGGTTGGCGTCGGGCTTCGGGACCGGGTCGTAGTCCTCCGAGGCGGGGTCCGCGTTGTACGCGTCGCCGACGAAGTCCCAGCCGCCCTTGATGCGCGGGGCGTTCGGGCCGAACTGCGCCGGGTCGGCCGGCTGCGCCTCGGCCGCGTTCGCGGCGGCATACGCCTCAGGCGTGCCGACGCCGCCGAAGTTCGCGTGCGTGTAGTCGATGCCGGTGTCGATCACCGCCACCTTGACGTTCTCACCGGTGAATCCGGTGTTCTCCCACACCTGCGGAACCCCGAGGAAGGGCACCGACACGGCGTTGTCGAGCGTGTACGTCTTCACCGCGTGGACCGCGACGACGTTGGGCAGCGCGGCCACGGCGTCGACCTGGTCGGCGGGGATGTTCATCTGGATGCCGTTGTACGCCGACTGCATCGTCGCCTCGATCCGGCCGTCCTTGGCCTTGATCGTGCCGGTGATGGCGTCCTGGTTCTTCTTCAGGGAACTCTTGATGGCCTTGCGCTCGGCGGCACTGAGATCGCTGCCCTTCTTCGCCTGGGCGACGGCGACCGGGTCGCCGGCCATCTCGACGATGACGGTGACTCGCCCGTCGGCGCCGATGCTCAGGGGACGCGCGGTCGTGCCGACCGGTCCTTTGGTGTCGGATTTCTCGAAGCGCGACGACGCGTCGTCGTCTGGCGCGGCGGCCATCGCCGCGGTGGGGGTTGCGATCGCCAGCGCGAGCGCGCTGACGATTGCGAGGGAACGACGGTACAAGGGGAGCCTGCCTTCTCGTGTGTGTGGGAACAGCGAGGGGTACGGCGGCACGCTATGCGCGAACTCCTCAAAGATCAACAGTGTCTTCCCAGGTTGAGCATTCTGCTCAGAGCGGAATCGTCTCGCCCCGGGGTGCACCCGCGTCCTATCGTGACGCCATGGCCGAGATCATCCCGCTGCCGACGAAGGCACCGCGTCCGTCCCGCGAGCCCGAGCCGCTCTGGCGCGACGCGCTGGGTGAGCGGCTGCGCAATCTCCGCCATGAACGAGGGGAACGCCTCGCCGATACGGCCGACCGCGCCGGCGTCTCGCCGCAGTACCTGTCCGAGATCGAGCGGGGCCTCAAGGAGCCGTCGAGCGAGATGATCGCCGCGGTCGCCGGCGCCCTCGAGGTGACGCTGATCGAGCTGACCGCGGGGGTCGTCGACGACCTCCGCTCGCGTGCGACCGAGCGCGCGGCCGTCGGGTGCCGCGCCACCTACTCCCTCGCCGCGTGACGTCGCGCCCCTGGTCGATGCCCTGGGCCGTCGCTAGCCTGGCCGAGTGACGCCCGCGAAGTCGGAAGCCGAGATCCTCGAGATCGACGGGCACGAGGTGCGCATCTCGAGCCCGACGAAGATCGTGTTCCCCGCCCCGGGGATCACCAAGCTCGATGTCGTGCGCTACTACCTCGCGGTCGCCGACGGCGCGCTCCGCGGCGCGGGCGGGCGCCCCATGGTGCTCAAGCGCTTCCCACGGGGCATCGACCAGGAGCCGTTCTTCCAGAAGCGCGTCCCCGAGAACCACCCCGAGTTCATCGACACGGCCACTCTGCAGTACGCGCGTGGGACGTCCGCCGAAGAGGCCGTGATCCGGGATGCTGCGGGCCTCGCGTGGGTCGTCAACCTCGGGTGTCTCGACCTGAACCCGCATCCCGTCCGCGCCGAAGACCTCGACCACCCCGACGAGCTGCGCATCGACCTCGACCCGATGCCGGGTGTCGACTGGTCGCAGATCGTCGACGTCGCCTTCGTCGCCCGCGAGGTGCTCGACGATGTCGGACTCGTCGGCTGGCCGAAGACGAGCGGCTCCCGCGGCATGCACATCCTCGTCCGCATCGCGGCGCACTGGGACTACAAGCAGGTGCGCGTCGCCGCCGAGACCCTCGCCCGCGAAGTCGAGAACCGCGCGCCCGGACTCGCGACCGCCCGCTGGTGGAAGGAGGAACGCGGCGAGAGCGTGTTCGTCGACTTCAACCAGAACGCGAAAGACCGCACCGTAGCATCCGCGTACTCGATCCGCCCGCTGCCCGACGCACGCGTCTCGACCCCGCTCGACTGGGACGAGGTGCGCGAGCGGCGCCCGGCCGAGTTCACCGTGCTCACGGTGCCCGGCCGATACGCCGAGCTCGGAGACCCGCACGCCGGCATCGACGACGCGGTCGGCACGCTCGACGGGCTGCTCCGCCTCGCTGAGGAATTGGGACCAGCTGGGCCCCCGCCTCGAGAGGCTCCGCGCGACGCGCCAGCGGCGCGTGGAGGAGAAGCGGGGAAAAAGCCGCCGCGCGGCGGCGACGGGTCGGGGCGGCGACAGTCGACGATGCCGCTCATCGAGATCGCGCGCACCAAGACGAAGCCCGAGGCGGTCCAGGCCCTCGAGACCTGGAAGAGCACGCACGCGTCCGTGGTGGAGCAGCTGCATCCCGCCGACGTGCTCATCGACGGCATGCGCGGCTCGAGTTCGCTCTGGTACCGCGTGCGCGTCAACCTCCAGCACGTGGCCGAAGCGGAGCGGCCGCCGCAGGAGGATCTCCTCGCCGACTACGACCCGTGGGCGGGCAAGACCTGGCCCGGCTCGCTCCTCGACCGCTGATCCCGGGCACCGGAGCGCCCTCCGCTCAACGAACGGGGGCGGATGCCCGTTCGAGGACGGCGTCGGCCAGGCCGTAGGCGACCGCGTCGGCGGCGGTGAAGACGCGGTCGCGATCGGTGTCGGCGCGCAGCTTCGCAGCATCCTGTCCGGTATGCCTCGCGAGGATCTCCTCCACCTCGCCGCGCACGCGCACGAGCTCGTCGGCCTGGAGGATCAGGTCGGGGATCGCGCCCCTCCCCTGGCCCGCCGGCTGATGCAGCACGATGCGCGCGTGGGGCAGGACGGAGCGCTTCCCTGTCGCGCCGGCGGCGAGCATCACGGCGCCGACGCCGATCGCCTGTCCCACGACGGTCGTGGCGACGTCGGGCCGGACGTGCTGCATCGTGTCGTACACCGCGAGCATCGCCGCCGGATCGCCGCCCTCGCAGTTGATGTAGAGCTGGATGTCGCGGTCAGGACTGTCGGCGTCGAGGTGCAGCAGCTGCGCGATGAGCGCGTTCGCGACGCCCGCGTCGATACCCGTGCCGAGGTACACGACCCGCTCGGCGAGCAGGTGCGAGTACACGTCCATGATGCGATCGCCGCGCGGATGCTGCGCCACCACGTTGGGGATCGTGTACGAGCTCATGCCGCCACCTCCGCAGGTCCGAGTCCGAGTCCCGCGGGCCGCCGCCGCCGCGGCACCACCTGGGCGAACGATTCGACGATCCCGTCGATGAACCCGTAGTCGCGCGCCTCGGCGGCGGTGTACCAGCGATCGTGCAGCGAGTCCTCGAAGATGCGCTCGACGCTCTGCCCGGTGTCGTCGGCGATGAGGCCGAGCACGGTGTCGCGCATGTGGCGCAGGTCGTCGGCCTGCACCTCGACCTCGACCGCCGACCCGCCGATGCCGGCCGAGCCCTGGTGCATGAGGATGCGCGCGTGCGGCAGCGCGCGCCGCTTGCCCTTCGCCCCCGCGGACAGCAGGAACTGCCCGGCGCTGCACGCGAGGCCGAGTGCGAGGGTCGCGACGTCGTTGGGGATGAGGTTCATGACGTCGCGGATCGCGAGCATCGAGGGCACCGATCCACCGGGCGAGTGGATCCAGAGGGCGATATCGGATGCCTCGTCCTCCGCCGCGAGCGCCAGCAGCTGCGTCGCGATCAGGGTGCCGTTGTCGTCGTCGAGCGGGCCGTCGAGCACGAGCACACGCTGGTGGAACAGCTCGCGTCGCGCCTCGGCCCCGAACTGGGGAATCCGGATGTCGTCAGCCATGCCCTCAGCCTGCGCGCCCGCCGGGGTCGCAGCATGCGTTTCCGCTCCCGGCGGCTCTGCCGTGGGCGGAGCGCGGCACCTACCGGGCGCGACGCGAGGGTTTCTCGACCGCGGAGCGGAGCGCGGCGACGAGCTCGGGACGCACCGCGTCGGGCGTGAACGCGGCCGCAGCGCCACGCGCGCGCGACGCCAGTTCGGCACGGCGGTCGTCGTCGCGCAGCAGCTCGATGATCGCGTCGGCGAAGGCGTCGACGTCACCGGGCGGAACGACGATGCCCGCGTCGGCGATCGCCTCGCGCGGGCCGTACCGGGCGTCGAACGAGACGACCGGCAGTCCGCGGGCGAGCGCCTCGGCGATCGACAGGCCCTGGCCTTCGAACGCCGTCGACGTGACGAACAGCGCGGCACGGTCGAAGATCGCGTCGCGCTGGTCGGTGGCTCCGTGGAGCGTCACGGATGCTGCCACCCCGAGCTCGTCGATCAGCGCCTGCAGCTCGTCACGGAGGGGGCCGTCGCCGTACACGTCGAGCCGCGCCTCGGGCACCGCCTCGGCCACCCGCTGCCAGGCCCGGATCGCGAGGTCGACGCGCTTCTGCGGGGCGAGGCGGTTCAGCATGACGACGCGGTGGGGATCGCGAGACGCCGCGTCCGGCGGTGTGGCGCCGAGCTCGATCGTGTTGGGCACGACGTGGAACGTGCCGGGATCGCCGAACCGCGCGGCCACCTCGTCGCGCTGCGCGGCGGTCGGCCACAGCACCGCGTCGTAGCGATCGAACGTCGACAGCCACCGCCGCCACAGCCCGACGACCGGAGCTTGCGGATCGTCGTGGGGCTCCGGCAGGTGCGAGTTGTGGACGGTGTGCACGAGCCGCACCCGCGGTGCACCCCATCCCACGAGCGTCTCGCCGATCTGGCGTGATTCGCACACCACGACGAACAGCCGGTCGGGATCGCCGGCGGCCCGACGGCGCTCATCGGCGATCGTCTCCAGCCATGCGACGTAGAGCCCACGGAAGCCCCGGAGCGCCCGATCGCCGGCCTTCGCGTGCACGACGACGGCCGCATCGCGCAGGTGCCACTCGGGGTCGTTCTCGAACACGGGAAGCGAGACGACGGGGAGGGACGCAGCATCCGTGATCGTCCGATAGGCGACGCCGGGCGTGCGACCCCCGGGCTCGCCGACGCGCTCGAGCCACTCCCCGCGGTCCAGGAGGTCGTCGAAGAGATTGCGCACCCGCGAAGCGTCGGGCACGTGGCCGCCATCGAGGAACGCCTGCCGCTGCACCGCGTGCGCCTCAGGCGCCTGACCGTCGACACTCAGCAGGAGCGGCTGGGGAGCGCCGGCCGCCTCGAGCAGCCGCAGCCGCGACGGGACTGCGACGGCGAACCCGCCGTCGAGCCCCAATGCCACCCGGCTGCCCAGCAGCACATAGTCGGCGTCGGGCAGCGTGTCTGCAGCATCCGTCACCCGTCCATCCTTCCCCACACGCCCGGAAACGACGGATGCCCCGAACCGGTCGGTCCGAGGCATCCGTCATGACATCACTCCCACTCGATGGTCCCCGGGGGCTTCGAGGTCACGTCGAGGACGACGCGGTTGACGTCGCGCACCTCGTTGGTGATGCGGTTCGAGATCTTCGAGAGCACGTCGTAGGGCAGGCGCGTCCAGTCGGCGGTCATCGCGTCTTCGCTCGAGACGGGACGCAGCACGATGGGGTGGCCGTAGGTGCGGCCGTCGCCCTGCACTCCAACGGAGCGCACGTCGGCGAGCAGCACGACCGGGCACTGCCAGATCTCGCCGTCGAGGCCGGCCTTCGTCAGCTCCTCGCGGGCGATGGCGTCGGCATCGCGCAGAATCTCGAGGCGGTCAGCGGTGACCTCACCCACGATCCGGATGCCGAGGCCGGGGCCCGGAAACGGCTGGCGGCCGACGATGACCTCCGGAAGCCCGAGCTCGCGGCCGATCGCGCGCACTTCGTCCTTGAACAGGGTGCGCAGCGGCTCGACGAGCTCGAACTGCAGGTCTTCGGGGAGGCCACCCACGTTGTGGTGCGACTTGATGTTCGCGGTGCCGGTGCCGCCGCCGGACTCGACGACGTCGGGGTACAGCGTGCCCTGGACGAGGAAGCGGATGGGCTCGCCGTCGGCCTCGGCCTCCGCGACGAGCGCGGCCTCGGCCTGCTCGAAGGTGCGGATGAACTCGCGGCCGATGATCTTGCGCTTCTGCTCGGGGTCGCTGACGCCGGCGAGCGCGTTCAGGAACTGCTCACGCGCGTCGACCGTGACCAGGCGCACGCCGGTCGAGGCGACGTAGTCCTGCTCGACCTGCTCGCGCTCATCCTTACGGAGGAGTCCGTGGTCGACGAAGATGCAGACGAGCTGGTCGCCGACGGCCTTGTGCACGATCGCCGCGGCCACGGCGGAGTCGACGCCGCCCGACAGCCCGCAGATGACACGGCCGGAGCCGACCTGCGCCTGGATCTTCGCGACCTGCTCGGCGATGACGTTGCCGCTGTTCCAGTCGGCGGGAAGGCCCGCCGCCTTGTGCAGGAAGTTCTCGATGACGTTCTGGCCGTGGTCGGAGTGCTTGACCTCGGGGTGCCACTGCACGCCGTAGAAGCGGCGCTCGTCGCTGCCGAAGGCGGCCACCGGGGTCGCGCCGGTCGAGGCGAGCACGTCGAAGCCCTCGGGGGCGCGCGAGACCTGGTCGCCGTGACTCATCCACACGTTCTGCTCGGCCGGCTGACCGCCCAGCAGCACGCCGCCGTCGCCCGTGACGGCAGCATCCGTCGCTCCGTATTCACGGAGTCCGGTGTTGGCCACCTCGCCGCCGAGCGCCTGCGCCATGACCTGGAAGCCGTAGCAGATGCCGAGCGTCGGCACGCCGAGGTCGAAGACGCCGGTGTCGAGTGCCGGTGCGCCCTCTTCGTAGACCGACGACGGGCCGCCCGAGAGGATGATGCCGACCGGGTTCTTCGCCGCGATGTCAGCGGCGGACGCCGTGTGCGGGACGATCTCGCTGTACACGCCGGCCTCGCGGACGCGGCGCGCGATCAGCTGGGCGTACTGGGCGCCGAAGTCGACGACGAGGACGGGACGCTGGGAGGTCTCGGTCTGTGCGGTCAACGCTTGTTCTCCGTCGGGATCGAGTGGGTGAGGGTCGAGTGCGCGGCCTGCGAGTGCAGCTCCGCTGCCTCACGCTCGGCCAGGTAGGTCTTGACGTCGCGGCCGACGCGCGCCTCCATGAAGAACGACAGAAGGGGCACGATTCCACCGGCGGCGAGCATACCCAGGCGCAGGAGGTTCCAGCGCATGAGGCTCCACACGCGGAAGCACGAGATGAGGTAGACGACGTAGAACCAGCCGTGGGCGACGAGGATGCCGAGCGACAGGTTGAACCCGTCACCGGTCGACTCGAGGCCCGAGGCCGTCTCGACGACGGGGGCGAACCACAGGAACCCGCCGGAACCACCGAGGAACAGCTCGTAGCCGACGACGTACTTGATGATCATCTCGGCGACGAGGAGCAGCAGCATCGTGCCCGTGATGATCGAGCACACCTGGTAGAACTTCAGGGCTCCGCGGATCGCCGGAAAGGAAGCGAGCTTCGGGGCGCGGGGCATGACCCCCAGTCTACCCGCGGGGTTCCGGGGCGTTTCCCGTTCAGGATGTCGCGGGCTCGGGATCGCCTTCCGACTCGCGGCGGTCGTCCTCGAAGTCCTCGACTTCCTTCTCCCACGCGTCCTTCGCAAGGCGGTACCAGAGGTAGAAGGCGAAGCCGGCGAACACGGCCCACTCGACCGCGTAGAAGATGTTGAGCCAGTTGATGCCCGAGCCCTCCACCGGTGCCGGCGACGAGATCGCGTCGAGCCCGGCGACGGCATCCACGGAGGCGATGTACGGGCGGTACACGAAGAGCGCATCGGTGTCGTGCCACTGACCGAGCAGGGCCGCGGGCGACATGCGCGTCAGTGTCTGCGGGTCCGCACCACGGGGAGGGAGCAGGGGGCCCTCGTCCGAGATCAGGCGTCCGGTCACCTCGACGGTTTCGCCGGCGGATGCTGCGTCCTCGAGCCGCTCGATCGCTGCGCGCGCGTCGTCTTCGGTGGCCGCCCACCCGAGCGCCACGGCGACCGATGTCGGGCCGACGGTCGCGCTCACGTCAGGGTCGATGCGCAGGTGCCCGGTCACCCAGTAACCCTCGGCGCCGTCGTTGTAGCGCGACTCGACGACGATGAAGTCCTCGCGAACCCAGGTTCCGCGGGTCTCCACGCGCTGGCCGACGAGCGGCTCCGGCAGGTACTCGCCCGGCAGGGCGACGTCGGCCAGGGGCTGCACCTCTTCGGTCGCCCCCGGCGGCACCGGATTCGTCGTCACCGCACGACCGAGCTGCCACTGCCCCAGCCACGCGAACACGCCCGCGACGACGAGGCAGAGCAGCAGCATCCCGATCCATCGCGGGCGCAGCATCACCTCGCGCAGGGTCGGCGGGAAGGCCTCGGGCGCGAGGTCAGCCGCTCCCGTCGGGTCGGGGTCGGTCATGGCACCTGTCATCCCGCGGCGTACGGCGCGACGACGACCTCGACCCGCTGGAACTCCTTGAGGTCGGAGTACCCGGTCGTGGCCATCGACTTGCGCAGGGCCCCGATGAGGTTCGCGGTGCCGTCGGCGACCGGCGCGGGGCCGTAGAGGATCTCCTCGAGCGACGCGACCTGGTCGACCTTCACACGGCGGCCGCGCGGAAGCTTGGCGTGGTGCGCCTCGGGTCCCCAGTGGAAGCCCTGGCCCGGCGCATCCGTCGCGCGCGCCAGCGCCACACCGAGCATGACGGCGTCGGCGCCCATCGCGATCGCCTTGACGATGTCGCCCGACGTGCCCACGCCGCCGTCCGCGATGACGTGCACGTAGCGGCCGCCCGACTCGTCGAGGTAGTCGCGGCGCGCGCCGGCGACGTCGGCGACCGCGGTCGCCATCGGGGCGTGCAGGCCCAGAGTCGCGCGCGTGGTGGACGCGGCTCCCCCGCCGAAGCCGACGAGCACGCCGGCAGCTCCGGTCCGCATGAGGTGCAGGGCGGCGGTGTACGTCGAGGCGCCACCGACGATCACGGGGACGTCGAGGTCGTAGATGAACTTCTTGAGGTTCAGCGGCTGGTCGACGCTCGAGACGTGCTCGGCCGAGACTGTGGTGCCGCGGATCACGAAGAGGTCGACGCCGGCGGCGACGACTGTCTCGTAGAGCTCCTGGGTGCGCTGCGGGGTCAGGGACCCCGCGACCGTCACGCCGCCGGCGCGGATCTCGGCGAGGCGATCGCGCACGAGCTCGGGCTTGATCGGCTCGGCGTAGAGCTCCTGCATGCGGCGGGTCGCGGCGGCCTTCTCGAGGCCGGCGATCTCGGCGAGCAGCGGCTCGGGGTCGTCGTAGCGGGTCCAGAGGCCCTCGAGGTCGAGGACGCCCAGGCCGCCGAGCTGGCCCAGCATGATCGCCGTGCGCGGGCTCACGACCGAGTCCATGGGGGCGCCCAGCACCGGGATGTCGAAGCTGAAGGCGTCGATCGTCCACGTGGTCGAGACGTCCTCGGGGTTGCGCGTGCGCCGCGACGGCACCACCGCGATGTCGTCGAACGTGTAGGCGCGACGCGCCCGCTTGGCCCGGCCGAGTTCGATGTCCATGCTCACGCGACCAGCCTACCTTCCGGGGTTCTCACGACTCGAAAGCGTCAGCGCGCCCGCGCGACGCGGGACTCGTCCCAGACCGGCTCGTTCGACTCGAAGACACGGCCGTCGGAGCCGAAGACGAGGAACCGGTCGAAGGACTTCGCGAGCCAGCGGTCGTGCGTGACGGCGAGGACGGTGCCCTCGAAGCGGGCGAGGGCGTCCTGCAGCGCCTCGGCCGAGACGAGGTCGAGGTTGTCGGTCGGCTCGTCGAGGAGCAGCAGGGTCGCGCCGGAGAGCTCGAGCAGCAGGATCTGGAACCGCGCCTGCTGGCCGCCCGACAGGCTGTCGAACGTCTGCTCGGCCTGGGCGACGAGTCCGTACCGGTCGAGCGCGCTGCTCGCGGCCTCGCGGGGCAACCCGGCCCGGGCGTCCTCGCCGCGATGGAGGATGTCGAGCAGCGTCTTGCCGTCGAACTTCGGGTGGCGGTGGGTCTGCGCGAACCATCCCGGCACCACGCGCGCGCCGAGGACCCCGCGCCCCGTGTGCGCGACCGGGTCGAGCCCGGCACCCGTCGTCGTGAGATGCCCGAGGCGCCCGTCAGGGTCGGTGCCGCCGCGGGCGAGCAGCCGAAGGAAGTGCGACTTGCCCGAGCCGTTCGATCCGAGCACCGCGACCCGGTCGCCGAACCACACCTCGAGGTCGAACGGCTTCATGAGCCCCGTGAGCTCGAGCTGCTCGGCGACGACCGCCCGCCGGCCGGTGCGCGCGCCGCGCAGGCGCACGTCGAGGTCCTGCTCCCTCGGGCGCTCCTGCGGCGGACCCGCCTCCTCGAATTTCCGAAGTCGCGTCTGAGCCGCGCGATACCGAGAGGTGAAGGTGTCGTTGGCCGTGGCCTTGACCTTGAGGGTCGCCACGAGTTCTTTGAGCTTGACGTGCTGCTCGTCCCAGCGGCGGCGCAGCTCGTCGAGGCGCAGCATCCGGTCCTCCCGTGCCCGGTGATAGGTGCCGAAGCCGCCGCCGTGCACCCACGCGGTGCTCCCCGCGCCGCCCGCCTCGAGGGTCACGATGCGGTCGGCCGCACGGGCCAGCAGCTCGCGGTCGTGCGACACCAGCAGCACCGTCTTCTGCGTCTCGCGCAGGCGCTCTTCGAGCCACCGCTTGCCGGGAACGTCGAGGTAGTTGTCGGGCTCGTCGAGCAGCAGCACCTGGTCGGGGCCGCGCAGCAGCGCCTCGAGCGCGAGCCGCTTCTGCTCGCCGCCCGACAGCGTGGTGAGCTCGCGGAACCGTGCACGCGAGAACGGGATGCCGAGGGCCGTCGTCGTGCAGGTGTCCCAGACGGTCTCGTACTCGTAGCCGCCGGCTTCGGCGTAGTCGGCGAGCGCTCCGGCGTAGCGCATCTGCGTGTCGAGGTCGTCGTGCTCGATGATCGCCGCCTCGGAGTCCTCGAGCTCGCGCGCGGCGCGACGCACGCGGTCGGGAGCGACCGCGATGAGGAGGTCGTGAACCGTCTGCCCGGCCTCGCCGTGGCCGACGAACTGGTCCATGACGCCGAGGCCGCCGTCGATGGACACGACACCGGAGAGCGCCGGAGTCTCCCCCCGGATGATGCGCAGCAGCGTCGTCTTGCCGGCGCCGTTCTGGCCGATGAGCGCCGTCGTCGACCCCTCGCCCACGCGGAACGAGACCTCGTCGAGCAGGGGCCGGCCGTCCGGCAGCGCATACGAGACGGCGGCGATGTCGATGTACCCCACGGTGTTCCCTGTCTGCTCCGGGGACGGGTTCGTCCGATGGGGAGCCGACCAGACTACCCCAGAGATCAGGCGGCGGGTGCGGCGTACCTGCCCGAGCGGATCGCGCGCTCACGCGCCTTGGCGGCCTCGACCTCGCGGTTCTTGGGCGGCGTCACTGCGACGAGGTCGTCGAGCAGGTGCTGCGTGATGTGCGCGATCTCGTGCACGGCGTGGTCGAAGGCCTCCTGGTTCGCCTTCGAGGGCTTGGTCGTGCCCGCGATCTTGCGCACGTACTGGAGCGCGGCGGCGTGGACCTCGGACGACGAGGCTGCGGGCTCGAAGTTGTGGAGCGTGTGGATGTTCCGGCACATGCCCCCGACCCTACGCCGCGCCCCCTACGCAGGCGAGGGCGAGGCATCCGCCCAGTCCTCGATCGTTCACATCGTGTGCTGTCACCGAGGCGACATGTTGTGCGCGCGAACGACGTGTGCACTCGGTGAGATCACGTGATGTGAACGGATGCTGCGGCCCGCAGCATCCGTCCCCCGCTTCTACCAGCGGTCGGTGCCGCGCGGGAGGACCTCGAGCACGTGGGGCAGCTCGGTCGGGAAGCAGGAGCGGAAGAGCTCGGTGATCTGCGGGTCGGAGCCGTAGTCGTCCACGATGCGCAGGCCGATCATCGTCGAGATGAGCATGCCCTCGGCCATGAACGCGCGCGACTCGTCGGCGTCGAGCCCCATCTCGTCGCGGAAGAACCGCCAGACCTTCGCGAAGCCCTGGCGCGCGGCCGCGCCGATGACGGGATGGCTCCCGAGCAGGTAGGCGTGCGCCAGCGTCTGATGGAGGCCGCGCACCGCGATGAGGTCGACGTAGGCCTGTCCGATGCGCTTGGCCGCCGCCTTCTCCGGCGTGATGTCGGGGTCGTGCGGCGAGTCGTCGGCGAGCGCCGCCCGGAAGCCGGCGAGCATGCGCGCCAGGGCGTCTTCGATCGCCGCGAGGAAGAGGTTCTCCTTCGAGCCGAAGAGTCTCACGACGTACGGCTGACTGACGCCGGCGGCGCGGGCCACCTCATCGGTCGTCGCGCCCTCGTAGCCGCGGGCGCCGAACACGGCGAGCGCGGCCACCAGGATCTGACGGCGCCGCTCCTCAGGCGACAGGCGCTTGCCCGTCTCGGCCCGCGCCTCGTCCACTGCCGGAGATGTCATGCCGAAAGGTTATCAGCGAATGACTTGACTTTGTAATCAGTCGATTACTACATTGTGGTAATCATTCGATTACAACCGGAGCCTCCCATGACCGAATCACCTCTCACCAGGGCCCCCCGTCGCACGCGCCCGTTCGCGCTCGTGGTGGCCGCAGCATCCCTTCCGATGTTCATGGCCACGCTCGACAACCTCGTCATGACGAACGCGCTCCCGGTGCTGCACCGCGAGATGGGCGCGAGCGTCGAAGAGCTGCAGTGGTTCGTCAACGCGTACACGCTGGCATTCGCCGGCGCGATCCTCATCGCCTCGGCGCTCGGCGACCGGTTCGGCCGCCGCACCCTCTTCGCGATCGGCATCGCCGTGTTCGGCGTGGGCTCGGTGCTCGCCGCGCTCAGCACGGATCCGGGTCAGCTCATCGCCGCCCGCGCCGTGCAGGGTCTGGGCGCCGCGGGCGTGATGCCCCTCTCCCTCGCGCTGCTGAGCGGGGCGGTGCCACCGACCAGGCGCGCCCTCGCGATCGGCATCTGGGGCGGCGTCTCCGGCCTCGGCGTCGCGGTCGGCCCGCTCGTCGGCGGGGCGATCATGGAGGGCTGGGACTGGCAGGCGATCTTCTGGATCAACGTGCCCGTCGCGATCATCGCCATCCCCCTCGCGCTCGTCGTGCTGAACAACGACTTCGGCGCACGCGCCCGCATCGACATTCCCGGTGCACTGCTCGCCGCGGCCGGTGTGCTCGCCCTCGTCCACGCCATCGTGCGCGGCAACGACGACGGCTGGGACTCGATCGGGGTCATCGCGGAGATCGTGCTCGGCACGCTGCTCATCGCCGCGTTCCTCTGGTGGCAGACCCGCGCGCAGGCGCCCCTCATGCCGCTGCGCCTCTTCCGCGACCGCTCGTTCTCGATCACCAACATCGTCGGATTCGCGTTCAGCTTCGGCACGTTCGGCGCGGTGTTCATCCTGATCCAGTACCTGCAGGTCGTGCAGGGATCCACGCCCCTCGAAGCTGCCGTGCAGACCACCCCGTGGACGCTCGCGCCCATGATCGTCGCCCCGATCGCGGGCATCCTGGCTCCCCGCGTCGGCACGCGCATCCTGCTCGTCCTCGGTCTCGCCCTGCAGGCCGTCGCGCTCACATGGATCGCCGCCGTCATGTCGACCGACCTCGACTACCCCACGCTCATCGCGCCGTTCATCATGGCCGGCGTCGGCATGGCGCTCGTGTTCGCCCCGTCGGCGACGGCGCTGCTCGCGACACTCGGGCTCATCGACCACGCCAAGGCGTCGGGCGTGAACTCCACCGTCCGCGAGCTGGGCGTCGCCCTCGGCACCGCCGTGATGACCGCCATCTTCGTGAGCGCCGGTGGCGAGCTCCTGCCCGACATGTACGTCGACGCCGCCCGCCCCGCGGTCTTCACCGGTGCGGCCGTCCTGTTCGCCGCGACGATCGTGGCGCTGTGGCTCCCCTCCGGCAAGGGGACGACGGATGCCGCGGCCCCCGCCGCCGATCAGGCCGAGGCGGCCGGGTCCGAGGTGGCAGAGGTGACGCCTGCCGCCGTCTGAGCACTCGCGCAGCACCCCGGGACGAGGCATCCGTCCCGGGGTACTGCGCGTCAGCTGTTCCTTCCGCGCAGGAGTCGCGTGAACGGCCCGTCGAGGGCGAACAGCAGGAATGCGATCGACCCGATCCACGGCGCGAGCACCACGACGAGGGCCGAGATGATGAGGGCGCTGAGCGAGCTGCGCCCGTAGGCGATGGCGTCGTCCTTCGTCATGTCGGGGAGCAGCACGTCGCGCTGCCGGACAGCCCAGCCCCACTGCAGCCAGCTGAACAGGATCGCGAGGAAGAACGTCACGGGCATCGCGAGCCGTCCGGCGAGCCACTCGGAGTACTCCGTCGTGAGGTTCGTCGCGAACGGCACCAGCACGATGAACAGCAGGCGCGCGTTGTTCATCCACACCGTGGTGGCATCCACGCGCGCGACGTGCTCGAACTGCTGGACGTGCACCATCCACATGAGGCACAGCAGCACGAAGCTCAGGCCGAAGTTCAGGAACAGCTCGTACATGCCCGCGAGCGCGGCCCACATCTGCGCGTTCGACTCGACCTTGCCGAGCGAGTACTGGGTGAGGTCGAGCACGAGAAGCGTCGCCGCGATCGCGAAGACCCCGTCGGTGAACGCCTCGAGACGCGTCGTTCGCTGCGTCGCCGCCGGATGCCGCCGCTGCCTGATCATGGCGCCAGGGTAGCGACACTCGCGACGCACGGTGCAGAGCGCCCGCCGTCACACGGGGTCACCGCATCTTCGCGGCCGCGCGTGCTGGGGTTGGATGGAGGAGGAGACGGATGCTGCGCCCCTCGGCATCCGAGACCTGGGAGGCCTGCGTGACCGAGCATGTTCCGTACGTCGTGGTCGGCGCGGGCGCCATGGGGCTCGCGGCGACATGGCAGCTCGCGCGCCGCGGACACCGCGTGGTCGCGCTCGAGCGGTTCGAACGGGGTCACACCCGCGGCGCCTCGCACGGCGCCACCCGCAACTTCAACAACGCCTACGGCGCCGCCCACTACCTCGACCTGCTCACGCTGGCGCGCGCCGAGTGGGACGCGCTCTCGCGCGCGACCGGCGAACCGCTGCTGCGCCTGCACGGGCTCGTGACCCACGGCGACGACGCCGTCGTCGCGGAAGTGCACGGCGCGCTCATCGTCCGCGGCGAGCGTGCCGAGGTGCTCGCCGCGCACGAGGCGGCGCGGCGGTGGAGCGGCATGCGGTTCACCGGCGACGTGCTGTTCACGCCCGACGCCGGGGTGGTGCGCGCGTCCGCCGCCCTCCACGCGCTCGAGCAGGACGCGCGCAGCCACGGAGCCGACGTCCGTTTCGGGCACCGCGTGGTCTCGCTCGACGAGCGCGCCGACGGCGTCGCGCTGACGGTCGACGTCGGCGGCGAGCGCCACGACCTCGTGGCCGAGACCGTGGTCGTGACCTCAGGAGCCTGGACTCCCGGCATCCTTCCGGCGTCCTTCCCGCTCCCCGGGCTGACCGTGACCGAGGAGAGCCCCGCGCACTTCGCCCCGATCACGCCGGACGCGCTGTGGCCGTCGTTCAACCATCTCCTGCCGCCCGAGCGCTACCCCGCGAACGTCTACGGCATGCCGACGCCGGGCGAGGGCGTGAAGGTGGGCTTCCACCTCGTGGGCCCGGTGGTCGACCCCGACGCCCGCACCTTCCGCCCGGTGGCCGCGCAGGCCGCGCAGCTGCGCGACTATGTGGCCGAGTGGTTCCCGGGTCTCGACGCCGGCTCGGCCGAGCCCATCAGCTGCACCTACACGTCAACGGACTCGCAGGACTTCCTCCTCGACCGGCGCGGCCGCATCGTGGTCGGCGCCGGCTTCTCCGGCCACGGCTTCAAGTTCACGCCGGCCGTGGGCGCCGTGCTCGCCGACCTCGCGACGGACGACGCCGCACAGGCCGCGAAGCCCTTCCGCCTCCCCTGACCACGCTCACCGGGAACGACGGATGCCTCGGCCCTGCGCGATGCGCGGGGCCGAGGCATCCGTTTCGAAGCGGGTTACTTCTTGTAGTTGGGGGCCTCGACGACGATCTGGACGTCGTGCGGGTGCGACTCCTTGAGGCCGGCCGCGGTGATGCGGACGAACTTGCCCTTGGCCTTGAGCTCGTCGATCGTGCGGGCGCCGACGTAGAACATCGACTGGCGCAGACCGCCGACGAGCTGGTAGGCGACGGCCGAGACCGGACCGCGGTAGGCGACCTGGCCCTCGATGCCCTCGGGGATGAGCTTGTCGTCGGTGGGGACGTCGGCCTGGAAGTAGCGGTCCTTCGAGTACGACGTCTTCTTGCCGCGGGTCTGCATCGCACCCAGCGAGCCCATGCCGCGGTACTGCTTGAACTGCTTGCCGCCCTGGAAGACGATCTCGCCCGGCGACTCGTCGGTGCCGGCGAGGAGCGAGCCGAGCATGACGGTGTCGGCACCGGCGACGAGCGCCTTGGCGATGTCACCCGAGTACTGCAGGCCGCCGTCGGCGATCACCGGGATGCCGGCTTCGCGCGCGGCCAGGTAGGCCTCGTACACCGCGGTCACCTGCGGCACGCCGACGCCGGCGACGACGCGGGTGGTGCAGATCGACCCCGGGCCGACGCCGACCTTGACGGCGTCGACGCCCGCGTCGATGAGCGCCTGTGCGCCCTCGCGGGTCGCGACGTTGCCGCCGATGACGTCGATGTGGTCGAAGCTCGCGTCGGCCTTGATCCGGCGGACGATGTCGATGACGCCCTGCGACTGGCCGTTGGCCGTGTCGACCACGATGACGTCGACGCCGGCGTCGCGCAGGGCCTCGGCGCGCTGCCAGGCGTCGCCGAAGAAGCCGATGGCGGCACCGACCCGGAGGCGGCCCTGCTCGTCCTTGGTGGCGAGGGGGTACTTCTCGCTCTTGTCGAAGTCCTTGATGGTGATGAGGCCCGCGAGCTTGCCGTGCTCATCGATGAGCGGGAGCTTCTCGACGCGGTGCTGCGCGAAGAGCGCGATGACCTCGCCGGCGCTGATGCCCACGCGGCCGGTGACCAGGCCGTCGGTGGTCATGACGTCGCGCACCTTGGTGGTCTGACGCTCGAAGCCCGAGACGAAGCGCATGTCGCGGTTCGTGACGATGCCCACGAGGTGGTTCTCATCGTCGACGACCGGAAGGCCCGAGATGCGGTACTGCGCGCAGAGCGAGTCGACCTCTTCGATCGTGGTGTCGGGGGTGGTCGTGATCGGGTCGGTGATCATGCCCGACTCACTCCGCTTGACGCGGTCGACCATCGAAGCCTGGTCCTCGATCGCGAGGTTGCGGTGGATGATCCCGAGACCGCCTTCGCGGGCGATCGCGATCGCCATGCGCGACTCCGTCACCGTGTCCATCGCGCTCGAGATGAGCGGGGTCGCGACGGTGATGCGTCGCGTCACTCGGGACGAGGTGTCGGCTTCGCTGGGGATCACGTCGGTGTGGCCGGGCAGCAGCAGCACATCGTCGTAGGTCAGTCCGACGAAGCCGAAGGGGTCGTTGTGCTCCATGGGGGGTCTCCTCGCGCGGGCGCGCGCGTGCTCTGGGGATGGACGGCGGCGGCCGGTGCGCTCGTGACGCTCCGTACTCGATTCTAAGCGCGCACAGGCGCCGTTTGTTCCCGGGATAACGGCACGCGCGAGCGCGCGCGAGCCGGTGAGCGCTGTCCGGTTGCGATCGGATCACTTATCCACAAGGGACCTTGGGCGAAACAGTGACGACACATTACAGTCGTAGCGTCGTCATCACGGCCGATGCGACCCGAGCTTCGGTGTCCGCGTGGTGTGCCGAACTGGAGGTTCTGTGGGTCCTACGACTGTGACCACGATCAACAGCCGCCGCTGGATCCTCGTGATCTTCGGCCTGCTCTTGGCCGCGGGAATGGTGTTCCTGTCCGCACCCACGGGTGCGCACGCGGATGCCCCCGACACCCCCGGCGGCGACCAGGAACAGACCGACTTCTACTTCGGCGGCGTGATCAAGTACGACGACGAGCCCGTCGCGGGCGTGACGATGTCGATCGAAGGCAACGGCTTCAAGGCCGACACCGTGACGGACGCCGAGGGCAAGTGGCGTCTGTACGTGCCGGAGAAAGAGGAGTACGTCCTCACCGTCGATGAGGACACGCTGCCCGACGGCGTGATCGTCGACCCGGCACAGCTGCCCGAGGGCATCCAGCCCAAGCAGGGCACGACGGCGTCGTTCGACGTGAGCTTCGGCCTCACCGGCTCGAAGATCGTCAACCTCTTCCTCGGCGAGGGCGAACGCGTCACCACATCGTTCTGGGACCAGCTCATCGAGCGACTCATGAACGGCATCAACTTCGGCCTGCTGCTCGCGCTCGCGGCCGTCGGAGTGTCGCTCATCTTCGGAACCACGGGCCTCAGCAACTTCGCCCACGGCGAGATGCTGACGTACGGCGCCGTCATGGCGCTGATCTTCGGTGTGTGGCTCAAGGTGCCGATGTACATCACGATCCCGATCGTGATCGTGCTGGGCGCCGCGCTCGGCTGGGCGCTCGACGCCGGCCTCTGGCGCCCGCTGCGGCGGCGCGGTCTCGGGCTCGTGCAGCTCATGATCGTGAGCATCGGCCTCTCACTCGCCGGCCGCTACGTCTTCCAGTTCTTCATCGGCGGCGGCACCTACCAGCTGCCGGGAGCCGGCGCCCCGCGCGACATCGTCATCGGCCCGATCAAACTGTCGTGGATCGACGTCACCTCGATGGCGATCAGCATCGTCCTGCTCATCGCGGTCGCGTACTGGCTGCTGCGCACCCGCATCGGCAAGGCGACCCGCGCGATCAGCGACAACCCGGGCCTCGCCGCCGCCTCCGGCATCAACGTCGATCGCGTGATCCGCATCGTGTGGATCCTGGCGACCTCGCTCGCCGCGATCGCCGGTGTGCTGTGGGCGTACTTCCGCCCCGGCGTGAAGTGGGACATGGGCGTGCAGGTGCTGCTGCTGATCTTCGCGGCGGTGACGCTCGGCGGACTCGGCACCGCGTTCGGCGCCCTCATCGGCTCGCTCATCGTCGGCATCCTCGTCGAGATCTCGACGCTGTGGATTCCGCCGGACATGAAGTACGTCGGCGCGCTCGCCGTGCTGATCATCATCCTGTTGGTGAGACCCCAGGGCATCTTGGGCCGGAAAGAGAGGCTCGGTTAGTCATGGACTGGGGACAGATCTTCAACAACACCGCTTACTGGGTCTTCAGCCCGGAGACCATCGCGTACGCGCTCGCGGCGACCGGCCTGGCCGTCCAGTTCGGATTCGGCGGCCTGCTGAACTTCGGTATGGCCGGCTTCATGGCCCTCGGCGCCTACGGGTACGCGATCTCGATCCTGAGCTTCGGCTGGCCCTGGTGGGCGGGCATCCTGGTCGGCTGCGTCGCCGCCGTGATCTTCGCGCTCATCCTCGGTATCCCGACGCTGCGTCTGCGAGCCGACTACCTCGCCATCGTGACGATCGCCGCCGCTGAGATCGTGCGTCTGCTGCTCACGACCCAGCTGTTCGACGAGTGGACGAACTCCGCCGACGGTCTCGGCGGCTACCATGCCGGTTTCCGCGGGGCGAATCCGTTCCCGAAGACCGGCGCCGACGGCGAGCCGATCATCTATGGCTTCGGGCCATGGCAATGGACCGCCGACCAGCTGTGGGTGCGCGTCTTCGGCATCATCCTGCTGGCGATCGCCGTGTATCTCGTGTGGGCCATCATGCGCAGCCCGTGGGGTCGCGTGCTGAAGGGCATCCGCGAGGACGAGGACGCCGTCCGCTCGCTCGGCAAGAACGTCTTCTCGTACAAGATGCAGGCGCTCATGATCGGTGGTGTGTTCGGCGCCCTCGGCGGTGTGGTGTTCGCCCTCCCGTCGGCGGTGGTCCCGGCGACGTACACGACGAGCCTCACGTTCTTCATCTGGACGATCCTGCTGCTCGGCGGCGCGGCCACCGTGTTCGGCCCCGTCGTGGGCTCGGTCATCTTCTGGGTGATCATGGGCTTCCTCGACAACGTGCTCCCGGTGCTCGCCCAGTCCGACCTCCCGATCATCTCGCTGCTGACCGCACAGCAGGCGGCGACGCTGCGGTTCATCCTCGTCGGCGTCGCGCTGATGCTGATCGTGATCTTCCGCCCGCAGGGCATCTTCGGAAACAAGAGGGAGCTGACCTTTGTCAAGTAACCCGCCCAGCAACCCGCCGGCCGACGAGCCGGTGGTCCCGGTCACGACCGCGACCGGCAGCATCCGTCGCCCGAAGACCGCGGGTCTCGCGAAGGGCGATGCCGTCCCCGGCGTCGCGAAGAACGATCCGATCCTCGTCATCGACGACGTCACCCGCCGCTTCGGCGGTCTGACCGCCGTCGACGTCGAGCACCTCGAGATCCCGCGGAACGCGATCACGGCTCTCATCGGCCCGAACGGCGCCGGCAAGACGACGCTCTTCAACCTGCTGTGCGGCTTCGACAAGCCGAACTCGGGAACGTGGAGCTTCGACGGACAGAATCTGTCGGGCATCCCGTCGTTCAAGGTCGCCCGCATGGGTCAGGTCCGCACGTTCCAGCTCACCAAGGCCCTGTCGCTGCTCACGGTGCTCGAGAACATGAAGCTCGGCGCCACCGGCCAGCGAGGCGAGAGCCTGTGGGCCAGCATCGTTCCGGCGATCTGGCGCAAACAGGACAACGACATCGAAGACAAGGCGATGGAGCTGCTCACGCGGTTCAAGCTCGACGCCAAGTCCGATGACTATGCGGCATCGCTCTCGGGTGGCCAGCGCAAGCTCCTCGAGATGGCGCGCGCCCTCATGAGCGACCCGACGCTGGTGATGCTCGACGAGCCCATGGCCGGCGTCAACCCGGCACTCACCGAGTCGCTGCTCGACCACATCCTCGACCTCAAGGACCTCGGCATGACCGTGCTCTTCGTCGAGCACGACATGCACATGGTGCGCCACATCGCCGATTGGGTCGTCGTCATGGCCGAGGGCAAGGTCGTGGCCGAAGGCCCGCCCGACACCGTCATGCAGGACGCTGCGGTGATCGACGCCTACCTCGGAAGCCACCAGGACGTCGACCTCGGCGTCGTGACCGGGCGCGTGGCCGGCGAACTCGACGCGTCGGCGGAGGAGCTGCTCGAGGAGATCAAGGAGGCCGAGGAGGCCTCGATCGCCGAGGCTGAGGAGGAGAAGAAGTGAGCGACGCCTCGACGAACCCGCGCACTCCGGGATCTGCCATCCCCGATCCCGGAGCGGCTCGCGTGGAGGGCATGAAGACCGGGACGGTCGTCGTAGAGGTCAAGGACCTCACCGCCGGCTACCTGCCGGGAATCAACATCATCAACGGGGCCAACCTCGTCGCACGCAAGGGCGAGCTGATCGGCATCATCGGCCCGAACGGCGCCGGGAAGTCGACGCTGCTGAAGTCGATCTTCGGCATGGTCAAGGTGCGCGGCGGCGAGATCACGGTCGACGGCACCAGCGTCGTCGGCCTCAAGTCAGACAAGCTCGTGCAGCGCGGCGTCGGCTTCGTGCCGCAGACGAACAACGTGTTCCCGTCGCTCACCATCGAGGAGAACCTGCAGATGGGGCTCTACCAGCGCCCCAAGGCGTACGCCGAGCGGCTCGACTTCGTCACCGGGATCTTCGCCGAGCTCGGCAAGCGCCTCAAGCAGCGCGCGGGCTCACTCTCGGGCGGTGAGCGCCAGATGGTGGCGATGTCGCGCGCGCTCATGATGAACCCGTCCGTGCTGCTCCTCGACGAGCCCTCGGCCGGCCTGTCGCCCGTCCGCCAGGACGACGCCTTCATCCGCGTCTCCGACATCAACAAGGCCGGCGTGACCACGATCATGGTCGAGCAGAACGCCCGCCGCTGCCTGCAGATCTGCGACCGCGGCTACGTCCTCGACCAGGGCCGCGACGCCTACGAGGGCACCGGGCGCGAGCTGCTCAGCGACCCCAAGGTCATCGGCCTCTACCTCGGCAGCCTGGGCGCCGACGGGGCCTGACCCGATACAGCTCATCAGGAGGAGGGGACCGGATGCTGCAGCATCCGGTCCCCTCCTCTTTCTCTGTCTGCGCGGGGCCGAGCCCGCGAGCCGACGACCCCGCCCTCCGCGCTGAGACCACAGTGGCCAGCCGAGACCTTGGGGATTCCCCACGGTCTCGTCCGCCGACTGTCGTCTCACGGATGAAGGGGTTGTCGCGGCCGCCCGTCCCCGGAGCGCACGGGCCTCGGCGAAGTGCAGGCACTCGCCGGGAACGCGACAGGGCCCCGGATCGCTCCGGGGCCCTGCGCTGCGTCAGCCTGGTTTACAGGTCGATGCGGGTGTAGAGGTTGTCGGCACCGTACTGGAAGACACCGATGGTGGCCTCGGTCGGGTCGCCGTTCTCGTCGAACGTGATCGGGCCGGAGAAGCCGTCGTAGTCCGCGACGCCGCCGCCGAGGATGATGTCGGCGCAGTCGGCGAAGGTGTCGCACTTCTCACCGTCACCCGAACCGCCCGAGACCTCCTGCAGCTTGCCGGCGATGTCGGCCGGGTCGGTGGAGTTCGCGGCCAGCGACGCGAGCGCGAGCAGCACGACGGCGTCGTAAGCCTCGTTGGCGTACGAGAAGTCGGTCAGCTCGGGGTTGCCCTCGCCGGTCCACCACTCGTTGAGGCGTCCCTGGAAGTCGGTGTCGGGAGCCGGACCCGCGGGGGTCGTGCCCTTCGCACCCTCCATGCTCACGCCGGCCGGCCACTTCTCGTCCGAACCGAAGTTCTTCAGGTTGCCGTCGACGAGGTACAGGTCCTCGGCGGGGTAGCCTGCGGCGAGGAGCGCCGGGCCGATCGTGTAGATCTCGTCGAACGTGATCAGCGCGATGGCGTCGGGGTTCGAGGCGAGGATCGCAGAGATCTGCGCGTCGAAGTTCGTGTCACCGGTGTTGTAGGACTGCTCGGCGACGATCTCGCCACCCGAGCTCGTGAAGGTGTCCTGGAACACCTTGTTGAGGCCGGTGCCGTACGAGTCGTTCTGGTACAGGACCGCGACGTTCTCGTGGCCGTCCTCGGCGACGAGGTTGCCGAGCACCTCGCCCTGGAGCGTGTCGGCCGGAGCCGTGCGCCAGTAGAGGTTGTTGTCGTCCCACGTGGTGAAGTCCAGCGAGGTGTTCGCCGGGGAGAACGTGATGATGCCGGCCGCGACGGCGTCGTCGAGGAACAGCTTCGTCACACCCGAGGACGCGGCGCCGATGGCGGCCGAGACCTTCTCGGAGATCAGCTTCTGGATGGTGGTGGCGTACGCCTTGTTGTCGGTGTCGCCGGAGTCGCCCCAGACGATGTCGGGGATCGTGATGCCCTTGGCTGCGTCGTTGATGTCGGCGGCAGCCAGGCCGACGCCGGCCTCCTCGGGCGGTCCGAGGAACGCGAGCGTGCCCGTCTGGGGCAGGATCGTGCCGATCTTCATGGTGAGGTCGCGCTCCTCCGTGGGCGGAGTGGTTTCGCTGCTCCCGCCGCCGCCGCCGGAACAACCGGCGAGGACGAGGGCGCTGGCGCCGATGAGCGCGATGCCACCGAGGACGGTGGTCGTGCGCGAGCGGGTGAAGACGCTCATGTTGCTCCTTGCTGTGCGATTACAACGGGAACGGCTCGGGCGCCGACCCAGTGCACTAAACCTAATCGCCGTCAAGCGTCGGCAATGTTGCCTTTCGTTAACGATCTGTAACAGCTTGAAAACCGTGATCGGACCGTAATTCTGGACGCTCGCCGGGTTGCCCTGCTGTGGATAACTCGTCAGCCTGTTCGCGCGCTGCGCCGGAACGGATTCCGGATCCGGCGCCGGCCGCCCATACCCCTTGCGGGTATACACTGGAGCGACCGGGTACCCCTGAGGGGTATCCCCCACGATCCACGGAGGAGAAATCATGGCTGAGGCCGAGTACACGGTGACGGGAATGAGCTGCGGGCACTGCGAGGCGTCCGTGCGCGGCGAGGTGTCGAAGCTCGATGGCGTCCAGGACGTCCAGGTGAGCGCCGCCGCCGGCACGCTCCGGATCGTCTCCGCCGCCGAGCTCGCCGACGACGCCGTCATCGCGGCCGTCGACGAGGCCGGCTACAGCGCGGTCCGCGCATGAGCGAGGCCTCGATCCCCGCATCCCGGTTCGAACTCGAGATCGGCGGGATGACGTGCGCGTCGTGCGCCGCGCGGATCGAGAAGCGGCTGAACCGGATGGACGGGGTCGAGGCATCCGTCAACTACGCCACCGAGAAGGCGTTCGTCACCGCTCCCGCGGGACTCGACCCGCAGGCGCTCATCCAGGAGGTGGAGAAGAGCGGCTACAGCGCCGCGCTCCCCGCGCCGCCGGCCGCCGAGCCCGCCACCGAGGAGCCCGCCGACCCCGAGCTCACGAGCCTCAGGCAGCGACTCATCGGGTCGATCGTGCTGTCGGTGCCGGTGATCCTTCTGGCGATGATCCCGGCCCTGCAGTTCACTTACTGGCAGTGGGCGTCGCTGGCGCTCGCGGCGCCGGTGGTGGTGTGGGGCGGGTGGCCGTTCCACCGTGCCGCCTGGATCAACCTGCGCCACGGCGCGGCCACGATGGACACGCTGATCTCGCTCGGCGTCTCTGCGGCGTTCCTGTGGTCGCTGTACGCGCTGTTCTTCGGTCACGCGGGCATGCCGGGCATGACCCACACGTTCGAGTGGTCCGCCACCCCGCAGGGCGGCGCGGGCGACATCTACCTCGAGGTGGCCGCCGGCGTCACGACGTTCGTGCTCGCGGGCCGGTACTTCGAGCAGCGGTCGAAGCGCCGGGCGGGTGCCGCGCTGCGCGCCCTGCTCGAGATCGGCGCGAAGGACGTCGCCGTGCTGCGTCCTTCCGGCGACGGCGACGGCGTCGCCGAGGTGCGCGTGCCGCTCGCCGACCTCCGCGTCGGCGAGGAGTTCGTCGTGCGGCCCGGCGAGAAGATCGCCACCGACGGCGTCGTGACCTCCGGCACCTCCGCCGTCGACGCCTCGATGGTGACGGGCGAATCGGTCCCCGTCGAGGTCTCCCCCGGCGATGCCGTCGTCGGCGCCACCGTCAACGCGGGCGGCCGGCTCGTCGTGCGCGCGACGCGCGTCGGCGACGACACGCAGCTCGCGCAGATGGCGCGGCTCGTCGAAGACGCCCAGTCGGGCAAGGCCAAGGTGCAGCGCCTGGCCGATCGCATCTCGGGCGTGTTCGTCCCGATCGTGCTGCTGATCTCGCTGGGCACGCTCGGGGCCTGGCTCCTCGCCGGCGCCCCGGCCTCCATGGCCTTCACCGCGGCCGTCGCCGTGCTCATCATCGCGTGCCCGTGCGCCCTGGGGCTCGCGACCCCCACCGCGCTGCTCGTCGGCACCGGCCGCGGCGCGCAGCTCGGCATCCTGATCAAGGGTCCGGAGGTGCTCGAGTCCACGCGCACGGTCGACACGGTCGTGCTCGACAAGACCGGCACCGTCACGAGCGGACGCATGTCGCTCATCGACGTCGTGGTGGCCGGATCACTCGATCCGCACACCAATCAGGCGTCCGCGGCCCGCGCCGAGCTGCTGCGTCTCGCGGGCGCCCTGGAGCACGCCTCCGAGCACCCGATCGCGCAGGCGATCGCCCGCGCCGCGACCGCCGAGGCCGGAGACCTGCCGCCCGTCGAGTCGTTCCAGAACGTGCCGGGCAAGGGCGTCTCGGGCGTCGTCGAGGGGCACGCGGTGCTCGTCGGCCGCGAGGCCCTGCTCGCCGACTGGGCGCTGACCCTCCCCGACGACCTGGCCGTCGCCAAGGCCGCCGCTGAGGCGCTGGGCCGCACTCCGGTCCTCGCCGCGTGGGACGGCGCGGTGCACGGCCTCCTCGTCGTCGCCGACCAGGTCAAGCCCACCAGCCGCGAGGCGGTGCGGCAGCTCAAGGCCCTCGGTCTCGCGCCCGTGCTGCTCACCGGCGACAACGCCGCCGCGGCGCAGGCCATCGCCGACGAGGTCGGCATCGAGCGCGTGATCGCCGAGGTGCTTCCGCAGGACAAGGTCGCCGTCGTGACCGAGCTCCAGAACGAGGGCCGCGTCGTCGCGATGGTCGGCGACGGCGTGAACGACGCCGCCGCCCTCGCACAGGCCGACCTCGGTCTCGCGATGGGAACCGGGACGGATGCGGCGATCGAGGCCTCCGACATCACCCTCGTCCGCGGGGACCTTCGCAGCGCGGCCGACGCGATCCGCCTCTCGCGCGCGACCCTCGGCACGATCAAGGTCAACCTGTTCTGGGCCTTCGCGTACAACGTGGCCGCGATCCCGTTGGCGGCGCTGGGCCTCTTGAACCCTATGATCGCCGGAGCGGCGATGGCGTTCTCGAGCGTCTTCGTCGTGGGCAACAGCCTGCGCCTGCGTCGCTTCCAGAGCCAATCCCGGCCTCACGGCCGTTCCCGGTCCCTGAGCCCGTCGAAGGGCCGCAGCCTCTCGACCGCTCACCGTTGAAGGAGTCCGATATGACCGACACCGCTCTCGAGCACTCCCCCGAGCACACGCACGCCGCCGATCACGCCCACCACGGCTACATCACCGACAAGGACAAGTACCTCAATCGCCTCAAGCGCATCGAGGGGCAGGCCCGCGGCATCCACAAGATGGTCGAGGACGAGAAATACTGCATCGACATCCTCACGCAGATCAGCGCGCTGACCTCCGCACTCGAAGCCGTCGCCGTGGGTCTGCTCGACGACCACCTCCGCCACTGCGTGGTGGATGCTGCCCGCCTGGGCGGCGCCGAGGCCGACGCCAAGATCACCGAGGCCACGCAGGCCATCGCCCGCCTGGTGCGCTGAGCGCTAGGCCGCGACGCGGCTGCGGCGGGCGTGGATGAGCGAATCGACCGTGAGGACGACGAGCGCCACCCACACCAGGCCGAAGCCGATCCAGCGCTCGAGCGGCATCGGCTCGCCGAGCCAGAGCCAGCCCACGAGGAACTGCAGGACCGGCGCGACGAACTGCAGCAGTCCGATGGTCGTGAGCGAGACTCGGCGCGCCCCCGCGGCGAAGAGCAGCAGCGGCACCGCGGTGATGACACCGGTCAGGCTGAGGAGCACCGTGTGCTGCCAGCCGTCCGCGCCCATCGTGAGCCCCTCGGTCGCGCCGACGATCACGAGCACGACGACCGCGATCGGCGTGAGCCACAGCGTCTCGAGGGTCAGCCCGCTCACCGCGTCGACCGACGGGCCGACCTTCTTCTTCACGAGACCGTAGACGCCGAAGGACGCCGCGAGCGTGAGCGCGATCCACGGGAAGGCGCGGTAGCCGATCACGATCACCGCGACCGCCGCCGCGGCGATGCCGATGGCGACCCACTGCGTCGGCCGCAGCCGCTCGCGCAGCACGAGCACGGCGAGCAGCACCGTCGCGATCGGGTTGATGAAGTAGCCCAGGCTGGTCTCGATCACGTGACCGTTCAAGGCTCCGTAGATGAACACCTGCCAGTTCACGTAGATCAAGAGGCCCGCGACCACGGTGAGGCCGAGCACCCTCGGCTGCCGGAAGATCGCCGCGAGTCGCGGCCACGTGCGGGTCACCGTGAGCAGGAGCGCGCAGAAGACCAGCGACAGCAGGATGCGCCACGCCACGATCTCCCACGGCCCGGTGGGCGCGAGGAGCAGGAAGTACAGCGGCAGGAAGCCCCACAGCAGGTACGCGGAGAACGTGAAGACCCCGCCGAGCCGGCGCTCCCGGGCCTCGGCCGCATCGGACACAGCCCTGCGGATCCCGGTGGTGACGCCCAGGTCGAGCGCCGTCGAGTCGTCGAGCCCGTCCACCACGTCGCGACCGGGAAGGGAAGACTGCTCGTGACTCACCGAGTCAGCCTACGCCCGCCCCGCCGCGGCACGGCCCGCAGGCCAGGGGCCGCAGCTGGGCCCACGCGCCCGGAGGCTCCGCGCAGCGCGCCAGCGCTGCGTGGAGGGGGCGTGGGGACCGTTTTCCGTCGTCGGTGGTGTCATTCCTGCCACGGCGGACGACGAAAGGGCCGGATGCCGAAGCATCCGACCCTTTCGGGGTGCGCGTGGTGCGCGAGAACTCAGCGAACGACGACCGCGAGGACGTCGCGAGCCGACAGGACGAGGAACTCGTCGCCGCCGAACTTGACCTCGGTCCCGCCGTACTTGCTGTAGATCACGCGGTCGCCGACGGCGACGTCGAGCGGGATGCGGTTGCCGTTGTCGTCGATACGACCCGGGCCCACCGCCACGACCTCGCCCTCCTGGGGCTTCTCCTTGGCGGTGTCGGGGATGACCAGACCGCTGGACGTGGTCTGCTCAGCCTCGACCTGCTTGATGACGATGCGGTCCTCGAGCGGCTTGATGGAAACCGACACGGTCTACCTCTTCTTTCTTGAGACTAAGACTCGTTAGCACTCTGACGTTGAGAGTGCTTACGTCAGTCTAGGCAACCGGCTGGCACTCATGCAACGTGAGTGCCAATGAGTCGTCACACGGATGCTGCGCCCCGCCGTTGCGCCGAACCGGACACCGATTCGCACGCGGATGTATCAGAACCGCGCCGGGCGTCTCCGTGAATGTGTCTTCGTTTTGCGGGCATCCCCTCGCGCTCGACTGTCTGCGGTGGTAGACCAGTCGCGGGGGGAGACTCGTCCTGAACTCTTTGGGGGAGTTTCAGCGATGGTTTCGCATGAGTACGCACTCGCGGTCGATGTCGGCACGAGTAGAACGGCCGCCGCGACGGCCCGAACCGGATCCAGCGGCCAAGCGACGGTCACACCTGTGCCGTTGGGTCGAAGAGGCGACAACGTCGCCTCCGTCGCCTTCGTCACGGACGACGGGGACCTCCTGTTCGCCGACGCCGGCGAGCGCCGCGGCCTGAGTCAGCCCGAGCGCCTGATCCGCGAGTTCAAACGCGGCGTGGGCGACGAGGTCCCGATCGCGGTGGGGGGACGCTCGCTCAGATCCGAGGACCTCTTCGCGCGCGCCTTCGCCGCGGTCGTGCAGACCGTGACCGAGCGCGAGGGCGCTCCCCCGGCGGCGATCGCGCTGACGCATCCGACGGCGTGGGGACCGCACCGGCTCGCCCTGGTCACGCAATCGCTCGGCGGTCTCGGCATCCGCGATGTCGAGCTCATCCCGGAGCCGGAGGCCGCGGCCCGTCACTACGGCGCGACGCACCCGCTCGCTGTCGGCCAGGCGCTGGCGGTCTACGACCTGGGCGGCGGGACGTTCGACGCCGTCGTGCTCCAGCAGGGTGCCGGGTCGTCGTTCGCGGTGCGCGGCGATGCCGCAGGCATCGACGACCTCGGCGGCGCCGACTTCGACGACGCCGTGCTGCGCCACGCGCTCACGGTCTCGGGCCTCGCGGCGAGCGCGCTGTCACTCGACGACGCGGACACCCGCCTCGCCCTGCAGCAGCTGCGACGCGACTGCGTCGAGGCGAAGGAGGCGCTCTCCTTCGACTCGGATGCCGTGATCCCGGTGTTCGTCGGAGGCGCACGTTCGAGCATCCGGGTGACGCGCGCCGAGTTCGAGGCGATGATCGCGCCGGCGCTGGAGCGCACGGTGGACGCGCTCGAGCGGACGATCGACTCGGCGGACCTCGCGCCCGGCCAGCTGGCGGCGCTCGTGCTCATCGGCGGCTCGTCGCGCATCCCGCTGGTCGCCCAGCGACTGTCGGAGAGGTTCGACCGCCCCGTGGCGATCGACGCCGACCCGAAGGCGTCGATCTCGCTCGGCGCCGCGCGCACGGCGCTCGCACGCCTCGAGGAGCGCGCGCTCGCCGTCGTTCCGGAGACGCCGGCGACGTTCGACGACCTCGTGTCGCAGGCCGCACGCGGGCTCGATCTTCTTCCGCCGCGCGCAGTCGGCGCCGCAGCGCGACCCGAGCACGCGGCGAAGCGGGGACTGTCGCTGCTGATCAGCGCCGCCGCGGTGGCGGTGGCGGGCGGGCTCGTCTTCGCCGGCACGATGGCCGCCGGGTCGCTCGCCGACGCGGAGGACCCGCGCCCGGCGCCCAGCAGCACCGCGGACGAGGAGGAGCCGTCGTCGGCCCCGCCCGCCGCGCTGCCGAAGGCGGCACCGGTGTCGGCAGCGGCGCCCCTCACCGAGCACGCCGCCGCGCCGGTCGAGGAGAAGACCACCACGCCCGCGCCGAAGACGGCGAACCCTCGCAAGGCGACCGCGACCAAGGCGATGGCGGAGTCGGACGCACGTACCCCCGCCACCAGCCCGAGCCAGGCCGCGAAGGCCGCGTCGCCGTCGTCGGGCTCCGGTTCGGGATCGGGCTCAGGGTCCGGTTCCGGTTCGGGGTCGGGATCGGCGTCGAACTCCGCGTCGACCAGCCCCTCGACGAGCACCACTCCCGGCGGGTCGACGGCGGATGATCCGCCCACCGGCCCGACGCCGAGCGATCCTCCGTCCGATCCGACGCCGACGGATCCGCCCGCCGATCCCACTCCGTCCGACCCGCCCGCGGACCCGACGCCCAGCGACCCGCCCGCGGATCCGACGCCGACCGACCCGCCGGCGGACCCCACCCCGACCGATCCGCCCGCGGACCCGCCCGCGGATCCGGCCCCGAGCGACCCTCCCCCCGATCCAGCCCCGAGCGAGCCCGCCCCGACCCCCGAACCGACGGACGTGCCGATCCCGCAGTGAGCGGGAGAGACACACGACACGCAAGGGTCCGACATGCTTCTCGCGACAGATCGCCCGGCCACCACGGCCGCTCGCAGCGGTGCACCCGGCCTCCCCCGGCGCCTCCGGCCCGTCGTGGACGCGCTGGCCGCCCGGACGGGGCGCGCACCGCGTGCACTGGTGGTGGGCACGGCAGGCTCCGGCAAGACCGCGTTGCTGCAGCGCCTGCAGGACGCCCTCGCCGCCGGCGAGCGCGACGTCGCGGCGATGCCGGACACCGCGGGTGAGATCGTCCGTCTTCCCGCGGCACACGTGCTCCTCGTCGACGACCTGCACCTGCTGCGACCGGAACTGCTCGCCGCGGTGCGCCGTCGGGCCGACGACCCCGACGCGGGTCTCATCGTCGCGAGCAGGCCCTGGCCGACGACGGATGCCACCGTCACCATTGCGCGCCTGCTCGAGCACACGCAGCCCGCGATCGTCCTGGGGCACGTCTCGCGCTCGGACGTGCTCGATGATCTGGAGACACGTCGGCGGTCGATCCCGACGGCGTGCGTGGACCGCATCCTCGAGGTCACCGACGGGGTGTCGTGGCTCGTCGCCGAGGCCATCGCCGCCCACGACGAGCGCGACTGCGTCGACGACGCCTCCCATCGCGCGTTGTCGCGCGTGCTCGACGACCGCGTCGCGCACCGGCTCGAGACCGTCGATGCCGACATCCGCACCTTCGTCGAGCGCCGCTGCCTCGTCGCGGCCCACGGCCCTGCGCCGGCGGACGACGAGGGGGACGACGAACTCGCTCTCCGCGCCTACGCGGAGGGGCTGCTGCTCCGCGGCGGACGCCCGGCGCCGGCGGTGCGCTCGGCCGTGCGGTCCGCGGCGTCGGCGCAGACCATCGCCCTTCTGACGGCGGAGCTCGGCGACGGCCTCACGCTCGCCGTCGCGAGCGACGACCCGGACTACGCCGCGATGCTGTCGCGACTGCACACACCCGGGCTCGGTGCCGCGCTGGCCGACCAGGGCGACCGGCTGCTCGACAGCCACCCCGAGCGCGCACGGGAGCTGTACCAGGCGGCGTGGGATGCCGGTCTTCAGACGACGGCGGTCCTCGAACGCCGCGCACAGGCGGCCTGGGTCGTCGGCGATCTCGACGAGGCCGCAGTCCTCACCGAAGCCGCGCGCGCCCGGGTCGACGACGAGGCCGGCACCGGCGACTCGGGTGCCCTCGAGCATGCCGAGCCCCTCACCGACCTCGCCGCGGCCGTCTGGGCCGCACGGGGAATGATGGCCCAGAGCGCTGCGACGTACCGCGCGATGCCACCGCGAACCGCGACCGCATCGGCCCGCGCGACCATCGCGGCGCTGGGCGTCGGCGACGGGGCCACGCTCGCCGCTGCGAAGACGGAGCCCGACGGGCTCGCCGCCATGCCGTCGACCCTCGGCACCGCGATGAGCCTCGTCGACCGGGGCCTCCGCGCGACGCTCGCCTCCGACGCGACGGACACGGTGCTCGTCGACCTCATCCGGGCGTCCGAGATGTACACCTCCGCACGCGCCTCGGCGCCGATCGCCGAGCCGCCCGCGGTGATCGCCGCGATCGTCGCCCTCAACCTCGGCGACACCGTCACGGCGCAGTCCGTCGTCGACGATGCGATCGCGGGCGGGCACGGCGGGCAGTGGGCGCGCCCGCGGCTGCTGCTGTGGCGCGCGTGGATCGCCGTGCAGCGCGTACGCCCGCACGACGCACGCCTCGCGCTGGCTCAGGCCGAGGCCCAGCCGGGCGCGCGCTCGCCCCGCGACCGGCTCCTCGCGCGGGCGGTCGAAGTGGCGCTCGCGCGCCGATACGGCGACGCCGCCGATCTCGCCGCCGCCTGGCGCACCGCCCACACCGCGCTCCTGCGCGTCGACGTGGACGCCTTCCTCTTCCTGCCCCTGACCGAGCTCGTGTGCGCGGCCGCGAAGACCGGCGACGCCGATCGCGCCGCGCAGGCGCTGGAGCGGGCTCTGGAGGTCGCGGACGGGCTCGGGGGTTCGCCGCTGTGGACGGCCGCCGTGCGATGGGCGGGCGTGCAGCGCAGCATCCTTCTCGGTCGTCCGGATGAGCTGATCCCGCACGCGCACGCCCTCGTCGCCGCCGGCCACCACAGCGCCGTGGCCGCCGCGATGGCGAAGGCGGGCCGCATCTGGACGTCGGTGCTCGCGGGCACCGTCGACCCCGACGCCGTGGAAGCGGCCGCCCAGCAGCTCGCCTCGTACGGAATGGCATGGGATGCTGCGCGCCTGGCCGGTCACGGAGCCGCACGCTCGACCGATCGGCGCGTGAGCGCGCGGCTGCTGGCCCGGGCGCGGGAGCTGCATCCGATCGAGCTGGAGCGGACCACGGCGCCCGCGTCCGGCGAGCCCGCCGCGCGCGCAGACAGCGACGCGTCGCCGGCCGCCGAGGTGCTCAGCGAGCGCGAGCGCGAGGTCGCGCGGCTCGTGCTGCAGGGCAAGACCTACGCCGAGATCGGCGAGGCCATCTTCATCTCGCCGCGCACCGCCGAGCACCACATCGCGCACATCCGCCGCCGCCTGGGCGCGACGTCGCGCTCGGACGTGATCGCGAAGCTGCGCCTGCTCATGAGCGAACCCGCCACGACGGCGGACGCTCCGGGCACCGAGACCGACGCGGACCCCCATCGGGCCGCGTGACGCCATAGGGGTTAGCCCCGATGCCGACCCCACGACATCTGAATACCGTGAGCAACACGTTCAGTATTGCGGACACCTGTACCGCAACCACCCGACGCTGGAGGGGACCATGACTACGCCGATCGAGACGGTCGCGGATGCGCTGATCGCGTTCATCCTGAGCCTGCTGCGCGATCCCAACGCGGTCGAGGAGTTCAACGACGACCCCGACGGCGCGATGGCCGCACGGGGGATCCAGGGCGCGTGCGCCGCCGACGTACGCAGTGTCGCGCCCGTCATCGTCGACCACCCCTCGGTGGCGCCGCGGCCTGCGAGCCACCAGACAGTCGTCAGAGAGTCCGTCCCCGACCCCACGCCCCGCAGCACCGATCCTGAGGTGGTCCGCGAGATCTCGCGCATCATCAACCAGTTCACGACGATCGACGCACGCTCGACCATCGTCGACCAGTCCACGAACCAGAACATCTGGACGCAGGGCGGCGACCTCACCCAGATCTTCGACCAGAGCGCGGTCGTCGCCGCGGGCGACGGATCCGTGGCAGCGGGCGACGACGTCCTGGTCGACGAGTCCGAGACGACGATCGGCGTCGGCGACGTCGCGGTCGGCAACACCACCGGCAGCCACAACACCACGACGACCGGCGACGCCGACGACGAGGCCGACGCGCCCGTCGACGCCGATGTCGCGGACCCGGACGCGGCGGACACGGATGCCGCAGCATCCGTCCTCGCGGATCCCGTGCTCGACGACGGCCTGTCGCAGGTGACCGACGCGGTGGACACGGCAGCGGATGCCGCTGCCGCCGCGGCGACGGAAGCGCCGGCGCCCGCCGAGCCCGCACCCGCGGAGGACGCGGCACCGCTCATGGCGGACATGACGGACACGTCGGGCGTCGACGCCGCGGAGCCGCTGACGCCGCCTGAGCCCGAGGCATATCCCGACGAGCCGCTCGAGGATCAATGAGCAATCCGGCCGTGACCGACCCGACGACTCCTCCGCCCGGTGCGCCCGCGGCGTCGTCCCCACCGGCCTCCGGCCCGGCGCGACCCGCGCCGGAGCGCCCACCTGTCGCGCGACCGAGCACGGCGCCCGTGATCGTGAAGCTGACGCCGCCGTTCTCGGTGAGGCTGAGCCAGTTCTGCTGGATCCTGAGCTTCGCGGTCGGCGCGTTCGCGATCGTCTACATGTTCGTGATCCGCGAGACGCAGCTGCCCCTGATGGCCGACGTGGTGCGCGGCGTCACGGAGGGGCGGAGCGACGAGACCTACGAGTCGGCGGCCGACATCATCTTCTGGTCGGTCTTCGGCACGCTGGTGGCGGTGCTGCTGACGCAGGTCACGCTGCTCGTGTCGTTCATGAGCCGCAAGCCGCACGTGCGGTGGTGGCAGCTGGGCACCCTGCTGCTGCAGGTGATCGTGGTGCTGCTGGCGTCAGAGGTCGTCGCGATCGGCGAGCGCGGCGAGCCGCTCTTTCCCGTGCTCGCCGGACAATGCGGACTCGTCGCGCTCGCTCTGCTCATCAGCGCGCTCCCCCGAGCGATCGCCTGGTCCGCCCGGCGTCACGACGTCCGCCGCGGGGCGGACGCCCCCACCCTCGGGGACTTCTGACACGATCGCCTCGAGGCTGCGGATCACGACGCGGCACACCGCGACCGCGGCGCGGTCGGTGAGCGGGGAGTCGCTCAGCCGCCGCCAGTGGTCGAGCTGGGCGAGGGCGCGCTGCCGCACGGCCTCCGCTCCCGCGTCCTCCGGGAGCCCCAACCGGGTGGTCGCGGGCGTGCCGTCCCCGCCGATGATCGCGACGGCCTGCGCCGCGTCTGGCGCCGCGAGCGGGAGCCCTTCGGCGCGGGCCGTCGCGAGCAGCGAGAGCTCGCGCAGGGCGTGGGCGCCGGCCGACAGCCTCTCGATGCCGGCGCGGATGACGACGGCACCGGCGACCGGGCGCTCGTCGATGAGCCGCTCGAGCCCGAGGAGCACACCGCGGACCTTGAGCGTCGCCTCGCGGGTGCGGAACTGATCGCGGACGAACTGCTGCAGCGGGATGAGGCCGCTCTGCTCGACCAGCTCGCGCGACAGGTCGGACGACGAACGCGCCCCTCCCCGGATGAGCGCGGTCGCCAGCCGCACGCCGAAGATGCCGAACCTCTCCAGCAGGGCGGTGCGCTCGTCGGCGCCGAGGGTCGTGAGGGCGGTGTCGCGGACGAACCGGTCGGCCGACACCAGGAGCCGCTCCCGGTCGGCCCGCTCGAGAGCGGCGAGCTTGCGGAACGCGGCGTATTCCCGTTCGCGCAGTGTGCGCGCTCCCTCGGCGAGAAGCCCGGCGACGGGGATCACCCCCAGGAGCAGCGATGCGAGCGAACTGTCCCGCGCGTAGCGCCGCGCCACCTTCCCCGCTGAGAGGAGGGAGTCGATGCGGCCCGACCCGATCTCGTCGGCGCGCGACAGCACGCCGACGGCGCAGATCGTCTGTGCGGCGCCCGCGGCGGTGTCGCGGAACGCCTCCAGGAACTTCACGTCCGACGGGTGCAGATGGCGGAGGAGGTAGACGACCGCGTCCGCGCCGGAGGCGGACTCCTCGGGCGCGAGGAAGGTCGCCGCGCGCGCGGAGGTCGAGGCCGACAGCGAGGCGATGCCGGGTGTGTCGATGAGGATCACCGATTTCAAGGCATCCAACGGCCATCCGACGTCGATCCACGAGACGTCCTCCGCGGCGGTGTCGCCGAGGTCCAGGACGAGGCGTCCGTCATCGCGACGCACGGGCATCCGACGGGTCTCTCCGGTCCGCAGGTGCAGCGTGATCGTCGGCGTCATCGAGTAGCGGTACCAGGTGACGACCTTCGTGCACTCGCCGGCGTCGGTGGGGGCGATCTGCTCGCCCAGCATCGCGTTGAGGAGCGTCGACTTGCCCGCCTTGACCATGCCGGCGAGCGCGAGCCGCAGGGGCTCGGCGAGACGCCGGTCGAGCTCGTCGAGCACGCTCAGCGCGGTCGCATCGTCGGCGTACGCGTCGCGTGCCTCGGCCAGGAGCGCCCGTGCATCCTCCCGCATCGACGTGCTCACCGGTCGGCCGCCGCGGGCTGCGGCTCGTGCGGCGTGGCCGCGGGCGTCACGGCCGGTCGCGGGGGCGCGGGAGCCACCGCCCGCGTCTCACCCTTCGGCAGCGGAGGGATCGCCTTGCCGAAGGTCTCGAGACGCCCCAGCTGTGCGCGCAGCTGGGCGACGCGCTCGTCGCGCTGCGAGGTGTAGGTGACCGCGGACTGCTTCGCCGCGTTGAGGGCGTCGGTCAGCGACCGGTGCAGCTCGTCCGCGATGGCGCCGAAGTGGTCGCGTCCCGCGCGCTGGACGAGCCGCAGGCGGTCCTTGAGCTGCTTGCCGACCTGGAAGCTGACTTCGTCGATGTACCGGCGCACGAGGGTCTTCGCCTCGTGCTGCCGGCGCGACAGCCGCGCCGACATGTCTTCGCGGTAGGCGCGGCGCCCGACGAGCACGCCCGCCAGCAGGGAGAAGGGGTTGATGAGCGACAGCCCGACGAGGCCCGTGGCCAGGCCCACCATGAGCACCCCGCCGTACGAGCCGCGCACGCCGATGTAGATGCGCTCGGCGGCGTTCATGCGTCCGGGGTCGAGGCCGGCGAGCTCTTCGACCGGATCCATCACGCCCCGCGTGTCGCCCACGTCGATGTGCGGCAGCGAGAGCTCACCCTCGGCGAAGAGCTGCGCGACCTCCTCCGACAGCCACTTCGAGCGTTCGTCGGTCCAGACGAAGGTCTCCGACACCGCCGCGACCACGCGCTGGCTCAGCCACTCCGAGAACTGGTCCCAGATGGGCCCGGGGTCGCCGTCCTCGATCGCGTTCTCGGCCTCGCGCTGAACCTTGCGCAGCCGATCGCGCAGGTCGTGCTCCATGTCGGCGATGAGGTCGGCGATACCGTCGGTCAGAGTCACCTGCCATCGAGACGAGCGGCTGCGGAACTCGTCGGCGCGCGCCTTCGCCTCCTCGAGCCGGGCGATCATCTGCGGCGTGCCCTCGGGATTGAGGATCGTGCTCAGCTCGGTGCGCAGCGACATGGCGAGCTGCTCGACGACCGAGGTCAGATCGTGCACGGCGCTGCGCTCGTGGATGAGCTCCGCCTGCGCGAGCACGTCGCGCCTGAGGTGCGCGACGAGCGCCGGGAAGCCCGACTCGTCGTTGAGCGTGCCGTCCTGAAGCTCCGCGGCGAGCAGGCGCAGGTCGCTGGAGACCGAGTAGAGCGGCACATCGCCGATTCCCTCGAGGTGCCCCTTGTCGATCGACTCGATCTCACGCCACGACGGGTAGAGGTCGGTCTTGGCGAGCACCGCGGCGACGTTCGGCGAGATGCGCATCGCGTGCTTGAGCAGCTGCATCTCGGGCTCGGTGTACTCCTGCGACGCATCCGAGACGAGCAGCACCGCGTGCGCCGTCGACAGCGCCGACAGCGTGCTGAGGGCGTTGAACGACTCGAGGCCGCCGACACCGGGCGAATCGACGAGCTTGAGCCCTCCCTTGAGGATCTCGCGCGGCAGCAGCACCTCCGCCGACACGATCCGGCGTTCGTTGCCCGGGTTGCCGCGTTCGGAGACGTACTCGGCCACGGACGAGAGGGGGATGGTGCGCCGTTCGACCGCGTCCGCAGCATCCGTCTCCCTGATGAGCACGGATGCCGACGGCTCCGCCGCGTAGCCGACGGAGGTCGACACGCTCGTCGCGATGTCGTCGTCGACGGGGCAGGCGGGGGCGTTGACCAGGGCGTTGATGAGCTTGCTCTTGCCTTGCTTGAACTCGCCGACGATGATGACACGCACATCCGGGTCGAGCAGGCGCGCCCGGGTCTGCTCGAGACGGCGGAACAGGTCGGCCCGCCCGGTCTCGGACGCGATCTTCTCGACGCCGGAGGCGACCTCGATGAGGTCGGAGGTGCGGTGGGCGGCGGGCGCGAGAGCGCCGGGGCGGTCTGCGGGGTCAGCAGTCGCGGCCATCGTGGCCTCCTCAGGGTCGCGTGTGTCAGCGCCCCTCCCCACCCCCATGCTGGCAGAGGGAGCGGAGGGATGCACCGGGTGCGGTTGCGGCCGATCCGGTGCGCTCAGAAGGGAAGGTCGTCGCCGCCGTCGGCCGGCGTGTCCGGCCCCCAGAGAAGGTCGGCATCCCATTCCGAGGCGTCGACGTCGGCGATCTCGGCAGAGAACGGGTCGGTCGAGTCCGCGAACGCGGAATCCGCGAACGGATCCGGCGCGGCGTCCGCGGCGCTCGACCAGTCGTCGGGCTCTGTGGGCTCGGAGTCGTCGGGCGTCGGGTCACCGGGGATCCGCCAGTCCGACATGACCTGCACCTCCCTCGCGCCGCTCCGACTCTAGCCCGAGCCCGATTCCCGGGGCATCCCCCGGCGTGCGACGTGCCCGGCCGCCGGTGTGGGGGCGGCCGGGCGTGTCGCTCGGGTGTGACTCAGAGATCGAGATCGAAGTCGTTCGCGTCAGCGCCGGGGCTGAGCAGGTTCACGTCTTCGACGTCGACGTCCACCGAGTGGTCGTCTTCCCAAGAGTTGTCGACCGAGTTGTCGTTGAAGGCGTCGCTGACGTCGACCGTCCAGTTGTCGGAGTAGTCGTAGTCGTCGTTGTACGAGTCGGTCGTGTTGCCGATGTTGACGTCGCCGACGTTCACCTCGAACGAGGAGTTGTCGATGTTGACGTCCCCGCCGGCCGCGGCCGACCCGTCGCCCGAGGCGACGACGTTGTCGTTGCTGAACACCTGCGTGACGTTGCCACCGGTCGCCCAGCCGCCGGCTGCGCCGGTGTCGCCGGCCGCGCCGCCCGATCCCGCACCACCCGTGCCCGCGCCGCCGGCAGCGCCGGTGCCGGCGCCTCCTGCGGCGCCCGAGCCCGAGCCGCCGGTGCCGTTCGCGGCGGCGTCGGCGTTCGCGCCGAGGCCGACCGTGGCCGTCGCGGTTCCGCCGGAGCCCGAACCGCCCGTGCCCGCACCGCCGGCCGCGCCCGAGCCCGAGCCGCCTGAGCCCCCAGTGCCCAGGCCGCCCGTGCCGGACCCGCCGTCGGCGCCGATCGCCCACGCCGCTCCGCCCGAACCCGACGCCGTCGTGATGTTCTGGTTGACGGAGTTGTCGACGTTCGTCGAGCGGTTGTCGATCGACAGGTTGAACGCGCCGCCGCCGTCGTCGAGGGCCGCGAAGCCCGCGCCGCCACCGCCGCCGCCGTCACCGGTCGAGCCGATGATGTTGAGGTCCTCGAAGCCGACGTTGTACTGACGCACGCCGGCGTTGACCGAGAAGTCGTTGGCCGAGTCGTGGACCGACTTGTCGTTGAAGGCGTCCTCGATGTCGACGTCGATGTGGGTCGAGTTGTCCGAGTTGTCGGAATTGTCGGAGTTGTCCGAGTTGTCGGAGTTGTCCGAGTTGTCGGAGTTGTCGGAGTTGTCCGAGTTGTCGGAATTGTCGGAGTTGTCCGAGTTGTCGGAGTTGTCCGAGTTGTCGGAATTGTCGGAGTTGTCGGAATTGTCCGAGTTGTCCGAGTTGTCGCTGTTGTCCGAGTTGTCGTTGAACGAGTCGGAGATGCCGACCCCGATGTCGGTCGAGTTGTCGTTGTTCGAGAGGAGATCGTTGTTCGACAGGATGTCGTCCGTGACGGTCTGGATCCCCAGCAGGTTGTTGTTGTCGTCGGCCATGATCTTCCTTCTCTCAGAGTGCCGAAAAACCGCTTCCAGATGAGTGTCCCGAGGCGGGCGAACCCGCACATCGGGGGTGTTCCCGGGGCTTGCCCCCGATGAGAGGGGGATTCGGATGGGGATTCCGGGGGGAGCTGCGGGGTCCGCGGTGCCCGCGCGGGCGCCCGCGCCGTAGGCTCGGCGGGTGGAACTCTCCGAACTCGAAGCGCTCCTGACACCCGAGGGCCTGCGCCTGCTCGACGCGATGCCGCCGGTGGACTCCTCCGACGACGTCGCGCGCACCGTGACGCGGCTGCGCCGCGACGGCCACTCCCCCGACCTCGTCTCGGCGGTCGTCGGCCAGGCACGCCTCCGCACGCGCGCGCGGGCGAAGTTCGGCGATCTGGCGGAACGGATGCTGTTCACCCGCGCCGGACTCGAGCAGGCGACGCGCCTCGGCATCGCGGCCCGCCACGCGGCGCGGTTCCGCGACGCGGGCTTCACACGGGTCGCCGACCTCGGCTGCGGCATCGGCGGGGACGCCCTCGGCCTCGCCGGGCTCGGCCTGCGCGTGACGGCGGTCGACGCCGACGAGGTGACCGCCGGCATCGCCGCCTACAACCTCGCGCCGTTCGGCGCGGACGCGGAGGTGCGTCTCGGCACCGCGGAGGACACAGACCTCGACGGCATCGAGGCCGCGTGGCTCGACCCGGCACGCCGCACCGCCGGGCACTCCGAGACCGCGCGCACGCGCCCGGAGGACTGGTCGCCCTCGCTCGACTGGGTCTTCGACCTCGCGCGTCGCATGCCCGTCGGCGTGAAGCTCGGCCCCGGCCTCGACCGCGACCTCATCCCCGACCACGTCGAGGCGCAGTGGGTGAGCGCGGACGGCTCCACGGTCGAGCTCGTGCTGTGGTCGGGCGCGCTCGCGCGCCCCGGCGTGCGCCGCGCCGCGCTCGTCATCCGCGGCGACCAGGCTCACGAGATGACGGCGGAGACGGATGCTGCGGACGAACCCGCCCGCGAACTCGGCGCCTTCCTGCACGAGCCCGACGGCGCCGTCATCCGCGCGCGCCTGATCGGCGACGTCGCACGCACCCTCGAGGCGGGGATGCTCGACGAGCACATCGCCTACCTCACCTCCGACGCCGCCCTCACGTCGCCGTTCGTCTCGACGTTCCGCGTGCGGGAGGTGCTGCCCGCGGACGAGAAGGCGCTCGGCAAGGCGCTGCGCGAGCGCGACATCGGCCGCCTCGAGATCAAGAAGCGGGGCGTGGACGTCGACCCCGCCACCCTCCGCACCCGCCTGAAGCTCCGCGGCTCGGCGGCCGCGACCCTCCTCCTCACGCGGATCGGCGCCCGCCGGACCGCGATCCTCGCCGACCGCGTCTGACGCGGATCAGCCGATGATGTTGGCGCGCGCCGCGGCGTAGAGGAGCCAGCCGGCGCTGTAGAGGATCGACAGCGTGCCGAGCACGATCGCCCAGACGGCCACCGCGCGGCTCTCGAGCGGGCGGCGCAGGGCGATGATCGCGGACACGACCGCGACGAGCCCGATCGGGAAGCCCCAGCCGACGAACATCGACACCAGGAGCCCGAGGATCGCGAACCCGAGCGACCAGCCCGCGAGCCCGCGGTGGAACGCCGAGTCCGACGTCGTCCACGACGTGGCGTCGGGCGTGAACTCGCCGCCCGGCTCTGCCGGTGCGGTCTCCACCGTGACGGCGACCGGCGCCGTCGGCAGCCGGAGGAACCCTCCGCGGTGAGCCCCCGGCAGCGGCGACGCGTCCTGCGCGAGGTCGACGTCGGGTGACACGGACGTCACCGTCGGCCCGGCCGGCTGAGCCGGAGCCTCAGGCGGAACAGACGCTGCGGCCCCCGAAGTCGCCGAGGCGTCGGGTCCATCCACTCCATCCGAAGTTCCCGCTCGTTGAGCGGAGGGCGCTCTGGCGCCCGCAGTCGAAACGCCTGCCGCGTCCGCAGGCGTCGATTCGAGATCGGCCTGATCAGTCCCGGGCCTGACGACCTCGGGCTTCCCGGGGTCGCCGGGCTGCGGCATCCGTTCGTCCGTCATGCCGACTCCGCGACCTGGATCTCCGTGACCGGAAGGGTCGAATCGGCGCCGAACTCGAGGGTCGAGGGCGCGCGGCCCGACATGATGAGCTCGGAGGTCAGCGCCGCGATCATGGCGCCGTTGTCGGTGCACAGCGACAGCGGCGGGATGCGCACGGTGACCCCTTCGGCGGCGCCGCGCTCGAGGGCGACGTCGCGCAGCCGGCGGTTGGCGATGACCCCGCCGCCCAGCAGCAGGCGCGGCACGCCGTGGTCGCGGCAGGCTGCGAGGGCCTTGGTGACGAGCACGTCGACCACGGCCTCACGGAAGCTCGCAGCGACATCCGCCACGGGTACCGGCTCGCCCGCAGCCTCCCGCTGCTCGACCCAGCGGGCGACCGCCGTCTTGAGCCCCGAGAACGAGAAGTCGTAGCGGTGCTTCGCCATGTCCGACGCGCGCGACAGCCCGCGGGGGAACGGGATCGCCTTCGGATCACCGGATGCTGCGGCCCGGTCGATCTCGGGACCACCAGGGTACGGCAGCCCGAGCAGCCGCGCGACCTTGTCGAACGCCTCGCCGGCGGCGTCGTCCATCGTCTCGCCGAGCAGCTCGACGTCGGTGGTGAGGTCGCGGACCAGGAGCAGTGAGGTGTGCCCGCCCGAGACGAGCAGCGCGACGGTCGGGTACTCGAGCGGCGGCGCGTCGGCGTCGAGGATGTCGGCGGCGATGTGCCCGACGAGGTGGTTCACGGCGTAGAGCGGCTTCTCGAGCGAGACCGACAGCGCCTTGGCGGCGCCCACGCCGACCATCAGTGCACCGGCGAGCCCCGGCCCCGACGTGACGGCGACGGCGTCGAGGTCGGCGAGCGCGACGCCCGACTCGGCGAGCGCCGCTTCGATCGACGGCTGCAGCGCCTCGAGGTGCGCGCGCGCGGCGACCTCGGGCACGACGCCGCCGTAGCGGGCGTGCTCGTCCATCGAGCTCGCGATCGTGTTCGACAGCAGGGTGCGACCGCGCACGATCCCGATCCCGGTCTCGTCGCAGCTCGTCTCGATGCCCAGCACCAGCGGTTCGGCGCGGTTCACGTGCACACCCCTCCGTCGAATCCGGTCGCTGAGCCTGTCGAAGCGCGGGCCCACCCGCGCAGATCGAGCTTCATCACCACGGCGTCGACGTCGTCGGGCTGGTAGTACCGGGGCTTGCGGCCGATCTCGGCGAAGCCCTCCGACACGTACAGCGCCTGAGCGACGGGGTTGTCGGCGCGCACCTCGAGGAAGACGTCCGTCACGCCGCGGCGGGCGGCCTCCTCGAGCAGCGCCCGCAGCATCGCGCGACCGCGGCCGTGGCCCCGCGACACCTCGGCGATCGCGATGGTCTGGACGTCGGCATCCCGCGCTCCGGCGACGGCGCGGAGTCCCGCGTACCCGACGAGGCGGCCGGCCTCGTCGTCGACGACGTACCACCCGTGCGGCGAGGCGAGCTCTTCGCGCATCATGGCCTCGGACCACGCGTCGGTCGGGAACGACGTCCGCTCGAGCGTCATGATGGCGGCGAGGTCTTCGCCGGTCGCGGGGCGGAGGGTCACGAACCCACCCGCTTCGGAGCGTGCGGGAGCGTCACGTCGGGCGATCGCAGGTAGAGCGCGTCGGCGGGGCCGATCGTGCGCCCGGCGGCGAGCGCGCGGGCCGCGGCGAGCGCGAGCATGGCCGCGGGGATGCGGTCGGCGTCGCGGCGTGCGGCCGCGGCGTCCGCGAGCACGTCGTCGAGCTCGTCGCGGGGCGTCAGCGCGGGCTCCGCCACGCGGATCGGCAGCCCGTCGTCGTCGATCCCGCGGTACAGCGTGTACGCGAACTCGCGGCGACGCGCGTCGGTGACGACGGCGAACGTCTCATCGCCGGCATCCTCGTATCCACCGGTGAGCGCGTCGTGCAGAAGCAGTTCGAGGGCGACCGCGTCGTGGCTCGGGACCGGAACGACCGGCACGCCGCGCCCGAGGGCGAAGGTGCGCGCTGCGGCGATGCCCACGCGCAGCCCGGTGAACGGGCCGGGTCCCATACCCGCGGCGACATGCGTGACATCGGACGGGGAGATGGATGCCTCCGCCAGCGCCCGTTCGATCAGCGTGCCGATGACCTCGGCGTGGCCGCGCGGGTCTGCGCTCTCGACCTGGGAGCGGATCACGCCGTCCGGCTCGACCACCGCCACCGCGGAGCCGAGCGACGTGTCGATGCCGAGGATCACCCTTCCAGGGTAGTCGGCGCCCCGTGCCGGGTGATCTTCACCAGGCGGGGGGTGTCGGCGTCGAGGTCGGCCTCGTGGGCGATCGTGCCGCAGGCGTTGTCGACGCCGCGGCCGTGCCACTCGCGCTCGAGCTCGACCTCCCACCACTGCTCGCGGAGTCCGTCGACCAGGCCTCGGCCCCACTCCACGATCACGACGGATCCGTCGAAGTCGATGTCGAGGTCGTCGAGCTCGGCAGCCGAGCCCAGGCGGTACGCGTCCACGTGAACGAGCGGCGCTCCGCCCGAGAGCGACGGGTGCGTCCGGGCGAGCACGAACGTCGGGCTCTGGATGGGTCCGCGCACGTCGAGCCCGCGGCCGATGCCGCGGGTGACGGTGGTCTTGCCGGCGCCGAGCGGACCGGTGAGCACCACCATGTCGCCGGGGCGCAGCATCCGTCCCATCTCTTCGCCGAGTGCCTCCATCGCGTCGGGCGAGGTGATCTCGCGCGTGCCGACGAGTGCGTCCAAACCTTGTGCCGTGGTGTCCACGCCCGGTGCAACAACGGGGGCGTCGTCTGCGTTCCCGCTCACTCCGACACCTGCCGGCGGGGCACGCGGGGTCCGATGCGCGTGACGATCTCGTAGTTGATGGTGCCCGCGGCCTCCGCCCACTCGGTCGCCGACGGCGCCCCGAGGGTCGGGTCTCCGAACAGCACCGCCGTGTCGCCGACCGAAACCTGCGCATCGCCCACGTCGACGACGAACTGGTCCATCGCGATGCGGCCAGCGACGGTGAACCGCCGTCCGCCGATCACGACGGGCCCGGCACCCGACGCCTGACGCGGCACGCCGTCGGCGTAGCCGAGGGGCACCAGCGCGAGGGTCGTGTCGCGCTCGGCGCGGTAGTCGTAGCCGTACGACACACCTTTGCCCGCGGGCACGCGGCGCACGGCGGCGACCGCGCCGCGCAGGGTCATCGCGGGGCGCAGGCCGAGATCCGCGGACGTGCGGTCGTCGAACGGAGAGAGTCCGTAGAGGCCGATGCCGATGCGCACGCAGCCGAGGCGCGATTCGGGAAGGTCGATCGCGGCGTGCGTCGCCGCGATGTGCCGCAGCGGCGGCGCGAGACCGAACGAGGCGGCAGCGGCGACGCCGTCTTCGAAGGCGCGCAGCGCCGCGCGGTCGTCTTCGGTCGACGCGTTCGAGAGGTGGCTGAACAGCGCGATGACGCGGACGCGGCCGATCCGCTCGAGGCGCGCGGCCTCGGCGAAGACCACGCGGTAGTCCTCGGGCGCGATGCCGTTGCGCGAGAGTCCGGTCTCGAGCTTCAGGTGCACCCCGACGGGTCGATCGGCGGATGCCGCGGCCGCCGCCTTCTGCAGCTGCTCGAGGCTCGAGATGCCGAGTTCGATCCCCAACGCGGCGGCTTCGGCGAAGTCGGCGCCCGGCGCGTGCAGCCACGCGACGATCGGCGCGTCGATGCCGGCGCGGCGCAGGGCCAGCGCCTCGGTGATGTCGGAGACGCCGAGCCGCGACGCGCCGCCGGCGAGTGCCGCCAGCGCCGATCGCACCGCGCCGTGCCCGTATCCGTCGGCCTTCACGACCGCGATGATCTCGGAGCCCGTGAGCCGGCGGAGGTGCCGCACATTGTCCTCGATCGCGCCGACGTCGACGAGGGCCTCGCGCAGGACTCCGGCGGGCAGGCGGCTCACGCGTCGGCCCCCTCGCGCCCGCCGGTTTCGCGAGACCGGGGATCCGCGCCGAGACCGAGGGCGTCGTCCTGGGTCTCGCGAAGAATCCCCTGGTTCGGCGCGCCGGGCACCGCCTCTGCGATGACGTACGCGGTCGCGAGTCCCGCGTCGTGCGAGAGCGACAGGTGCAGCGCCGTGATGCCGCGCTCCGCGACGACCGCGGCCGTCGATCCGCACAGCGAGAACACGGGACGACCGGATGCCTCGGACGCGATCTCGATCTCGGTCCAGTGCACCCCGTCGGAGCCGCCGAGCGCCTTGATGAGCGCCTCTTTGGCGGCGTACCGCGCGGCCTGCGAGTGCGGCTTGAGCCGCTGCTCGGCCTCCGAGAAGAGGCGCGGCAGCAGTTGCGGGGTGCGTTCGATCGTCCGCTCGAACCGAGGGATGTCGACGAGGTCGACGCCGATACCGACGATCATGTGGTCCTCCTGCGTGCTGCAGCCGCAGCATCCGTCAGACTATCGCGCGGCCGCACCACCGCCGCCTGTCGCGTAGCACGCGGAACGGATGCTGCTACTCGACCGTGACCGACTTCGCGAGGTTGCGGGGCTGGTCGACGTCGAGACCCTTGGCCGTGGCGAGACCCATCGCGAAGATGTGCAGCGGCACGACGGCGAGGAGCGGCTCGAAGAACGGGCCGGCGAGCGGGATGCGGAGCACCTCGTCGGCCTTGGGCAGCACGGCCGCGTCACCCTCTTCGGCGATCGCGATGACGCGGGCGCCGCGGGCGCGGATCTCCTCGATGCTCGAGATGACCTTCTTGTGCATCTCGGACGACTTGCGAGGCGACGGAACCACGACGAACACGGGCTGGCCAGGCTCGATGAGCGCGATCGGTCCGTGCTTGAGCTCGCCGGCGGCGAAGCCCTCGGCGTGGATGTAGGCGAGCTCCTTGAGCTTGAGCGCACCCTCGAGGGCGATCGGGTAGCCGACGTGGCGGCCGAGGAACAGCACCGAACGCGTGTCGGCCATCCAGTGCGCGAACTGCTCGATGCGCGGCTGCTCGCGCTCGAGGATCTGCGCGATCTTGCCGGGAACGGCCTCGAGCTCGCGCACGTGATCGGCCGCGGCCTCCGCCGTGATCGCGCCGCGGACGCGACCGATGTGCAGGGCCATGAGGTACAGCGCCGTGATTTGCGCGACGAACGCCTTGGTCGACGCGACCGCGACCTCGGGGCCGGCGTGCGTGTAGACGATCGCGTCGGACTCGCGCGGGATCGTCGCGCCCTGGGTGTTGCAGACCGACAGCGTCTTCGCGCCGTGCTCGCGGGCGTACTTGACGGCCATGAGCGTGTCCATGGTCTCGCCCGACTGGCTGATCGAGACGACGAGGGTGTCGGGGCCGATCACCGGGTCGCGGTAGCGGAACTCGTGGGCGAGCTCGACGTCGACGGGGATGCGGGTCCACTGCTCGATCGCGTACTTGCCGACCTGGCCGGCGTATGCCGCGGTGCCGCACGCGATCACGATGATGCGCGAGACGCCGGCGAACAGCTCGTCGAGTCCGTCGAGCTCGGGGATCACGACCTCGCCGTCACGGACTCGCCCGCGCAGCGTGTTGGCGACGGCCTCGGGCTCCTCCGAGATCTCCTTCGCCATGAACGACGACCAGCCGCCCTTCTCGGCGGCGGAGGCATCCCACGTCACCTCGAACGGCTCGACCTCGACCGGGTTGCCGGAGAAGTCGGTGACGGTGACGGCGTCGGGGGTGATGGCGACGATCTGGTCCTGGCCGATCGCGAGGGCGTTGCGGGTGTGCTCGACGAAGGCTGCGACGTCCGACCCGAGGAAGTTCTCCCCCTCGCCGAGGCCGATCACGAGCGGTGAGTTGCGGCGGGCGCCGACGACGAGGCCCGGCTGGTCCTCGTGCATCGCGAGCAGCGTGAAGGCGCCCTCGAGGCGCGAGACGACGGCACGGAAGGCCTCTTCGAGGTCGCCGGCGCGGCGGTACTCGCGGCCGAGGAGCACAGCGGCCACCTCGGTGTCGGTCTCGCTGCGGAAGGTGAACCCGTCGGCGAGAAGCTCATCCTTCAGCTCGGAGAAGTTCTCGATGATGCCGTTGTGGATCACGGCGAGCTTGTCGTCGTCGGCGAGGTGCGGGTGCGCGTTGCCGTCGGTCGGCCCGCCGTGCGTCGCCCAGCGGGTGTGGCCGATGCCGGTCGTGCCGTCGGCGAGCGGGTGGGCGGCGAGGTCGTCGCGCAGCACCTTCAGCTTGCCGGCGCGCTTGCGCATGCCCAGTCCGCCGTCGCCGTCGATCACGGCGATGCCCGCAGAGTCATAGCCGCGGTACTCGAGGCGCGAAAGTCCTGAGATCAGGACGGCCTGGCTCTGCCGCGGGCCCACGTATCCGACGATTCCACACATGCGCTCAATGGTAGGCGGCGGGTTTCGCTAGGAACCCTTACGAATCCGGACTCCCCGTTCACGGTGGAAAACGGATGCTGCACCCCAGGGTGTCAGAGCTTGCGCAGGAGCACCGTCTCCACGGTGTGGTCGGCCGCCTTCTGCAGCACGAGGTTCGCGCGGTGGCGCGTCGGGAGCACGTTCTCCTCGAGGTTCGGGAGGTTGATCGAGTTCCAGAAGCCGAGCGCGCGCTCCACGGCCTCCTCGTCCGACAGCTGCGCGAACACGTTGAAGAACGACTTCGGGTTGCTGAACGCGGCCCGGCGCAGAGCGAGGAAGCGGTCGACGTACCACTGCGCGATGTGGGAGGCATCCGCGTCGACGTAGATGGAGAAGTCGAACAGGTCGCTGACGGCGACGTCGTTCGGGGTGGGCGGCGGCTGCAGCACGTTGAGGCCCTCGACGATGACGATGTCGGGGCGGCGCACGGTGACGACCGCGTCGGGCACGATGTCGTACCGCATGTGCGAGTAGAACGGCGCCTTCACCTCGGGGGCGCCGCTCTTCACCTCGGTGAGGAACGACACGAGGGCGCGGCGGTCGTACGACTCGGGGAATCCCTTGCGCTCCATCAGGCCGCGGCGCTCGAGCTCGGCGTTCGGGTAGAGGAAGCCGTCGGTCGTGATCAGCTCGACGCGGGGGGTTCCCGGCCAGCGCGAGGTCAGCTCACGCAGCAGGCGCGCGATCGTCGACTTGCCCACGGCGACCGAACCCGCGACCCCGACGATGAAGGGGGTGGTGGAGTCCGCCTCGCCGAGGAACCCGGACTCCTCCGCGCCCAGGCGCTTCGTCGACTCCGCGTACAGCGACAGCAGGCGCGACAGCGGGAGGTAGACCTGCGCGACCTCGGCCATGTCGAGGCGGTCCCCGAGTCCGCGGATCTGCACGATCTCGGTCTCGGAGAGCGGCTGCGTCATGCCTGACGCCAGACGCGCCCACTCGGCGCGGTCGATCTCGCGGTACAGCGAGAGTGCGGGGGCGACAGCGGTCGCTTCGTCGGCGGACATCGCGCCCATCGTAACCGCTGGTGCGGGAGATGACGGATGCCGCGTCCACAGGCACGGCGCGCGGGCGCCGGGGCGCAGCATCCACGTGACGATGTATCTCACGACGGCGGAGACCGCTCTCCCAGAGTGCGCGTCCGCGCGCAGGGGGAGTCCGTTCGAAGGAGATGATCATGACCCGCCACGGCTCGTATCCGGTCGACATCGTGCCGCCCCGGTCGAAGTACTACGACTCGGGACGCTTCGGCCGCATGTTCGGCAAGCTGCCGCCGTTCGCCGCCGACACCCCGGAGGTGCGCGCGGCGCTGCTCGATATCGGGAAGCCGGAGGGGATCATGGACGCCCGCGACGATCTCGCCGCCGGGCCCGTGCAGCTCATCGTCGATCCCGCCCTGTCGCACGGCAACCGCAACAGCACGACGCACGTCGCGGGTGACACGTTCCTCGGGCAGTTCATCGACCACGACATCACGTTCGATCCGACGTCGAGTCTCGAGCGCCAGGCGGATCCCGAGTACATCTCGAACTTCCGCACCCCGAGCCTCGGCCTCGACAACGTGTACGGGTCTGGCCCGAACGCGTCACCGTTCCTCTACGACCAGCAGGCGGGCCACGGCGTCACGATGCTCGTCGAGGAGTGCGGCACGCCGGGCAAGTCGGACCTCCCCCGCAACGCGCAGGGCGTCGCCCTGATCGGCGACCCCCGCAACGACGAGAACCTCATCGTCTCGCAGCTGCAGACCGCGATGCTGCGGTTCCACAACGCCGTCGCCGAGCACGTCCGCACCGACCTCGGGATCACCGCGCCGGGCGAGCTGTTCGCCGAGACGCAGCGCATCGTCCGCTGGCACTACCAGTGGATCGTCGTGCAGCAGTTCCTCCGCAAGCTCTGCGGTTCGACCGTCGTCGACGACGTGCTCCAGAAGGGTCGCAAGTACTACGCCTGGCACAACGAGCCGTTCATCCCTGTCGAGTTCTCGGTCGCGGCGTACCGGTTCGGTCACAGCCAGATCCGTCCGTCGTACCGGGCGAACTTCACCGGCAATCCGGGCGGCACGCCGTTCTTCGGCATGATCTTCACTCCGGCCGGCGGTCCTGCGGGCGATCCCGACGACCTGTCGGGCGGATGCCGCGCCCCGCGCCGCTTCATCGACTGGCCCACGTTCTTCGACTTCGGCGACGGCAACGTGCGTCCGAACAAGAAGATCGACACGACCCTCTCGTCGGCGCTCTTCGCGCTGCCGGGTTCGGTCGTCGCCCGCCCGGACGCCGCCACGAATCCCGCGTCGCTCGCGCAGCGCAACCTGCTGCGGCACCTGACGTTCTCGCTGCCGTCGGGGCAGCGGGTCGCCCGGGCGATGAACCTGCCCGAGCTCGCGCGGCGCGACCTCGACGACCTGCAGCAGTACGGCATGGACGACCGCACGCCGCTGTGGTTCTACATCCTCCGCGAAGCCGACATCGTCGAAGACGGCGAGCGCCTCGGCCCGGTCGGGGCGCGGATCGTCGCCGAGGTGTTCCTCGGCCTTCTGCAGGGCGACCGCGCCTCGTACCTCGCGCAGGATCCCGACTGGCAGCCGTCCCTCCCGACGATCGACCCCGGTCGCACGGGCGACGACTTCCTCATGATCGACCTGCTCCGCTACGCCGGCGTGGCGTAGAAGACGGGACACGGATGCCTCGGCCTGGCCGCTCCGGCCGGGTCGAGGCATCCGTGTGTCCGGTCGTGCCGCTACTCTTCTTGCGTGCGCCTCGGAGTTCTCGACATCGGCTCGAACACCGTCCACCTGCTGGTCGCCGACGTCCGCCCCGGCGGCCGGCCGCTCGCCACGACGAGTCAGCGCACGGTGCTGCGGCTGATGCGCTACCTCGCGCCCGACGGCTCCATCACCGAGGAGGGCGTCACGGCGCTCGTCGCCGCGGTGACCGAAGCGCGCAAGATCGCGTCGGCCGAGTCGGTCGACGAACTGCTGGCCACCGCGACGAGTGCTGTCCGCGAGGCCAGGAACGGCCCGGAGGTCATCGCCCTCATCGAAGAGGCGCTGGGCCAGCCGCTCCAGGTGCTGGGCGGCGAGACCGAGGCACGGTACACGTTCCTCGCGGTGCGGCGCTGGTTCGGGTGGGCGGCCGGGCAGATCCTGCTGTTCGACATCGGTGGCGGCTCGCTCGAGATCGCGGCCGGAGCCGACGAGCTGCCCGAGCAGGCAGCATCCGTCCCCCTCGGTGCGGGACGAATGACGGTGCAGTTCCTTCCCGATGACCCGCCGGGTGAGGCGGCCGTCGAGAAGCTGCGCGACCACGCGCGCGCCACCCTCGCCCCGGTCGCGGCGTCGTTCGGCTCCCTCGCGAAGCCCGACCACGTCGTCGGCTCGTCGAAGGCGATCCGCTCGCTCGCGAAGCTGGTCGGCTATCCGGTTCCGGGCTGGTCGGGCATCGAACGGATGCTGCTCCCCCGCGCGTCCCTCGGCTCGTGGATCCCGCGCCTGGCGCGCATCCCCGCGTCGGCGCGTCAGGAGCTTCCCGGCATCACGCCGGACCGGACGTTCCAGATCGTCGCCGGCGCCGTCGTGCTGCACGAGGCGATGCGCGCGATGGACGTGGACGAGCTCGAGGTCTCGCCATGGGCCCTGCGGGAGGGCGTGCTGCTGCGCTACATCGAGTCGCTCAGCTGGAGCGCGCCGAGCGTCTGAGCGCTGCGCTACTCCTCGACCGCCTCGGTGTACGCGGTGTAGATGCCGTAGACCGCGATGCCGGCGAGGTGCCAGTCGCGCGGGCCCTCGGGGCCGAGGGCGGTGACGCGGGGCGCGTCGACCATCGCCGGGTTGATGCGGCGGTGGTCGCTCATGCCGTCGACCATCGCCATGATGGCGACGGCGAGGTCGCGCTCGTCGACGCCCTCACGCATGCGGAGGCCGAAGGCGGCGTTGAGCCCGCGGTACGTCTCGGCCATGTGGGTCAGGTAGCGGTCCTCGATCTCCGACAGCAGTGCACGGACCTCAGCCCCGCCCGGCACGGCGTCGCCGCTGGAGAGCGCCGCCGACATCGCCCGGTAGGCCCGGAACGCCACGGTGTGCTCGACGGCGGTCATGTTGTGCGACACGGTGATCCGCAGCGCCTCGCGGAGCGCGACCTGCCGCCCCTCGGGTGTGCTCATCACCTGGGGGTCGCCGGCCACCGCCTCCTCGAGGCGGCGGAGCGTCTCGCCGTCGAACCCCTTGTCGAAGCCCGGGTCCGCTTCGAACAGGGCGCGGACCAGATCGGCGACGAACGCCACGCGGTCCGGCCAGATGCGGAAGACGGTCGAGCGCGGCACGCCGGCCGTTCGGATCAGGTCCTCGAGCTCGATGTTGGCGTAATCGAGCAGCAGACCTTCCTCTTTGACGCGGTCGACCGCGACCGCGAGCATGAGTGCGCGCGTTTCGCCGGCAGGCCGCCGCGATCGGGATTCGGGTTGCTCCACCACTCGATTATCGTCCTCGACGCGCTGTCCGGTAGGCCCCTTCGCCTCCGCAGAAACTCGCGGTGCCGGGTCCCCAGAACCCGGCACCGACTAGATCGAACGCAACGGCATGGGGCCGCCGGCAAGATCGTCGTGCATGAGCCCCCCGACTCGTGCACGCATTCCAGACTAGAGACTAGGAGTCTCATATCTCAAGTCGACTCGAGAATGCGTCGTCCCCGCGCTCCCGTCAGTCCGCGAGGACGACCTGGTCGACCATGAGATGACCCAACTGTCCGGTCGCGTCATCCAGGATCTGGAACTGCGCCGTGCGCCCGGCGAGGTCGCGGAGGTCCCACTGCACGTGCCGCAGGTCCGCCGAGTCCGCGCCGGTCGCGGTCCGGACCGGCTGCCCGTCGACGAGCAGCTGCACCGAGGTGGCGGGTTCCACGCCCAGCGCGTGATCCCCGCCGCCGATGAGGAAGTGCAGGAAGTTCCTGTCGATCGTGAACGCCGCCGAGGTGATCGTGCCGGTGGCCGCATCTCCCCCGCCCGCGAACGTGTCGGCTGCCCGCGCACCGACTCGTCCGCGCAGGTCGGCCGCGCTCGGTCCTGCGCCGATGAAGCTGCCCGTCGCCGTCCACCCCTGACCCCACGTGGCGCCCTCGAAATCGGCGATCACCCGGGCCGGCCGCTGCACGACGCTGCCGAACTCGGTGATCGTCAGATCGTGGAACACGGCCGTGCCGCCGGACGTGTACAGCGCGACGCCGTCGTCACCCGGCGGCGCGAACACCTGGCTCGAGTGCACGTATCTCCCGTCGTCGACGAAGACCTCGATCGTCGTGCGGTCGACCAGGATGCGCAGATGCACCGTGCCGGCGCCGCCGGCGAAGGGCGTGCGGCTCTCGGTCTTCCAGGTTCCGGCCGGGTGGCCGGTCTGGCCGCGATTGAGGTAGGCGTACGCGCCGGTCACGCCGACATCGGCGTGACGCGTGCCGTCGGCGGAGCGTCGCAGCTGCAGGCCGATGTTCGTCGCGGTCTCCCATGTCACATCGGCTTCGATCTGATACGCGTCGCCCTCGTAGGCGAGCGGAAGGAATCCGTCCACGGCCACGTCGCCGAGCGGCGTTCGAGCCGTCGCGATGTCGGCGAGGGCCGCCGCCGGCTGCGACACCAGGCTGAACGTCGAGCCGTACCTCTTGAGGCGGATCTGGCGGGTGATCGAGTCCGTGCCGTTGAAGCCGTCAGCCGTCCACGTCGGGGTGGAATGCGCGTAGTCCCAGTTGTTCATCCAGCCCACGGCGTACCGGCGGTCCAGCGGCGCGGCGGGATCCTCCCACGTGACCGCCCCATACCAGTCGAACCCGTGATCGAGCCACTGCGGAGCGCTCGAATCGAAGGCGAAGGACGTGCCGTCGAACGCGCCCGTCCAGTACGCGAACGTCGCCGGCTCCCCGGTGGCGTACCCGTTCGCGCTGACGCCGAACACCCACTTCACGGTGCCGTCGTCGGCGCGGATCCGGAAGAGGTCCGGGCACTCGATCGTGCCGATGCCGGGGTTCACGTACTCCCAGGTGCGAGACCACGTCTTCAGATCCGGCGACGTGTAGAAGCTCACCCGGTCGCGCTCGGCGATCAGTGCGAGCCAGCGGCCGCGCTCGGCATCCCACACGACCTTCGGGTCGCGGAAGTCCGCGCGCCCGCCGTTCGGGATGACGGGCTGTTCGCCGTACGGCCGGAAGTTGCGGCCGCCGTCCGTCGAGTACCAGAGGAACTGCGCCTGGAGCCCCGAGGCGTTCGCCTGCTGCGCCGGTGTCGGATGGTCCATCTGCGTCACGAGCATCACGACGGCGCCGGCGCCGAACCCTGCGGTGTTCGCTTCGTCGACCACCGTCGACCCCGACCAGAGGTCGTAGTTCGCGTTCGTCTTCTTGGGCGCGGCGACGCCCTGATCGGCGAAGACGACGCCGTCGTACGATGTCGCGAGCCGCCATTCCGTTCCGAAGTTGGCAGCGGGATCCGCGTCGTAGTCGCTGTTGTAGAGGTAGTAGTAGTGGAACTTGCCGTCCACGAAGACCGGCCGCTGGGGGTCGTTCTTCCAGTGGTCGGGCACCGTGAAGTGGTACTGCGCGCGGTAGTCGTCGGCGGAATCGGCGGCGATGGCGTCATCGCCGACGCCTGCCACGACAGCTCCCCCCGCCCCCACCGCGATCACGGCCAGCGCGCCGGCCGCCAGACGCACGGAGCGTCGCTTCGAAACTGACATCATCGTCATCCTTCTGTCGGCGCGGACGCAGTCCGCCGGGAGGCGGGCCGGCCGGGGCTCGTCCGCGAAGCCCCGGCCCCGAGGGTCAGGCGGAGACACCCACCGCCTCACGGCGGACGAGCCGCCCGCCGTCCCACTGCACCGGCATCGGGTCGGTGACCCCACCCACGAACCGTCCGTCCTCGCCGATGTTGCGGAACGCGAACAGCAGCCATTGACCGTCCGACCGTCGCTGCAGCAGGCGCCCGACGTACAAGTCCTCGCCGGTCAGCGGATACGCGGCGTCGATGTCGAACGGTCCGAGGAGGCTCTCCGCCGGAACCGCCCAGGTGCCGGCGGCTTCGGCGCGCCGGGAGTCGGTGCTCTGCTCCTTCATACACGAGAAGATCACCACCGGACGCCCGTCGACGATCTCTGCCTGCAGAACCTCGAGCTGCCCGAAACCCTCGGCACTGGGCGCGCTGAGCGGTTCGCGCAGCTCCCATGTGCGCAGGTCCGCCGACCAGGCGTGCCCGATGACGCCGCGCCCGTCCGCCGGTCCCTCGGGGGAACGGGCCGTGATCAGCATGTGCCAGCCGTTCCCGTCCGGATCGGCGAACACCCACGGGTCCCGGAAGGCCTCGTCGTGCCACGCGCCGCTCGAGAGCTTCTCGTACCAGGGCCCCTTCGCCTCGAGCACCGGCCCGCCGGCCTTCGTCCACGTGAAGAGGTCGGGCGAGGTGGCGTAGCCGATCCGCTGGATGTTCTGACCGCCCGGAGCGAGAGTGGCGCCGGTGTAGAACATGAACCACGTTCCGTCCGGGTGGCGCACCACCGATCCCGTCCAGGTGGCGAGCTCGTCGAAAGCGGGGGCGTCGCTGCGCACCAGCGCATCCGCTACCTGCGTCCACTCGACGAGGTCCGTCGAGACCGCGTGCCCGATCGAGGCGCGGTAGTGGCGGGCTTCCGGGTCGTGGAGCGCCCGCGAGGCGTAGAGGAAGAAGAGGTGGTAGCGCTCGCCGTCGTCGGCGAACCAGTAGTCCCATACCCAGGAATCGGGGAGGTCGAACACGAGAGTTCCTTCAAGAGTCGTGCGCGTGAGATCGCGCGATGGTGTGCCCTCCGCCCGGCGGGCGGGGTGCAAGTGTGAGGTGGGCCCGCTTACCGTGACGAACTCGCCGGTGCGGCGAGTTCGTCACGACGGGGAGGATCGGCGCCCGGCCGCGACACGGTGATCGCCGCGGCGCGGGCGGATCTCTGCAGGAGCGATTCGACTGCAGACGACGGGATGCTGCCACCCGCGGTCGCGAGCGACGCCCGCAGACCGTCGCTGCCGACGATGCTGTCGATGAGCACGCCCATGAACGTGTCGCCGGCGCCGACCGTATCGACCACCTGGGTCGAGACGGCGGGCACGGTGACGTCGCCATCGGCGGTCACGCCGATCGCACCGTCCGAGCCGAGCGTGACCACGACGAGGCGGGGCCCGTGCGTGACCCATTCTCGGGCGACCTCGACAAGATCCTGTCCGGGGTGGAGCCACCGGAGGTCTTCGTCGCTCGCCTTCACGACGTCGGCGACCTCGACCAGCTCGGCGACGCGCTGACGGACGCGAGCCGGGTCGTCGACGAGCGACGGACGGATGTTGGGGTCGTAGGTCACGATCGCCCGCCCCCGCACCGATCGCACGAGTGCGGCAACATGCCCGGCGCCGGGTTCGAGCACCGCGGCGACGGAGCCGACGTGCACGACGTCGGCAGCGCCCGCGAGTTCCTCGAGGCGGGCGGTGTCCGCCCCGAGGTCCCACTCGAGGTCGAAGTCGTACGTGGCGGCACCGCTCGCATCGAGGTGGGCGGCGGCCGTCGACGTGCGCGCCGACGCGACGGCCACCACCTCGACGTCCGACTCCCCGAGCCACCGTCGCACACGGCCGCCCCGGTCGTCCTCCGCCAGGCAGGTGATCAGCGTCGGGCGCCGTCCCAGCCGTCCCAGCGTCAGCGCGGTGTTGGCGGGGCTGCCGCCGGGCGTCTCTTCGACACGGCCATCCGCGCGATGGACGATGTCGACGAGGGCTTCGCCGACGACCACGAGGCGCAGCATCCCATCCGTCATCCCTTCACCCCGCTCGCCGCGATGCTGCTGACGAACGCCCGCTGGAACACCAGGAAGACGATGAGCACCGGGATCGTGATGAGCGAGGTGTAGGCCATCACCTCGCCCCACGCGGTGTTCAGCTGGAAGAAGTACTGCATGCCGACCATGACCGGCCGCAGCTCCTCCTTCTGCACCACCATGAGGGGCCAGAGGTACTGGTTCCACGCCGGCAGGAAGGTGAGGATCGCCACGGTCGCGAAGGCCGGACCCGACAGCGGCACGAGGATGCGCCGGTAGATCGTGAACCAGCTCGCGCCGTCGATGCGGGCCGCCTCGTCGAGCGACTTCGGGATGGTCGAGAAGTACTGCGTGAACAGGAAGATCGAGAACGCGTTCGCGATGAACGGGACGATCTGCACCTCGTACGTGTTCAGCCATCCGAAGTCGTACTTCAGCACGCCTCCCTCCATCACGAGCGTCGGAAGCTGGGCGACCCAGTAGACCATCGGCACCGCGATCGTCTCGAACGGGACGATCAGCGTCGCGATGATCAGCGCGAGCACGACGATCCGGCCCTTCCACGCCAGCCGGGAGAGCGCGAAGCCCGCCATCGAGTTCACGATGAGCCCGAGCCCCACCGTGAGCACCGTCACGAGCACCGAGTTGAACAGGAACCGCGCGACAGGCACGCGGTCGAACACCCCGAAATAGTTGTCGAGGCTGATGTCGCCCACCGGGAGGAAGGCCGCGGGCGAGTCGATGTCCTGCAGGATCTGGCTGTCGGGCTTGAGGCTCGACACGAACATGAACACCAGCGGGAACAGGAACATGATCCCGAACAGCGACAGGGCGATGTAGAGGAACACCTTGCCCCTGATGCGCTGCGCCTTCTCGCTGCGAGCCGGAGCCGGGCGGGCGGCACGGCGCGAGTCGGCAGGTGCCGTCGTCAGAGTCTGGGTGGCGGTCATGTCAGTCCTTCTCTCGCGTGAGCCGGCGCTGGATGAGCGCGATGGCGAGGACCGCGACGAAGAAGATCAGCGAGATCGCCGCGGCGTAGCCGATCTCCTGCTGCTCGTAGCCCTTGCGCACGGCGTGGAACACGATGGTCGAGGTCGAGTTCACCGGGCCGCCCTGGGTCATGACGTCGACCTGCACGAACAGTCCGAGGGCGGCGATGGTGATCGTGACGAGGACGAACACCATGGTGGGTCTGAGGCCCGGCCACGTCACGTTCGTGAACTGGCGCCACGGGCTCGCGCCGTCCATCTTGGCGGCTTCGTAGAGCTCCTCGGGGATCGTCTGCAGACCCGCGAGCCAGATGATCATGTGGAACCCGACGGCCTGCCAGATCGACAGCACGATGATCGCGCCGAGCGCAGTCTTCGGGTCGTTCAGCCAGTCGACGTTCGACCACGCCCCGAAGGTGAGCGCATCGAACATGGCGTTGATGAGGCCGTCCTTCTGGTACATGAACTTCCACAGGATCGAGACCACGACGATCGAGGTCACGACGGGGACGAAGAAGATCACGCGGAAGGCGGTCACGCCGCGCATGCGCCGGTTGACGAGCACCGCGAGGAGCAGTCCGAGCGCCGCCTGCACCGGGACCACGACGAGTGCGAACACCGCGGTGTTGCCGACCGACTGCACGAACACCGGGTCGGCCGTGAAGGCGCGGATGAAGTTGTCGAAGCCGACGAACCGAGGCGGGTTCGGCGAGATGAGACGCGCGTTCGTGAACGACAGCGCGAAGGCGAGGATCACGGGGATCACGAGGAACAGCACGAGGAGGACGGCCGCAGGGGCGATCATCCCCAGTCCTGCCCAGGTCTCGCGACCCTTGATGGAGCGGAAGCGACGGTAGGCGCGCCGAGGCTCTTCGGCGGCGACCGTCGGAGGAGTGACAGTCATGACAGGTCTCTCGGGAAGTGCGCCGGCGAGGGCTCGAGGCCCTCGCCGGCACGGTGGATCACTGGAAGCCGTAGCCGTCGTTCGACTCGATGTTGGCGTCGATCTCAGAGACGGCACGGTCGAGCGTCTCCTGGACGTCGGCGCCGTTCATGATGTCCTTCGCCGCCGTCTCGAACGTCGTCGAGATGACCGCGTACGCCGGCGTCTCGGGGCGCAGCACCGCGTACTTCTGCGAGAACTCGACGAACGGGCGCAGGGCACCGTCATCGCCGAAGTACTCCGACGCCTGAGCGGCGGCATCCGTCGCGGGAATGACGACCTGCTTGTCGGCGAACTCGGTGATGTACTTGTCCTGGAAGCTGAACTCGAGGTACGCGCGAGCGCCGTCGGCGTCGTTGCACTTGGACGAGATCGCCCACTGCCACGAGCCGCCGCCGATCTTCGGGCCGTTGCCGAGGTCCGGCGGGGGCAGGATCAGCAGGTCGTCGCCGACCTCGTCGAGCGCGGCGACCGCGTTCCAGACGCCGGTGTAGCTGAGCGCCACCTCGTCGTCGATGAACTCCTGGTTGCCCACGGTGCCGCTGTTGCCGGCGTACCCGTCGGCGAAGAGGCCCGCGAACCAGTCGCCCCACGCGACCGCCTCGGGTCCGTTGAGTGCGCCGTCGGCCGACAGCATGGTGTCGCGGTCGATGAGATCGCCGCCGAAGCTCTGCAGGAACGGCGAGTAGGCGTACGGCCACCACTCCCCGGTGTCCTCAGCCCCGATGTCGATGGGCGTCTCGTAGCCGGCGTCCTTCAGCGTGGCGAGCGCCGCGTCGAACTCGTCCGCGGTCCACGGCTGGTCGACGGTCGGGATGCGGATGCCGTTGGCGTCGAGCACCGATTTGCGGGCGAAGATGCCGAGTGCGGCGTCCCAGTAGCCGGCGGAGTAGATCTCGTCGTCCCACACGCCGACGGCCGTGGGCAGCAGGGAGTCGGTGATCTCGGTGGGCAGCTCGAGCGGCTGCAGGTAGCCCGCCCAGGCCCAGTTCGGCATGATCGGGCCGTCGAGGTCGAGAAGGCACGGAAGATCACCGGATGCCGCGGCCGCGACGATCGCGTCGTTGTAGGCGCCCTGCGGGAACGACTCGTGCACGACCTCGTAGTCGTCCTGCGACGCGTTGAAGTCGGAGATGATCTGCTCGTAGACCTCGAGCTCGGCGGGATTGCCCGCCGAGTGGGTCCACATCGTCAACTGGGTGCGGCCGTCCGCGGTGGTGGTGTCACCTTGGCCGGCTTGCCCGCACCCGGTCAGGGCGATCGCCGTGACCAGGCCCGCGGACACGAGGATCGGGGTCCTTGTGCGCATTGTTGTGGTTTCCTTTTCTTGGTGACTCACGCCCGCGTGGGTCACCGATCGGGGGCCGCCTGCGGCGGCCGCTCGGTGTGTGAAGCCCGTCGCCGGTTCGGTTTGGCGACTTGCGCCGGCGGCGGGCCTACGGAGTCTCGTCGGATGACGGGACACTCCATCAGGTGCGTGGCGTCCTCATCCCCTTCCGCGCGGACGCCGAGCGCGACCTCCATCGCCCAGCGACCCATGGCGTAATGGGGCAGGGCGACGGTGGTGAGTGGGGGATCCTGTTCCGCGGCGATCAGCTGCTGGTCGTCGTAGCCGACGACGGACAGATCGCGCGGGATGTCGAGGCCGCGGCGGTGCGCGGCGATGTACACGCCGGCCGCCATGCGGTCGTTGAAGCAGAAGATGCCGGTGGGGCGCTCGTCGTCGGGGAGGTCGAGCAGCGCCTCGGCCGCCGCGCGACCACCGTGGGCCGAGGTGTCACCGGTGATGTGAAGCGCCGGGTCGGCCGGGATGCCGGCCTCTGCGAGCGCCTCGAGATAGCCCTCGTGGCGCAGCTGCGAGGCGATGGGGCCGTCGTCGGTGTCGATGTAGGCGATCCGCCGGTGGCCGGCGGCGACGAGCTCGCGCACCGCGGCCGCTCCTCCGGCGCGATCGTCGGGGACGACACTGCGGTAGCCCCCGTTCGCCGGGCGGCAGTCGAGCAGCACGGTCTGCGCCGAGACGCCCTGCGGGACGTCGACCACGCGGTGCCACATGCACGCGTAGATCATGGAGTCGACCTGCTGCGCGGTGAGCGCGTCGATGGCCTCGCGTTCGATGTCGGCATCGCCGCCCGTGTCGATCAGATAGACGAGGTAGCCGTTGTCGCGGGCGGCGTCCTGCGCACCGGCGAGCATGCGACCGGCGAACGGCGTCGTCGCGATCTGGTCGGAGATGAGTCCGACCGTGCGCGTGCGCTGCGTCCGGAGCCCTCGGGCCACCGAACTCGGAGCGTAGCCGACCGCCCGAGCCGCCTCACGGACGCGCTGACGCGTCTCCTCCGAGATGCGCGATTCGACGTCGTTCATGACGAGCGAGACCGTGGTCACCGAGACGCCGGCCGCTGCCGCCACGTCTGAGATCCGAGCCCTCGCCATCAGTGACACTCCCTCGTGCTAAATCGATTTATCGAGCGGATCCGATTATGGACCGAGCGACAGCGAGCCGTCAAGTGCGGCGTTCCGGCGAAGTCCATGCGCCTGGATCCACATGTGCGTGATCGGCCCGCACATGTAACTATGAGTTCGCAATGCAAATCGATTTGCATTGCGGAGAATCCAAGGAGCGAATCAGAAATGCACACTCCCCCGAAGAAGGTCAGGCGCGTCCTGACCGGCGGCCTCACCGCTGCTGCGGTCGCAGCTTCCGTGCTCGTCGGTCTGCCCGCGGCAGCCCTCGCCGCACCGGCCGTGCCGGCGACGCCCGAGCTGCAGGACGGCCCCCAGCCGACGACGCACACGCAGCAGGCGTACGCCCCCGAAGACGACTTCACCGCGAAGTGGACCCGGGCGGACGCCCGGCAGCTCAAGCGCCTGTCGGACCCGACCGCGGGCTCGAAGCAGAACTCGATGCCCGCCGAGCTCACCATGCCCGCGGTTTCGCAGGACTTCCCCGACATGAGCAACGAGCAGGTGTGGGTCTGGGACTCGTGGCCGCTGACCGATGAGGACGCCAATCAGTACAGCGTCAACGGCCAGGAGATCATCTTCTCGCTCGTGGCCGACCGCAACCTCGTGTTCGACGAGCGCCACGTGTTCGCGAAGATCGGCTACTTCTACCGCCCCGCCGGCGTTCCCGCCGATGAGCGTCCGGAGAACGGCGGCTGGACGTATGGCGGCCTCGTCTTCGACGAAGGGGTGACGGGCAAGATCTTCCCCGACCAGTCGTACAGCCACCAGACCCAGTGGTCGGGTTCGGCGCGCATCTCGAAGGGCGGCGAGATCAAGCTGTTCTTCACGGACGTCGCGTTCTACCGCAACGAGGACGGCAGCAACCGCAAGCCCTACGACCCGCGCATCGCGCTGAGCGTCGGCAAGGTGCACGCCAACAAGAACGGCGTGAAGCTGACCGGGTTCGACAAGGTCACCGACCTGCTGCAGGCCGATGGGACGTACTACCAGACCGGTGCGCAGAACGAGTTCTTCAACTTCCGCGACCCGTTCACGTTCGAGGACCCGGCCCATCCCGGTGAGACCTACATGGTCTTCGAGGGCAACTCCGCCATGCCGCGCGAGACCGCGACGTGCAACGAAGAGGACCTCGGCTACCGCGAGGGAGATCCCTTCGCAGAGACGGTCGACCAGGTGAACGCCTCGGGCGCCACGTACCAGATCGGCAACGTCGGTCTCGCGAAGGCGAAGAACAAGGACCTCACCGAGTGGGAGTTCCTGCCGCCCATCCTGTCGGCGAACTGCGTCACCGACCAGACCGAGCGTCCGCAGATCTACATGAAGGACGGCAAGTACTACCTCTTCACCATCAGTCACCGCGGCACGTTCGCGAACGGCATCGATGGCCCCGAGGGCGTCTACGGGTTCGTCGGCGACGGCATCCGCAGCGACTACCAGCCCATGAACTCCGGTTCGGGCCTGGCACTGGGCAACCCGACGAACCTGAACTTCGCGGGCGGACAGCCGTTCGCGCCGGACTACAACCAGCCGATCGGGCACTTCCAGGCGTACTCGCACTACGTGATGCCCGGTGGACTGGTGCAGTCGTTCATCGACACTGTCGGCACGGAGGGCGACTTCCGCCGCGGCGGCACGCTCGCGCCGACCGTCAAGATCGACATCGACGGCGCCTCGTCGGCGGTCGACTACTCGTACGGGAGCGGCGGGCTCGGCGGCTACGCCGACATCCCGGCGAACATCAACGTCAACAACGGCGGCAAGGTCACGCCGCTGCCCTGACCTGACGACCGTCGAGCGGATGCCTCGGCACGACCCCGTGCCGAGGCATCCGTTCGTCCCGTTCCGAAGCCGAGAAGGAGACCGAATGCACACGCAGAACGCCCGATCCGCGTCGCCCCGGCGGCGCCTGCTCGCCCTGCTCGCCGGAGCGGCGGCCGCGATCGTGCTCGTGGCGGCGATCGCCGTCACCCTGTCGCAACGGGGCGGGACGCATGCCGCGCCCTCACCTTCCGCGACGACCGACGGGTTCGAGCGGCCGGCGGACTGGTCTCCGCACCGGCCGGGAGTGCACCTCACCCCGGAGAAGGACTGGATGAACGACCCGCAGAAGCCGTTCCTCCGCGACGGCGTGTGGCACTACTACTACCTCTACAACGCCGACTATCCGGACGGGAACGGCACCGCGTGGTACCACGCGACCTCGACCGACCTCGTGCACTGGAAGGACGAGGGGATCGCGATCGACAAGTACGCCAACGGGCTCGGCGACATCTGGACCGGCACGGCGGTCGTCGATGAGCACGGCACCGCAGGGTTCGGTGAGGGCGCCGTCATCGCGATCGTCACGCAGCAGGTCGACGGGGTGCAGAGGCAGTCCCTGTTCGTCTCGCGCGACGGCGGCTATCGCTTCGAGTCATTCGACGGCAATCCCGTCATGGAGAACCCCGGTGTCGCGGACTGGCGCGACCCGCGCGTGTTCTGGGACGACGCGGCCGGGCGCTGGGTGATGGCCCTCGCCGAGCACGACCGAATCGGGTTCTACACCTCGCCGAACCTTCGCTCGTGGACGTACGTGTCGGACTTCGTCACGACCGACCTCGGCGTGCTCGAGTGCCCCGACCTGTTCCCCATGGCGGTCGACGGCGATCCCGACGACGTGCGCTGGGTGCTCGTCGCGGGCGCGAACGGCGCCGCGGAGGGGATGACCACGGGCACCGCGTACTGGGTGGGCGAGTGGAACGGCGAGCGTTTCACCGCCGACGACACCGGCCACCAGTGGCTGGATCACGGCCCCGACTACTACGCGGCCGTCACGTGGGACGACCCACGCCTGGACGCGCACGACCGCCTCAGGTCGCGGTACGGCATCGGCTGGATGAACAACTGGGCCTACGCGGGCGGGTTCCCCACCGAGGACTGGCACGGCGGGTCGGACTCCCTCGTGCGCACGATCACCCTGAGCGACGACGAGGGGCGCGCGACGCTGCACTCGGAGCCGGCACCCGAGCTGGGCTCGCTCTCGGGTGATCCCGAACACCTCGACGACGTGCGGCTGACCGACGGCGAGGCCGTGGACGTCACGGTGCCGGCCTCGGGCGCGTACCGACTGCGATTGGATGCTGCGAGCCCGGCCGGCGAGCTTCGGGTCAAGGTCCTCACGGGGGACGGCAGCTTCGCGACGGTCGGCTACGACTTCGCGGCGCGGTCCGTGTTCGTCGCACGGGATGCCGACGCCGTCGCCGACACGATGCCTGAGGCGTACCGCGAGGTGCGCACGGCGGCGGTGGAGCCGGAGGATGGGCGCGTCGCGCTCGACATCGTCGTGGACGCTTCCTCGATCGAGGTCTTCGCGGGCGGCGGTCGCGCGGCGCTCACGATGGCCACGTTCGGCACCAGCGGCGCGCGCGGGCTGCAGATCGAGGGCACGCGGGAGCCGGTCGCCGTCACCAGCGCCACCCTCACCCCGTTGCGGGTTGCCCCGGTCGAACGGGAGTCGCAGCGCCGGTAGCGCTGGGCTAGCGCCGCGCGGGCACTGCCACCGACTGACGTTCGACGAGCCAGCCGCGGAGCAGGTGGATGCCGTCGCCGACCGGCGGTGCGGTCCCGTCGATCCGGTCGAGCAGGCGGGTCATGCCCCACCTCCCCATCTCGTCGTGTGGCAGGGCGACCGTGGTGAGCCCGGGGTCGAGGGCGTCGGCGACGGGATGCAGATCGTCGATCCCCACGACGCTGAGGCCGTGCGGGACGGGGACGCCGCGCCGCGCCGCGGCCTGCATCACGCCCATGGCGATCTGGTCGTTGAAGCAGATGACGGCTGTGGGCGGGACGAGCTGATCGAGGAGTCGTCCTCCCGCTTCTCGACCGCCCGCCGCATCGGAGGGGCAGAAGTCGAGGCGACCGTCGGTCAGGGCGATCCCCGAGTCGCCCAGGGCGGATCGCACGCCGATGAGGCGGCCGCGAGCGGCGCGTGACTCGTCAGTGGTCCCGACGTAGGCGATGTCGCGGTGCCCCTCACGCGTGAGCCGCTCGCAGGCGAGAGCCGCGATCTGCGCCTCGTCGGGGACGACGGCGTCGACCTCCCAGCCGGGTTGAGGCGCCGCGTCCACGAGCACGACGGGCACGTCATCCGGGACGTCCGGCTGCTCGACGCGCTGGTGGTACATGCGGGCGATCAAGAGGCCGTCGACGCGCTGGGCGAGGAAGCGCGCGACGAGGTCGCGCTCCGCCTCGGCATCGCCGCCGCTCTCGGCGACCATCAGCAGCACGTCGCGCTCGAGCCCGGCGCGACGGGCACCCTCGATGATGCGGCCCGCGAACGGAGTCGCCGCGAGGTCATCGCCGATGAGCCCGACGACGCCGGTGCGTCGGCGGCGCAGTCCGCTGGCCACCCGATCGGGGACGTAGCCGAGCTCACGGGCGACGGCGAGGATCCGCTCGCGGGTCTCGGCGTTCACCGCCCGCGCACCACTCAGCGCATGCGACACCGTCGTCGCTGAGACGCCCGCGGCGGCGGCGACGTCGCTGACGCGCGCGCGCCCGCCGGTCTTGCCAGACATACGCCCAGCCTATGGGCCGCGGCTGCCTGGGGCTCGCCCTCGATCGGCGCTGCCGGCGCGCGCGGGGCAAGAACGACAGCGGCGCCCCGCCGATGCATGAGCGCCGCTGACGTGCGTCAGATCAGGCCGCTCTGCGGCGACGGGCGAGCCACAGGAGCACCCCGCCGGCGATCGCCAGCACGGCGGCCGCACCGCCGAACGCCCACGGCGCTGCGGCACCGGTCACCGCGAGGGCGGCCGGCGTCTCCACGGCCGGCTGGGCGGCCTCCGGCTCCTCCGTCACGGGCTGCTCGGTGCCCGGCTGCTCGGTGCCCGGCTGCTCGGTGCCCGGCTGCTCGGTGCCCGGCTGATCCGTACCCGGCTCGTCCGTACCCGGCTTGTCCGTGCCGGGCTCCTCCGTGCCGGGCTCCTCCGTGCCGGGCTCCTCCGTACCGGGCTCCTCCGTGCCCGGTTCGCCGGGCTGGGTGCCGTCGACGCACGGCAGCACGCCGAGGAAAAGATTGGTGTGCAGCTCCTTGCCGCCGTTGAGCGCCGTGAAGGATGCCGCGACCAGCTGCCCTTCGAACTCACGACCGCCCGCGCTCTCGGCCGGGAAGATCACGTGCGCCGCAGGTGCGTAGATCGCACCACGCACCGGCTCGTTGAACGAGACGATCGCGACGTCGCCTGTGATCGACGACAGATCCCACAGCACATACCCCAGGGCCGCGTTGCCCGGCGCGTTCTTGCCCGCGTTCAGTTCCGACGGCACCGTGAGCACGCCGTCGACGAGGTCGGCGGGCTCCACCTTCACGACGAGCGGCGACGTCGCGCTGTACCCCTCGAGCCGGAACTTCGCCGCCCCGTCGATCTGCCCCAGCGTGACGCGGTTGGGTCCGGCGGGGTCGAGCACGATGCGGGTCTCGCCGCCGGGGATCACCTGCGGCGAGCGCCAGATGCCCTCCTGCGCCAGCAGCGCCGCGCCCTCGTCGGCGGCGAAATAGTCGTCGAACGCGTCGAGCTCGGTGGCGAAGCTCTCCGCGCCGGCGCCGCCGTTCCACGGCTGCACGTGCGACTCGATCTGCGGGCTCATGTTGCCGCCGCCGACCGGCAGATAGGTGGTGCCGGTGCCCCCGAGCTGCGGGCCGAAAGCGTAGCCGGCGGTCGGCGTCACGATCTTCGCGCCGGCCGAGACCGACCCCGCGGGGATCCGCTTGACCTGCGCGACCTTCACGGCGTCGAGGTTCGGGCTGAAACGGTTGAGCAGCACGCGGTTGGGCGCGCCGTCGATCGTCGGCACGGCGTAGTCGGCGCTGCCGCCGACGCCGCCCTGCAGTAGCGGATACTGGCCGGCCGCGAAGCCGCGCGGGTCGCCGAACGTGGCGTCGCCGCCGACGGCGAGGGTCCCCTCCAGCTCGCTGTTGGCGAGGATCGCATCGCCCGTCACAAAGATGCTGTAGCCGCTCGCCGACCCGATCGGCGTCGCGGCGCCCATCGGGTTCGCGTAGCAGGCGACGACCGTTTCGGTCGCGACGGCCGGCAGAGCGGATGCCCCGACGACCCCTCCCGCGATCAGTGCGGCCGCCGCCGCAGCCGTGGCGAGCTTGTTCCTGTTGCCTGACATGGTTCTGTCCCCCAGATATCGTCCGCGCAGGCGCGCGCAACGCCCCCGCTCCCTACGCGGGCGTTCCCCCCATCCGCGCACACGTGAGCACGGAGGCCGGCAGACGGGTCACCCCGTCGCCATGACTCGTCCGTGCTCTGCGTTTCGGGTGCGTGAGCGCCGGATCGAAAGTCCCCTCTTCGAACCTATCGAGATGAGAGCGCTCTCACAAATCGCCCACGGTTCTCTGGTGGTTCTCCGCGCGAGACCGCACAACGCCGGCGCACGACGCCGGTCGCGGTCTCAGGCCCGGTGCGACCCCCGAGCTCAGCGCACGACGGCGGTCGCGGTCTCGAGTCGCGCCAGCACTTCCTGGCTGATGGAGCCGAGGAGGAAGCGCGCCAGCGCGCCGCGCCCGTGCGAGCCGACCACCGCGAGGCGTGCCCTGCCCGCGAGCTCGTTGATGATGTGCGACGGATACCCGCGCTCGACGCGGCGCACGATCTCGAGGTCGGGGTAGCGTGAGGCGAGCCCGGCGAGCGAGAGCCCGAGCGCCTCGCCCGTGAGCTTCTCCATGTTCTCGAGGTACTGCACGGGGTACGCGCCCATGTTGCGCGGCACCTCGAGCGGCGTCCACACCGCCACGGCGATGAGCGGCTCGTGGAGCCGGTCGGCCTCCGCGGCGGCGAACGCGACGGCCTTCTCCGACACCGGCGAGCCGTCGACGCCGACCACGACCCCGGTGCGGCCCGCGACGTCGAAGTCCGGGATCACCACGACCGGCGAGTGCGCGCCCGCGGCGATGCGCAGGCCGTGGGCACCGCGGTGCGCACGCGATCCCGACCCCTGGTAGTCGCTGCCGATGACCAGCAGCGCCGCGTCGGTCGAGGCATCCAACAGCTTCGCGACGGGGTTGCCCCGTTCGACCCGGGTGCGTACGTCGACACCTGTCGACGCGATGCGGGATGCCTCGGCCTCGGCGAGCTCGACGGCCTGGGCGAGGGCGGCGTCGACGAGGGAGTCCTCCCCCACGGCCCCGACCGCTCCTCCGACGACGGTGAACAGTTCGAGCGGCTGCCGCCTCTCGACCGCACGCTGCGCTGCCCAGTCGACCGCTCGACGCGTGACCGCGGCATCCGTGATTCCGACGACGATCGCTTCACCCACGATGGCTCCTTTCGGACGCCTCCAGGCTAGCCCCGCCGCCGATCCCGGCGCGGGGTGGTGGGCCGTGACAAAACCGCCGGTGGGAAGACGAACGCGGCGGGCCCGAAGGCCCGCCGCGTCTCGATCGAAGGTGTCGTCGCGCCCGGATCTACAGCGAGAGGCGCTCGCGCACGACGCCCGCGAGCTCGTCGGCGTGACGGCGGGCCTCATCCTCGGAGGACGCCTCGACCATCACGCGCACGAGCTGCTCGGTGCCCGACGGGCGCAGCAGCACGCGCCCCGAGAGGCCGAGTTCGGCGGATGCGCGGGCGACAGCATCCTGAACTCCCTCGTCGGTGGCCGCGCGGGTGCGGTCGACGTCCTTCACGTTCACGAGCACCTGCGGATACACGGTCATGATCGACGCGAGCTCTTCGAGCGTCTTGCCGGTGCGCGCCATCTCGGCGACCAGGTGCAGGCCGGTGAGCAGGCCGTCGCCGGTCGTCGCGTAGTCGCTCATGATGACGTGGCCCGACTGCTCGCCGCCGAGCGAGAACGACTGCTCGTTCATGCGCTCGAGCACGTAGCGGTCGCCGACCGCGGTGGTCTCGACGTGGATGCCGTGGGTCGACATCGCGCGGTGGAGCCCGAGGTTGCTCATCACCGTGGCGACGAGCGTGTCGTCCTTGAGCTGGCCGCGGCTCTTCATCGACACCGCGAGGATCGCCATGATCTGATCGCCGTCGACGACCTTGCCGGTCGCGTCGACCGCGAGGCAGCGGTCGGCGTCGCCGTCGTGAGCGATGCCCACGTCGGCACCGACGCGCACCACGTGCTCGGCGAGCTGGTCGAGGTGGGTCGAGCCGACACCGTCGTTGATGTTCCAGCCGTCGGGGTCTGCGCCGATCACGGTGACGCGTGCGCCGGCGTCGCGGAACGTCTCGGGCGAGACGCCGGAGGCCGCGCCGTGCGCGCAGTCGAGCACCACGTGCAGTCCGTCGAGGCTGTGCGGCAGCGAGCCCAGCAGGTGCACGACGTAGCGGTCTTCGGCGTCGGCGAAGCGGCGGATGCGGCCGACGGCAGCGCCGGTGGGCAGCAGCTTCGGGCCTGCCATGGCGGCCTCGATGCGCTCTTCGACGACGTCGGGCAGCTTCACGCCGCCGCGGGCGAAGATCTTGATGCCGTTGTCGGGAGCGGGATTGTGGGATGCCGAGACCATGACGCCGAAGTCGGCATCCATGTCGGCGATCAGGAACGCCGCCGCGGGGGTCGGGAGCACGCCGGCGTCAAGGACGTCGACCCCCGACGAGGCGAGACCCGCCTCGACCGCGGCGGAGAGGAACTCGCCGGAGACGCGCGGGTCGCGGGCGACGACGGCGGTGAGCCGCTTGCCCGCGGCGCGGCGCGCCTCGGCGGAACGGCCCTGGCCCAGGACGACGGCGGTCGCCTGGGCCAGGGACAGTGCGAGATCGGCGGTGAGGGGGCCGTTGGCCAGCCCCCTCACCCCGTCCGTGCCAAAGATCGGCATACGGAATGGAAGCCGATCAGCGCTTCGAGTACTGCGGCGCCTTGCGGGCCTTCTTGAGACCGGCCTTCTTGCGCTCGATGACGCGGGCGTCGCGCGAGAGGAAGCCGGCCTTCTTGAGGGTCGGGCGGTTGTTCTCGACGTCGATCTCGTTCAGCGCACGGGCGATGCCGAGGCGGAGCGCGCCGGCCTGGCCCGAGGGGCCACCACCCGAGATGCGGACGATGACGTCGTACGCACCCGTGAGGTTGAGGACCGTGAACGGGTCGGTGATGAGCTGCTGGTGGAGCTTGTTCGGGAAGTAGTCCTCGAACGCACGGCCGTTGACCGTGATGGTGCCCGAGCCGGGGATGACGCGCACGCGGGCGATGGCCTGCTTGCGGCGACCGACTGCGGCGCCCGAGACCGAGAGCACGGGGCGCTCGGCGGCGACGACGGTCTCGTCGACGGTGGACTCGGTGGAGTAGCTCGTGGGGGTTTCTTCGATGTTCGCCATCAGTGTGTCCTGTTCTGTGCGGCGCTTACTGGGCGACCTGGTCGAAAACGTACGCGGTGGGCTTCTGCGCGGCGTGCGGGTGCTCGGCACCGCGGTACACCTTGAGCTTCGACAGCTGGTTGGCGCCGAGGCTGTTCTTCGGGAGCATGCCGCGGACGGCCTTCTCGACGGCGCGAACCGGGTTCTTCTCGAGGAGCTCCGAGTAGGTGACCGACTTGAGGCCGCCCGGGTAGCCCGAGTGACGGTAGGCCTTCTTCTGCTCGAGCTTCTGGCCGGTGAGGGCGACCTTCTCGGCGTTGATGATGATGACGAAGTCGCCCATGTCGATGTGGGGGGCGAAGGTCGCCTTGTGCTTGCCACGCAGGAGCGCGGCAGCGTGCGAGGCGAGGCGGCCGAGGACGACGTCAGTCGCGTCGATGACCAGCCACTCGCGCTGGGCTTCGCCAGCCTTGGGGGTGTAAGTGCGCGTCACAGTAGTGCTGCTTTCTTGATTCGAACGGAGAGGTTCGTGAATCCCACTCCGGGGTGGTTTCCCGATCGACGATCGGAGAAACACGCCAGTGGAGGGCTCACGTTCGTGATGCCGGGTCAGCCGAGCCGGACACCAAAGATCAATACTACGCGACATGGATGCCTCGGCCAAACCGGCCCTCTACCGGCGGGCTTCTCCGGTTCGGGGTCGCCACGCCGAGCGCGCCGAAGACGAGGGTGCGATCAGCACCCTCCTCGTTCGGCGCCCTCTTCGCCTGGCGTGTTCCTGGGGACCGCGACCCTCCTTGGTCAGGTACCGGTTCTCCGTCCGCTACCCCTGGCACGCTCGGCCGAACTCTGCGTTTCGGGAACCCACGCTCGGGGACTGCCAGGTCTCGGCGGAAGGTCCGGCGGCTGCCGCCATTCGACTCTGTCGGGTGGTCGGGGTGGATCCCACGCCCAACTCCAGGCCGCCTTCGAGACCAGCACGATCGGGGCACCCTCGCCGACCGGCGGGCGCAGCACGAACGGCCCTTTCCCGTCCCGGGTGATGCGCCACCCGGTGTTGTGCAGCTTCATATGGTGGAACCGACAGAGCAGCACACCGCGATCCACGTCGGTGTTGCCACCCTCTGCGAAGTGGTCGCAGTGGTGAGCCTCGCAACAAGACGGGGGCCGGTCACACCCCGGCCACACACAGCCACCATCGCGGACGGCGAGCACCAGTCGCTGCGTCGCTGAGTACATGCGGGCCTCGCGCCCGAGGTCGAAGGGGTTGCCCTCAGGGTCGACGATGACCTCGATGAACCCGTTCGCGCACGCATTCCGCTCGATCACGGAGCCCGGGAGCGCGCATCCGCCGTCCATGTCATGACCGACCGCGAGCGGCCGTCCGAACGCATCGCGGGGGCCGGCGTCTTTCACGACGACCATCCGCACGCCCGGCTGCCGCGAGCCGAACACGCTCTTGGCCTCAGCGAGCGCGCCGGCTCGGATGATGTCCATCAGCAGGTCATAGGCGAGCTGGTCGTTCGTGCGCGGGTCGTCGATCAGGTCCGCCGCGGCCGCCCGCTCTTCATCTGTCATGAAGCGAGGGCCGCCTCGCCGCGGACGCAGGCCCGCGGCCAGCATGGACCGGACGAACGCCCCCATCTCATCGTCGAAGGCGATCGTGCTGCGGTCCTGCCCGTCCGCATCGGTCCACATCCGGAATCCGCGGCCGTCGAACCGCCCCGCGTACCTTTCTTCAGCCCCGACCGGGTCGAGCATGTCTCGCATGGTGCGCGCGCGCTTCGCCAACTCCTCCACCGGAAGGCCTGACGCCTCCGCCGCGAGCGCTTCGGCCGCAAGCATCCACGCCTCGCGAACCATCGCTTCGCGCGCTGGCTCTTCAACCGGGTCCGCAGGGGAGGGCGGCATCGCTCCCGCCCCTGGCCCCGGCTCCCCGCCCGCGCCAGGCACGGCATCCGCCCCGCGTGCCGCGATCGTGACGCCGGGCACCCCGAGGCCACGCCGGATCGCGTCATGCTGCGCCGTCGTCAGCCGCCCGTCGAGCAGCCCTCGCCGCAGCGGCTCATCCCACGCCACGACGCGCGCCGGCGACTCGGCCTGCGCACCCGCGCCGCCACCGAAGTCATCCTCGGCCCCAGACCCCGGAAGCCCTGCGCCCACCCCGCCCTCGCCGCCGTCACCGACCGCCGGAAGCCCATCGCCCGCAACCCCAACCCCAGCCCCAGCCCCAGGGACGAACGCAGGGGTCGCAGCATCCACCCCCTCCACCAGCGACGTGCCGACCCGCACCTGCCGCACCGCGTCGGCCCTCGTGCCGCCCGTGATCGACTGGATCAGCTTCTCGGGAGTCGAGAACCCCTGCCCTGCGGCGAGTCCGCCCTGCCCTCGGTCGCGCGACGACCTCGTCGCAGCGACACCGGCGAGCACCGCCTGCAACCGGTCGGCGTCGTTCGCGATCGCGCCGACCTCGGCGAGGATCTCGAGCACCGACGCATCGCTCAACCGCGCCGCGCTCGATGGGAGCGCCTCTGCGTCGACATCCAGCTCCGACCATGCCGCGAGCCGGTCGAGCCGGCCCTGCAGATCGGTGAGGATGTTCATACCTGAAGCATGTCAGCTACCTCAGACATTCGAATCTCTGTTCGCACCTCTTGAACGACAGCCGGCCGGCATATAAGAGAGGAATGGATGCTGCGCCCCACCCCCTCACCAGAGCAGCAGCGCCGCCCCGATCGCGTTGAAGACGACGTGCGCGATCAAGGCTCCGGCGAGCCTTCCGGTCAGCAGGGTCAGCGCGCCGCACCCCAGCCCCACGACTACGGTGCCGAGCAGCAGCCCGACCGGCACGAACTCCCCCGCCGCGAGCACGTGCAGCCCGGTGAAGATCGCCGTAGCGATCAACACAGCCACCACACCGGCGACGAGCCGGCCCGCTCCCGCGAGGGCATCACCGAGCGCGCGCTGCAGCAATCCGCGGAAGAACAGCTCCTCTATCAAGGGAGTCACGAGCACGGCCCCTGCGAGAGCCACGGTCGTGGCCGCCATCGCGTCCGCTGCACCCCCTAGGAACCCACCACCAGCGGAGGGTGCGACGAGCTCGACCAGTCCCCGCGCCACCAACCCGACACCCAAACCGGCGACGAGGTCGATCCACGAGAACCCTCGGAGCCCGACCGCCGTTGCGAACCGGTCTCCTGACACCCGCACGGCGATGATCACCGCCCCGAGCAGGGGCGCCGACAGCAGCACCAGGTCGATGATCCCGACCACCACCGCCGGCCATCGCAGCAGCGCCGAATGCAGCGACGGCAGCCACAGGATCACGACCGCGACGAGCAGCGCTCCGACCGCGGCGACCGCGACGGCCGCCCACGGATGCTGCCACTCGCGCCCGTTCGAATCCTTCACCTTCACACTCCCGAGGTGGCTGGAGAAAGCCGAAGACCCCGGGCGGGCGCCCGGGGTCTTCGAGGAGTCGTTGATCAGCGGTTGCCGGCTGCGCGACGGCGGGCGACGGCTGCTGCGACCGCGATGCCACCGAGGCCGATCGCGCCGACGCCGAGCCAGATGATCGCGCCGGGGACCTCGCCACCGGTCGCGGGCAGCTGGCCGGAGCCGCCGGTGCCACCACCGGAGGTGCTGGCGGCGGTCACGGTGATCGTGGTCTGGCCGATCGTGGTCTCGCCGTCCGAGACGCTGACGTTGTACGTGCCGACCGCGGTGGCGGTGAAGGTGGCGGAAGCCGAGCCGTTGGTGACGGGCTTCTCCACCGTCGATCCGCCGCTGCTGGCCAGGACGATCGACGACAGCGAACCGCCGGCGCCGCCGCTGACGGCGAAGAAGACGCTCTCGAGGTCCCCAAGACCCGACGCGGTGACGGTGGTCGAGCCGCCGACGGTGATGGTCGCCGAACCTGCGGTCACGGCGGTGTCAGACGGGTAATCAGCGGAGGCTGCCCCAGCGCCTCCGAGGACGAGCAGGCCAGCCACGGCGAGCGCGGCAGCAGTCTTCTTGAACATGGCGGAGATCTCCCGAGTTATGTGCGCGTCATCGGCGGATTTTTTGTCGGCAAACGTTCGCCCGAGGGGCCGACTTGGAACACCATATCCCATTCTGAGAGTTCGATGAGAGGGCGAGGCGTTTCCAAAAGGTAACAAGTTGTCGCATTTGTCCCCCCTTTGGGGGACAAGACTGAGCGAAATGCGAAATGACCTAGGTCATTGCCGTCGCGAGCACCGCCAGCGCGAGGTACGAGCCGTTGTAGACGACGTGCACGAGCACGGCGCCCCAGATTCGCCCGGTCAACAAGACGAGCAAAGCGCACACCAGGCCCAGCAACGACAGCGAGACGACCTCGCTCACGTCCGCGGCGCCGGAGATCCCGTGCATCACGACGAACAGTGCCGTCGAGCCGAGCGCCGCAGCGAGGCCGGCGGTGAGCTTGCCGAACGGGCGGCGCAGCACCGTGTACAGCGACACCAGCACGACGGCGCGGAAGAAGAACTCCTCGACCACCGGCACCACGACCACGGGCCCGACGACGTCGAAGATCACAGAGGACAGCGGCACCGAGCCACCCACCTGCACGAGGCCCGGCCACTCCGCCGGCGTCCCGTCGAGTCCCTCGATCCATCCCTGCGTCGTCCGCAGCAGCGCGCCGAGCACGACCCCGTAGAGCACATCCACCGCTCGCACTCGCAGCAGCCCGATCGGACGCGACCGGGTGAAGGCCCACACGATGGGCAGCAGCATCCCGATCCAGACGATGGCGGTGGAGGATGCCGCGGCCCACGGCGAATCCCACACCGCCGCCACGAGCGACCCGAGCAGCACACCGGCGCCGAGCGAGATCAGTGCGATCGCCAGCAGGCCTTCGCGCCAGCGGAAGACGGTGCGCCCGCCGAGCCGCCAGTCCGTGCGGGCCTCGTGGGAGCTGCGCCTCGACCGGCGCGGCGCCTCCTCTTCGATCGGCGCTTCTTCCGCGGCGACAGCGGCCGAGGAACCTGCCGGCGGCCGCAGCGACCACAGGTCGACCGTGGGTGCGGCGTCGCTAGGCTGGTCGGGCACGCGCCTACGTTACCCCGCCGTGTGGAGGCACCTTCTTGTTCGACATCCTCACGGTGTGCACGGGCAACATCTGCCGCTCACCCCTCGCCGAGCAGTTGCTGCGGGCCCGTCTGGCCGATCTGGCACCCCACGTCTCGAGCGCCGGCACGCGTGGCCTCGCCGCCGCGCCGATGACTCCGGAAGCCGCGCACATCGCCGAGGCGCTCGGCGTTCCGGCGACGGAAACTGCCGAGCACCGGTCGCGGTTCCTCACCGAGCAGCACCTCGTGAAGCCCGACCTGATCCTCGCGATGACCCGCACGCACCGCCGTGCGATCGCCGAGCTGGCGCCCTCCCGCCTGCGGTCCACGTTCACGATCCGCGAGTTCGCGCGCATCGCCGCCGCAGTGCCCGAGGACGAGATCCGAGCGGCGACGGATGCTGCCACCTCCCCCTCCGAGAAGCTCAGGGCCGCGGCATCCGTGATCGCTTCGTATCGCGGCCTCGTGCCGCAGCTGGAGGATCCGGCCGACGACGATGTGATCGACCCGTTCCGGCAGCCGTGGGAGACGTACCTGCTGTCGGCGCGGCAGCTCGAGCCGGCCGTCACCGCGGTCGCGGCGACGGTGCGGCTGGCCGTGGCGTAACGCTTTCCGGGCCGTGACCTGGCCCTGTGGAAGAATGCTCGGAGCACACCTGCCAGCCAGCGAGAGGCGACATGGAGCTCACCGACTACATCCGGATCCTGCGCAAGAACTGGGTCATCATCGTGGTCGCCACCCTGGTCGGGATCGGGGTCGCCGCCGCATGGTCGCTCACCCGCACCCCTCAGTACGAGGCGCAGAGCACGGTTTTCGTGTCGACCCAGTCGGGTTCGACGATCCAGGATCTGCAGCAGGGATCGAACTTCACGCAGTCGCGCGTGCAGACGTACACGAACCTCGTGACGACGCCGATCGTGATGAACCCGGTGATCGCCGAGCTCGGGCTCGGCATGACCGCGAGCGAGCTGTCGGCCGAGGTCGAGGCATCCGCCGCCCTCAACACGACTCTCATCACGATCACCGTGACGGGCGCTGATCCGGTGCAGGCGGCCGACGTCGCCAACGCCCTCGGCGCGTCGCTCAAGTCGGTGGTCGAGAGGCTCGAGACGCCCAACGGCACCGACACCAGCCCTGTTCGCGTCGAGCGCGTGAAGGACGCGCTGCCGCCGCTCAGCCCGTCGAGCCCGAACGTTCCGCTCAACCTGGCGCTGGGTGCGCTGGTGGGTCTCGCGATCGGCATCGGCACGGCCGTGCTGCGCGCGGTGCTCGATACGCGCATCCGCACGCCGCGCGACGTGGAGCAGGTCACCGACCGCCCGCTCATCGGCGCGATCGCCTTCGATCCGAAGGCGAAGGAGCGCCCGCTCATCGTGCACGCCGATCCGCTCAGCCCGCGGGCCGAGTCGTTCCGCGCGATGCGCACGAACCTGCAGTTCCTCGAGACCGACGAGGGCCGCGCGTCGTACGTCATCACCTCGAGCGTGCCCAGCGAGGGCAAGTCGACCACGACCATCAACCTCGCGATCGCGCTGGCCGACGCCGGCAAGCGCGTCGCGCTCCTCGACACCGATCTGCGCAAGCCGAAGATCGCCGAGTACCTGGGCATCGAGGGCGGCGCCGGTCTCACGGACGTGCTGATCGGCCGCGCGCGCCTGGCCGACGTCATGCTCCCGTGGGGCAACCGCAGCCTCTACGTGCTGCCCGCCGGCAAGATCCCGCCGAACCCGAGCGAGCTGCTCGGCTCGAAGAGCATGCTCCAGCTGCTCGAGGCCCTCGAGCGCGACGTCGACATCGTGCTCTGCGATGCTCCTCCCCTGCTTCCGGTGACGGATGCTGCGATCCTCGCGAAGGCGACCAGCGGGGCGATCCTCGTGGTCAGCGCCGGCCACACCAACCGCCACCAGCTGTCGGGCGCGGTCGACGCGCTGAACACCGCCGGCGCCCACATCGCCGGTGTCGCGATGACGATGGTCCCGACCCGCGGCCCGGACTCATACGCGTACGGCTACGGGTATGGGACGTACGGGTACGGCTACGTGCAGGAGAAGCCGGCGAAGGCGAAGGCCCCGAAGAAGACCAAGGCCGAGAAGGCTGCTCCGGCGCCTGCGCCGACCCGGCCGGCTGCCAGCCCGGTGCGACAGGCAGCGGCACCCGCTGCCGCGCCGGCGACGACGCGCCCGGCGAAGGCTGCAGTCCCCGCGGCGAGCCCGTTCGCCCCGGTCGACACTGCTCGGTCGATCCCGGCGCCCGCTGATGAGGCTGGTCCGGAGGCCGGGCTGACGATCGACGACATCATCCGCCAGGCGGGTGGAGCGTCGACCGCGCCCGGTCGCAACGATCCTCTTCCCTGACCCGCCGGCGCCCTGATGCAACGTCTCGGCACCGCGAGATGGGTCGCGATCGCGGGCATCGCCGTGCTGGTCGCGGCGGTGCTGGTGCTCGTGTGGGCTGCGCTGGAGCACGCGAACCCGGAGTCCGCAGGCGGTGAGGCCGAGCCGGTTCCGACGTTCACGCTGGGCGTGCCGACTCAGTCACCGTCCCCGACGCCGACCGCGAATTCGGTGAACCTGGAGCAGACCCGTTTCCTGTCGATCGGTTCGGAGATCTGGTGGCGCGCGACGGCTGGCTCGTGCGCTGGTCCCGCGCCCGTGGTGGAGCGCTCCTCCGACCAGGGCAAGACCTGGGCCAACGTGACGCCCGCGTACCTCGGCATCGCCCAGGTGCAGACGCTCGAGGCCTTCTCTGCCCGCGACGCCGAGCTGGTGGCCGCGATGGCCGGTTGCGAGCCCCAGGCGCTGCGGACGTACACGCGGGGCGAGTTCTGGGCTTCGTACCCCGATGTGCTCGCCGCCTCGCGGTACATCGACCCGCGGAATGCGGGTTCGGTGCACCTGCCGTCAGGCCCGGTTCCGGCCCCATGCCCCACCGCGTTCGGACTGCATGCCTTCGGCGACATGATCGCGCTTGTGTGCGACGGGCGGGCGTGGTCGTGGTCGGGCGAGGAGTGGGTCGCGCTAGCACCCGAGGGCGTGCTGGCAGTCACGGTCGACCCGCCCGAGATCCTCGTCGCCCATACTTCACCCGGTTGCGCCGGCGTGGCGGTCTCCCGCGTTTTGCCGGTTGATCAGGGCTCCGCTGCCGTCGTCGGCTGCGCCGAGGGAACGGATGCTGCAACCGCCGCCGCAATCGACACCGCCGGCGCCGACATCGTTGTTTGGGCTGGCGACGCGCTCGTTTCCATCGGGCCTTGAGCGAATCCTGAGCCGACATGCCACGCGACGAAACATGAACTTAGGGAGGATGAGAGGTCTCTCATAATGGGATGACGTTTCCCCTTCTCCCCAGGATTCGGATGCCGACCTCGCATATTCCCCCGCAGCGCCCAACTGATACTGTTCCCGTGGTGGCCGGGAAAACCACCACAAAGCGAGAAGGCATCGTGACGTCGAATCCCCAGATCGACGCGCCAACGGAGTCGCCGTCCACTAGTCAGGCTCGGGCAGCCGCCCCTCCAGCGAGCCCTTCCGCCGGTCCCGCTCCGACCTCATTGCCGGTCGTTGAGCGAGCGAGGAACGAGCAAGACGAAACGCCTCGGACTTCCGAGCAACGCCGCCCCTCTTGGCGCCGCAACTACGCCACCCGCCTCTGGCTCAGCGACCTTTTCGTCCTCGTCTGGGCCGTCTACGGAACCCAGCTGCTCTGGTTCGGCTGGGGCAACGCCCAGGTCGCGATCCGCGAGGACTCCCGCTTCAACGAGTTCTCCTACTGGGTCTTCTCCGCGGTGCTCGTGATCGCCTGGATGTGGGCCCTCTCGCTCATCGACTCCCGCGACCACCGCATCATCGGAGCTGGCACCACCGAGTACGTACGCGTGGCCCGCGCGAGCTTCACGTTCTTCGGGGCCATCGCGATCCTTGCGTTCCTCTTCCGTGTCGACGTTGCCCGCGGCTATCTCCTCATCACGCTCCCGCTCGGCATCTTCGTCCTCCTGCTCGAGCGCTGGCTCTGGCGCCAGTGGCTCATCGCGCAGCGCTGGCTCGGCCAGTACTCTGCGAAGGTTCTTCTGGTCGGTTCCGAAGAGTCTGTCGCAGCAATCGCGACCGAACTCCACCGGTCTCCCACTGCCGGATACCAGGTAGTGGGGGCGTGCGTTCCCTCAGGAAGAATCGCCGACACCATCTCAGGCACGTCCGTGCCGGTGATGGGCAGCGTGGACAACGTCGAGCGAGCAATCGCGGCGACTGGCGCAGACACCGTCGCAGTGACTAGCACCGACGACCTACCGCCTATGAAGGTCAAGCAGATCTCTTGGGCCCTCGAATCGGGTCGTCACCACCTCGTCTTGGCGCCGAGCATCGTGGATATCGCCGGACCGCGGATCCACACTCGGCCGGTCGCGGGCCTCCCCCTGATACATGTGGAAACGCCGCGTTTCAGCAGAGGCCAGCGTTTTGTCAAGCGGGCTTGCGACCTCGTCCTCGCAACGTTGATTGTGGCTTTTCTTTCGCCTTTGCTCGCCGCGGTAGCGATGGTAGTCGCAACAACGAGTCCCGGCCCGGTTCTGTTCAAGCAGGAACGCGTCGGGCGAAGGGGCGCGCCATTCCAGATGCTCAAGTTTCGGTCCATGCGGGTTGGCGCAGACAAGCAATTGGCAAGCCTGCTCGCTGAGCAAGGAACCGCTCAGTCTCCTTTGTTTAAGATCAAGAACGATCCCCGAATCACACCTGCCGGCCGGTTTATCCGAAAGTACTCGCTTGATGAACTACCTCAGCTCTTCAACGTGATTGGTGGATCCATGAGCTTGGTCGGCCCGAGGCCGCAGATCGCGCAGGAGGTAGCGCTCTACACGGACGCCGCTCGACGACGATTGCTCACTCGACCCGGAATTACGGGTCTATGGCAGGTAAGTGGCCGCAGTTCCTTGAGCTGGGATCAGGCCGTACGCCTGGACCTCTTCTACGTCGAGAACTGGTCGTTGTTGGGCGATCTCGCGATTATGGCAAAGACGGTCAAGGCCGTCGTCACTCCTGGTGAGACAGCCCACTGATGGCCGGTGTATTGGTTCACGAATGGATTGCACCGACCGGAGGGTCGGAACAGGTGCTCGACGAGTTCGTGCGCGCATTTCCTGATGCTGACGTTCACGCACTCTGGAACGATGCACCCGACCGAATTCCCGGGGAGGTGTCGGAATCGTGGATCGCTCGCACGCCGCTGCGCAAGAACAAGGCGCTGGCCCTCCCATTCATGCCGGCCGCTTGGCGCCAGCTGCATTCGGAGAGGGCCTACGACTGGGCGCTGATAAGTTCTCACCTGTTTGCTCACCACGCTCGATTTCGAGGGGTGAACCGCGCCATACCTAAGCTGGTATACGCCCACACGCCGGCGCGCTACGTGTGGGAACCCGAGTTGGATCAGCGAGGCGCAGGGTTCGCCCCGCGGGCGGCGAGCACTATCTTGAAGCCGCTCGACCGAAGGCGTGCTCGCGAGGCAACGGCGATCGCTGCAAACAGCGAGTTCACGCGCGCTCGCATTCAGCGAACATGGGACCGCGACGCCACCGTGATCTATCCGCCAGTCGACACCACCCGCATCATTGCTGGCGGAGCATGGGCGGATAGAGTCCGGGGTCATGAAAATGGCATCCTGGAGCAGCTGCCCGCGACCTTCTTGCTGGGAGCGTCGCGATTCATCCCGTACAAACGACTTGACCTGGTGATCGATGCGGGGGAAGCATCAGATCTTCCTGTCGTTCTAGCCGGCAGCGGACCGGAGCGCGAGAGGCTAGCGAGTCGCGCTGCCAACGCACGAGTTCCGGTGCTGATTGTAGACAATCCAAGCAACGAGCTGCTGTACGCCCTGTTTCAAGCGGCCCTGGTCCTGGTCTTCCCCGCGGTCGAGGACTTCGGGATCATGCCAGTCGAAGCGATGGCGGCTGGGACACCTGTGGTAGCCCCCGCGATAGGCGGCGCGGCGGAGAGTGTGGAGCTGCTCGGCGGCGGCGCAGCAATCGAATCGTTCGACGCGCCAAGCTGGGAGCACGGAATCCGAGCAGCCGCGTCGATTGATAGAGCGGACCTACAGGCACGATCGACGTTGTTATCTAGCGAACGCTTCCGTTCCGATGTTCAGCGCTGGGTCGATGAGCTGACTCGTTCTGTTTCGCCGTGCTAGCGGCCTCGCTCAAGTCTCGCGCGCATCGACAGAAAGAACTCCTATGACCACTTCCGAAAGCGCTGCCCCTCTACGCGTTCTCGTACTGGGTACGGCCGACTGGAACCAGCCCATCGCGACCAACCAGCACTATATGGTTCGCGAACTCTGTCGGGACGGTTTCGCTGAGGTCACCTTCGTCGAATCGATCGCGCTCCGCCGGCCCGAGATGTCGGCTCGCGACTTGCGTCGCATCGGGCGGCGCTTGCGTGTGCTCATGCGGGGCCGTGATCAGGCGCCGGCATCCTCGCCAGGGCGTCCAATCCCAGAAGGCTTGACCGTAAGAACACCGATCGTTGTTCCGGTACATACCGGGCCTCTTTCGCGCCCTAACCGTCTGTCCCTACAACGGCTGGTTTCTGACTGGCTGCAGTACCCGGGCCCGAAGGCCCTCTGGACCTACACCCCGATCACCTATGGGCTCGAAGCTCACGCGGACGTCACCATTTATCACTGTGTGGATCTGCTGGGTACCGTGCGCGGCATAAGTTCCCGTGCGGTCTCGCAGGGCGAGCGAGCTCTTGCCGCACATGGAGCGATCTCGATCGCGAGCAGCGATGTCGTGGCCGACCACCTGCGCGCGGTAGGTCTCTCGCCGATTCTCTGGGAGAACGTTGCTGACACGGCCATCTTCGCCGCCGCCGGACCGCTCGACCAGCAACGGATGCCGGGAAGGGTGTTCTTCGCTGGCAATCTGTCGCCGTCCAAAGTGGACTACTCGCTGCTCGAGCAGCTGGCGGATGCTGGTCTTGAGGTGAGAGTCGCGGGACCACGAGCGGAGGGAGGTGGCAATGACAGCAAAGCCTTCGCGTCCTTGGCCGACCATGGCGTGACCTACCTCGGAATGCTCTCTTTACCGGAGGTCGCACGGGAACTAGCCAGCTCGACCGTGGGGCTGATTCCATACGTCATCAATGACTACACACGGGGTGTGAGTCCGCTAAAGACCTACGAATACTTGGCGTCCGGAGTCGCTGTCGTCGCCACTGATCTACCGGGGGTTACCGCGGACGAGATCAACGTTTGGCGTGTGCGATCCGCGGAGGGGTTCGTGAAGACGGTAATCGAGCAAAGCGGTGTTCCCTCCCGAAAGCTCGTTGAGGACCGCATTCGGGCCTCGGACTCTCACAGTTGGATCGGCCGAGGGCACCAAGCACGGTCTCTTATGAGCGACACGTTCGCCGATCTGGAGGGCCAGCGGTGACCGATGTGCGCCGCCTCCTAGTTCTGACTCGGTCGGCCGCATTTGAAGATGGTGTCGGCGGGCTTGAACGCGCTATCAGCGATCAGATTGCAGCTCTCACCCGTCTGGGGTGGACGGTCACCCTGTGCGCACCGCCTCAGTTCTTGCGCGGGTCATCAAAGACCGCAGTCGTACCGATCGACTGGCCGCTACGCAGGTTGAGACCGGGTTCGCCGGGATTCGGTGTCGCGTACTTCTGGTGGGTTCGACGCGTGCAAGCCTGGCTAACAGCGAACAGCAAGGACTTCGACGTGATCTATGCGCACGGCGGGAGCGCTGGAGCATTCAGAGCCCTCGCTCGCGCAGAATGCCGGCCGCGTCTAGTTAGCAACCCCCATGGTATGGAGGAGTTCGCACCAAGCGGCCCGCTGAGGTGGTTCAACCGCGTCTTTGCGCGTTTTCTCGCTCGCGGCGCTCGATATGCAGACACGGTAGTGGCCACAGACCCCTCATTGCGCGCAGCCGTGCTGAAGAATATCAGGTGCGCTGAAGAGAGTGTCGTCGTCATCCCGAATGGAATTGACGTTCAACGCATCGACAGACTCGCCAGATCGGCCGCGCCGTCCATGCCTGTCGCAGATATCGTGACAGTCGGCCGGATCGTGCATAACAAGGGCTACGACCTACTCCTGGATGCTATCGGGTTGCTCTTAGCGGATGATGCCCAACGCCAGATCGTTTGGCGCCACTTCGGGCGCGGCGAGGCGGCGGACCTGCAGAACCACGCGGGGGCTTTTGAACGGCTGACGCTCGAAATCGTCGAGAACGCAGGCGATGCGCAGGTGCAGGCGAATGTTCGCGCGGCTCGACTGTTTGTACAGCCATCTCGATATGAAGGGAGCAGCCTCACTACGTTGGAGGCGATGGCTCATGCCACGATCTGCGTAGCCACCCCCGTGGGCGGCATACCGGACAAGATCACGGATGGCGTCACTGGATTCCTTGCGGCCGCGCCGTCACCCTTGGCGATTCGAGACGCGATACGCCGCGCACGCACTTCGCGAATCGATGTCGGGGCCGCAGCCCGCCGTGTTGTGCTGTCCAGGTACGACATCGAGTCCGTCGCCGCGGCGCTTGACGGCGTCCTCATGCCCGACGTTAATAGCAAACTGAAGGTGTTGCAGGTGGCTCGACATATCGGCGGCCAATCTGGCGTGGCCCGAGTCGTTGAGTCTCTAGAGGGAGCCATGCGCGCGGGCGGAGATGACGCTCGGCGCTACACACTCTCTGACACAGGAATCCACGTTGAGAACAGAATTGGGCGCACACTGCGGTCCAAAGCGCTGCTGTTTCTCGAAGTCGCATGGTTCACAGTGGCGGGGACCCGAAAGATCCGCACTCTTCGACGCGAGGTACCGTCAACAGCGATCTTGACCCATGGTGATCCCATCGGCGGAGATGTTTACGTCAACCATGGTTTGCTGAAAGAAGTGATGCATAAGCGACGCGGCAACAGGCGCTTCTACATTCCGGCGAACCCTATGCACTGGTTCACGCTCGTTCGGGATGAGTATCGCTATCGGTTCGGAAGCCACCGCGCGATCGTATGCCTGACCGAAACAGACAAAGCTACGCTGTTGAGGCTCTACCCGCGAGTGAACGCGCCAATCCATGTAATCCCGAATGGCGTCGACCCAGAACTCTTCCAGGCGGTTACGCCCGTGGTCCGCACCGAACTCCGGCAGCGCTTAGGGGTATCGGAAGACGAATGCCTGCTCCTGTTTGTCGGGCAAGAGTTCGATCGCAAGGGCCTGTTCGTAATCTTCGAGGCTCTAATGAGCTTGCCTGCTCACTTTCGCCTCCTCGTCGTGGGAGGAACATCGGATCTGGTGGAGAACGCACGCGGGCGGGCAGCAACGCTTGGATTGACGCCCGAGCGCATCATCTTCATGGGAAGTCAGCGTTCGATGGTTGACTTCTACTGCTCTGCGGATGCGCTTGTCCTGCCGACCGACTATGAGACGGGGCCGCTTGTCCTTCTTGAAGCACAAGCTTCGGGGCTGCCCGTCGTCATGACTGAGGCGGGCCTGGCACCGGAGGTTATCCGCGACGGCGTGAACGGCGCCTTGGTGGAGCGCACCTCGGGCTCGGTTGCGGAGGGGGTTCTTAGAGTAGAGCGGCTCATCGTCGAGCGAGGCGCGGAGGCCGTTAGGGAACTATGCGCCGCCGCCGTTGCCGACTACTCGTGGGACCGTATCGGTCGGCGATATACGGACCTTCTGCGAGCCGTGCGGGGCGCATGAGAAAGGGATTCATATCGCTCTTCGCAGGCAACCTATTCGGCAAGATCATTGGAGCGGTCAGGGAACTAATTCTTGCTGCCCTTTTCGGAACCAGCACACCGGTCGCAGCGTTTCGGATCGCCAGCACAGCGACGTTCGTGCCGGTGAACTTGTTCACGGCAGACGCACTTTCGATCGGATTCTTGCCGAATCACTCCCGTTTCCTGCTTGAGGACCGGCGGCGAGCCGTGGTCTTCTATCGAGCGGTGGCAGCGCTTGTGCTCGCTCTCTCAGTGGCTGTCGCGGTTCTCCTCCTAGCGACGCGCGACTGGTGGGTGAGCGTGATCGCTCCCGGTGTTGAAGGCAGCCCGTCTTCCCTGGCCGCGGCGATGCTGGGCATCATGGCGCTGGCCGTACCGTTCTACGTTCACGCAAATCTCGCGTCGTTTCTGGAAATCTCGCATGGCGGTTATCTTCTGGCGAGCGCGCGCCCCACTGTGCAGAGCCTCGGTCTGATTGCGGGTACCGTTGCAGCTTTCTACCTCGGCGAGCCCCTATTCCTCGCCGCCGGGTTCACTAGCGCGTACGTGATCTTTAGTGTTTGGGCGTCTATTCGCGTGCATCGTCGTGGATACGCAAGAGATCCGCTCGGGCGTTCGATGCTTTCGCGGGCAGATGCGAGTGAAGCCTGGGGCGTATTCATCCGAACCATCACACCTGTTTTGTGGCTTCCTGTCATCGTCCAGGGTGCATGGGTTGGCGAACGCGCGATCACCAGCCTGTTGGGAGCCGAGCACATCGCCGCTCTAGATTACGCGCGCTTCATCACAGAAACCGCGATGGCGTTAATCGCCGCGCCACTCGGTTTACTCCTGCTCGCCAGCCTCGCCATCCAAACTCCGGCTGAGGCGAGGGCAACCTCGAGGTTGCTGAGCGAACGGATCCTTACGGTGTGCGTTCCCCTAAGTGCATGTCTGGCAGCCGCAAGCCCCTTGGTGATCAGCGTCGTCTTCGGCAGAGGAGCATTTGGAGCTGAGTCTGTTGCCATAACCACCAGCTTTCTGATGGGAATGTCAGTTGGCCTGTGGGCACAAGTATTGGCGTACGCGCAAGTCAAGGCCTTGAATTCGCGCAGGCGCAACGCCGAGGCGGCGCTCGTGATAGCCAGTGGTTCCGCAACGATGATCATCGCCGACCTACTGCTCGTCGGGCCATTGGGCGCACTGGGAATCGGCCTGGGAGTATCGATTGGAGCACTAGTCCAGGCCGCGCTCGCGACATGGCGTCTCGGCATCTCCCGGCCGATGGTTGCGCGCGTGCTCCTTCTCAGCCCGGTGTTTCTAGCCGCGCTGTGGGGGGCTTCCGCAACATCATCCGGGCAGGATCCTGCCGAATGGTTGCTACCCTCCCTCGCAGTCACGCTGATCTCTCTCGCGTGGGTACTTCTGATCCCGCGGCTTCGGGCGGATCTCGCGGCGCTGGTCAAGCGGGCGTGAGGTTTGGATTTGTGCGGACGATTAGTGAACGACCGGCATCCCAAGGGCAGCGCATGGGTCTCGTCTATGATCGGCTGCGTGGGAGAACGGGAACCGCGAGTGGTCTGCGAGCATGCAATCGGACCGTTGGTCGTCGTCCTGTTCGGGGCCCTTGCCGGGGCGCTCCCGCACGTCGGCTCCAACGCTCCACCAGTCTTCGTCGTGACGGGACTAGCCGTCGCAGTATGGTTCCCTATCCAGGCATGCCGACGTCGTGCTTCGAAAGATTGAGCCCAGCATCGCCGTGACGAAGCTGACCCAGTCGGGGCCCGTGGCCTCCACGTCGCTCTACATCGGGGCGACCTTCGTCTGCATCGCCGCATGGTCGATGTTCGTGGCCGCGACTCCGTCAACCGCGGGGTATCTGGGCCTCGCGATCGTACTCACCTCGCTTCTGTCGTTGGCCGCCGACTCGCGCAGTGGACGCCTCGGGCCGCTCTCCCTGACTTTCTGGGCATTCGTCGCGGTGTGGGCAGGTATCGCCCCGCTCTATCAGCTTTCGGCCGGGCATCTGCCGTGGAGAGACGTGCCTGCGGGCGATCTCCATGCCCCAGCCCAGTTGCTCACGCTGGTAGCCGCGCTGGCGTACAGAATCGGGCAGACCGTCTCGCGTTCACGCACTGCCGACGCGCCGGAGAACAGCCCACTGCGCCCGCGCATCCTGCTCGGAGGCGTGCTCCTGCCGATCCTTGCATTCCCTCTGGCGGCGCTGTCTGGAGTGAGTTTGGCATCTCGGTTTCAATCGCGTGACGATTTGATCGAAGCTTACGCAGCGCAAGGTCTTGAGTACGGTTCAAGCGGCGGGGCGATGCTGGGCATCCTGAAGACGCTACCGATCTGCATTGCAGCGGTTGGAGTTTACGTCGTGGTCAACGAGATAAGACGTCGACGACGCGCTGGCGAGCGAGTCGGTTTACCATTGCTCCTGGCGCTGCTTGTCTCGCTGGCCGCTGCCGCGACTTTCGCCAACCCACTGTCAAACTCTCGGTTCCAGGCCTTCAGCGCGATCCTCATGGTGATCTTCGCTCTTGCCACGTTCAGGACCACGTTCGCACGCGTCTGCCTCTCCGCTGGGATGGTACTCGGACTACTCGTTGCGTACCCCCTGTCCGCGGCGTTCAAAAACACGGCGATCGCCACCCGGCTGAACTTCCAGCTGGAGACCTTCGCGTCGGTCGACTTCGATGGCTTCCAGCAGACCGTCAACTCGCTCTGGTACGTGGAGCAACATGGCCACACACTCGGATATCACCTGCTATCTGCTCTCGGGTTCTTTATCCCTAGATCCGTGTGGGAGGACAAGGCGCTTCCGGCCTCGTTCCCTGTTGCAGAGTCGCGCGGATATGTCTTCCAGAACCTCGCACTGCCCCTATGGTCTGAAATGTACGTCGAGTTCGGCGTCATCGGCATGCTGCTGGTGTTCTTCATCATCGGGCTGTATTCGCGGAAGGCAGACCTTGCGTTTGTGAGCGGCGCGGCAACCCGCCTCGCAATGGTTACGCCCGTTCTGGCGGCGGTGCAGATCGGTGTGCTGCGCGGCCCACTCGGAGCGCAGATCGTCTTCGCTGCGACTTGTGTTGCGTTGACGGCGGTGCTTTATAGGAAACAGGGCAAGACGCAGTCCTCCAGTCAAGACTTCGTGCATTTCCGCGCGGTGCACGCGTATCGGGACACAAGGTAGATCGCTGCGCGTCGATCCAGCTAATCTTCGTCGACGGCACCGTGAGTTCCGGGCTACCACCGCCCGTAGTGCGCCAACAGCCGAGCGCCACAATGTGGCACTCGACGCCGCGCGGCAGCAGCCGCGCCCACACGAAGTACGCAACGGAGTCACCGGTCCGAGCCGGAGTTCAGAGATAACAGCCAGGGAGTGTGTTCCAAGAATTGACACGATGGCTGGGCTTCCGAGGTGCGACCCACACTTAGGTCACACTGGCGGCTTCGCGGAGTGCTGACTCCCGCGTCGGCTTCACTCATGGAATGATCACAAGCAGCTGGGTCACCGCCGCCCCTTCCCGTTCTCCGTCGTCCGTTCGGACGGCCTAGTCCCATACCTGGAAGGGCTTTCCTATGCGCCTGACTGTCATCGGCTGCGGCTACCTTGGAGCCGTCCACGCGGCAGCGATAGCCTCGATCGGCCACGACGTGGTGGGGATCGACGTCGACGAGCGCAAGGTCGCGTCGTTGTCGAAGGGTGAGGCGCCGTTCTTCGAGCCCGGGCTGCAGGAGATCCTCACCGCGGGCATCGCCTCCGGACGCCTGCGGTTCACCACCGACATGTCGCAAGCCCAGGGCGCGAAGGTGCACTTCGTGGGCGTCGGCACCCCGCAGCAGAAGGACGGCTACGCCGCCGACCTCACCTACGTGAACGCCGCCGTCGACGGCCTGCTGCCCTACCTGTCGCCCGGCGACATCGTCGCCGGCAAGTCGACCGTCCCGGTCGGCACCGCCGCCGACCTCGCACCGCGCGTCGAGGAGACCGGCGCGACGCTGGTGTGGAACCCCGAGTTCCTCCGCGAAGGGTTCGCAGTCAAAGACACCATCGACCCCGACCGGCTCGTCGTCGGCGTGCCCGCGGGCGAAGCCGGCGAGGCGGCCGCCGACCTGCTGCGCGAGGTCTACCACCCCTCCGTCGCGAAGAACACGCCGTTCATCGTCACCGACCTCGCCACCGCCGAACTCGTCAAGGTCGCCGCCAACGCGTTCCTCGCCACCAAGATCTCGTTCATCAATGCGATGGCCGAGATCGCCGAGGTGACCGGCGCCGACGTCACCCAGCTCGCCGACGCGATCGGCCACGATGTCCGCATCGGGCGCCGCTTCCTCGGCGCCGGCATCGGGTTCGGCGGCGGCTGCCTCCCCAAAGACATCCGCGCGTTCTCCGCGCGCGCCGAGGAACTCGGCCGCGGCGAGTCCGTCGCGTTCCTCCGCGAGGTCGACGCGATCAACCTGCGCCGCCGCGAGCGCGCCGTACAGCTCGTCCTCGAGGCGTTCGGTGGATCCGTCTTCAAGAAGAACGTGACCGTGCTCGGCGCCGCCTTCAAGCCGTACAGCGACGACATCCGCGACTCCCCCGCGCTCGACGTCGCCGTACGCCTCCACGGCCTCGGCGCCTGGGTCACGATCACCGATCCCGCCGCACTCGAGAACGCTCAGCGCCTGCACCCGCAGCTGAACTACGTCGCCGACCGCGATGAGGCTCTCCGCGCGGCTGACGCGATCATCCTCGTCACCGAATGGGACGAGTACCGCCGCGAGCTCACCCCCGAGCACGCTTCCACCCTCACCGACGGCCGCGTCGTCATCGACGGCCGCAACGGCTGGGATGCCGCTGCCTGGCGGGCTGCGGGCTGGACGTACTACGGCATGGGGCGGCCGTAGCCGTCAGAGCGCGTAGACGCCGAGGAGCTGCCAGCCCTCCGGGACCTTCGCCTGGAGCGCGGCCATGTCGTCCGCCTCGATCTGCTCGACGCCGTCGCGGCGAGCCATCGTCGCGGTCGACGTGAGCAGCTGCGAGCCCTTGGGCATAGCGGCCGGGACGTCCGTCACGACCCACCCCGCCGCCAACTCCGCCCGGACGGCGGCGCTGAGGGCCTCGAGCGAGGCGCCTTCCACATCGACGGTGCGGGTTTCGACAGGGCGGATGCGGCCGATGAGCATGCATCGATCCTATGAGCGCGTTCCGCCCGGCGATCGGAAGGCGGCCTGTTTTCCGCGGTCAGCCTGCGGTATCGTCGCCGTATTCTCGACGGTGAGACAGCTCCCGACAGGATCACCCGAGCCTGGCTGCCCGCGTCGCGGAATCCGTGACTGCGCGGAGACGGCCGTACGACCTCCGCGCGTCGCTGGGGGACGGAGTACGACGTGAAGCGTGCACTCATCACCGGGATCACCGGTCAGGATGGCTCTTACCTCGCCGAGCTGCTGCTCGGCAAGGGTTACGAGGTCCACGGCCTCATACGCCGGGCGTCGACCTTCAATACGCAGCGCATCGATCATCTCTACGTCGATCCGCACGATCCGAGCGCGAGGCTCTTCCTTCACTACGGCGACCTCAGCGACGGCGCCGGGCTGGTGAGCCTCCTCGTGAAGATCCATCCCCACGAGGTGTACAACCTCGCCGCGCAGTCGCATGTGCGGGTGTCGTTCGACGAACCCGTGCACACGGCCGACACGACGGGCATCGGCACGGTCCGCCTGCTCGAGGCGGTGCGGTCGTCGGGCATCGACACGAAGTTCTACCAGGCCTCCACGTCTGAGCTCTATGGCGCCACACCCCCGCCGCAGAACGAGCTGTCGCCGTTCTATCCGCGCTCACCGTATGCGGCCGCGAAACTGTACAGCTTCTGGATCACCAAGAACTACCGTGAGGCGTACGACCTCTTCGCCGTCAACGGCATCCTCTTCAACCACGAGTCTCCACGCCGCGGCGAGACCTTCGTCACGCGCAAGATCACGCGCGCGGTCGCCCGCATACAGGCGGGTGAACAGAAGGACCTCTACCTCGGCAACCTGGACTCGATCAGAGATTGGGGCTACGCGGCGGAGTATGTAGAAGGAATGTGGCGGATGCTGCAGGTCGACGAACCCGACGACTTCGTGCTGGCGACCGGCCGGGGTTATACGATCCGCGATTTCCTCGAGGCATCCTTCGGTCATGTAGGCCTGGAGTGGCAGGAGTTCGTGAAGTTCGACGAACGCTACCTGCGCCCGACCGAGGTGGACGCCCTCATCGGCGACCCGACCAAGGCCGCGGAGAAGCTCGGGTGGCAGGCAACGCTCGACGGCAAGGACCTCGCCACGCTGATGGTCGACGCCGACATCGAGGCGCTCAACAAGAAGCCCGAATGGATCGACTCGGTCAACCTCGCCTCGTGGACGCCCGAGCCGTCGCTGGTCGGCCGATGACCGGAGCGGCCGAAGGCGTCGAGTACGCGCCCGGTGAGCTCGACCGCGACGCGACCTTCTACGTGGCCGGCCATCGAGGCCTTGTCGGCTCGGCCATTGTTCGAAAGCTCGAAAGCGAAGGCTTCACGAACATCGTCGGCAAGACGTCCGCCGAATTGGACCTCAAGAACCGCGATGCCGTCTTCGCCTACCTGGCCGAGATCAGCCCGCGGTACCTGGTGCTCGCTGCCGCCAAGGTGGGAGGCATCCTGGCGAACAGTACGTATCCCGTCGATTTCTTGAGCGACAACCTCCGCATCCAATCGAACGTGCTCGACGCGGCGCTGGCGAACGAGGTCGAGCGGGTGGCATTCCTCGGGTCGTCGTGCATCTACCCCAAGTTCGCGGAGCAGCCGATCAGCGAGAACGCGCTTCTCACCGGACGCCTGGAACCGACGAACGACGCGTACGCGATCGCCAAGATCGCCGGCATCCTGAACATCCAAGCGGTGCGTCGCCAGTACGGGCTGCCGTGGATCTCGGCGATGCCCACCAACCTCTACGGACCGAACGACAACTTCTCGCCGACGGGATCGCACGTGCTCCCGGCACTGATCCGCCGGTACGACGACGCCGCGAAGTCCGGTTCCTGGTCGGTGACGAACTGGGGTACCGGTACGCCTCGACGCGAGTTCCTCCATTCCGATGACATGGCGGATGCTGTCCTCCATCTGCTCGAGCATTACGACGGGCCGGAGCAGGTCAACGTCGGCACGGGCAGCGACCTGACCATCCGCGAGATCGCCGAGATGATCGCCGGGATCGTCGGCTTCGAGGGCGAGACCGAGTGGGACACGTCCAAGCCCGACGGAACTCCGCAGAAGCTGCTCGACGTGTCGAAGCTCGCGGAGGCCGGCTGGACGTCGAAGATCCCGCTGGACGAAGGGCTCGAGCGGACGGTCGCCTGGTACCGGGACCACGTCGGCGCTGTACGCGCCTGATCCGCGACCGGCCTCAGCTGTACGGCTTCTCCGCCTCCCAGCCCGGGTGCAGCCGCATGTCGGAAGGAACGTCGGCCCCCACCTCCTGTGCGAGCCACACGAAGTAGCTCCACATCCTGACTCCGTTGGCGTTGTCTCGACGCCACCGGAGGAATCGCTCGAGTTCTGGCCAGCTGTTCTTGATCGGGCCCGCCCAGTGCGCAAACGCCTCATCGCGACGGACGTATCCGCGGTGGACGTAGATCCCCAACGTGTTGTAGAGGCCCAGCGTGCGATTGACGAGATCGAACTCGCGCGGACTCACGTGGAAGATCAGCGAGATCTGCCACGGGTGCTTCATGCGCGTATGCAGGATCCGACGTCCCGCCTGGGAATCGGGGGAGGTGAGGAGGTCGTGGAGCTGGATGAAGAGCTGGCGCTTCTCGGAGTGACGCACGAACCAGATCGCCGTTGCCGAAAGGATGAGCGCCAGGATCGCGGCGACGGCCGCGATCAGTTCGGCGGTGTTTCCGTTGATCGTCGCGTTCGCGGTCGCAGCGAGGAACAGCATGCGCTCATCGTAGGGGCGCTCGGGCAACGCTCCGCTACGTTGGACGCAATAGCCGACTTCTGTCTCGCCACGGAGGACACGAAATGTCTCAGCGCCCGCTCGGCGTCACCCTCGTCGCCATCATCGCCTGGATCTCGGGCTTCCTGCAGATCATCGGCTCGATCTTCGTGATCATCGCCGGCCTCTTCATCACCTGGCCCGCGATCGTCGGGTGGATCAGCCTCATCATCGGCATCGTCACGCTCGCGGTCGGCGTCGGGCTCTGGCGCGGCAACCACACCGCCCGCACGATCGCGACGATCGTGTTCATCGCCAACATCGTGCTCGAGGTGCTCGGGATGTTCAACGGCGAGGGCCTCTGGTCGGCCATCAGCGGCAGCATCCTGTCGATCATCGGTCTGATCCTGCTCTACACCCGCTCCGCGCGAGAGTACTTCGGCAGCTGACGCGGCCGGGCTGGAGAAGAAAGTCAGGAGAGATAGAATTCCTTCCCTAGAGACAGAAAAGTGTCTCTAGGGATACAATTCCTTCCGTGGAGATCCAACGCCCCTTCACCGTCGTGACGACGAGCGTCGACGGTGACGTGTTGCGTGTCCTCGCTTCCAGCGACGCCGAGTTCAGCGTTCCGCGCCTGCACCAGCTGATTCCGGAACGGTCGGTCGTCGGCATCCGCTCTTCACTCGGGCGGCTCGTCGCGCAGGGAATCGTGGTGCAGCACGGCTTCGGCCGCACACACGCCTACGCGCTCAACGACGATCACCTCGCAGCATCCGCCATCCGCCAGATCGCCGGGCTCAAGCAGGCACTGCTGACGCGACTGCGCGCGCATATCGCCAGCTGGCACGAGCCGCCCGTGTTCGCAAGCCTCTACGGCTCCGCCGCCCGCGGCGAGATGCGCCCCGAGAGCGACCTCGACATCCTGCTCGTCCGCCGTGACGACGCGTCGCTCGAAGAGTGGGGCGCCAACCTGGCACGCCTCACGAAGGCGGCCACGGCATGGACGGGTAACGACACGAGGATCGTCGACCTCGCTGTCGAGGAGGTGACGGATGCGGCAACCCAGCCGCTGCTGACCACCATCGCCGCCGAGGGCATCGCGTTCAGCGACGACGCCGACTGGTTGCGCAAGACCCTCAGGAGAAAAGGACGCCGATGACGCCGAAGAACCAGCGCACGAAGGACTGCACGCCCGCCGATCGGGCAGGACGCCTCGCACAGGCCGAAGGCTTCTGGCAGGACGCCGAAGACCTTCGCGAGCTCGGCGAGGCCAGCCCCAACAGCATCGTCACGCTCTACGTCCACGCGGGCATCGCGGCGGGCGACGCGATCTGCTGCGCGAAGCTAGGCGAATACTCGAGCTCCGCCAACCACGCCGAGGCGATCACTCTGCTGGAGAAGGCCGATGCGTCGCTCGCCCCGCCGCTGGCTCGCCTTGTGGGCATGAAGTCTGCCGCCGGCTACGGTGCGAGCCCCATGTCGGCACAGCGCGTCACCACCGCGCGCAGCGCCGCCGAGAAGCTGGTGCTGGCGGCGCGCGCGCTGTGAGCGGGACGACTGGGCTGCTGGCCCAGATGGGTGTACCGGGCGGGGCGTCACGTCTCTGAGGCGAACGGCATCGTGTCGAGGAACGTGCCGTCAGCCGCCGTGTAGCGGACCACGATCTGCTGCTGATAGACCTCAGCGGCGACGCGGGCGAGCGATGCACAGAGCGTGCGGTACGTGCGCACGTTCTCGGGATCCTCGACGATTCGCCGCAGAGTCGTCGACAGCACGCCGCCCTGACGCAGCTCAGGCGCCGTCATCGTCTTGCGTGACGACGAGATGACCAACCGACCGAACTCACCCTCGGCCAGCTCCTCGACGATGTCGAGTGCCTGAACACCCCGCACCCCCAGCATGCCGTCGGCATGGCACGTGTCGACGAACGCGATCAGACGTGTCGTCGCGGGCTTGGCATCCAGCATCCGTTTCAACTCGCGATCCAGCACATAGCCGTCGCTTGTGGCGAAGGCCTCGTCGAACCTGCGACTTCCGTTGAGGGATGTTGCTGCGCCGTCATCGTCCGCCGGCCGCTCGAACTGCACCCCGTGCCCGGCGAGATACAAGATGAGCAGCGGCGGCACCGGTTCGAGCGACACCGCCTCGGTGATCGCCTTCCGCACCTTCTCGCTGGTCGTGTTCGCCGGGCTCACCACGCGGGTCAACGACATGTTGCGCTCGCCGAGACGCGCAGTCAGCAGATCGTCGAACCATTCGAGCTCCTCGGGAACGGTGTCGAGCTCGGGGAAGCCGACCGCGGTCTTGCCGTACGCGAGCTTGCGCTCGTTCGTGGAGCGGATGGGCGGCGGGGCCGGCACCCCGATCAGCAGCACGCGTGCAACGGGACCGTTCATCCTCCTCACGGCCCCTCGGTGCTGCCCGTGCCCCCGTCGTCGCCCGGATCGCTGCCCGTGCCCGCGTCGTCGCCCGTGCCCTGTTCGCCGCCGGAGTCGTCGGCGGGGTCGTCGGCTGGGTCGTCGCCGACTTCGACCGTCGGGGTTGCAGTGGACGACGGCTGAGGGGCGGGGTCGCTGCTCGTGTCGCCCACGATGCCGAGGGCGAAGCCGCCGGCGCTCACGACGATGATCAGACCCGACACCGCGACCACGACCGATCCGCGCGTGGTGCGCACCGCCTCGACGAACTTGCTCCACCCCTCGAGGTCCACTCCCGCCCGTGTCTTGAGGCTGCCGTCTTTCCTGCCCTTCAGCCGTCCGCGCGTCTCGAGAGCCGCGAGGGCGGCGCCGACGATCAGCATCACGGCACCCACGGCCAGCATGAACACGAGCAGCACGGCAAGCGCCCGCTGCCCCCACGTGCCGTTGACCTCGGTGCCTTCGGCGATCGTCTGCGGCGCCACATCGATCCCGAACCGCCCGATGGCCGTCCACGCGCTCCACACGACGACCGCGGTCGCCGCCACCGTCAGCAGGCCGACGATCACAGCGAACACCTCGTCGTAGTAGCCCGTGTCGGTCTCGATCACCTTGCCGACTGGTGGTGGCGGGCCGCCGCCGTTCCCCCCGCCGTCCCCCTCGTCCTCCGTGATCTCGAGTGTGATCGGGAGGCTCTCGACGTCGGCGCCATTGGCGTCTTTGCCCACCGCCTTGTACTCACCGGCCGTATCAACCGGCAGCGTCACCTCGCCCTTGTCGTCTTTCACCGGGATGCGAGTTCGTGCACCCCCTCCGTCGAGCACGCACTCGCGCAGAGTCCCCCCATCGGCCGTCACCGTCCAGGTGATCGTCGCACCGCTCGGCGCCGCCAGTGTGGGCGTCGCGCTGTCGGAGGCGACTTCGTCACCGTCTTGGATCTGCGCCAGCAGAACGAGTCCAGCCATGATTCCTCCGCCGCTTCGCGAAGCCCCCGAACACAGCGCCCCCAGATGATGCGCCGTGGGACTAGAGATACCACTGCGCACGCCAGTGCGGAAGACTGCCTGCACACGCCGGGGCCCAGCGGCGCAGCATCCGTCAATCCGGAATCCGGCGCCGCTCCATCAGATGCACGATCGCGAGGCCGATGGCCGCGCCCAGCACGTTGGCGACGATGTCGCGCATGCTCGGCGTGCGCTCGGAGAGGAGCAGCGCCTGCCCCGACTCGATGACAAGGGTGGTGGCGAGGGCCATCGGCACCACGAGTCCTCGATGCAGCGGAAGCACGAGCGCCAGCAGCACCCCGAACGGCACGAACAGCGCGACGTTCGCGGTCGTCTCGATGAGGTCGTACGTCAGCCACGGAACCGCCCGCGTGATCGCCGCGAGGAGGGCGGAAGCGCCGCGATCCACCGGTACCGGCCAGAACGCGATGAGTGCGAGCAGCACGCCATAGATGACGAGCAGACGGATGCCTCGCCCCTGCGTGCGACGCAGATGCAATGTTGCGACGGCCGCGGTGGATGGTTGCGCGGGCGCGAGGGTCGGCGCATCGGTGATGGCGAACTCCCCTCGATCGGGCGCCGCGACGCTGCCGCGCAGTGCGGCGATTCTACTCGGCAGCGGGTGCGGGTGAGAGTGGGCGTCGACATATGGAACATTTCTTCGAGAGTTGCATGAGTTTCGAATCGGAGATCGTCGACGCTCGAGAGGCTTCGGAATCGGATGTGCGACTGCTGCGACTCGGACGCAACTGGCGAAACGGCTGCTAAGCGGCAGCGGATCGACGAACGACTGCCGTCTTCGAGCAGCCACTCCCATATTCGGGCGAGCAGTCCGATGGGTAAACTGATTCGAACAAATCTTTGACACTCGGCCTAGCCTCCGATAGGCTGAACGCATGACCAGCGCACTGTCGTCCCTCGCCGAGGCGATCGACGTTGCGCGGGGAATCCTGCCTGACGGGCGCGACATCGCATCGCTCGCGCCGGCCGAGCTGATCGCCCTCAACGAGCAGATCGGGCGCGGCAAACGTCTCGCCGAGAGCGTTCAGGCGCTGGTGGCGTCCGAGATCCAGCGCCAGTCGCGGCCCGAGCTCGGGCCCGACAGCCTCGCGAAGATCCAGGGCTTCCGCAATCCCACGCAGTTCATCGCGGCGACGATGGGCACGACCACCGGCGATGCCGCCCGGCTCGTGAAGGTCGGCGAGGCCACGACTCCGCGCATGCTGCTCTCAGGCGACAAGGCACCCGCCCGGCATCCGCACGTCGGGCAGGGTCTGAGCGACGGCCGTATCGGCGCGCAGGCGGCGTCGGCGATCATCGCGATGCTCGACCGCGTCTCGATCCGCGCCGGCGCCGAGAAGGTCGACGAGGCCGAGAAGCTCCTCGTCGATCAGGCCGCCGGACTCCCCCTCGACGCCCTGTCGAAGCTCATCCTCCGCGCCGAGGCCTGGCTCGACCCCGACGGCGTCGAGCCCCGCGAAGCGGAGCTGGCAGCCGAGACGGCGCTGACCATCCGCCGCGATCGCTCGGGCATGATCATCGTCACCGGCAAGTTCGACCCAGTGAGCGGCGCGCCGGTCGTGACGGCGCTCGAAGGCATGGTCACCGCGAAGCTCCGCGCCCAGCGAGACGCCGAGAACGCCCGCGTCGCGCCGTCGCCCGATTCGCCTGCGACGCCCCTGCTCGATGAGACGACGGATGCTGAGCGCCGCACGATCCCGCAGATGCAGGCCGACGCGTTCGTGAGCATCTGCGAGCACGTGCTCGGGTGCGATGAGAAGGACCTCCCTCTGAACGGTGTGACGGTGGTCGTCCGCATGGACCTCGAGACCCTTCGCGAGGGCATCGGCACGGCAGAGATCGACGGCATCGACGCCCCGATCTCCGCCTCCGCCGCCCGCAAGCTCGCGTCGAGCGCCTCGGTGATCCCCGTTGTGCTCGGTGGCGACAGCGAGATCCTCGACTGGGGTCGCGAACGACGCCTCTACTCCAAGTCTCAGAAGCTCGCCCTCGGCGAGCGCGACGGCGGGTGCACCGGGTGCGGGCTTCCGCCCCAGTTCACGAAGGTGCATCACATCCGCTGGTGGATGCGGGACGCCGGCCCGACAGACCTCGACAACGGCGTACTGCTCTGCGAATCGTGTCACCACCGGATACACGACAACGGGTGGGACGTACAGGTCGCAGGTACCGGCCGAAAAGCGAAGGTGTGGCTCATCCCACCCGCGTACGTCGACCCCGCACGCACTCCGCGCCTCGGCGGGCGCGCTCGCTACGACTTCGCCGCCGTCTGACCGGCGAGCGGGCGGGCCGCGCGCGTCCGGGCTCGGGGCTGCCTCAGCCGGCGAAGCGCAGAAGGGGCGCCCGTTATCGTGGGCCCGTGCCCACCGATGTCTCGACCGACGCGACGGTTCTGCTCCGCCTCGACGAGGCCGACGAGCTCGCCGCCGCCTGGGTGTGCGCGCTGGCCGAGAGGCGAGGCATCCGTGCCCTCCTCATCAAGGGGCCTGCACTGCACCTCCACGGCCTCCGCGAGGAGCGGGTGTCGGCCGACGTCGACGTGCTCGTGGAGCCGTCGCGATTCGAGGAGCTGTGCGCGGCGATCGCGGAGTCCGGGTGGACGAAACGACCGTCGGGGTTCGTCGGCACACTGACGACCCTGCACTCGAACACGTACCTGCGCGACGGGTGGCCGTGCGACCTCGATGTGCACAGCTTCTTTCCGGGCTTCCTCGCCGACCCTGCCGAGGTGTTCGACGCGCTCTGGCAGCGCCGGTGGGCGCTGTCCCTCGCGCACCGCGACTGCTTCGGTCTCGACAAGGTCGCCGGCGCGCTCGTGCTCGGTCTGCACTCGCTGAGGGGTGCGACGATCCAGCCGCGCCACCTGGACGAGCTCGAGCAATTGGTGCGCACACCCTTCACGGATGGCGAACGCGACGAGCTCGGCCGGCTCGCCCGCGAGACCGGCTGCGTCGCCACTCTCGAGTCGGTGCTGCCCCGGCTCGGGGTCGACGTCGAGCCTTCCGCCGCAGAGCTGGCGTCACCGGATCTGCGTGACTGGCGCGAGCGGGTCACCGCCGGATCCCACGGCTCATACTTCTGGATGCTGGCGCTCCGGAAGTCGCCCTGGCGCGAGCGCCCCCGCATCCTGTGGCGCGCGGTATGGCCCACCCGCCGCGACCTGCTGGTCGCCCGGCCTGAGACGGTCGACACCCTTCGTGGGCGGACGCGTGCGCGGCTGGCGCGTTGGGGACGCGGCATCCGTTCCGCCCCTGCCGGCGTGCGGGCAGTCTGGGCTCACCGCCGCAGCGTCAGCCCACGATGAGCCACAGCACGCCCACGGCGACGAGGAACACCGCCGCCACGCAGATGAGCCACATCGGCGCCCCGCCGTATTCGCGAAGCAGCCACGGCTCCTGCCCGATCTCGTAGCGCCGCCGCCGGCGTCGTGGTTGTGCCATGCCGAGCCCCCACTCGTTGATTCCGGTGCACGACACCGTTGTCTTGCCCTGACGGTACGCCCGTACGGTTGCCGGACGAGGACGTGCGTGTAACGAAATGCCCCATGCCGCAGGTGAAGCTTGCGCGAACTCCCAGGATTGAACCGTTCCATCGGGCTCCCGATTTCGCTAGCGTCGAACCGGACAGCATGTCGCCCGGGGGCAACGCGCCGGTCGACGAAGACACGACGACGGCGCTGGCTGCCCTGGCTATTCGCCGTGCATCCGCGCAGATCCGGGGGGATCGCGATGCTCGACGACACGACAGGCTCTCAGGGATTCCGGACGCTTGACAGGCGGACACTGCTCAGGGCAGGGGTATGGGCGGCGCCGGCGGTGGTGGTTGCCGCGGCTGTGCCGGCGGCGTCAGCGTCGCCCGTGAACCCTGTCATGGGCGGTGCGTTCTCGATCTTCGACGGTGGCCTCGACGGCAATGTTTCCGCACGATTCGAGTCGGGGAGCTGGACTGCCGACAACCTCGTCCAGATCACGGTCACCTCGGCAGGTGGAGTGCTGGGCACCCCCACCACAGAGGATCTCAATGGGTGGCAGCTGCTCACGCAGTCAGCGACTTCTACGACGTTGCAGTACCCCATCGCTCCGAGCGGCAACTACTGGACCTCACCATTCCTGCGCTGGATCCCCTTCACCAGTGCGCCGGCTGCTGGATCCATCTCCATCAACGGTCGGATTTCGGGCACGACGGCGAACGGGTTCGAAGGCGGCCCGGTCGTCGGCCCGCGGTGACGGCGGCCTGCCTCAAGATCGCGTAAAGAAGCCGCGGTCGTTACTTCACGTTAACGAGCGGCCCCTGCCGCTCCGCTAGGGTGAGGATCACGTGGGTTGCCTGGGGCGACCGCACGGCGGGCGAGGGGTCGCCCGTTCTGTTCACGGCTGTGGGAGCCCGAACGCCCGTCAGCCACGACTGTTCTCTGGGGGAACACAGTGACCGACACGCTCGCGCGCGCTCTTGCATCTGCCGACGACCACACGATCGACCGCCGCAAGCTGCTCAAGGTCGGCGCCTGGGCCGCGCCCGTTGTCGTGCTGGCTGCGGCCGTCCCCGCGGCGAGCGCCTCGGGGACCGCGGCGCTGAGTTTCGCTCCCGGTGCGAATCTCTTCTACACCTGGGGTTCGACAGCGGTCAGCGGCATCGGTGGGACAGTCGCTGTCAAGTTGGACCACACCAGTGGGAGCGGAGGGTCGGCCACCCCCGTCACGGTCGTGATCAGCGTGGACGCCGCTGGACTCGCAGCGGGAGTTCCCGCTCAGGTCGTATCCGGCTCCGGCTGGGCCACAGCCGGTGTCGCGGGGCCGACGAACGGTCGGATGAGCTACACATTCACGTATGCCCCGGCGCTTGCCGCTGGCGCATCGACGGCCACGCTGGTCTTCTCCGTTGCGGCGGCAACCGGCTTCGCGCCCATCTTCAACCGGGCCTGGACCATGACAAGCACGGGCACCGGCGTCCATGCAACCCTGTCTGGCGCGACCGCGTCGGGAACGGTGAGCGTGGCTGCGGTCGGAGCAACCGCAGCGGTTGCGGTGCCTGCGGAACCGGACGTTCCGGTGGGCAAGGACGTGACGATCACCGTCGAGGCCAGCAGCAGCGCCGTTGTCGTCCCCCGCCTCTCCGTGAAGCGCACGCACCAGAATGACGGCTTCGCTACACCGGTACCCGCAGGGTGGGGAATCACGGTGCAAGGCACCGGCAAGACGGCGACCGATATTGCGACGGGTACCGGCTTCACCGGCCGGCAGACCATTACTTTCCCGAAGTACAGTCAGCAGACCGGATCTGATAGCCACACTTGGACCATCGAGTTCCTCGTGAACGGCGTCCCCTTCGCACCCGCGACCAAGACCGGCACGCTCTAGCCTGTAGCCGTGACGGATGTCGTTGCCCAACCCAGGCCGCGATGGCGCCGGGTCTTGGGCAGCACGTGGTTTCACCTCGCCGCCGCATTCATCGTCGCGGGGTTGGTGCTGTCGTTCGTCGTGAAGCCGTACTGGGTGCCATCGGGATCGATGGAGACCACCCTCGAACCCGGTGACCGCATCCTCGTGAACCGACTTGCCTACGTCGGAGCGCGCCCAGGCGCGGGAGACGTGATCGTCTTCGATGCGGGCGAGGGGTGGGGCGAGGCATCCGTGCCGACTTCAAATCCGGTGCGATGGGTGGGCGAAGTCACCGGCTTCGGACCCTCGGGACCGCACACGCTCGTCAAGCGTGTCATCGGCGTGCCCGGGCGGACCGTGGAATGCTGCAGCGCCGACGGGCGCGTCGTCGTCGACGGCCAACCGATCGACGAACCGTACGTGACGAATGACCTGCCATTCGAACCGGGCCTGCTCGACTGCGACACGGTGCCCCGCTCGACACGTTGCTTCGACGCGGTGCTGGTGCCGGCGGACTCATACCTCGTCCTCGGCGACAACCGCGCGGGATCATCGGACTCGGCCGCGCAATGCCGCATCGAGGATCCGAACGCGGCCTGCTGGCGGTGGGCAACACGTGACGGGATCGTCGGCAAGGCCGCGGTGATCCTGTGGCCCATCAGCCGCTGGTCGGGGCTCTGAACCGCCCGCTCAGCCGGTGAAGACCAGGTCCTGATCGCGGAGGGTTCCGAGGAAGGATTCGACGTCGTCGCGGATCGCGTCGCCATCTACCTCGGCTGACGCGGCCACGCGCGCCACGATGTCGTCGGAATGACCGGGTCCGGCGGTGAGGGCGATCCAGATCAGGGCAGCCGAACCCTCGAGGGCCAGCGGTGAGGCGGCGGGATTCGCGAGAGCCAGCACGACCACGCGCGAGGACTCGCCCGTCCAGGCGACGTCGTCGTGGATGCGCCACAACGCCGGGTCCGCAGGCCCGGCCGGCGACGAGACCTTCAGGACGTCGGCCGCGACCAGCTCATCGACGGCCGCTTCGACGGCGACTGTGGCGTCCTGATCCCCAGGAGCGCCGTAGGCGGAAACCGCAGCGGTCGTCAACGTCTCGAGGCCGACGCCATCGGCCGCGCGCCAGAGCGCCGGTGCGATGCCCGCCAGCACACGTACAGTGCCGGCGTGGTCGGCATCCACATGCAAGAGGGCGAGACGATCCGGATCGGCGAGCTGCAGTTCGTCCAACGGCGCGACGCGACGGAACACCCGACTCGCGGGCGGACCAGCGATCGCCGAATGGCCGAGAGACACAGGCTCCGACACCCGCGGCCGCGACGGTGACGCCGCGGCGAGCTCGGGGAGGACCGAGACGAGGGCCGCAGCATCCGCGTAGGAGACCCGACGCACGCCACCGACCGACGCGACAAGCGCGGCGATCGTGCGGAGGGGCGCGGGCAGGTTCGTGAGATAGCTCGACTGGGCCACGAGCTCCTCGAGCGCATCGCCGAGGTCGACATCCGAGACGACCGCGCCCGAGACGTCCTCGCGCCGGTCGAGCAGCACAACCCCCGCGAGCCGCAGTGAGGCGTCAGGCAAGGAACCCAGGCCGAGAGCCGACGGCGAGCGCTGCGCCTTCTCGAACTCGCCCGGCTCGATGATCGACAGCGGCTTGCGGTACGCGTGCACGCGACCCGACGAGTCGACGGCCACCGTCTCGTCCGACACGTACCCGTACGCCTCGCCCAGCACACGCGACGCCGTCGTCTTCCCCCGACCACTCGGACCCACGAGAGCGACCACCCGGCCGTCAGGCAGGGCGATGCCGGCGGCGTGGAGCATCCACATCCGTCCGCGCTGGGCCTCGATCGCCGCGAGCGTCACGCGCTGAGACAGCGACGACAGCAGAGAACGGATGCTGCCACCCGACTCCGCCACCACCTCGATGTCGGCGACACCGACGGTCGCAGCATCCGTCCAGGCCTCTTCGACAGCAGCCCTCGAGTCCGCGTCGAGGCCGTCGCACACGATGCCCACCCGCACCCCGAGGGCAGCGATCACGAGGTTGCCGGTCACACGCGGTAGTGTACGGGGGACTGGGAGGGGGCCCATGGAGCTGCGGGATTACCTGCGCATCTTGCGAGCGCATTGGCTCGCCATCGTGATCCTCACCCTCCTGGGCGTGGCCGTGGCGTGGGGCTGGACAGCCCTGCAACCCAAGGTCTACACGGCGAACGCCAGCGGGATCGTCACGGCGACCAACGCCGGCTCCGACACCGGCTCGTCGCTCGTCGGCGACCAGCTCGCCCGCAGCAAGGTCACCTCGTACGTCGAGCTCGGCTCATGGCGCGCCGTCGCCGAGTGCGCGATCGACGAACTCGGCCTCTCCACGACCCCCGAATCCCTCGTCACCCGCGTCGACGTGTCGAACCCGCTCGACACCGTCATCGTGCGCGTCACCGCGAGCGCGTCGAGCCCCGAAGAGGCCCGCGACCTCGCCGAGTCGTGGCTCGGCTGCATGGTCGAGCAGATCAACACCGTCGAGGGCACCGACGAGACCGGCACCGCCGCCGTCACTCTCGTCACGGGTGACTCCGCCCGCCTGCCCACGGCACCCTCGTCACCGAACGTGCGCCTCGCGCTCGCCCTCGGCGCACTCGTCGGACTCGCCCTCGGCATCGGCTACGCGGTCGTACGCCACGTGCTCGACCGCCGCCTGCGGGACCCGCGCGATATCGAGCGAGAGACCGGCGTTCCGGTCGTCGGAACCCTGCCCGTCGACAAGGGCCTGAGCGTGGAGCGCGGCGTCGCCGACTTCGAGAGCCAGCACTCCTCCTCCGCCCCGCTCGCCGAGGCGATGCGCGAACTGCGCACGAACCTGCAGTTCATGGACGTCGACAACCCGCCCCGCGCGATCGTGGTCACGAGCCCGCTGCCCGGCGACGGCAAGTCGACGATGGCCGCGAACCTCGCCGTCAGCCTCGCCGCCGCGGGCCGCCACGTCGTGCTGCTCGATGCCGACCTGCGCCGCCCCATGGTCTCGACGGTGTTCGGCCTGCCCGACGGCGCCGGCCTCACCGACGTGCTCGCCGGACGCGCCGATCTCAACGACGTCGTTCACAACGTCGGCGCGAGCCGCAACCTCGCCGTCATCACCGCCGGCCGCGTCCCGCCGAACCCCAGCGAGGTGCTCGGCTCGAACCGCATGCAGGCGCTCGTGCGCAGCCTCACCGAGCACGCCCTCGTCATCATCGATTCCCCGCCCCTTCTTCCGGTGACGGATGCTGCGGTCCTGACGACCGCAGCAGACGGCGCGCTCATCGTGGTCAGCGCCGGCAAGACGACGTACGACATGCTGCACAAGGCGCTCGCGAACCTCGGCAAGGCCAACGCCCGCGTGCTCGGCGTCGTGCTGAACCGCGTGCCGCGCAAGAACGGCGGCTACTACGGCTACCAGTACCAGGGCGACTACGCCGGGGCAGACTCCCGCTGAGCTCGGAGCGGCTGTTCGGACCAGCCCCGTAGGGTGGAGCGGTGACCGACTCTCCCCTGCCCCGCTCCGTGCGCCGCGGGGGTGTCGTCTTCGCCGCCGTCCTGGGCGGCCTCCTCATCCTCGCCGTGGTCGCCACCGTGTGGATCGGGGTGCGCGGAGTCCTCGCCTACAGCCATCTCCGCGATGCACAGCAGACGGCGGCCGCGGTGCGGGAGAACCTTGCCGACCCGGCGGCCGCGAGTGACGCGATCGCCGCCCTCGCCGCCGACACCGGCGCCGCACACGCGATGACCTCTGACCCGGTGTGGCACCTGGCCGAGGGTCTTCCGTGGGCCGGCCCGCAGCTGGCCGCGGTCGCGACGGTCGCGGAGTCGCTCGACGGCGTCACGAGCACCGCCCTTCGACCCCTCTCCGAAGTCGCCGCCTCGTTCCAGGTCGACGCCCTGAAACCGCAAGACGGACAGCTCGACCTCGCACCCCTGCAGCAGATCAGCGGCGCCGCGCAGACCGCGAGCGACGAGGTCGGGGCGGCGGCAGCATCCGTCTCCGCCATCGATCGCACCGCGCTCGTCGCGCCCGTCCGCGAAGCCGTGGACGAGGTCGACGCACTCCTCGTCGAGGCCGGCACCGCCACCGACGCTCTCGCCCGGGCGACCCAGCTCATCCCCTCGATGCTCGGCGCGGACGCCCCCCGCGACTACCTCGTGCTGTTCCAGAACAACGCCGAATGGCGGTCGCTGGGCGGCATCCCCGGCGCGATGGCACTCATCCACACCGACGGCGGCGCGATCAGCCTCGCCGCGCAGGAGTCCTCGAGCGACTACCCCCGCTACGACGACGCCGTCCTGCCCCTCGGCGACGAAGTCACCGCGATCTACGGCGAGCGCCCGGGCCGCTGGATCCAGAACGTCACGCAGGTGCCCGACTTCGCGGTCAGCGGCGCGCTCGCCCGCGAGATGTGGGCACGACAGCACGGCGGGCAGCAGGTCGACGGCGTGGTCGCGCTCGACCCGGTCGCGCTCTCGTACCTGCTCGCGGCGACCGGTCCGATCACCCTCCCCACGGGAGACGTGCTCGCCCCCGACAACGCGGTGCAGCTCCTCCTGAACGACGTCTACTCGCGCTACACCCGCCCCGCCGACCAGGACGCCTTCTTCGCCATGGCGGCGGCCGCGGTGTTCGAGAAGCTCTCGGGGGGCGAGGTCGACCCGGCCGCGCTCGTCGGCGCGCTCACCCGCGCGGGCGACGAGGACCGCCTGCTGCTGTGGAGCACGCACGAGAACGAGCAGAGCGTGCTCGCCGACACGACCCTCGCGGGTGGTCTGCCGGTCTCGGACGACAAGGCCGCCCGCTTCGGCGTCTACGTCAACGACGGCACCGGCTCGAAGATGGACTTCTACCAGAACGCGACGACCGCGCTCGAGTGGTCGAGCTGCGCCCTCGACGCCGCGGGCTCTGCGACGGGCGACGCCGTGCTCACGGTCACGATCGGCAACACGGCCCCGGCGGATGCCGCGTCCCTTCCCGCATACATCACCGGCGACAGCGCCTTCGGCGTGCCGGCAGGCATCACCCGCACCATCGGCTACCTGTACCTGCCCGAGGGCTTCGAGCTCGTCGACGCGACCATGTCGGACGGCACCGGATTCGGCGGCGGCACCCACGACGGGCACCGCGTCGTGAGCTTCGCGATCGACCTGCCGCCGGGCGGATCCACGACCGCGACGCTCACCGCACGGGCGAGCGAGCCGGTCGCCGCGACGCTCGAGGCCGTGACCACGCCGACACTCACGCCGCCGGCCGCAGTTGCCGCGGTGTGCGGCGGTTCGTAGACTGCTCCCGATGCCCCACATCACTCGATCGACCACGCCCCGGCTCCTCCCCCGAGCCGCCCTCGCTTCGACGCTCGCACTCGGAGCGGTCCTCGCGGTACCCGCCGCGGCCCACGCGTCGACGATCTACCCGCCCTCTGGCTCGTGCACCACGACGCCGACGGCCCAGGCGGGCGGCACCATCTCGTTCGAGTGCGCCGCCGAGACCTTCTCTCCCGACGAGGCCATCACGATCACCGTCACCGGTGAGAACGGCGCCGCCTCGCGCATCGGCATGCTGAAGTTCGCGATCACCACCGCGAGCGGCAACGCCTCGTCGGAGGCCGACGGCTCACTCGCCGCCGTCGACATCACGCTCCCCTCGAACGCCACGGGCACCTACAACATCGCCGCGGTGTCGTCGACGTCCGCCGGCGGCACCGCCGCCGTCACGATCACCGGCGCCGACGGGCTTCCCGCGACGGGCCTCGACCAGGGCCAGACGCTCGGCCTGTGGATCGGCGGCGGGGCGCTCCTGCTCGCCGGGGCCGCCCTGGCGGTCGTCGCGGCGGTGCGCCGCTCGCGCGACTCGCGCTGAACCGCGACGCCGGTCGGCGCCGCCGTCGGGGCCGGCGACTATCGTGATCGCCATGGCATCCGCTGCGTCGACGTCGCTCGAGCGCACCTACCGCTACCTGCGGATCGGGCTGGCCGGCACCGTCATCGCGATCTTCGTCGCCATCGCGCAGGCGGCGACGACCTACGGCTCGCTGACCTCCATCAGCGACTACTTCTACACGCCGGCGCGCGACGTGTTCGTCGGAGCGCTGATCGCGGTCTCCCTCGCTCTGTTCGCCCTCTCGGGGCGGGGCTCCGAGCGGGCGCTCCTCGATGCCGCCGCGCTGTTCGCGCCGCTCATCGCCCTGGTGCCGACGACTCTCGCACCCGGCGTCGTGCCCGGTGTCGACGTCCCCTGCACCGGACGCTGCTTCCCACCCGCGTTCGAGGCGGACGTCGCGAACGGCGTCGTCGTCTACCTCGTCCTCGGCATCCTGCTGCTCCTCGTCGCGCTGCTGCTCGGCGCGCTCGGCCAGATCTCGCTCGCGTCGGTGTGGCCGTCGCTGCTGATCGCGGCCGTCGTGATCGCCGTCACGGGCCTGACGTGGGCGTTCGCACGGGACGCGTTCCTGCAGAACGCGCATTTCATCGCGACGACGGCCTTCTTCGCGCTGTTCGCAGCGGTCGCCGTGCGAGGCGCGTTCCCCCGGCAGGGTCCGCCCCCGGCCCCGGTGTTCCGCGTGCTGTACACCACGATCGCGGTGGGGCTCGTACTGGTGCTCGTGGCGTACGTCGTGCTGCTGCCGCAGGCGAGCGGCTCCGGCATCCCCATCGTCCTCATCGTCGAAGCGATCGCGCTCGCGCTGTTCTTCGTGTTCTGGGTGGTGCAGGGGATCGAGAAATGGAACGATCCCGACCCTTCGATCATCGCGATGTGAGAGACGAAACGCCCCCGGGGGTTCGGGAGGGTCCGGGGACGTTCCGTCTGGCTTGTTCCTCGCTCACTCACTGATCGGAGGGAGCGGGGAAGAGTGCGTTGCAGCTCGCGTCGATCGTGACGGGCGTCGAGCCGGCTGTCGGGGTATGACGCAGGTGCAGCGGCCCGAGGTCGCCGGCGGGCAACACGGCGGTGAACGAGACGGTCTCGGTCTCCCCCTTGCCGATGAACACGGTCTTGCTCACTGCCGTGTTGCCCTTCTCGACGCCGCTCCGCTCCCAGCGGGCGACATCGCCGCGCGCCGGCACGGTCTGGGTGATCTGCGCGCCCGGGGGCGCGAAGAACAGCACGTCGAGGATCATCGTCGTGCGGGGGACGCCCAGCTGCCGGTTCCGGTACCCCAGCGTGTAGTTGCTTCTGATGTCGTCGGTGATCCCGTTGTGCATGGTCATCGTGGTCGTGATGGTGCGGGCCGCGGCATCGCACGTCGTGGTGACAGCCGTGGCGAGGTGGTAGTCGAGCTTGCTGACGGCCGAGTCGTTCAGGTAGATCCCGACCTGCGTCTGCGTCGTCGTGTCAGCGGCGAGCGCACCGTCGAGACCGAACTCGACGGCAAGTGCCTGAGCCGCCGGATCGGTGAACGCGAGGTTGATGCGCTGCTCGGCGGCGGCCCGCTCGAGCGCCGCGAGCATCTGAAGCGGATCCCACGACGACGCGGTGAGATGGTCGAACACCTGCCGCGCAGCATCCGCGAAGAACGCGTCCGAATCATGCCCCTCCGGGTACCGCTCGTAGGCGTCGCTCAACAGCACCTTGACGGCGTTGTCGGCGGTGAGCTGCTCTCCCGTGCCGAGCGTCACCGGCCCCGCGACTCCGAGCATGTAGGAGAGCACCACCGGATCGATGGAGACGACACCGTCGAACGTCGCGCCCGTCGTGTGCGTCCACAGCGCCTGGAAGAGCTGCGCCGTCGTCGGGAAGTCGGGGGTGAAGGTGAAGTCCTGCGAGTTCCTGGTCAGGGTGGGCAGGTAGAGGCCCGTCGTCTCACCGGGCAGGGGCACGTACTCGTTGCCCTGCGTGCCCGCGTCGTAGAACGTCTGCGAGCTGGCCTGATCGACGTATCCGAGCTTGCCGTCGGTGAGCGTCACGATCATGCTCGCGGCGGGATTGCCGCCCGTGGCACGGATCTCGGCGTTGTTCTGGAACATCAGCAGGTACGTCTTCGTGCCCGCGGACCCGGCCATGTCGAGCAGCGTCGGCAGATACTTCTCGGCGACGCCGAGGGCCGGGGTCGCCAGGTCGATGAAGTCGAGGATGTCGGAGATCGACTCGCCGACCTCGGGCAAGAGCGTCGACGTGTCGATCGGCGCCACGATCGCCTGCGCGTCGGCGAAGGCCGAGGCGATCTCGGGGATCGAGCTCTGCACCTGACGGAACGGCTCGAGGTCGATCCCGCCGCCCGCCACGGCGAGCCGGTCGAGGTCGGCGGCCGTCATGAACTGCAGCCCCGCCGGCAGCGCGCGGTCGACGAGGATGTCGACGGCATGCGTCACGCGCCGCACCGCGTCGACGTTCTGCCCGATGAACGGCACGTTCGTGGCGATGTCCCACAACGGCCCGTCGACGGTCCGGACGGCGAGCGTGACGTTGGCCTGGATCTCGTCGGTCTCGGCGCGGACCTGCGCCGTGTCGGCATCGGCGAAATCGGTGCGCAGCGCCTCGATCCCGGCCGCCGCCCGCTCGACGGCGGCGCGGGCGCGCTGGGCCTCGGACCAGAACTGCAGCGCGAAGGCGCCGACGACGACGCCGCCCACCAGCAGAACGGTGAGCAACGCGACCACGATCCACGGCCACGCGCGCCGGCGGCGCAACGGAACAGGCGTCGCCTCAGCTTCGAGAACGGCCCCAGTTTGCGCACCCTCGGGTTCGGAGCGCGTGACGATCCCCCTCGTCACGCGCCCAATGGTACTCTTCGCGCCCCCGGATGTCAGGGGTGAAGAGCGAAGCGCGAGCTCAGGCGGCGCCGGTTCCGGCGGCGGCCGCCGCCTCGGGATCGGCGATCTCGACCACGCGGCGCACACCCGGGGCGGGATGGGCGGTCACGAGGATCGGCAGGTGGTCGCTGAGGCCCTGCGGCAGCGTCCGCACGCGGTCGATCTCGAAGCCGATCGAGGTCGCGAAGTCGTAGTGGCCGCGGAAGAAGCGGTAGCGCGTGTACGTCCGCGAGTCCGACAGGTTCAGCTCGTACCCCTGCTCGCGGATGTGCTGGCCCAGCCGCTCCTTGAACACCGGATAGTTGTAGTCGCCGACCATCAGCGCCGGCAGGCCTTCGCCGAGCTGCTGCAGCTCGCCGAGCGCCGTGCGGATCTGGTGGCGGCGCAGCGAGTTCAGCGCCGTGAGCGGCGCGGCGTGGAACGAGGCCACGATGACATCGGTGTTCTCGTCGATGTCGTGCAGCCGGACGCCGAGCAGTCGCTCCTCCGCCGGCTTGAGCACGCGGTCGTGCAGCGACTTCTTCAGCGCCAGCGCCCGCACCTCGACGGCGCGGTAGGTGTTCTCGCGGTAGTACACGGCGAGCCCGAGGCGGTTGCGCTGTGTGGAGTCCGCGAGCCGCAGCCCCGAGATCTCTTCGGGGATGTCGGACGTGTCGGCTTCCTGGAGGCACAGCACGTCGGCGCCATGGCGCTCGACCAGGTGGGCGAGCTCCCCCGCCGCCCGGTGCTTGCGCAGGTTGTACGAGATGACCTTCATGACGACCACAGCCTATGCCGTGGACGTTTCGAACGGATGGCCTTGACAGGAAGCTCGTATGTACGAAAACGGGATGCTGCGGCTCCTCAGTGGTGTGCCGGTTCACGGCATCCGAGCGTGAACCCGCACCCCGATCCTGGAGGACCCCATGACCGCTGCATCCCCGAAGACCGTCCGCGCCGAGCTCGCCGACGCCCTCGACGCGAGCCGCCTCGCCCGTGAGGCCGCTGAGCGCGAGCTGCACCGCAGCATCGCGCTGCGCTCCCGCGCGGCCGAGACGCTCGAGCGCACCGCGCGGCGACCCGGGCTCGACGAGTCCGAGCGCGCTCGCCTCCGGGCAGAGTACGCCGCCGCCGACCGCGTCGTCGCCGAGCGCCGAGCGGCCGTGGAGAAGGCGCGGGAGTTCGAGCGCGCAGCATCCGTCGTCGCCGGCGCGTTCGAGGCCGAAGCGACATCGGCGAGCCCGCTGGCGGCCGCCCTGCTGCAGCTCGTCGGCTCGAAGCGCGGCGGCACGGCCCGCCGGGGTGCACTCGCCTCCGGGCGGACCGCACCCGCCGCACGAGTGCGCAGCCCGCGCCCGCGCACGGCCTGACGCGACACGCCGCGACACCTCGCCGCGGCGCCGGTCTCGTAGGCTCGCCTTCGTGCCCCCTTCGCGACGGACCATCACGATCCTGGCGATCACGGGCGTCGTCGCCGTCGTCGCTGTCGTCGCGGCTGTCGTCCTCCTGCGCGGGCAGTCGCCCGAGCCGCCCGCGCGCGGCACGAAGATCGTCGCCTCCGCGCACTCGAAGGCGACGGATGCTGCGACCCGCGCCGCCGACGGCAGCCCCGAGCAGGCCGCGGCGAAGTATCTGAGCGCCGAGCCCACGGCCGTCTGGCTCACGCCGGAGGGCGACCCCGTCGACGTCGTGGGAGAGCGCATCGCCGGCCTCGCCGCCGAGGCGCGCGACCAGTCCGCACGGGTCGCGGTCGTCGTCTACGGCCTGCCCGAGCGCGACTGCGGCGGGCACTCCGCCGGCGGCCTCCACGGCAATGCGTACGTCGAGTGGACGCGTGCGATCGGCGACGCCCTGCGCGCGGCCGCCGACACGGCGCCGATCGTGATCCTCGAGCCCGACAGCCTGGCCCTCGCGCCTGAGTGCGGCAATGTCGACGAGCGCGTCGAGCAGTTGAGCGCCGCGGTCGAGGTGCTCGCCGCCGAGAGCACCTGGATCTACGTCGACGGCGGACACTCCGACTGGCTGGCCCCGGAGCAGATGGCCGACCTCATCGACCAGGTCGACCGGGCGTCGCGCGGCGACAAGGATCGAGGCATCCGCGGATTCGTCACCAACGTGTCGAACTTCCAGGCGACCGACGACGAGATGGCCTACGCCCACGACGTCGCCGGGTACCTCGCCGGCATGCACGCGATCATCGACACCGGCCGCAACGGCGCCGGCTCGGACGGCGAATGGTGCAACCCGCCCGGGCGGCTCGTCGGGGAGCCGGGCGGATCGATCGGCGACGACGTCGTCGACACGAACCTGTGGATCAAGCCGCCCGGCGAGAGCGACGGCGACTGCAACGGCGGTCCGGCGGCCGGACGATGGTGGCCGGCGGCCGCCGTCGAGCTCACCCGCGACGTCGTCTCGGATTGATCTCCGACCAGGCATTCCCGGTGTTGTGTAGCATCGGGAGTACTTTGCGCATGCGTCGGGGGCCGCGGCTGGGGTCGGTAATCGGCGCATGTCCGGTTCCACCGTCCCAGAGAGTACGCACGCATGAGCACCCCTTCTGACGAGCTGAAGACAGCGGTCATCATCGAGGACGACACGGAGATCCGCCACGTCCTGGCCGAGGTCCTCGAGTCGTCGGGGTTCTCGACGGTCTCCGTCGGCAACGGCATCGACGGGGTGCGGGCGGTGCTCACCTACAAGCCCGTGCTGACGACCATCGACGTCAACATGCCCGGCATCGACGGCATCGAGGCGGCGCGGCGCATCCGGGCGCAGTCCGACACGTACATCATCATGCTCACCGGCATGAACGATGAGGCCGACGTCATCGCGGGCCTCGGCGCCGGCGCCGACGACTACCTCCTCAAGCCGTTCCGCCCCCGGGAACTGCGCGCCCGCGTCGAGGCGCTCATGCGACGCCGGACCACCGAGACGGAGCGCGCCGTCGCCGCGCCCGCTGCGCCGTCGCAGGGCAGCGTCGGCCCGTCGTTCCCGGGGGTCCGGCCGACGACCACCGCCGTGCCGACCACACCCGCGATCGAGAGCCGTGACCTCGCGACACCCGCGACCGAGATCGTGCCCGCGGACGCAGCATCCGTCCCCGCCACCGTCGACACGGACGGCGAGTGGCTGACGCACCGCGACCTGCGTCTGCACCCCGAGAACCGCATCGTGCTCATCGGCGACGAGGAGCTCGACCTCACGCGCACCGAGTTCGACCTGCTCGCGACGCTGCTCGAGTCGAAGCGGCGCGTGCGCAGCAAGGCCGACCTGACGCTGGTGCTGCGCGGCGAGTCCTACGTCACGAGCTACTTCGTGGGCGACGCCGACAAGCGTGCGGTCGAGGCCCACATGACCAACCTGCGGCGCAAGCTCGGCGAGAGCGCCGCGAACCCTCGCTACATCGAGACCGTCCGCGGCGTCGGGTACCGGCTGACCTCGGAGGGCTGACCCCGGCGACGCAGAAGAGGTGGCATCCGCTCGCCCCACGCGAGCGGATGCCACCTCTTCCTCTTCGGCCGGGTGTCCGCCTCTCCCTTGCGGACCCCTGCCTTTCCTCCCCCTGCGCCGTGCTCCCCAGCCGCGGCGCGTCCCCAGCGTTACGGCACGCTTCGGGTGCGTGCCGTACGGGCGGATGCCTCCCCCCGTGGACCGTGTGTAGTTTTCGGCGAGGGTGCCCGCCCTCCCCAGGCGGGCGCCCTCACCTCCTCCCCCGCGCCGTGCTCCCCAGCCTCGGCGCTTTCCCCAGCTTCTGACCCGATTCGGGTTCGGGTCAGACCTTGTATCCGTGCTGACGACGGATGAGCTTGAAGAACATGGACAGCGTCTGCAGCACCGTGACGACGCCGACGATCGGCCAGCCGATCCACAGGATCGTCGACTGGACCATCGGGCCGAGCATCGACCAGATGACCGCCATCGCGACCACGACAGCGACCACGACGATGAGCGGCGTCCAATGGCCGAAGCCGCCGCCGCGCTCGGCCTTGGCCTGCATCGCCCAGTTGTCGACCTTCTTGCGCGACAGGAAACGCGTCCATGAGCGGGCGAAGTAGCTGAGACGCAGCCACATGTAGACCTCCGCAGGCACGAGCGTCACCGCGAACAGGAGATCACGGGCAGTGCGGTCCTGCATGGTCAGCGCCATCCGGGTGTTCAGCGCGATCGCGACCACCGGCGGCAGGAGCCACCACGGTGAGAACACGAAGGCGCCGAGCGACAGCGAGCCCGCAAGCAGGGCGACGAACGCCACACGCACGAACAGGTTCGTCAGCATGCCGAAGTTCTCGAGCCAACGGACCCGCAGGTTCGGGTGGAACGGCTGACCCTTGGTGTCGCCGCGCTGGCCCGGCCACATCAGCTCGATGGCGCCGTACGTCCACTTGACCTGCTGCGCGTCGAGCGCCCGGAGGGTCGTCATGCCGCCGACGTCGGCGCGGGCGAACGGGCTGATCTTCGTGAGATAGCCGGCGCTCTTGATCTGCAGCGAAAGGAGCGAGTCCTCGACCTCGGAGTCCTTGACCCACGGCGTGGACTGGTGATTCTCCTTCATGACGTCGCGCAGGGCTTGCGTCGAGAAGATCGAGAACTGGCCGCCGAGCACCGCCATGTTGCGACCACGGAGCAGGTTGTGCATGTTGAACGCCGCGAACTGAGCGCGCTGCCCGGTGATGAGGAACTTGGCGATCGCGCCCTTGATGGGCTTCTCATCGATCGAGTAGATCGCCGAGATGCCGCCGATGCGGGAGTCGGAGGTGGCCTCCGACTCGAGGTATTCGACCGCTTTGGCGTCCGCGACCGTGTCGCCGTCGACGCCGAGCAGGAAGTCGTAGCCCTCGACCAGCGTGTAGCCGTAGTTCAGTGCGCCGACCTTCTTGTCGGGGTTCTTGCCGATGTCGTGGACGAAGACCTCGGTGAACTGCTCGCCGAGCTCGGTGACGATCTCGTGCGCGCCGGCGTACTGCGATGCGATGCGCACCGTCGCATCGGACGAGTTGTTCACGACGACGTGGATGACGTCGGGGACGCGCGTCTGGGCGAGGAGACCGCCGATCACCTGGGCGATCGACTCCTCCTCGTTGTACGCCGGGATGACGCAGCCGATGGTCGAGCGGTGCACCGAAGTGTCGTCGAGCACGGCATCGAAGTCGTCGGCGAATCCGTGAACGGTCGTGACGTCCTCGAGTGCAGCGGCCGGCTCCGCGCGGTGCGTGCGCTGGCTGCGGGTGAGGGGGACGATCTCGGTCACGTTCGTCGCCTTTCGGATTCTCGGGCCGGTGTCTCCGGCACATGAAGAGCTTCTCCCACCGACCGCAAGGCCCCTCCGAGAGACCGCGAACAGAACCGCAAGGTTTGCGCAAGGCATCCGCAAGAGAGCGTTTGCCGACTGTCGGCTCGGCGCCGAAATGCCAGGTGGCCGCGTCAATAGAATCGGCCTATGGCTACCGGGGCTGCACGATCGACATTCGTCGTGGGCGCGCCCGACGGCCGCACCCGGTCGATCTGGCTCACGCAGCTCGTGCTCGCCGCCAGCGTGCTCATCACTGCGATCCTCGTGATGGCGCTGCAGCCGGAGATGTTCGGCCGCTGGAACTTCCTGCTCGGCACGCTCCTGGTGGTCATCCTCACGCTGGCCACCCTGTCCCTGCCGTGGTCGCGATTGCCCGCGTGGGCGGTGCTGGCGGTGCCGTTCGCGGACGCGATCGCCATCGGCCTGATGTCCAGCGGGACCGAGCTGCGCCTGGGCTACCTCTGGGCGTTCCCCGTGATGTGGGTGGCGATGCATTTCCGGGCAACCGCCCTCGCCGCGATGCTCGCGCTGATCGGGCTCATCCTCCTCGTCGACTCTGCGATCACCTCGAGCAACCTCGCGGCGCTGCGGGTGTTCGTCGTCCTGCTGTCGCTGACCTTCATCGGCATCACCGCGCATATCGCCCTCCGCCGGACCCGCGCACTGCGCCGCCTGCTGCGCCGTCAGGCAAGCCGTCTCACCGCGACGTACACGCGCCGCGCCGACCAGGAGCGCCGCACCAGCGAGATCCTCAACGGCGTCGACACCGGCATCGCGCGCATCTCCGAGGACGGGTCCGTCCTCGCGGTCAACGACGCATACTCGCGGCTGTACGGGCTCGACCCGCTCGACGCGACGCTGCCTGCCCGCTCCGTCGAGTACACCGGGCGCCGCGGCATGCCGGTGCCGTTCTCCGAGCGACCCTTCGCCCGCGCCGCACGCGGAGAGACCTTCACGGATGCCTCGGTGTGGCTGTTCACCGCGGAGGGCGAGTGGCGCGCGCTCTCGGTGACCGCCAAGCGCCTCGCCGCCGGCGGAGACGAAGGGTCCAGCATCCTTCTCCTCGTGCACGACGTGACCGCCCTCACCTACGCGCAGCGCGAGCGGGAGCGGTTCACCGCCATGGCGTCGCACGAGCTGAAGCACCCGCTCACCGTGATGATCGGCAATGCGGAGCTCGCCCTCGAACTCGACGACCTCACCCCGCGCACGCGCGAGCGGTTCGAGTCGATCGTCGCGGCGAGCGACCGCATGCTGACGATGATCCAGAGCCTGGGCACCACCTCGAAGCGCGGCTTCTCGGCCCGCGACGAGGTCGACGACATCGACTTGCGCCAGATCCTGCTCGAGTCGGTCGCCTCGTTCCGCCCGACCGCGGTGTCGGGCGACATCTCGATCGACGTGCGCGCCGACGACGCGCTTCCGATCACGGCGGACGGGTTCCGGCTGCGGCAGGTCGTCGACAACGTCGTGAGCAACGCGATCAAGTACACCCCGCGCGACGGTCGCGTGCGCATCACCGGAGCCGTCGAGGACCACCATGTCGTGCTGTCGGTCGCCGACACCGGCATCGGCATCGCCGCGGACGACCTGCCCAACATCCTGACGCCGTACTTCCGCACCGAGGAGGCGAAGAAGAAGTCCGGCGGCACCGGGCTCGGACTCGGCATCAGCAACGACATCGTGCTCGCCCACGGGGGCACCCTGTCGATCGAGAGCGAGCCGGGCGCGGGCACCACCATCACGATCCGCCTGCCCCTGGCGGGCGAGCTGGCCGCGCGGCCGGACGACCGGCGCGACACAGAAGGACGAGCATGACCGACCTCATCGCCGGAGCCGGCGTGGACCTCGGCATCGCCCAGGCGGTGATCACCACCCTGGCGACGATGCTCACCATCGGCATCGCGTTCCTCGTGCGGCCCGGACTCCCGACGCTCTACTGGAGCATCGCCTTCACTCTCGCGATGCTCGCCACGTACGGCGTCGTCGCGGGCGACGTCGCCGGCATCGAGCAGCTCCGTCGCGCGTCGCTCGGTGCGCTGATGGGCGCCCCGGCGTTCCTGTGGTCGGGCTTCCGCGCGGCGTGGGGGCTGCGTCCGCACGTCTGGGCGGGGGCGGCCATGGCCGCGGTGTCGGCGTTCTCGCTGGCGATCGTCGACGACCTGGCGTGGTTCACCGTGGCGTACCGCACCGTCTTCTTCGCAGCCTCCGTGTTCGCGGGACTCTTCGTGCTCGACTGGGCGCGCGCCTCGTCACGGCGCCACGACCGCCTGCTGCTGCCGCTCGTGATCGTGTCGATCGCGTTCTTCGTCACCGGTGTCGGCACCCTGATCGCGGGCTTCGTCTACCCGCCGTCCGGCGGCGACGACTTCGAGCTCGTACGACTGATCTCGTCGGTCGGGATGCTGGTGTACGTGGCGTGCGCTCTCATCGCGGTGGTCGGCACCACGGCTCGCGACAGCGGGCTCGGCCGCACCGCGGCCGTCTCGACGGCGTGGCAGCAGTTCGAGCGGACCGCCGGCGACCGCCTCTCGCGGGCGCAGAAGACGTCGGAGCCGTGGTCGGTCGTGTATCTCGGGCTCGACGACGCCGCCGACATCCGCCAGACCGCGGGGACCGCCGCGTTCGCGACCTTGTCGGAACGACTCGAGGACGAGGTGCGCGCCGCGTTCCCGGCCGAGTCGGACGTCGGATCGCCCTCGGCGGGCGCCGTCGTGGTGCTCGTGCCCCGACCCGATGCAGTGGTGCGCGATCTGCTGCGCGCGACGCTCGAGCGGGTGACACTGCTCGACGTGCACGGCGCCCTTCCCATCCGGCCCACGGCGAGCGCAGGCTGGGCTCCGGTCTCGGTGCTCGGGTACGACCTCGACACCCTCGTGTACACCGGCCGCGAGGCCGCGCGGGTCGCGAGCGGCAAGGGCGGCGACCGATGGGAGCGCGTCGGCGCCACCATCGTCAACCGCCTGATCAGTCAGTCAGAGCTACCGTGAGCGTGTCGGTCGCCGTCTGCTTGGCGTACTCGCTCGAGGTCGGCGTCGTCTGCACCAGGAAGTCGTAGCTGAACTGCAGCGTCACGTACGTCGCCTCGGCCGGCACCGGGCCGACGTTGAACGTCTGCGAGTAGCTGTAGGGGTCCAGCACGAGGTAGCCGGGGCTCACCGTCGCGGCGTCGACCTGCGGGGCGAGCGCGTCCAGCGCGCCCGTCGGCGACGACGGCACGGCGGTCATGGTGGCGCGCTGCAGGTAGACCTTCTGCCCGTCGTTCGGGGTGATGGTCGTGATCAGCGAGATGCTGACGGGTTTGACCGCCTCCGCGGTCCACTTGTCCATCGACAGCGTCGACCAGTAGTCGATCGTCGCTGCGACAGCACCCGCGGTGAGCTCGCGCTGCGTGGCCCCGCCGGAGAGGTCATTGGGCACGGGGGTCGGGACTGCCGTCGACGTGGGTGTCGGCGTGCTCCCGCCCGCGCCGTCCTCCCACGGGGCGGGCCCGCAGCCGGCGAGCGCCGCCATGCCTACGAGCGAGATCGTCACGACGCCGGCGAACCGGTTCCACCTGCGCATAAAACCCCCGAGTCGCGCCGGAAAACGTCCGGTCAGTCTAGCGGGGCGGTGTCACTCGCGGTCGCGCCGCGCGCGGGTCTGCTCGGCGCGCTGCGCGAGCAGATCGTCGGCCGGGTAGCCCACCTCGGTGAGCGTGAGACCGCGCGCCGCGAGCACCTTCACCTCGGGCACGCGCTCCTGCGCGTCGCGGATGTCGACGACGTCGTCCACGTCGAGCCGGCCCTCGCCGACGGCGACGCACGCGCCGACGAGCGCGCGCACCATGCTGTGGCAGAACGCGTCGGCCTTGACGTTCGCGACCAGCACGCCGGCGTCGTCGCGATGCCAGTCGAACTCGAGCAGCGTGCGGATCGTCGTGGCCTCTTCGCGCGGCTTGCAGTAGGCGGCGAAGTCGTGGAGTCCGATGAGCGCGCGGGCGGCAGCATCCATCGCCTCCGCATCGAGGGATGCCCGCACCGAGGTGGTGCGATGGCGCTCGAGCGGGTCGTAGCCCGTCACGGTGTCGCCGATGCGGTACTCGTAGCGGCGCCACACCGCCGAGAAGCGGGCGTCGAAGCCCTCGGGTGCGATGCGCGAGCCCGTGACTGCGACGTCGGAGTACGCGCCCACCACGCCCGTCATTCGCGCGGCCAGCGCCGCGGCGCGGTCTTCGGCGGTGGGGACACCGGCGTCCGGACGCGCGTGCCGGGTGAGCATGCGCCGCTGCTGAGCCTCGTCGAGATCGACGTGCGCCGCCTGGCCGGTGGCGTGCACGCCCGCATCGGTGCGGCCGGCGACCACGAGTCGCGGATCGCCGCCGAGGACGCGCGCGAGAGACGACTCGAGGGTCTCCTGCACCGTGCGCAGCCCGGGCTGACGCGCCCACCCGCGGAAATGCGTGCCGTCGTAGGCGATGTCGAGGCGGATCCGCACGGACTCCAGCCTACCGAGGCGCCCTCACCCGACGACGAAGCGGCCTCGGGGCAGCGTCTCGCCGACTGCGGCGAGCGCCGCGCCGGCCTGGCGGAGCCGGTTCTCGCTCTCGCGGACGATCTCGCGCGCGACCACCGGGTGGGCGCGCACGATGTCGTCGAGTGCGGCGACCGGCACGACAACGACGTCGACCTCGCTCGTGGCCACAGCCCGCGAGATGGTCGGCGTGCGCGAGAGGGCGGTGAGGCCGACGGCGTCGCCCTCGGCCAGGATCCCCACCTGCACGAACCCCTCGTCCTCGGTCGGGATGCCGAGCACGACCGAGCCGGCGAGGATGAAGCGGGTCTCCACGGGCACGATGCCGGGCCGCAGCAGGGACTCCCCCGCGCAGTACCGCTCGAGGCGCGCGTGGGCGGCGAGCGCCTCGGCCTCTCCGGGCGCGAGGCTCAGCGACGGCGCGATCTGCCGCAGCGCGTCCTGAAGTCGCGCCGATGTGCGCCAGTCGTCGGTGAGGTCGCCGTCCAGGTGCAGGTCGGCGCGGCGCGCGGCGTACCAGACCCGGGTCGCGAACGCGTCGAGGGCGTCCGCGCGGTCGCCGGGCGTGCGGAGCGGGATCGACACCTCGTACCGCGAGCCGCCCAGGGTGACGGCTGACGGTTCGAGGTCGGGAGACAGCAGGGGGATGTCCCGCGCCACCGCCACGAGCAGCTCGCGCACGCGCCCCGGCGGATCGTCGGTGCCGAACTCGACCTCGAGGGTCGCGGCGTACGGCTCCGGGTTGCGCGAGAGGTTCACGAACGAGCCGCCCGCGAGTTCCGCGGTGGGGATGATCACCGTGCCGTTGCCGGTCTCGAGGTGGACGGCGCGCCAGTTCACCTCGACGATCTGCCCGCGCGTGCCGCCGGTCTCGATCCAGTCGCCGAGCTCGAACGGCGCCTCGAACACGAGGAAGAGGCCCGAGACGATCGACCCGACCGCGTTCTGCAGCGCGAGACCGACCACGATCGAGGTGATGCCGAGTGCGGCGAAAACGCCGGCGACGTCGGCATCCCACACCCACCAGAACACCGCCGCGATGCCGAGGATGATGAAGACGAACCGGATGAGGTCGCTGAAGATCGTGGGGAACCGGTCGCGCCACGACCCCTTCTCGGCGCGGTGGAACACGAGGTGGTTGACGGCGTTGATCGTGACGACGATCACGAGCAGGCCGAAGATCGTCCACACGACCTTCGGCCACGTGCCCGACCCCTCCCACGCACCCGGCTGGCTGAGCAGCACCAGGATGCCGGCGACCGGCACGAGGTAGTTCCGCACCATCAGCACGATCGGCGCCGCGCGGCTGCCGCGGCGGGCGAGCGCGTTGTGGAACTCCGTCAGCCCGATGAGCGCGAGCGGCAGCCCCACCGAGACGACGACGGCGGGCCAGAACCACGGCTGCGAGACGATATCGGCCACGGATGCCTCACCCCTCGGCCACGACGACGCTCGGGGCCTGCACCTTCCAGACGCGCTGGCCGCCCGACTGCGTCTCGATCTCGCCCGCCGGCAGGGTCGTGATCGAATCGGGCAGTCGCTCGGCGACGCGCTGGGTGATGTAGATGCCGGGTTCGTCGGAGTCGCCCTGCACGCGGAACGCGAGGTTCACGGCATCCCCCCACATGTCGTACACGACGCGCGCGCGACCGATCAGTCCGCTGGTCACCTTGCCGGAGTCGAGGCCTGCGCGCAGCGTCAGCGCGACGCCCTGCTGGGTCGAGTAGCGCTCGAGGATCGTGTCCAGCTCGAGGGCGAACTCGACGGCGCGGCGCGCGTTGTCGACGCGCGGCGTGGCGAGCCCGCAGCTGGCCAGGTAGCTCTGCCGCGTCGTGCGGACGCGCTCGACCCCGTGCCGCTCGGCCGCCTCGTCGAACGCCCGGATGAGGTCGTTGAGGCGCGCGACCGCGTCGTCGGACGACATCGACAGTGCGAGCGCCTCGAAGCCCACGATGTCGGCGAAGACGACGGTGACGTCGTCGCTGTCCTGCGTGATCGCGTCGTCGCCGAGCTTGTAGCGGCTCGCCATCCCCTCGGGCATGAAGGACAGGATGAGGTCTTCGTTGGCCTTCTCCTGCTGGGCGATGAGGTGCGACTTCACCTGCAGGCTGCGGCTCATGTCGTTGAAGGCGTTCGCGACATCGGCGAGCTCGTCGCTCGAACCGGCGTCGACCTGCACGCCCTCGTCGCCCGCGGCGATGCGCTGGGCCGCGGTCTTGAGGCGGCGCAGCGGCCGCACGAACACCTGCGCGAGCACCAGCGAGAGCACGCAGACGAAGATGATCATCGCCGCCGTCGACAGGATGAGGTTGCGCGTGAAGTCCTCGACGGGGACCATCGCCTCCTGCTCGGTCTCCTGCGCGACGATCACCCAGTCCAGGCCGTCGACCTCGAGCGGCGCGTAGGCGGTGAGGCTGGCACGGCCGAGGTAGTCGCTCTCGAGCAGCGTCCCCGAGTCGCCGGCGAGAGCGCGGGTCACGGCGGTGCCCGCGATCGCCTGGCTGAGGAGCGTGTTTCCGTTGTTCACGGCGAGCGCAGCCGCAGCCGGCGGAAGACCCGCGGCCACAGCATCCGTCTCGTACGTCGCCGCGTCGGCGAGCAGCGCGCGGGAGACGGATCGCATCGTGCCGTCGGCGCCCACGAGGTACGTCTCGCCCGTCGCGCCGAGGCCGTTGAGCTCCCACTCGCCGGCGACGGTCATGACGTCGTCGATGCGCTCGATCGGCAGCTCGATCGCGAGCGCGCCGAGCACCTCGCCGTCGTCGGCGATCGGCACCACCGCCCAGCCGGCCGGGGCGCCGAGGCTCGGACCGTACGACGCGAAGTCGGCGAGCACGACGTCGCCGACGATGTTGCGGTCCATCGCCTCGCGGTACGCGACGGCGAGGTTCGACAGCCGGTACGGCCCGTCGAAGAGGTTCGTGCCGAGGTCGACGCCCTTGTAGGCGCTGTAGACGACGTTGCCCTCGGTGTCGAGCATGAGCACGTCCTCGTACTCCTGAAGCTCGGTCATCGTGCGGTAGTAGTCGTGGTACTTCGCGTGCGCCGCCGACCATGCGCTGCCGTCGCCCGCGTCGTCAGCGACGATCGCGTCCTCCCAGCTGTCGTACGGGATCACGTAGTGGTTCTGCAGATATGTCTGGGCAGCCCCGCGCGGGGCGAATGCCGAGCCGTCGACGTCCTCGCCGGTCGCCTCCTCGAGATCGGCGGCGAACGTGTCGCGATAGTAGGTGTTCACGGCGGCGGATGCTGCGGCATCCGTCTCCTGCGCGTTCAACTCGTCGAAGCCCTCGGTGAAGGCGCGCACGGCCGCCGTGCTGGTGTCGTTCAGCGCCGACAGCCGCACCGAGTTCTCGATGGAGCGGAACAGCTGCGACACCTCGCGCGCGCGGTTCTCGCGGATCTCGACGAGCTTCTCGTACGCGATCGCGCGCAGCGCCTCGGTGCCGTTGACGTACCCGATGATGCCGACGACGATGCTCGAGAGCACGCTCACCGACAGCAGCATGATGAGCAGGATCGAGTAGATCGACAGGCCCGCACGCGCGCGGGCGCGTGGCGTGCCCACCCAGTGCGCGGGTGTCGCCACGGGCGTCTCCGGTCCGGACACGCTCTCTCCCCTCGTACGCCGCCGTTCGATCACGTGCAGCGGCGCTGGAAGCATCCCCAATCACCCCGGCCCCCCGAGGTTGGGGCCAAGAGTAGCGCTCGGCCTGCTTCTGGCATAGAGCCGCCACCGCGCGCCGTGATACGCCCAGACGCGCCGCGTATGATTGCCGTTTCCCCCTCCTTCGTTCGTGAGAACCCATGACGTCGACTGCGCCCTCCCCAGCCTCGCCCGCCCGCTTCGGCGGGCTGGACGGCATGCGCGCGATCGCCGTCCTGCTCGTGGTCGTCTACCACCTGTTCCCGCCGGCGCTGCTGCCGGGCGGGTTCGTCGGCGTGGACGTGTTCTTCGTGATCAGCGGATTCCTCATCACGAGCCTGCTGCTGCGGGAGCAGCTCTCGACCGGACGCGTCGCCCTCGGACGGTTCTGGCAGAGGCGCGCGCGGAGGCTCCTGTCCGCCCTCGCGGTGGTGGTCGTGGTCTGCTCGGCGCTCGCCTGGATCGTGGGCGGCGACGTTCTCGTCGACCTCGACGACCAGGTGCTCGGAGCCGCGACCTTCAGCTACAACTGGGTCTCGGTCGCGGGCGGCGGCGGATACTTCGCCGCCGCGACGCCCGAGCTGTTCCGCAACTTCTGGTCGCTCGCGGTCGAGGAGCAGTTCTACGTGCTCTGGCCGCTGATCTTCCCGCTGTTCCTGCTGCTCCCGCGCGGGTGGGCGCGCTCGGCGGCCGCCTTCGTGCTGGCGGCCGCGTCGGCCGTCTGGATGGGCGTCACGGTCTCGGGCGGCGGCGACGTCACGCGCGCCTACTTCGGCACCGACACGCACGCGTTCGGCCTGCTGCTGGGCGTCGGCCTCGCGTTCCTGCTGGCACCGCTCCCGAGTCTGCAGTGGGCGCAGTCGCGCGCAGCACGGGACCTGACCGGTACGGCGGGAGTCCTCGCGCTCGGCGGCCTGGTCGCGCTCGCGATGCTTCCGCAGAGCTCCTCGATCGCGACCTTCCCCGGCGCCCTCCTGGCCGCGAGCCTGCTCAGCGCCGTCGCGATCGTCGCGGGCGTGTGGCCCGGCTCGTGGTTCGGACGCACGATCGACGTGCGGCCGATGCGCTGGATCGGCGACCGCTCCTACGGCATCTACCTGTGGCACTGGCCGCTCCTCGTGCTCGCGGTCGCGGCGTTCGCACCCGACGCGACCGTCGCCTCGGCGCCGGTCTGGATCGGCCTGGGAGTCCTCGCGGCGACGGCCGCAGCATCCGCCCTGTCGTTCCGCTGCATCGAGACGCCCGTGCGCCGGCACGGATTCCGCGCCTCGGCACGCCTGCTCACCACACGCCTGCAGAGCGGGCCGGGCGCCCGGCTCCGCGCCGTCGGCGTGGCACTCAGCGGCGCACTCGTGCTCGCCGGTGCGGGCACCGCCATCGCGGTCTCGCCTGACGAGACCAGCGCCGAGGCCGCCGTCGCGGCAGGTCGCGCCGCCCTCGAGAAGGCGCTGCGCGAGGCTCCCGCACCGATCGCCCCCACGCCTTCGGGAACGGATGCCGCGTCCCCCGCGGCTGCCGACATCACCGGCGACCAGATCAGCGCCGTGGGCGACTCCGTCATGCTGGCGTCCGCCGGCGGGCTCGTGGAGCGCCTGCCGGGCATCGACGTCGACGCCGAGGTCTCGCGCTCGATGTGGGCCGGGCCCGACATCGTCGACGACCTCGACGCCACTGGCCGGCTCCGGCCGTACGTCGTCGTCGCCCTGGGCACGAACGGCGCGGTCGACCCTTCGACGCTGGAACAGCTCGCCGACACCGTCGGCCCGAAGCGCAACCTCGTGCTCGTGAACGCCTACGCGCCGCGCGACTGGATCCCCGGCGTCAACGCCGAGCTCGCCGCGTTCGCCCAGGACCACCGCAACGTCATCGTCGCCGACTGGTCGGGCGCCATCGCGCCCCACGAGGACCTCCTCGCCGGCGACAGGATCCACCCCGGCGCCGCCGGGGGCCGCATCTTCGCCGACACCGTCGCGGCGGCCGTCGACGAGCTCGCCGACGAGCGCCGCGCGGACGCCGCGGACCGCGCCGACCGCCTCGCCGAGATCCTCAGCGCCGACCTCGTGCCCTGAGCCGGCGCCATGTCGCGTCCCGGCATCGCGCCGGGTCGCTGCATCCGTCTCCCCTTCCCCTCCCCCGGTTGTTCGTTCGTCACAGATGTACGCGGAATCGCCCTTCGGAGGTACATCCGTGACGAACGAACAGGGAGGGGGGCGCCCGAGAACGCAGCGAGGCCCGTCACCCAGTGGGTGACGGGCCTCGCGGTGCAAGGGGTGCCGGGCTGCTGCGCCCGGCGGGATCCGATTACTCGGACTTCTCCTCGGCGGGGGCCTCGACGGCCTCCTCGGCGGCAGCCTCAGCGGCGGCGCCCTCGTCCTGCGACTCGGCGCCGGCCTCGGCGGCCTCGTCGGCGGCGGGAGCCTCCTCGGCGGGGGTCTCCTCCGCCGGGGCAGCCTTGGCGGCGGCAGCCTTCTTGGCCGACGGCTTCTTCGTCACGGGCTCGAGGACGAGCTCGATGACGGCCATGGGCGCGTTGTCGCCCTTGCGGTTGCCGACCTTGGTGATGCGGGTGTAGCCGCCGTCACGGTCCGCGACCAGCGGAGCGATCTCGGTGAAGAGGACGTGCACGACTTCCTTGTCACCGATGACCGACAGCACGCGACGACGCGCGTGCAGGTCGCCGCGCTTCGCGAACGTGATGAGACGCTCGGCGAGCGGACGCAGGCGCTTCGCCTTGGTCTCGGTCGTCTTGATCGACTTGTGGGTGAACAGCGCAGCGGCCAGGTTCGCAAGCAGCAGGCGCTCGTGGGCGGGGCCGCCTCCGAGGCGGGGACCCTTGGTGGGCTTGGGCATTCTCATTTACTCCAGTGTGAAAAGTCGGTCGGGAAACGGATGCTGCGGCATCCGGTATCCGGCTGGCTCAGACGGTCTCGTCGTCGTAGCCGCCGTAGAAGTGCGCGCCGTCGAACCCGGGGACCGAGTCCTTCAGCGACAGGCCGAGCGAGACGAGCTTGTCGCGCACCTCGTCGACCGACTTCTGACCGAAGTTGCGGATGTTCATGAGCTGCGTCTCCGAGAGGGCGACGAGCTCCGACACGGTGTTGATGCCCTCGCGCTTGAGGCAGTTGTACGAACGCACCGAGAGGTCGAGGTCCTCGATGGGCATCGACAGCTCGTTCGAGAGGACGGTCTCGACCGGCGCGGGGCCGATCTCGATGCCCTCGGCCTCGACGTTGAGCTCGCGGGCCAGGCCGAAGAGCTCCGTCAGGGTGCGACCGGCCGAGGCGACGGCGTCGCGCGGGGCGATCGACGACTTGGACTCGACGTCCAGCACGAGCTTGTCGAAGTCGGTGCGCTCACCGGCACGCGTCGCGTCGACGCGGTACGAGACCTTGAGGACCGGCGAGTAGATCGAGTCGACCGGGATCTGGCCGGCCTCGGCGTACTCGTTGCGGTTCTGGGTGGCCGAGACGTAGCCGCGGCCACGCTCGATGGTGAGCTCGAGCTCGAACTTGGCGGTGTCGTTGAGCGTCGCGATGACGAGCTCGGGGTTGTGCACCTCGACACCGGCCGGAGCCGAGATGTCGGCGGCGGTGACCTCACCGGCGCCGGTCTTGCGGAGGTACGCGGTGATGGGCTCGTCGCGCTCGCTGGAGACGACCAGCTGCTTGATGTTGAGGATGATCTCGGTGACATCCTCCTTGACACCGGGAATGGTGCTGAACTCGTGGAGGACGCCGTCGATGCGGATCGACGTCACGGCTGCGCCGGGGATGGACGACAGGAGGCTGCGACGCAGCGCGTTGCCGATCGTGTAACCGAAGCCGGGCTCCAGCGGCTCGATGACGAAACGGCTGCGGAACTCCCCGATCTTCTCCTCGGTCAGAGTGGGACGCTGTGCGATGAGCACTATGTGTTCCTTTCGATCACGTGCCCGCTATATGACACGTGCGGTGGGTGAGGTGTTGAGTTTTACTCGGGATGCTGCGGCCGACGCGCGGGCGAGCGGTCGCGGCATCCGTAGGAAACGTGCCGGAGCCGGGGCACCGACGAACGGTGCCCCGGCTTACGGGATGTCAGACGCGGCGGCGCTTGGGCGGACGGCAGCCGTTGTGGGCCTGCGGCGTCACGTCCTGGATCGAGCCGACCTCGAGGCCGGCGGCCGTCAGCGAGCGGATCGCGGTCTCGCGGCCCGAACCCGGACCCTTCACGAAGACGTCGACCTTCTTGACGCCGTGCTCCTGCGCCTGGCGGGCAGCGGACTCCGCGGCCATGCCGGCGGCGTACGGCGTCGACTTGCGCGAGCCCTTGAAGCCCACGCCACCCGACGACGCCCAGCTGATGACGGCGCCCGACGGGTCGGTGATCGAGACGATCGTGTTGTTGAACGTCGACTTGATGTGGGCCTGGCCCAGCGCGATGTTCTTCTTCTCCTTGCGGCGCGGCTTGCGCGCGGCGGACTTGGCCTGTGCCATGTGCTTGCTCTCCTAAACCCTGGGGGCCGCGCCTTAGCGCGCCTTCTTCTTGCCGGCGACGGTGCGCTTCGGACCCTTGCGGGTACGCGCGTTCGTCTTCGTGCGCTGCCCGCGCACCGGGAGGCCGCGGCGGTGGCGCAGGCCCTCGTAGGAACCGATCTCGACCTTGCGGCGGATGTCGGCGGCAACCTCGCGACGGAGGTCACCCTCGACCTTGTAGTTGCCTTCGATGTGGTCGCGGAGCGCGACGAGCTGGTCGTCGGTGAGGTCCTTGACGCGGATGTTCTCGTCGATCTCCGTCGCGGCGAGGATCTCGTTCGAGCGGGTACGGCCGACGCCGTAGATGTACGTGAGGGCGATCACCACGCGCTTGTCGCGCGGGATGTCAACGCCGGCAAGACGTGCCATGCGATTCTCCTGAGAGTTGGTGGAGGTGTGGAGCAGTGTCGGTGCCCGGGCCCCCAGCCCGAGGTGTCCCCTCCGGAGAGGTTCTGACGCTGCCTGTAGTCGTATTCAGTTGTGGGATGACGGATGCTGCGGCTCGCAGCATCCGTCCAGACCTGATGTCAGCCCTGGCGCTGCTTGTGACGCGGGTTGCTCTTGCAGATCACCATGACGCGACCGTGGCGACGGATGACCTTGCAGTGGTCGCAGATGGGCTTGACGGAGGGGTTGACCTTCATGATTTCTTCTCTTCGCTGTCTTCACCGGGCAGGCCGGAGCCTGGGGTGTTACTTCTCGACCGGTCTAGCGGTAGCGGTAGACGATGCGCCCGCGGGTGAGGTCGTAGGGCGACAGCTCCACGACGACACGGTCCTCGGGGATGATGCGGATGTAGTTCTGCCGCATCTTGCCGGAGATCGTCGCGAGGACCTTGTGGCCGTTGCTGAGCTCAACGCGGAACATCGCGTTGGGCAGCGCCTCGGACACGACGCCCTCGATCTCGATGACACCGTCTTTCTTCGCCATACGCTCGCTAACACTTGTGCAGACCGGTCGATCTGCGGTGGATGGGATTCGGTGCGGCGACACGCCAATACAGGCGCAACGCACCAAAGATCAAGCATACGTGATAGTGGATGCCTCGGCAAATGACCGCGGTGCGGTCACGGCTCGCACTCAGGAACGCCGGCGACGCACCGCGGTGATGAGCACGACCGCGGCTCCTCCGATGAGCAGCGCCCCGCCCACCGCGATCGCCCACCACGGCACGGTGGTGCCCGTGGCCGGGAGTTCGCCGCCGGGTCCGGGGCCGGGCTCCGGCGTCGGCGTTGGGGTCGGGGTCGGGGTCGGGCTGTCGGTGGTGAACGTGTTGATGACCTGGAACGTCAGCGGCTCCTGCGCGGATGCCGCGGTGATGGTCACGGATGCCGGATCGATGACGGGCGCCGACCACCTGCCCCCGTCAGGATCGCCCGGGGCGATCTCGGCGATGGTGCACGTCGCGCCGACGAGCGCGTCGATCGGCTCGGTCGTCTCGCCGGCCTGGAGCGACCACTCTCCCTCCCCGACCACCTCGCCGGAGAGCGTGCACGACCAGGTGCCGGCGAAGGTCGCGGCCGGTGCACCCTCACCCTCCACGGCCTTCTCGATCGTGAACGCGCCGCGCACGAGCGCGTTCGTGACGGTGAAGGTGAACTGGACGGGGTCGTCCGAGGCGGGCACGACGAACTCCGGAGGCGACGGATCCCACACCGGCGTCTGCCACAGGAAGTAGGTCGGAGCGAGCACCGGACCGACGAGCACCAACGGTGCGACCGCACGGGCGCCGACGCCGATCGACTCCTGGATGACGCACGACGCGCCGACGGGGAGTCCGTCCACGACCGTGGAGCCGCCGGGTGCGACGTACCACTCGGCGACGACCTCGCCGCCCTCGTCCGGCAGCTCGCAGGTGACGATGCCGTGGAACAGCACGCCGTCGGGGAGGAATGCGGCATCCTCGGGCGCGACCTCCTTGGCGATCGTGACCGATCCCGTCGCCTGCGGGACGATGGGCTCGGGGATGCAGTCGAACGGCGGCTCGATCCACGGGTAGTTGTGGTGCTCGTTGCCCACGCCATCCATGACGATCGTGCCGTTCGTGTAGAGGCGGCCGTTGGTGCTCGCCGTCACCCGGAGCGCAGGCTGGTCGGCGGCCGGATCCGCCGCCGGCAGGAGGATCGTGCCGAGCACCTGGGACGACCCGGCGACGTGCACCGACGTCGCGGCGACGAAGTTCCACAGGGTGCGCTGCGCGACGGTGCCGAAGTCCGGGGACGCGGGGTCGTCGACGCGGACGCCGTTGTCGCTGAAATAGTAGGGCGCCCAGGTCACGGGGCCGGAGCCTGTCACGTTGATCACGACGGACGCCCCCGCCGGTATCCCGGTGAAGTGGATCTCGGGATTGGCCGCGAGGGCAGCCGACGTGACCGTGAACACCTGCTGGGTGGCCGCCCCGTCGCCGACGAAGTCGATCACGGTGAACGCCGCGGTCACCGTCCCGGTCGAGGGCAGGGCTGCGTAGGTCGTCGAGGCGGCCGCGATGTCGGCGCCCCACGTCGACCAGTTCGCCGTCGCACCAGCGCCCAGGTCCTGTGAGAGCGTGCCGTTGTTGAGCCGGTACCGCGAGCCATCGCTCTCGTAGTCGGGAGTCGTGATGCCGCCGACGTCGACATTGCCGCCGACGAGCTCGTTCGCGGCGTTCCGCGCGTTCGCGCCGACGTCGAGCACGGTCCCGGCGCCGACCGACAGGTCGCCGCCGACCGCGAGCATGGTCTCGCCGGGAGTGGGGACGACACCCGATCCGACTCCGACCCAGCCGACGTTGAAAGTGCCGCCGGGCGACTTGGTGAAGTCGGCGTCGCCCTGCACCACCACAAGGCCCTCGGCCTCCGCGGCGCCGGCCTCAGCGCGGAAATCCTGCCCCGCGTAGATCGCGACGTTGTCGTCTGTCCAGATCGGGTTCGTGTTGCCCGGTCCCGGGATCGTGCCGGGCGGGCACTCCCCCAACTCCGCCGTCGCAGGATCCGCGAGACCCAGCACGCTCCAGGACGTGAGCGTGGCCGCCACCGTCACACCGAGCGCGGCGATCAACGCCATACCCCGCAGCGACCTGCGTCTGGTTCCGCTCATCCCACCCGCCTTCCTAGCCGAAGCGTAGTGGCGGGACCCGCGCGGCCGGCAGCGTCGGCAGGACGACAGCCGACGAACGGATGCCGCGCGCTGCGGCATCCGTTCTCCCGGTGCCTATTCGAACAGCGTCGCGAGCGAGCCCGCGGGCGGCAGCGCCGAGTTCGCGATGACCTGGCCGTTGACCGTGATCGTCGGGGTGCCGATGCCGGAGGAGCCCGGCTGGATCGGGGTCTCGGGCGTCATCGCGGTGACGAAGCCGGCGTAGGTGCCGTCGTTGACGCACGAGTCGATGCCCGTGACGCCGACACCCGACGCGATGTCGAGGATCTCGTTGTTCGTGAGACCCTTCGAACCCTCGGAGGGCTGGTTCTCGAACATCGCCTGGAGGAAGGGCAGCGACGCGTCGGCGTCGGCGACGGCGACGCAGTAGGCGGCGTTCGCGGCGCGGGTCGAATACTGGGTGCCGCTCGACTGGCTGTCGAGGATCGAGATCGGGTGGATCTCGAGCGTCATGCTGCCGTCGTCGACCATGCTCTGGATCTCGGCGCCGTAGACCTGCTCGAACTGGTTGCAGACGGGGCACATGAAGTCGACGTAGGTGCCGAGGGTGTCCTCGCCGGTGCCGACGACGATCGCGCCGGTCTCGCTGTCGATGTTCGACGCCGACGGCGTGTTCACCTCGGTCGGCAGCGGCTTGGGCGTCGCCGCGTTGTTCAGGGTGACCACGAGCACGGTGACGAGCACGAGCGCCACCACGACGCCCAGGGTCACCCAGATCGCGAACCAGTTGGTCTTGCGTGCCGTCTGTGCCATGTGAAGCCTCCTAGGCGATCTCGCGCGGGGTCACGCCGAAGGGCGCAAGGCCCGCGGCGCCGCCGTCGGGTGCGGTGAGCACCCAGATTCCGTCTTCGTGAACGGCGACGCTGTGCTCCCAGTGGGAGCCGGCGGTGCCGTCGATCGTGGAGACCGTCCATCCGTCGTCCTCGACGAACGTGGCCTGGTCGCCGATCACGACCATGGGCTCGATGGCGAGCACCAGTCCGGGCCGCACCTCGGGGCCGGGGTCGGCCACGCGGTAGTTGAAGACCGAGGGCGACTCGTGCATCTTCCGGCCGATGCCGTGCCCCACGTACTCGCGCAGGATGCCGTAGGTGCCGGACTCGGGAGAGTTCGCCTCGATGTGCGCCTGGATGGCGGTGCCGACCTCGCCGATGTGCTTCGCGGTCGCGAGCGCGGCGATGCCCGCCCACAGCGACCCCTCCGTCACGTCCGACAGGTGCTGTCGCTGAGCGACCACCTCCGGACGGCTGTCGTCGGGGAGGACGAACGTGAACGCGGAGTCCCCGTTCCAGCCCTTGTACTCGGCGCCGGCGTCGACGGAGAGGATGTCGCCGGGCGCGAGCACCCGGTCGCCGGGGATGCCGTGCACGACCTCCTCGTTGACCGAGGCGCAGATGGTGTGGCGGTACCCGCGCACCATCTGGAAGTTGGACTTCGCGCCCCGGCCGGTGATGAGGGCGGATGCCGCGGCATCCAGCTCCGCCGTCGTCACGCCCGGAGCGATCAGGCTGCGGGCCGCGTCGAGCGCCGCAGCCGTGATGAGCCCGGGTTCCACCATCGCCCGCAGCTGGGCGGGCGACTTGTAGATCGAACGGCGGAGCGACACGGGATCAGGCGACGGGGACGCGGACGAGCCCGCGCGCCTCGAGGGCGGAGACGATCCGCTCGGTGATCTCGTCGAGGGTGCCCACACCGTCGACCGGCACGACCAGGTCGCGCACCTCGTACACGCCGAGGATGGGCGCCGTCTCGCGCTCGTAGATCGCCAGACGGTTGGCGATGACCTCTTCGGTGTCATCGCTGCGGCCCTGCTCGGCGGCACGGCCCGCGATGCGCGAGATGCTCTCCTCACGCGGCACGTCGAGCAGGATCACGGCGTCCAGCTCCTCGTCGCGCCCTTCGAGGAACTCGTCGAGGTGCATGACCTGAGCCACGTTGCGGGGGTAGCCGTCGAGCAGGAAGCCGCCCTCGGCGTCGCCCTGCGAGAGACGCTCGCGCACCACGGCGCTGGTCAGCTCGTCGGGGACCAGGTCGCCCGCTTCGATGATGGCCTTCACCTGGCTGCCGAGGTCCGAGCCGTCCGCGACGGCGGCGCGGAACACGTCGCCCGTCGAGATGGCCGGGACGCCGAACGCCTCGGCGATGCGGATCCCCTGCGTGCCCTTGCCCGAACCCTGCGGGCCGACGATCAGAAGTCGCGTCATCGGAGGAGCCCTTCGTAGTGGCGCTGCTGCAGCTGCGCGTCGATCTGCTTCACCGTCTCGAGACCCACGCCGACGATGATCAGGATCGAGGCGCCGCCGAACGGGAAGTTCTGGTTGGCGCCGACCGTCGCGAGGGCGATGAGCGGCAGGAGCGCGATCAGACCGAGGTAGATCGAGCCCGGGAGCGTGATGCGCGTGAGCACGTAGTCCAGGTACTCCGCCGTGGGGCGACCGGCACGGATGCCGGGGATGAAGCCGCCGTACTTCTTCATGTTGTCGGCGACCTCGACCGGGTTGAACGTGATCGCGACGTAGAAGTACGTGAAGCCGACGATGAGGAGGAAGTACAGCGCCATGTACAGCGGGTGGTCGCCGCGCACCAGGTACAGCTGGATCCATGCGACCCAGGCCGGAACCTCTTCGCCCGCCTGCGGCTGGTTGAACTGCGCGATGAGCGCCGGGATGTACAGCAGCGACGAGGCGAAGATGACGGGCACGACGCCGGCCATGTTGACCTTGATCGGGATGTACGTGTTCGTGCCGCCATAGGTGCGGCGTCCGACCATGCGCTTGGCGTACTGGACGGGGATGCGGCGCTGCGACTGCTCGACGAAGACGACGAGCGCGACGACGACGATGCCGACCGCCAGGACGAGCAGGAAGACCTCGAAGCCCTTGGACTGCCAGATCGCCCACATCGAGGCGGGGAACGCGGCGGCGATCGAGGTGAAGATCAGCAGCGACATGCCGTTGCCGATGCCGCGCTCGGTGACGAGCTCGGCGAACCACATGATGAGGCCGGTGCCGGCGGTCATCGTGATGATCATGAGCAGCTGAGCCCACCACACGTCGTTCGTGAGGAGGTTCTCGCACTCGGGAACACCGGTGGTCCCGAAGAGCTGGCCGCTGCGCGCAACGGTGACGAGCGTGGTCGACTGCAGCAGTGCGAGCGCGATCGTGAGGTAGCGCGTGTACTGCGTGAGCCTGGCCTGGCCCGCCTGGCCCTCCTTGTAGAGGGTCTCGAAGTGCGGGATGACGACGCGCAGCAGCTGCACGATGATCGTCGCCGTGATGTACGGCATGACGCCGAGGGCGAAGATCGACAGCTGGAGGAGGGCGCCGCCGGAGAAGAGATTCACCAGCGAGAGGAGGCCCTCGGTGCCGGCGGACTGCCGCAGACACGACTGCACGTTCGGGAAATCGACGAACGGCGCAGGAACGTGCGCGCCGAAGCGATACAGGGCGATGATCGCCAGGGTGAATGCGATCTTCCGCCGAAGGTCGGGTGTGCGGAAGATCCGCGCGATGGCGCTGAACAAGAGGATTCCTCCAGAGGGGGCGTCGGCACGCAGACGTACCGACGTCCAGGGTAACCCAGTGGGGGCCGGAGCAAGCTCCGACCCCCACTGTGTGCGTATTACTTGACGGCGCCGCCCGCGGCGACGATCTTCTGCTCGGCCGAAGCCGAGACCTTGTCGACCGACACGTTGAGCTTCACCGCGATGTCGCCGGTGCCGAGCACCTTGACCTTCTCGTTCTTGCGCACTGCACCCTTGGCGACCAGGTCGCCGATGGTGACGTCGCCACCAGCCGGGTACAGCTCCGCGAGCTTGTCCAGGTTCACGACCTGGTACTCGACGCGGAACGGGTTCTTGAAGCCGCGGAGCTTCGGGGTGCGCATGTGCAGCGGCATCTGCCCACCCTCGAAGCCGACCTTGACCTGGTAGCGGGCCTTCGTACCCTTGGTACCACGACCCGCCGTCTTGCCCTTCGAGCCCTCACCGCGACCGACACGGGTCTTCGCGGTGTTGGAGCCGGGGACCGGACGAAGGTGGTGCACCTTCAGCACGCCCGGGCGCGAAGCCGGAGCGTCCTTCTTCGGGGCAGCCTTCTTCGCGGGGGCCTTCTCAGCCTTGTCCGCCTTGGCGGCGGCCGCCTTCGCGGGGGCCTTCTTCTCGGCGGCAGCCTTGGGAGCAGCAGCCTTCTTCTCGGCGGCAGCCTTGGGAGCAGCAGCCTTCTTCGGGGCCTTCTCGGCCTCGACGGCGTCGTTCTTCTCAGCCATCAGTCGATCTCCTCAACCTTCACGAGGTGCGCGACGGTCCGGACGTAGCCGCGCGTCTGCGCGTCGTCGGGGCGGACGACCGAGTCGCCGATCCGCTTCAGACCGAGCGAACGCAGCGTGTCACGCTGGTTCTGCTTCTCGCTCACCTTGGACTTGACCTGCGTAACCTTCAGGCGCGCAGCCATCAGACACCTGCCTTCGCAGCGGCCGCGGCCTCAGCCTCGGCACGGACGAGACGGGCGGGGGCGACCTGGTCGAAGTCGAGACCGCGACGCGCGGCGACCGCACGGGGCTCCTCGAGCTGCTTCAGGGCCTCCACCGTCGCGTGGACGATGTTGATCGTGTTCGACGAGCCGAGCGACTTCGACAGCACGTCGTGGATACCGGCGCACTCGAGGACGGCACGCACCGGGCCACCGGCGATAACACCGGTACCGGCGGCGGCGGGGCGCAGCAGCACCACACCGGCAGCGGCCTCACCCTGCACGGGGTGCGGGATGGTCGAGCCGACGCGCGGCACGCGGAAGAAGTTGCGCTTGGCCTCTTCGACACCCTTCGAGATCGCCAGGGGCACCTCGCGGGCCTTGCCGTAGCCGACGCCCACCACACCGTTGCCGTCGCCGACGACGACGAGCGCGGTGAAGCTGAAGCGGCGACCACCCTTGACGACCTTCGACACGCGGTTGATGGTGACGACGCGCTCGAGGAACTGGCTCTCGTTGCGATCGCGACCACCGCGGTCACCGCGGGTCTGGTTGCGCTCGCGCCCACCGCGGCGCGGCTCGCGCTCGCGCTCGGCGGGAGCCGTCGCGGCGGCGTCGGCCGGAGCCTCGGCAGCAGCCTGCTCGGTCACGATGTTCTCCTTGTTGTCACTCACAGGTTCAGACCTCCCTCGCGGGCGCCGTCGGCGATCGCCGCGACACGGCCGGCGTAGCGGTTGCCGCCACGGTCGAACACGACGTCCGAGACGCCGGCGGCCTTCGCGCGCTCGGCGACGAGTTCGCCGACCTTGCGGGCCTTGGCGGTCTTGTCACCGTCGAACGTGCGCAGACCGGTCTCGAGCGTCGAGGCCGAGGCCACGGTGTGGCCCTTGCTGTCGTCCACGACCTGCACGAAGACGTGGCGGGCCGAACGGGTGACGACGAGGCGCGGACGCAGCTCGGTGCCGACGACCTTCTTGCGGAGGCGGGCATGACGGCGCGAACGCGCCTGGGTCTTTGTCTTGACAGCCATGGTTACTTACCACTCTTTCCGGCCTTGCGACGAACGACCTCGCCGGCATACCGCACACCCTTGCCCTTGTACGGCTCGGGCTTGCGGATCTTGCGGATGTTGGCGGCGACCTCGCCGACCGCCTGCTTGTCGATGCCGCTCACGGTGACCTTGTTGTTGCCCTCGACGGTCAGGGTGATGCCGGCGGGCGGGTCGACCAGCACCGGGTGCGAGAAGCCGAGGGCGAACTCGATCGAGCTGCCCTTCTGCGCGACACGGTAACCCGTGCCGACGACCTCGAGACCCTTGGTGTAGCCCTGGGTGACACCGATGATGTTGTTGTTGATGAGCGTGCGGGTCAGGCCGTGGAGCGAACGCGAGGCGCGCTCGTCGTCGGGACGGGTCACGACGACCTGTGCCTCTTCGACCTTGACTTCGATGGGACGGGCCACGGTGAGCAGGAGCTCGCCCTTGGGGCCCTTGACGGCGACATCCTGGCCATCGACCGAAACGGTCACGCCGGCGGGGATGTCGATCGGAAGACGACCGATTCTCGACATGTCAGATCACCACACGTAGGCGAGGACTTCCCCACCCACGCCCTTCTGCTCTGCCTGACGGTCGGTGAGAAGACCGGAGGAGGTGGACAGGATCGCGACGCCGAGGCCGCCGAGGACGCGGGGGATCTCGGTCGACTTCGCGTACACGCGGAGGCCGGGCTTCGAGACGCGCTTGATGCCGGCGATCGACCGCTCGCGGTTCGGGCCGTACTTGAGCGTCAGGGTGAGGGTCGAGCCGACGCGGGCGTCGCTGACCTCCCACGCGGAGATGTAGCCCTCCTGCTTGAGGATCTCGGCGATGTGGGTCTTGAGCTTGGAGCTCGGCAGCGACACGGAGTCGTGGTGCGCCGAGTTCGCGTTGCGCAGACGGGTCAGCATGTCTGCGACCGGGTCTGTCATTGTCATTTCTTGATTCCTTTGTTCACGAGGTATCGGCAGGCGTTACACGCCGGACGACCTTCCATGATTGCCATGTTCAGTTGTGGGATCCGGATGCCTCGACCCGCGCACGCGCCCGGGCCGAGGCATCCGATTCAGGAATTACGCCTGCGCCTCGTCCGACTTGAACGGGAAGCCCAGGGCGCGCAGGAGTGCGCGGCCCTCGGCGTCCGTCTTCGCCGTCGTCACGATGGTGATGTCGAAGCCGCGGACGCGGTCGATCTTGTCCTGGTTGATCTCGTGGAACACGGACTGCTCCTGGAGACCGAAGGTGTAGTTGCCGTGACCGTCGAACTGGGCGCCCGAGAGGCCGCGGAAGTCGCGGATACGGGGCAGCGCCAGGTTGACGAGGCGGTCGATGAACTCCCACGCGCGGTCACCACGGAGGGTGACGTGCGCGCCGATGGCCTGACCCTCACGCAGCTTGAACTGCGCGATGGACTTGCGGGCCTTGGTCACGACCGGCTTCTGACCGGTGATCTTGGTGAGGTCGTCGACCGCGCCATCGATCACCTTGCTGTCGCGAGCTGCCTCGCCGACACCGGTGTTCACGACGACCTTGACCAGGCCGGGAATCTGCATGACGTTGGCGTAGCCGAACTCGTCCTGCAGAGCCTTCTTGATCTCGCCGTTGTACTTCTGCTTCAGGCGGGGCTGGATCTTGCCAGCCTCCACGGCAGTGGTGCTGCTCATGTTCAGAGGTCCTTGCCTGACTTCTTCGCGTAGCGCACGCGGACGGTGCGCTTCACGCCGTCCTTGGTCTGCTCCTCGACACGGTGGCCGACACGGGTCGGCTTCTTGGTCGAGGGGTCGACGACCTGGACGTTGGAGATGTGGATGGGGGCTTCCATCGTCTCGATGCCGCCCGTCTTGGTGCCGCGCTGCGACTGACCGACACGGTTGTGCTTCGTGACGAAGTTGACGCCTTCGACGATCACGCGGTTCTGCTCGGCGAAGATCTCGAGGACCTTGCCCTGCTTGCCGCGGTCGCCGCCCTTGTCCTGCTTCTTGCCCGTGATGACCTGAACCAGGTCACCCTTCTTGATCTTGGCCATGGGGTCAGATCACCTCCGGTGCGAGCGAGACGATCTTCATGAACTTCTTGTCGCGAAGCTCACGACCGACCGGTCCGAAGATGCGGGTGCCGCGGGGCTCCCCGTCGTTCTTCAGGATGACGGCGGCGTTCTCGTCGAACTTGATGTACGAACCGTCGGGACGACGGGTCTCCTTCTTGGTGCGAACGACGACGGCCTTGACGACGTCGCCCTTCTTGACGTTGCCTCCCGGGATCGCGTCCTTGACGGTGGCCACGATGATGTCACCCAGGCCCGCGTAACGGCGGTTCGAGCCACCGAGAACGCGGATGGTGAGCAGCTCCTTGGCGCCCGTGTTGTCGGCGACCTTGAGGCGGGACTCGTTCTGAATCACTTGGCCTTCTCCAGGATCTCGACCAGACGCCAGCGCTTGGTGGCGCTGAGCGGGCGGGTCTCGTTGATGAGGACGAGGTCGCCGATGCCGGCGGAGTTCGTCTCGTCGTGCGCCTTCACCTTGGAGGTGCGGCGGATGACCTTGCCGTAGAGCGGGTGCTTCACGCGGTCCTCGACCTCGACGACGATGGTCTTGTCCATCTTGTCGCTGACGACGTAGCCACGGCGGGCCTTGCGGTAACCGCGGGCGTCGACGTCGCGCACATCGTGCTCGGCCGACTCGTGGCCCTTGGTCTCGACCGCGTCAGCGGTCTTCTTCGTGTCAGCCATCACTCGGCCTCTTCCTTCGCGGCCTCGTCAGCGGCATCCGCCTTCTTGGCCTTCGTCTTCTTCGCCTTCGTCGCGGTCTCCAGCGGCGCGGGCGTGGCACGGATGCCGAGCTCGCGCTCACGGATCACGGTGTAGAGCCGCGCGATGTCGCGCTTGACCGCGCGGATGCGGCCGTGGCTCTCGAGCTGGCCGGTCGCCGACTGGAAGCGCAGGTTGAACAGCTCTTCCTTGGCCTTGCGCAGCTCCTCGACGAGGCGCTGGTCTTCGAACGTGTCGAGCTCGCTCGGGGCGAGCGTCTTGGTGCCGATCGCCATTACGCGTCGCCCTCCTCGCGCTTGATGATGCGTGCCTTGAGAGGCAGCTTGTGGATGGCACGGGTCAGGGCCTCACGAGCGAGTTCCTCGTTGACGCCGGCGACCTCGAAGAGGACGCGACCCGGCTTGACGTTTGCGACCCACCACTCGGGCGAACCCTTACCGGAACCCATGCGGGTTTCGGCCGGCTTCTTGGTGAGCGGACGGTCGGGGTAGATGTTGATCCACACCTTGCCGCCACGCTTGATGTGACGGGTCATCGCGATACGAGCGGACTCGATCTGACGGTTCGTCACGTAAGCGGGCGTGAGGGCCTGGATGCCGAACTCACCGAACGACACCTTGGTGCCACCGGTGGCCTGGCCCGAGCGGCCGGGGTGGTGCTGCTTGCGGTACTTGACCTTGCGGGGGATGAGCATTACGCCGACGCTCCTTCTGCCACGGGGGCCTCGTTGCGGCGGTCGCCGCCACGCTCGCCGCGGTCGCCACGCGGGCCGCCACGACGGTCGTCACGACGACGGTCCGACTTCGGCGCGTTGGCCTGCTCGCGAGCGAGCTCCTTGTTGGTGAGGTCGCCCTTGTAGATCCAGACCTTCACGCCGATGCGGCCGAAGGTGGTCTTCGCCTCGTAGAAGCCGTAGTCGATGTTCGCGCGCAGCGTGTGCAGCGGCACACGACCCTCGCGGTAGAACTCCGAGCGGCTCATCTCGGCGCCGCCGAGGCGGCCGGAGACCTGGATGCGGACGCCCTTGGCGCCGGCGCGCTGAGCGCCCTGCAGCCCCTTGCGCATCGCGCGACGGAACGCCACGCGAGCGGTGAGCTGCTCGGCGATGCCCTGCGCGACGAGCTGAGCGTCGGCCTCGGGGTTCTTGACCTCGAGGATGTTCAGCTGGATCTGCTTGCCGGTGAGCTTCTCGAGGTCGGCGCGGATGCGCTCGGCCTCGGCGCCGCGGCGACCGATCACGATGCCCGGGCGGGCGGTGTGGATGTCGACGCGAACGCGGTCACGGGTGCGCTCGATCTCGATGTTGCTCACGCCGGCCCGGTCGAGCTGGGTCTGCAGGAGCTTGCGGATGCGGATGTCCTCGGCGACGTAGTCGGCGTAACGCTGGCCGGGCTTCGTCGAGTCCGAGAACCAACGCGACACGTGGTCGGTCGTGATGCCGAGGCGGAAGCCGTACGGGTGGACTTTCTGTCCCATTACTTGCTCGCCTTCTTGCTCTTGGCAGCCGGCGCCGTCTCCGCGACCTCGGGGGTCGAGAGCACGACGGTGATGTGGCTGGTGCGCTTCTTGATCTGGAAGGCACGACCCTGCGCGCGGGGCTGGAAACGCTTGAGCGTCGTGCCCTCGTCGACGTACGCGTTCTTCACGTACAGGTCCTGCTCGTCCAGGTACTCGCCGTTCTTGTCTGCCGTGACGCGAGCGTTCGCGATGCCGGCGGCGACGAGCTTGTAGATCGGCTCGCTCGCACCCTGCGGTGCGAACTTAAGGATGGCCAGGGCCTCCTCAGCCTGCTTGCCCTTGATGAGCGCAACGACACGACGAGCCTTCTGAGGGGTCACGCGGATGTGTCGCACGCGTGCGATGGACTCCACCATTTCTCTCTCCTCTGCCCCCGCGTCAGCGGCGGCGGCCCTTCTTGTCGTCCTTCACGTGGCCGCGGAAGGTGCGGGTGGGCGCGAACTCGCCCAGCTTGTGGCCGACCATGGTCTCGGACACGAACACGGGGATGTGCTTGCGTCCGTCGTGCACGGCGATGGTGTGACCCAGCATGGCCGGGATGATCATCGAACGGCGCGACCAGGTCTTGATGACGTTCTTGGTGCCGGCTTCGTTCTGGACGACGACCTTGCGAAGCAGGTGCTCGTCGACGAAGGGGCCCTTCTTAAGGCTGCGAGGCATCTTCCTCTACTCCTACTTCCGCTTCTTGCCGGCGTTGCGACGACGGACGATGTACTTGTCGCTTTCCTTGTTCGCGTGACGGGTGCGGCCTTCGGCCTGACCCCACGGCGAAACCGGGTGACGACCACCGGAGGTCTTACCCTCACCACCACCGTGCGGGTGGTCGACCGGGTTCATGGCGACACCGCGGACGGTCGGGCGGATGCCCTTCCAGCGGTTACGGCCGGCCTTGCCCCAGTTGATGTTCGACTGCTCGGCGTTGCCCACCTCGCCGACGGTCGCGCGGCAGCGCGCGTCGACGTTGCGGATCTCGCCCGAGGGCAGACGCAGCTGGGCGTACGGGCCGTCCTTCGCCACGAGGCGAACCGACGCACCGGCCGAGCGGGCCAGCTTCGCGCCGCCGCCGGGGCGGAGCTCGATCGCGTGGATCACGGTACCGGTGGGGATGTTCTTCAGCGGCAGGTTGTTGCCCGGCTTGATGTCGGCCGAGGGACCCGACTCGACGATGTCGCCCTGCGACAGCTTGTTCGGCGCGATGATGTAGCGCTTCTCGCCGTCGAAGTAGTGCAGGAGCGCGATGCGCGCGGTGCGGTTGGGGTCGTACTCGATGTGAGCGACCTTGGCGTTGATGCCGTCCTTGTCGTTACGACGGAAGTCGATGACGCGGTACTGACGCTTGTGGCCACCACCGATGTGACGCGTGGTGATGCGGCCCTGGTTGTTGCGGCCACCGGTCTTGCTGAGCGGGCGGAGGAGCGACTTCTCAGGCGTCGATCGGGTGATCTCGGCGAAGTCGGCCACCGACGAGCCGCGGCGACCCGGGGTCGTGGGCTTGTACTTGCGAATAGCCATATCTCTAGTCCTCTATCCCGACCGTCAGCCGACTGCCGTGAAGATGTCGATGGTGCCCGACTTCAGGGTCACGATGGCGCGCTTGGTGTCCTTGCGCTTGCCCGTGCCGAAGCGGGTGCGACGGGCCTTGCCCGTGCGGTTGAGCGTGTTGACCGCTGCGACCTTGACGCCGAAGATCTTCTCGATGGCGAGCTTGATCTCGGTCTTCGAGGCACGGGGGTCGACGAGGAAGGTGTACTTGCCCTCGTCGATGAGCCCGTAGCTCTTCTCCGAAACGACCGGCTTCAGGATGATGTCACGCGGGTCCTTGTTGACGTTCGTCATGCCGAGACCTCCTGGGTGGCGGCGCTCTTCGACGCGACGAACGCGTCGTAGGCGGCCTTGGTGAAGACGATGTCGTCCGAGACGAGCACGTCGTAGGCGTTGAGCTGGTCAGCCGGCAGCACGTGCGCGAACGCGATGTTGCGGACGCTGAGGACGCTGATGTCGTCCGAGCGGTCCACGACCACGAGCACGTTCTTGGTGGCGCCGAGTGCCGTCAGGACCGCGACAGCGGCCTTGGTCGACGGGGCACCCTCGATCGCGAACGACTCCACGACGTGGAGGCGCTCACCGCGAGCACGGTCGCTGAGCGCGCCCAGCAGGGCGGCGGCGATCATCTTCTTGGGGGTGCGCTGCGAGTAGTCGCGCGGCTTCGGGCCGTGGACGATGCCACCACCGGTCATGTGCGGCGCGCGGATCGAGCCCTGGCGGGCGTTACCCGTGCCCTTCTGCTTGAAGGGCTTGCGGCCGGCGCCCGAGACCTCACCGCGACGCTTGGTCGAGTGGGTGCCCTGGCGAGCCGCCGCGAGCTGCGCGACGACGACCTGGTGGATGAGCGGGATGTTCGTCTTGACGTCGAAGATGGCGGCGGGCAGCTCCACGGAGCCGGCCTTCTTGCCGTCGGCCTTCAGGACGTCGAGCGCGAGAGTCGAGTCAGCCATGAGATCAGGCACCCTTCACTGCGTTGCGGACGTAGACGATGCGGCCGCGAGCACCGGGGACGGCGCCCTTGACGAGCAGCAGACCCTTCTCGGCGTCGACGGCGTGCACCTTGAGGTTGAGGACGGTCACGCGCTCGCCACCCATACGGCCGGCCATGCGCATGCCCTTGAAGACGCGGCTCGGGGTCGACGAGGCGCCGATCGAACCGGGCTTGCGGTGGTTGCGGTGCGCACCGTGCGAGGCGGAGACACCCTTGAAGTTGTGGCGCTTCATGACACCCGCGGTGCCCTTGCCCTTGCTGGTGCCGACGACGTCGACCAGCTGGCCGGCCTCGAACGTGCCGTCCACCGTGAGCTCCTGACCGAGTGAGTAGTCAGCGGCGTCCGCGGTGCGGATCTCGGTGAGGTGACGGCGCGGGGTGACACCCGCGGCCTCGAAGTGGGCCGTGAGGGGCTGGTTCACCTTGCGGGGGTCGATCTGCCCGTAGCCGATCTGCACGGCCTTGTAGCCGTCCTTCTCGGGGGTGCGAACCTGGGTGACCACGTTCGGGGCGATCTCGATGACGGTGACGGGAACGAGCTTGCCGTTCTCATCCCAGACCTGGGTCATACCGAGCTTGGTGCCCAGCAGGCCCTTGGAAACCTTGTTGTTGATGTCAGCCATGTCGAACCTCAGAGCTTGATCTCGATGTTGACATCGGCCGGGAGGTCGAGGCGCATGAGCGAGTCGACAGCCTTGGGCGTCGGATCGATGATGTCGATCAGACGCTTGTGGGTGCGCATCTCGAAGTGCTCGCGGCTGTCCTTGTACTTGTGGGGAGAACGGATCACGGCGATCACGTTCTTCTCCGTCGGAAGGGGCACGGGGCCCACGACCGTCGCGCCCGCACGGGTCACGGTGTCGACGATCTTCCGCGCCGACGAGTCGATGACCTCGTGGTCGTACGACTTCAGGCGAATGCGGATCTTCTGTCCCGCCATTGTCTGCTCACTCTCTTTCTCGCGTCATACCCCTGTGGCATTGGACGCACGTGGCGCAAAGCGCCATGGCACTTCTGCACCGCTTACGCAGTGCGTGCTGCACCGCTGTTCTGCTGTCAATCCGGGTGCCGCGCCGAAGCGCCGCGTCCCGGCATCCGTCCTCCCCCGCGCGCGAAGCAAAGCTCCGCCCAAGGTGGATTCGTGATGTGGTGGTTCTGCTGCCCGCGGCCTAGGACCCTGCGCTTTTGCGCTGCCTATGCACTGCCCTGGCAGTGATCCGACGCACGCCAAGAGGGGCGTCGGAATGTGGAACCTCACTAGTCTACGTGCAGCCCGGGCGTGTCGCAAACTCGGGCGTGTCGCGACGCGGGTATGCTCGGTCGTTTCTCAGGAGGGTTCGCGGAATGGATGATGCGGCCCCATGCGAAAGGGCGGTCGCGCTGTGCGCGACCGCCCTTTCTACCTATCTCTTAAGGCGTCACTCCGCGCTCGCGTGGCGGCGACGGTAGGCCGCGAAGGCGACCGTCGCGATGCCGGCGAGGAGCACGGCACCACCCGCGACAGCGAACATCGGGCTGATGCCGCCACCCGTGACCGCGAGGGCCTCGGGGTCGGTCGACGCCGGCGTGCCGGTGGTCGGGGTCGACGGGTCATCGCCACCGCCGACGGGCGGGTTCGCGCACAGCGCGCTGGCCGCAGGGTATTCGACCTCCGTCTCGTACGACGGGTTGACCTCGAAGCGCACCGTGACGCCGTTGCGGGTCCAGTCGAAGTTGCCATCGGTCTTCACGTACTCGCCGTTCACGAGCTCCCAGCCCGGCCACATCTTCGGCGTGCCGTTCGAGGCGCCCGGCCACAGGACGACGCCGCTGAGCGGGTGCGTGCCCGGCACGACGTAGTTCTCGCCCTCGGGGTTGACGAAGGTGATGGTGACGGGCGTCTCGTCGTCCGTCTCGAAGCCCTCGGGCAGCGTGACCTCGTAGCCGAGGAACGGAACATCGCCGACGCACACGGACTCGATCTCACCGGGAACCAGGTCGCAGACCTCGCCGATCTCCTCGGACTCGAGCTCGCGCGTCTGCGTCTCGGTCTCCAGGTCGGTCGTCGACGTGACGTCGCCCTTCTCGTCGTACGAGTAGACCGTCGTGGTGACCTCGCGGGTCTGGGTCACGGTCGTGTCGCCGCACACCCACTCGCCGTCTTCCCACTCACCCGTGTCGGTGTCGTCCGCAGGAAGCGGGCATTCCTTCTTCTCTGCGGGGGTCTTGTCGCGCGTCGTCGTCTCGACCGACTTCGTCGACGTGCCGGGCACCCAGGCCTCGCCGTTCCACACGTAGGGCGTCGTGACCGTGGTCGTCTCGATCCGCACAGTCGTGCTCTCGCAGGTCATGATCTCGACGGGGGTCACCGTCTCCTCGGCCTTCGGCTGGTCCGGCCGGCAGGCGTCGCTGTCGAGCGGAAGCTTGGCGAGGTTCGGGACGTCCCAGCTGACGCGGGCACCGACGGGGAAGACGGTGCCGGCCTTCGGCGCGGCCGTCCACGTGGTGGTGCCGTCGTGGTTCTTGACCGACGTCCAGGTCACGTCTTCGCTCTTGCGCAGGACACCGGCGACGTCACACGTCGCAGGATCCCAGTCCAGCGCGGGGACGACCGTCTTGGGCGGCGTCTCGGGCGTGGTGCCCTTGCAGACGATCCAGTGCGAGACGTCGGACTGCTTACCCCCATCATTCACCGGCGAGGCGTACGCCACGCCCGCCTGGGGGTGCTCGATCACGTTGTTGTAGACGCTGCCGCCCTTGACGACGAGCAGCTCCCAGTGGTCGCCCGGCCACGACTGGTCGAACGGCTTGAGCGTGACCGTCTTGCCGCCGTCGGTGATCTTGCCGTGCGAGGTGTTGCCCTCGGACTTGTAGCAGACCGCCTTGTGGGCCGCGTAGAGCTTCTCCCAGTACGACGTCTTGTTGGTGTCCGAGCTCCAGGGCTGCAGTACTCCGACCTCACCCTTCAGCACCGGCTCCGCGGCCGTCGCACCGGCGGTCACCAGAGGTGCCACCACGAGTGCGGCGGCGACCAGCGCCCCAGCCAATGCTTTCCATGTTCGCTTGCGCAATGCAGGCACAGCGTTCCTCCCCTTACCGGCGCCGAGGCGCCGTCCCAGCGGCGCGCCGAGGCACGCCGTACATCCCAGCGGCACGCCGGAGCGCGCCGTACTTCCCAGCGACGCGCAGAGCGCGCCGTACATCCCAGCGACGTGCGGAGGCACATCGGTACTTCTGCGGCACGGGGGTACCGCATTCCTTCGGCGCACGGGGGCGCACCATTCACCCGTCGGGGAACGGGTGTCAGACCTCACGCGGTTCGGGCCGAATGGGATCCGGGTTCCGCGCCCTTCCCGAAGGTTGCGGAACAGGCGGAGAACCGCCGTTCGTGCAGGCTATCGCGACACGCCCGGATGGCGAAATCGACGCGCGACACGGATCCTGCGGGCCGAGGCATCCATTCCTCTTAATACGTGCCGTCGCGCGAACGAGCCCCTCGCCTTTGGGGTGCGAGGGGCTCGAACGTCCGGCACAAGAGGCGGGCCGGAGTCGGGTGAGAGAGCGGGCCTTGGGGCGGTCCCGCTCTCTCACACGGTCGGTCAGATGGTGGCCTTGGCCTCTCCACGACGGCGGCGGGTGACGATCAGCATCGCCGTGCCTCCGAGCAGTGCGAGCAGGCCGAGGATCACCAGGAGCGGCGGCAGCTCACCACCGGTCGCCGGCAGTGCCGAGAGCAGGACGACAGCGTCGTCCGAGTCACGGCCCGGGTCGTCCGGGTCGCCGAACGTGTGGTAGTCCACGACTGCCACGTTGGTGATCGAACTGCTCTTGGACGCCGGGTTCACCGTCGCCGCCAGAGTGATGGTCGGGGCCGCCGATGGCGAGTCGTTCGCACCCTGCGGCTGCAGCGGTCCGAAGAGCACGCAGGTCAGCGTTCCGCCGTAGCCGGAGCCGTCCTGCCCCGCCACCGCACACGACTCCCAGTTCGGGAACGTGTTCGCGTCGCCCTTGCCCGGCCAGGTCACGTCCGTGATCTTGATGTCGGCGGGGATGGTGTCAGTGACCACCACACCCTCGGCGGCCGAGTCGTCACTCATGTTCTCCACAGCCAGGCTGTAGGTGAACGACTTGCCGGGCTCGGTCTTCTCGACGCTCGCCGTCTTCTCGATCTGGACGTCGGAATGACGTGCCACGAAGCACTCGGGGCTCGCCGGCGGGTACCCCACCGAGAATTCGAGCGTCGGGTTGACCGAGAAGGTCACCGTCGACTGCAGGCGCCACGAGTAGTCGAGCTCGCTCGGGTCGAGGATCAACCCGTTGAAGACGAAGTCCCCTGCATCCGCCGGTGCGTACTCAATGCCGTTCTCCGGGTTGATGTACCCGCCGTTGGGGCCGTAGTCCGACGCCTGGAGCGGTCGCCATCCCGGGTAGTCGATCGAGACACCCGACGGCGTGAACGCGGTGCCGGGCCAGTCGATCAGGTCGCTCCAGGTCGACGTGCCACCGGGCTGAGTGATCGCGATCTCCTGCGGGTCGGTCGTCGGCTCGAGGGAGTCCGGCGTCCACAGGAAGTCGATCGGGTCGTCCAGCAGCGTGCCCGACTTGGAGATCGTCCAGCCCAGAAGCGGGGCGTCGCCCACGCAGGTGGTGTAGACGATCGCCGTGATCTCGTGCACCGGGATCTCGTTCTCGGAGCAGTCGTTCGTCGGGTCCTGGTCGAGGGGCGCCTCGACGCAGGCCTCGTTCACGAGCGAGTCGATCGGCGTCGGCGGCTCCTCCGCACCCTCCGGGTAGTCCGGCGGCAGGAACTCGACGGTCACGGTGATGTCCACCGATTCACCGGCTCCGAGGGTCGTGTCCGGCCCCATCCTGACCGAGATCGTGTTTCCGGGACCGACCAGTGCGCCACCGTTGTCGTTCTGCCAGCCGTCCGGAAGGTCGACCGCGGTCACCTCGAGGCGTGCGGGCACGGGGTCGGTGACCACGAGGCCCTTCGCATCGCGGGTGCCGTTGTTGGTGACGGTGAGCACGTAGTCGAACGTGTCGCCCACCTCGGCCCAGGGCTCCTCACCCTCGGGCGGCTCGGGCAGGTTGGTCGCCGTCTTCAGGATCGAGACGTCGTCATAGTGGACGGTGCCACACGCGCTGTCATCCTCCGTGACCTCCCCGACCGTGAGGTACGCCGTGTTGACGATGCCGATACCCTCGGTCACCTCCGCGTCACAGGGGTTCGGTTCCGCCGGGATCGCGCTGACCTCGACATTCACCGACACCGAGTAGACGGGGTCGTTGGAGCCGTTGAACGGCGGCGCGACCTCGCCATCCGCAAGCTGAGCGGTGAGGCTCGGAAGCGTGAACGATCCGGTGGTAGGCCCGGTCCACGATGCCCCCGTGTAGGAGACGCCGTCGGCCGGAGCGTCGAGCGTGTCCGACAGGTCGTACGTGATCGGCACGACGGCGCTGTTGTTGTGGACCCGGATGTCGTAGGTCACGGTCCAGCTTCCGTCCTCGTGCTGGGTCGACCCTGTCGCCGTCTTCGCAACCGTGAAGCCCTGATCGACGTGCGAGTTGACGATGGTGCACACCACGTTCTCGCCCTTGTCGAGGCCACGCAGGTCCGCCTTCCCCGGCGTGCTGTCCGTCAGGGTGACCTGTCCGTCCTCGTTGAGGCACGACCACAGCCCGGCCGCAAACTCGTTCGAGCCCGGGAAGGTGCCGATCAGGTCCTCCGAGAGGACGAAGGGCACACCGGCCACGACGTTCGTCTTGACGACGTCGCCGCCGGCCAGGTTCGTCACCGCGGGCCCGATCTGGGGTGCGGCGATCAGCTGCCAGTTCGTGTCCTCGATCCCGGGAGCGCCCGAGACGATCTTGACCAGCGCGATCGACGGCAGTTCGGCCGTGTTCGTGAACGTGCAGGTCACCGGCACGCCGGGCATCGTGAACGAGCCCTCGCGAGCGCTGCCGGTGTAGACAACCGTCTCTCCGCTGGTGCAGACCAGCGTCGACGTGTAGTCGGAGGCGTCCCCGTGCTCGACGCTCACGATCTCCTTGACGTTCACCGTCTGACCGATCGTCGCCTCTGCGCTGATCGTGTGGTCGAGGTCGGTGAAGGTGCCCCCGTCGGTGTTGGAGGTCGCCGCGCCCGTCGCGCCGCCGGTGACCGACAGGGCGGCGCTGTCGCCGTCCTGGCTGTTCACCCAGCTCTTGACGACCGTCAGGTGCGCCGTCTGCGAGACGTTGATGAAGCGGCAGATGGCGGCGCCGGTCACCTTGAGGGTGAAGGCGCGACCGTCGACGCCGACCGCGGTCGTTTCACCCGCCGAGCAGGAGAAGCTCGAGGCGTACGTGCCGTTCGCCGTGAGCACCTCTTTCATCGGCAGCACCGCGCCGATGCGGACCTGGAGCCCGACGACGTTGATGTCGTCGAGGAAGTCCTTCGGCGAGTTCGCGAGCATCGTCGACAGTGCCGTCGCGATCGGCCCCGACTCCGGCGTCACCGAGAGCGAGGTCTTGTCGCCCGCGAGGGCGTCGATCCAGTTCTTCTTGAGCAGGACGCCGACCTTCACGGCGGTGTTGGTGAACGTGCAGCTGACGTTCGCCGACGTGGCCTCGAACTCCGGGATCGTGGTGCCCTGCCCCGATGACTCCGCACCGGTGCAGACGTAGCTCGACGTGTACGAGCCGCGGTTGCCCGCGGTGTTCAGCGTCTCGGCGATGTTCACCGGGTCACCGATGCGCACCGTCTCCGTCACGACAGGGGCGTCGGTCTCGTTGACGATCAGCTGACCGGCGGTGCCGGCGGTCGAGGTCTCGGTCGTGCCGTTGACCCCGAGCTGGGCGGTGTCGCCGCCGAACGCGTTGTCCCACGTCTTGTTCACTGTGACCTGGATCGTCTTCGCTGTGTTCACGATGGTGCACACGACCGATTTGGTGACGGTGATCTGACCGAGCTGGGTACCGGTGCCGCTGGTGCCGTCGTCGCACGACCAGGTAGAGGTGTAGTCACCCTGGTTGTCGTCGTCGAGCGTCTCGCCCAGTGCCACCTTCTCGCCGATCCGCACCTGCAGAGTCGCGATCTGTGGCGAGGTCCCGTCACCCTCGGGTGCCACCGCCTCGATGACGTCCACCGCCGGAGGGGCGGCGATGCCGAGGATCGCGGCGTCGCCCTCGAAGGCGTCCACCCACTGCTTCTTCAGCGTAACGGTCGCCTTCTGCGCCGTGTTGGTGAAGGTGCAGACGACGTCGGCGTTCGGCATGCGGTCCAGCGTGTACGCCTTGTCGGAGCCGGTGACGGCCACGGTCGGCGTGCACGAGAACGTGGTGCCGTAGGCGGCGCCGCTCGGAGCAGTGAGCGCCTCGCCGAAGTTCACCGTCTCACCGACGCGGACGGTGGCCGTCGCGACGTTCACGGTGTCGAGCTGCGATCCCGCCACGCCCGTCGCCGTGCTCTTCGCGCCGTCGGCGTCACCCGTCAGCGAGAGCTGAGCGGAGTCGCCCTGGAAGCCGTCGACCCACTGCTTCTGCAGCTTCACGATGCGCGTCTTGGCCGTGTTGGTGAACGTGCACTGCACACCGTTCGCCGATGCGGGCCACTGCGGCACGGTGATCGCACCGCCGTCACCGATGTCGGACCCGACACAGGTCAGCGTCGCATTGTAGAGACCGCGGTTCTGAGCACCGAGGACCTCCGTCACGTTGAGGTTCGCTCCCGGAGCCACGCTGACCGAGATCACCGGGCCGTCGGTGGGTGCCGTCGACGTCGCGCTGTTCTGCGCCGCGCCCTTGATGAAGAGCTCTGCGGTGTCGCCGTCGAACGAGTTGACCCAGTCCTTGGTGAGGGTGACCGTCGCGTACGGGATGTTCACGAACGATGTCGAGATGGTCGCGTTCGGCGCCGCCTGCGTGACCGCGAAGGTCTTCGCCGACGGGTCCAGCACGTAACCGGCGGGCGCTGCCGTCTCGGTCACCGAGTAGGTGCCGATCGGCAGATTGACGACCTTGATCTGACCGGCCACCGGGTCGGCGTCGTTCGCGCCGTTGTCGACCACCGTCTTCGGGAAGGTCGCAGCCCAGGGCGCCGCTGCCGCGGGGCCGCCCGTCGCGGCCAGGGAGAAGGTCGCGCCGCCCAGCAGTGCGCCGTTCGCGTCACCTGCGCGCTTCACCCAAGCCCCCGAGCCGAGCGGGTCCTTGAACGTCAGCGTCTTGGATTCGGCGTTGTCACCGAACGTCACCTGCTGCGGCGTCGAGTCGAGCAGGTATCCCGCGGGAGCTTCCGTCTCGGTGACCGTGTAGGTGCCGGGCTGGACGTTGCCACTGAACACGATCTTGCCGTTGGCGTCGGTCGTGCCGGTCGTGGAGCCGGTCCCCGTTGCCGGATTCGGCGTGATGCTGAACTTCGCACCCGCGAGCGGCGTGCCGCCCATGTCGGTCTTGAGGATCGTCAGCGTCGAGCAGGTCGACGGGACGTTCACGGCGACCGGCTTGATCCAGTCGGCCAGCGCGGACGTGTCCTCGGGAGACGAGCTCGAGCGGACGTTGAGCACGCCGTAATTGCCGCTGCAGCCGGCGTTGCCGAACAGGACCGTCAGATCGATCGCCATCTCGGCGAACTCGCCCGGCTCGAGGATGTCGCCGGAGAGGTTCTCGATCTGGCCCTGGTTGACCTGGCCGATGAAGCCGGAGAGGTTGCCCAGTGAGACCCAAGCCGTCCCGTTCCACCGGTCCGCGCCGACGAGGGAGATCGTGTTGTTGCCGTTCTGCTCGATCGTCAGTCGGAGGTCGTTGACCGACCGGTCGGGGGTCGGGCCCAACGTGTTCGGCTTCTGGTTGAGCTCGACGTGGTAAGAGACCGAGCCGTTGTTCACCGCACGCTCGAAGCCCAGGTACGCGTAGACGTGGCCGCCGACGGTCTGGGTGTACGAGTACACGTTCCCGATGTCGGTCTTGCCCGGCGCGACGCCGTCACCGCCGATCTGTCCAGAGCTCCACGGCCAGTTGCTCTCCTTGGAGCCCTGGGTGAACTGCGTCGCGTCGTCGTAGCCGTCGTCCGCGACCGGCTGACCGCCGACGGTCGCCCAGTCCTTGGTGCCGGCGCCGTCGAGACACAGGTTGCCGTCGATCTCGAAGCCTGCCAGTGGAGACCCGGAGACGGGCCATCCGGCACAGGGAAGCGCCAGCGCGGCGATCTCAGGCTCCGCCACTGGCGCGGCGAGCGCGGCCGGCGGTGCGGTCTCTTCCGCCACTGTCGCCTCCGGCGCAGCCGGCTCTTCCGCCGCGGGAGGCGGCGTGGCCGGCTCTTCCGCAGGGGGCGGGGGCGCAGCATCCGTCGATGTCGTGTCCGTCGTCGTCGCCTGTGTGGTGGCGGCGGGGTCGGGGGTGGTCACCTCCTCCGCCGATGCCGGGGACATCCCCGAGAACACAAGAGAACTCGCCACGATCGCGGCGAGTCCCCCCACGTACCAGCGGTTCTGGAGCGCGATACGTCGCTCCTCAGTCCGCTCCTGACGCATGCGGCGGCGCGGACCCTCAGACTTCGAGGCGCGCACGAAAGTACGACTGAACATCAACTTCACCCTTGGTCGAAACGACACAGGGTGCCCCAAGTAGAGGCCCCTCCCAGCACGTCACGACTCGCTGTGAGTTGATGAACCCAAGAACCGAGGGATCCCAAGTCCCCAAGGTTCGGCTATCTCCCCAAACACGAGCCGAAACGTGTTCCCGGGGCAAAGCTATGCCCGGCATCCACCCGCGTCAAGTAACGGGTTGAAAACGGATGCCGGGCGTGGCTGGAGAGGACGGGCCCTTGGGGGATGCCCGCCCTCTCCAGGGATCACAGCGTCGGCTTGGCCTCTCCGCGTCGGCGGCGCGAGACCGCGACCACGGCAGCGCCCGTGAGCATCACGACCAGGCCGAGCAGGATGATCGGCAGCATCGGGCTCCCACCCGTCGCCGGCAGCGACGACAGCAGCACGGTGGCGTCGTCCGAGTCGCGGCCCGGGTCATCCGGGTCGCCGAACGTGTGGTAATCCACCACCGCGATGTTGTTGATCGTGTTCGCCTTCGACGCCGGGTTCACCGTCGCCGAGAGCGTGATCCGCGGAGCGACGGATGTACCGCCGTTGTCGGAGTTGATCGGCTGCAGAGGTCCGAACAGCACGCACGTGAGCGTGCCGCCGTAACCGGAGCCGTTCTGACCCGTCACCGCGCAGGACTGCCAGTTCGGGAACGTGTTCGCGTCGCCCTTGCCGGTCCAGTTGACCGCGGTGATCTTGATGTCGGCCGGGATCTGGTCGGTCACGACCACACCCTCCGCCGCCGCGTCGTCGCTCACGTTCGCCACGTCGAGTGTGTAGGTGAACGACTTGCCCGGCTCGGTCTTCTCGACGCTCGCCGTCTTCTCGATCTGCACCTCGGTGTGGCGGGCCACGAAGCACTCGGGCGTCGCCGGCGGGTACGAGGTCGAGAACGTCTCGCTCGGGTTGACCGAGAGCGTGACCTCGGTGTTGCCGCGCCAGGCGAAGTCGAGCTCGCTCGGGTCGAGGATCAGGCCGTTGAAGATGAACTCGGCCTGCTGCGCCGGCGTCATGACGTTGCTCGTTCCCGGCAGGTAGTACTGCGTGGGGTTCGAGCCCGGCACGATGTCGGTCACCTCGATGGCGCGCCATCCGGGGTAGTCGATCGAGATGCCGGACGGCGTGAACGCCGCACCGGGCCACGAGATCTCGTCGGCCCACGTCAGGGTCCCGCCCGGCTGGGTGAGAGTGACGTCGGCCGGCGTCGTGGTCGGCTTCACGTCGTCGTTGACCGGCTCCCAGAAGAAGTCGATCGGCTCGGCGAGCAGCGTCTGCGACTTCGTGACCGACCATCCGAGGAACGGGGCGTCGCCCACGCACTTCGTGTAGACGACCACCGAGATGTCGCGGACCGGGATCTCGTTCGTGTCGCAGTTGTTGGACTCGACGGCATCACTGTCGGCCTCGACGCACGCGGTGTTGACGAATTCCTCGATCGCCGCGGGCGCCTCCGGCGGTGTGCCGGTGCCCACGTCGATCACGTCGCTCTCGACCTCGGTGAACTCGACGTGCACCTTGATCGTCACCGACGCGCCGACCGCGAGAGTCGGAGTGCTCACACTGAGCTCACCGTTCTCATCCACGAAGTCGGGCGAGTTGTCGTTGACCCAGCCCGCGGGCAGCTCGATGCCGGTGACCTCGAGACGATCCGGGATCGGGTCGGTCACGACGACGTTCGTGGCGTCTCGCGTACCCAGGTTGGTCACCGTGAGCTCGTACGTGAACTCGTCGCCCGGCTCGACGCTGCCCACCTCGGGCAGGCCGGACGCGGTCTTCTCGATCTTCACGTCGTCGTAGTGCACGACCTGGCAGCCGTCGTCGTCGGACACGTAGTCGCCCGACGTGATGGTGCCGACGTTGGGGATCAGGATGCCGGATCCCTCGGTGTCCTCGCACACCTCGGGCTCGCCCGCCGGCGGCTCGGTGACCGCGACCGTCGCGTACACCCGGTAGGTGTGCACGTCGTTCTCGGGCGTGAGCTCGCCGCCGTCGACGACCGTCCAGGTGCCGGAGCCGTTCCACGTCGGGTTCGTCGGGGCGGGGGTGTCGTCGTCCCACGCCTCGGCGTGCCAGTCGCCGTCCAACTCGACGCCTGCCGGGAGCGCCGGGGCGTCCGTCAGGTCGTAGGCCACCGATTCGGGCAGCGGGTCGGCGTCGGACACCGGGTAGCTCACCGTGACGATGTACTCGATGTCCCACGTGCCGTCACCGTTGTCCGTCGTCTCGCCGCCGTGCTTCTCGATCTCGGGGAACACGGGCTCGGAGCAGGCGTCCACCGGCGTCTCGGAGTCACCCGACGTCAGCAGCGCGGTGTTCAGGAAGCCGCCGGCCTCCGGGCCCTCCCCGCTGATGCAGTCGGTGGTGTGGCCATCGATCGCCTTCTTGGTCACCGAGGCCACGACCGTCACCGTGTAGGTGTGGGTCTCACCCGCGTCGATCGTCCGGTCGTTCGCGAGCGTCTCGGTCGAATCGGGTCCCGCGAAGTCGTGCGACGTGCCGTCGAACTCCCACTCGGCGCTGCCGATGTTGATGTCGCCGCCGAAGTCCAGCGTGTCGGTCAGGTCGTACTCGGCCGACAGCGCCTTCGGGTTCTGCGGCCCCTCCCCGGCGAGCGTCACGTCGATGTCGTAGACGATCGTCCAGTCCCCGGTCTCGGGATCCTGCGTCGTCGACGTCACCGTCTTCACCGGCACCGGGTACACCCGGTCCTCGACGGGGATGCAGTCCTCACCGGGGATCTCGATCTGGCCGATCGAGAGCAGCGCCGTGTTGAAGAATCCGGTGCCCTCGCCCTCGCAGGCTGCGAGGTCGGGGTCGAACGTGTCGGAGATGTCGACGAGCCACGCGATCGTGTACACGTGCGGTTCGTCGTCGGCGCCCAGCGGCACGTTCGTCACGAAGTCAGTGCCCGCCGTCACCGGGATGGGAGTACCCACCGGGTCGGTGTCGGTCCGCTGCGCCACACCCGAGATCACGTCGATCCCCGGAGCGAACGCCGGCGTGTCGGACAGCGAGTAGAACGTGTCATAACCGCTGCCGGTGACCCGGAGTTCGTATGTCACGAGCCACTTCGAGGCGTCGTCCTCGTCCTGTGCGGCCGAGACCCCGATCTTCTGGAACGTAGGCAGCTTCGGCTCGGAGCAGTCGTCGGCAGGGATCGCCTCGCCGTTCACCGTGACGGTCGCCACATTGAGGAAGCCGCCGGCCGATGGGCCCTCGTCGTCCTTGCAGGCGAGGGTGTCGCCGTCCCACGCTTCCGCGTCGATGTTCGCGTGCACCGTCACCGTGTAGGTGTCGACACCGGCCGCGTCGACCTTCGGCGCGAGCACCTGGTCGGTCGCAAGGGTGGCGCTCCAGGCCGGCCCGGCGAAGTCGCCGGGTCCGGTAGGACCGGTCCACGAGGCATCCGCGATCTCGATGTCGCCACCGAACTCGAGGGTGTCATCGAGGCTGTACACGGCCGCCAGCGCGGTCGAGGAGTTCGTGACGACCACGTCGTACGTGATCTCCCACGTCCCGTCCTCGAGCTGCTTCGTCCCGGTCACGGTCTTGGCGATGTCGACCGTCGGACGATCGATCTGGGCGCAGTCTTCACTGGTGTTCCCGCCGACGCCGTTGGTCACGGTCGACGAGTTCCAGATGCCGCCGCCTTCGCTCTCACAATCGAGGGCGGAGTCTTCGACGGATGCCGCCACCGAGACCGTGCGCGTCAACGTGTAGGCGTGCGTGGCACCGGTCGGGATCAGTCCCGTCGCGAACTGCACGACTGCGTCGCCATCCCACGCCGGGTTCAGCGTGCCCGAACCGCCGCCGGTTGCCACCGGCCCGGTCGCCGCCCACTCTCCGCCGCTCACGCCCGTAGGCAGGGCGTCAGGAGTGTCGGTGATCGAGTACCAGAGGTCGACACCGGTGCCGTTGGTCACCGACACCTCGTAGCTGAGCGTCCACTCACCGGTCTCGGTGTTCTGGACCGACTCGAGCGCGGTCTTCTGCACCGTCGGCTTCGCCGGGATCGCGCAACCGCTGTCGCTGTCGCTGCCTCCCGGGAACGTGACGGTCGCCACGTTGAAGAAGCCACCGCCGTTCTCGGTGCAGCGCAGGCCCGAGGCCGGAACCGGATCGACCTTCGACTTGGCCGTGATCACGTAGGTGTAGACGTGGGCGTCCGCTCCCGTCGCATTCGCCGCGATCGGCACGTCGGTGGTGTCCGGCGAGCCTTCCCAGCCCTGCGTGAGGATCTCGAAGCTCGTTGCGTCGAACTGCGGCGCGTCGGTCAGCGTGTAGACGCTCGGGAGGGGGTTCGGGTTCGACACCGTCACCTCGTACTCGATCGTCCAGATGCCGTCGACGCCCTGCGAGACGATGCCGTCCGACTTCTCGACCTGGACGGGCCTCGGGTTGACCGAGGTGCAGCCGTCGTCGTTCGTCGTGCTGACGCCGTTGGTCACCGTCGCCGTGTTGACGATCGCGACACCGGTCGCGGTGCCCTCACCGCAGGCGTTCGCCACCGGGCTCAGCGTTCCCGTGATGGTGACCGTCGCCGTGATCGTGAACGTGTGCGTCGCACCATTCGCGATCGACTGTGCCGCGATGACGTTCGGCGTCGGCCATGCGGCCGAGGCGTTCGGCCCCGTCACCTTCCAGTTCGAGAGCGCGGTCCCCGCCGGCGCGGCCGGCGGCGTGTCGGTCAGCGAGTAGTACAGCGTCTTCCCGCTGGCGTTCGACACCGCGACCTCGTACGAAATCGTCCAAGTGCCGTCCTCGTTCGCGGTCGCCGGCTTGCCGGTCTTCACGATGGTCGGGGCACCCGGCGTCGCGCAGCCGGTGTCGGTCGCGGTCCCGCCCGGGAACGTCACCGTCGCCCGGTTGAAGAAGCCGCCGCCGTTCGAGAGGTCGCACGTCAGCGAGGGGTTCTCGACCTGCGCGTTGCGGTTCACGACCATGCGGTACTTGAACGTGTGCGATGCGCCTGCAGCGATCGGCGTGTTCGGCGCCGGCACGGGCGGCTGGTCAGCCGTCGGAACCCATCCGCTGGAGGGGTCGGCAGTCCAGCCTGCGCCCGGCTGCGGGGTGTCGGTCAGGGTGTAGACCGTCGCCGTCGTCTGGCTCGAGTTCTGCACGGTGACGTCGTACAGGATCTCCCACTGGGTGAGCGAGATCTGCGTCACGACGCCCGCGTTCGACTTCACGACCGTCACCGGCGGGAGCACGATCGACACACAGCCCGTGGCATCCTTCACGATCTGACCAGACGTCACCGTCGCCTTGTTCTTGAGGCCTGCTTCAGCCGCGCAGTCGCCGATCGAGGTCGCCGACGTCGAGGGCACGAGCTTGCCCGTCACGGTGTACGCGTAGCTCGTGTTCGCGGGCAGCGTGCCCGTCCAGATCGTCGCCGATCCGGGTGCGTAGGGCGATGCCGCGGGAGCCGGCGCACTGCCGACCGCGGTGACCGTCCAGCTGTTCGGGTCGAGCGTCCAGCCGGCCGGAGCCGCGGGGAACGCGTCGCTCAGCGTGGCCTGCAGCGCCGTGGTGGCGCTGGGGTTGCCGACCGTGACCGTGTACTGGATGTTCCACGAGGCATCCGGGTTCTGCGATGCCGGGTTCGTCCCCACCTTGACGATCGTCGGGAAGACCGGCTGGGCGCAGTCCTGCACCGTCGTCGGCTTGCCGTCGACCGTGAGAGTCGCGGTGTTGAGGAACGCGCGCTTCGGCTCGGTCGAGGTGCAGACCGAGGAGGTCGCGCCTGCCGCGCTCGGCGCGACATCGGCGATCACCGTCACCGTGTAGACGTGGGTCGCCAGCGGCTGGTTCACGTTCGTCTGCGGTGCGAGCGACCCGCTGGGCGCCAGCGTCGCGGTGCCGGCCGGCAGCGTGAAGGCACCGCTCGTGCCGTTCGGACCGGTCCAGCTCGCGGCCGAGGCCGTGATGCCGGCGCCGAGCTGCAGCGCGTCGGTGAGCGAATAGAAGAGCGTCGACGTGCGCGACTGGTTGGTCACCGTGATGTCGTAGACGATCTGCCACTTGCCCGCGTCCGGGCCGGCAGCGATCTGCTGCGGCGAGCCGGCGCGCACCTTCTTGACGATGCCGCCTTCGGCCGGGATCGCGGTGTTCGTGATCTCACACGTCACGTTCTTGCCGACCACCGGAACCACGACGTCGTCGTCGACCGGGAACGCCACCCGCGGGTCGCTGCCCGTGATGTAGCAGCTCCAGTCGCCGGCGGTGTAGCCGGAGACGTTCTGGCTCTCGGAGAGCGTATATTCCGCTCCGGGCATGACCGCTCCGGATGCCGTTCCCTGGCCCGTCACCGACGGCTGGCCGTCGGCCGCCGCGGTGAGCGTCCACATGTCGGGCGTGGCGGAGCCGGCGCCGTTCTTGTTGTCGACGATCTTGACGAGGTTCAGCGTCGGCTTGATCGCGCGGTTGGTGAAGGTACAGGTCACGTTCGCGCCGTTGGCCACCGTCACCGTCTTGTCCTGCAGCGAGGTGCCGCCGGTCGAGCAGACGAGGTTCGTCCACTCGTAGCCGGTGATCTGGTTGATCTCGTTGAGCGTGTAGACGCCCGCCGGGACATCCTTCGTCTCGTTGTGGTTGAACGTCAGGGTCGCGTCCTGGCCACGCTTGGCCGTGAGCTTCTGGTTCCAGTCGCTCGGGACCGCGGAGCCGCCGTTGCTGTCATCGACGACCTTGACGAGCGTGAGCTTGCCCGGCTTGTCGTCGTTGGTGAAGGTACATGTGACGTTGTCGCCCGGCTTGAGGGTCAGCGTCGGGCTGTCCTTGGTGGTGTTCGCGTAGCCCGTGCAGGAGAGCGTCGTCCAGTCGTAGCCGGCGATCACCGACTCCGAGAGCGTGTAGACGACGCCGGCCTTGACGTTCTGGTTCGAGACCGCCGGAGTGCCGGTGACGCCGCTGAGGCTCGGACCGCCGGGGGTGTTCGCCGCGAGCGTCCATGCGGTGTTCGCCGCGGTGCCGCCGTTGTTGTTGACGACCTCCTTGACGAGGGTCAGCTTCGGCGCCACGTCGTCGTTCACGAACCGGTACACGGGCGCGTCGAGGCCGGCGACCTGGACCATCCAGTTGCCCTGGCCGTTCAGGCGCGGGTACCCGTTCGGGTCCGGGTTGGCCACCACATCGACCCACGAGCCGTTCACCAGCTGCTGCAGCTTCTGGAACTGGTAGCCCGCCACACTCGACTCGGTCAGCGTGTAGGTGTGACGCGGGCGCACCTGGAAGGTGCTCGCAGCGACCTGAGTCTCGGAACCGTCGACCGTGGTCGCCGACAGTCCGGCGAGGATCGCGGGTGTTCCGGTCAGCTTCCAGTCATCGGCCTCGGCGGAGCCGCCGTTGTCGTTGACGACGTGCTTCAGCAGCGTCAGCGACGCAGTCTGGTTGACCAGCGTGCATCGGACGTTGTATCCCAGCGGCACGTTGACGCCGCCGTTGATGCCGTCCGAGTAGCCGCTGCCCTGCACCGGGTTGCCGTTGCCATCGACCTGGATACAGGTGGCCGAGCCGCTCGAGAGCGGGTTCGACTGCAGGTTCGTGCGGTTGTCGGTCTGCGCGTACAGCGGGCTGCCGTTCGTCTCGAACAGCTGGTAGCGGGCGTCCGGCGTGACGTCGTGCTTGACGCCCGTGGTGCCGGACGCGAAGGCGATCGGTGCGGGAACGTCGGTGCTCTGCGCGTTGAGGGTCCACGACGACGCCTGAGCGTTGCCGCCCTGCACCTGCTTCACGAGGGTCAGCGTGCTGCGGCACGTGACGTTGTTGGTGATCGTCGCGGTGTTGTGCTCCTGGCTCAATGCGACCTGGTAGCCCGAGCCCAACGCGGTGTTCATCGTCGAGCCGTTGACCTCGGTCACGCGGGCGTCATTGGTGCACAGCTGCGGATCGATCAGCCCGACCGTCTCGGTGAGGGTCGTCGAGTTGCCCTGCGTGTAGCCGCCGCGGGTGACTCCCCATCCCTGGGGCGTGGCGGTGGCGTTGCCGGGACCCGTGAGGCTCAGCTGCGAGGTGAGCCCGCCGGGCTGCGCGCCGTTCGCGTATGCGGTGCCGTTGACGACCCACTTCTTGGTGACCGTGATGTCGGCCTCGGGGCTCGGTGCCCGGTTGTAGACGATGCAGTTGACAGCCTGCGTGTTCGGCACGTCGACCGAGAAGCCCAGTGGACCCTGGTTCGTGACAGTGACGCCGGCACCGGTGTTGAGGTTCGTACAGACGGCGTTCTTCGAGTTCACCTGCGTGAGCGTGAAGCCCTGCTGCTGCGCCTCCGTCACCGTGACGTTGCCCGAGTTGATGCCACCGCCGAAGTTCAGCGGGTAGGTCACGGTGCCGGTGCCGTCGGCGACCGTGGTGCGGTTCGCCGTCGGCGTGGTCACGTTCGGGGTGTTCGAGACACCGGTGAACTGCCAGCCGGCGCCTGCGGGAGTTGCGCCCGCGATCGAGCCCGCCGGAGCGGTGTTCGGAACGATCTGCTTGGTGACGGTGAGGTTGCCCTGGCAGTTGCCGAGCGCGAGGTTGCGGAGGGCCGTGCCGACAGCGCTGTAGTCGGCCGTCTGGTAGTAGTCCGCGACGGCGCCGTTGCTGCCGGTGTACGCGGTCGGGCCGGAGATGGCGCGGATGTTGAGCGCGTTGTTCGCTCCCGTCGCCCCGGCGCCGACGCCGAAGGCGAGCACGCGGGTGCCTGCGGCCTTGAGCGCGTTGGCCGAGAAGACGCCGTTCTCGGTCTCACGGAAGCGGTTGTCGCTGCCGCTGCCCTGGTAGGGCTGGTTGTAGGTGGTCGGGTTGCCGTCGGTGATGATCACGGCGACGTCGAACTTGTTGGCGCCGGTGTTCGACGAGGCTGCGATGCCGAGACCGCGGTCCCAGTTCGTCCCGCCAGACGACGTCCAGCCCGAGTACCGGTTCTTGAAGGTCGTCCCCTGGCCGGCGGTCGACACCGACACGAGGTCGGGGTAGTTCTGCGATGCACCGGCACCCGGCGTTTGCCAGGAGAACGAGAACAGCGACATGCGCGAGGGCGTGCCCTGCAGCGCATCCACGAACGTGTTGGCCGCTTGCTTGAGGTTCGGGAGCGCGTCGCCGACCGAGCCCGAGATGTCGAGGATCAGCGCGACGTCCAGACCACACGCCGGGGCGAGCGTGGGGTTGTTGCGCGACTGCTGCCAGATGCCGCCCGATGCGTTGTCCGCGTCGCCGGAAGCCAGCATGAAGTCGTTGGCGTTCTGGGAAGAGTAGGTCTGGCCCGCACGCAGCAGCGTGCCGGTGCGGAACTGGTACGCCAACTGGGAGCCGGAACCGCTCGCGCCGCCGACGCGGAGCACCGGGTTCGAGTAGTACCCGGACGGGACGCTCGACTGGACGACCCAGAAGCGAGCGTCGCGGTTGCCCCCCTGCACCACATTGGGCACGACGAACGAGCAGTCGCCGTCGGCGTCGGACGTGCACTTGGCCCATCCGTCGCCTGTGCCGGCGACACCGTCAGGGCGCGTACCGCTCGGGGAGTTGGTGCCCGTGTTGAGCAGCAGCACGACGCCCATGAGGTTGGTGACGCCCGTGATGCCGGTGCGGTCGGAGCCGACCTTCACCGTGATCACGGCCTGGTTCGCGCCCGGCTCAGGCACCGAGAGAACGCCGACGCCGGCGTCCTCAGTGGACGGCGCGACGCGCGACTGCGACTGGTCGGTCTTCGACTCGTCGCTCTGCGTCTCATCCGCCGGCGGCTCGGTCGACTCCTCCGACGGAGCCGGTGCAGGCTCCGCCGGGGCGGGCGCCGGGTCGGACGGTGCCGGCTCAGCCGGCGTCTCCTCGGCAGGAGGAGTCGATTCCTCCGGAGGAGTCGTCGCTTCGGTCGACGGCGTGGGCGTCGGAACGACCTCCGCGATCGCCGGAGTGACCCCCGTGAAGATCAGCGCGCCCGACAGCAGCGTCGCGATGCCACCGGCGTACCACCGGTGCCTCATCGTCAGCTTGCGGTCGCGCTCACGCGCCTCCCGAAGCCTCCGCCGCACTCCCGAGCGTGCCGAACCGTCAATTCCCCAGTGCCCAGACATCAAGGTTTCCCCTTCTCGCTGATGTCAGCTCAAGGGGACCCCGAATTTCCCGGTCGGACTCCCCAAGTGTGCGTTCCCATCCGGTGTTAACTCCCCAGTCGCACCGGACGCACGTAGCCCACGGTCAAGCTATCGGCGCTTCGGGCGGGACGTCAAGTCTCAATGATCACGCGCCGGTCACGATCGCCTCAGGAAACGCGAAAGCGGCCCGGGTCCCCCCGGGCCGCTTCTCGATGATTCCGCTACTGGTTGCCGACTGCTCCGTCGACGTTCCCGCGGATATCGTCGACCGTGTCGTGGTGCTCCTCCGGGACGACCTTCTTGGCGAGACCCGACGCGCCGTCGAGCACTTTGTCGCTGATGTCCTCGGCCTGCTCGGACTTCAGGAACTCGCCGATCTTGTCCTTGTTCTGCTCGTACATGTCCTTGCCCTGGTTCACCAGGTCGTCGAAACCGCCCATGCTCACTCCTTCGCGCACCCCCCGGCGAGGCGCCCAGACCCATCCTGTCGGGATGGATGCTGCAGCGGAACCCCTGCGCACCGTCAGCCGCCCGCACGCCCCTCAGACGCCCGCAGACGCGGAGAAGCCCCCGGGATCTCTCCCGGGGGCTTCTCGCAGCAGTTGCGCCGAAGAACCTTACTTGAGGATCTTCGTGACCGTGCCGGCGCCGACGGTGCGGCCACCCTCGCGGATGGCGTAGCCGAGGCCCTCCTCCATGGCGATCGGCTGGATCAGCTCGACCGTCATGTCGGTGGTGTCGCCGGGCATGACCATCTCGGTGCCCTCGGGCAGCGTGATGACGCCGGTGACGTCGGTGGTGCGGAAGTAGAACTGCGGACGGTAGTTCGTGAAGAACGGGTTGTGACGGCCGCCCTCCTCCTTGGACAGGATGTACGCCGTGCCCTCGAAGTTGGTGTGCGGGGTGACCGAACCGGGCTTCACGACGACCTGGCCGCGCTCGACGTCGTCACGCTTGGTGCCGCGCAGGAGCAGACCACAGTTCTCGCCGGCCCAGGCCTCGTCGAGCTGCTTGTGGAACATCTCGATACCGGTGACGATCGTCTTCTGCGTCGGGCGCAGACCCACGATCTCGACCTCGGAGTTGATGGCCAGCGTGCCACGCTCGGCGCGGCCCGTGACGACCGTGCCACGGCCGGTGATGGTGAAGACGTCCTCGATGGGCATGAGGAACGGCTTGTCCTTGTCGCGCACCGGGTCGGGGATCGACTCGTCGACCGCCTCCATGAGCTCGAGGATCTTGGCGGTCCACTCGGCGTCGCCCTCGAGAGCCTTGAGGCCCGAGACGCGGACGACCGGAGCGTTGTCACCGTCGAAGTCCTGCGACGAGAGGAGCTCGCGAACCTCGAGCTCGACGAGCTCCAGGATCTCCTCGTCGTCGACCATGTCCGACTTGTTCAGCGCGACGAGCAGGTACGGCACGCCGACCTGCTTGGCGAGCAGCACGTGCTCACGCGTCTGAGCCATCGGGCCGTCGGTGGCGGCGACCACGAGGATCGCGCCGTCCATCTGAGCGGCACCGGTGATCATGTTCTTGATGTAGTCGGCGTGACCCGGGGCGTCGACGTGGGCGTAGTGACGCTTCGGGGTCTCGTACTCGACGTGCGAGATGTTGATCGTGATACCGCGCTGACGCTCCTCGGGAGCCGAGTCGATCGACGCGAAGTCGCGCTGCACGTTGGTGGCCGACGGGTACGTGTCGGCGAGCACCTTCGAGATTGCGGCGGTGAGCGTGGTCTTGCCGTGGTCGACGTGACCGATCGTTCCGATGTTCACGTGCGGCTTGGTGCGCTCGAACTTGGCCTTAGCCACTGGGTCCTCCTCAGGACGTTCGTGTAGAGGTTCCGGGCGCTGGTGTGCGCCGGTCGTCTACGGGGATATCTCCACCTTAGTAGAGACGGTTCTGTTGATTCTGTGTGAAGTTGTGCCGTCGGGATGCCGCGTCACCGAGGCATCCCGACGGAAAAGGGTTACTCGCCCTTGACCTTCTGGACGATCTCGTCGGCCACGTTGCGAGGAACCTCGGCGTAGCTGTCGAACTCCATCGAGTACACGGCGCGGCCCGAGGTCTTCGAGCGCAGGTCGCCGATGTAGCCGAACATCTCGGACAGCGGGACCAGCGCGCGGACGACCTTGACGCCCTGGGCGTCCTCCATCGACTGGATCTGGCCACGACGCGAGTTGAGGTCGCCGATGACGTCGCCCATGTACTCCTCAGGAGTACGCACCTCGACCGCCATGAGCGGCTCGAGGATGACGGGGTTCGCCTTGCGGACGGCCTCCTTGAAGCCCATGGAGCCGGCGATCTTGAACGCCATCTCGGACGAGTCGACGTCGTGCGACGCACCGTCCATGAGGATGGCCTTCACGCCCACCATGGGGTAGCCGGCGAGCACGCCGACGTTCATGGCGTCCTGGAAGCCCTGGTTGGTCGGCTCGATGTACTCGCGCGGGATGCGGCCACCGGTGACCTTGTTCTCGAACTCGTACGTCTTGTCGGCCGTGACCTCGAGGGGCTCGAGCGCGAACTGGATCTTCGCGAACTGACCCGAACCACCGGTCTGCTTCTTGTGCGTGTAGTCGTGACGCTCGACGGTCTTCTTGATCGTCTCGCGGTACGCCACCTGGGGCTTTCCGACGTTGGCCTCGACCTTGAACTCGCGCTTCATGCGGTCCACGAGGATGTCGAGGTGCAGCTCGCCCATGCCCTTGATGACCGTCTGGCCGGTCTCGGCGTTCTGCTCGACGCGGAACGTCGGGTCCTCTTCGGCGAGCTTCTGGATCGCGAGACCCAGCTTCTCCTGGTCGGCCTTGGTCTTCGGCTCGATGGCGACCTCGATGACCGGCTCCGGGAACGTCATCGACTCGAGGACGACCTGGTTCTGGCTGTCGGCGAGGGTGTCACCGGTGGTGGTGTCCTTGAGGCCGATGACCGCGTAGATGTGACCGGCGGTGACCGAGTCGACCGGCATCTCCTTGTTGGCGTGCATCTGGAAGATCTTCCCGATGCGCTCCTTCTTGCCCTTGGTCGCGTTGACGACCTGGGCACCCGAGTCGAGGTGACCCGAGTAGACGCGGATGTAGGTCAGGCGGCCGAAGAAGGGGTGCGTGACGATCTTGAACGCGAGCGCCGCGAACGGCTCGTCGCGGTCGGCGTGACGCTCGATGATGACCTCTTCGTCCTTCGGGTCCTTCGCCTCGATGGCGGGGACGTCGAGGGGCGACGGGAGGTAGTCCACGACGGCGTCGAGCATCGGCTGCACGCCGCGGTTCTTGAACGCCGAGCCGCAGAGCACGGGGTAGAGCTCCGACGCGATGGTGAGCTTGCGGATCGCAGCCTTGATCTCGGCGACGGTGAGCTCCTCGCCGCCGAAGTGCTTCTCGAGAAGCTCCTCGTCGGACTCGGCGACCGTCTCGAGCAGGATCTCGCGGTACTCCGCGGCCTTGTCGGCGAGGTCGGCAGGGATCTCCTGGATCTCGTACTTGGCGCCCATGGTCACGTCACCCTTGGCGTCGCCGGGCCACACCAGTGCGCGCATCTCGACGAGGTCGATGACGCCCACGAAGTCGCTCTCCGCGCCGATGGGCAGCTGGAGCACGAGCGGCTTGGCCTTCAGGCGGTTGACGATGGTGTCGACCGTGAAGTAGAAGTCGGCGCCCAGCTTGTCCATCTTGTTGACGAAGCAGATGCGGGGCACGTCGTACTTGTCGGCCTGACGCCACACGGTCTCGGACTGGGGCTCGACGCCCTCCTTGCCGTCGAAGACGGCGACCGCGCCGTCGAGGACGCGCAGCGACCGCTCGACCTCGACCGTGAAGTCGACGTGGCCGGGCGTGTCGATGATGTTGATCTGGTTCTTGTTCCAGAAGCACGTGACGGCGGCCGACGTGATCGTGATGCCGCGCTCCTGCTCCTGCTCCATCCAGTCGGTGGTGGCAGCGCCGTCGTGCGTCTCGCCGATCTTGTGGTTGACGCCCGTGTAGAACAGGATGCGCTCGGTCGTCGTCGTCTTGCCGGCATCGATGTGCGCCATGATGCCGATGTTGCGGACCTTGTTGAGGTCGGTGAGCACTTCTTGTGCCACGGGGTGTCCTTAGCTGTTGAAGGTGGGTCTGGGCGGGCGGCCCTTCGACAGGCTCAGGGACCGGCGAACCGGTCGCTGAGCCTGTCGAAGCGGCTTACCAGCGGTAGTGCGCGAAGGCGCGGTTCGACTCGGCCATCTTGTGGGTGTCTTCGCGGCGCTTGACCGCGGCACCGAGGCCGTTCGAGGCGTCCAGGATCTCGTTCTGGAGGCGCTCGGTCATCGTCTTCTCACGACGACCCTTCGCGTAGCTCACGAGCCAGCGGAGGGCGAGCGTGTTGGCGCGGTGAGGCTTGACCTCGACCGGCACCTGGTAGGTCGAGCCGCCGACGCGGCGCGACTTGACCTCGAGGGTCGGGCGCACGTTGTCGAGCGCCTTCTTGAGCGTGGCGACGGCATCCTGGCCGTTCTTCGCCTCGACACCCTTGAGGGCGGTGTACACGATCGACTCGGCGAGCGACTTCTTGCCGTCGACGAGGATCTTGTTCACCAGCTGGCTGACGATCGGAGCGCCGTAGACCGGGTCGTTGACGACGGGGCGCTTCGGGGCGGGTCCCTTACGAGGCATCTTTCTCAGCCCTTCTTCGCGCCGTAGCGGCTGCGAGCCTGCTTACGGTTCTTGACTGCCTGGGTGTCGAGCGCACCGCGGACGATCTTGTAGCGGACACCGGGGAGGTCCTTCACACGACCGCCGCGGACCAGCACGAGCGAGTGCTCCTGCAGGTTGTGGCCCTCGCCGGGAATGTACGCGGTGACCTCGGTGCCGTTGCGGAGCTTGACACGGGCGACCTTGCGCATCGCCGAGTTCGGCTTCTTCGGGGTGGTCGTGTACACGCGGGTGCAGACACCCGCCTGCTGCGGGTTCGCCTTGAGCGCCGGCGCCTTGGTCTTCGAGACCTTGGGCGAGCGACCCTTGCGAACCAACTGCTGAATGGTTGGCACGTTCTCTCCTTGTTGTGCTGCACGGTGACAGCGTCGTGGTCTCCCCCGCGGCATCCGGATCTTTCGATTCGTGACGCTGCGGGCTCACGCTGACCCACCGACGCGCCAGAATGACTGTCGCGCTTTCGTTGGTGGGTATGCCGTGGGGGTGGCCTGTTCGCAGGCTGTTCCCTGAGATGCGGCGCTCGCACCGGTTCCCGCGCCGAGGCACGGTCGACGGCGCGCGTGAGCGCACACCCGATCCATGATACGTGGGATTCGGGGGTCGGGCAAACGCGGAAGCACGTTGCAGCCCCAACCGGACGACGACACGCCGCGACACGGCCGAGATCGCCTTCCGGCGTCTCCGTCAGCCGGTCGTCAGGAGGACGACGAGCGCCAGCGCGACGACGATGACGAGGACGGATGCCGCGGCCACGACCACGATCATCCGCCGGCGTCGGCGACGCCTGCGGGTCGCCTGGGCGGCAGCCGTGTCGACGTGATCCTGCGGCGTGCGGCGAACCGGCTCTGCACGCACCGCGGTGACCGCAGGGACGGCGCGGGCGCGGTAGGCGTCCGCCGCCGATGCGGGCGGAGCCGCGACCCGGCCGGGCGCCGCCGAAGTCTCTCCGGCGGGCTCCGGGGCCACCGGCGACGGGGATGCGGCGCGCCGTGCGGCTGCGGAGGCATCGCCGGGTTCGGGTGCCGGCGGATGGGCGGTCCGTCGCGGGCCGGCCGGCGCCGATTCGGTCGCGGCCTGCGTGGGGATCTCGGAGTCGGAGGCGACCGCCGACCTCCCCGCGATCACGGTGTCGTCGACGGCGTCGATCTCCGTCGAGGAGCGCCTCGACGGCAGCGTCCGCTCGTCGAACGCGTCGTGGTCGTCCGGCGGGGCCGCCGCGGTCTTCCGTCGGGAGAAGGCGGTGCGCTCTTCGTCGGGATCGATCACCCGTCGCTCCGGCGCAGCCGGACCTCGGCGTCGCCCAGCAGGAACCGGTCGCCGGCCTCGACCTCCTCACCCGGAGGGGCCTCGACCTCGGTGCCCATCACGGTCGCGAACAGCACGCCGTTGGTGGAATCGAGGTCCGTCACGTACCACTTGTCGTCGCGCAGCTGGAGGCGCGCGTGCGTCTTCGACACGGTGCCGTCCTGGATCGAGACGAGCTGCGCGCTCGGGTGGTCCGGGTCGGCGGCGGGCCGGCGGCCCAGGATGACGACCTCCGACGAGAGCGCGACGGGCTCGCCGGTCGGCGGCACGAGCGCCCAGTCGGTGCGCTTGCGGCGGGCGATGATCGTCTCTTCGAGGAGGTCCTGCTCGTCCGGGATCTCGGGCTTGCTGTGGAATGCCGACACCGACGACCGCGCCGATCGCGGTGAGCCGGCGTCGGGCGCGCCGTAGATCGCCGACACCGGTCCGGAGGTCTCGGGGAAGGCGTCGGCCTCGCTCATCGGCGAGCGCGCGGGAGCCCACGGCTCGCGGTCGTCGCCCTCAGAGGGGGCCGCCGGCACGCGGGTGACGGGGGGACGCGTGATGCCCTCCTCGCCGGTGGTCGCGGCGTCGGGAGCCGTGAACGGCTCGGCGGCGGTGCGCGTGGGCCCGGCCGGCGCGGGCGATGCGGCGGCGGTCGGGAGCGATGCGAGCGGCGTGGCGGGCACGGCGGAGATGGGCGCCGGAGCACCGGGCACGGCCCCCGTGACCTCGGCGCTCAGGTCGATCCCGTCGAGCGCGAAGCCCTGCCACGGGTCCGCGTCGCCGGTGCCGTTGCCGCCCGCCTCGGTGGGCGACGCGGAGACGGGGCGGCCCGGCAGCGGCGGGGGCGTCCACCCCGCGGCCGGCGGCGCGACGTCGGCCGCGGCGGACTCCTGAGGCGCCACGGGCGCAGCGGCGGCTGGGGCGGATGCGGGCGCAGGCGGAGCTGCCACTGGAGCCGGAACCACCGGCGCCTGGGGAACGTCGGCGGGGGGCGGCGCGAACCCTGCGCCGGCGCTCGTCGGCACCGGCGGGACGGCCGTCGGCGCAGGCGGATACCCGGCCCCGTCGGTCCGTGCACCGGGAGTCGGGAACGGCGGCAGGGGAGGAAGCGTCGCCGTCTCGCCCGACGTGCGCCGCACGCCGGCGCCGAAGGGAGCGCGGGTTCCGGCATCGGTTTCGCGTCCGACCCAGCGCGCGCTCCCCCAGCCGACGATCGACGCCCAGACCGGGAACAGCAGGAAGCCGAGGACGGTCATGCCGGCGCCGAAGCCGAAGGCGACGTTGACGCGGTACAGCGCGATCGCCCAGACCACCAGGAACGCGATGTTGACGAACGGGATGAACGCGAGCACGACCAGCCACGGCGAGAGTCCTGCGAGCTGCAGGAGCACGATGGTGTTGAGGACCGGCACCCACGCCTTCCAGGCCTCGACGCCGGACTTGCGGAACACCGCCGACAGTGCGAGCGCGGTCCAGACGTAGAGACCCGCGAACAGCAGCAGGCTGATCAGCGTGCCGAAGACGGCTGCAGTGGCATCTGTGGCGTTCATGGCGTGGGACGCACGGGCTCGGCCCGTCGTCTCCCCCTCTCGGCGAATCGCGTGCGGCCGCCCGGTTCGGGCGCCATCGGACGGAACAACGATCTCAACGATACGGTCGCCAGCGCTCCGCGCCAGAACCCGCGTTCGCGGCGCAGGGCGCCTCGCTCAGCGTCGACGGCCTCCCAGTAGCGCCGCGCGGCGTCGGCGGAGTGGTCCGCGTGCGAGAACACGGCGCGGTCGGCGTCTCGCGCGAGCGCGACCCCCGCGGGCGTGGCGAATGCTGCGGCGAGCTCGCTGCGGGTTGCGGTCCGGGATGCCGCGCGCCCGCTGTCGAGCGCCGCGTCGACGTACTCGTCCCACCCGCCCGCGATGCGGGTCGCCGGTGTGCCGGTGCGCCGGCGGGAGCGACGGCGGGCGGCCTTCGTGCCGATCACGATGAGGAAGGGACCGAGTGCGAGCACGAGCACCAGGAGCGCGATGCCGCCGATCCGCAGCATCGGCCAGAGCCACGCCAGGTCGGCGCCGGTGTCCTCGTCGGCGGGGCGATCGGCGGCGGAGTCCTCCTGCGCGGGGTCCGGCGGCACGACTTCCTCGACCGAGTCGGGGCGCACCTCGGTGACGTTCTCGGGGTCGCGCTGCTCGGTCGTGTCGAGGCTCGGCGACTGCGCATGCTGCGGAGTCACGTCGACCGCGACCCACTCGCCCGCCGCCGACTGCACCTCGGTCCACGCGGTGAGGTCCTGCGCGCGGCAGGCGCCCTCGTCGCACGTCGCGAGATCGGGCTCGGTCGCGGACAGTCTCGCTCCCAGCACGACCCGCGACGGGAATCCGAGCTCCCGCGCCATCAGCGCCACCGCGACGGCGAACTGCTCGTCGTCGCCGATCGCCGCGACGTAGTTCCCGGACGCCACGGACCTCTGGTCCGTCTCGCGTCCGAGCAGGCGCGCGAACATCGTGTCGACGCGGGCGAGCGAGTGGCCCGAGGCGCTGGGCTGGAACGCGTAGTCGGGCAGGGCCGCCGCCCAGGCCGGCTCCTGCGCCCCTTCGTCGAGGCCGTGGCTGAGGTAGCCGCGCTCGCGCAGCAGCGCGACCAGGCCCGCGAGGGCCGAGCCGCCCGACCCGACCGCATGCTCGTCCATCCAGGTCCGGAGGCTGTCGGGGGCGGCCACGCCGCCGGGGTTCCCCGGCGCGTCGAGCTCGGTGAGCGCGGGAGCCGAGGGCTCGACGCCGCGCACCACGAACGCGTCCCCGGACTCGAAGCCTCCCCCGGCGGTCTGCACGCCGGCGGAGGCCGAGGCGTTGTAGTAGAACCGGTCCGCCAGCGAGGCGGAGCGGTCACCGTCGAACGCGACCGCCTCGAGCCGGCCGGCGGTCGGCATCCAGATCCCGTCCCACGCGTCGATCTCGATCCGCGCCGCGACCGCCGTGCCCTCGCCGGCGTCGAGGGCCGACGGCACGCGGACGAACCGGCCGGCGTCGACGGCGCCCTCGCCGCCCGACCGGAAGATCTCGCCGTCGTAGGCGTCGAGGGTCGCCAGGCGCACGCGTGCGGGGAGCGCGTCGACGACGCCGTCCGTCACCACGGGCTCGACCGTGAACAGCACGTCGTCGGCGCGGGCGTCGGCGAACAGCGCACGGTACTGCGAAAGCGGACTCACCTCGGCCGACAGGTCGATGTCGGGGCCGACGGCCGAGCGCAGCACCTCGCGCTCCACGCCGCGCGCGGCGAACGGCACGACCGCCACCGCGACCACCAGGGCGACCGCGACCATGCCCGCGCCCAGCGCGGTGCGACGCCGGTCGGCCGCGGAGGGGCGCCGCGAGATGCGGACGCCGCTGGATGCCGCGGCCCGCTGCAGTGCGCGGACGCGCTCGTCGTGGGTGCGCCAGGCCAGCCAGAGCAGGCACGCCACGAGGGCGGTGACGCCGACCGCGGTCTCGACGGGCGCGTAGAGGAACACCGGGCCGACCTCGAGCGGGGCGCTCACGGTCGTACGGCCGAAGAAGAGCCCGAATGTCACCATCCCGAGCGCCACCGGAACCGCCGCGTAGGCCGCGCGATCCTCGCGCCAGGCGAGCAGCAGCACCGTGCACGTTCCGATGAGGAACACCACCAGCGCGGGGACGAGCAGGTTGCGGTACGAGCCCACCGGCAGCTCGACGGTGACGAGGTCCTTCCAGCCGAGCACCAGGCCGCTCGCCAGCTCGCCGAGACCCCGCACGAGGTCGTCGGGCGTGCCGAGGCGCGAGGGCACGGCGAGCGGCACGCCGAGGATCAGCACCGCGAGCGCCAGCGCACCGGCCGCGGTCCAGCTGCTCCAGCGGCGCCACCACGCGACGGCGGCGATCCCGCCGCCGACCAGGGTGCCCACCAGCACGAGGAGCGCGAAGGTGCCCGAGCGGTAGATCGGCCACGCGGCGACGGCCGCGACGACGGCGATCACCGCGGCGAACCCGGCGCCGACCCACACGCGGGCCACGAACCGCGGTGCGCGCACGCCCAGGGTTTCGGCCGCACCGCGGGGCGCAGCATCCATCCGCTCCATCATGGGGATCGGCCCGCTCACGATGTCGCTCCCCGCAGCAGGAGGCCCGAGAGGTCTTCGAGGGTTCCGACGGTGAGCACCGTCATGCCCGACAGCGGCTGCATGCGCGGGTGCGCGCGCTCGTCGCAGATGAGGCCGACGACCGCGGTGTCGGCCGGGAACGCCAGGGCCGCCTGCTGCAGCCTCGTCAGCGGCACGCGCGAGCCGACCACGACGAACGCGATCGACAGCCGCTCGCCCGACTCGGCGGCCAGGCGGCACACCTCGCCCACGGGCATCGTGCTCTCGAGCAGCTCGACGCCGCTGAAGCCGTCCAGCATGGGGCGCGGCGCCGCGGCGGGGATGTGCCGGATCGCGCGCAGGCGTCCGCGCACCACCCGCGGGATCTCCGATCCGGTCACGATCTGCACGTCGCGGGCGTCATGGACGGCGCGCAGGCCCAGCGAGGCCGCGCACGACACGGCCAGCTCGAATTCGTCGGCGTCCGCGTACTCGGCTTCCCAGGCCGCGAGGACCACCGCCATGCGCGAGCGCCGCGACTCCTCGTACTGACGCACCATCAGCCGCCCGGTCTTGGCCGTCGACCGCCAGTGGATCTGGCGGCGCGAATCGCCGGGCGCGTACTCGCGGATGGCGTGGAACGACATGTCGGCGTCGACCAGACGGCGCGTCGGCGCGCCTTCGAGGTCGCGGATGAGCCCCGCGCTCGTGGACGGGAGCGCGGCCGTGCGGGGGTGGACGTAGAGGTCGTGCACGTCATGGAACGAGTGCTCGCGGCGCAGCATCCCGATCGGGTCGCTGCGCACCGTCGTCGCCGGGCCGACCCTCACGATGCCGCGCGGGAGACCCGGGATGTCGAGCGGCTGCTCGACGGCGTTCCCCGGTCGCAGCAGCGGCACGCCGAATTCGACGAGGCCAGCTCCGACCGGGATGTCGATGCGGCCCGGCAGCGCCGTGCGGCGGCCGTCGTTTCGCACGTCGATGCGGCCGGTGACGCCCTCGCCGGCGACGATCCGCTCGTGCGTCAGCGACAGGTCGACGTCGTACGCGCGGGCGCCGAACAGGAACGGCACGGCGGCGACGATGAGGACGACGGATGCCGCGCCCGCGACCATGAACTCCACCCAGCCGAAGACGACTCCGAGCACGAGTCCCACGGTCGCCGCAAGGGCCACCAGGGCTCCGGCCGGCCGGATGGTCTGAGCGGCCCACTCGGCCGCGGTCGTGATGCCCGAGCCCGCCGCCCGCCACACGCCGGTCCACCACACCGCGGCGCGCACGAAGGCGCGCCCGCGGCGCGACTCGCCGACGCTCGTGGCCGTGGCGGTCACGTGCGTGCGGCCGGTCGTGCCGGTGGACTGGACGGTGCGCGTGATGCGCGGCTCCACCGTTCCGGTGGCGCCGCCGCGGCGCTCGGGGCTCGTCATACCGCTTCGCGCCTCGAGGGCGGTGCCACGTCGAGCAGCACCTGCCCGACCACGGTCTCGGGGGTGACGCCGTCGAACTCGGCTTCGGGGTGAAGGATCAGGCGGTGCGACAGCACGGGCACGGCGAGCGTCTTGACGTCGTCGGGGGTCGCGTAGGTGCGGCCCTGCGACGCGGCCCGCGTGCGGGCGGCGCGCGTCAGGGCGAGCGCGCCACGGATGCTGACGCCCAGGCGCACCTCGTCGGCTGTGCGCGTGCTGTCGACCAGGCGGGCGATGTAGTCGAGCACGAGCGCGTCGACGTACACATCGGCGGCGAGATCGGCCATGCCGACGAGCGCCTGCGGCGTGATGATCGGCGTGAGCTCGGCGGTCGCCACGGCCGCCCCGTCGAGGATGCGCACGGTCGCCGCGTGGTCGGGGTAGCCGAGCGACGTGCGCATCATGAAGCGGTCGAGCTGAGCCTCGGGCAGGCGGTAGGTGCCCGCCTGCTCGACGGGGTTCTGCGTCGCGAGCACGAGGAACGGCACGCCCGCCTCCCGCGAGACGCCGTCGATCGTGACGCGTCCCTCCTCCATCACCTCGAGGAGGGCGGACTGCGTCTTCGGGCTCGCGCGGTTGATCTCGTCGGCGAGCACGATGTTCGCGAAGATCGGGCCGGCGTGGAACTCGAAGACGCCCTCCTTCTGGTCGTAGACGCTGAGCCCCGTGATATCGCTCGGCAGCAGGTCGGGCGTGAACTGGATGCGCGTGTTCGTGCCCTGCACCGACTGCGCCATCGCCCGCGCCAGCGAGGTCTTGCCGGTCCCCGGCACGTCCTCGAGGAGCACGTGCCCGTCGCTGAGCATCGCGGTGAGCACGAGCTCGACGACATGGCGCTTGCCGAGGACGGCGCGCTCGACGTTGTCGGCGATCTGCCCGAACGTCTGCGCGAACCAGTCGGCCTGCTCCTGCGTGATCGTCATGTGGTGTCGTCCTTCGTCGTGTGGGGAAGATCGTGGGGAGAGCGGATGCTGCCGCTCAGGGTGTGGGCGGCGGTTCCGGGTTGCCGTTGCCCGGCTGGCAGATCGCCGAGAACTCGGTGCTCACGGGGGCCAGACCCCAGCCCTGGGCGTCCCAGTTCACGGACACCGAGATGCCGTCGACGCGGACCGCGCCCTGCGGCACGTCCCACGTGCCGGCGGCGTGGGTGAGGAGCCGGTCCTGCTTGTCGTAGTAGCGCAGGCCGGCGTTGCCGAACGTGAACACCGCCGATGAGCCGTTCGGGGCGTTCGACGACTGGCCGCGATAGGCGAGCGGGCTGCCGCCGACGCAGGAGGTTACCGTCCAGTTCGCCTGCACCTGGTACGGAGCGCTGCCGGCGCGCGGCGTCACGGTCGACCACGGGGTGACGGTGCCCCAGAAGTCGTGCACGTAGCGCACCTGGATGGCGGGATCCTGACCGAAGACCGAGGTGCTCCCGCCCCAGCCCTGGAACTCGGCGTGATTGCGGTTGGGGAGCCCCTCGGTCGAGGTCGGGTTCTGGCGGATCACCCAGTCGGCGCGCTGCGACTGGACGTTCGGCGTGCCGTCGACGACGAACGTCCAGCTCTGCGGCGCCTTGCCGGACTGGAAGGCGCGCACACTCTGAGTGACCTCCGCGCGGCCGAACGACGTGCCGTCTTCCCACGACTCGACGCACGCGCGGAACGTGTACTCCTCGCCGTCGGTGAGGCCGGGGAAGGTGGCCGTCGCGCCGTCCTCGGTCACGGTGCAGCGCTGACCGTCCTGCACGATCCCGTAGCGCAGCTCCGAGCCGTCGCCATTGCGCTGTGCGGAGGCGCGCGCCGTCACCGTCGCGGTGCCGTCGCCGTTGGACACCGAGCTGAGCGTCAGCTGCGGCGACAGCGGGCTGCCGATGCCGTTGGTCTGCACCGTCGCGGCCCCGCCCGACGCGCTCCCGCCGAGCCCGGGCGGGAGGTCGAAGCGCGAGTAGGGGGTGATCGTCACGATCGTGCCGGTGTTGCTGCCCACGCGGAACCAGGGCACCTCGACGCGCGTCTGGTTGCGGTTCACCGGCACCCGCACCGTCTCGCCGGCGGGACTCGCGATCTCGAGGCTGCCGGTCTCGCCGGCCTCGATCCCGTCGATGACGAGAGACACGATGCCGCCCGCACCGTCACCGGTGGGGACCGGGGCGGCGATCACGCTCGCGGGCGCGAGCGGCGCGTCGTACGCCCACGCGACGGTGCGCACGCCTGCCTTCGACTCGCCCACGGCGTTGACGGCCCAGGCGTCATAGGTGCGCTGCTCGCCGTTGGGCGCGGCGACCGCGGGGCACACGCCGTCCGCGGTGCACCGCGCGACCTCCTGCCCGCCCGAGCGGATGACGAAGCCGGTGAGCGCCGGGTACGCCAGTCGAGCCTCGCCCGGATCGACCCTCAGAGTCACCGCTCCATCGGCATATGCCGTCTGGGTGATACTCGCGGGCGTCTTCGGGAATCCGAGCAGGTCGAGCAGCACGCGGCCGTCGCGTTCGGCGTTCGTCACGCGACCCTGGGCGTCGCGTACCGAGAACGTGGCGGTGCACGTCGCGCCCGGGGCATCCGTCGTCCACGTCGCGGTGATCGACGTCGCCGACGCCACCTGGAAGCCCACCCCGACGCACGCGCCCGTCGGGCGCACGTCGACGACGTCGAGCGGAGTGCGGGGCAGCGGATTGACCTCGCCGCCCGCGCCGATCACGGGGATCGTGCACGACGACCCCGCGGCCTGCGAGCACTGCTGCACGACCGAGCCGCCCTGCGGAAGCGTCGACGGCGCGGCGCCGACGCGGAGGATGAGCCGCGCAGGGGTCACCGAGGTGTGGCTCGTGACGGAGACGAGCACGGCCTCCTCGGAGCCCGGGACGGCACGGTCCGCGCCGGTCACGGTCACGATGGAGCCCTCCTGCGTGACCTCGAACGCGGTGCCCGCGTGCTCGGTCGCGTAGACGATCCCGTCCCAATCCGGGCGCAGCTGCCACGTGGTCATGTTCCGGAGGTCGAAGGTCGCGGTCTCACCGGGGCCGACCGTGATGGATCCCGGCCGAAGCTCCGGCTGCGGGTCGCGCGGGTGCACCACGATCGGCACCGAGAGGTAGGTCCAGTCCTCCTGGCCGGTCAGGCGCACGGGCACCTGGCAGGCGTCGACCCACGGTGCGCCCGAACCCGCGTCGTAGCGCACCACGGTGCCCGACTCGACGGTGCAGGACGCCTCGGGACGGGCGCCGGATGCCCGCACGTCCTCGCCGAGCTCGACCACCGCCCCCCGGGGGCGCGCGACGAGGCCCGCCATGTCGAAGGTGGTGGACTCGAGCTCGGTGACCTCGGGCGAGGCGGCGTTCGCGCGCAGCGTCAGCGCCAGGTCGTTCTCGCCCGGCACGCGGAGGAAGCCGTAGGACGTCACCTCGCCGGCGGTGCCCTCACCGGTCACCGCGAACGGGATCAGCCGGGTGGTGTCGGGGAGCTCGCCCCGCAGCTGCGTGCCCCGCACCGAGACGCCGTCGGGATCGCCCCACAGCGACAGCTCGAGGTCGTCGACGTCGCCGCCCGACCAGGTGACCTTGCCGCCCAGCACGTCGACTCCCCGAGGGAAGCCCTCACGGGTCTCGACGGTGAGGTTGGTGTCGGCGACGACCGGGAAGTCGGGGACGTTCTCGCGCACCACGCGCACCACGATGAGACCGCGTCCCGTGTTGCCGGAGGAGGACTCGACGTCGTAGAGGAACGACATCGTCGCGGGCTCGTCCCCCGCCGCGATCCGCACCGTGGTGTCGTCCGCCCCCACGATCTGTTCGTTCAGCCGTGCGAACTCGGGGTTGGCGCTGCCGTCCACGAGCGTCGCCGGCACGTCGGGACGGATATCGGTGACCCGCAGCTCGCCCAAGGTCGGGTCGACGTCGTTGGAGAGCGGACTGACGCGGATCGTGTTGCCCTCACCGGCCTGCACCTGCACGTAGTCGGTGAACGTGACCGGGCTCGGGTTGGCCTGGCTGTCGAGCACGCCGATGCGCACCGTCCCGTCGGCGGTCGCACCGAACGCGTCCACGACGCGGTAGCGGAACGACACCTGACCGCTGTCGCCGGGCACGCTCGTGTACATGATCGATCCGCCGTCGGCCGTGATGGTGGCCGCGCCCCGGGCGGGCTGCTCGACGATGCGGTCGAGGGTCACGACGTCGCCGTCGGGGTCGGTGCCGAAGTCGTCGAACTCGATGAGGGTCGACTGGCCGCTGAGCACGCGGCCCTCGAGGGTGTCGGCGGTGGGGGCGCGGTTGGCCTCCGCGTCGATCACCGTCACCCGCACCGTCGCGGTGTCCGCGAGCGCCGGAGCGCCCGTCGTGAACACGGAGTACTCGATCGCGTACTGCCCGGGCTCGTCGGGAGCGAGGTAGCGGAGCAGGTCGCCCGACGCGAAGGCGAGCGCGCCCTCCGACGACGAGCTCACCGAGGCCGGGTTCAGAGTCGGCCTGCCGCCGGCAGGCGAGATGTCGTTGTCGAGCACCGGGATGTCGATCTGGGCGCCGGCGCGCACCATCACGGCATCGTCGACGGCGATCGGCGCGAGCTCGGGCGCGGGTGGCAGCAGGTAGACCGTCGCCTCGCCTTCGACGCTCGCGCCCGCGTCCTCGGTGCCGTCGCTCACCACATACGAGACGGTGCCGAGTCGTCCGGCGGCGCCGTCGGCGGTGGTCCCCGACACGCGGAGGTGGTTCTGGCCGACGGCGTCGACCGACAGCGTGGCGCCGTCGTCCGCCCGCGCGACGACGTCGCTCAGCAGCAGCACGCGGCGCGTCGGGTTCGAGACGGCGTCGAAGATCTCGAGGGTCGCGTCCTGCTGAGGGTGCACGAACGCGACCACCGGCGACGTGGCCAGCTGGGCCGGCGCGTCCGCGGGCAGCAGGGTGATGCGGGCCGTGGCGCTCGCCTCGCTCACGCCGTCGGTCACCGTGAAGTCGACGCGGAACGTGCCGGGACTCTTCGCCGCGAAGTCGAACGAGGTCGAGCCGCTGACAGCCGTCGCCGTGGCCGCGGCATCGTCGAGCACCCGCACCGATTCCAGAGACAGCGTGCCCGCGGTGCCCGTGACGTGGTCGGCGACGTCGACGGTGATCCCGGATGCGACGGTGTCGGTGACGGCGAACGACTGCGCCGCGAGCTGAGGCTGCGGCGAGACCTTGATCATGAGCGGCTTCACGGTCGTCCCGCCCTGGGTGTCGGCGACCGTCACCTCGAGCTCCACGAGCTGCTCCCCGCCGTCACCGGCGTCGTCGTGCTGGTAGACGACGTCGCCGCCGGGCGTCGCCGCGACGCTGCCGACGCCGCTCTTGTTCTCGACCGACAGGAGCAGCAGGGGGTCGCCCTCCGGGTCGACCCAGCCCGGCAGCACCGGCACGGTCACCGTGCCGCCCCGGGCGACCTCGGGTTCGGGCCATTCGACGAGGCATCGCTCGACGCCGCACCATTCCGGCGCCGAGTCGGCGGCGGCGTCCGCCACCGTCACCGTGACCGACGTCGGGTCGGACATGAGGCCGCTCTCGGTGGTGCCGTCGGTGACCGCGTACGAGAAGGTCGCCGATCCCGTCGCGCCGGGCTGCACCCGGAGGGCGAGGCGCTGGTCGTCGTCGGTCACCGACACGGTTCCGAACGCGGGGTCGAGCCCGGCGATCGACGCCGGGTCGATCGTGAGGACGTCCTCGTTCGGGTCGTGGTCGTTCATGAGCACCGGCAGCGAGGCGAGGGCGCCCGCACGCACGCCGAACGCGTCGGGCTCGGCGATCGGCGGCTTCGGATCGAGCACGACCTGCAGCTGCTCTTCGCTGGGAACGGCGTCGGGGTCGGTGCGGTCGTCGAGGCTCCAGTCCTGGCTCGACGGGATCAGTGCGCCGTCGGGCACCGACCAGGCCCACCCCGAGCGGGTGTCGTTGAGGATGACCGCGGAGTCGCTCGAGACGAACACGGGGCGCTGCTGGTCGCCCATCGTCTCGTCGCCGTAGTCGAGCGGCGCGGTGGCGCCGCTCGAGCGCCACAGCAGACCGCCCGCGTCGCCCTGGCCGAGCCATGCGGCGTAGGTCTCGCCACCGTGCGCGACCGGCTGCGCGGGTGTGCCGAGCACGGCTCCTGCGCCGTCCCCGACCGGGGTCTCCATGGCCGACCCGTCGGCCGGCACCCGCACCAGCCCGGTCTCGTCGGCGAGATAGACGGAGGTGCCCTGCGCGTCCGGTGCGCCGACGACCACCGCACCCGTCGTCGGCGCTCGGGCCGCGGCATCCTGCCCGCGAAGCCACACGTCGCCGTCCTCGGTGTCGACCACCGCCCACGTGTCGCCCGCCGCCGTGATGGCCGGCGTATCGAGGCCGTCGGGGTCGAATGCGTCGCGCGCGCGCACCTGGCTCTCGCCGATGTCGTAGCGCAGCACCGATCCGTCGGCGCCCGAGTACGCGAACAGCATGCCGCGCTCGTCGACGGCGATCGCCTCGGCGGTGTACTGCGGGGCATCCTCGTCGTCCACGCCGAACGGGTCGAGCTGCGACGACGTGCCGCTCGAAAGGCGTCCCGCGAAGACGGCGCCCGAGTCGGTGAGATAGGCGACCCAGTCCCCGGAGGTGACGACCTCGGTCGTGCCGGAAGGGGTCTTCTGCGAGGACTGCAGCGCCTCCTCGTCGAGGTCGGTGGGCATCGCGGCGTCGATGCGCGTGAGCGTCGAGTAGCTGTCGCTGAAGAGGTACGCGGCATCCCCCGTCTGCACCACCTGGTCGGGGTTGCTGATGCTGCGCACGGTGTCGAGCTCGCCGACCGAGGTGTTCACGCGGGCGTAGCGACGGCCGTCGCCGGTCTGCAGCGCCCAGACCGCGGTGTCGACGTCGGGGGTCTCCTGCGCGTCGAGCCCCGGCCACACGATGCTGATGCCGATGACGGTGGCCACCACCGCGCCGGCGGCGACGATGCCGGCGATGGTGCCGCGTCGCATCAGAGCACCCCCGCGGCCATCAGCGCGACGACGACCGCGCCGGCGCCGGCGATGACCCCCGCTCCGATGCCGATCGCCCAGGGCAGCACCGCGCGCCCGCGCCGACGGGCGGGGGCGGAGATCTCGGTGTCCTCGTCGCGGGCGAGCTGCGCGACGCCGGTGCCGGCGCGCGTCTTGCGGGTGAGGTCGCGCTCGACGTGCGAGCGCGCGGGTCCTCGCAGCGCCGAATCCGCGAAATCGACGGGGGCGGATGCCGGGGACCACTCCGCGTCGGGGATCTCGAGCGGTGTCGGCGAGAGGCCGAGCCCTGACTGCACCTCTCGCAGCGCCTCGCCGAACGCCCGAGCCGAGTCGTACCGGCGACCGGGGTCGCGGCTCATCGCGGTCGCCAGCACGGCCTGCAGCGACGCCGGAACGTCGGCCCGCGGGATCTCGACGTAGGTGGCGCGCGCGATGCGCTTGCGCAGCAGCTCTTTGGTGTTCTGCCCGCGCTCGCGGCGCTCGAAGGGGCTGTGGCCCGCGAGGAGCGAGTAGACCGTGGCGCCCAGGCTCCACACCTCGCTCGTCACCGTGCCGCTCGTCTGCTCGGCGACGACCTCCGGAGCACTCCACGGGATCGACATCGCGAGCACCTCGCCGCCGCTCTTGCGCTGCAGTGAGGCCGAGATGCCGAAGTCGGCGAGCACCGGGGTGCCGAAGGTGGTGATGAGGATGTTGCTCGGCTTGACGTCCCGGTGGATGAGGCCGGCGCGGTGCGCGGACTCGAGCGCGCTGGCCATGCGCACGCCGGTCGCGAGCACCTCCTCGACGGGGACGCGCTCGACCCGGTACCGCTGCGCGAGCGAGCCCGGGCAGTACTCCATCACGATGTACGGGCGGCCGTCGGCCGAGATGCTCGCCTGGTAGACCGTCACGATCGAGGGATGGGCCGACAGGTGCGCGAGCACGTCGGCCTCGGCGTTGAACATCCGCCGCAGCTCCGGGTCGCGCACGTCGCTCGGCATGACCTTCACCGCGACGTTGCGGCGGGGCATGTCCTGCTCGTAGAGGAAGACGTCGGCGAAGCCGCCGGAGCCGAGCGGGCGGATGTAGGCGAGCCCCGGAAGGATCGGAGGCGCCGAAGGAAGCCGTGCAGCCACCAGCACACCTCCCCGCAGTCCGCTACCGTCACACCCATGTCGCCAGGGCGACAACAAACCCGGTCATGCTAACAAAACCCACCTCCCGAGAACCCGCATGGCGAGCAGGGATGTGGAGAGTGGAGCGCGTGCGGCGGTCCGGCGTCGGACCGTGCCGCAATGACGGGGCCGGCGTCAGTCTAGCCGCGGAGTGTCGCCGGGGTCGTGGGGGTCGAACGGTGCGTCGAGCGACTTCGTGAGATCGGCGAGCATCGCCTCGATCTGGGGCTCGACGTACTCGGTCACCGCGGCCTGGATGCGCAGGCGATGGTGCAGCAGGATCGTGCACACCTCGCGGCCGACCATGTTCGCGTAGTCGTCGGCGAGCCCGACCTCCTGGCGCAGTGCCGCCTTCGCCTCCTCGCTCAGCGGGGGCAGCGCGGGCACGTGCGCGTCGGCCTCCTCGGCGAGTCCCGCGATCGTGAACAGGAAGGGGGCGCCGGGCACCGGATCGGGGTCCATGGGAAGACCCTCGAACTCGGGATCGAGCCCTTCGCCGGGGCGGTAGGTGCGGGCGCGGTTGCGGGTGGCCTGCTGATCGAGCTCGGCCTGCAGCATCGGCAGGTTCAGCGCCGTGTACTCGGCGACCGAGCGGTCGACGATCGTCTTGATGCGGGTCGACAGGCCGTGCTGCACGCCGTGCGGCACGTCGGCGCCGAGACCCGCAGCCGAGAGCACGGGCGACCCGAAGCAGCGGCGGCAGGGGGCGGTCCGGCCGTGGTGCGTCGCGGGCTCCCAGCGGGGCACCCACGCGAGCCAGGCGTCCACCGCCTGGCTGACCTGGGTCTCGAGCGACCGCTCCACGCGTCCCACGCTAGTGCCCGGCCTCCGCACTCGTGCGGATTTCCGCGGTTCCGAGCGCCGTCGGCCGCCGGATCACTCGTCGAACTCGTCCTCCCACGGCCATCTCGGGCGGCGGGCGCGGGTGCGCACGAGCGCGATGCCCGCCCACGACGACACGAACGCCGCCGCCGCGACCACGAGCCCGAACCACGTGGTCGCGAGGCGTCCCACCACCGCCGTCGCGACGCCGAGATCGGCACCGGTGAACACGGCGCCGAACCACACTCCCGCGAGGTACGCGAGGAAGGTCGCGGCGGTCGTCCACGCGGCACCCCAGTACGACGGATGCCTCGCCCCGGCGCCGGCGTTCGACCCCGCGCCCGCGGACCCCGGTGCGGCGCCGCGCGCCGGGGCCGCAGCATCCGTCCGGCTTCCGGCGCGTGCGATCGCGGCCCACAGGCCGCCGGCGAAAGCGAGTGTCGCGCACACGACGCCGGTGATCCCGGGAGCCTGTCCGAGCCCGGGGCTCGCGATGACATCCTCCTCCGTCACCAGACTGGTCATGCCGAGCCCGAAGATGAGGAGCGCGACGAAGCCCATCGTCGCGAAGGCCAGGGCGACAGGCGGTCGCACGCGTCCCTGCGACGGCCCGTCCGAACCGTCAGCGGCCATGCCGCCAGCCTACGTCGGCGGGCACGGACGCGGACGGGGCTTACTGGCGGACGAGCTGCGGGCCGGCCTCGAGCGTGCGCTCGTACTCGCGCTGCGCCTCGATGTTGAGCTCGGTGACGCGCTTCGCCCGCGCGGCGGCCCACGCGCCGAACCAGATCGTGAGCTCGCGGCCGATGATGAACGCGGCGATCGCGAGCGGCGTCAGCAGCTCGCCCTCGACGAGCTTGGCGCCCTCGCTGGCGGTGAGGTTCCAGAACGGGGCCTGGAACAGCGCGCCCAGGATGTGCCCGCCGTAGGCGGCGACGCCCACGAGGATGCCGAAGACCACCCAGTGGCCCCAGCGGCCGCGGTTGATGATCGCGCCGAGCAGCCAGAAGCCGATGAAGAACACGACGACGGGCACCCAGAGCGACCAGGTCGCGAGTGCCTCGAGGGCGGTCGTGCCGACGTTCGCGCCGGTGACGTCGCCCTTGATCGCGTCGACGCCGAGCCACACCGCGAGGTAGAGCACAGCGAACGCGACGGCGGCGAGCAGGCCGATGGCTCCGGCGGCGGCGCGGTTGCCCCGCGGACGCGGAGCCTCGGGCGCCTGCACGAAGATCGGCTGCGGGGCGGCGGCCGCGGCGACGACCGCGGGCTCGGCGACGACGGGCTCGCTCGGGGTCACGACCGGCGGGACCACCACGGTGGGCGAGTCGTCGGCGGCGGGAGCGGGCGTCGCGGTGGACGTGTAGTCCAGCGTGGCCGCCTCCGGCGAGTCCCACGGGTCGGGCTCGGCGGCGGCCGGCGCCTCGGCGGTGGTCGAGGGAGCCTCGGCGGACGCCTCCGCGTCGGCGGTGCGAGATGCCTCGGTCTCGTCGGCGGGGGTCTCTGCGGCAGGAGTCTCGGTGGCGCCGGTGTCACGGCGGGCGGCCTCGGCGTCGGCGAGACCTTCGTTCGCACGGCCGACGACGTCGTCGACGCCGTTGGGCTCGTCGACGGGCTCGCCGTAGGACGACTTGGGGTCACTCATCGCAGGCACTCCTCACGCAGGGCTCATCCCCGCAGAGGCAGAGTAGCCCGCGGTTCCGCGCACACGACGGAGGCGTGCCGGGGGAATACGCGCCCGCCCACTACCCTGAGCCCATGGCACCACGGGCGTTCCGGGTCGCCGCGGCCGCGGCATCCACTCTCTTCGCACTCGCCGCGCTGACGGCGTGCGCACCCGACGCGCCCTCGGGGGGCGGACTCACCTTCACGCCCACACCGTCCACGTCGGCGTCCGGATCGGCGACGCCCACCCCGACGCCGTCGCCCACCGCGAGCGCGGAGATCCCCGACGACTGCCGCGCGATCCTGACCGCCGACGTACTCGCTCAGCTCGAGGGCGTGCCGCTCAACGACCCCGCCTTCGGCGCATCGGGAGCGCAGCCCGACGGCAGTCTGGTGTGCGTGTGGCGCGACCCCGCCGCCGACACGACGGGTCTGGTCACCAAGATCTCCTCCATGTCGCGGGGGCCGGCGCTCGACATGCTCAACAAGCTCGTCACCGACGAGGGCTACACGTGCTACACCCCCGATGGCGGCACGCGCTGCGAGAAGACCTGGCCGAACGAGACGTACCCGGTCACCGACGGACGCACGCTGTTCTGGCGCGACGACATCCTCATCGACACGCAGTACTCGAACCTCGCGCCCGCCGGCTACACGGCAGCCGTCGTCGCGAGCATCTTCGGCTGAGTCAGCCCCAGACCGTGTGGTCGAGCCGCGGGCCGTAGTCGTCGGGGTGCCACGCCGTCTCGACGCTCACGAGCCACAGTCCGTCGCGGAGGGTGTGCTCCTCGAGCACCGCGCCCCGCGTGCGGTCGCAGACGGTGGCGGCGTCCGCCGTCCGGCAGGAGAACCCGTCGCCCGCCAGCGCGGCCTCGGCGATCGTGGCGGCGTCGGCGTCCACCTTCGACAGGGTGGTGACGATCCCGCCCGAGTCGAACCGCCAGGTGCACGTCACCAGCACGTCGGGCGCGGCGGCATCGGCGAACGCCGCCGCCGCCGTCGCAGGAGCCGCCGTCGACTGGTTGAGCAGCGATCCCTCCCGCCACGTCAGCTCGTTCCAGAGGTCGTCGGAGTACAGCGTGCGGCAGTCGATCGCGCCGCCGTCCGCCGCGATCCGGGCGGGCGTCTGCACAGGCGTCGCCTCGGGCCGCGGCGCGGTGGCACTGCGCAGCGTGTCGCCGACCCACGCGACGGCCACCGGGACCATCGGCAGCGCCAGCCACACGAGCGAGGCGACGACCGCGGCGCACAGCATCCCCGCGGGCACGGCGATCCACGAGTTGCGTCCACCGATCCTCGCCATGGGGCCCCCACCTCCGTCTCCACGGTAAGCCGGAGAGACGGATGCTGCGCCGCGGCGCGCGCGGGGCCTCCGAGGACGCCGCAGGCTGAGGCATCCGTCCCGTCAACGGCGAGAGGCCCCGGCGATGCCGGGGCCTCTCGTTCGAGCGTCAGGGTCTTTCAGACCCGGGACTCAGTTGTAGTCGGTGGTGAAACCGTCCGTGGAGAAGCTGTCGAAGTCGACGTAGCTCAGGTCGGCGTCGGTGTACGCGCCGTCCGAGGCGAAGATGCGGTTGGGGTACCGCTCGCTCTTGGCCTCCTCCGTCGCCTCGACCGTGACATCGCGGTACTTCGCGAGTCCGGTTCCGGCGGGGATGAGCTTTCCGATGATGACGTTCTCCTTGAGGCCCATGAGCGGGTCGCTCTTGCCCTCCATGGCCGCCTGCGTCAGGACGCGGGTGGTCTCCTGGAACGACGCGGCCGACAGCCACGACTCGGTCGCGAGCGACGCCTTCGTGATACCCATCAGCTCGGGACGACCCGACGCGGGGCGCTTGCCCTCGCCGACCGCCTCGCGGTTGATGGTCTGGTACTTCTTGAAGTCGACCAGCTCACCCGGCAGCAGCGTGGTGTCGCCGTGGTCGACCACGGTGACCTTCCGCAGCATCTGACGGACGATGACCTCGATGTGCTTGTCGTGGATCGGCACACCCTGCGAGCGGTACACGCCCTGGACGCCGTTCACGAGGTACTTCTGCACCTCGCGGGCACCCATGACACGCATGACCTCCTTGGGGTCGAGCGTGCCGACCAGGATCGGCTGACCGACGGTGACGTGCTGTCCGTCCTCGACCAGGAGCGTCGCGCGCTTCAGGACCGGGTAGACGTGCGGCTCGTCGCCGTTGTCGGGCGTGAGGATGACCTTCTTGGCCTTGTCGGTCTCGTCGATCGTGATGCGGCCGTCGGCCTCGGCGATCGGCGACGCACCCTTCGGGGTGCGGGCCTCGAACAGCTCCTGCACGCGGGGAAGACCCTGCGTGATGTCGTCTGCCGACGCCGAGCCACCGGTGTGGAAGGTACGCATCGTCAGCTGCGTGCCGGGCTCACCGATCGACTGGGCCGCGATGATGCCGACGGCCTCGCCGATGTCGACGATCTTTCCGGTCGCGAGCGAACGGCCGTAGCACTTCGCGCAGACGCCGACAGCCGAGTCGCACGTGAGCACCGAGCGCACCTTGATGGACTCGACACCCGCCGCGACCAGCTTGTCGATGAGCACGTCGCCGACGTCCTCACCGGCCGAGGCGACGACCTCGCCCTTCGGGTCGACCGCGTCGGCCGCGAGCGTGCGGGCGAACACCGAGTTCTCGACGTTCGCGTCGCGCACCAGCGTGCCGTCGGCACCGGGAGCGGCGATGGTGAACTCGAGGCCCTTGGTCGTGCTGCAGTCCTCCTCGCGGATGATGACATCCTGCGAGACGTCCACGAGGCGACGGGTCAGGTAGCCCGAGTCGGCGGTACGGAGGGCCGTGTCGGCCAGACCCTTACGGGCACCGTGCGTCGCGATGAAGTACTCCGCCACCGACAGACCCTCGCGGTACGAGGAGATGATCGGGCGCGGGATGATCTCACCCTTCGGGTTGTTCACCAGGCCTCGCATACCCGCGATGTTGCGGATCTGCAGCCAGTTACCACGGGCGCCCGACGAGACCATGCGGTTGATGGTGTTGTCGGCCGGGAAGTGGTCGCGCATCGCCTTCTGGACCTCGTCGGTCGCCTCGGTCCAGATCTTGATGAGCTCCTGACGACGCTCGGCGTCGGTGGTGAGACCCTTCTCGAACTGCGCCTGGACCTTCGCGGCCTGCTTCTCGTAGCCCGCGACGATCTCGCCCTTGTTCGGGGGCGTGAGGATGTCGCTGAGCGCCACGGTGACACCCGAACGGGTGGCCCAGTAGAAGCCCGCGTCCTTGATGCGGTCGAGGGATGCTGCGACCTCCACCTTCGGGTACTCCTCGGCGAGCTTGTTCACGATCTGCGACAGCTTGCCCTTGTCTGCCTGCTCGCGGACGAACGGGTAGCCCTTGGGGAGCGTGTCGTTGAAGATCGCCTGGCCGAGCGAGGCGTCCACGAGGCCGTGGCGCTCGTAGCCCTCGGGGGCTTCGCCTTCGAGGAACGCGAGACCCGGGATGCGGATGCGGACCTTGGCCTGCAGGTCGAGGGTGCCCTCGTCCTTGGCCAGGATCGCCTCGCCGACCGAACCGAACACGCGGCCCTCGCCGGCAGCACCCTCGATGACCGTGGTCAGGTGGTGCAGACCGATGATCATGTCCTGCGAGGGCAGGGTCACCGGGCGGCCGTCCGACGGCTTGAGGATGTTGTTCGAGGCGAGCATCAGGATGCGGGCCTCGGCCTGGGCCTCGACCGACAGCGGCAGGTGCACGGCCATCTGGTCACCGTCGAAGTCCGCGTTGAAGGCGGCGCAGACGAGCGGGTGCAGCTGGATGGCCTTGCCCTCGACGAGCTGCGGCTCGAAGGCCTGGATGCCGAGGCGGTGCAGCGTGGGTGCACGGTTGAGCAGCACGGGACGCTCGCGGATGATCTCCTCGAGCACGTCCCAGACCTCGGGACGCGTGCGCTCGACGGCGCGCTTGGCCGCCTTGATGTTCTGCGAGTGACCGAGGTCGATCAGGCGCTTGATCACGAACGGCTTGAACAGCTCGAGCGCCATCTGCTTGGGCAGACCGCACTGGTGGAGCTTGAGCTGCGGACCCACGATGATGACCGAACGGCCCGAGTAGTCCACGCGCTTGCCGAGCAGGTTCTGGCGGAAGCGACCCTGCTTTCCCTTGAGCATGTCGCTCAGGGACTTGAGGGCGCGGTTGCCGGTACCGGTGACGGGGCGACCGCGGCGGCCGTTGTCGAACAGCGCGTCGACGGCCTCCTGCAGCATGCGCTTCTCGTTGTTGACGATGATCTCGGGGGCACCGAGGTCGATCAGGCGACGGAGGCGGTTGTTGCGGTTGATCACGCGGCGGTACAGGTCGTTCAGGTCGGAGGTCGCGAAGCGGCCACCGTCCAGCTGCACCATCGGGCGCAGCTCCGGCGGGATCACCGGGACGACGTCGAGCACCATCGAGGCCGGCGACATGCCGGTCTGCAGGAACGAGTTGACGACCTTCAGGCGCTTGATCGCACGGATCTTGCGCTGGCCCTTGCCCTCGGAGATCTGCAGGTGCAGGCTGTCGGCCTCGGCCGCCAGGTCGAACGCCTCGAGGCGACGCTTGATCGACTCCGCGCCCATGTGGGCCTCGAAGTACTGACCGAAGCGGTCCTGGAGCTCGTGGAAGATCTCGTCCTCGCCCTTGAGCTGGCCGACCTCGAGCGTGCGGAAGTCCTCCCACACCTTCTCGAGACGCGTGATCTGGTCGTCGGTGCCCTTGCGGATCGACGCCATCTCCTTCTCGGCGGCGTCCTTGACCTTCTTCTTCTGGTCGGCCTTGGCACCCTCCTCCTCGAGCGCGGCGAGCTCCTCCTCCAGCTTCTGGAGGCGAGCGGCCACACGCGCGTCGCGGCGGTCGGCGAGCGTCTTCAGCTCGAGGCGGATGTTGTTCTCCTGCGTCGACAGGTCGCGGTGGCGAGCGTCCTGATCGACCGAGATCACCATGTAGGCGGCGAAGTAGATGACCTTCTCGAGGTCCTTCGGCGCCATGTCGAGCAGGTACCCGAGGCGCGAGGGCACGCCCTTGAAGTACCAGATGTGCGTGACGGGCGCGGCGAGCTCGATGTGGCCCATGCGCTCACGGCGGACCGAGGACTTGGTGACCTCGACGCCGCAGCGCTCGCAGACGATGCCCTTGAAGCGGACGCGCTTGTACTTGCCGCACGCGCACTCCCAGTCGCGCGAGGGTCCGAAGATCTGCTCGCCGAACAGACCATCCTTCTCGGGCTTCAGGGTGCGGTAGTTGATGGTCTCGGGCTTCTTGACCTCGCCGTAGGACCAACGACGGATGTCGTCAGCGGTGGCCAGGCCGATGCGAAGCTGATCGAAAGTGGTTGATTCGAGCACTGGTTCTCCTGTGTCGGAAATTCGTTCGTTACCTGGCGCGCTTAGATCTCGTCGATCGACGAGGACTCGAAGCGGCTGGAGATGTTGATGCCGAGCTCTTCAGCGGCGCGGAAGGCGTCATCGTCGGTGTCGCGGAGGTTGACAGCGGTGCCGTCGGCCGAGAGGACCTCGACGTTCAGGCAGAGCGACTGCATCTCCTTCATGAGCACCTTGAACGACTCGGGGATGCCGGGCTCCTGGATGTTCTCGCCCTTGACGATCGCCTCGTAGACCTTGACGCGGCCGAGGATGTCGTCGGACTTGATCGTGAGGAGCTCCTGGAGCGCGTACGCGGCGCCGTAGGCCTCGAGGGCCCACACCTCCATCTCACCGAAGCGCTGGCCACCGAACTGCGCCTTACCACCGAGCGGCTGCTGGGTGATCATCGAGTACGGACCCGTCGAGCGCGCGTGGATCTTGTCGTCCACGAGGTGGTGCAGCTTCAGGATGTACATGTAGCCGACCGAGATCGGAGCCGGGAACGGCTCGCCGGAGCGACCGTCGAACAGCTGCGTCTTGCCCGACGAGTCGATCAGGCGCTCGCCGTCGCGGGTCGGGTTCGTCGAGTCGAGCAGACCCGCGATCTCGGCCTCGAACGCGCCGTCGAACACCGGCGTGGCGACCTTGGTGCCGGCCGGAGCCTCGAAGGCCTGCTCGGGCAGCTGGGCGGCCCACTCGGGGGTGCCCTCGACCTTCCAGCCCTGCTTGGCGATCCAGCCGAGGTGGAGCTCGAGGACCTGGCCGAAGTTCATTCGACCGGGGATGCCGAGCGGGTTCAGGATGACCTGGACCGGCGTGCCGTCCGCGAGGAACGGCATGTCTTCCACGGGGAGGATCTTCGCGATGACGCCCTTGTTGCCGTGACGGCCGGCGAGCTTGTCACCCTCGGTGATCTTGCGCTTCTGGGCGATGTAGACCACGACGCGGCGGTTGACGCCCGAGCCGAGCTCGTCGTCGCCGTCCTCGGCGTTGAACTCCTTGACCGCGATGATCGTGCCCTGCTCACCGTGGGGCACCTTCAGCGACGTGTCGCGGACCTCGCGGCTCTTCTCGTTGAAGATCGCGCGGAGCAGGCGCTCCTCGGCCGACAGCTCGGTCTCGCCCTTCGGCGTGACCTTGCCGACGAGGATGTCGCCGGGACGCACCTCGGCGCCGATGCGGATGATGCCGCGCTCGTCGAGGTCCTTCAGGAGGTCGGGGCTGACGTTGGGGAGGTCACGCGTGATCTCCTCCTTGCCGAGCTTCGTGTCGCGGGCGTCGACCTCGTACTCCTCGATGTGGATCGAGGAGAGGGTGTCGTCCTTCACCAGGTCCTGGCTGAGGATGATCGCGTCCTCGAAGTTGTGACCCTCCCACGTCATGAACGCGACGAGGAGGTTCTTGCCGAGGGCGAGCTCGCCGTTCTCGGTCGCGGGACCGTCGGCGATGACCTCGCCGGCCTCGACGCGCTCACCGGCCGAGACGACCACACGCTGGTTGTACGACGTGCCCTGGTTCGAGCGGTCGAACTTGCGCAGGAAGTAGTCCTGGGTGCCGCCCTCGTCGAGCTGGACGGTCACGACGTCGGCCGAGACCTCGACGACGACACCGGCCTTGTCGGCGGTGACGACGTCACCGGCGTCGATCGCGGCGAAGCCCTCCATGCCCGTGCCGACCACCGGCGACTCCGAGCGGAGAAGCGGAACGGCCTGGCGCTGCATGTTCGCACCCATGAGGGCGCGGTTGGCGTCGTCGTGCTCGAGGAACGGGATGAGCGAGGTCGCCACCGACACCATCTGGCGCGGCGAGACGTCCATGTAGCCGATCTCCTCCGAGTGGAAGAGGTCGACCTCGCCGCCGTTGCCGCGACGGGCGAGGACGCGGTCCTGCGCGAAGCTGCCGTCGGCCTTCAGCTCGACACCGGCCTGGGCGACGATGTAGTCGCTCTCCTCCGAGGCGGTCAGGTAGTCGATCTGGTCGGTGACCTTGCCCTCGACGACACGACGGTACGGCGTCTCGATGAAGCCGAACGCGTTGATGCGCGCGAACGAGGCGAGCGAGCCGATCAGACCGATGTTCGGGCCTTCCGGCGTCTCGATGGGGCACATGCGGCCGTAGTGCGACGGGTGGACGTCGCGGACCTCGACGCCTGCGCGCTCACGCGACAGACCGCCGGGGCCGAGGGCCGAGAGGCGGCGCTTGTGGGTCAGACCCGCGAGCGGGTTGTTCTGGTCCATGAACTGCGACAGCTGCGACGTTCCGAAGAACTCCTTGATCGCGGCCACGACGGGGCGGACGTTGATCAGGGTCTGCGGCGTGATCGCCTCGATGTCCTGCGTGGTCATGCGCTCGCGGACGACGCGCTCCATGCGCGACAGACCGGTGCGGACCTGGTTCTGGATGAGCTCGCCGACCGCGCGGATGCGACGGTTGCCGAAGTTGTCGATGTCGTCGACGTCGAGACGGATCTCGGCCGGCTTGCCGCCGCGCACGCCGTCGAACGTCACGTCGCCGCGGTGCAGGCGCACGAGGTACTTGATCGTCGCGACGATGTCGTCGACCGTCAGCACCGAGTCGGTGAGCGGCTTGTCGAGACCGAGCTTGTGGTTGATCTTGTACCGGCCGACCTTGGCGAGGTCGTAGCGCTTCGGGTTGAAGTAGAAGTTGTCCAGGAGCGCGCGGGCGGCCTCGGCGGCGACCTGCTCGCCCGGACGGAGCTTGCGGTAGATGTCGCGGAGCGCGTCCTCCTTGGTGAGGATCGTGTCCTTCGACAGGGTCTCTTCGATCGAGTCGAAGCCGGCGAACTCGGCGAGGATGTCCTCGCTGGTGAGGCCGAGGGCCTTCAGGAAGACGGTGACCGACTGCTTGCGCTTGCGGTCGATGCGGACGCCGACCTGGTCGCGCTTGTCGATCTCGAACTCGAGCCAGGCGCCGCGCGACGGGATGACGCGCGCCGACACGATGTCCTTGTCGGACGTCTTGTCGGGGGTCTTGTCGAAGTAGACACCGGGCGAACGGACGAGCTGCGACACGACGACGCGCTCGGTGCCGTTGATGATGAACGTGCCCTTGTCGGTCTGGAGCGGGAAGTCGCCCATGAAGACCGTCTGGGTCTTGATCTCACCGGTCTGGTGGTTCATGAACTCGGCCTCGACGTAGAGCGGGGCCGCGTACGTCTTGCCGCGCTCCTTGCACTCCTCGATGGAGTACTTCTCGGGCTCGAGGTACGGGTTCGTGAACGAGAGCTGCATGGTCTCGCTCAGGTCCTCGATCGGCGAGATCTCCTCGAAGATCTCCTCGAGGCCGCTGACCTCGGGCACGTCGGTGCGACCGGCGGCCTTCGCGTCCGCGACGCGCGCCTTCCAGGCCTCGTTGCCGACGAGCCAGTCGAACGACTCGGTCTGCAGCGCGAGAAGGTCGGGGACCGTCAGCGTGTCGGAGATCTTGGCGAACGAGAGGCGGGATGCTCCGCGTCCGTTCTTCGGGGTGGTGGTGGGGTTGGATGCGTTGCGCGCAGCAGCCAAGGGGATTACCTCCGTGGGCCCGTAGGGCTCGTTTCCTTGTCGTCAGGTGGAGTGCTCCTCATCCCCGAAACCCGCGCGGCACTCCTCACGTGAACGTGAGGGGGCGCAGGCACAGCCGACCACCATATGAGGGCAGGGGGAATCCAAGAGCGCAAAGACCCACTATACGTCGCACGACGCGCCGTGTCCAGTCGGATTCTTGAAAAGTTCTGGATGCTGCGGTATAAGCCGGAAGACGACCGCACCCGCGCGCCCGGCACAGGGCCGGAACACGCGGGCGCGGCGTGGCGCCGAGGTCAGATCAGTGCTTCTTCCCCAGATTTCCGCGGCAGGCGTCACCGGGGTTGATCGGGATGTCGATCTTCGCCTTCTGGAACATGCCGTAGTTCTGCACGCCGTGGTAACCGTTCTTCTGGTTGCCCCGCATCGCGAAGCCGTCGTCGTTGAACGCCGGATCGTAACCCGGGCCGCCCGGCGGGTTCTCGATGGCGTCGGGCGTGTCCTGACCCGAGAACGCGCACTCGGATGCCGAGTTCGCGGCGCCGCTCGCCGCCCCGCCGTTCCCGTTGACCTCGCCCGCCATCGCGGCTCCGCCGCTGCCGAGCACCAGCCCGATCGCCACGACCGCGCACGCCAAAGCCTTCTTCATCGCATTCCCCTCCCATGAGTGACGCCCGGAGCCCCAATCCGGACCAACGGCGTCCACTCCGACGCCGTCACCGCCGCAACTTACTCCTGGGCGCGCCGGCACGGAAGGGAGGTGCCGGGATGAGAAACGCATGCGCTCGAACTGAAGCCGCGCGGCGATTCCGATACATCCGTGCACCGAAACCATGGCGAAACGCCTCCGATCGCGCCAATATATGCACATGACTGGGGTGGGACACCCCGTGATCCGCACGCCCGACCAGCGGATCCGGGTGTTCGTGAGCTCGACCCTGCGCGAGCTCGCGGACGAACGCGAAGCAGTGCGGTCGGCCATCGAGCGACTCCGGCTCGCCCCCGTGATGTTCGAACTCGGCGCCCGCCCCCACCCGCCCCGAGACCTCTACCGCTCCTACCTCGCCCAATCCGACGTCTTCATCGGCATCTACGGCGCCAGCTACGGCTGGGTCGCCCCCGACGAAGACGTCTCCGGCCTCGAAGACGAATACAACCTCGCCCCCGCCGGCATGCCCAAACTCATCTACGTCAAAGACACCGACACCCGAGACGAACGACTCACCGACCTCATCGCCCGCATCCAAGCCGACGACACCGCCGCCTACCTCCACTTCCACAACACCCAAGACCTCGAAGACCAGGTCGCCGGCGACCTCGCCATGCTCCTCGCCGAACGATTCGACCAGTCGCGGCGCATCGAGCCGGCCACGGCGGCCGAGATCTCGCTCGCGGCTCGCGTGCCCGAGCCCTACACCGAGACCATCGGGCGCGAGGGCGAGCTCGCCGAGATCCGGGCGCTGCTGGCAGGAGGCCTCCACCGCGTGGTGAGCCTCATCGGTCCCGGCGGTATCGGCAAGAGCCGGCTCGCGATCGAGGCGGCCCACGCGAACACCGACCTGTTCCCCGACGGCGTGTACTTCGTGCCGCTGGAGGGCGTGCTCGAACCGGGGCTCCTGCTGCCGACGATCGCCTACATCCTCGGCGTGCGCGACACCGGGGCGGCCACGCTCGAGGAGCGCATCGCGCAGGCGATCGGCGACCGCCACGTCCTCATCGTGCTCGACAACTTCGAGCAGATCATCGACGAGGCCCCCGTCCTCGTGCGCCTGTACTCGCTCGCGCCCCGCGCATGCTTCCTGGTGACGAGCCGGATCGTGCTGCGCATCCGCGGGGAACGCGTGTTCGAGGTCGAGACGCTCGAGACGCCCTCGCCGGATGTCCCTGCGACGCTCGCGCAGGCGCAGGCATCGTCGGCATGCGTGCTGTTCGCCGAGCGTGCCGCGTCCGCACTCCCCGGCTTCCAGCTGACCGCCGAGAACGCGGCCGACGTCATCGGCATCTGCCGCCGGCTCGACGGGCTGCCGCTCGCCATCGAACTGGCCGCGGCGAAGATCAGGCTGCTCTCGCCGCACGACGTCGCCGAGCGTCTCGGGCACACCCTCCCACTGCTGTCGACCTCGGTGCGCGATCTGCCGGACCGCCATCGCACCATGCGGGCGACGATCGATTGGAGCGTGGGCCTGCTGTCCGACGACCAGCGCGCGATGCTCGAGGACCTCGGCGTGTTCGCCGCACGGTTCAGCCTCGAGTCGGTCGAGGCGGTGGGCGAGACCCGCTCGTGGGGACCTCACACGATCGAGACGCTGGCCGGGCTGATCGATGCGTCGCTGGTGCAGCGCATCGATTCGGGCGGTCGCTCGGTGTTCTCGCTCCTCGCGATCGTCCGCGAATACGCCCTCGAGACGCTCGAGTCCCGCCGGGCGGCGGATGCGATGCGGATCGCGCACGCCGACTACTACCTCGACCTGGTGCACCGGGTCGCGCCGCGGCTGCGCGGAGCCGAGCAGATCGACGCCGTCGCCGAACTGGGGCTCGAGGTGCCGAATCTGCGCGCCGCGGCCCGCCACCTGGTCTCCATGGACCGGCTCGACGACGCCGGCGACTTCGCGTGGACGATGCTCGCCTACTGGTGGATCTGCGGGTACTTCGCCGACGTGCGGCTGTGGATGCTGGAGCTTCTCGAGAAGCGGATGCCGCTGAGACCGCGCACGCGTGCGATCGCGACATTCTTCCCGCTGTGGGCAGAGCTGTGGCAGCGCCCGAGCGACCAGGCGGTGGAGGACCTCGGCGAGGTCGTGAGGCTCTTCACCGAGAGCGGCGACGAGCAGGCCGCTGCGATGGCGCTCGCCGCGAAGGCGTCGACGCGGCTGCAGTTCGCCGACCTCGACGAAGAGGTGTTCCGGGCCGAGATCGGCGAGGCGATCGCGACGCTCCACGAGCTCGGCGACCGCTGGGCGGAGTCGCTCGCCGAAGTGGTGCTCGGCCAGTTCGGCATGCTCCGTCGCGACATCCCGGCGGCGCTCGAGCACCTCGGCCGGGCGGTCGACATCGCCGATGCCGCCGATGATGCGTTCACCCGCGTCGTGGCGGGCAACAACCGCGCGCGCCTGCGATTCGTGCTGGGCGAGCGCGACGAGGCGGAGGCGGAGTTCCTGCTGACGCTGACGCTGTCGATCCGGCTGCACTTCGTCGACGGCGCCACGTACGGGCTCGAGGGAATGTCCGCGATCGCCGCCTCGCACGGCGAGGCGTGGCGCGCCGGAGCCCTGGCCGCGGTGGCGGCGACCATCCGCGAGACGACGGGCATCTACGACATCGAGGGGTTCGCCGTGCATCTCGCCCCGCTGGAGGCGCTGCGGGCGGTCGACCCCGACAGCGTCGAGGCCGGAGAGCGCGCGGGCAGGGAGATGGGCCTCGCGGACGCGATCGCGATCGCGCTGCCCGACGCCGACGCGGACGTCCGCGAAAAGGTCCCTTCGTGGTGACGGGCCCCGAGCGGGCGCCCGTGATCCGCACGCCCGACCAGCGGATCCGGGTGTTCGTGAGCTCGACCCTGCGCGAGCTCGCGGACGAACGCGAAGCAGTGCGGTCGGCCATCGAGCGACTCCGGCTCGCCCCCGTGATGTTCGAACTCGGCGCCCGCCCCCACCCGCCCCGAGACCTCTACCGCTCCTACCTCGCCCAATCCGACGTCTTCATCGGCATCTACGGCGCCAGCTACGGCTGGGTCGCCCCCGACGAAGACGTCTCCGGCCTCGAAGACGAATACAACCTCGCCCCCGCCGGCATGCCCAAACTCATCTACGTCAAAGACACCGACACCCGAGACCAACGACTCACCGACCTCATCGCCCGCATCCAAGCCGACGACACCGCCGCCTACCTCCACTTCCACAACACCCAAGACCTCGAAGACCAGGTCGCCGGCGACCTCGCCATGCTCCTCGCCGAACGATTCGACGAATCCCGTACGCCGGAGGCACCCGACGCCGGTGCCGCGCCGGTCGGCCTGGTGGGCCGGGTCCCTGTTCCCTACACGACCACCATCGGGCGCGAGGGCGACATCGATGCGGTGCGCACCCTGCTCGCGAGGGGCACCGACCGCGTCGTGAGCCTCATCGGGCCGGGCGGCATCGGCAAGAGCAGGCTCGCGATCGAGGCGGCTCTCGCCTGCGCCGACCTGTTCCCCGACGGCGTGTACTTCGTCCTCCTCGAGGGCGTGCTCGAGCCGGGCCTGCTGCTGCCGACGATCGCCTACTATCTCGGCATCCGAGACAACGGCGAGGCCGCGCTCGAGGAGCGCATCGCCCACGCCCTCGCGGATCGCCGCGTGCTGATCGTGCTCGACAACTTCGAGCAGATCGTGGATGCCGCACCCGTGCTCGTGCGGCTGTACACGGTCGCGCCGACGGCGACCTTCCTCGTGACGAGCCGCATCGTGCTGCGGATCCGCGGCGAGCGCGTCTACGACGTGCCGCCGCTCACGACGCCCGCCGGCGAGGGCCCCGCGAGCCTGGACCGCACCTCACGCTCGGCGGCGGTGTCGCTGTTCGTCGACCGGGCACGCGCGATCGATCCGCAGTTCGATGTGACACCCGACAACGCGCGGGATCTCGCCGACATCTGCCGCAGGCTCGAGGGGCTGCCGCTGGCGATCGAGCTCGCGGCGGCGAAGGTGCGCATCCTGAACCCGGCGCAGATCGCCGGGCGCCTCGAGAAGAGCCTGCCGCTGCTCACGGCCGCGGTGCGCGATCTGCCCGAACGGCACCGCACGATGCGGGCGACGATCGACTGGAGCGTGAGCCTCCTGCCGCCCGCGCAGCGCGACCTGCTCGAGGATCTCGGCGTGTTCGCGACGAGGTTCACGCTCGATGCGGTCGAGGCCCTCGGCGAGGGCCGACCGTGGGGCGGTCACGCGATCGACGCACTCGCCGAGCTGGCGGACGGCTCGCTCGTGAAGCAGAGCGAGCTCGGCGGACGCCGCGTCTTCTCGCTGCTCGCGATCGTGCGGGAGTACGCGCTGGACCATCTCAAGGAGCGCGGCGACGCGCAGCGCGTGCGGCGTGCCCACGCCGACTACTACCGGGAGCTCGTCCAGCAGATCGCCCCCGACCTCGGCGGGCGCGGGCAGGCCGACGCCGTGGTGCGGCTCGGGCTCGAGCTGCCGAACCTGCGCGCGGCCGTGCGCCACCTCGTCTACACGAACCGTCTCGACGACGCCGGCGACTTCGCGTGGTGCCTCCTCATCTACTGGTGGATCTCCGGCTTCTTCGCCGAGGTGCGCGTGTGGATGCTCGAGCTCCTGGAGAAGCAGCACGAGCAGCCGATCACGCCGCACACCCGCGCGATCGCGTGGTTCTTCGCGCTGTGGGGCGAGATGTGGCAGCGGCCGAGCGAGCAGGTGGTGGCGGGCCTCGGTGAGTGCGTGCGTCTGTTCCGTGAGAGCGGCGACGAGGATGCCGCGGCGATGGCGCTCGCCGCTCGCGCGACGGCCCGCGTGCAGTTCTCGCATCTGGACACCGACAAGGCCGAAGCCGAGCTGCGCGAGGCCGTGATCACGCTGCGCGAGCGCGGGAACACGTGGGCGGAGGCGATCACCGAGGTCTCGCTCGGCCGCCTCGCCTGGGTGCGCGGATCCACCGACGACGCCCTCGCGCACTTCGACCGTGCCACCTCGGTCGCCGAGTCGCGGGGCGACCTGTTCACGACCTCGGTCGCCGGCAACCTGCGGTCCCGCCTGAACTTCCAGCTCGGCCGCATCGAGGAGGCGGAGCGCGAGTTCGTCCACACTCTGCTGCTCTCGGTCGGGCTTCATTACGAAGAGGGCGTCGCGTACGGCCTCGAGGGCGTGTGCGCGGTCGCGGCGGCCCACGGCGAAGCGTGGCGGGCGGCGGCGCTCGCCGTCGCCGCCGGCGAGATCCGCCGTCGCATCGGCATCTTCGACGTGGAGGCGTTCACGGTGCACACGCCGTACCTCGAGATCCTCCGCGGCCGCGATGCGCAGAGCGTCGAGGCCGGCGAGATCGCCGGGGCCGAGCTCACCGTCGCCGAAGCGGTGCAGCTGGCACTGCCGGAGCACGAGTTCGCGACGGTCGTCGACGCGCTGCGCGCCTGGTAGAGCCGAGTGGATGCCGCGGGTCGCGGCATCCACTCGGTCCAGAGGTATCAGCCGCCCACGATGCCGCTCTGGTGTGGTGAGGAGCGCGCTCGTATGCTGTGCACCGAGCAGCGCTCTCGGATCGTCAGGTGACTGGGCACCGGTGCGAGGGGGTCGACATGGCGCGTGTTCCAGACGTGCCGCACGGCGCAGTCGACGTCGATTCCGACGCCGACGCCGTGGACGTGCGCGTCGACGCGGCCCCGCCGGACGTCGAGCCGAACGAATTCGGCGTGGCCCTCCTGGCCGACATCATGCTGCACGGCCTCTCCGACACCGTGGTGCGGGTGCGCGTCAAGGGCAGCGACGACTTCCACTACGCGGCGATCGTCGTACGCGGCGGGGTTGCCGAACTCGTCCACTTCGAGGCCCTCGGCGCCGGCCGGTACAGCGCGCGGATCGCGGTCGCACGCGGCGAGACCCTCCACCTCACGGTCGTGGCGAGCGACTTCGAGACGGGCATCGCGTGGCTCGAGCACCAGGTCGCGCAGGGCGGCATGGGGATGGGCGGCGAGCTCGAGGCGGCCGCGGAACCGCCACCGCCGCCCCTCGTCCCCGATGTCGTGCTCGGTGGCGGTGGATTCGGCGGACGCTCACCCGGGCTCGCGCCCGTGGTCCCCCCACCCTCACCTGCGCCATCTCCGACGCCTGCGCCCGCGCCACCCCCCGTGGCCGCCGAGCCGGCGCCGGCGCCCGAGGCTGTCACACCGTCCGGTGGTCTCGACGGTGCGGCTCCCGTCGCGGCGTTCGTCGATGCGGAGGTGCCGGCGCGGGTCGTGGAGGGCGTCCCGTTCGACGCGGTCGTGCGGTTGTCGCTCGCGGATCTCGCTCCGACGGCCCGCACGGCACGCAAGAAGGCCAAGGCGCTGTTCGACCCGGCGCGCGAGATCGAGGTGGCCATGCAGCTGCGAGGCCTCGCCTTCGCCGACGGCACGCCGTCGATCCTCTCGACCACGCTCCCCGCGAAGGCCTCCGATCCGCGTCGACTCGTCTTCGCGCTGGTCCCCGACGGCCCCGGACGCGGACACATCACCGTCACGTTCACCCAGCCGCCCATCGTGACGCCGCTCGCGGTGCTGGCGCTGAGCACGCCGATCCTCGCGGCCGACGACGCCGTCGAGGGCATCGTCGCCGAGGACCCGCGCACCACGGTCGCCACGGTCGCGGCCCCGCCCCGCAGCATCGCCGACCTTCCGACGCTCGTCATCGACGAGTCCATGTCGCGCGGCGCATCGGAGCTGCTCGTCACGGCGAAGATCGGGCGCACCGTCGCCAAGAACTCCGTGCGGCTGCCCGATAAGAGCGCGTACGTCGAAGGCATCTACGCGGAGCTCTCCAGGATTCGCACGACGTTCCTCGAATCCGTCGAAGACGATCCCGACGAGGCCGCCGACACCGCCCGGCGTGACGTGCGCACCCTCGGTGCCCGGGTCGCCGATGAGCTCCTCGGCGGCGACGTCAACGCGCTGCTCTGGAGCCGACGCCGCCGGATCTCGCAGCTCGTGCTGCAGACCTCGGGCGAGCTCGACATCCCCTGGGAGATCGTGCATCTCGTCCCGGTCGGCAAGCAACGGCCCGATCCGGAGCGCTACTTCCTCGGTGACCTCGGACTCACCCGATGGATGTACGGCACGTCGCGACCCACCGTCATCCCTGTCGACCCGACGCGCGTGGTCGCGATCGCACCCGACTACGTCGACCACAGTCTCGACCTCCCGCGCGCCCGTGAGGAGATCGAGACACTCGGCGACCTGCTCGCGGGTCCCCCGCGATCCGCTGCCGACCCGGTCGAGTTCCGCCAGGCGATCGAGGACGGTTTCGACCTGCTCCACTTCGCAGGGCACGGCCGCTGGCGCGACATCGCGCCGCTCGGTCAGGAGATCGCCTTCGCGGCGTTCTCCGAGGACCACGACGACGGGTCGGCGTCGTACACCGACTCCGACGCGCGCCGAGATCTCCCCGAGCTCGACACCTCGGCCGCGACCTCCACCCCCTTCGTCTTCCTCAGCGCGTGCGACGTCGGCCGGCTGCGCTCGGGGGCCACCGGCCTCGGCGGCTTCGCGGAGGTCTTCCTCCGCGGCGGCGTCGGCGTGTTCATCGGCTGCTCGTGGGCCGTGCGAGACGACGTGACGGCGCTCTTCGTCCGCACCTTCTACCAGCGCACGCTCGGCGAGAACGCGACAGTCGGCGAGGCGGTCCTCGCGGCGCGGCGGGCGGCGCGCGAGGCGGGCGATCTCACGTCGCTGGCCTTCACCGTGTTCGCCGACCCGCGCGCGAGGCTCGTGCCCCACGCCGCAGGGGACGCCGGCGACAACCCTTGACCTTCAGCCATCCATCACCAGCAGACAGGACGTGACACCATGCCCGAGACCACGACGACCGCCCGGGGCGCGAGCCTCACGGCGGCCGAGCTCACCGCGCTGCGCAAGCACGTCGTCCACACCGCGGACGGCCGTCTCGCCAAGACCGCGGTCGCGAAGCCTCGCACCGTGGCGGACTTCGCCACGACGGCGGCCGACGTCCGCCGCATGATCGAGGTGGATCTCGCCGCGTTCGTCGACCAGCAGGCGAAGAAGACCCCCGCCGGGGAGACGCCCGCACCCGTCCCGGTGTTCATCTGGGCGCACGGCGGTCTCACCGACAAGGACGCCGGCCTTCTGACGGCGCAGCGGCAGACCGGCTGGTGGAAGAAGAACGGGGTGTACCCGATCCACCTCGTGTGGGAGAGCGGGTTCAAGACGACCCTCGAGGACGTCGTCCGCGGCAAGGCGGGCAAGCGTGGCTTCACCGACCTCACGGACCTCGCGGTCGAGGCGGCGGCGCGCGTGCTCGGAGGTCGCAAGTTCTGGGACGACATGAAGCTCGACTCGGCCGGCGCGTGTCTTCCCAGCGTCGACGGCGGCGACCCGGGCGGGGCCTTCGTGCTGGCCGGCGCGCTGCGCGAGTTCATGGCGGCGAACGCGGGCGCCATCGAACTGCACATCGGCGGGCACAGCGCGGGCTCGATCTACCACTCGCACTTCGTCCCGCGGCTGTTCGAGGGCGATGACCGCGTGGACAGCGTCAAGACCGTGACGTTCCTCGCACCGGCCGTGCGCATCGACACCTTCGAGGCGACGCTGCTGCCGCTCGCGGAGGCCGGGAAGATCGAGAACCTCTCGATCTTCACGATGGACGAGAACCACGAGAAGCGCGACAACACCGCGGGCGTGTACCGCAAGTCCCTCCTGTATCTCGTCTCACGGGCCTTCGAAGCGGAGAAGGACGCCGAGATCCTCGGTGTCGAGGAGCACCTGCGCGGCTCCGGCCGCACGATGGCGTACCTGGGCGACCGGAGCGAGCGCCTGGTTCTCGGCCCCGTCACCCGCGGGCCCCGCAGCAGCACGCAGGCGACGTCGCACGGCGACTTCGACAATGACGAGCAGACCATGATGAGTCTCGCCCGGCGCGTGGTCGGCGTGCCCGACAGCAACGAGGCGGACCACGTCGCCGTGTTCCCGGCGCGGGCGCGCGAAGTCGGAGAGTTCGTCCCGGCGCCTCGCCCCGAGCCGACCGGCGCGCGGGGCGCGGCATCGCGCAAGCTCGCCCTGTGCATCGGCATCGACGCGTACCCGAGGGACCCGCTCAGCGGCTGCGTCGCCGATGCGGAGTCCTGGGCCAAGGCGCTCGGCGACGCGGGTTTCCAGGTGGAGTCGATCCACAACGGCGACGCGACCCGCGACGCGATCCTGCGCGCGATGCTCGACAAGGTCTCGTCGGCCCGCGACGGCGACATCGTCGCGATCCAGTTCGCCGGCCACGGCACGTTCGTGCCCGATCTCGACGGCGACGAGACCGACGAGTTCGGCCCGAAGGACGAGGCCCTCTGCCCGGTCGACTTCCGCGACGGACAGCTGATCGTCGACGACGATCTCGGCGTCATCTGGGACGCGATCCCCGAAGGCGTCGCGGTGACGCTGTTCTTCGACTCGTGCCACTCCGGCTCGGTGAACCGCGAGATCACGCCGACCGAGTTCGAGTCGCGCAAGATCCCGGCAGGTGCGACGCCGCGCATGACGGTGCTGAACGCCGGCGAAGAGGCGGCGTTCCGCGAGGAGCGGGCGGCGTCGCCGGACGATCCCTTCCGCACAGCCGCGTGGAAGCGGGTGGTCGAGGTCGAGACCGACCGCGCGGCGGTGCCGACGAAGCCCCGCGCCGACGGCAGGGAGGTGCTCATCAGCGCCTGCCAGCCCGACCAGGTCGCGCTCGAGACCAACGGCCACGGCGTGTTCACCACGGCCGCTCTCGGCGTGCTGGCGAAGACACCGAAGCTGAGCAACACGGCCTTCGTGGCGGCCGTCTTCGACGTCCTCGACGACACCTACGAGCAGCGTCCGATGCTGTCCGCCGCGGGCGACCTCGGCGCCCGCGGGCTGCTGACCTCGGTGCACGACGCCCTCGCGGCGGTGGCCCCGGCGGCCGTCGAGACGGACGGCCACCGCGCGCCGAGCGACGTGCGCACGGCCGCGATCGTCGCGATCCTGCGGGCGACCGCCGACCTGCTGGAGGCGGGCGGCGCCGACTGACGCCGTCGCGGGTGTCACGACACGCGGGATCGCCTCGGCGAGCCCGCGTGTCGCGCCCCCTGAAGCAGGTGTCGAGCACCCGCGAGAGGGGACGGATGCCTCGGCCCGGCGCGGCTCAGCCGCCCGGGCGGGCGTGGCGGAAGCGGATGCGCGTGCCCGGCCGGGCCTGCGCGACGAGGTCGAGGCTCGCGTCCGTCACCACCGCGATGACGGGGTAGCCGCCCGTGACGGGGCCGTCCGCGAGCAGGATCGTCGGCCTTCCACTCGGCGGCACCTGCAGCGCTCCGGGCACCATCCCCTCGCTCGCGAGCTCGCCGCTCCGCAGGCGAGCGAGCTCAGGCCCGTCGAGGCGCGCGCCGACGCGATCGGCGTGATTCGAGACGGTCCAGACCGTGTCGTAGAGGGTGGCGAGCGCTGCCGGAGCGAACCAGTCGGCCCGCGGACCTGGCGCGAGCTCCAGCTCGAGCTCGTCGTCGTGCGGCGCACCCCAGCCGACGGGAGGCGCCACCGGGACCGGCCCCGCCGCGTCGTCGCGCACGCCCACGACGTCACCGGCGCGCAGCGCCGCGGGCCCGAGCCCCGCGAGCAGATCTGTCGCCCGCGAGCCGAGCGCGGCGTGGGCGTCGAGCCCGCCGCGGACGGCGACGTAACCGCGCGCGCCGTGCGCGAACCAGTCGAGGTGCAGCTCGGAGCCGGCGCGCCACGCGTGGGCCTCGTACGGATCCACCTCGCGCCCGTCCAGGCGCACCGTGCCCCACGCGCCGGTCACGGCGACCCACAGGTCGGCCTCGGCCACGGCTCGCAGCCCGCCCATCGTGACCTCGAGCCCGGCGACCCCCTCGGGGTTGCCCACCAGGCGGTTCGCGGTGCGCAGCGCCCCGCGGTCGAGCGCCCCCGAGACCGCGACGCCGACCGAGCCCGCGCCTTCGCGGCCGAGATCCTGCAGGGTCGTCAAGAGGCCGGGTTCGACGACACGGATGCTGCGACCCGTCGGCGCCGCTCCCGCGGGCGCTCCATCATCCCCGGCGTGCAACCGCTCACCGGTCACGACCTGCCGCTCCGGCCGACCGTACGTGACAGGCGAGCGGCTCTCGATCGGGGTCGAGGGGGCAGCGGTGACCGCGGCCGGCGCCGGGCGGAACCGCACGCGCGCTCCGGGCTCGAGGAGCGCGGGGGACGCGGCATCCGGATCGAAAAGGGGCGCCGTGGTCGTGCCGATGAGCCGCCAGCCGCCGGGGGTGTCGCGGGGATAGGCGCCGCTGAAGACGCCGGCGAGCCCGACGGATCCGGCCGGCACGCGGGTGCGGGGCGACTCGAGCCGGGGCACGTCGAACGTCCAGTCGTCGCTCACGAGGTACCCGAAGCCGGGCGCGAACCCCGTGAACGCGACCCGCCAGTCCGCCTCGGCGTGGCGCCGCGCGAGTTCGTGGGCGTCGACACCCAGCAGGCGCGCGGTGTCCGCCAGGTCGGCCCCGTCGTACGCGATGTCGAGCTCGACGGGCGGGGCCGCAGCATCCGTCGCCTCCCGGGTCTCCGTCGCCGCACCGAGCGCCCACGAGCGCGCGGCCGCCGGCGGAAGCACCCGCGGGTCGACCCGGACGAGCACCGTGCGCGCGGCAGGGACGAGGTCGATGACGCCAGCGGGACGCGTGGCGGCCAGCGCGGCGTGCAGCGGGAGCACCTCATCGAGCGCGCCGACGTCCAGGAGGAACGCGCGCTCCCCCATCGGCCGCACGCGCGGGGTCACCACGGCGCCCGCACTTCCACGCCGGCGGCGTCGAGCGCCGCGCGCACGGCGCGGGCCATGTCGACCGCCGACGGCGAGTCGCCGTGCACGCACAGCGACGCGGCATCCGCGCGCACGAGGGAGCCGTCGACCGCCTCGACCACGCCCTCGTCCGCGAGGCGGACGGCTCTCGCCGCCACCAGTGCGGGGTCGTCGAGCAGCGCGCCCGGCTGCGTGCGCGGCACGAGCGAGCCGCCAGGGAGGTAGCCGCGATCGAGGAACGCCTCGCGGACGAACGGCAGACCGACGGATGCCGCGGCCCGCACGATCTCGCCCCCCAGGCCCAGCACGGGCAAGGGCCGGCCGAGCAGTGCGGAGCGGTCCGCGGTCGCCCGGGCGACGGCGTCGGCCTGCACCCGGTCGACGGTGACCGCGTGATACAGGGCGCCGTGAGGCTTGACGTAGCGGAGGTCGGCGCCCGCGTCGGCGAGCGCGGCGAACTGCTCCGCGACCGTCGCGGTGAGCTCGGCGGGGTCGATCACGACGGCGATGCGGCCGAAGTGCGCGCGATCCGGATACGACGGATGGGCCCCGACGGCGACGCCGAAGCGCTGCGCGCGGACGACGGCATCGCGCATCGACGCCGCATCGCCCGCGTGCCCGCCGCAGGCCACGTTCGCACTCGAGATGACCGCGAACATCGCCTCGTCGTCGGCCGTGGGCACCCCGTCGACGGTCTCGCCGAGGTCCGCGTTGAGGTCGATCGCCGCCATGCTTCCACGGTATCCCCGCCCCCGCCGGGTGCGGGCGCGTGGGGTGCGGCTAACGTGGAGGCCATGGCACGCGCGAGGGAAGTGGGCCCCCGACCCGGAGGCTCCGCGGGGCGCGGAGCGACCCGTGGAGAAGGTCGGGGAGCATCCGTCCCCTCCGTCCGGCTCTCAGACGGGACGCTCGCCCGCGTGGTGCGCTCGCCGTTCGGCGGCGGGTGGGAGCTCGACGTCGACGGCACGCCGCAGTCGCATGTGGATCTCGACGATCCGACGCACCTGCACTTCGAGTACGTCGCGCGCATGGGCGCCGTGATCGACCGGCTGCGGATGCCCGGGCAGCCGCTGACGGCGATCCACCTGGGCGCAGGCGCGCTCACCATCCCGCGGTACATCGAGCAGACGCGTCCGGGCTCGCGGCAGCAGGTGGTCGAGCTGGAGCCGGCGCTGTGGGACCTCGTGCGCGAGAACCTGCCGCTCCCCCGCGGTGCCTCGATCCGGGTGCGCATCGGCGATGCGCGCGAGACGCTCGGGCGCCTGCCCGCGGGTCTCGTGGGCGCCGCCGACCTCGTCGTCTCGGACGTGTACTCGGGCGCGCAGACGCCCGCGCACCTCACGACCGTGGAGTTCTTCACCGACGCCGCACGGTTCCTCGCCCCCGACGGAGTGCTCCTCGTGAATGTCGCCGACGGCGCGGGCCTCGCCTTCGCCCGCCGCGAGGTCGCGACGGTGCAGGCCGTGCTCGAGCACGTCATCGTGCTCGCCGAGGTGCAGACGCTCAAGGGCCGCCGCTTCGGCAACCTCGTGATCGCCGCCTCGCGCGCGCCCCTTCCGACCGAGTGGCTCCCGCGCCTCATGGCCGCGGGTCCGCACCCCGCCAAGGTCGCCGAAGGACGCGAGCTCGACGAGTTCGCGCGCGGCGCGCGGGTGGCCACCGACGCCGACGCGACGCCGTCGCCCAAGCCCGCGGCATCCGTCTTCACCCGCTGACGGTTCACGGATGCCGCGACCCGGCGTGGCACGACCGCGTCCCGGGAAGCGGCAAGGCACACTGGAGAGGCCACCGGCGCGGCGAAGGGAGTCAGACGTGAGCTACATCAGCGGGTACGATCCCGACACTCTCCGCGAGAAGGTGAACCCGAGCCAGTGCAAGGAGCGGCTCGAAGAGATCGGCGATCAGCGCAGTCTTCCGGCGCTGCTCGAGCGCGTGTGGCTGCTCAAGGTCCTGGATCGCCCCGACGAGGCCCTCGTCATCTCGGAGCAGTCGGTGCGCGTCGCGCGCATGGCCGGCACCCGCAAGGACCTGCTGCGCGCCCGCATCCTGCACGCCACCGTGCTGCAGGCCCGCGGCGCGTACGGAGCCGCCGATCAGGAGCTCACCACGTGCGCCGAAGAGGCCGACGGGCAGGGCTGGGCCGGCATCGGGGCCTTCGCCTACCAGCACCGCGGCAAGGTCAACTACGACGCCGGCGACTTCGAGGCCGCCCGCAAGGACTTCAAGCGCGCACTGTTCCTGCGCCAGGAGTCCGGCGCCACCGAGGACCAGCTCGAGTCGACCCTCCTCGCGATCGACGCCGCCGACCGGCGCCGGGCCGCGGCATCCGTCGCCAGCTGAGGTGGGCACCCTGGGCCGGAGTGTCGGAGATACGTTCTAGTCTCGCGCACATGTCGGATCTGCATCGCGTGCGGCACTGGGCCGAGGCCCTCATCGCCCTCCACCTCGACGACTCGTGGAGCTTCGCGTTCGACAACGCCAAGCGCCGGGCGGGCCTGTGCGACTACACGCACAAGCGCATCAGCGTCTCGCGCTACCTCGCGGCGCGGTACGACGACGACACCAATCACCAGACGCTGCTGCACGAGGTGGCCCACGCACTGGCCGGGCCGCGCGCCGGCCACGGCGCGCGGTGGAAGGCCGTCGCGCGCGACCTCGGCTATGTCGGCGGCACGACGCACAACGGCGAGACGGCGACCGAGCTCGCGCCGTGGATCGGCGTCTGCCCCGCGGGGCACGTCGCGTACCGCCACCGCAAGGCGACTCGGCCGACGTCGTGCGCGAAGTGCGCCCCGCACTTCGATGAGCGCCACGCCTTCACGTGGACGCGTCGCGAGATCACGCGCGCGACGCGCCTGGCAGCGATGACCCCGCGCGACTGAGCCGCGTCAGTACGCGACGAACGCCCCGTCTCGCAGGACCGGGACGACGGATGCCGCATCCACCGCGGCCGCGTTCAGCACCTCGTCGCGGGCGTCCCCCGGTTGCTGAGCCGGTCGAAGCAGAAGCTCCTGCCCGGAGCCGCCGGCCGTGAGGAGGTGCCGGATGGCGCCGCGCAGCCCGCGGAACGACTCGCACGCCGCCGCCGCCTCGGGCGCGGTGTGGTCGACGCCGAGGTCGCCGAGCGCGTCGATGATCGCACCCGCCCCGAGCTGGTCCTCGACCGCGAACCGGAGCGGAGCGCCGGGGTCACGGCCGGCGAGCTCGCCCGCCGCGATCACGGCGATGCTCGTGCGCGCACCGCGCTCGTGCTGGAGGTCGAGCACGGCCCGGGCGACCGCGGCGGCGTTGCGGAGGCAGCCGAGCAGCACCACCGCGCCGGACTCTGCCGCCGCGTCGGCCACCGCCGCGCCGTTGATCGACACCGCGTGCGCGGAAGCGTCGAGGGCCACGGCTTCGCCCCGGGCGACGGCATCCGTCACCGTCGTGGAGAACCGGAGCACGTCCACGACCACCACGACATCCGCGGGGGCGAGGCGACGGAGCCCTTCGATCCCCCAGTCGTGGCGGACCTGGTAGCGGTGCTGGTCGAACGGGCTCTCGGGCATCCGTCCAGCGTAGGCGGCAGCATCCCGCTTCCCGTCCTCGGTTGCCCGCGTTCGGATCGTGTGCTCTCACCGAGACGACACGTCCTGCCCGCGCATATCGTGTGCCCTCGGCGAGAGCACACGATGTGGTCGCGCCGGCGGGCATGCGAGGGGGCCGGGCGGAACCTCGTTCCACCCGGCCCCTGAACCCGCGCGGTCAGCCGACGCGGCGGCGGCGCACCGCGAACACACCGAGCACGACCGCCGCGGCCGCGGCCAGTGCGAGCACCACGAGCACGGTCGTGGTGATGCCGGTCACGGCGAGCTCCTCGGCCGACGGGCTGCCCGCGGCCTCCCCCGCCGGATCGCCAGACCCCGCCGAGCCGGCTGCCGGGTCGACGAACACGGTGTTCCAGCCGACCATCTCGCCCTCGGCGGTGTACGCCGCGACGCGGTGCACGCCCGCCGCGAGCGTCACGGGCGTCGTGACGGTGATCGCGCCGTTCACGACGGTGCCCGAGCCGAGCGCCGTCGGGGCCGAGAAGGCGAAGGCGTTGATCGCGGTGCCTTCGTACCCTTCGGGCAGCTCGATCGTGATCGTGTCCCCGGGGGCGAACGTCTCGGGCGTGATGGTGATGCGGCCCTCGAGGTCGGGCATCGACTCGGGGTCGGCGGGCGTCCAGCCCGCGTCCTCGGCGATCACGACGACCGCCTCGTACGGCTCGCCGTCGCGGGTGCCGATCGACTGCACGAACGACAGCTCGTGCGTGCCCGATCCGGCGACGGCCTCGTCGAGCGCGATCGACCAGCGCCCGTCGGAGGCGACCTCGGCCGAGCCGCGGACCTCGCCCGCGACCTCGACGCGGACGGCGGCGCCGGGGTGGCCGGTGCCCTCGAACGCGGCGATCTCGGCATCGGCCGGCTGCACCTGGCTCAGGTCCGTCCCGAGCGTGAACGAGCCGCCGTCACCGTCGATGTCGACGCGGTTGTAGAGGAACTCGCCGGTGTCGAGCGCCTGCTCGACGATGCGGGTCTCGCCCACGCATCCGTGCCAGCCGTGGTCGGGCTCCGTGTACCAGGTCGACGTGCCGATCACCCAGGGCATGTAGTCCTCGGCGACCATGCCGGCCACGCCCGACGCGTTGCGCAGCACCGGGACGCCGTCGACGTACATGATGACGGTGTTCTTGGCGGGGTCGTTGACGATGGCGACGTGGTGCCAGGCGCCGGGCATGATCTCACCCGACCACAGCGTGTACGAGTTCGAGCTCGCGGTGTCGGCCGCCGAGAACTGGTACTCCCGCAGGTTCGAGATGCCGAGCCACGAGACGCCGGCGCCCGGGTCGGAGCCGTCGTTGATCCCGGCCCACTCGCGCGCGCCGCCGCGGGTGAGCGCGGCGCTCCAGCGGTTGTCGGTCTCGGTCCAGTCGGCGTCGAGCTGCAGGAACGTCTCGATCGTGTAGCCCGCGTCCGAGTCCAGGTCGGCGAAGGTCGCCGGCGCGCCGTACTCGGTCGTCAGGAACGAGAGGCGGTCGGGCCCGCCCGCCGCGTCACGGGAGACGTTCGTGAAGCACGAGGCGCCCGCATCGGCCGAGTAGAACGCCGTGTTCTCGTGCGTGACGGTGAGGTCCTCGAGCTCTTCGGGCGCGTCGGTCTCGTCGATCGGGTTGCGGTGCATCGGGCTCTCGCCGGCGATGTCGGGCACGACGGTGTTCTCGTCGACCACGCCCTCCTCGACCTCGCCGAAGCGCCAGTGCGCCACGGTCCCCTCGGCCTCGATGTAGTCGGCCGGGCTGCCGGCGGGATGGAGCGCGGCGCCCGCGCCGTCACCGTCCCAGCCTTCCGACGCGATCGCCTTGGCGAGCTCGGACAGGTCGGCGCCGGTCTCGTCGGCGGGGTCCACGGTCCAGCCGAAGCGCGCCCCGAAGTCCAGCGGCAGGCTGAACGACTGCCAGGGGCCGTCGAGCACGGGGGCGTCCGACGAGGTCAGCGACGCCTCGTGCTTGACGGTGACCCACGGCGAGACCGTCTCGACGTCGATGGCGTTGTTCGACAGGTCGAATTCGAACAGCGACATGATGCCGTTGCCGCCGTCGGCGGCCATCTGGTAGTCGGTGAGCACCTGGTGCACGGGGTTGCCGGCGTCGTTGAGGCGCGTCTGCGAGGTCGCACCGTGGAAGTGGCCGTTGAGCGTCAGGATGATCTGGTCGTTGCGGCGGATCAGCTTCTCCCAGAGCTCCTCACCCCACCCCCAGCCGGCGGGCGACACCTGGTCCTCGGCGATGTTGATGATCGCGTGCGACGACAGGATGGCCGGCACGCCCGGGTGCGCGTCGAGGATGCCCTGCGCCCACGCGAACGTGTCGTCCGACGCGTTCCACGCCAGTGCGAGCGACATCCACGTGTGCCCCTCTGCTTCGAACAGGTACGCGCTCGACAGCCCGTCCTGGAACGTGCCGATCAGTGCCGGACCGGCCTGTGCGGCGAGGTCCGCCGCGCCGAAGCGGGCGAGGTAGTTGCCCGAGCTCGCCACCGACGAGCGGGCGCCGGAGTTCTTCACATCGTGGTTGCCGGGGACGACCGAGTACGGCATGCCGCCGTCCGTGAGGATGCGCATCGCCTTCTCGGCGGCATCCCATTCGGTGGCGACCCACTCCTGATCGACGACGTCGCCGACGTGCACCGTGAAGGGCATGTCGAGCTCGTCCTGGTGATCGACGATCCACTTCGCCTGCACCTCGAAAGGGTTGGTGCCGTAGCTCGGCACGAGCTGCGAGGCGCTGTAGCGGGAGTAGAACTGGGTGTCGGGCAGCACCGGCAGCACGAAGCTCGACCGGTCGCCGGCGGGCGCCTCGGCCGCGGCGGCCACGCTCGTGACGGACGATGGGATGCTGCGAGCCGGCGCCTGCGGTGCGGCCGCCGCAGCGCCGCCCGTCGTGACGATGAGGCCCGCCGCGACGGCGAGCGACGCGGTGGCGAGCACGCCGCGGGCGCGGCGCGTTGCGGGGGAAGGCATCGGGGTTCCTTGCGAGTGGGGTTCGGGAGGGGTTGTGGCGGTGCGCATCATCAGCTCGCCGGCACGGTGCCGGGTCCGTAGACCTCGACCTCGGACAGCGACATCCAGGTGGCGGTCGACTTGTTGCCGATCGCGACGCGCACGCCGGTGGCGAGCACGGTGTCGCCGTCGACGACGAGGCTGAGGTCCGCCGTCGGGTTCGTGGCGGGCCACGTCGTGCTCTCGGCCGGAAGGTCGCGCCAGCCGCCGGTGAGCGTGCGGTACTGCACCGTCACCGAGCCGATGTTCTTCGTGCCGCCGATGTCGTACACGGCGGCACCGGTGACCTGACGCGGGGCGTCGAAGTAGAACGACACGGTGTTGGGGTTGACGCGGTTCGCCGCGCCGCCGCTGCGCCAGTCGGCGAAGCCGACCGCGTTCCGCACCCCGTCGGTCAGGGCGAAACGGGTGTCGTCCTTGTGCGTGTAGGTGTAGTGCACGCCCGCCTCACGGAGGATGTTGACCTCCTCGACGGCGACGACCGTGACGACGAGGTGCGCGGCGAAGCCCGTCGCGGCGGTCGCGGGCACGGTGAACGTGCCTTCCTCGGCCATCGACGCGTCGGTCACCGCGGACCAGTCCCACGCGGCCGGGGCCGTGACGGTGACATCGGAGCCCGAGACGGTGCGCTCGACCTTGCTCGGTGCGAGCATCCGCAGCTGCGCCACCGTCATGCCCACGTGCGCCGACACGGGCACATCGCGGGCGGCGCCGAGCGACCCGACGAGGTATTCCGCGGCGACGGGCACGGCCTCGCCGAAGTACCCGGTCGCGGTGCCCGTGACACGCACGGTGCCTTCGGCCTGCCACGCGCCCGCGCCGGGGTCGGTCCACGCGATCGCCGTGAGCGTGTGGCTCAGCCCCCAGCTGTACGTGGCGACGAGCGAAGAGGGTGGCGTCGGGGCGACGCCGAGGTCGGTGCGGCCGGTGTGCGGCGCGACGGTCGGGTCGAGCGAGCGCAGGTACCACTTCTGCACCGCGGCGCTGCCGGCGTCGTAGGTCTGGATCTCGGCGCCGTCGGCGGTGGCCCAGTTGTACATGTCGAGACCGGCCGTGCCGCCGTTCGCGTACGCGCGTACGTTGTGGAGGTACACCGCGCCTCCGCCCGCGTCGACCGCGCGCCACTGGGCGCCCGGGTCGGTCGCAGCCTCGGCGACCGACAGATCCGAGATCTCCACGTAGCGCGCCCACGGGTCGTCGTTCGCCTTACGCGCGAGCACGTCGCCGTCGGCGTTCGCGAACACGTACGTGTCGGCGGCACCGGTCACGGGGTACGCCAGCACGGCCTGCGCGCGCAGGGAGGCGGCATCCGCCTCCTTCGAGAAGATCGCGGCAGCAGCGAGCCAGGGCGCGTCCGACGGGCCGGTCGACTGCGCGTCGTCGGCGCCGATCTCGAGCACCTTGCCGGCGGCATGCACGTTCTCGATGAGATACGGCACCGGCTCGCCGAGCGTGGCCGTCGCCTCGGCGGGGGCCGATGCGACGGAGGGCGCGGCGATCGCCAGCGTGAGTGCGACGGCGCCGCCGATCGCGGTGATGTGCCGGAGTGTCCGGCGGGGATGGGGCCTCATTCCCGGGGTCCTTTCACGGCCGCGCTCGGGGCTGGCGCAGGCCAGGGGCGAAGCTATCGAGCGGTTGTCCGGTACCGGCGAGCATCGGGTAAACGTTCACCGACGCCGAGGTGAATGTCGAGCATCACTCGGTTTTGTGGTATCCGCCCCATCCCACGCCATGCTCCGCGACGGATGCGACACTGGAGCGCATGCGGATCCTGCTGAAGTTCGTGATCGACTGCGACGCCGATGCCGCGTGGCGGGCAGTGCATTCACCGCGTGCCGTCGCCGAGCTCTACGGCCCGCTGATGGACCTCGCTCCGCTCGTGCCGAGCGGGCTGCCGACGTCGTGGACCCCCGGCGACGACGTGCCGGTGCAGCTGTCGGCGTTCGGCGCGGTGCCGATGGGGCGCCAGCTCATCCACGTCAGCGAGCGCTCGGTGGACGAGGCCGGCGGCCGCGTCCGGATCTTCCGCGACAGCGGCATCCCGCTCACGGGCCCGCTGGCCAGCCTCGACGTGTGGGACCACCAGATGGCGGTCTCGCCGGCGCCCGGTCAGCCCGGCAAGACGCTGTGGCGCGACCGGCTCGTCATCGGCGGCCCGACGGCGCCCCTCCTGTGGCCGGTGCTGTGGGGCATGTGGCAATGGCGCGCCGCACGCGTGCGCGCCCTCGCGCCCTCGTGGGCCCACGACCCCGATCCCCGCGACGACGACTGACAGGATGCTGCCGGCCGCAGCATCCGGTGTTCATCACGCCTGCGGGATCACCGTCAGCACGCGCGCGGTGTACTCCAGGAACTTCACCATGAAGGTGCGGAGGAACTCCTCCGTCGAGGCGACGGTCACCTCGCCGTCGGCCTCGATGAGCCCCGGCGTGAAGTGGATGTACGCCTCGGGGGTGGTCATCTGGCGTGCGTTGAGGAAGCTCAGGGTGCTCCGCAGCGACTGCTGGCCGACGGCGGTGCCGATCTGCCCGGGCGAGGCGCCGATGACGGCGACCGGCTTGTCGCTCCACGCGTTCTGACCCCACGGCCGGCTGCCCCAGTCGATCGCGTTCTTGAGCGCGCCGGGGATCGAGCGGTTGTACTCGGGCGTCACGAAGAGCAGCGCGTCGGAGGAGCGCACCGCCTCCTTGAAGTCGAGCGCCGCCTGCGGGTAGTCGGCGTCGAGGTCGCGGTTGTACAGCGGAAGATCGGCGTACGAGATCTCGAAGAACTCGAGTTCGGGCGGCGCGAGGCGCTGCAAGGCGAGTGCCAGACGCCGGTTGACGGATTCGCGAGAGAGGCTGCCGACGATGACGCCGACGCGATAGGGCGGTTCGTGCTCAACGATCTCGATCTGCATGCGGCCAGCCTGCACCCGTGCAACCGCTCACGCACCCCCTTGCGCTCCGGAGCCGCGGGTATCAGGCCTGCGCGGCGACCCTCTTCCAGAGCGGGGCAAGTCGCTGCATTGTGGAGCCGTAGACCCTGGGGGTGTGACATGGCGGACGGTATCGATTTCGCGGAACCGGCCGACGAACCGCGCACGCACGTGACGCTGCGGCTCATCGCGCAGGATCCGTCGGTGAGCGGGGACGACGCGAGCATCCTCACCGCCAACGTGAAGGTGCCGTGGTCGCGCATGGAGGACGGACCCCGCGGAGCCCGCCTGCACGTGGTCGATTACGACACCGCCACCGGCCGCTACGTCAAGCACGAGCCGCTCGGCAAGGACGACCTCTTCGCGGAGGCGACCGACGACGTGCTGCGCACCGACTGGGCCTTCCACGCGCAGCATGTGTACGCCACCGCCGCGCGCACGCTCGCGACGTTCGAGACGGCGCTGGGCCGGCGGCTTCCGTGGGGGTTCCGCAGCCACCAGCTGTTCCTCGTGCCGCACGCGTTCGCCGAGGCGAACGCCTACTACTCGTTCGAGGACCGCGCGCTGCTGTTCGGCTACGTGCCACCCGCGGACCCGACCGGAGACACGATCTACACGTGCCTGAGCCACGACGTGGTGGTGCACGAGACGACGCACGCCGTGCTCGACGGACTGCGGGGCCGGTTCCTCGAGCCGAGCCTCCCCGACCAGGCCGCGTTCCACGAGGGCTTCGCGGACATCGTGGCGCTGCTCTCGGTGTTCTCGATGCGCCCCGTCATCGAGCAGGCGCTCGGCAAGCCCGACAGGAGCGGGCGCATCCCGAGAAGCCACGTGGAGCCCGAGGCGCTGCGCAGGAACATGCTCGCCCGCGTCGCCGAGCAGATCGGCAGCGTGCTGACGCAGGGCCGCGGCGCGCTGCGGGAGTCGGCGCTGACTCCGCCGCCCGTGGACTGGGCGAAGCAGACCGACTTCCTCGAGCCGCACCGGCGCGGCGAGGTGCTGGTGGCGATCGCCTTCGATCTGCTCATCGACATCTGGTACATGCGGCTGCAGGCGCTGTTCTCGCGGCCGAACGGCGAGGCGGCGACCGGCAAGGGGGTCACCGTCGACCGGGCCCGGGCCGCCGAGGAGGGTGCGAAGGCGGCGTCCCAGCTGCTCACGATGCTGATCCGCGGCCTCGACTACCTGCCGCCCGTCGAGTTCGACTTCGGCGACCTCCTCAACGCGGTGCTGCTGGCGGATAACGAGGTCGTGCCCGACGACGACCTCGGCTATCGCAAGCTCCTCGTCGACGGGTTCGCCAAGGCCGGCATCAAGCTCCCGTCGGGTCGGGTGACCGACGTGCTCGAGTCGGAGCTGCCGCCGCGCTACCTCGGGATCAACTTCGCGGGTCTCCGCAGCGACCGTGACGAGGTGTCGCGGTTCCTCTGGCAGAACGCCCGCCGCCTCGACGTGTCGACCGACTACTACACCGTGATCGAGTCGGTGCTCCCGACGCAGCGGATCGGTCCCGACGGACTGATCGTGCCGGAGTCGGTCGCCACGTACGTCCAGATGGCCGACATGACCGCGCGTGAGTTCACCGACGAGTCGGGGCTCCAGCTCTCCCCGCTGATCGATCCGAGCACGCCCGTGCAGCTGTTCGGCGGCGGGACGCTGATCTTCGACCAGTTCGGCCGGCTCAAGCTGCACATCCACAAGCGGCTCGACGACTGGCGTCGCCAGCAGCTGCGGCTCGACCACCTCGCCCGCACCGGTCGCATGGACTCGAAGCGCCGCCTCGGCTTCTCGGACGGGGCGGCTCGCGGGCAGACGTTCGCCGAGCTGCACCGCACCGAGCAGAGCTCCGGGGAGACATGGTGAGCACTCCGATCCGCGTTCGCGTCCGCATGTACCAGGTCGGCTTCGGCGATTGCTTCCTGGTGTCCGTCGAGTACGACGAGCCGCTCCCGGACGGCCGCGCCGAGCGGCACATCCTCATCGACTACGGCACGAGCCACTCCCCCCGCGAAGGCATGGCCCGCGGCCGCATGGGCGACGTCGCCGCGTTGATCGAGAAGCACACGGGCGGCCGGCTCGACGTGCTCGTGGTCACCCACCGCCACCGGGACCACCTGCGCGGGTTCGAGGTCGACGCGGGCGCGGCGATCATGAAGAAGCTCGCGCCCACGCTCGTGCTCCGGTCGTGGACCGAAGATCCGAAGCTGTCGGCGACGGCGAACGGCCCCGGCGACCCGGGCCTCGCTGCGGCCGAGCCGCCGAACGGCCTCACCAGCGCGTCCGTGCGGTACGCCGCGCTGCTCGCACAGGCGCAGGAGCACGTCGCCAAGCTCACCCAGCTCGTGGGGCTCGACGACGATGTGAGGGCCGCCGCCGAGGACCAGCTCAAGAACGCCGAAGCGGTGGCCCTGCTGGACGAACTGTCGCTCGCCGACCGGGGCCGCTACCTGCACGCCGGGATGGAGTCGGGCATCGACGACCTGGTGCCGGGGATGCGCACGACCGTGCTCGGCCCGCCCACCGTGGACCAGGACCCGCGCGTCGCGAAGCAGCGGGAGGACGACCCGGAGTACTGGCTCCGTGCGCTCGGCGCCTCCCTGCGCGTCGTCGGCTCGGCCGCCGACGCCGGCGCGCCCGCCCCGATCGCGCACGGTCCCGGTCCGGTGCGCTGGCTCATCGACCGCCTCGCGAACCAGCGGTCGCACTCGGCGGCACGTCTGGTGCGCGACCTCGACGACGCCCTCAACAACACGAGCATCATCCTGCTGCTGGAGATCGAGGGGCTGTCGATGCTGTTCCCGGGCGATGCGCAGATCGAGAACTGGCGGCTCACGCTGGAGCGGCTCGCGGACGAGCCGCAGCTTCGCGAACGGCTCGCCGGCATCGACCTGTACAAGGTCGGCCACCACGGCAGCCGCAACGCCACACCCCGCTCGCTGCACGCGCTGTGGAAGGACCGCAAACCCGAACGCCCCCGGCTCGCCGCCGTCATGTCGACCCGCCAGGACGTCCACGGCGAGGGCGACGGCGCCGTGCCGCAGCCGCAGCTCGTCACCGCGCTCCGCGAGGTCGCCGACCTCTACTCGACCGACGACCTCACCGGCGGTGAGGAGTGGATCGAACTCGAAGCAGACGCCGCGCACGGCCCCTTCCGTCAGGTCCCGCTCGTCAAAGATGCGTGAACGGATGCTGCGGCGCGAAGCCCTGCGCCACAGCATCCGTCCGTCCAGCCGACGTCTTGCCTGCTCACCTGTCACGAAGTGCTGACCGGTCCGGCACTTCGTGACAGGTGAGCGGCAGCCTTCAGTCCGCGAGCGCCTCCACCGGGACGACCCGCGTTGCGAGCCGCGTCGGGACGACCGCGGCGACGAGGGTGAGCACCGCCGTCGCGACCACGATGATGGCCACCGGCAGCCACGGCACAGCCGGAGCGACCAGCGTCGGCGACGAGAACGACGGCGGCATCGGCACGGCACCGAGCAGCGACTGCGCCCCGGCCCAGCCGTACGCGATGCCGAGCACGAGGCCCGTGATCGTCGCGGTGATCGTGATGTGCGCGGCCTCGAGCAGCACCATGCGGCGCACCTGCCCGGTCGAGACTCCGAGCGCTCGCAGGAGCCCCAGCTCACGGCGGCGCTGCACCACGCCGATCGTGAGGAGGTTCACGAGCCCCACCGCGGCGATGACCGCCGAGACCGCGACGAGACCCATCATGATTCCGGCGAACGTGTCGAGCAGCGTGGTCATCTCCTGCGGCGCCTCGCCGCCGGCCGACGTCGTCAACACGGCCTTCACGGTCTCGAGCGCGACGGCGAACATCGTCACGAGCGTCACGCCCATCACGACGCCGATCGCCATGCGGCTGGAGCGCTCGGGGTAGCGCAGCGCGTTCTCCGACGCGAGCCGCGCCGTCGCCGACGCACCGAACAGCTTGCCCACGAGCCGCAGCACCGGAGGCATCACGAGCGTCGCGCCGAGCGCGAGCCCGGTGAACGAGAAGATCCCGCCGAAGAAGGCGACGATCACGCCGAGCGGGGAGACGAGGCCGATGGCGATGCCTCCCGCGAGCAGTGCCCCGCCGATTGCGAACAGCGTGATCGCCGCACCGTTGCGTGCGCCCTTGCGGGTGAACACGTCGTGGGATGCCTCGACCGAGCCGCCGAGCGCCTGCAGCGGCGTGACGGTCAGCACGCGCCGGGACCCCGCCCACGCCGCGGCCCACGTCGTGAGCGCGACCACCGCCGCCGGGACCACGAGCACCGGCTGGACGACGGCGTACTCCACGTCCTCGATGCCGAACGCGACGCCCGCGAGCACGACGCCCGCCCACGAGGCGAGCGTTCCGCCGACGAGCCCGAGCACAGCGCCGATGACGCCGACGACGAGCCCCTGGCGGGCGACCTCGGAACGCTGCGAGCGCGCCGAGGCGCCGATCAGCCGCAGCAGCGCGATGCGCCGCGTGCGCCCCGCGATGACCGTCGCGAAGGTGTTCGCGGTGACGATGGCCGCGACGTACACCGCGACGCCGATGAGCAGGAAGCTCATGATCGCGAGCACCACGGCCAGCGTGCCGCTCTCGCCGATGAACGGATCGGCCTTCAGCACGGCGGCGATGAACCCGGTCGCGCTCAGCAGGATCGCACCGAACGCGCTCGAGATCGCGGCGACCAGGATGCTCGCCCCCATGCCGCGCTCGCGCAGCCACGCGAGCGGGGCGGACGCGCTGCGCGGGACGGATGCTGCGGGCCGCGGGATCCGCCCGGTCTCGGCGATCGCGGTCACGATGCCACCGCCGCGGCACCCGCGCCGAGCTCGGACGCGAGCATGTAGGCCGAGATCTCCTCGGCGCTCTGGCGCGGCTTGTCGGCGACGATGCGTCCGTCGCCGAGGAACAGCACGCGATCCGCGTGCGAGGCCGCGACCGGGTCGTGCGTGACCATGGCGATGGACTGGCCGTGCTCGCGCGTGGCGGCGGCGAGGAGCGTGAGCACCTCGCGACCCGAGCGTGAGTCGAGGTTGCCCGTGGGCTCGTCGGCGAAGACCAGGTCGGGTGCGGTGGCGAGTGCGCGGGCGATCGCGACGCGCTGCTGCTGGCCGCCCGACAGCTGGTGGGGGCGGTGGTTCAGGCGCGACGCGAGCCCCAAGCGCTCGACGAGGCCGTCGATGCGAGCCCGCTCGAGCGTCGTGGGCCGGCGGCCGTCGAGGTCGAACGGCAGCAGGATGTTGCCCAGCGCGTCGAGGGTGGGCACGAGGTTGAACGCCTGGAACACGAACCCGACGCGGCGGCGCCGCAGGATCGTGAGCTCGAGGTCCGAGAGGCCGGTGATGTCGGTGTCGCCGATCCACGCGCGCCCCGACGAGGGGGCGTCGAGTCCCGCCATGATGTGCATGAGCGTCGACTTGCCCGAGCCCGACGGGCCCATGATCGCGGTGAACTCGCCGCGGCGGATGCCGACGCTCACGCCGTCGAGCGCATGCACCGTGCTCTCGCCGGTTCCGTAGGTCTTGGTGAGCTGCTGCACCCGGGCGGCCAGGCCCAGGTCGGTCGATGAGAGTTCCATGCTTCGACGGTAGGAACGACCCGGTGTCGCCCGCGTCGCCCATGAGAGGCATCCGTCTACATCTCGAGGATGACCTTCCGTGCGCAGGCGCTCGGGACTAGCCTCGCGGGGAGCCCGAACACCGACGCGAGGAGCAACGATGCCCGCCACGCCCCTGCCGCCCAGCGGCGATCTGCCCGGCGGTCCGAAGACGTGCGATGCGAGCGGGATGGCCGAGATCCACCGCATGTTCACGCGCGGGTTCGGCGAAGGCCCGGCCCTCGTGCGCGGCGTGCGCGAGGGCGACACGGCGCATGCCGCCGCGGTCGCGACGCAGCTCGAGACGCTGTCACTGGGTCTGCACGCCCACCACGAGGGCGAGGACGAGCGCCTGTGGCCCGCGCTCGACGAGCGCGCACCGTCGTGCGCTGCGCACGTCGAGCGCATGAAGGCGCAGCACGCCGAGCTGCTTGTGCACCTGACAGCGCTCGATGGCGCGCTGCCCGCGTGGCGGGCGACGGCCACGGCGACGGATGCCGAGCCCGTGCTGTCCGCACTCGCCGGCGTGAACACGGCGATGGCCGTGCACCTCCCCGACGAGGAGACCAACATCGTGCCAGTGATGGAGTACACCATCACCGAGCCCGAGATCGAGTGGTTCGCGGAGCACGGCCGGGGCGCCATCCCGAAGGGCCAGACCTGGCAGCAGCTCGGCGAGATCCTCGCGGCGCAGCCGGACGGCGGCGACGAGTGGCTGCACAAGCACATGCCCGCGCCCGGCCGGCTGGCGTGGCGACTGATCGGGCGACGCGCCTACGCCAAGCATCGCGCCGCCCTCGAGGGCCGCTGAGCGCTACACCAGGCCGTGCTCGAAGGCGAAGACCACGAGCTGCACGCGGTCACGCAGGCCGAGCTTCGTGAGGATGCGGCTGATGTGCGTCTTCACCGTCGCCTCCGACAGGTACTCGCGCGCAGCGATCTCGGCGTTCGAGAGCCCGCGTGCGGCGAGCGCGAAGATCTCGCGCTCGCGCTCGGTGAGCTCCGCGTAGGCGGCCGGGACCGGCCGGGGCGCAGCATCCGTGAATCTCTCGAACAGCTCTCGCGTGGCGGATGCTGCGATCACGGCCGACCCCGCATGCACGGTGCGGATCGCCGCGAGGAGGAACTCGGGGTCGGCGTCCTTGAGGAGGAACCCGCTCGCGCCCTGGCGGATCGCGCGTGCGGCGGCCTCGTCGAGGTCGAACGTCGTCAGCATCACGATGCGCGGAGGTTCCGGATCCGTGAGGAGCTCAGCCGTGGCCGCGAGGCCGTCCATGACGGGCATGCGGATGTCCATGAGCACGACGTCGGGCCGCGACTGGCGCACGGCGTCGATCGCCTCGCGACCGTCGGATGCCTCGGCCACCACCTCGAGGTCGGGCTGCGAGTCCACGAGCATGCGGATGCCGGCGCGGAACAGCGACTGGTCGTCGACGAGCGCGACGCGGATCATGCGGGTCCTCCCAGGGGAATGGTGGCACGCACGATGAAGGCGCCGCCTTCGTCGGCTGCGTCGAGCCGGCCGCCGGCGAGTTGGGCGCGCTCCCGCATGCCGATGATGCCGTGGCCCGACCGTCCGGGCTGCGAGCCCGGGGAGACGGGATTGCGGACGTCGAGCTCGACACGGTCAGGGAGCCACGACAGCCGCACGTCGACCGAGCCGCCGGGTGCGCCGTGCCGGAGTGTGTTGGTGAGCGCCTCCTGCAGGATGCGATAGACCGCGAGCTGCACGGCCGCCGGGGGCTCGCCCGGAGGCGCTGGATCGACGTCGACCCGCAGCTGCACCCCGGCCGTGCGCACCTGGGCGTACAGCTCCTCGAGGTCGGCGATCGTCGGCTGCGGCCCGTCGCCCTGGCGGTGCCGCAGCTGCCCGAGCAGCAGCCGCACGTCGGCGAGGGCGGAGCGGGCGGTGGCCGAGATCGTCGCGAGCGCGTCGGTCGCGACCGCGGGATCGGACAGTGTCTTCATGTCGCCTTTGCCGGTTTGCGCAGCCGTGAGTGTATAGCGTGCGCCGTCGGCCTGGGCGATCACCACCGCGAGCGAGTGGGCGACCACGTCGTGCATGTCGCGAGCGATGCGCACGCGCTCCTGCTCGGCCGCGGTCTCCGCCTCGGCGCGCTGCTGGGCCTCGCGATTCTCGCGCGCCCGCACGGCGGTGCGGACGAGGGCGCCGATCGTCCACGACAGCCCGAGCGCGAACGCGCCCGCGACGAGGACGACGAGCGCCAGCGGCAGCGTCTGCCACGACAGCCCGCCGCCGGCGAACACCGGGCCGGCGAAGAGGTAGACGGTGATCACGAGCGCTCCGACGAGCGCCGAGGCGAAGCCGGCCCAATAGACGAGCCGGGTCCCGTAGGCGGCGGTCGTGTAGAGGATGCCGAAGATGGCGACGTCCGAGAGGCTGGGCGGGCGCCCGAGCCCCATCTGCACGAGCGCCCCGACCCACGCGATGCCCAGGGAGAGCGACGGCGACAGCCGGCGGAGCGCCAGCGCGCCGCTGAACAGCGCGGCGATGAGCAGGCCCGTGATGATCTGGCCGAGTGACCCGAGCTGGTACTCCAGGCCCAGCGTGCCGGTCGCCAGCACCGTCTCCACCGGCCACGCGATGAGGAAGAAGCCGACCGCCACGATGACGTCGACGACGAGCTGGGACGTCTTCATGCGGCGGAACACCGTCTCACGCTACGCGAGCGCCTCGCGCCGAGGCATCCGTCCCGCGCTGTATCCGTCGGGGGCGGGGATCATTCGAGGGATGTACGGACCGGATGCCGCAGCATCCCGTTCCGTGGATCCATAAGGTCTGCCCAGCCGACCATTGCGCCGCACCGGGCAAGGCTTTACTGTCGCGTCACAGGCCGAAACCGACGGGAAACGTCGGATCGCCAGGATCGGGAAGCGGGGCTGCTCCATCGATCGGACCCCGCCCGACCCGCCCGAGGGACGGACGAACACGGCGCCAGCCGGTTCATGAACGGAGAGACGATGACGACGGTACGCGCGGCGATTTCGCAGACCACCTGGACGGGCGACAAGGAGTCGATGCTCGACAAGCACGAAGGGTTCGCGCGGGACGCCGCGGCTCAGGGTGCGCAGGTGGTGTGCTTCCAGGAGCTGTTCTACGGTCCCTATTTCGGGATCACACAGGACAAGAAGTACTACCGCTTCGCGGAGTCGTCGGAGGGGCCGATCGTGCAGCGCTTCGCCGCGATCGCGAAGGAGCTCGGGATCGTCACGGTGCTGCCGATCTACGAGGAGGCGGAGACCGGCGTGTACTACAACACGGCCGTGCTCGTCGATGCCGACGGCACGATCCTCGGCAAGTACCGCAAGCACCACCTCCCGCATCTCGACCGGTTCTGGGAGAAGTTCTACTTCCGGCCGGGCAACATGGGCTACCCCGTGTTCGACACCGCGGTCGGCCGGATCGGCATGTACATCTGCTACGACCGCCACTTCCCTGAGGGATGGCGCGAACTCGGCCTGAACGACGCCCACATCGTCTTCAACCCGAACGCCACCAAGCCCGGTCTCTCGAACCGGCTGTGGGAGGTCGAAGGACCCGCCGCAGCCGTCGCGAACGGGTACTTCGTGCTGCAGCCGAACCGCGTGGGTCGTGAGGACAACGAGTACGGCGACCTCGCCGTCGACTTCTACGGCACGAGCCAGGTCATCGACCCTCGGGGCAACTTCGTCGGCGAGCGCGGCTCGGGCACGCACGAGGAGCTGCTGGTGCGCGACCTCGACCTCGAGATGGTGCGCGAGATGCGTGACGACTGGCAGTTCTACCGCGATCGCCGGCCCGACTCCTACACGAAGATCGCGAAGCCGTAAGGGGGCGGGACATGGCGACGACACTCATCACGGGCGGCACCGTCGTCTCGGCGACCGGCCGGGGCGAGGCGGACGTGCTCATCGACGGCGAGACCATCGCGGCCGTGCTCGCGCCCGGCTCGCAGCTTCTCGGAACGGATGTCGCGGCATCCGTCGACACCGTCATCGACGCCACCGGAAAGTACGTGATCCCGGGCGGCATCGACGCGCACACCCACATGGAGCTGCCGTTCGGCGGCACCAATGCGTCCGACACGTTCGAGACCGGCACGCGAGCGGCCGCGTGGGGCGGCACGACGTCGATCATCGACTTCGCCGTGCAGCGCTACGGCGAGCGCGTGCAGGACGGCCTGGCCGCCTGGCACGAGAAGGCCGCGGGCAACTGCGCGATCGACTACGGCTTCCACCAGATCGTCGGCGGCGTCGACGACGAGTCGCTCGCGGCGATGCGAGGACTCGTCGACGAGGGGGTGTCCAGCTTCAAGCTCTTCATGGCCTACCCCGGCGTCTTCTACTCCGACGACGCCCAGGTGCTGAAGGCGATGCAGGTCTCGCAGGAGACCGGACTCCTCACGATGATGCACGCCGAGAACGGGCCGGCGATCGACGTGCTGGCGGCGCAGCTCGCCGAGGCGGGCAAGAAGGCGCCGTACTACCACGGCATCGCCCGCGCCTGGCAGATGGAGGAGGAGGCCACGCACCGCGCGATCATGCTCGCGAACCTCACCGGTGCCCCGCTGTACGTCGTCCACGTGTCGGCGAAGCAAGCCGTGGATCAGCTCGCCTGGGCCCGCGACCAGGGCTGGAACGTCTTCGGCGAGACGTGCCCGCAGTACCTGTACCTCTCGCTCGAGGAGCAGCTGGGCGCGTTCAGCGAGGAGTGGGGGCAGTTCGAGGGCGCCAAGTGGGTGTGCTCGACGCCGCTGCGCTCGCGTCAGGAGGGCCATCAGCACCACATGTGGCAGGCCCTGCGCACCAACGACATCCAGATGGTCTCGACCGACCACTGCCCGTTCTGCATGAAGGGCCAGAAGGACCTCGGGCTCGACGACTTCCGCGCGATCCCGAACGGCATCGGCTCGGTCGAGCACCGCATGGACCTCATGTACCAGGGCGTCGTGACGGGCAAGATCACGCTCGAGCGCTGGGTCGAGCTCACCTCGACCACTCCGGCGCGCATGTTCGGCCTCTACGGGCGCAAGGGCGTGATCCAGCCCGGTGCCGACGGCGACGTCGTGGTCTACGACCCGAACGGCCACACCTCGATCGGGTACGGCGAAGGCAAGACCCACCACATGAACATGGACCACTCCGCGTGGGAGGGCTACGAGATCGACGGGCACGTCGACACCGTCATCTCGCGCGGCAAGGTCGTGGTCGACCGCGGCCAGTACCTCGGCGCCAAGGGCGACGGCCGGTTCCTCAAGCGCGGCCTGTCGCAGTACCTGATCTGAGGAGCAGCCCATGGACTTCGGTGTCGTCCTTCAGACCAATCCGCCCGCCTCACGCACGGTGCAGCTCGCGAGGCTCGCCGAGGCGCACGGCTTCAGCCACGTGTGGACCTTCGACTCGCACCTGCTGTGGCAGGAGCCGTACGTCATCCACTCCGCGATCCTCGCCGAGACCAAGCGCGTCACGGTGGGGCCGTTCGTGACCAACCCCGCGACGAGGGACTGGACGGTCACGGCATCCGTCTTCGCCACCCTCAACGAGATGTACGGCAACCGCACGATCTGCGGCATCGGCCGCGGCGACTCGGCGGTGCGGGTGACGAACGGCAGGCCCACGACGATGGCCGAGCTGCGAGAGTCGATCCACGTGATCCGCGAGCTCGCCAACTCGCGCGCCGTGGAGTACAAGGGCGCCACGCTCCAGTTCCCGTGGAGCCGGGGGTCCGAGCTCGACGTGTGGGTCGCCGCATACGGGCCGATGGCGCTGAAGCTCACCGGCGAGGTGGGCGACGGCTTCATCCTGCAGCTCGCCGACGTCGACATCGCCGCCTGGATGATCAAGACGGTGAAGGATGCCGCGGCCGCCGCCGGCCGCGACCCCGAGTCGCTGGCATTCTGCGTGGCGGCGCCGATGTACATCGGCGACGACTGGGAGCACATGCGCGAGCAGTGCCGCTGGTTCGGCGGCATGGTCGGCAACCACGTCGCCGACATCGTGGCGAAGTACGGCCACCACGGCGAGGGGGTGCCCGAAGCGCTCACCGACTACATCGAGCGACGCCAGGGCTACGACTACAACACCCACGGCAAGGCCGACAACGACCACGTCGACTTCGTTCCTGACGACATCGTGGACCGGTTCTGCATCCTCGGAACGGCGGCCGAGCACATCGCGAAGCTCGAGCAGCTGCGCGAGCTCGGCGTGACCCAGTTCGCCGGCTACCTGCAGCACGACAACAAGGAGGAGACCCTCCGCGTCTACGGCGAGACGGTGATTCCGGCGCTGTCGGCCCACGTGACGGCGAAGAAGTGACGGCGGCCGCATGAGGCCCATCGGCTGGTCGGCCCGGCGACAGGGCGAGCTGCGGGGGTGGATCGCCGCAGGATGGGGCGCGCTCGGCGTGCTCGCCGTCCTCGTGCTGTGGGAGCTGTACAAGTTCGCCGGGCCGAGCGAAGGATTCGTCGTCGGCGCCGTGCCGGGCGAGTCCGGCTCGGGCGTCATGATCCTCCCCCGCACGCACGACCGTGCGATGCCGCACGTGTGGGACATGGCCGCACGACTGTTCGCACCGACCAGCGGCGGCGACACCCCGCCGCTGTGGGTCTCGGTGGCGGGTGCGGCGCTCGTGACGCTCGGGATCGCCGCCGTCGGCTGGCTGATCGGCGTCGCCGTGGGCGCGGTGCTGGGCCTGGTGATGCAGCGCTGGCGGCTGCTGGAGTGGGGGCTCCTCCCCTGGATCGTCGTGAGCCAGATCGTGCCGCTCATCGCCTTCGCCCCCGTGGTCAACGCGATCGGCAACCAGATCGACCGCGGCGGCGGCACCTGGCCGCAGTGGCTGTCGGTGGCCGTCATCGCCTCGTACCTCGCGTTCTTCCCGGTCGCCGTCGGCGTGCTGCGCGGACTCGCGTCGCCAGACCGCATCCACCTCGACCTCATGAACAGCTACGCCGCCGGTTACTGGGCGACCCTGTTCCGACTCCGCCTTCCCGCCGCGGTCCCCCACCTCCTCCCCGCGTTCCGGCTCGCGGCCGCGAACGCGGTGCTCGGCGCCGTCGTCGCCGAGGTGTCGATCGGCATGCGCGGAGGCATCGGCCGCATGCTCATCCAGCTCGCGGGTCAGGCCTCGTCGGACCCCGCGGCGCCGTGGGGTCCCACCTTCGGCTCGATCGCCCTGGGCCTCATCGCCGCCGGCTCCGTCGCCCTCATCGGCCTCGGACTCGCCAACTACCGCAGAGGAGAAGCGACCGCATGACGGCCCTTCGACAGGCTCAGGAACCGTTCGCCGTCCACGCCGCCGGCGTCGGGAAGGTCTTCCCGACGAAGACCGGGGAGGTCGTCGCGCTGACCGACGTCGAGCTCGAGGTCTCGGCCGGAGAGTTCGTGTCGCTCATCGGGCCGTCCGGCTGCGGCAAGTCGACGCTGCTGCGCCTCATCGCCGACCTCGATCAGGCCACGAGCGGAACCCTCGAGATCTTCGGCAAGCCCGCCAAGCGCGCCCGCATCGACCAGGACTACGGCATCGCCTTCCAGCAGGCAGGACTCCTCCCCTGGCGCACCGTCGGGGCGAACATCGGACTTCCCCTCGAACTCCACGGCACCGGCAAAGCGGATCGTGCGGCGCGCGTCGCGGAGCTCGCGGAGCTCGTCGGCCTCTCGGACTTCTCAGGCCGGTACCCCGACCAGCTCTCCGGCGGCATGCAGCAGCGCGTCGCGATCGCGCGGGCGCTCGCCGCGCGGCCGAAGCTCCTCCTCATGGACGAGCCGTTCGGCGCGCTGGACGAGATGACGCGCGAGCGCCTGCAGTCCGAGCTCACCCGCATCGCCGCCGAGACCTCCGCCGCGGTGGTGTTCGTGACGCACTCCATCCCCGAGGCGGTCTTCCTCTCCGACCGCGTCGTCGTGATGAGCCCGCGTCCCGGTCGCATCACCGACGTCGTCGAGACGGGCCTCGGCGACGTGCGCGACGAGGCGCTGCGCGAGTCGCCCGAGTTCTTCGACCGCGTCACCGCGGTCCGCGAGGCGCTCCACGGCACCCCCGTCACGCCCTTCGACAAGCTCAGGGACCGGACCTCATGACCGGCACCGCCACCAGGGATCGGTCGCTGAGCCCGTCGAAGCGCCCTCTGCCCGCCGAGCGCGAGCTTCCGGGCTGGCTGAAATGGGTGGCGCCGATCGTGGTCGGGATCCTCATCCTCGCCGTCTGGATCTTCTGGGTCGACGTGCTCGGCACCGCGCCGCGCATGCTGCCGAGCCCGATCGCGATCGCCGAGGAGTTCGTGAGGCGCTTCCCGATCATCCTCGACGACATGAAGATCACGGCCACGAATGCGCTGATCGGCCTCGTCGTCGGCTCGCTGCTCGCGCTGCTCTTCGCCGGCCTCGCCGCCGCCGCCAAGCCCGTCGACGGCATGCTCGCGCCGCTCGTGTCGGCGCTCGCGGTCATCCCGATCGTCGCAGTGACGCCGATCCTCAACACGATGTTCGGCGCGTCCAGCCAGTTCGGGCGCCAGGCGGTGGCGACGATCGCGGCCTTCATCCCGGTGTTCGTCAACGTGCTGCGAGGGCTCAGGCAGACCCGCCCGGTGCACCGCGACCTGCTCCGCGCCTCGGCGGCCTCCGGCTGGCAGACGTTCCGCGTGCTCACGCTGCCGACCGCGCTCCCCTATCTGATGACGGGACTGCGCATCGCGAGCTCGCTCGCCGTGATCGCCGCCCTGGTCGCGGAGTACTTCGGCGGCCCAGCCGACGGGATCGGCACCGCGATCGCCACCTACGCGAAATCCGGCCGCGCCGCGCTGGCATGGGCGTACGTGCTCGGCGGCATCATCATCGGCCTCGTGTTCTTCCTCGTCACCTCGCTCCTGGAGCGCCTGGCGACGAGGCGGTCGTCGGACTGAAGAACCCTGACCACCGAGGGAAAGACAACGCACCACACGAAAGGAACGCAATGAGACACAGCATCAGACGCGGCCTGGCCGCAGCATCCGTGTTCACCGTCGCGGCACTCGCGCTCGCGGCGTGTGCCGGTTCCGGTGACTCCGGCGACGACGGGGGCGGCGGGGGCGAGGACTTCGAGCCGCTCTCGTCGATCAAGCTGCAGCTGCAGTGGCTGCCGCAGGCGCAGTTCGCGGGGTACTACGTCGCCCAGGAGAAGGGCTACTTCGAGGAGGAGGGCTTCGACGACGTCGAGATCGTCCCGTCGGGCGGCGACATCGTGCCGCAGGACGCGCTCGTCGCCGGCGACGTCGATTTCGCCATCGCGTGGGTTCCCAAAGTGCTGGGCACACTCGAAGCCACGGGCGTCGAGCTCACCGACATCGCGCAGGTGTTCCAGAAGTCGGGGACGCTCCAGGTGTCGTGGAAGGGCGACGGCATCGAATCGGTCGCGGACTTCGAGGGCAAGCGGATCGGATCATGGGGCTTCGGAAATGAGTGGGAGATCTTCGCGGCGATGGCCGCCGAAGACCTCGACTCGACCACGGTCTCGATCACGACGCAGGACTTCTCGATGAACGCGCTCCTCGACAGGGACGTCGACGCCGCCCAGGCGATGACGTACAACGAGTGGGCGCAGATCCTCGAGGTCGTGAACCCGGCGACCGGTGAGCTGTACCAGCCGGAGGACTTCGACGTCATCTCGTACGAGGAGACCGACGGCGCCATGCTGCAGGACGCCATCTGGGCCGACACGCAGCGCCTCGAAGACGACCCCGCATACGCCGACGCGGCGGTGCGGTTCCTCAAGGCCGTCACCAAGGGCTGGATCTTCGCGCGCGACAATCCCGAGGAGGCCGCGTCGATCGTCTACGACATCGCCTCCAACGCCGAGGCGGCCTTCCCGGTCGGTCCGGTGCACCAGCAGTGGCAGATGAACGAGGTCAACAAGCTCATCTGGACCGGCGCCGACTTCGGCCTGGTCGATAAGGCCGCGTGGGACAAGACGGTCGCGGGCGCGCTGTCGGCGAAGAACCAGGACGACCTCGAGCTCATCACGACCGAACCCGCCGCCTCGGCGTACTCGAACGAGTACATCGAGAAGGCGCTGGCCGCGCTGAAGGACGAGGGCGTCGAGGTCGCCGGCGAGTACACGCCGATCGACGTCACCCTCACCGAGGGCGGCCAATAGCCGCGTGACCCCGGGCGGCCGAGCGATCAGCCGCCCGGGGTCAGCAGCCCGCTCTCAAACGCGAACGCGACGGCCTGGACGCGATCGCGGACGCCCAGCTTGAGCAGCATCCGGCTGACGTGCGTCTTCACCGTCGCCTCGCCGAGGAACAGGATCGACGCGATCTCGGCGTTGCTGCGACGTGTGGTTCGGTGTCGCGATCCTGCGGCGGGCCCGCGCGGAGCGCAGCATGGGGGTCTGAGCGCCCTCGCGCCGAACCAGGGCATCTCCGCCGAAACCGGGGGCATCATCCTCGGTTTCGGCGGAAACCCTTTGTCCCGGCGCCGTCGCGCGGGCGTCGGGCGGGTGAACCGGGTCTTGCGCCGGCCGTCGCGATCCAGCAACGTGGCCGCATGACCGAAGACCTCGACGCCCTCGCGAAGCAGCTCGACCGCGAGTTCGTGTTCCACTCGTGGTCCGCGCAGGCGGGCCTGGACCTCCCCGTGATCGCCGGCGGCTCCGGCACCGTCGTCTGGGACCACGCCGGCAACCGGCTGCTCGATTTCTCGAGCCAGCTGGTCAACGTCAACATCGGGCATCAGCATCCTGCCGTCGTCGCCGCCATCCGCGAGCAGGCCGAGCGGCTCGCCACCATCGGGCCCGCCACGGCCAACCTCCACCGCGGGCAAGCGGCAGAGCGCATCCTCGACAAGGCGCCCGACGGGTTCGCCAAGGTCTTCTTCACCAACGGCGGCGCGGACGCCATCGAGAACGCCATCCGCATGGCACGCCTCCACTGTGCTGCTCGAGGAGAAGTGGGCCGTGAGACGGTGCTCTCGACGTACCGCTCGTACCACGGCAACACCGGCGCGGCGATCGTCGCCACCGGCGACTGGCGACGGATGCCGAACCAGTTCGCCCGCGGACACGTGCACTTCTTCGGACCCTTCCTGTACCGCACCGAGTTCTGGGCGACGACCCCGGAGGAGGAGTCCGAGCGGGCGCTGCAGCACCTGGAGCGCGTCATCCAGTCCGAGGGTCCCGCGACGATCGCGGCTCTGCTGCTCGAGTCGATCCCTGGCACCGCCGGCATCATGCTCCCGCCTCCGGGATACCTCGCCGGAGTCCGGGCCCTGGCCGACAAGTACGGGATCGTCCTGATCCTCGACGAGGTCATGGCGGGCTTCGGCCGCACCGGCCGCTGGTTCGCGTTCCAGGGCTACGACGTCGTGCCCGACCTCATCACCTTCGCCAAGGGCGTGAACTCCGGCTACGTCCCGGTGGGCGGCGTCATCATCTCGCCCGAGATCTCGGCGACGTTCGACGACCGCGTCTTCCCCGGAGGGCTCACGTACTCCGGTCATCCGCTGGCCGCGGCATCCATCATCGCCGCGATCGACGCGATGGAGTCGGAGGGGATCGTCGACAACGCCCGCCGCGTGGGCGAAGAGGCGATCGGCCCCGGATTGGCCGAGCTGGCCGAGAAGCACCCGCTCATCGGCGAGGTGCGGGGCGAGGGCGTGTTCTGGGCGCTCGACCTCGTCTCGGACCGCGAGACCCGCGAGCCGGTCGGCGCCGATGTGATCGGACGCCTCAAGAAGGAGCTCACCTCGCGAGGCCTGCTGCCCTTCGCCGCGGAGAACCGCATCCACGTCGTGCCGCCCTGCGTGGTGACCGATGGGGAGGTGCAGGAGGCGATGTCGATTTACGATGAAGCTCTGACGAAGGTCGAAGGCGACCTCGCGTGACACGTGCACGCCCTCTCACGAGGAGGGCTTCCGAAGGAGGAACACGATGACTGACACCCTGCCGCGCACCGAGACGGCGGTTCTCGACCACTGGGTGAACGGGGCCCCCTGGGCCGGGGCATCCGAGCGCACCGGCCAGGTGTTCAACCCCGCGCTGGGAACGGTCCAGAAGGAGGTGCGGTTCGCGTCGCGTGAAGACGTCGGCGAAGCGGTGGATGCCGCGTCCGCGGCGTGGCTGCAGTGGCGCGACGCGTCGATCGCCAAGCGTCAGACGGTGCTGTTCGCGTTCCGCGAGCTGCTCAACGCCCGCAAGGAGGAGCTCGCCGAGATCCTGACCGCCGAGCACGGCAAGGTGCTCTCCGACGCGCGCGGCGAGATCGCGCGCGGCATGGAGGTCGTCGAGTTCGCGTGCGGCCTCGGGCACCTGACCAAGGGCGCGTACTCCGAGAACGTCTCGACCGGCATCGACGTGTACACGCTGCGGCAGCCGCTCGGCGTCGTGGGCATCATCAGCCCGTTCAACTTCCCGGCGATGGTGCCGCTGTGGTTCTTCTCGATCGCGCTGGCCGCCGGCAACGCGGTGGTGCTGAAGCCGTCCGAGAAGGACCCGACGGCGGCGAACTGGCTCGCCGGCCTCCTCACCGAGGCGGGGCTCCCGGACGGTGTCTTCAACGTCGTGCACGGCGACAAGGAGGCGGTCGACGCGCTCCTCGAGCACCCCGACGTGCGGGCGATCTCGTTCGTCGGCTCGACGCCGATCGCCAAGTACGTCTACGAGACCGCGACCTCGCACGGCAAGCGCGTGCAAGCGCTCGGCGGCGCGAAGAACCACATGCTGGTGCTGCCGGACGCCGACCTCGACCTCGCCGCGGACGCCGCCGTCAACGCGGGCTTCGGCTCTGCCGGCGAGCGCTGCATGGCGATCTCGGTCGTGCTCGCCGTCGACACCGTCGCCGACGCGTTCGTCGCGAAGGTCGCCGAGCGCATGGCGGGACTCAAGGTGGGCGACGGCACCCGCGGCTGCGACATGGGTCCGCTCATCACGGGCCAGCACCGCGACAAGGTGACGTCGTACCTCGACGTCGCCGGAGCCGACGGCGCCTCGGTCGTGGTCGACGGGCGCGACGTCGAGATCGACGGCGACGAGAACGGCTTCTGGCTCGGACCGACCCTGATCGACAACGTGCCCACGACCTCGACGGTCTACACCGACGAGATCTTCGGCCCGGTGCTGTCGGTCGTGCGCGTCGAAGGCTACGAAGAGGGCCTCGACATCATCAACTCGAGCCGCTACGGCAACGGCACGGCCATCTTCACGAACGACGGCGGCGCGGCCCGGCGCTTCCAGCGCGAGGCGACCGTCGGGATGATCGGCATCAACGTGCCGATCCCCGTCCCGGTGGCGTACCACTCCTTCGGCGGCTGGAAGGCGTCGCTCTTCGGCGACGCCAAGGCCTACGGCCCGCACGGCTTCGAGTTCTTCACGGCCGAGAAGGCGATCACCTCGCGCTGGCTCGACCCGTCGCACGGCGGCATCAACCTGGGCTTCCCCCAGCACGACTGACCGGCCCACGTCACGCCCGCACGCGCCACGCTCTCCTTCGTTCGTTCGTCACAGATGTACGCCCGTATGGGCTATCTACGTACATCTGTGACGAACGAACAAAGGGTTGGTTGGTGCTCAGCGACCGACGTCCGGTCGCTGAGCGGGCGCGAACACCGTCACCGCCCGCGGCACGGCGACGCACCGCAGGGTGAAGCCGCCGGGAGCCCGCTCCTCGAGCTCGCCGTCGTGGACGAAGACAGACGGATGCCCCGGCTCGGGGCGCACCTGAAGTTCGAACTCCCGCACCACGAGCCGCTCGATGTCGGCGTCGCGGGGGAACAGCCCGATCGCGCGCAGCACGGCCGCCGACCGCTTGCCGAACGCGAGCGACGCGAATGCGCGGACCTTGGATCCGCGCGCGTGGTGGACGCGCACATCCAGCACGGCGGCATCCGTCTCCTGCCGCTGCATCGTCGCGACACGGTCGGGATCGTTTCGTCCGACGCTGACGAAGACCGACCAGACCCGGGCCCGCCTGCCGCCGCGGACGATCGTCAGCGGCTCGGCGCGCCGCAGCGCGACCGCTGTGGCCACCGCACCGCCGAGCCACTTGCCCAGGCTGCTGCGGCGCTCGCGCTCTTCGATGAGTTCCGGGTACGCACCGATGGAAACCACGTTGAGGACGGTCACCGGCTCGTCCGCGTCGGCCGTCGCCTCCACCACACCGACCTCCACGGTCGAGCCGGCCGCGAGAGCATCGATGGCGTCGTCGACGGTCTCCACGCCGAGTGCCCGCACGAAGTGGTTGAACGTGCCGCCGGGCATGGCCAGCAACGGTCGATCGTGCTGTCGTGCGAGGTGCGCCATGCGAGACACCGAGCCGTCGCCGCCGTAGATCCCCAGCACGTCGGGTGCGGCATCCGTCTTCATCGCCGTATCGACGACCTCCGCGAGGTCCTCCCCCTCGCCGAGCTCGTGCACCCGTGCGGCCGGCAGTCGCTCGGCGAACGTGCCCGCCGGATCCGAGCGGATCACGGCGGAGCCGGATCGCGCGTTCCGCACGACGAGTACACCGTGCCCGTCGGAGCGTGTCCTGTGGTTCATGCGGCGAGGGTACCGACGCAGACGGGGCTGAACGAGGGCTTGCGCCGGCGCCCGCGATCTGCGCGGAATCGCGAGACAAGGCATTTCCGTCGGGACTCGCGGCGACGTCACCTGTTTCGGCGGGATTCCCGTGTCTCGCCGCCGGCGCCACCCGCGCGCTGCGAGTACGGCGCGCTCAGGCCGGGAGGATCGGCCGGTTCTCGTAGAACGTCTGCAGCACCACGGTCGTGCGCGTATTGACCGACGCGGCGGCACGGATGTCGCGGATCAGCGACTCCAGATGGCGCGGCGACGCGACGCGCACGAGCAGGATGTAGCTCGCGTCGCCCGCGATCGAATGGCACGCCTCGATCTCGGTGAGGTGCTCGAGCAGTTCGGGTGCGTTGTCGGGCTGGGCGGGGTCGAGCGGCGTGATCTCGACGAACGCGGCGAGCGGCTTTCCAACGGCCTCGGCGTCGACGAGGGTGCGGTAACCCGTGATGACGCCGCGGCTCTCGAGGCGGCGCAGTCGCGCCTGCACAGCGGACACCGACAGTCCGACGGCTGCGGACAGGTCGGCGAGGGTGGCGCGGGCGTCCTTCGACACCTCGCGCACGATGGCGGCATCGATCGCGTCATCCAGGACGGGCATGACTCGACACTAGTCGCGCGAGCAGGAAACTTTCCTGCCGAATCTCGGAACCAAGGGAACTTCTCTAGAATCGGGAGTGAAACCGCACTCGAAGATCGGAGGTTCACCATGTCCAGCAGCACCCTTCACACGTCGAAGGCGATCGTCGGCGAACCCGAGGTCGTCGAGGACGCCCGCGTGGCCGAGTCGAGCGACGCGTGGCTGCGCCTCAAGGCCGCGGCGACCGCGATCCAGAGTCTCCAGGTGCAGGACGGATCGATTCCGGATGCTGCCGCCCACGCCGAAGCTCGCGCCCTGGTCACGGAGATCACGAGCGGCATCCGCGCGCTCGCGCCCGCCTTCCCGCACGACGCCGAGTACCTCGCCGCGTCGGTGCGCGACTTCGATCGCTGGATGGACCAGGGGTTCGGCGTCCCGGACTTCCTCGAGTCGCTCGAAGCCTTCCAGCCGCAGCAGCAGCGCGCCGACGGCATCCGTCATCTCGTCGTGTTCCCGATGTACACGCAGAACGGCTCGAGCGACCGCCACGTCGAGGCCGTGCTCGTCGAGGTGATCTGGCCGGAGTTCATCGCTCAACTCGAGGCCGGTGACTACGGCAACAAGCTGTTCGTGTCGCTGCGGTTCGTCGACTTCACGCCCGGGTATGACACGAACTCCGCGGTGCTCTTCCCCGAGACCGTCGCGATGCGCGAGATCCCGACGTTCACGTGGGGCGCGATCTTCCAGGACCGCGAGGCCGCGCGCTACCGCCGCGTCGTCCGTGCCGCCGCCGGCATCACGAAGCTCGACCTCCCCGCCGACGCCGCGCGCATGCTCGACGACCAGGCGCTGACCGAGAAGACGTTCGTGATGTGGGACATCATCCACGACCGCACGCACATGCGCGGCGACCTGCCGTTCGATCCGTTCATGATCAAGCAGCGGATGCCGTACTTCCTGTACTCGCTCGAAGAGCTGCGGTGCGACCTCACCGCGTTCCGCGAGTGCGTCGCGATCGAGAAGCGCCTCGCGGCCCGCGTACAGGCGGGCGAGACGCTCGATGCCGCCGAGGCCGAGATGCTCGAGCACGCCAAGCTCGTGCAGTACGCGGTGATCTTCGACCGCATCTTCCGGTTCTCGATCACGGGCTCGCGCGTGCGCAACTACGACGGACTCGGCGGCCAGCTGCTGTTCGCGTGGCTGCACCAGCGCGATGTGCTGCACTGGACCGACACCGCGCTCGCCTTCGACTGGGACGACGTGCCCGCCGCCGTGATCGCGCTCGGCGAGGCGATCGACGAGCTGTACTGGCGGTCCATCGACCGGCCGAAGACCGCGCACTGGCTCGCCGCCTATGACCTCGTGCGCTCGACGCTGACGCCGAATCCGGCTTCGCGCTGGGCGCGGGGCCTCTCCGACGAGATCCTCGCCGGCGCCCCGAAGGGGTACACCGACGCGGTCCTGGACGACGAGTTCCCGCTCTCGATGTTCTTCGAGGCGCTCGACAAGAAGATGAAGCCGATCATCGAGTCGACCGCCGGGATCACCGGGCAGGATTCCTGACACCGACGGGCGTTCTCGGCGAGGTCTCGTATCTCGCCGAGAACGCTCGTTCGCGACGTGGAAGGGTGGAGACATGAGCGTCTCAGGCAGACTCGTGATCATCGCCGGTGCGACCAGCGCGTCAGGCCTCACCGCCGCACGCGTCCTTCGCGCCGCCGGTGCGCGCGTGGTGGCCGTCGGGCGCGACGCGGGCAAGCTGCGCGATCTTCTCGATTCTCTGGAAAGCGATGCGGCATCCCTGGCCGGGGGCACCGCAGGGAGCGTACGCACTGAGGTGTGCGACCTGGGCGACGAGGCCGAGGTGGCGGCGCTGGCAGAGCGCATCCACGCGGAGGACAGCCCGGTCGACGGGGTGCTGCACCTCGTGGGCGGGTGGCGCGGCGGAGGCGGCCTGGCGGGGCAGAGCGACGCCGACTTCCGCTTCCTGGAGGGCTCCCTCACGGCGCTGCGCCATGTGAGCCGTGCGTTCGACGCCGATCTGCGGGCCTCCGAGGCGGGTCGGCTCGCGGTGGTGTCGTCCACGGCGGTAGCACGTCCGCTCGCCGGCGGCGCGAACTACGCCGCGGTGAAGGCCGCGACCGAGGCGTGGGCCCGCGCCGTCGCACAGGGCTTCGCGAAGGACGCCCGGGACTCCGGGACGCCGCAGGCCGCAGCATCCGTGATCTTCCGCGTGAAGAGCCTCGACGGACTCGAAGAGGCGCTCGCGCACCGGTTCGCCGACCTCTGGATCGCCGAGGCCGCCGACATCAACGACACCATCGTCGAGCTCACCGACCCCTCCCTGTAACGGCCCCCGGGCCGCCCGCACGCGATACGAGATTGGACACCCGTGACCACGATCCACGACCCGAACCTGCGCGGCTTCGCCAGCGACAACTACTCCGGCATCCACCCCGAGGTGCTCGCGGCGATCGCCGCCGCCAACGACGGCCACCAGGTCGCGTACGGCGACGACGTGTACACCGAGCGTCTGCAGTCGGTGATGGCCCGCCACTTCGGCGAGGGGGTCGAGGCGTACCCGGTGTTCAACGGCACCGGTGCGAACGTCGTGGGGCTGCAGTCGATGCTCCCCCGCTGGGGCGCGGTGGTCTCGGCCGGGACGGCGCACATCAACGTCGACGAGGGCGGCGCGCCCGAACGCGTGGCGGGCATCAAGCTGCTGACCGTCCCCACGGACGACGGCAAGCTCACCCCCGAGCTCATCGACCGCGAGGCATGGGGCTGGGGCGACGAGCACCGCGCACAGCCGCTCGTGGTGTCGATCACGCAGTCGACCGAGCTCGGCACGCTGTACACGGTCGACGAGATCACGGCGATCGCGGACCACGCCCACAGCCTCGGCATGCACGTGCACATGGACGGCTCGCGCATCTCCAACGCGGCGGCATCGCTCGACGTGCCGTTCCGCGCCTTCACGCGCGACGCGGGCGTCGACGTGCTGAGCTTCGGCGGGACCAAGAACGGTGCGATGCTCGGCGAGGCCGTGGTCGTGCTCAACCCGTCGGCGTCGGAAGGGCTCAGGTTCCTCCGGAAGCTCGACATGCAGCTCGCGTCGAAGATGCGCTTCGTGTCGGCGCAGCTGCTCGCCCTGCTCGAGGGCGACCTGTGGCACCGCAACGCCTCGCACTCCAACGCGATGGCGCAGCGCCTGCGCGCCGGCATCGAGGCGGGGATCGTCGACGGCTCGATCTCGGGCATCGAGTTCACGCAGCCGACGCAGGCGAACGGCGTCTTCGCCACCCTGCCCGACGGCGTCGCCGAGCGCCTGCGCACCTCATTCAAGTTTTACGACTGGGATGCCGCGAAGAACGAAGTCCGCTGGATGTGCAGCTTCGACACCTCCGAGAACGACATCGACGCCTTCCTCGCCGCCATCGCCCGCGAGACCTCGGCGGCCTGACCCCGGACGCCGTCGCCGCTCAACAGGTCAACCGGGCTTCTGCAGGAGCATGCGCCGTAGGCCGCTCCTGCAGAACCGCGGTTGACCTGTTGCAGCCGTGGGATGGATGCCGCACACCCGAGCATCCTCGGTCGCCTCAGCGAGCGAGGAACGCGGTCGAGCGAGCTTGCGCGTCGAGACGCAGAGACGAAACGCGCCTGACCTTGCGCAAGGTCAGGCGCGTTCGTGTTCGGGCGCGGAGCGCATTGCGCTCAAGGACCGGGGTCAGCCGTCGTGGTGCTCGCCTTCGTGGTGCTCGCCCTCGGCTGGCTCATCGTCCCCGTGCTCGTCCTCGGGCTCAGCGCCCTCGACCCCACCGACCGCAGCCTCGGCATCCACGGAGGCAGCAGCATCCGTCTCGTCCGTCTCGACCTCGTCGCTCGCGGCGTCTTCGGCCGACGTGAGGGGGGTCTCGGGACGGATCAGCTCCTTGACCTCGGCCATGAAGCTCATCAGCTGGTGCTGCTGCCAGCGCAGCTGGCGGGTGCGGTCCTCGGCGTCGCGGAGCACGGACTGCGAGTGGGTCGTCACGAGGTCGATGATGCGCTCGGCCTTCACGTGGGCGCGGTCGAGGTGCTCGCGGGCGCGCAGCTGCGCGTCGGCCTCGATCTGCTGCGACTGGGCGCGCATGAGGCGCTCGAAGTCCTCGGCCTTCACCGACACGCGCTGGGCGTGCTCGAGCGATGCGGTGACCTGCTCGTTGGCGTCCTGCGTGATGCGCTCGGCGTGCGCGACCGCCTGGTTATGCAGGACGAGGAACTCCTGGTGCGCGTCATCCTGGCGGCGGGTGAGGGATGCCTCGAACTCGAGGGCACGCAGACGCAGCTCGCGCACCGTCTCCTCGGCCTCCGAGCGGTCACGGGCGGTCTCGCGGGCCACGGTCGAGCGCAGCACGGCCGCGCCCTTCTCGGCCTCGGAGCGGATGGCGGCGGCCTCGCGCTCGGCCTGCGACACCTTCTCGGCCGCGTGCGCCGCCTCGCGCTCGAGGCGCGCCTCGTGCGCGGTGAGCTCGGTGTCGATCTTCAGCTGGATCTGCTGGGCGTCGTGCTGGGCCTGCGAGACGATGCCGTCAGCCTCGGCCAGCGCGGATGAGCGGCGGTTCGCGATCTCCTCGCGCGCGGCCTCGAGCAGGCGGTCACCCTGGATCGTCGCGTTGCGGATGAGCAGGCTCGCCTGGTCCTCGGCGACGCGCAGCACCTCTTCGAACTGCTGACGGTTGGGCGACTCCGTGGTCGCGCCGACGAGCTCATCGCTCAGGGTCTGCACGCGCTGCTCGGCGTCGGCGATCTTCGCGTTCGCGAGTTCGAGCTCGCCCTGGAGCCGCTGGACGGCGTCGCCCTCTTCCTCGCGGGCGGCCGATGCCTCGGCCGCGACGCGCTCGAGGTCGGCCCGGCGCGTCTGCTCGGCTTCGGCGAGCGCCGCTTCGAGACGCTCGACCTCTTCCTGCCGAGCGACGAGCGTGGCGTCGATCTCGGCCTGACGTTCGGCGATCGCCGCATCGATCTCGGCCTGACGGCGCTCGTTGGCCGTCTGCAGCTCGGCCTCGAGGCGCTCGGCCTTCGCGCGGCTCTGGGCGACGGCGGCACCCGCGCGGCGCTGGTGCTGCTTCAGCTGCGCGACCTCGTCGCTGGCGGCGCGCATACGCGCGTCGAGCCCGGCGATGGCGGCGTCGACCTCTTCCTTGTCGTATCCGCGGAAGGTCGTCGTGAAGCCCGATCCGAACGCGGTGGTCGCCGTGTCGCCGATGAGGTTGTCGAACGGGGTCGGGTCGTCCTGACCCGTGTTTCCGGCGCTCTGGGCGTGGTCGGACATCGGTATCTCCGCTTTCTGTGGCGAGGGTGTGCAACGTCGGCGAGTGCTCGCGGCGGAGGCGTGCGGTACCGCGCCCGCCGCGCCGGCGAACGGATCGCCGCGCGCGCGGGCAGCGGTGGCCGCACCGTCCTCGACGACACCGGGGGGTGTGTCGCGGGTGACTGCGCTTCGGGGGTAGGTGAACCCTACAACGCCGCGCTGTGTGCGCGAAACGTCATTCGCCCGCGAGCCACTCGCGGTACGCGTCGAACGACGAGGGGCGCCCCAGGAACGCTTCGACGAGGTCCCGCGCGTCCCGCGATCCGCCCCGTTCCAGCACCTCCGTGCGATAGCGATGTGCGGCTTCGGGGTCCATCAATCCCGCCCCGAACCCGCTCAGCAGGTCGCGCGCGATCACCAGGCTCCACTGGTACGTGTAGTAGCAGGCGCCGTACCCCGTGAGGTGCCCGAATCCGGCATACGAGTGGAGTCCACCCAGCGGCTGGACGGGACTGGATGCCGCGTACAGCCGCTCCGTCTCGGCCTGCAGGTCGGCGGGCCGGTCGACGTGCAGGTGGTACGACACGTTGGCATGCCCCAGCTGGCGGCGCACCTCGAGTGCGCGACCGAACGCGTCGGCGGTGCGCATGCGCTCGACGAGATCGGACGGGATCGGCTCGCCGTCGGCGTTCGCGCTGAACGAGGCCAGGACCTCGGCGTCCCATGCCCACTCCTCGAGGAGCTGGCTGGGTGCTTCGACGAAGTCCCACTCGGTCGCGACCCCGCTGAAACGGGCGAAGCGCTGCCGGCCGCCGAGGATGTCGTGCACGAGGTGCCCGAACTCGTGGAAGAACGTCACCACCTCGTCGTGCTCGAGCAGTCCGCGTGAGAAATTGCAGAGCAGCGCTGCCTCCGGAAGCACGCGTCCGGAGACGCCCGGCGCGAGCGGGAAGCATGCGGCGTGGCTGAACTTGCCCTCGCGCGGGTGCAGGTCGAGGTGGATGCGCCCGAGGCGATCACCGTCGCGCACGACGTCGTAGGTCTGCACGTCGTCGTGCCACGCGGGGGCGTCGACCGGCACATACTCGACGTCGAGCAGCCGACCGGTGACATCGAGAACGCCCGCGACGACGCGCTCGAACGGGAAGTACGACCGCACGAGCTGTGAGTCGACGTCGTACTGCTCGCGCTTGATCGCCCCGAGCAGGTACCAGAAGTCGGCGATCGACACGGCGTCGACATCGGGGATGTCACGGCGCAGGCGTTCGAGCAGGATCGGGTACTCGGCATCCGTCGCCGCCCGTGACGCGTCGTCGAGACGTGAGAGGAATGCCGGGATCTCGGCCCCCGACCCGATCATGCGGGTCTCGGTCTCGTAGTCGGCCCAGTCCGGGTACCCGAGCAGTCGGGCACGCTCGGCGCGCACGTCGAGCAGCTCGGCCAGGATCGCGTCGTTCTCGGGCCACGCGAGGTCGTTGTAGGCGCTCACCAGTGCGACGCGGGTCGCACGGTCGTGCGCGTAGTCGCGGATCGGCATGAGGTCGGGGTAGTCGGTCGACAGTGTCACGCGGCCCTGTGCATCGGCGGGGTGGGCGTCGATGAAGTCGTGCGGCAGTCCGCCGAGGCCCTCCGCCGGAACGGTGATCTCGCGGCGCCCGTCGCGGATGTTGCGCGAGAACGCCAGCGACAGCTCGGTGTCGCGGTCGGCCAGCTGCCGGGCACGCTCGCGGTCCGCCTCGTCCAGCTCGACGCCACCGCGGCGGAAGTCGCGCAGCAGGTGCGTCAGCAGACGCGCCTGGTCTTCGTCGAGACCGTCGGCCGAGGCATCCGCGAACGAATGCCACAGATCGCGGTTCAAGAGGCGCGCCGCCGACAGCGACTCGACCGCCTGCACCTGCGACTCCGCGATCTCGCGCACCTCGGCGTCGGGGTGCGCCTCGCTCACCACGTAGGCCTCGCTGAGCGCCTCGGCGAGGGCGATGTCGGCGTCGTTCCAGAGCTCGAGGCGTGCCGCGGTCGTCAGCTCCGCGCCGGAGGTCAGGCGCGCGTCGATCTCGTGCACGCGGGCGATGCGCTCGGCAGGGCGCGCGGTCGCGAAGGCCGCCCAGCCGGCGGCGTCGGACGGGAAGGGCAGGGGTGCGAGAGTCACCCTGCGAGCCTATGCGCGGGCGGCGACACCGCGCGAGGGCGGGATCCGGGCGGGCGCGAGGGTCAGCGCAGGGCGCCGACGCTTGCGAGCGCCATGCGCACGAGGGTGCCGCGTCCGCCCTCCATCTCGGCGGAGAGGGCATCGGATGCCGCCTCCTCCGGTGTCAGCCAGGTCACCTCGAGCGCGTCCTGACGCGGCTCGCACGTGCCGGTGACGGGGACGACGAACGCGAGCGACACCGCGTGCTGCCGGTCGTCGTGGTAGGCGCTGACGCCCGGGAGCGGGAAGTACTCGGCGACGGTGAACGGCGTCGGCTGCGGCGGCAGCAGGGGGAAGGCCATCGGCCCGAGGTCGTTCTCGAGGTGCCGGAACAGCGCGTCGCGGACGGTCTCGCCGTACCGCACGCGACCCGACACGATGGTGCGCGAGATCTCCCCGATGGGGGTCGCCCGCAGCAGGATGCCGACTTGCGTGACCTGACCCATGCCGTCGGTGCGCACCGGAACGCCCTCGACGTAGAGCATGGGCAGCCGGCGACGAGCCTCTTCGAGCTCGATGTCGCTCAGCCACGCGGGGTTCGAGACATTGCCGGCCGGCGGGCCGAACGGCTCGTCGCCCGCAGGTTCGGGGTCGGGAGTGCGCACGGACATGCCTCTTGTATACCCCGCGCGACCCACCCGCGACGAGGACCGCACCCGTTCGGGCCTCGGCCGTGTCGGCGCAGCATGTCAGGATGAGGGCATGCCGGAAGCGCTCGTCCTCGATGCCGACGCCGTGCTGTGGTCGACCGAGCGGTCGGCCCTCGCAGGACGCCACCTCCTCCTTCTCCTGCACGGCTACGGCGCCGACGAGCACGATCTCTATCCCCTGCGCGGCTACCTTCCCGACGCCTTCGTCGTCGCGAGCCTCGCCGCTCCCCTCGTCCCGCCGTGGCCGGCGCCCGGTCGCTCCTGGTACCCGATCGACGGCCTGGACGGCCGCGATCCCTCGCACGTCACGCGCGCTGCAGAGGCAGTGATCGCCTGGGTCGACGCGCACGCGGAGGGCGCAGCATCCGTCGGTCTTCTCGGTTTCTCGCAAGGCGGAGCGGTGTCGCTGCAGGCCATGCGTCTCGAGCCGCAGCGGTTCGCGTTCGCCGCCAACCTGTCGGGCTACGTGACGCCCGGCGAGCTGCCGAAGGATGCCGAGTTCGCCGAACGGAGGCCTCCGGTGTTCTGGGGCCGGGGCACCAACGACGACGTCATCCCGGAGTTCCTCGTCGAGCACACGACGCAGTGGCTGCCCGAGCGCGTCGACCTGAGCGGTCGCGTGTACGCGGGCCTGACGCACAGCGTCTCGGAGCAGGAGCTCGCCGACGTACGGGTCTTCCTCGACAAGCAGCTCGAAGAGCTCGCGATCGAGGGCTGATGCCGACGCCGGTCAGTCCGTGAGTGCGGTGGCGAGCGCAGCCGCGACTTCCCTGGCCCCGAGCCCGAGCTCGGCAGGCACTCCCGTGAGACGAACGACGTTGATGCCGTCGCTCATCTCCCAGCCTTCACCCACGTTTCCGTCGTTGCGCATGTCCGCTTCGAGGATGCGGCCGATCCACGGTCGGGGCATCGCTTCCGTGCTCGACGCATCGAATCCCCACGCCGCGCCCGCGTGACCCCACGCCTCGATGTAGTGACCCGAAGAATCCACGAAACGGCACACCCACACGCGAGCGGCTTCATCTGCGATGAGGCCCACCGTCAGGGGCGGGTCGACGTACAGCCCCCAGTCCTCACCGCCGAACTCCCGGCCCAGGGAGGTGCCCACCTTCGCGGCCAGCGAGCTGCAGTCCACGTCCGACCAGCCTGTGCGGTCCCTCACCCACCTGCTGTCGCCCGCGGCGACGTTGGCGAGGGCGACCGGAGCGACCTGCTCGGCGACCCGAAGAGCCTCCTCATGCAGCGAACCCGCGACGTCGGCGCCATCGAACCCGTTGACGGTCGTCACCACCACGTAGCCGTCGCGCTCGATGATCACGGAGCAATACCAGTCGCACGCCGGGTCTGCGCGCCAGCCGTCGACGGTAGTCAGATCGACCTCCGAGACACTGTCTGCGGTGAACACGGCGACCCGAAGGCCGTCCACGTTGTCCGCCCACCAGAGACAACTCAACCCACCCGCACCGGCAACGACGTCGTACCCCTCAGGCTCCGGCGCGCGGTCGAGTTCCGCCGCCCGTCCCAGCGTGGCTTCCACGACGTCGAGCGGCAGCATCCGTTCGCAGTCTCCGTCCAGGAAGACCGGTGGTCGCGCCCCCGGAGCAACCACGAGCGTCTCCGGCGCCGGCGCCGGCGCCGGCGTCGGTGCTGCGGTGGCGGTCGCGCTCGGCGTCTCGGCAACCGGCGGGACGTCAGTCGTGCACGACACCAGCACGCCGGCGATGGCGATCGTCAGAACTGCGGCAATGGCAGATCGGGGGGACATCCGTTCCTCTCGACCCTCCCGACCTGGGCTGGTTGTGAGTAACCTAACCGGCTGACGGTGGTCGTCCCCGCGATTGTCGATCCACCGTTATCCAACCGACGCGCGCGGCCCCATCCGGCACGATCCCTCGCCCTGTCCAGGGATGTCGGCTATGGTGGCTCACGGCCTTGTCCCCTCCGTGAGGAACTCCCTTGAAGCTGATCGACGCGACCGCGCTGTAATCGCGCTGCTCCGTCGACTCTCGACGCGCCAGCGCTTGAACCACTTCGCGCTGCCGTCGATCCGCCGCTTCCTCACCCGCTCCGGCATGCCCGGGCGCCGGTCCTGCGGCCCCTCGGTGTCAGCGCACGTCTGACACAGGAGGCCTCATGCCCGCTCACACCCTCACCCCTGCCATCGTCCTCGACCGGGTCTCGTTCGCCTGGCCCGACGGCACCGCCGCGCTCTCGGATGTCTCCGGAGCGTTCGGCACGGGCCGCACCGGTCTCGTCGGCCGGAACGGCTCCGGCAAGTCCACGCTCATGCGGCTCATCGCCGGCGAGCTCACGCCCTCGGGCGGTCACATCGCACGGACGACGGATGCTGCGTACCTTCCGCAGCGCCTGACGCTCGACGTCGACCGGCCCGTCGCCGACCTGCTCGGCGTGGGCGGCACGCTCCGGGCGCTGCGCGCCATCGAGTCCGGCGATGCCGACCCGCGTCACTTCGACGCGGTCGGCTCCGACTGGGACATCGAAGCGCGCGCGCACGCGGCGCTCGCTGAAGCCGGTCTCGTCCCGGACATGCTCGACCGCAACGTCGGGCAGCTGTCGGGCGGCGAGGCGGTGCTCACCGCGATCGCCGGCATCCGGCTGCGTGGCGCGTCGATCGCGCTGCTCGACGAGCCCACCAACAACCTCGACCGCGAGGCGCGTGCACGTCTGCACGACATGGTGCGCTCGTGGCGTGGTGCGCTGATCGTGGTCAGCCACGACACGTCGCTGCTCGAGTTGATGGACGACACCGCCGAGCTCTACGCAAACTCGCTGTCGGTCTTCGGTGGCCCGTACTCCGAGTGGCGGGCGTGGCTGGATGCCGAGCAAGGCGCCGCCCGCGATGCCGAGCGCGCCGCGCGCCAGGCCGTCAAGCGCGAGAAGCGCCAGCGCATCGAGGCCGAGACCACGATCTCGCGCCGCGCCGCGATGGGGCAGAAGGCGTTCGACGAGAAGCGCGTGCCGAAGATCGTCGCGAACGGACGCCGGATGGCCGCCCAGGTGTCGGCGGGGAAGCTGCGCGGCGAGAAGGCCGACCGCGAGGCATCCGCCCGCGAAGCGCTCGATGCCGCGGAGCGCCGCGTGCGCGACGACGACATCGTGAAGATCGACCTGCCCGACCCGGGTGTTCCGGCCGGGCGTCGCATCGCCACGCTCGGCGACGGCGAGCGCTCGTGGATCATCCAGGGACCCGAGCGGGTCGCGCTGATCGGCCCCAACGGCGCCGGCAAGACGACGGTGTTAGAGAAGCTGATCGGAGCCCGCCCGCGGAACTCCACGGATCCCGGAGCGCAGGCGTCCACGAACGCGGAATCGGATGAGCCGGTGGCGAATCCGTGGAGTTCTGCACGTGCGGAGCTGCACACGGACCGGGTCGGCTACCTCCCGCAGCGCGTGGACGGACTCGACGACGCGGCATCCGTGCTCGAGAACGTCGCCCCGTCGGCGCCGAACGTCACGATCGTGGAGCTGCGCAACCGGCTCGCACGGTTCCTCATCCGAGGAGCCGCGGTGGAACGTCCGGTCGGGACGCTGTCGGGCGGCGAGCGGTTCCGGGTCGCGCTCGCGCGACTCATGCTCGCCGATCCGCCGCCGCAGCTGCTCGTCTTCGACGAGCCGACGAACAACCTCGACCTCGACACGGTCGACCGCTTCGTCGACGCGATCGCGGCCTACCGCGGCGCGGTGCTCGTCGTCAGTCACGACGATGCGTTCCTCGAACGCATCGGCGTGAGCCTCGTGCTCGAGCTCGATCGCGACGGCACGCTCACCGAGCGCTGACGCCGGGTCGCGGCATCCGTCATCTCCGGAAGGGGGACGGATGCTGCGGCCCGCCCCCGCGCGTATCGGGGGCCTGCACCCGTGCGGTGACGCGCCGCCGCGAGCAGGATGGAGCCATGAACGCACTCGTGAGACCTCAGCAGGGCCGATGGATCGCCGGCGTCTGCGCCGCCATCGCCAACCGCTTCGGGTGGAACGTCACCCTCGTGCGCATCCTCACCCTGATCGCGGTCGTCTTCTTCGGCCTGTCGCTGTGGATCTACATCCTGCTCTGGATCATCGTGCCCTCCGAGCGCTGACCCCTGGTGCGGCGGGGTTCCCCACGCCATGATGAACGCATGCATCGCCTGGTCCGCCCGCTAAAAGGGCGCATGATCGCCGGAGTCTGCCAGGGCATCGCCGACCGCTTCGGCTGCAGCGTGGTGCCGGTGCGTGTGCTGTGGGTCGGCTCGACCGCGTTCTTCGGCGTCTCGATCCTGATGTACCTGCTGTTCTGGATCCTCATGCCCGACGAGCGCTGACTCAGACGCTCAGGGCTTCTTCTTGAGCCGACCCGGCGCATTCGCGCTGTTGCCGGGGCTGTCCGTGGACTCATCGGCCGGAGGCTGGGTCTGGGTGGGCTCGGGCGCCGGCGCAGGGACCGCGACCACCGGCTGCTCGGCGGGTGCTTCCGGCTCGGTGGCGGCATCCGTCTCCTCCGCCGGCTCGGTCGTCGGCGCGGAGGACGGCGAGGGCGTGGCGGGGAAGGATGCCGAGGGCCGTGGCTCAGAGACGGGCGCCGGGTCGGCGGGCACCAAGGGGGCCTGGTTCTGCGACGCTCCGAGGATCGTGGTGACGACCACCAGGAGCGAGAGCCCCAGCGCACCGCAGAGCGCGCCGAGCCCGAACGTCTGCACGCGCCGCGAGCGCATCCACGAGCGGTCGGCGAGCGCCGGATTGGTGCGGCGGGTGAGCGGAGCCGGGGCCGTGGGCTCGCTCGAGGGCATCGGTTCCATCACGGTCCTCGGCGGTGAGCGCGTGCCGGGGGTGCACGCACGCAGGGAGCCTACGCGACGGTCCTGGACGGAACCTGGCCCGATGTCGGCGATCACGACGAAGATGGAGTGATGGGCGACGTCCTCGAGCGGTTCGGTCCTGCCACGCAGGACTGGTTCCGCGGCGCCTTCCATGCCCCGACCGACGCGCAGACGGGCGCGTGGGAGGCGATCTCCGCCGGAAAGCACGCGCTCGTCGTCGCGCCGACCGGTTCGGGCAAGACGCTGTCGGCGTTCCTGTGGGCGATCGACCGCGTCTTCCACGACAAGGCCCCGGCATCGCCGGCTCCCGAGGGCAAGAAGAAGCGACGGGATGCTACGGCCCCCGCCACCCGGATCCTCTACATCTCCCCTCTCAAGGCGCTCGGCGTCGACGTCGAGCGCAACCTCCGGTCGCCGCTCGTCGGGATCGGGCAGTCCGCGCGGCGCCTGGGCCTCAGCGTCCCCGACGTCACCGTCGGCGTGCGGTCGGGCGACACCCCCGCGGGTGACCGGCGCAAGCTCGTGCAGACGCCGCCCGACATCCTCATCACGACCCCCGAGTCGCTGTACCTCATGCTCACGAGCCGCGCGGGCGAGACGCTGCGCGACGTCCATACCGTGATCGTCGACGAGGTGCACGCCGTCGCGGCCACGAAGCGCGGAGCGCACCTCGCGGTGAGCATGGAGCGTCTCGACGCACTGCGACGCTCGTTCGCACCCGATGCTCCGCCGGCGCAGCGCATCGGCCTATCGGCGACCGTGCGTCCGATCGACGAGGTGGCGCGGTTCCTCGGCGGTGCGGAGCCCGTCGAGATCGTGGCTCCGCGCGCGACCAAGGCCTTCGACATGAAGGTCGTCGTGCCCATCGGCGACATGCTGAACCCGCCTCCGCCGCCGAGCCCGTTCGGCTCTGACGGCGACGGCGCCTGGGCAGAGCCGGGCGCGGCGGACGAGCCGATCGACGAGGACTGGTTCGCCGACGGACAGTCCTCGGGATCAGGACCGCGCGCCTCCGGAGCCGGTGAGACGGAGATGACGGGGTCGGTCTGGCCGCACGTCGAGGAGGCGATCGTCGATCGCATCCTGCTGCACCGCTCGACCATCGTGTTCTGCAACTCCCGTCGCCTCGCCGAACGGCTGACCGGCCGGCTGAACGAGATCTACTCCGAGCGCCTCGGCCTCGACCTGCCCGATCCGACGGTGCCCGCCGCGATGATGGCGCAGGCCGGAGCGACGGCGGGGGCCGATCCCGTGCTCGCGAAGGCGCACCATGGATCGGTCTCGAAGGAGCAGCGAGCGCAGGTCGAGGAAGAGCTGAAGTCCGGCATCCTGCGCTGCGTGGTCGCGACCTCGAGTCTCGAGCTCGGCATCGACATGGGGGCGGTCGACCTCGTGATCCAGGTGGAGGCCCCGCCGAGCGCGGCTTCGGGACTCCAGCGCATCGGCCGCGCCGGTCACCAGGTCGGCGAGGTGAGCCGTGCCGCCCTGTTCCCGAAGCACCGCGGCGACGTGCTCCACACCGCGATCGTCACCGAGCGCATGCTCGCGGGTCAGATCGAGGCGATCGCGATTCCCCAGAACCCGCTCGACATCCTCGCTCAGCAGACGGTGGCCGCCGCCGCGATCGGTCCCGTCGACGTCGAGGGCTGGTACGAGACGCTCAAGCGCAGCGCACCCTTCCGTTCCCTCCCGCGATCGGCGTACGAGGCGACGCTCGACCTCATCGCCGGCAGGTTCCCGTCCGACGAGTTCGCCGAGCTGCGTCCCCGGGTCATCTGGGACCGCGACCTCGGCGTGCTGACCGGTCGCCCGGGCGCGCAGCACATCGCCGTGACGAGCGGCGGCACGATCCCCGATCGCGGCCTCTTCGGCGTCTTCATCGCGGGCGAATCCCAGAACGCCCGGGTCGGCGAGCTCGACGAGGAGATGGTCTACGAGTCGCGCGTCAACGACGTCTTCACCCTGGGCACAACGAGCTGGCGCATCGTCGAGATCACCCACGATCGCGTCAACGTGCTGCCCGCATTCGGGCAGCCCGGCAAGGTGCCGTTCTGGCACGGCGACGGCATCGGCCGTCCCGCCGAGCTCGGCGAGGCGCTCGGCAAGTTCTCGCGCGAGGTGTCGGCGGCGAAGCCCGACAAGGCCGAGTCGCGGTTGCGCGAGGCCGGCCTCGACGAGTTCGCGCAAGACAATCTGCTGGCGTATCTGGCCGAGCAGCGCGAGGCCACCGGCACACTGCCGACCGACCGCCAGCTCACTGTCGAGCGCGGCAGGGACGAGGTCGGCGACTGGCGCGTGATCCTGCACTCGCCGTACGGCATGCAGGTGCACGCGCCGTGGGCCCTCGCGGTGAACGCCCGCATCCGTGAGCGGCTCGGAGTCGACGGATCGGCGGTGGCGAGCGACGACGGGATCATCGCGCGGATTCCGGATGCTACGGCCGAGCCGCCGGGCGCGGACCTCTTCGTCTTCGATCCCGACGAGCTCGACCAGATCGTCACTGAGGAGGTCGGCGGCTCTGCACTGTTCGCCTCCCGGTTCCGCGAGTGCGCAGCGCGCGCGCTCCTGATGCCGCGGCGCAACCCGGGCAAGCGCACGCCCCTGTGGCAGCAGCGACAGCGATCGGCGCAGCTGCTCGAGGTCGCCCGGCGCTATCCGACCTTCCCGATCATCCTCGAGACGCTCCGCGAGGTCCTGCAGGACGTCTACGACGTGCCGTCGCTGCTGCGCCTCATGCGCGGGATCGGCGAGCGGCGCATCCGGCTCATCGAGACCGAGCCCGCGCAGCCCTCGCCGTTCGCCCGTGACCTCCTCTTCGGCTACGTCGGCGCGTTCATGTACGAGGGCGACTCTCCGCTCGCCGAGCGCCGTGCAGCGGCGCTCTCCGTCGACCCCGCCCTCCTCTCCGAGCTGCTCGGCAAGGTCGAGATGCGGGAGCTGCTCGATCCCGACGTGATCGCCCAGTTCGAGCGCGAGGCACAGCGCCTCGACCCCGAGCGCCGCGCGCGGGGGCTCGAGGGTGTCGCCGATCTGCTCCGCCTCCTCGGCCCGCTCGACGCGGCCGAGGTCGCCGCCCGCCTGGAATCCGCCGTCGAGGCGAACGGTGCCGGTGCTCCGAACGCGACCGAGGCCGAGGCATCCGCTCTCCTCGATGCCCTCGTCTCGGCGCGGCGCGCGATCCCGGTGACCATCGCCGGCATCACGCGCATCGCCGCGATCGAAGACGCGGGGCGGCTGCGCGATGCCCTCGGCGCACCCCTGCCGGTCGGCATCCCCACCGCGTTCCTCGAGCCTGTCGCCGACCCGCTGGGCGACCTCGTGGCCCGCTACGCACGGACGCACGGACCTTTCACGGCGGATGCCGCGGCCGACCGTCTCGGCATCGGCGTGGCCGTCGCGCGGCTGACGCTGCAGCGCCTCGAGTCGCAGGGACGCGTCACCAGCGGCTTCTTCCTTCCCGACCCTTCGACGGGCTCGGGAGCGGCGGGGGCGACGCGCGCGGATGAGACGGAGTGGTGCGACACCGAGGTGCTCCGCCGCCTTCGCATGCGCTCGCTCGCGGCGATCCGCGGCAGCGTCGAGCCGGTGCCGCAGCATGCGTACGCCCGTTTCCTCCCGGTGTGGCAGCACGTGACGCGGCCGCTCGAGGGGATCGACGGCGTCGCCGCGGTCGTCGAGCAGCTCGCGGGCGTGCCGATCCCCGCGAGCGCGTGGGAGTCGCTCGTGCTCCCCGCCCGCGTCGCGGACTACACGTCCGGCATGCTCGACGAGCTCACCGCCACCGGCGAAGTGGTGTGGTCGGGCCACGGCAGCCTTCCCGGGCGCGACGGCTGGATCGCCCTGCACCCTGCTGACGCGGTGCCGCTCACCCTGGCTCTCCCCGACGAAGCCGAAGAGGTCGCACCCGGCTCGCTCGACGCGCAGCTGCTCGCGGCGCTCGGCGGTGGCGGGGCGTACTTCGCCGCGCAGCTGCGGCAGACCACCGGCGCCGAGAACGAGCAGTCCGTCGTCGACGCGCTGTGGCGACTGACGTGGGCGGGCCTCGTGACCAACGACACCTTCGCGCCGGTCCGTGCGCTCGTGTCGGGAGGATCGCAGGCCCACCGGGTGAGCCGCCGCACACCACGCGCACGGCTCTACCGGGGTGCGGCGGTGCGAGCGGTGGCAGCATCCGTTCCCGCTCGTCCACCGGCGATCGGCGGACGGTGGTCGCTGCTGCCCGCCGCCGAACCCGACGCCGCCTTGCGGGCGACCGCGACGGCGAGCCTGCTGCTCGACCGGTACGGGGTGGTGACGCGCGGCGCGGTGCAGTCGGAGGGCGTGCCCGGCGGGTTCGCCCAGACCTATCGCGTGCTCGCGGGTTTCGAGGAAGCCGGCCACTGCCGCCGCGGCTACGTGATCGAGAAGCTCGGGGCGGCGCAGTTCGCGGCCTCGGCCACCGTCGACCGGCTGCGCGAGTTCGCCGGCCTCTCCGACCCTCCGCCGTTGCGGGCGGTGACGCTGGCGGCGACCGATCCCGCAAATCCTTACGGCGCCGCGCTCGCGTGGCCGGCGCTCGAGGGCGTCTCGCACCGCCCCGGTCGCAAGGCGGGCGCCCTCGTCGTGCTGGTCGACGGCGCGCTCACGCTGTACCTCGAGCGTGGCGGCAAGTCCGCGCTCGCGTTCACGGGCGACGAAGCGGCGCTGGCCGCGGCCACGCGCGACCTCGCGGCGACCGCTCGGGCGCGGCGCCTCGACACCCTCACCATCGAGCAGGTGAACGGCGCGTTCGTCTACGGCACCTCTGTGGGCAGGACGCTTCGCGATGCCGGCTTCGTGGAGTCGCCGCGCGGTCTCACACTGCGCCGCCTCACTGCGGGCGACGCCCTCCGACAGGCTCAGGGGCCAGGAGGCGCTCAGGGACCGGAGGACAGGACAGGCGCGCGTGCCTGAGGGCGACACTGTCTACCGCGCTGCACGGCGGCTCGACGCAGCGCTCGCGGGGACGACCGTGACGCGCTTCGAGCTGCGGGTCCCGCAGCTCGCCACCGCAGACCTGCGCGGTGAAGTGGTGCACGACGTGGTCTCGCGCGGCAAGCATCTGCTCCACCGCATCGGGTCCTGGACGCTCCACACGCACCTCAAGATGGAGGGAGAATGGCACGTCTACCGACGCGGTGAGCGCTGGCACGCTCCCGCCTTCCGTGCGCGGGCGATCATCGGGGCGACGGCACCCGACGGCGTCCAGTGGGAGACCGTCGGGTTCGACCTCGCCGACATCAAGCTCGTCCCGACGGCCGACGAGGACCAGCTCGTCGGCTATCTCGGTCCCGATCCGCTGTCCGACTCGTGGGACCCGGCGGAGGCCACCCGTCGACTGGCGGCGGACACCCGCGCGGTGCACGTCGCCGTGCAGGACCAGCGCAACATCGCGGGCTTCGGCAACGAGTACGCGAACGAGATCCTGTTCGTGCGCGGCGTCCTGCCCACGACGCCCGCGAATGAGACGGATGCTGCGGCCATCGTGGAGCTCGGAGCCCGCATGATGCGCGCGAACCGCGACCGTTCGGGGCGCACCTTCACGGGTGACGCACGCGCCGGCCGATCGACGTGGGTGTATCGGCGCGAAGGCCGCCCATGCCGCCGATGCGGCACTCTCATCCTGGGTGGCAGCCTGGGCGCCGATCCGACGCGCGAGCGCATCGTGTTCTGGTGCCCCACCTGCCAGCGCTGAGCCTCGGTCCCCCTCCCGTTGATCCCCGGTTCCAGCACGCTTTGATCACGATGCCCGGCGGACGAAATGTCGCGCGGGGGCGAGGCATCCGTGCTGCCGCGTCGTGCCACCGCGGAAACGCCGCGGTTTCCTGACCGTCACACAAGCCCGGACGATCTGTCCCACCGGACGTCCGCACCGGCCCGGATCGTCCGGTTCGGTCGCGGCTCCGTTGCGGGTGTGTGCGTCGCCATATTGAATACCCCCACACCCGATAGGCCGTGCATCGTCGCGCGGCCCGCACCAGAAGGACCCTCACGAGGTGACGATGTCCACAGGCACGGCGACCGCAGCGCAGGCTTCGGCGGAGCAGGTTCCCCCCGACGGCGACGGCGCACGCGGGGCCGTCACCCTGTCGGGGATCACGAAGTACTACGGCGAGCAGCTCGCGGTCGACGACCTGTCGCTCGAGATCCAGCCCGGCGAGTTCATCTCGCTGCTCGGGCCGTCGGGCTGCGGCAAGACCACCACGCTGCGGATGATCGCGGGATTCGAACACCCCGATGCCGGTGACATCCGCATCTCCGGCCGCTCGGTGCTCGCCGCGCCGCCGTATAAGCGCGACGTCAACACGGTCTTCCAGGCCTACGCCCTGTTCCCGCACCTGTCGGTCGCGGAGAACGTCGCCTACGGGCTGCAGCAGCGACGCACTCCGAAGAGCGAGGTGCGCGAGCGCGTCACCCAGGCGCTCGACATGGTGCAGATGCGGCAGTACGGCGACCGCAAGCCGACCCAGCTGTCGGGCGGGCAGCAGCAGCGCATCGCGCTGGCCCGCGCCCTGGTGAACCGGCCCGCGGTGCTCCTGCTCGACGAGCCGCTCGGCGCGCTGGACCGCCAGCTGCGCGAGGAGATGCAGCTCGAGCTGAAGCTGCTGCAGTCCCGCCTGGGCATCACGTTCGTCTTCGTCACGCACGACCAGGGCGAGGCCCTGTCGATGAGCGACCGCATCGCGATCATGCGCGCCGGCCGCATCGAGCAGCTCGCCGACGCCGACACCGTCTACGCGCGACCGGCCTCGGCGTATGTCGCCGCGTTCGTCGGCCAGCAGAACTTCTTCCGCGGACCGGCCGCAGAGGCCGGGGCGGCGATCACCTCGCCGCACGCGCTGGTGCGTGCGGCTTCGCCGGTGCTCACGACCACGAACCTCGGCGAGGCCGCGGTGCGGCCCGAGTTCATCCGCATCGAGAAGGCGGCCTCGGCGGGCTCCGCGACCGCAGGGCCGAGCTCTCCGGACGCGAACACGGCCCGAGGGGAGCTGATCGGGGTGTCGCACCTCGGCGACACGATGCAGTACCTGGTGCGACTCGGCGCCGACCAGAGCCTCATCGTGCGGCGGCCGACGCCGGACGCCCCGACCCTCTCGATCGGCGATCCCGTCGTCTGCACGTGGGCGGCGCATCACGTGCTGCTGTTCCCCGCCGCCGACGAAGACGCCGCGCAGCAGGGCGGCTACGTCGCACCGCCGACCGCCTGACCCGCACGACTCGACCCGCACCCGACGCACCACCGCACGACCTGCACGCCCGTCGCACGCCCGAAGCCGCAGCATCCGTCTCGGCTCCCGACCCGACTCCAGGAGTACCCGATGATCCAGCCTCGTACGCCGCTCCGCATCCTCGCCCCCGAGGGCGCGGCGCCCCTGATCGCGCGCGAGCTGTCGCGCCGCCGCTTCCTGAGCCTCGCCGCACTGGCCGGTGGCGCCACGGTGCTGGCGGCCTGCACCCCTGGCGGCAGCGGGGCGCCGGCGCCGCAGGCGACCGGCGGGGCACTCGAGGACAGCCTGTCGGTGTACACGTGGGCCGAGTACGACGCGCCCGAGGTCGTGGAGGCGTTCAGTGCCGAGCTCGGGCCGAAGGTCACGCTCGACTCGTACGGATCGAATGAGGAGCTCATCGCCAAGCTCGTCGCGGCGAAGGGCACGTCCGGCTATGACATCGTCGTGCCCACGGGCGTCTTCATCCCCCAGATGATCGAGCAGGGACTGCTGCAGAAGCTCAACAAGGACCTGCTCCCGAACATCGCGAACATGGACCCGGCCTTCCTCGGCCGCGCGTGGGATCCGAGCAACGACTACTCGATCTGCAAGGCGTGGGGCACGACGGGCTATGTCTACGACAAGACCGTGATCACCCGCGAGCTGACGACGTGGGCCGACTACTTCGACGCCGCGCAGAACGAGGCGAGCGGGAAGACCGCCATGTCGGACGATCCCGCCGGCGTCGTGGGATCGTACTTCTGGGCCAACGACGTGGACTGGAACACCGACGACGCCGACGAGCTCGAGGCGGCGCGCGCCTTCCTCGTCGAGAAGATCGCCCCGCACGTCGCGGCGTTCGACTCCTCAGCCGGGGCCAACACGATCCCCCAGGGCACTCATGCCTTGCTCATGGCGTGGAACGGCGACGCGCGGCTCGGCATCCAGGAGTCGTCCGACCCCGACCGCTGGCAGTGGGTGCTGCCCGGCCCGCAGACGGAGCTGTGGATGGACAACTGGGCGATCGCGACCGGGGCGGCGCATCCCGAGGCCGCCCACGCCTTCATCAACTTCGCGATGGCCCCCGAGAACCAGATGCTGAACCTCGAGTGGGTCGGCTACAACGTCGGCGGCAAAGACATGCAGGGCGCGGCCGAGGAGGCCGAGGTCGAGCGGCTCGACATGATCTTCTTCACCCCCGAGCAGCTCGACAGCATGCACGAGCAGGTGCTCAACGACTCGCTGAGCACTCGTGTCGAGATCTACAACGAGGTGAAGGCTGCCGCCGGTGCGTAATCGCGCCACCGGTGCGGTGGGGCCCGCGCTCGCGGTCCCCGCCTGGGCGTGGCTGCTCCTCTTCTTCGTCGCGCCGGTCGCCATGGTCGTGTGGTTCAGCTTCGGCTACAAGCCCGGCGTCTTCGGCACCCACGCCAACGACGTCCTGTCGTTCGACCGGTACGTCGAGGCCATCTCGCCGACCTTCTTCGCGACCTTCCAGAACACCCTGTGGGTGGGGATCATCGGCACGGTGCTCTGCTTCGCCATCGGGGCCCCGGTGGCGTACTGGATGGCCTTCAAAGTCAAACCCCAGCGCCGCGGCATCCTCATCGCCCTCGTCCTCGTGCCGTTCTGGACCAACTTCCTCGTCCGGACGATCGGCTGGCAGGTGATCCTCGCCCCCGAGGGGTGGCTGTCGACCGTGCTTCAGGGCATCGGCGTGCTCGACGGCCCACTCGAGCTGCTCTACACGCGCGCGGCCGTGATCATCGGCGTGGTCTACAACTACCTGCCTCTGATGGTCCTTCCGCTCTTCGTCGCATTCGACCGCGTCGGGCCGGCACTGCGCGAGGCGTCGAAGGACCTCGGAGCCGGCAAGATCGTGACCTTCTTCCGCGTCACGCTGCCGCTGTCGCAGCCGGGCATCATCGCGGGCGTGCTGCTGGTCTTCATCCCGCTGATGGGCGACTACATCACCGCCACGGTGCTGGGCGGCGCGAAGGGCAACATGGTGGGTCAGCTCGTCGCCGGACAGTTCCAGACCGCGCAGAACTGGGCGCTGGGATCCGCGATGGCGGTGCTGCTCATGCTCCTGATCATGGTGGCGATCGGGGTGTCCGCCGTGATCATCTGGCTGGTCGCGCTGCCGTTCCGCTCCCGCAACCGGCTGGTGCTCGGGCCGGCTCCCGAGACCGCGAAGACGGATGCCGCCCCCGCCGCGATCCTGGAGGCCACGACGTGACCACGCAGACCGAGACCGAGACCGAGACGATCCTGCAGGCAGAGGCGCGGGCGGCGCGCCCGGGCGCCGCGCCGCGCCGGCGGCCCCGCAGGTCGTGGTCGGACGTCGCCTTCGGCGTCTGGGGCCTCCTCGTCATGCTGTTCCTGTTCCTGCCGATCATCGTGATCGTCGTCTACTCGTTCAACACCGGCCGCCTGCTGGCGGTGTGGGACGGGTTCGGCTTCGACGCCTTCGCGTCGATCCTGGTGAAGCCGGCGATCCAGAACGCCGTGCGGGTATCGCTCATCACGGCGCTGATCGCGGCGATCATCGCGACCGTCCTGGGCACTCTCGCCGGGATCGCGATGGCGCGGCACCCCGGCAAGTGGGTGTGGTGGTTCCTGGGGCTCCTGCTGCTGGTGTCGGTCACGCCCGAGATCGTCGACGCCGTGGCACTGCTCCCCTTCATGGTCTTCCTCGGCCAGGACCTCGGCCTGTCGATGTTCAACGACGGCATCGTGCGACTGTCGGTCGGCTCGTCGCTGTTCGCGACCGCGGTCGTGTCGTACATCGTGCGCGCCCGGCTGGTGGGTCAGGACGCGCAGCTGGAGGAGGCATCCGCCGATCTCTACGCCACGCCCTTCACGACGTTCCGACGGATCACCCTCGCGCTCGCGATGCCCGCGGTGCTCGCCGGCTTCCTGCTGGCGTTCACGCTGAGTCTCGACAACACGATCGTCGCGGCCTTCGTGCAGGTGTCGGGCACGACGCCGTGGCCCGTGTACGTGCTCAGCGCGCTGCGGACCGGGCTGCGTCCCGAGATCGCGGCGGTGTCGACGATCATGCTGCTGCTGACGCTCGTCGCTCTCGCCCTCGTGGCGCTCGTGCTCAAGCGCGCGGGCGACTCCGCGACGCAGATCGCGCGCACGATGACGGGCGGCTGATGCGGTTGTGCGACCCTATGCTGTCGCGGTGACCCGACTCCTGCTCCTCATCGACATCCAGCGCGACTACTTCCCCGGCGGGCGGCACCCGCTCGTCGACCCGGACTCCGCCGCCGATGCCGCTGCGCGACTCCTCGCCGGATTCCGCACGTCGGGCGAGCGGGTCGTGCACGTCCAGCACGTGTGGGACGCACCGGACGCCGCGTTCTTCGCCCCCGGAACCCCCGGGGTGGAGTTGGATCCGCGGGTCGCACCCGACGGCGAGGAGCACGTCATCGTGAAGCACGAGCCGAACGCGTTCCTGGGGACGGGGCTCGAGTCGCTGCTGCGCGCAGCGGACGCCGACGAGATCGTCGTCGCGGGCATGATGTCCAGCATGTGCGTGGACGCCACTGTGCGTGCGGCGTCCGACCTGGGCTTCACCATCGCCGTCGCGCAGGACGCGTGCGCCGCACCCGACCTCGCCTACGACGGCCGCACGGTGCCGGGCGCCCAGGTGCACCTCGCCTTCATGGCGGCGCTCGACGGCACGTATGCCCGGGTCGCCGACGTCGATGCGCTCGTGGGGGAGCTCGTCGCCCGCTGACGCCGCGACAACCTGTCCGACCAGCCGGACAACTTCCGACACGCAAGCCCCACATCGACCCGGCGAACGGGTGAGGATGGGAGCACCACACACCGCATCGGAGTTGATAACCGTGGGCACGACCGTCTTCGAACGACAGCGGCCGGCAGCATCCGTCGTCCAGCATTCCCTCGCCGACACGAAGCACTCGGTGTTCTGGCGCGACGATCTTCCCGACAGCCTCCTTCCCGACCGGCCCGCGCTCGTCGGCACGCACCGCGCCGACCTCGTCGTCGTGGGCGGCGGATACACGGGCCTGTGGACGGCGCTCCTCGCCACCGAGCGCGACCCCGATGCGACGGTCGTGGTCGTCGAGGCGCAGCGCGTCGGCTGGGCCGCGTCGGGCCGCAACGGCGGCTTCTGCGAGGCCAGCCTCACCCACGGCCACGAGAACGGCATGGCCCGCTGGCCGAAGGAGATGCCCACGCTCGACCGGCTCGGGCACGAGAACCTCGATGCGATCGAGGCCGCCGAGGCCCGCTTCGGCATGGACTTCCAGTTCGAGCGCACCGGGCAGCTCGCTCCGGCGATCGAGCCGCACCAGGTGGAGTGGCTGAAGGAGTGGGCCGCCGAGGGCGAAGAGGGCGTGGTCTATCTCGACCGGGTCGAGGCCCAGGCATCCGTCCACTCCCCCACATACCTCGCTGCGGTGTGGGAGAAGGACGCGTGCGGCATGGTCCATCCCGCACGCATGGCCGCCGAGCTCGCTCGCGTCTGCGAAGAACGCGGCGTCGTGATCTTCGAGCGCTCCCACGTCACCGGCCTCGACACGAGCGGACAGGGCGTCGTCGTGACGACCCCCGAGGGCCGCGTCGAGGCCGCTCGCGCCGCGCTCGGCACCAATGTGTTCCCGTCGCTCATCAAGCGCAACCGGCTCATGACGGTTCCCGTGTACGACTACGTGCTCATGACGGAGCCGCTCACCGACATCCAGCTCGCATCGATCGGCTGGCAGGACCGCCAGGGCATCGGCGACATGGCGAACCAGTTCCACTACTACCGGATCACCAAGGACAACCGGATCCTCTTCGGCGGCTACGACGCGATCTACCGGTACGGCCGGAAGGTGGATCCCGAGTACGAGAATCGCCCGGAGACCTGGGCCAAGCTCGCCAGCCATTTCTTCACCACCTTCCCGCAGCTCGAGGGACTGCGCTTCACGCACCAGTGGGCGGGCGCGATCGACACCTCGACCCAGTTCACGGCGTTCTTCGGCACCGCCCGTGACCGCCGCGTCGCGTACGCCGCCGGATTCACCGGGCTCGGCGTCGGGTCGACCCGCTTCGCCGGCGAGGTCATGCTCGACCTTCTCGACGGCGTCCAGAACGAGCGCACTCAGCTCGAGATGGTGCGCAAGCGCCCGCTCCCGTTCCCTCCCGAGCCCGCGGCGTCGATGGGCATCAACGCCACCCGCTGGTCGCTGGACCGCGCCGACCACAACAAGGGCAAGCGCAACCTGCTGCTCAAGACGCTCGACGCGCTCGGTCTGGGGTTCGACTCGTGAACCCCGGAATCGTGACGGATGCCGCGTCCCTCGAGCTCGGCCTCGAGCCGCTGCCCGCCGACCAGGTCGTGCAGGGTTCCCCTGCCACGGGGTTCGCCGAACTCGGCGAGTTCGGGGGGATCGAGCTCGGCGTGTGGGAGCACACGCCAGGCGCGTCGACCGACGTCGAGGCCGACGAGGTCTTCGTCGTGCTGTCCGGCTCGGCCACCGTGTCCTTCGACGACCCGGCCCTCGAGCCGATCGAGCTCCGCGCGGGGTCGATCGCACGCCTGACAGCAGGCATGCACACGGTGTGGACGGTGCGCGAGACGCTGCGCAAGGTCTACATCGCGGGCTGACTCCGGGCTCACCACCGATCTCCGCGTCTGCGGCGCAGCCAGAGGTCGCACGGCTTCGTGGACCCGTGTCTCGCGCCATGGCAGGGCTTCACCTCGTCGGTCTTCGACCAGTAGACGTTCATCAGCACCTCGCAGTCGCAGAAGCCGCCGCCGCCCTCGAGACGACCCTCGAGGGCGACGGCACGCGGCGCCAGCGCGTCGCGGTAGGTGCGCGCCAGACGCAGCGATCCGTCGCAGGGGGCGTCGCGCAAGACGCGGTTGAGATAACACGCCAGGCATTCACCACCCCGCGGAGCGATGATCGCGACGGCGAGCTCACGGACGAACGATTCGGCTTGGATGTCGATGGCTGTTTCCATGGCGAGAGCATGACGCCGGCCTCCGACATTATGGCTACAATTTCTCCATGAGTGTGGACACAATCGGCATTCGCGAACTGCGCGACGGTCTCAGCCGGCACCTCGCCGAGGTGCGGGAGGGCGGCGAGATCATCGTCACCGACCACGGCAAGCCGATCGCACGCATCGTGCCGTTCGGCCGCGAATCGGGACTCGAGAAACTCGTCCGTGAGGGCCTTGCGCGTCGGCCGACGTCACCGCGACGCCCGCTGCCCGAGCCGATCAAGGCGAGCGGCACGGTCAGCGACCTTCTCGAGGAGAGTCGCGGAAGGTACTGAGTGCGCGCGTATTTCGATAGCTCCGCCTTCGTTCCGCTGCTCATCGACGAGCCATCGACCGGGCGATGCACCATGGCGTGGACGGCCTCTATCGAGGTCATCTCGAGCGTCGTGACGTTCGTCGAGGTACACGCAGCACTCGCCACAGCTGCTCGTTCGCGTCGGTTGGACACCAGCCAGCACCGGCGCGCGATCGCCGACTTCGAGGCGATCTGGGCAGCGGTCACGCAGGTCAGCGTGGACGATGCCGTGATCCGGCACGCCGCGACTCTGACGGCCAGTCACCGACTCCGCGGTTACGACGCACTGCAGTGTGCGACGGCGCTGGCGGCAGCGTCCGAGGATTGCCTCGCGGTGTCGGGCGATCGCGACCTGCTGCGCGCGTGGGCCGACCTCGGAATCACCACGTTCGACACGACGGGCGACTCCGACGCGTAAGTGCGCACACTCGAGTGCAGAACACGCGCGTCAGCGTCCTGCGGACCTCCGCACGAGCAGCGCCAGATGCAACGCGGTCTGGGTCTCGCCGTCGTCGAGATCGGCGCCCAGGAGCTCCTCGATGAGCGCGATGCGCTGGTAGAACACCGACCGGGACAGATGGGATGCTCCCGCCGCCGCGGTGCGATTGCCCGGGTGGGCGAGCATCGCCTCGAGGACGTCGAGCAGGTCGCCCGACCGCGAGAGGTCGTAGGCGATGAGCGGGGCGAGCATCCGTTCGCCATGCTCGAGCACGCGATGGTCATCACGCAGGGCGGTGACCAACTGCACGAGCGGACGATTCTCGGCGCGCCGCAGGTGCGGGCCGCGCCCCGAGCGCCGCCTCCGGCCGCCCGCGAGGTCGACCGCCTCGTGCACCGAGGCGAGCGCGGCATCGATGCCCTCAGCGCTGCGCCCGACCGAGACGGTGACGCGCTCGACGTCACCGGCATCGACGAGGGCACGCACGAATGCGACCACGGCGGCATCGTCGAACACGGCCTCCGGCGGCAGTGACACCAGCATCGTGGTCGCCGGCGCCACGACGCCCGCCGGTGCCGACCCCGCCAGCGCGCGCCCTCGCAGGGCGCGGGCGGCAGCATCCGCGCGCTCCACCGCGACCGGCGCGCCCGACACGACCAGACCGTAGAGCTTGGCACCGCGCAGCGGCAGGCCGGCCGCCTCGAGGCGCGCGGCGGCGCCGCCGACCCCGGCGAAGCGTCCGGCGAGCAGCCCGTCGACGAGGCGGCGCCGTCCTATGCGCGCCCATTCGTCGGCGTCGCCGTCGGCGAGACGGCCGACCGCGAGGGCGATCGCGCCTTGCTCGAGCACGGCGGTGCGTCCGGCCGCGTGCTCCGGTCCCGGCAGCGCGATGAGATTTCCCCAACGGATGCCTCGTGCCTCGACCGGGACGATCAGCCAGTCGTCCGCTCCGGCAGGGATGCCGCGCTCCCGGCGCTGCTCGGAGCGCCGGTGCGCGGAGCGCGATCGGAGCTCCCACTCGGTGAAGAGCTCCTCCTCCATCGCCAGCGGCACCTCGGCCGCGACGACCTCGTAGCCGAGGTTCTCGAGCACGATGGGCGCGCCGAGCGTCTGCGCGAGCTGGTGGACGATGAAGTCCGCAGGCGATCCGCGCAGCACCAGCGCCGTGAAGCGCTCGCGCACCTCGTCACGCGCGCGCAGCGCGTCGGTCTGCCCGGTGATGATGCGGCTGTGGACGGCCTCGGTGACCGTGACGAACTTCAGCTCCCGGTGCAGCACGACCAGGGCGAGGCCGCGCTCGCGGGCGGCCTCGACGACCACCGCGGGGACGTACCGATAGTGGGTGCCCAGCTCGAGCACGAGGCCGGAGAGCCCCGCGTCGGCGAGCTCGTCGACGAACCGGCGCAGATCCCCCGGCTCCACCGGCCACGACGAACCGGTCGACAGCAGCATCTCGCCGCCGTCCAGCAGGCGGGCGACGCCCGCACTGTCGGAGACGTGCAGCCAGCGCACGCGCGCCTCGAGCGCATCATCGCCGACGAGCACTTCGGGAACGCCCTGCGCGACCGCTTCGAGCGCGATCACTTCGCGCACGGTCGGGAGGATCTCATCTGCGGATCGATCTGCCGGACGATCCGTGTGGATCGCCCGATCTTCGCGACGGTCGGGCACCGTGGCCGCCTCTTCTTCTCTGACAGGCTGGGACCCGTCAAGCCTAGGGGATCACCACACGATCTGTCCGACACCGAGAAGGAGCCACCCATGAGCATTGCAGAGAGCGCCGTCGCGCCCGCGACCACGGACGCCGACGTCCGGGTGATTTCGCACTGGATCGATGGTGCGGAGTGTGCGTCGTCGTCGGGGCGGACCGCGTCGGTGTTCAACCCGGCGACCGGCGCTGTCAGCGCTCGGGTCGCGTTGGCGGATCAGGCGGAGATCGATCAGGCGATCGCGTCCGCCAAAGCGGGCTACCAGGTGTGGAAGGGGTACTCGATCGCGCGGCGGCAGACGGTGCTGTTCGCGTTCCGGGAGCTGCTGAACGCGCGGAAGCGGGAGTTGGCGGAGATCATCACGGCAGAGCACGGCAAGGTGCTCTCGGATGCGATGGGTGAGATCCTGCGCGGCCAGGAGGTCGTGGAGCTGGCGACCGGGTTCCCGCACCTCATCAAGGGCGCCTTCTCGGAGAACGCGTCGACGGGGATCGACGTGTACTCGTTGAAGCAGCCGCTGGGGGTGGTGGGGATCATCTCGCCGTTCAACTTCCCGGCGATGGTGCCGATGTGGTTCTTCCCGATCGCGATCGCCGCCGGCAACGCCGTGGTCCTCAAGCCCAGCGAGAAGGACCCGTCCGCGGCACTGTGGCTGGCCGAGCTGTGGAAGGAGGCGGGCCTCCCGGACGGGGTGTTCACGGTGCTGCAGGGTGACAAGCTCGCCGTCGACGGGCTGCTCACCTCCCCCGACGTCGCGTCGATCTCGTTCGTCGGGTCCACCCCGATCGCGCAGTACATCTACGAGACCGCGTCGCGTCACGGCAAGCGCGTGCAGGCGCTCGGTGGCGCGAAGAACCACATGCTCGTGCTCCCCGACGCGGACCTGGACCTGGTCGCCGACCAGGCCGTCAACGCCGGGTACGGCGCCGCCGGGGAACGCTGCATGGCCATCTCCGTCGTCCTCGCCGTCGAACCGGTCGCCGACGACCTGATCGCGAAGATCCAGGACCGCATCGCCAAGCTCAAGATCGGCAACGGGGCGGGTGTGAACGGTGTCGAACCCGACATGGGACCCCTCATCACCGACGTCCACCGCGACAAGGTGTCCTCCTATGTCGACATCGCGGAGGCGGATGGCGCGAGGATCGTGGTCGACGGCCGCGGCTACACCGTCGAGGGTCACGAGGACGGGTTCTTCTTCGGCCCCACCCTCATCGATGACATCCCCACCACCTCCCGCGCGTATCAGGAGGAGATCTTCGGCCCGGTCCTCTCCGTGGTCCGGGTGCAGTCGTACGACGAGGGACTCGACCTGATCAACTCCGGTCAGTTCGGCAACGGCACCGCGATCTTCACCAACGACGGCGGCGCGGCCCGCCGGTTCCAGAACGAGGTCGAGGTCGGCATGATCGGCATCAACGTGCCCATCCCCGTCCCCGTCGCCTACCACTCCTTCGGCGGCTGGAAGCAGTCCCTGTTCGGCGACGCGAAAGCCTACGGCGTCCACGGCTTCGACTTCTTCACCCGCGAAAAGGCCATCACCAGCCGCTGGCTCGACCCCGCCACCCACGGCGGCATCAACCTCGGCTTCCCCCAGAACAACTGACCCCACTCGCAATCAGCGTCGCCCGGAATCCCGACGCGTTTCGTCTCTGCGTTTCGACTCGCAAGCTCGCTCAACGACCACGTTCCTCGCTCGCTCAACGACCGGAGCACAATGACTGACACACTCACCCCCGCCCCCGCCGTCTACACCGATCCTGAGGCCGACGCCCGCGTTCGCGCGGACGACCGCGGCCACGTGTTCCACTCGTGGAGCGCGCAGGCGCTCATCGATCCGCTCCCCATCGCCGCGGGCGAGGGGTCGACCTTCTGGGACTACAACGGCAACGCCTACCTCGACTTCAGCTCCCAGCTGGTGAACCTCAACCTCGGGCACCAGCATCCGGATCTCGTCCGGGCGATCCAGGATCAGGCGGGTCGTCTCGCGACGATCCAGCCGTCGATGGCCAACGACGTGCGCGGCGAGCTCGCCCGCCGCATCGCCGAGGTCGCGGGCGACGGCTTCGAGAAGGTGTTCTTCACGAACGGCGGCGCCGATGCGAACGAGAACGCCGTGCGCATGGCGCGCCTCGTGACGGGCCGCCGCAAGGTGCTGTCGATGTACCGCAGCTACCACGGCAACACCACCACGGCGATCTCGCTGACCGGCGACCCGCGCCGCTGGCCCAATGAGCCGGCCGACGGCTCGACCGCGAAGTTCTTCGGTCCGTACCCGTACCGCTCCGCGTTCCACTCGTCGAGCGCCGAGGAGGAGACGCAGCGCGCGCTCGAGCACCTCGAGCAGACCATCGTGCTCGAGGGCGCCACGACGATCGCGGCGATCATCATCGAGACGATCGTGGGCACGAACGGCGTGCTGGTGCCGCCGCCGGGCTATCTCGCCGGTGTGCGCGAGCTGTGCGACCGCTACGGCATCGTCTACATCGCCGACGAGGTCATGGTGGGCTTCGGCCGCGTGGGCGAGTGGTTCGCGTTCCAGGCGTTCGACGTGAAACCCGACCTCATCACCTTCGCGAAGGGCGTGAACTCGGGCTACGTGCCGCTCGGCGGCGTCGTCATCTCCGACCGGATCGCCTCGCACTTCGACACGGTGTTCTTCCCCGGCGGGCTCACGTACTCGGGCCACCCGCTGGCGTGCGCGGCGGGCGTCGCCACGTTCGAGGTGTTCGAACGCGACGGCATCCTCGAGCGCGTGCGCGACCTCGGATCGCGCGTCGTGGAGCCGCGCCTGCGCGACCTCGCTTCGCGGCATCCATCCGTCGGCGATGTGCGGGGACTGGGCCTCTTCTGGGCGATCGAGCTCGTCAAAGACCGCGAGACCCGCGAGCAGCTCGTGCCCTTCAACGCGAGCGGGACGGATGCTGCACCCATCGCCGCGGTCGCCGCGGCGTGCAAGCGGGAAGGGGTGTGGCCCTTCACGCACTTCAACCGCGTGCACGTGGCGCCTCCGCTGGTGATCACCGAGGACGAACTGGTGCGTGGACTCGACGTCATCGACCGGGCCCTCTCGACCGCCGACGAGTACGTCACGCGCTGATCAGCACCCCTTTCCGGCCCCGCGTCCACTCCGGGCGCGGGGCCGCTGCACGCCCGTCACCGAATCGTTCCGATGCGCGGGAATGAATCACCCCTCCCCACCGTTATTCCTCTACTCAGCACCATGTGCTGCTCCAGGAGGGGACCGTGGGAAAGAACTACATCGACATCGAGAACGACCAGGGCGAGATGCTGCGTTACCGCAAGCACGTCAACGGTCGGGGCCTGATCGCGCACGGAGCGAAGGTGCACCCCAGCGCCATCGTCGAAGCGGGGGCGTATGTCGAACCGGGCGTGCAGATCGCCGCAGGCGCGCACGTCGGCCGGGGCGTATGGGTCGAGACGGATGCCGTCATCGGACCCGACGCCGAAATCGCACCGCACGCCCACATCGGGCCGCGCGCGGCCATCGGCCCGCGCGCGAAGATCGGCGTGCGCACCCAGGTCGGGCACGACGCCCGTGTCGCCGGAGGCTCGCTCATCGGCGACGACGAGACGATCGCCGACGGCGAGCGCGTCGCCACCGACAAGCGCGGACTGCGTCTGGCAGCCTGATCGTCGCGGTGGCGCGTCGGCGCCACCGCATAGGCTCGCGTCGTGCTCAGACGCGTCCTCATCGGAATCCTGCTGCTCGTCATCGCGGGCACGGCTTACTGGTGGTTCGTCGGGCGCGACGCAGGCGCCGAGGTCGCCCAGCCGGCACCGGGCATTTCCGCCACGATGCCGGCGATCCCGGCCGACGCCTTCGAGATGACCGTCGAGAGCGTCCACGACGGCGACACGCTGCGCGCTCGCGTCGCCGTCCCGAACGCCGTCGTCGGCGATCTCGAATCCACGCGCGTCCGCCTGCTGGGCATCGACACCCCCGAGATCTCCCCCGAACTCGACTGCTGGGGTGCGGAGGCGACGGCGAAGCTGACGTCACTCGTCCCGGTGGGATCGACGATCTGGGTCGCCGCCGACGTCGAGGTGCACGACCAGTACGGCAGAACGCTGCTCTACGTCTGGACGCCCGACGGCCGGTTCGTGAACGGCGAACTCGTCGCTCAGGGCGATGCGCGGGTCGAGGTCTATTCGCCCAACCGCAGCCAGGAGACCCTGCTGCGCTCACTCGAATCCTCGGCGGTCGCCGCGGCTTCCGGGCAGTGGGGCGCGTGCGGCTGAGCCGTCACGCGGGCGCTGCGGTCAAGCGAAGAGGAACAGCACGAACCCGATGAGGGGCAGCGTCCCCTGGATGAGAGCCGCCCGCAGGTACCGCAGTCCCGTGGTGAGCAGCACCAGCGCTGCGGCCACCATCGATCCCAGCGCGAACAGCACGAGCGCGAGCCCTGCGGCGTGCACGGGCGCGGTGTCGCTTCCCGCGAAGAGCAGCACGAGCCCGATCACGACGCCGATGGCGAGGAACAGGTTGTAGAAGCCCTGGTTGTATGCCATCGGCTTCGTCGTGTCCGCGGCCGACTGGTCGGCCACACCGAACCGTTTCCAGATCTTGGGCTGCGTCCACTGGACGCTCTCCATCACGAAGATGTAGACGTGCAGCAGCGCGGCGAGCGCCGCGAAGACCGTTGCCAGAATCGCCACCATGAGCGAACCATATCGCCCCGGCTACGCTGAACAGCATGGCGAAGGGCGGGTCGCGTACAGGCGGACGAGGACGAGGCGCATCGGGCAAGCGTCCGGGCGCAGCATCCGGATCGTCCTCGAAGGCGAAGCCCGCCAAGACGCGGCGGCCGCAGCCGTCGCCCGGGCCGTCGCCGACGCCACCCCGCGAGCCCGCGATGCCCGCGACTTTCACCCTCGGCGCGATCCCGGGCGCGACGCCCGGCAAGTGGATCGACACCTGGAAAGATCGGATGCCGCAGACCACCCTCGAACTCGTGCCCCTGGTCGTCGCCGATCAGCGTCGCGCGCTCCTCGACGGCGAGGTCGACGCGGCGCTCGTGCGGCTGCCGCTCGACAAGGACGGCCTCCACGTCATCCCGCTGTACGACGAGGTTCCGGTCGTCGTGTGCGCGAAGGACTCGCACCTGACCGCTGCAGAGGACGAGCTCGACGCGGCGGATCTCGTGGGCGAGGTGCTCATCGTGCCGCAGGACGACGTGCTCGCCGTCCAGCTCCCCGGCACCGTCGCGCCGCGGTTCACCCCACCTGCCGACACCGGCGAGGCGATCGCCACCGTCGCGGCGGGTGTCGGGATCGTGGTGGTGCCGATGTCGGTCGCACGACTGCACCGTCGCAAGGACGTCGAATACCGTCCGCTGAGCGGGGGCCCGATCTCGACGGTGGCACTCGCGTGGGCGGCTGAGCGGACCACCCCCGCGGTCGAGGCCTTCGTCGGCATCGTGCGCGGGCGCACGGCCAACTCTTCGCGCGGCTGATCGCGGCTGCGCCGAACCATGGATTGAGGGGTGCCGCCCCAGTCCCATGCAGCACCCCTCGAGGATCGGCGGCGAAGACCCACAGCCGATTCTGCGTTCCCCAAGAAGGTCTTCTGTCAGCGCCCCCGACCCCCCGTCGGCCAAGCGCAAGCCGTTCCGATGACCAGGAGCATTCAGCATCCGTCCTGATACACGGAACGCGAAGAATCTTCTAGAAGCCGGCGCCGTGCACCTGGAACGGGGCGACGATGCCGGTACGGACGGATGCCGCGGCCAGTGCTTCCGAGGGGGCGACGCCCGCGGCGAGGCCCTCGTGGACCGCACCCAGCAGCTCGCACGCGTCGTCGTCGGCGACCACGACGGGAGCGGCGATGACGGCACGCGCACCGGCGTGCAACCAGATGCGTGTCATCCCGACCGCTTCCTCCCCCCAGCGCACGGACGAACGTCCCACCTCGCACGCCGAGAGGATGACGGTGTCGGGCACCACGGGGATGAGGTCGATGTCGTAGCCGAACAGCGTCCCGTCCGCGAGCTCGAACCCCGAGAACATGGGGTTGTCCAGTGCGTGCCGGCCGTGCGCGGCGACGTGCAGCACGTCGACCTCGCCCGCCAGAGCGGTGACGGCTCGCACCTCGGCCGCGTCGCCCGTGAGCACGGCGGGCTCACGCCACGAATCGGCCGCCAGCAGCACCTCCTCGTCGCCGCGCGGGACCCGCGGGCCCACGGCGAACCCCGCGCTCGCGGGGTGCCGATACGGCTGCTCGCGCCGCCGGAGCCACCCGCTCGCGGAGCCCGCCACCGAAATGGCGACGCCGCGGAACGCCGGCAGCATCGCCCAGGGCACCCCTGCCAGCACGCCCGGAATGGTCAGGGCGACGCGAGACGCGCCGGCGCGGGCGAGCCACGGCTCGAGCAGCGCTGCCGACAGGGCAGCCAGCCGATCGGTCAGCGACGCCCGCACGATCTCGGCCATCGGACCCGTGGAGACCGCAGCATGCACGTCGAGGTCCGCGCGAAGGCCCCGCATCACGCGGCGGCACGCCGCCCAGTCGAGCTCGGTCATTTCCGCGTCGTCGCTGTCGATGACGAGCACCGCCAGTCGCTCGCCATCGAAGACGAAGTTCGCGAGCGCCTCGCCCGGCTCGATCCCGGCCTGGACTTCGGCGAGGCTCACCCGGCGCTGAACCCCTGCGGCGCCCGTTCCGGACCACTGGTGCTCGCGCGCTCGATCCTGCAGGGCGCGCGCCCGGGGATCGGCCAGCCATCCGCCGTCGGGGCTGTTCATACGGAGGACCCGGAGCTCCGCCAGATCGGCCGCGAGCCCGGGATCAGGTGAAGGGCGCACCGGCATGACCCGCTCGCTGCCCAGTCGGGCCCGTTCCGACCAGTCGAACACCGTGTCTGGCCGACCCGACCTCAGCGCCGCGCCGATGCCCGCGGTGAGCAGACCGAGGCCGCGCATCATCACGGAGCCGTGCAGGTCGAGGCTGGCGCCGTCGCTGAACGACGCGTCGAGCAGGTCGAGGCCGCGTTGAGCGTGACGTCGTGCCTCCCCATCCCGGTGCCGCCGCATCGCATCGGCAGCGCGCAGCTCCTGCACCAGCAGGGCTGATTCCAGTCGGGTGTTCTTCGCGACCCGGAACGCGGGTGCCGCCGTGCCGCTCCCGCGCCGCACGCGCGCCAGTGCATCGGCGATGACGAGGACCTCCGCGTCGGCGGAGAAGCCCAGGTCTGCAAGCCGCCCCGCGACGCCGTCCACAGTGGCCTTCGCCGGCAGTCGCCCCGCGGGCGCGAGCGGATCGCCGGAGCGGTCGTGGTTCCTCGTCGACAACCGCGCGCGCAGGCGCACCGCCTCAGCGCGCGCGGCCCCGCCCGGGCTTCCCACGCGCCGGAACCGCCGGGCGGCGTTTCCGGCGACGGTGGCGGCGGCCTCGGGGTCGTGGTTCAGGAGAGAGCGCGCGAGCTGATACTCCGCGGCAGCGCGCTCGCTCGGCGCGTGGTGGCGCCCGAGCGACGCGGCGACGGCGACGAGGCTACGCTCGGCTTCCGTGGTCAGCCCGGCATCGCGCAACACCTCGGCGCGGTCGAGCTCGTTGATCGCCGCCCACAGTGCGGACTCGTTGTCGAGGGGTTCCCGCACCGACTGCATCGTCCTCAGCGCGGCGACGAGGTCGCCGGCGAGCATGAGCGCGTAGCCGCGGTTGTGGACCGCGAGATTCGCCTCCTGCTCGAGGCCCGCGGACCGGTAGACCTCCTCCGCCGCTTCGAGATCCTCGATCGCTGCGTCGAGCTTGCCTGTCTGCATCAGTGCGATGCTGCGGTTCACGCGTGTGTTGGCCTGGCGCACGGGCTCGTCGGACAGGCCGTGGATGCTCTTGCCGAACCATCCGATCGCTTCGTCGATCCGGCCTCGCTCGGTTGCGAGCATCCCGAGCTGCCCCTGCAGCTGCGCGACGGCCCCGGCCGAGAGGCCCGGCCGATCGAGGGCCTCGAGGCAGGTGCGCTCGCCGGCATCGACGTCGCCCAGCCGCGCCAGGACGTAGGCCGTCGTGCCGGCGATGCGCGCGCTGAGTTCGGTGTCCCTGTCGGCATCCGCGGCTTCGGCGGCCGACATGAGCGCGCGCTTGGCCTCGAGGTAGCTGCCACGGGTCGCCAGATGGCGTCCCTGCTGATACAGCTGATCGGCGCTCTCCTCCACAGAGCCATGATGGACCCGCCCGCCGCCCGATGGCGAGCGGCAGGCGGGTCCGCCGATGGGCTACTTCGTCTTCTTGGACCGGTCCGCGTCGACCACCCTCTTCAGCGCCTTCTCGATCACCGCATCCGTCGACTCGGGCACGGCGCTCGGGTTCATCAGCACAGAGCTCAACGCCTGGGCGATGACGCCGGAGACATACGGCGCGGCGAACGAGGTCCCGCTCCAGATGGCGAATCCGCCCGAATGGTCGTCCGGGTCGAGGCTCAGGCGCACGCGGTCTTCGGTGTCGGCGCTGGAGCCCGCCTGTACGCCGCCCTGGAACCTCGGGAAGGTGCTGACGATCGACGTTCCCGGCGCGAAGTGCGTGACCCACGGCCCGACGTTGCTGTACAGCGCCGCGGAGGTGCCCTGCGGGTTGAGCGCGCCGACGGCGAGGTGGCGCGCGAGGCCCTCGGCGTCGTCGAGGCCGAGGTCGGGGTCGCCCCCTTCCCAGAGCGCTGCGGGGAACGCCGGCCGCGCCGTTGCGTCGTTGCCCGCCGAACAGACGATCGCACAGCCCTTCGCCCTCAGTCGGACGAGCGCCTTGTACAGCCGATCGCTGTACTGCCCGTCTTCGGGGGTCTCGTGGTAGTAACCCAGCGAGAGGTTCACGACATCGACCTTGTTCTTGTCGGTGTCAGCCTCGACCCAGTCCGCCAGCTCCTCCAGCGCGATGATCAACTCGTTCTCGAGCGCTGTACCGTTGCTGTCGGCCACCCGGATCGCGATGATCTCCGCCTCCGGCGCCACCTGACGGACGATGCCGCTGACGAAGGTGCCATGGCCTGAAGCCGCGTCGAGATACCCGTCAAGAGGGCCGGACTGGTCGCCGTGCACCTCCGGGTCAGTCAGGGGATCCTGCATGCCGATGAGCTGTCCGTCGGGCAGCTTGCCGCGATAGACGATGGCTGTGGAGTCCGCGGCCACGCCGGGCCCCGCCTCTCCCGCCCCGAACGGCGGAAGCCACCGATGCTTGCCGCAGCCGGTGTCGACGACAGCCACGACCGGCCTCCTCCCGGGGAACTTCGCCTCCGAGCGCACCGGATCGGGTCCGATGTACGACACGATCTCGAGGCCGCCGTTACCGGGATACGCGTAGCCGTCCGTGCCCGAGGGGTTCGTGATCGAGTGCGGGTTCGTGATGCTGTGCGGATTCGTGATCGAGTGCGGGTTCGTGATCGAGTGCGGATTCAGTCCGATCGGATCGACCGTCAGGACGTGGTCCAGGCTCACGTTGCGCAGCCGCGTCTCGGGTGCCAGCGATTTCTCCGGACCGCGGGATCGCACCGGCGGACGCCGGGAGGCGAATTCCTCTCGCTGGTTGGCCGCCTCGACCGCGACCTTGCGGCGCACCTCCGCCCGGACCCGGGTCTCTTCCGCCGCGTCGGTGAGCGCCCGCTCGCGGGTCGCTCCCCCGGACCGCTGGTCGATCTCCGCCTGCTCGATCTCGAGTCGCCGCGCGTGCTGGAGCAGGCGCCAGGCGTCGACAGGCGGCACCGGCTCGTCGTCGCGCGTCGGACTCGGCAGCTGGATGATCGTCGCCTTCCACAGGTCGTCCTTCGACGAGTCCTCGGGGCGGATGCGGTCGACCTCCAAGTCCCAGCCGAGCTCCTGCGCTGCGGCGAGCAGGGTGTTCTCGGAGTCGGTCCTGTCGCCGAAGATCAGCAGATGCCCCGGCGCGTACGCGCTCGGGAACGCCTCGTAGCCCGGCACCACGTTGCGCGTCGGGTCGAGAACCACTCCGCGAGGCGCTCCGGCTTTGACCCGGTCCCGCCAGGATCCGCTTGCGCTGGCCATATCGTCTTCTCCTCACACACGTGGGAGCCGCGGCCCCCAGGCCGCGGCATCCGTTTCTTCGTATCTCGAACTGGTTGTCAGACTTCGAACTGCGGGGTCTGGAAGTCGCGCAGCGTGCCGTCGGCGTCGCGCACCACCAGGCGAAGCCGCGCCATCCCGGGCGTGACCTCGTCGAAGGCGAAGCGTCCGTGCTCGCCTGGTTCGGCCGACCACTCACGGTCGCCCTGGATGAGACGGATGGCCAGGGCCGTGGCATCCACCCATCCGTCCACGCGCCGGTCGCCGCCTTCGGTGGCGGTCACGTGCAGCAGCACGCTGGTCGTGCCGTCGCTGAACTGGAGCGTCGCCGTGTCGGTCTCTCCGCGCACGGCCGCGAACGTCCCCTCCACGAGTGTCAGGAGCGCATACTCCCGCGACAGGTCCTCGACGGCGACCGCGGCGACCATCTGGTCCACCAGGTCGGCCGGCACGGGGTCGACGTCCTCCCACATGCGCCGCATCCGTGCGAAGAGCGCGGCGTCGGCCGCAAAGTCTTCAGTTTCCATCGTCGTCACCTCTCCATCCGTCTCCCTCGAGTACGGCGCGTAGCTTCGCGAGGCAGCGCTGGCGGGTCGGTCCGATCGATCCGATGGGCATCGCGAGGTCTTCGGCGATGCGGGCATAGTCGGGGCGATCCTCGAACGCGACGATCCGCAGCAGGCGCTGGCATCGTTCGTTGAGCGTTCCGACCGCTGTCCAGAGGCGACGGGTCTCGTCGTCCTGCGCGGCGGTCTGCTCGGCGGATTCGTGGACCGGAAGGTGCGGTTCGAGCGACTCGGCCTCTGTCGCATCGGCACGCCGATGCTGTTTGCCGACCCGCCACGCCTCACGGCGCGCGCACATCGTGAGCCACCCCGACACCGCGAGCGGGTCGTTGATGGTCTCGTGACGGCGTACGAGCGTCAGCCAGGTCGTCTGCACGACGTCCTGCGCCAACGAATGATCGAGCCCGTACGCCCTCACGACGTGCCATAACGGCGGCGTCATCAGGCGGACGAGTTCGTCCATCGCACGGCTGTCGCCTTCACGCCACCGCACGAAGAGTGCGGCGGCGCGCTCCCATCGCGCCGGCTCCACGGAGTCGACGGATGGTTCGGCGCCAGCCTGCGTCATAGCGCCCATTCTGTCCACACCATGCCCGAGCGCGATAGTGCGGGTTTGATACACGGAGACCGCCCGAATACCGACCATTTCAGCCGTCTCGCAGGGTTCGGGAGCGGAGACCTAGACTGCGTGCATGACGACCGCGCCGTTGCTCTATGTCTGCGTGCGCCCGCAGCTGGGTGCGGCGGCCGCCGAATACGAGTCCTTCCGCACCGCGATGCACCTCGACGAGAGCCGCCTGGCTCGCCACGACCTGGTGCGCGATCCGCTTCCCGACGACGTCTTCGAGCGCTACTCCGGCTTCCTTGTCGGCGGCAGTCCGTTCAACGTCACTGACCCCGAATCGACCAAGACCGACGCGCAGCGGCGCCTGGAGGCCGGTCTCGCGCGCATCGCCGAACGCACCGCCACGGGCGATGGACCGGCCGCCCTGTTCACCTGCTACGGCATCGGCATCGCCACCCGCACGCTCGGCGGCACGGTGAGCCGTGCCTTCCCCGAGGACACCGGCCCCGTGGCGGTGGCGCTCACGAAGCAGGCCTCGGCCGACCCGCTGTTCGGCGCCCTCGCGAATCGCTTCACGGCGCTCACCGCCCACAAGGAGGGGACCGAGAGCCTGCCGCCGGGCGCGGTTCTGCTGGCGAGGAACGACGGATGCCCCGTGCAGGCGTACCGCGTGGGCGACCGGCTCTACGCGACCCAGTTCCACCCCGAGCCGACCACGAAGGCGTTCACCGAGCGCATGGCGGTCTACCGCGACGACGGCTACTTCGATTCCGCGGACTACGACGCGATCGCCGGACGCGTGCTCGCGGCATCCGTCACGGAGCCCACGCGTCTGCTGCGCGCGTTCGCCGACCGCTTCGCACCCGCCTGATCACACCTCGGCGTTGCGGACCGCGGTCAGCTCGCGCGCTGCGGTGCCGATGAGCGCCGTGCCGAGGATCACGGCCGCGACGACGATCGCCGTCACCCCGATCGCGGTGCTCTGCGGCTCGCCCTCGAGCCGGCCGACCGCGAGCCAGATCAGCCCCCACGCGAGAGCGAGCGCCGGCCCGAGGCGCCAGCGGCTCGCGATCTCGATCCCGAGTCCGATGGCAGCGACGGCGATGAGGACGACCACGCCCCACAGGTCCGCCGACGCCTCCCACTCGGGCGGTCCGATCGAGGTCAGCCAGGCCGCGACGTTCGCGACGGTGGCGAGCGTCACCCAGCCGAGGTGGAGGCCCGTGACTCCGTCGACCAGCAGCCGATCGGCCCAGCCGTCAGCGGGCTCGATGACGGTGCGGCTGAACGTGACGCCCAGGAGCGCGAGCAGCACGATGATCGCCAGCACCGTCAGCGCGAGCGAGCCGAACTGCGCCGTCACGAGCCAGAGTCCGTTGAGCGCCATCGTGCCGGCGATGAGGTACCCGAGCGCCCGCTGCCGCTCGCTGCCGCGCTGGCGCGGCAGCGCCTGCCACACCGTGTAGGCGAACAGGCCGACGTAGATCGCGGTCCAGATCGAGAACGCCGGCCGCGCCGGCGCGAGGTACGAGCCGTCCTGGTCGAGCGCGCCGTCCTGCAGCGCCTGCACCGGCGTGCCGCCGAACAGGCCGGTTCCGACCATGGCGGCCACGATCATGAAGCAGAACGCGCTGATGACGATGATCTGCCGGGCGAGGTCCTTGGCGGTCATGCTCACACGGTAGGGCGCGGGTCACCCCGCCACGAGGGCTCTTGACATCCCGCGCCGCGGCAGATAGCGAGCGGGCTCACGAGCCGCGGGGCGGGTCGAGCAGCAGGGCGACCCGCTCCGAGAGATAGGCCTCGAGAGGCATGAGCCCTCCGGCGGCGCTCCACCGCACGCTGGGCACGCCGTCGGAGGAGAAGAGCGGGGCGGATGCCTCGCCCCTGTCGACCGCGCCGGGCTGCAGCATCCGCCATCCGATGTGCACGGTCTCGCCCTCCGCGAAGCCGCCGCGACGTGCGGCGGCAGCGAGCTCGGCGCGCTGCCGCTGGGACTCGGCGGTGTAGCCGCCCCGGGCCTCGTGCCGGGCGCGGAGGATGTCGCCGGTCGCGAAGAGGGCGTCGTCGGTGAGGAGCAGCACGCCCAGGTGCCACGCGTCGCCGCGCCGCTCGATGCGGGGAGCGCGTGCCACTCCCAGGAACCGCTTGGGCACGATCAGTTCTCCGAGCGCTTCACGGGGCACGTCGGTGAGCCGCGAGCGCGCGGCGTCGAGCAGGTCGAGGGCGGTCACGCCATGTCGTCCAGGAGTGATGGGCTGGCCTTCAGCCTCTCGCCGCGCAGCGCCATGCCGACCAGCGGGAACAGCAGCACCGATAGCATGCCGCCCGCGACGAGCACGGTCTGCTGCGTCGTGCCGAGGATCTTCTCGTCCACTCCGATCTGGGTCACGGCGACGATGATCGGAAGCCCCGTCGCCCCGAGCAAGGCGACGGAGAGCCGCTCACGGCGTGTGGATCCCGCGGGCGCCGCGAGCGTCGACGGCAGACCGCGGACCACGAACAGCGCGACGAGCACCAGCGGCACGAGCCAGAAGAGGGCCGGATCGTCGAGCAGCCCCTGCAGGTCGAACGTGATGCCGGTGTACACGAAGAAGATGGGCACGAGGAACCCGAACGCGACGCCCTCGATCTTGCTCTCGACGGCGTGACGGTCGTGCTCGGAGGCGTCGCGCATGAGCAGACGCCAGATGATGCCCGCGGTGAAGGCGCCGAGCAGCATGTCGAGGTCGAGGATGACGCTCAGCGCGACGAGAGCGGCGAGGATCACGAACACCACGCGGATCGCGAACTGCCCCGACGTGTGCAGCGTGGAGTTGACGAACGAGTGCATGGCGCCGCGGGGCACGCGGAAGGCGAGCCAGAGAGCGAGGCCGGCGAACACGGCGAAGAGTGCCAGCACGATCGTCGACAGGCCCGGCTCGCGTCCGCCGAGGAAGATCGAGATCGCGATGAGAGGCCCGAACTCGCCGACGGCGCCGATCGCCGCGACCGCCTTGCCGAACGGGGTGGGAAGCTCGCCGGCATCCCGCAGGATCGGCAGGAGGGTCCCGAGTGCCGTCGAGCACAGCGCCACGCCGATCACGATGGCGGCCTCGCCGGGGGCGAGCAGCCATCCTGCCGCGACGCCGGCCGCGAGGCTGATGAGCCAGCCGAGCGACGCGCGCACGCCGAGCCGCCCGCGGAACGACCCGAACTCGATCTCGGTGCCGGCGACGAAGAACAGCATCGCCAGGCCGAAGTTCGCGAGCGTGTCGACGAAGGCGTTGGGCCCCGTCCATCCCAGCACCGCCGGACCGATCAGGATGCCGAGCAAGAGCTCGAACACCACCACCGGAACCCGCACCCAGTGGCCGATCCCGCGCGCAAGCAGGGGCGCGAGCACGGCCATCAGCGGGATCAGCAGGAGCGTCGAGGGTGTCATACCGTCCACGCGAACAGACTAGCCAGCCGGGGTCACCCCGCCGAGACCCCGTCGAGCCAGCGGAGCATCGCAGGCAGTGCCAGATAGGCCACCGTCCCGTGGCTCGCGAACGGGATCTCGTGGTACGTCACGTCCATGCCGAGGTCGGCCTCGTGCTGCGCGAACTCCGTCGTGTCGGACGGCACGACGAGCCCGTCCTCGAGCCCCTGGGCCAGGAACAGCGGGGCATCGAACGCGGTCGCCCCCGCCGAGTTCGCTTCCAGCAGGCTCGCCCACGGTTCGGTCTTCGTGGGATCGCTCGTCGTGAAGTCGCCCACGAGCGGCTGGCCGATCTCATGGAGCTCCGGGATGTTGGTGAGCAGGCACAGCTCGTTCATGCGCGGCACGATCTGTTGCGCGGTCGGCGTGAGGATCACGTCGAGGGATGCCTCGGGGTACACGTCCGCGTAGGCGGTGAACGCGTACGACCCGATGGTCACCCCCGAGATGTCGTCGAGGTGCGCGCTCATGAGGCCGGGCAGGTCGGCGGCCGGCGCCGCGGCGGCGACGGCCTGGATGTCGAGCTCGGGCGCGTAGTCGGCCGCCTGCTGAGCGGCGAAGAGCACCGCCTGACCACCCTGCGAGTGGCCCCACAGCACGACCCGCTCGCTCGCGCGGGCGTCCGGGACGGAGCGGGCGGCCCGCACGGCGTCGAGCACCGCGTTGCCGCCGGTGACGCCGACGAGGTACGAGTCGATACCGGCCGTGCCCATGCCGACGTAGTCGGTCGCGACGACCGCGTACCCGCGGTCGAGCAGGAACCTCAGCCCCTCGATGCCGATGAACGGGTCGAAGCCGTACGACGGCGCGCAGTCCCGGGCCGCGCCGGTCGTGGGATGCCCCCACGACACGACGGTGCGCCCCGACGACGGCGCCGGCGTCAGCGGAGCGACGAGCACGCCGGTTGCGACCGCCGCATCGCCGTGCACGTCGGTGGTGCGGTACATGATCCGCCACGCCCGCGCGGCGAGCGGAGCGCCGAGGAGCGCATCGACCTTCACGAGCGAGCCCGGCTCGCCGTCGGCGGCGTCGTCGGGCTGGGCGTAGAACGCGTCGATCCCGGGGCGCTCGAGCGCGTCACCGACGAGCCGCGCCTCCTCGGCCGCGACGACCCCGCCCACGACGGCGAGCGTCGCCGCCACGAAGGCGAAGACGAATCGCTGTCGGCGCGCGCGGCGCGTCGAGGTCCCCATTGCTGCGACGCTATCGCGTCCGGCGCGGGGAGCGCACGCGTCGCGGCGTGCGCTCCCGCGCTGCGAGCGGTCAGTGCTCGAGCTGCTCAGCGGGCGGCGTGAGCTCTGCCCGGTTGCGCTGGTGGCCGATCAGCGCGAGGATCACGCCCCCGACGAGCCAGGCACCCAGGATCGTCCATTGCGCCCAGGTGGAGGCATCCGGGAAGTACATCACCGATCGCAGCAGGTTCGCCGATGCCCCCGGGACGAAGAACTGGCCCACGGCGCCCCACGGCTCGGGAAGGAACTGCGGCGGCAGTGCGGCACCGGCGATCGGGTTGGCGATGAACATCGTGATGACCGCGCCGACGGCGATCCCGGGAGGACCCATCAGGGCGGCGAGCCCGACGATGAGCGCCGAGGTCGCCGTCACGCCCAGGCCGAGCACGGCGGCGTTGAGCAGCCAGTCCCCGGTGAGGATGCCGAACCAGGTCTGCATCACGAGCGCGATCAGTGCGCCGGCGGCGATGCCGAAGACGACCAGTCCCACCAGGCGGCGCACGACGCCCTGCACGAGCAGCGTCAGCAGGATGCCGCCGAGCATGCCACCCAGCACCATCGGGAAGACGGATGCCCCGAGCCCGGCGCCCGTGCTGTCGCCATCGGCCAGCGGCACGACGTCGGTGACGGTGACCGTGGGGATCACCGGCGCGGCACCCGAGGCGCCGTCGGGCAGCTGCGGCATCTGCCCCGACTTCAGCGCTCCGACGATCGCGGTGAGCTGGTCGGTCAGCGCGGTCTTGGCGGCCGTGTCGATCTGCGACTGCAGCTGGGTGGCGACGCCGCGCAGCGCCTGCGCGGCGACGGGGCTCGCCGCCGTCGCGATGAGCACCTCGGGCTCGTCGCCCAGCAGGATCGCGCCGTACAGCTCACGGGACTCGATCTGCGACACCGCGTCGTCGCGCGAGTCGACCTCGTGGAGGTCGAACGGCGCGGGGTCCTGTTCGGCGAGCTTGTCCTCGACGGCGGTCACGGCCTCGGCGGGTCCTGAGATGCCGACCGGCAGGTTCTGCGGTTGCGAGGTGGCTGCGGGCCAGACGAATGCCATCACGATGACGGCGACGATCAACGAGCCGAGCAGTCCGAACAGCGCCGCGACACCCCACTTCGTGCGGCGTGCGGGTGCGGCATCCACCGATGCCGCGTCACGATGAGCGTTCATCGCGTCCTCCTAAAAAGAATGATGATTCTGTTTGTGAGAATAACAGAATGGGTATTCTGTTTCCATGCCCAAGGTGTCGGAGGAGTACCGCGAGGCCCGCCGCGAGGAGATCGCCCAGGCCGCGCTGCGCGTGCTGGAGCGCAATGGCGTGCGCGACACGTCCATCGCCGACATCGTCGCCGAGTCGGGCCTGTCGACGGGCGCGATCTACTCGCACTTCACGAACAAGGCCGAACTCGCCCGCTACGTCGTGGGACGCTACCTGCTCCCCCGCATCGACGCCCTCGAAGAGGCCGGGCAGCGCGGCCAGCTGGTGACGCCGCGGCAGGCGCTCCAGGGCATGCTCTCGATGTTCGCGGAAGTGGGGCTGTCGCCCTCGCTCATCCTGCAGTTCTGGGGCGAGGCGATGGTCGAGCCCGGCGTCCACGACGAGATGCTGCGCACCGCCGGGCGCCTGCGAGCCTCCCTCGCTCTCGCGATCGGACCGTGGGCGCGCACACAGACCGCGGGCGAGACGGATGCCGCATCCCTCGCCGCCGAGACCGCCCGTTCGATCGCCGCTCTCGCGCAGGGCTACATCGCCAACAGCGCGGTCTTCGGCCCCCGCACCGTCGACGACTACCTCGAGAGCACCGCCGCCGTCCTCGCGAGCTGACCCGCCCACGACCGCGGGCCCGCGGCACGACAACGAGGGGGTGACGTCAGACCGGACGGGCCTCGGCGTCGTCGACGCGCAGGCGCGCAGCATCCGGAGCCCTCTCGGCGGGAGCCGGCATCGACGTGATCTCGCGCACGGCCACGGGCGCGGTCTGGCCCGCGCCGCCGCCTCGGATCTGCCGGTGCAGGCGCTCCATACGGGCGTCGAGCTCGGCGGCGGTCTCGGCGGCGTCCTTGAGGCTCTCGAGCAGCTCGTCGGGCACGCGCGTCGCGTACTTGTAGTAGATCTTGTGCTCGAGGCTCGCCCAGAAGTCCATCGCGATGGTGCGGAACTGCACCTCGACCGGCACCTCGATGCGCCCGGTCGACAGGAACACCGGCACCTCGAGGATCGCGTGCAGGCTCTTGTAGCCGTTGGACTTCGGGGACGCGATGTAGTCCTTGACCTGCAGGACGCGCACGTCGTCCTGCGCGGTCAGCAGGTCGAAGAGGCGGTACACGTCGGCCGTGAAGCTGCACGTGATGCGGATGCCGGCGATGTCGGTGATGCTCCGGCGGATCGAGGCGAAGTCCCCGTCGATGCCCTTGCGCTGCACCTTCTCGACCAGGCTGTCGGGCGACTTCACGCGGCTGGACACGTGCTCGATCGGGTTGTAGTCGTGCGTCAGCAGGAACTCGTCGCGCAGGATGCCGATCTTCGTCTCGACCTCCTGCAGGCCGAACCGGTACTCCATCATGAAGCGCTGCAGCTCGTCCCGGAGCTCCCTGAGCTCGCTCGGCGAGACCGTGATCTCACCCTCGTCGGACGCCGTCGCGGGCACCAGAGGTGCGGGAGTCGCCATGCCTTTCACGCTAGGCGGCGGTTCTACGAGAGTCCTGTGAGACACGGATGCCGTGTCCCAGCGTTCGCGCTCAGGTCAGGCGTCGTCGAGGGCGCGCTGGGCGCGCTCGTTCGCCTGGGCGGCGTCCCGGGCCTTCGCGGCGGCCTCGGACTGCTCGCGCTCCACGACGTCGAGCTTCTCGACGGCGGCCCGCTCGTCACCTTCGAGGGCGGCGAGGTCGCGGCGGAGGTCGTCGATGCGCTCCCGCACATGGTCGACCCGCTCCTGCGCCTTCGCGCGACGCGCGTCGACGCGGGCGAGCTCGCGCTCCGCCTCGTTCGCGAGGCGCTCGGCCTCGCGCGCCGCCTTCTCCGCCGCCTTGCGCGCGCGGCGCTCGGCGAGGTCGTCGCGCGGGGGCGCGGCGACCGCTCCCGGGAGCGACCCGCCCACGGCGTCGGCGAGCCCGGCCGGCTCGATGTCGCCCGCCTCCAGCGGCTTGACGAGCCGGGCCGTCAGGACGGCGGCCGCGGCCGAGGCATCCATCACCGCCGCGTTGATCGTCTTCTCGACGTCGTCGCGCGCGGCCGTGCTGAGGGTGGCGCCGGCCTCTTCGGCGAGCCCGACCGCCTGCTTCGCGAGAGCGGCCACCAGCTGACGTCGTTGGCGGCCGAGGCGCGCCAGCTCGGCGGCGTCGAGGTCGTCCTGCGCCTCGCGGAGGGCGGCCGACAGCTCCACGGCGTCGGCGAGCTGCCCGTCGCGGGCCAGCAGGTTGACGGCCCACGCCGAGACAGTAGGCTTGCGCAGCGCCTTGAGCCGCTTGGCCAGCGCCGGTGCCGCGAGCCCCGCACGGGCATTGCGGGCGGCCGTGAACTCCGCCGGCGGGAGGGCGTACAGCTCCGCGGCGATCGCGTCGAGCCTGTCAGCTCCGTCGGCGTCGGCATCCATGCGCCCATTGTGCCGCCCCCGCGCTCCTCGCTCGGCCTATCGCCGCGCCAGGCCTCTCCGTTCGTTCGTCACGGATGTACGCGTCCGGGCCGGATCGGCGTACATCCGTGACGAACGAACTTCGGAGAGAGGGCATCAGACGATCTCGTAGAAGCGCCAGAGGCCGAACTCGGGGACCAGCACCTCGATGTCGCTCCAGCCCGCCGCGCGCGCATAGCCGCGGAGGGTCGAGGGGCGCATCACCGTCCCGGTGGCGGCGCTCGGCGTGTGCGACCGGCCGTCGGGCAGGCACACGAAGAGGCTGAAGCCGTACAGCACGCGCTCGAGGTCGCTCGCGTTCGCGGCGAAGCGGTCCTCGGTGGCCTCGTCCATGATCACGACGATGCCGTCGTCGCTCACCGCACCGCGCGCCGCGGCGAGCACGTCCACGGGGTGGGGCATGTCGTGCAGGCACTCGAACGCGAACACCGCGTCGAACGGGCCGTGTGCGTCGACCAGGGCCGCGTCCGCGAGCAGGAACTCCACGCGGTCGGCGACCCCCGCCTCGGCGGCATTGCGCCGAGCCGCCTCGACCGAGGCCTCGTCGATGTCGAGGCCGACAGCGCGCAGCTGCGGGTAGGCCTTCGCCAGTGCGATCGACGACCAGCCGCCGCCGAAGCCCAGGTCGGCGATCCGCGCATCGGGACGGCGCAGGATGCCGTCGAGCCGCTCGATGCGGCTGAAGAGCGCGGGCAGGTCGTCGAACCACGGGCGGTTCATGTCGGCCTGCGCCTCGCGGGCGTGCCGGCCGAGCTGCTCCCAGCTGACGCCGCCGCCGGTGCGGTACGCGTCCACGAGCGCGTCGATCTGGCTGCCCGAGGCAGCGGCCATGCGGGCCAGAGGTTCGAGGTACGACTGGCTGCCCTGGTCGAGCAGCACCTCGGCGACCCCGGGCGCGAGTCGGAAGCGGCGGGCTGCGGCGTCCGGATTCTCTTCCGCGACCAGGATTCCGCTCGCGGCCTGCTGTTCGAGCCACTCGCGGGCGTAACGGGCGTCGGTGCGCGTCGTGTCGGCGAGTTCGTCTGCCGCAAGGCCATCGGCGCGTGCGAGCTCGGCGTACCAGCCGAGCTGCGAGCCGAGATGCACGGCCATGAGGTCGAACCAGCCGAGCGTGGCCTCCATGATCCGGTCGGCGAACGCCGCCGTGGCCTCGGCCTGGGTGTCAGCGCCGGTGATCGTTGTCGACATCATCGTCTCCTTCATGAGTGTTCCCTCGATTGCCTGCCCATGACGCTACGGAGCCGGCTGGGGCCGCCGCGTCGGCAGAACCGCGCAATCCCGCGCGAAGGTCTGCACCATTCGATGCAGACACCCCGCTCGGCAACAGACGAGTTCACCGGCTGCGCTTCCCCGCGTGCTCGCGCCACCACGCGGCGGCGGCGGTGCGCGAGCCCACGTCGAGCTTCACGTAGATGTTCGCGAGGTGCCGGCTCACGGTCTTCTCGCTGATGAAGAGCTCGTCGGCGATCTGCCGGTTGGCCTTGCCCTGCGCGACGAGCTCGACGATCTCGCGCTCCCTGGCCGTCAGTGGCCCGCCGTCTTCGGCAGCCGCCGATCTCACGACCACCGGCGGCGCGCCGAGGCGCGCAAAGATCGCACCCGCCTGCTCCCGCAGCTGCGCGGCCAGCGCTTGCTCCCCGCGGAGCTCCTGTGCGGTGGCGAGCCAGCAGAGCACGTTCGCCTGCTCCCAGGGCTGCCCCAAGCGCCGGAAGAGGTCGAGGGCGGCGTGCAGCCGGCCGACGGCGTCCGCGGCGTCGCCGGTGTAGATCAGGATCATCCCGCGCCCATGGGCCGCCCACGCGTGGAATCCGTCGCTGCCGAAGGCGCGGGCGTCGTCCTCGAGCTCGTCGAGCAGGTGCTCGGCCTCCCGCGGCCGCCCGTCCGCGAGAGCGATCTCGATCCCCGGACGCAGCAGCCGCGCGCGGCCCATCCGATCGCGCTGCTCCAGTGCGGCGGCGATCATCGCGGCCGCGCGCTCGGTGTCGCCGTCCGCGAGCACCAGCAGCGCCTCGCCCGGCACCGGGTCGACCCCGGCCTCGCTCGCACGGCGGTAGGCGTCGCGCGCTCCGGCGGCATCGCCGCGGAGGCGCCGGATCTCGCCGAGCTGGTTCCAGCCCTCGCCGGCGATCCACGGGTGATCGGATCCGAGGTCCTCGCACGCGCGCTCGAGCGCCGACTCCGCAGCATCCCATTCCCCACTCGCGGACTGGAGCTCGAGTCGGTGCACGCGGCAGACGCCGGCGTAGAGGACGTGCGCGCCGCGTGCGGCGCACCAGGCCTCCGTCGCGCGGGTCCAGTCGGCCATGCGGCGGAAGTCGGCGAGCTCATGGCACACGTGGATGGTGGTGCACAGCACGTCGCCCGCCCACTCCGCCTCGAGTTCGTCCGACACGACGCAGAGCATGGCCTCGTCGAGCTGCGCGAAGCCCTCGGCCGTGCGCCCCGCCCGGATCGCGTGCATCCCGGCCATGACCGCGCTCAACGCGGACACCGCGGGCTGTCGCAGCGCGTCGGCCAGCTCGCGCATGCGCGACACGCTTTCGGCCGGCCACAGCGCGCCGGTGGCGTCGAGGTCCATGCTCGCCGTGAGGTACACCTCGTAGGCGTGCCCGCGACCGTCGGGCAGGTCGGCGAGGATCCTCCGCGCGCGCCGCGCCCACGCGGTTCCGACGGTGATCTCGGCCCGGATCAGGCGTACGAGCGCGACGACGAGCGCCGCCTCGGCCGCGCCCATGGCGTCGCCCTCGTCGGAGAGCACGCGGAAGGCCGACTCCAGGCGCTCGAGGCAGGCATCCTGGCGCCCGAGCCACCACTCGCACGACGCGAGCGCGCGCAGGTCGGCACCGGTGGCCGCGGCGTCGCGGCGGGCCCCCTCGAACGCCTCCCGCGCCGTCTCCCAGTCACCGGACCGGTATGCCGCCCGCGCCTGTTCGAGCACGGCGACCGTGTCCGCCATGCCCGAATGGTACCGCCGTCATCGCGCCGTGTCCGAGGGTCGCCGCGCGACCCCGATGCGCGTGCGCAGAGACCCCGTAGAGAGCGAGCATGATCGCCATGGTCGTGAGGTAGAAGCCGTGCAGGATCCAGATCGGTCCGAACGGCAGACTCAGCACGTAGACGGTGTAGACGGCGTTGCCGACGTTGCCCATCACGAGCGCACTGAGGCTGTACGAGCGCAGGTCGCCGGAGCGCACGGCCTTCACCACCATCGGCAGGTTGGCCGCGGCGAACAGCACGGTCGAGACCGTCCCGGCGAGCGTCGCAGCATCCATATAGGGAAGATACGGATGCTGCCACCCGCGATACATCGGCAGTTCTACCCATTTCCGCCGAGGCGGCCTGCATGATTCGGCCCGCAGGCTTCCGTGCTCAGGAGGCGAGGACGGTCCCCACGGCCCCTCCACCTGCCGCTGGCGCGTCAGGCGGAGCCTCTGGCCGCGTGGGCCCAGCCTGCCTGCCGCGCGGCGCCGAGGGCCACGTACTCCCCCGGCTCGGGCACCTCGACCGGAAGCCCGAGCACGAGCGGCGCGATCTCGCGCACCGCTGCGGACTGCGCGCCGCCGCCGACGAGCAACGCGCGCTCGAGCGGCACGCCGAGGCCGCGGAGGGCTTCGAGCCCGGCAGCGAGCCCCGAGAGCATGCCCTCGACCGCGGCGCGAGCGAGGTTCTCGCGCGTCGTCGAGGCGAGCGTCATGCCGGTGAGCGAGGCCGTGGCGTCGGGAAGGTTGGGCGTGCGCTCGCCCTCGAAGTAGGGCACCAGCGTCAGGCCCGCGGCGCCCGGTTCGGCGGAGAGAGCCAGCCGCGACAGCTCGGCGTGGTCGACGCCGAGCACGCGTCCGATCGCGTCGAGCACGCGCGCGGCGTTGAGCGTCGCGACGAGCGGCAGGAAGCGCCCCGTGCAGTCCGCGAAGCCGGCGACCGTGCCGGTGGGATCGATCGTGCGCTCCTCGCTCACGGCGAACACGGTTCCGCTGGTGCCGATCGACACGACCACGTCTCCGGGACCGGCGCCGAGCCCGAGGGCCGCGCCCGCGTTGTCGCCGGCGCCGCCGCCGACACGCCGGTCCGCGGCATCCGTCACCCATTCGTCGGGTCCGAGTACGCGCGGGAGCGCGGCGTCGTGGCCGAGGGCGGCGATGAGCAGCTCGCGGTCGTAGCCGCCCGTGGCGGGGTTCCAGTAACCCGTGCCCGAGGCGTCGGAGCGGTCGGTGACGAGCTCGTCGAGCTCGGGGCCGCGCGGAGACTCGCCCTCGGGCCCGAACCCGCGCAGCCGCCAGGTCAGCCAGTCGTGCGGCAGGGCGACGGCCGCGACCCGCGCGGCGTTGTCGGGCTCGTGGTCGCGCAGCCACCGCAGCTTCGTGATGGTGAAGGATGCCACGGGCACGAGGCCCGTGCGCCGTGCGAGCTCCTCGGCGCCGAACTCCGCCGTGAGGTCGGCCGCGGCCTGCGCCGAGCGGGTGTCGTTCCACAGCAGCGCGTCGCGGACGACGTGCCCCTCGGCGTCGAGCGCCACCATGCCGTGCTGCTGCCCGCCGATCGCCCAAGCCTCGACGTCGTCGATCCCTCCGGCGTCGGCGATCGCCTCCTGCAGTGCGCTCCACCATGCCTCGGGGTCGACCGAGGTGCCGTCGGGGTGCGACGCACGCCCCTGCCGGACGACCGCGCGGGTCGCCGCATCCACGATCACGACCTTGCAGGACTGCGTCGACGAATCGACCCCCATCACGAGGCTCATGTGCGCTCCTTCACGCTGTGTTCCGCCGAAACAGGGGATTCCACGCGAGACCGGGGACTGTGCCCCGGGTCTCGACGAGAATCCCCTGGTTCGGTGAGTGGGATCGGTCAGCCGCGGGCGCCGAGCAGGTGCTCGGTGGCCAGCTGCTGCAGGCGGACGAAGCCGAAGCCCTTGCCGCCGAGGTACACGTTCGCGTCGAAGTCCTCGTAGGCCGAGCGGTCCGCGAGGAAGTCGTCGTACGTCTCACCCGGGTTGAGCGTCGGAACCGACAGCTCGTCGACCTTTGCGGCGGCGAGCGCCTCCTGCACCTCGGGGTCGGCGCGGAAGGCCGCGGCGCGCTCCTTGAGCAGCAGGTAGGTGCGCATGTTCGCGGCGGCAGAGTCCCAGACGCCCGTCTCATCCTCGGTGCGTGAGGGCTTGTAGTCGAAGTGGCGCGGGCCGTCGTACGCAGGCACGCCGCCGGGGCCGCCGTTCTCGAGCAGGTCGACGAGCGCGAACGCGTTGTGCAGGTCGCCGTGGCCGAACACGAGGTCCTGGTCGTACTTGATGCCGCGCTGGCCGTTGAGGTCGATGTGGAAGAGCTTGCCGTGGAACAGCGCCTGAGCGATGCCGGCGGCGAAGTTGAGGCCCGCCATCTGCTCGTGGCCGACCTCGGGGTTGAGGCCGACGAGCTCGGGGCGCTCGAGCGAGTCGATGAATGCGATCGCGTGCCCGAGCGTGGGCAGCAGGATGTCGCCGCGGGGCTCGTTGGGCTTCGGCTCGATGGCGAAGCGGATGTCGTAGCCCTTGTCGGTGACGTAGTCGCCCAGGAGGTTGACGGCCTCGCGGTAGCGCTCGAGCGCGGCGCGGATGTCCTTGGCGGAGTCGTACTCGGCGCCCTCGCGGCCGCCCCACATGACGAAGGTCTTGGCGCCGAGCTCGGCACCGAGGTCGAGCTGGCGGAACACCTTGCGCAGCGCGAAGCGACGCACGTCGCGGTCGTTCGACGTGAAGCCGCCGTCCTTGAAGACCGGGGCCGAGAAGAGGTTCGTGGTGACCATCGGGATGATCAGGCCGGTGTCGGCGAGCGCGCCCTTCAGGCGGTCGATCTGCGTCTGGCGCTCTGCATCCGTCGATCCGAAGGCGAACAGGTCGTCGTCGTGGAAGGTGAGTCCGTAGGCGCCCAGCTCGGCGAGCTTCTCGACGGCGTGGACGACGTCGAGGTGGTTGCGGGTCGGCCCACCGAAGGGGTCGGTCCCGTTGTAGCCGATGGTCCAGAGACCGAACGAGAACTTGTCGGCGCGGGTGGGGGTGGGCATGACGCTCCTTCGCGGTAAATGTTGCTGCCGACAACCTATACCAGAATGGATGCTGCGTCCACCACGGACGGAGCTTTCCACGCGAACCGCGCCTCCAGACTCGGGAAGCGATGATCAGATGACGCCGCGGGTCCACGCGTGTCCGGTTGTGACCGGAAGTTCATCAGGCCTTAACACGCGGTTCCGGTCGGAGCGCGGAGAATGATCTCGGGAGCGCGATCCGGTCGCGCGGACGCCGGCGTCAGCCCTCGCCGGCCCATCCCCACGCGTCTATCCCCTGCCCGAAAAGTGCAGGCGAGGCGGAGGATCGGGGCACGACGAGAGGAGCCTCCCCCATGGTGCTCGAGAGGCCGTCCTCACCGGCGAGACGAAGTGCCCTGCGGTCGCGTGTCATGCCGTCGCCGAAGGAGCTGCCGCCGCGACGACCGGAGCCGCCGGCACCCGACGACTCGGCCGTCCGGTGGGAGCGCATCGACATCGATCGCTACGAGGTGAGCGCCGCCGCGGCGACCGTCGGCTTCATCGACGTCGTCGGGGCCGTGTTCGTCGTCCTCGCCGGCCCTCGCTACGACCGGGCCGTCGAAGTGCTCCAGACGCTCGACTTCCCCCTCGCCGTCGCCGCGATCTCGCCGGCTGGTGTCCCGCGCCCGTCCGACTGACCCTCCGCGCCACGCGGTGCCACCGGTTTGAAGCTCCGCGCAACAAATCTCGAAGCGCCGCCTCGACGCCCCCTACAGTGAGACGGTGAGCGATCCAACGGCCGCCGAGGGCGTACGCCAGCGCAATCTGGCACGGCTGCTCCGCCTCGTCCACCTCGAAGGCCCTCTCTCTCGAGCACGACTCACCGAGTCCACGGGTCTCAACCGGTCGACGATCGCCGACCTCGTGGCCGAGCTCGTGCGCGAGGGGCTGGTCGTCGAGCGCGCGCCCGATCCGTCCCGGCGCGTGGGCCGCCCATCGCCGGTCGTCGCCGCCGATGCACGCGTGATGGCGATCGCAGCCAACCCGGAGGTCGACGCCCTCACGATCGCGGCCGTGGGACTGGACCGCGGCATCCCGGTCCGTGAACGCATCGAGCTCGACCACTTGCTGTCGCCGGACGAGACGGCACGGCTCATCGCCGAGCGTGTCGAGGCGTGGCGCGCGGGCGAACTCGCCGACGCGCACATCGTCGGCGTCGGACTCGCCGTTCCGGGACTGGTGCGAGCGGCCGACGGGCTCGTTCGCAACGCCCCGCACCTGCGCTGGGCAGACGCGCCCGTGCGCGACCTCGTCGCCGAGGCCACCGGCCTGCCGACCGTCGTGGGCAACGACGCGACGCTGGGGGCGATCGCCGAGCATCTCTTCGGCGCCGCGGTCGGCTTCGATGACGTCGTGTACCTCAATGGCGGCGCGAGCGGGATCGGCGGCGGCCTGATCGTGCACGGCCAGCCGCTCCTCGGCGCCGGCGGCTACACCGGCGAGTTCGGGCAGAATCGCCCCGGCATCGCGTCGGCCACCGACCGTCGCGCCGACGACGGCGTGCTCGAGGACGAGGTCAGCAGAACCCGACTGCTCGCTGCCGTCGGACTTCACGCGGCGGACGAGCCGGCGCTCGCCGCGGCTGTGTCCGCAGCGGGCCCGACCGCCGCCGAGGAGGTCGCGCGACAGCGCCGCATCCTCTCGACGGCGCTCGCCAACGCCGTCAACGCGCTCAACCCTTCGGTGGTCGTGCTCGGCGGTTTCCTCGCGACGATCGCCGCGGTCGATGTGCAGGGACTCGGAACCATGGTCCAGGAGCAGACCATGTCGGCGACCAGCGAGCAGCTCCTCATCCGTGTCGCATCACTGGCCGAGGATCGCCTCCTCATCGGGGCCGCCGAGGCCGCCTTCGCCGAGCTGCTCCGGGATCCTGGCGGCGCAGCTCGGAGCTGACTCACGCCGGCGGGGCAGTGGTGTCCCGCGGCACGAGACGCGTCGGCAGCTTGACATGCGTGACGGGTGGCGTCTTCCCGTCCATGAGTTCCAGCAGCATCCCGACAGCCTCGGCGCCGAGCACCTGCATCGGCTGGCGCACCGTCGACAGCGCGGGTGTCGACTTGGACGCCTCGGGGACGTCGTCGAAGCCGATCACCGACAACTCGCGGGGGACGTCGATGCCGAGCTCGGACGCCACCCTGACGATCTCCAGACCCGAGATGTCGTTGGCGGCGAAGACCGCGGTCGGCCGGTCGGGACGGTGGAGCATCTCGAGTGCGGCCACGCGGACGGCGTCCTGCTGGTAGCTCCCCGAGCCGACGAGCGCCGGATCGAGGGGGATGCCCGCGTCCGCCAGTGCGCGTCGATAGCCGGCGTCTCGCGCGATCGACGAGCGCAGATCCGGACGACCGGCGATGAAGCCGATGCGCGAGTGGCCCAGCTCGATGAGGTAGCGCGTCGCCTGCAGAGCACCTCCGAAGCTGTCGCATTCGACGGTCGGCAGATCGGCAGGACCCGTGTGCGGGTCGATGGCGACGACCGGCACCTCAGCGCCCACGTTCACCACCGTCGGGGTGACGATGATGGCGCCGTCGATGAGCGTGCCGCTCAGTCGCGACAGCGAACGCCGCTCCCACCCCTCCGCGGCACCGTGCGACCCTGAGTAGGCGAGCAGGTCGTACCGCGAGTCGCGCAGCGCCTCGCCGACGCCCTTCAGGATCTCGGCACTGAAGGGCTCGAAGTCCGCGACGAGCACGCCGATCACACCCGTCTTGCGCGATCGCATGCTGCTGGCGATGAGGCTCGACTCGTATCCGAGCTCGGCCACGACGGCGAGAACTTTGTCCACCGTCTCGCTCGCCACTCCATAGCGCCCGTTCACCGCCTTGGAGACGGTGGCGACCGAGACGCCGGCTGCGGCGGCGACGTCGGTGATCGTGGGACGACGGGTCATGTCTCGAAATCATAACGGCCTCGAAACCGTTATTGAAAACGTTTGACATATGATTTGTTGTCGACTCAGACTTTTCTCGCCCGGTCTGCACGCCGGGCGGTACGCGACCCGATCGCGTCGACCACCAGCACCTCGCAGCAGAGGTGCCCCTCGAAGAAGAGACGGGAATCACATGATGCGCAAGAGAATCCTCGCGGGTTCCGCAGCACTCATCATCGGCGCGCTCGCGCTCGCCGGCTGTAGCGCCGGCGGCGGCGACAGCAATGATGGCAACGTCGAGATGACGCTCTGGCAGAACTCGACGACAGGCCCGGGCCAGCAGTTCTGGAAGGACGCCATCGCCGCGTTCGAGAAGGAGAACCCCGGCGTCACGATAAAGATGCAGTCCATCCAGAACGAGGACATGGACGGCAAGCTGCAGACCTCGCTCAACGCGGGCGACCCGCCGGACATCTTCCTGCAGCGCGGCGGCGGCAAGATGGCGGCCATGGTGCAGGCCGGCCAGCTGATGGACCTCACCGGCAAGATCGAGGGCGACGCCAAGGAGAACATCTCCGAAGGCTCGTTCAAGGCGGAGACGTACCAGGACAAGGTCTGGGCGATGCCCCTCTCGGTGCTGCCGGGCGGCATCTTCTACAGCCAGGACCTGTACACCGCAGCGGGCGTCACCGAGAACCCGACCACGATCGACGAGCTCGTCGCGGCCAACGACAAGCTGAAGGCGACCGGGGTGGCGCCGCTCGCCCTCGGCGCGAAGGATGCCTGGCCGGCCGCGCACTGGTTCTACTGGTTCGCACTCCGGGAGTGCGCCCCGAAGACGGTCGAGGAGACCGGCGACTCCAAGGACTTCAGCGACCCGTGCTGGCTGAAGGCCGCAGAGGACCTCGCCGACTTCGCTGCCACGGAGCCGTTCAACGACGGCTTCCTCACCACGTCCGCGCAGCAGGGCGCCGGCAGCTCGGCCGGCCTCGTCGCCAACCACCAGGCGGGCGGCGAGCTGATGGGCGCGTGGGACCCGGGCGTGATCGCCTCGCTGACGCCGGACGAGAAGCCGCTTCCAGATCTGGCGTGGTACCCCTTCCCGGAGGTTTCCGGCGGCAAGGGCGAGCCCGGCTCGATGATGGGCGGCGTCGACGGCTACTCATGCTCCGCGAAGGCACCCAAGGAGTGCGTCGACTTCCTCAACTTCGTCGCGTCGAACGACCAGCAGACCGCGTACTACAAGGCGTTCAACTCGCCCCCCGTGAACCAGGCCGCACAGGCCGAGGTCACCGAGCCTTACCTGAAGCAGATCCTCGAGGCCTACAACGCGGCCCCGTTCGTCTCGCAGTGGCTCGACACGGTGCTCGGGCAGAACGTCGGCAACGCGCTCAACGTCGCCGTCGTCTCGATGCTCGCCGGACAGAGCACCCCGCAGCAGATGATCGACGAGGCCAACAAGGCCGGGGCGAAGGGCTAGGAAGAACTCCCATGCAGACAAGCGAGACCCCGAAGACGGACGATCGCCCGGAGACGGATCTCGCGCAGCGTTCCGGGGGCGGCGGCGTCACACCGCCGCCCCCGGCGTCGCAGCGCCGCCGATCCCGAGGACTCGGCTGGTCGGGCCGCCTGGAGGTGGCGATCCTGGCCGGGCCGGCGATGCTCGTCTTCATCGGGTTCGTCATCTTCCCCGTGATCATGGCGGCCTACTACGGCTTCTTCAACTGGCACGGCTACGGGCCGGCGACCGACTTCATCGGACTGAAGAACTACGTCACGATCCTCACCGACCCGGACTTCCAGGAAGCACTCGGTCACAACGCGTTCATCGTCGTCACGTCGATCCTCATCCAAGGACCGATCGCCCTGCTCCTGGCGCTCCTGCTGAACCGCAAGATGCGCGGGCAGTCCGTCATCCGCGTGCTCATCTTCGTTCCCTACGTCATCGCAGAGGTCGTCGTGGGAACCGGGTTCAGCCTGCTCCTGGCGACCAACGGGGGCCTGAACGGAGTCCTGGAGAAGTGGGGCCTTTCCGGGCTGACCCACGACTGGCTCGCCGATCCGAGCATCGCCATCTGGACTCTCGTCGCGATCCTCACCTGGAAGTACGTGGGCTTCGCCGTCATCCTGTTCCTGGCGGGCCTTCAGGGCATCCCCGACGAGCTCTACGAGGCGGCGGCCATCGACGGCGCCACCTACTGGCAGATCCAGCGGCGCATCACGATTCCGCTGCTCGCGCCGACCCTGCGCATCTGGGCGTTCCTGTCGATCATCGGCGCACTGCAGCTGTTCGACCTGGTCTACATCATCTGGGGCCAGTACGTCGCTCCCGTCGCGGGCACCTCCACGATGGCGACGTACATGGTGGCCAACGGTCGCAACGCCGGCAACTTCGGCTACGGCAACGCGGTCGCCGTCGTCATCTTCCTCATCTCCCTCATCGTCGCCCTCGTCTACCAGCGCTTCGTGCTGCGCCGCGACACCGCCGGCGCGCTCACTGAAAGGAACGCCCAATGACCACCGCCGCCTCACTGGCGACCATTGAGCTGCCACCGCCACGACGCCAGCGCACGCGGCGCTCCACGCCCGCCGTGTGGTTCGTCGCGCTCGTCGTGATCGCACTGATGCTCGGGCCGGTCCTGTACATCATCCTCGGCGGCTTCCGCTCGAACTCCCAGATCACGACGGACCCCGGGGGCCTCCCCGACCCGTGGGTCTTCACGAACTACCTCGACGTGCTGACCGGCGGCGTCTTCTGGCAGCTCGTACTCAACTCCACCATCGTCGGGATCGCCACCACGCTCGGCGTCATCGTGCTGGGCCTCATGGCGAGCTACGTGCTCGCGCGGTACCGGTTCCGGGGCCGGGGTGCGATGTACGCACTGTTCGCGGCGGGACTCATGTTCCCGATCACCGTCGCCATCACGCCCCTCTACATCGTCGTGCGCGACATCGGGCTGATCAACTCGCTGGGCGGCGTCATCCTGCCCCAGATCGCCTTCGGGCTGCCGACGACGATCATCATCCTGGTGCCGTTCCTGCGCGCGATCCCCGACGAGATCGAGGAGGCCGCCTTCATCGACGGATGCAGCCGCCTGGGCTTCTTCTGGCGGATGGTGCTTCCTCTGGCCGTCCCGGGTGTCATCACGGTCGGCATCCTCGCCTTCATCGGCAGCTGGAACAGCTACCTCCTGCCGCTGTTCCTCCTCAACGACAACGCGAACTTCACGCTCCCCCTCGGCGTGCAGGCGTTCTCTTCGCAGTACTCCGTCGACACCGCCAAGGTGCTGGCGTTCACCTCGCTGTCGATGATCCCCGCGCTGGCGTTCTTCAGCCTCTTCGAGCGGCGGATCGTCGGCGGCCTGACGGGAGCGGTCAAGGGATGAGCGACAACGAACTGCGCGCCGTCTCGGAGCGCGTGCTCGCGCTGCACGCACAGATGACCCTCGACGAGAAGCTCGCACAGCTCGTCGGGTACTGGGTCGACCAGGGAGACGAGGTCGTCGCGCCGATGGCGGGCGAGATGGTCACGTCGACGCGGTACGAGGATGCCACCGCGAACGGCATCGGGCACCTCACCCGCGTCTACGGCACGCGGCCGGTGGACCCGGTCGCCCGCGCCGAGTGGCTCTGGGCGGAGCAGCGTCGACTTCGCGAGCAGACCCGCCTCGGGATCCCCGCGATCGTGCACGAGGAGTGCCTCACGGGGCTCGCCGCGTGGAAGGCGGCCACCTTCCCGACGCCGCTCGCCTGGGGCGCGGCCTTCGACCCCGAGCTCACCGAGCAGCTCGGGGCGGCGATCGGCCGCTCGATGGCGGAGCTCGGAATACACCAGGGCCTCGCGCCAGTGCTCGACGTGATCATGGACCCGCGATGGGGTCGTGCCGACGAATGCATCTCGGAGGACCCGTACGTCGTCGGCACGATCGGCACCGCGTACGTCAAGGGACTGCAATCGGCCGGTGTCCACGCCACCCTGAAGCACTTCGCCGGCTATTCCGCGTCGCAGGCCGGCCGCAACCACGCCCCCGTGCACATGGGGCGCCGTCGGCTGCAGGACGTCATGCTCCCGCCGTTCGAGATGGCGGTCCGCGACGGCGGGGTGCGGTCGGTCATGAACTCGTACGCCGAGATCGACGGTGTTCCCGTCGCCTCGAACCCCGAGCTGCTCACCGCGCTCCTGCGCGACGAGTGGGGATTCGACGGCACCGTCGTGGCCGACTACTTCTCGGTCGCATTCCTCCACGCGCTGCACGGGGTCGCGGGCGATCTCGGTGAGGCTGCGCTGCTGGCGCTGCGCGCGGGGATCGACATCGAGCTGCCCACGGGCGACGCGTTCGTCGAGCCCTTGCGCGCGCTGCTCGACTCGAGCGCCCAAGGACGGGCCGATGTGGACCGTGCGGTGCTCCGCGTGCTCTCGCAGAAGGAGGAGCTCGGCCTCCTCGACGAGGACTTCTCTTCGCCGCCGACGCAGGTGGAGCTCGACGGCCCGGTGCTTCGCGACCTCGCTCGCAGGACGGCCGAGGAGTCGGTCGTCCTGCTCGGCAACGACGGCGTGCTTCCACTGGCGGCGCCACGCACCATCGCGCTGATCGGCCCCAACGCCGACGCCGCGGAGTCGCTCATGGGCTGCTACTCGTTCGCCAACCATGTGCTGGCGCACCACCCCGGCACGCCCTTGGGCTTCGAGATCCCGACCATCGCGGAGTCACTGCGCGCGGAGTTCCGCGACGCGGATATCGTGCTCGAGCGCGGCTGCGACGTCGAAGGCGACGACGAGCGCGGCATCGCCGCCGCCGCCCGCGCGGCGGCGGACGCCGAGGTCGCGATCGTCGTCGTGGGCGACCGCGCCGGTCTGTTCGGACGGGGCACCGTCGGCGAGGGCAACGACGTGGACGACCTGGAGCTTCCCGGTGTGCAGCGGCGCCTCGTCGAGGCTGTGGTCGCCACGGGCACCCCGACCGTCGTCGTGATCGTCTCGGGACGCCCGTACGCGATCGGCTGGATGCTCGACGGCAGCACCGCTGCCGCAGCGGTGCTGCAGGCGTTCTTCCCCGGAGAGGAGGGCGGACCCGCGATCGCTCGGATCGTCTCGGGCGCTGCCGAGCCGTCGGGCCGGCTGCCTGTCTCGCTGCCCCGGTCCGCCGGCGCCCAGCCCTACACGTACCTGCACCCCAGGCTCGGGGGTCCGACCGACATCACCAGCGCCGACAACACGCCGGCGAGGCCGTTCGGCTTCGGGCTGACGTACACCTCGTTCACCCGAGAGGACCTCACGGCTTCGGATGCCGCGACCGACGGCACGATCACCGCGCAGGTGCGACTGTCGAACGTGGGCGACCGCGCAGGCACCGATGTCGTGCAGCTCTACGCCCGGGACATCGTCGGCTCGGTCACCCGCCCCGTCGCACAGCTGCTCGCCTACCAGCGGGTGTCCCTGGCGCCTGGCGAGTCGGCGACGGTCACGTTCTCGGTGCCGACCTCGCGGCTCGCGTTCACCGGACGGGAAGGCCGCCGGATCGTCGAGCCCGGTGCCGTCGACCTGTGGGTCGGAGGGTCGTGCGCCGAACGCGACACCGAGACCCGGATCGAGCTCGTCGGACCCGTGCACGCGATCACCGCCGATGCGCCGCGAACGGCAACGGCTGCGGTCTCGGCCCTGGTCCCCGACCCCCGTTGAAAGGGCCCCGAGTGCGTGCAGCACTCGGGGCACTTCGTCTGGGTTGACGTCCGCAATCCGCCCCCCGCTCGACAGGTCAACCGGCCCTCCACAGGACGAAACCTCGCACTTCGCTCCTGCAGAACCCCGGTTGACCTGTTGAAGCACGCAGGGAGGAGGACGGATGCCGCGACCCGCCGCGCAGGTTCGGCCTCAGAGGCTCCGCCACGCCTCGGCGGGTGTCAACGGCACGAGCGCAGGACGCTCGACCGTGGAGCGCAGGGACTCGCGCACACCCGAGGCCGCGGATGCGGCGAGCGCGGTCATGATCTCGAGCACGTGCAGGGCCATCGCCCCGCTCGCACGGCCCTCGCCCGCGACCAGGTCCAGGAGGCCGATCCCGCGCCCCGAGTCGACGTACCCGGCGGAGGGCTCGAGCGTCTCCCACGACCCGCCGCGCGCATGCAGCTGCACGTCGCCGGCGAAGTTGTTCGGGTCGGGCACGATGAGCGATCCGTCGACCCCGTGCACCTCGATGGGGGCCGCGGTGGAGCGGACGCCGTCGAAGCTCATCGTGACGGTCGAGATCGCACCCGACGCGTGGTGCAGGATGCCGGTGAGGTGCGTGTCGACCTCGACCGGCACGCTCTCGCCGACCCGCGGGCCCGAGCCGATCACGCGCGTCTCGCGCGACCGCGATCCGGCGCCCGAGACCGCGGTCACGGGTCCGAGAAGCTGCACGAGCGACGTGACGTAGTAGGGCCCCATGTCCAGGAGCGGCCCGCCGCCCTCACGGTAGTAGAAGTCGGGTTGCGGATGCCACGACTCGTGGCCCGCCGAGACCCACATCGCCGATGCCGACACGGGTCGCCCGATGCGCCCGCCGTCGATCGCCGCGCGCGCGGTCTGCACGCCGGTGCCGAGCACCGTGTCGGGCGCGCCGCCGACGCGGACGCCCGCGGCGGCCGCGGCATCCGTGATCCGCGCAGCGTCCGCGAAGGTCGCCGCGAGCGGCTTCTCGCCGTAGACGTCCTTGCCGTGCGCGATGGCGGCGAGCGCGACCTCGGCGTGCGCGGCCGGGATCGTGAGGTTGAGGACGGTGCGGATGCCGGGATCCGCGAGCAGCTCGGCGGTCGTGAGTGCGCGGCAGCCCGGGATCGCCTCGGCGGCCGCCTCCGCACGCGCGACGTCGAGGTCGGCGACGGCCGCGATGCGCACGCTCGACGCCGGAAGCAGGGTGTCGAGGTACTGGCGGGAGATGACGCCGAGCCCGACGATCCCGATGTCGGTCACCGCGCGGCCCACAGCAGCCCCCGTTCGACGATCGTGCGGACGTTCGCGTCCTGCAGCACCTCGGGAGAGTGGCCGGGCGTGGCCACGAACACGCGACCCTGACCCCAGTCCCGCGTCCATACCGCCGGCGAGGTGATCGGCCGATGCCACGGGTGGTACGGCTGCACAGGGTGCGTCGTCGTCGCGAGCACGTCGATGAGGTCGTCGTGCAGCACCCAGTACTGCTCGGTGGTGAGCGTGAAGTCGTCGATGCCGGCCGTGATGTCGTGCGTGCGACCGAGGTCGGTGATCTCGACCGTGTAGTCGAGGTAGTTGTCGGTCTGGTCGCCGTGCACCTCGTCGGGGTGCTTCGACGGGTGCGTCGCGAACTGGCCGCCGACGAGCTGCAGATAGTCCGAGCTCGCGCGGAACGAGTCGGCGATGCCGCCGTGCCAGCCGGCGAGGCCGGTGCCGGCGGCGACGGCATCGCGGAGGCCCCGGATCGCCTCGTGCGACGCCTGCGACATCGTCACGGACTGCAGCACGAGGTCGGTGGCCGCCATGCGGTCGGCGTCGGCGTAGACCTCGGGGTCTTCTTCGACGGTGACGTCGAATCCACTGGAGCGGAGGAACGGCAGGAAGAGGTCGGTCGCCTCGATCGGATGGTGGCCGTCCCATCCGCCACGGACGACGAGGGCGGTACGGGTCATGCGGGGATCCCTTCGGGGTCGGCGGCGGCGGGTGCCACCGGCGTGAGGATGCTGTCGTGGGCGGCACTCTGCTCGACGGCGGCGAGCACGCGCTGCACCTGAGTGGCGTCGGCGAAGCTCGGCGACACCGGGATCTCGCCGGCGACCGCGCGCACGAAGTCGACGGCCTGGTGCGCGAACAGGTGCTCGTAGCCGAGTCCGTGTCCCGCGGGCCACCATGCTCCGGCATACGGATGCTGCGCCTCGGTCACCTGCACGCGCCGGAAGCCCTGCGCGGCATCGGCCGCGGCGTCGTACACCTCGAGCTCGTTCATGCGCTCGAAGTCGAAGGCGATCGCACCGCGGTCGCCGTTGATCTCGATGCGGTTGGCATTGCGGCGGCCTGTCGCCATCCGCGTCGCCTCGAAGACGCCGAGCGCGCCGCCGTCGAAGCGCGCCGTGAACGCCGCGGCGTCGTCGACGGTCACCGGCAGCCGGTCGGACGTGTCGGCGGCGACGCCACCGAGCCCCTCGACCGCCGAGCGCCGAGGCCGGGACGTGACGAACGTGTGCATCGTCGCCGACACCGCCTCGATGTGCTGACCGGCGAGCCACTGCGCAGTGTCGATGCTGTGCGCGCCGATGTCGCCGAGGGCGCCGGAGCCGGCGCGGTCGCGGTCGAGCCGCCACGTGTGGGGCGAGTCCGGGTCGCTCAGCCAGTCCTGCAGGTACTGCGCACGCACGTGCCGGATCTCCCCGATGCGCCCTTCGTCGATGAGCTGACGGGCGAGCGCGAGCGCCGGTGTGCGGCGGTAGCTGAAGCCGCACATCGCGACGACGCCGGACTGACTGGATGCTGCGGCCGCGGCATCCGTCATCTCCTGCGCTTCGGCGACCGAGTTCGCGAGGGGCTTCTCGCACAGGACGTGCTTGCCGGCGGCGAGGGCGGCGAGTGCGATCTCGGCGTGGGTGTCGCCGGGGGTGCAGATGTCGATCGCGTCGATGTCGTCGCGCTCGACGGCTTCGCGCCAGTCGACGCCGTGCTCGGGCCACTCCCAGCGCGCCGCGGCCTCGGCCGTGGCGTCGGGGCGACGACCGACGAGCAGCACCGGCTGCGGCGCGAGCGGGAGGTCGAAGAAGTGCGGCGCCGTGCGCCAGGCCTGCGTGTGCATGCGGCCCATGAAGCCGGTGCCGATCAGCGCGATCCGCAGCGGAGATGTCGTCGTCGTCATCGTGGTGGCCCTTTCCGAAACCGACGATGCCATCGGCTCTGGCATCGGTCGAGGATCTTGCGCAAAACTGGTCGAGTGCCAGCCCGAGTGACCCTCGTCGATGTCGCGACCGAGGCCGGAGTGAGTGTCGGCACCGCGTCGAGGGCGCTGTCGGGCCGTGGCGACCTCGCTCCTGCGACGCGGCGCCGCGTGCTCGCCGCGGCGCGTGCGCTGGGATACACCCGCGATCCGTCGGGCGGCGGGCGCCCGGCCGGCACCGCGCGCCTCGTCGACCTCGTCCTGGGCTCGTACCACAACGCCTATTCCGACGAGGTGACCGCCGGCGCGCGCAGCGCCGCCGCCGCCGCAGGCTACGACCTCGTGCTCACCGAGGAGCGCGACACCCCCGACGACGACTGGCCGATGCGCATCCGCCGACGCGGCTCGGCGGGTGTGGTGCTCGGGCTCATCTCGCCGACCGCGTCGCAATTGGCCGCGATCACGGATGCCGAGATCCCGGTCGTGCTGATGGACCCGCAGGCTGAGACCTCCCGAGGGCTCGCCAGCGTGCGCACGACCGACCGCGACGGCGCGTTCGGGGCGGCGACCCACCTCGCGGAGCGGGGGGCGACGCGGTTCGCGATCGTGCTCGGCTCGCCGCCGTTCCGCTACGGGCGGGCGCGGAACGCAGGCTTCCGCGAGGGGCTGCGCCTGGCGGCCCCCGGCGCCGACCTCGCCGCGGTGCAAGCGGACTGGAGCGGAGCGGCGGCGCGCGAGGCGGCGCTCCCCCTGTTGCGCGGCCTGCGCGCCGGGGAGCGCCTCGGAGTCTTCGCGTGCACCGACGAGATGGCGGCCGGCGTGTACGCCGCAGCCGCGGCGACCGGGCGCCGCATCCCCGACGACGTGCTCGTCGTGGGCTTCGACGACCTGCGCGGCGCGCGGTGGCTGACACCTCCCCTCACGACCGTGCGGCAGCCGATCCGCGAGATGGCCGCGGCCGCCGTGACGGCCCTCGCCGACGCCGCGGCCGGCGCTGCGCTTGCGCCGTCGCCGATCGTCCTGCCGACGCAGCTCATCGAGCGCGGCTCGACCTGACGATCCGGACGGACCGGTGGCCGCGGCATCCGAACCGGACGAAACGTCGCATGTCGGCGCGCGGGGCACGCGAGTAGCGTGGGACCAGTCTGACGGAAGGCTCCACATGTCGATCACGACCGAACGCCACGCCCGCACCGAAGCCGAACTGCAGCAGATGGCCAAAGACCACCTGTGGATGCACTTCGCGCGCCAGTCGGTGATGACCGACGGACCCGGTGTCCCGATCATCGTCAAGGGCGAGGGCCACCACATCTGGGACTCGCAGGGCAAGCAGTACATCGACGGGCTCGCCGGCCTGTTCGTCGTCGCCGCGGGCCACGGCCGCAAGCGCCTCGCCGAGGTCGCCGCGAAGCAGGCCGAGCAGCTCGCGTTCTTCCCGATCTGGTCGTACGCGCACCCCGCCGCGATCGAGCTCGCGGACCGCCTCGCCGACTACGCGCCCGGCGATCTCAACAAGGTGTTCTTCTCCACCGGCGGCGGCGAGGCCGTCGAGACCGCGTTCAAGCTCGCGAAGTACTACTGGAAGATCCAGGGCCAGCCGACCAAGCACAAGGTGATCTCGCGCTCGGTGGCCTACCACGGCACACCCCAGGGCGCGCTCGCGATCACCGGCATCCCGGCCATGAAGTCGATGTTCGAGCCGGTCACCCCGGGCGGGTTCCGCGTGCCGAACACCAACTTCTACCGCGCCGACGACATGGGCGCGCCGTCCGGCAGCCTCGAGGAGTTCGGCGTCTGGGCCGCCGACCGCATCGAAGAGATGATCCTCTTCGAAGGTCCCGACACGGTCGCCGCCGTCTTCCTCGAGCCCGTGCAGAACTCGGGCGGCTGCTTCCCGCCGCCTCCCGGATACTTCCAGCGCGTGCGCCAGATCTGCGACAAGTACGACGTGCTGCTCGTGTCGGACGAGGTCATCTGCGCCTTCGGCCGCATCGGGCACATGTTCGCGTGCGATGCGTACGGCTACGTCCCCGACATGATCACCTGCGCGAAGGCCATGACCAGCGGCTACTCGCCGATCGGCGCCACCATCGTGAGCGACAAGATCTACGAGCCTTTCGCCCACGGCGACCGCGCGTTCTACCACGGCTATACCTTCGGCGGCCACCCGGTGTCGGCCGCGGTCGCGCTCGAGAACCTCGACATCTTCGAGGAGGAGGGCCTCAACGAGCACGTGCGCGAGAACTCGCCACTGTTCCGCTCCACCCTCGAGAAGCTCTCCGACCTGCCGATCGTCGGCGATGTGCGCGGCGACGGGTACTTCTTCGGCATCGAGCTGGTCAAGGACAAGGCGACGAAGGAGACCTTCGACGACGACGAGTCCGAGCGGCTGCTGCGCGGGTTCCTGTCGAAGGCGCTGTTCGACGCGGGCCTCTACTGCCGCGCCGACGACCGCGGCGACCCCGTCATCCAGCTCGCCCCGCCGCTCACGATCGGGCCGAAGGAGTTCGACGAGATCGAGCAGATCCTGCGCAGCGTGCTGACGGAGGCGTGGACGCGGCTCTGACGTCCTGCACCGGACACCAGAACCCCGAAGGGGTGGATTTCACCACGCTCGACGTGCGGAAATCCACCCCTTCGCGGTTCCCCGGGGGCGGGGTTATGGTTGGCGCGTGGGCACGATCTACTACGGCGGCGGCGGGATGCCGATCCATATCGAAGACCGCGCACTCGCGCACCTGAAGGTCGTGATCGCGACCAAGCTGCGACGCGACGAGAGCTTCACGGTCTCGTGGAAGCATCCGGACGACCAGCCGCGCGGGCGCAGCACCATCTGGCTGCATCCGTCGATTCCGCTGCGGTTCGTTTTCGACGATCCCGAGCCCACCGAGCTCAGCCGGGACTGGATCGAGGAGCTCGCGAACTCCGCCAGCTCGACCGGCGGCATCATGCTCATCGCCGAGCACTTCGACACCGGTCCCGTCGCCGTGCTGGAGGGGGCGGACGGCGCCGCTCCCGACGTCACGCTCGGCAACGTCGACGTGGATCACCTCGATGTCGAGCGACTCACCGTCGGCGGCAGTGAAGTCACCCCCGGCGACGACGCAGACTGAGCTCAGCCCTCCGCCGGCGGCGGTGCGTTTTCCTGCTCGGGTTCCGGCAGGATCGTGAGGCCGTTGGGCCCGCTGGCCGCGAGCATCAGCGCCTCGATCCAGGTGCGGTTGATGCGCGGCTGACGGCTGCCGAAGAAGTGGAACTGGATCGGCACCGAAGGATGGATCCAGAAGCTCCGCCGGCCGCTGCCGTCGCCGATCTCGACGTCGAACATGAACGGCTCGGAGCGGCGCAGCTTGTTCATCATCACGATGCGCAGATGCGCCAGCGTGCGGTCATCGATGTCGACCGAGTTGGCGTTGGTGTCGTAGATGAACCGGCCCATGGCAGGAGCCTAGTGCCGGATCATCACGGCGCGAACGGCTGATCAGCGCGGCGCGAACGCCGCCGCGAACAGCGCACGCGCGCGGCGCGCGACCGCGGGTCGCTGGGCCGGATCGGCGCGGGCGAGCTCGGTCGCCAGCATCCCGGTCGCGAGGGTCACGTCCTCGGTCTCGATGTGGGATCCGATGCGTCCGGCGGCCCGGTCACGCGCGACCAGACGCTCCACGAGCGCCTGGAATCGCGCACCCAGCGACGCGACGCGGCGATCGGAGAGATCCGCGGTGATGAGCTCGATGAACGCCGTCGACACGACCGCCTGATCGACCACACGATCGAGCAGATCGTCGATCGTTCGGTCAGGCGGCACGGTGTACTCCTCGAGGTCGCGCACGTTGTCTTCGAAGACGGCGACGGCGAGGGCGGTGCGGTCGGGGAAATGACGGTAAAGGCTTCCTTGCCCGACACCGGCGCGCTTGGCGACGGCGCTGAAGGGAGCCTGAAGGCCTCCTTCGGCATAGACCTCGCGGGCAGCAGCGATCAACGCCTTGCGGTTGTCGGCGGCTGCGGCGGGGCCTCGGTTCTGGCGAGGGAGCGCACGGGGGGATGCGGTGCTCGGCACGGGTGTAGCCTAGTACCGGACAAAGTTGTCCGGTAGGAGCCGCCCCGAAGGATCCTCATCCCCCGGACCCGCAGCCCCGCTGAACTGCATGAAGAAGGGACAGAAAATGAGCACCACCACCGCTCCCCTGACCGGAGCATCCACCATCCAGACCTGGCTCGACGACCCCGCCGGCGGCGCCGCACTGCGCGGTCTGCTCGCCCAGGGCGGCCAGACCGCGGAGACTCTCGCACCCATCGCGGGCCTGCCGATCAGCAACCTCGTCGCGATGAGCGGCGGCGCCTTCCCGCAGGCCGCCCTCGACGCACTCGTCGCGCAGGTCAACCCCGACGGCGTCCCCGCCGAGGCCGACGCCGCCGCCGAGACCCCGAAGGCCGAGTGGGCCGAGAAGGTCACCGCCGGGCGCTTCACCGGCCAGACCGTCATCGTCACCGGTGCCGGCTCCGGCATCGGCCGCGCCACCGCGTCGCGCGTCGCGCGCGAGGGCGGTCGCGTGATCGCCGTCGACGTGAGCCAGGACCGCCTCGACGAATTCGTCGCCGCCCACGCCGGCGCCGACGTGGTTGCCCTGACGGCCGACATCACCGACGACGAGGGCGTGGCCCGTATCATCGAGGCGGCCGGCGACCGGATCGACGCCCTCGCCAACATCGCCGGGATCATGGACGACATGACGCCGGTCGGCGACGTCACCGACGCGGTCTGGGATCGCGTCTTCCGCGTGAACGTCACCGGCACGATGAAGCTGATGCGCGCCGTCATCCCCGCCATGCTCGCGCAGGGCAGCGGCTCGATCGTGAACACCTCGTCCGAGGCATCCCTTCGCGGTTCCTCCGCCGGTGCCGCCTACACCGCGTCGAAGCACGCGGTCGTGGGCCTCACCAAGTCGAGCGCGTTCATGTACGGCCCGAGCGGCATCCGCGTGAACGCGGTCGCCCCGGGTGCGGTGATCACCAACATCGAGGCGAAGTTCAACTCGCCGCTCGGCGCCGACCGCGTGCGCGCCGGCATGGCGGTCATGACGCCTCCGGTCGCCGCCGACCGCCTCGCCGCGTCGATCACTTTCCTGCTGAGCGGTGACGGCGTCAACGTGAACGGCCAGAACCTCGCGAGCGACGGCGGCTGGTCCGCCGCCTGACCCCACCGCGACGCCCCGGCGGACCCGACCCTCCGGTCCGCCGGGGCGTCGCTCTGTGCTCCAGGCCCTTTTGGCGAGTCGCCAAACCCGCGACGTCAGAACGGCCAGACGAGCGGCACGTACCAGACCGCCACGACGAGGAAGAACAGGGCCAGCGGCAGGCCGAGCTTCCAGTAGTCGCCGAAGCGGTAGCCGGCGGGCTCCATCACCATGAGGTTCGCGGGCGTCGCGATCGGGGTCAGGAACGCGGCCGCACCCGCGACGGTCAGCGCCATCATGAACGGCTGCACCGAGAGGTCGAGCGACTGCGCGACCGAGATCGCGATCGGCGCGACGATGAGCACGGTCGCGGTATTGCTGATGAGCTGCCCCAGCACCACCGTCAGCCCGCAGAGTGCGAGCAGGGCGACGTGCGGCCCGGCGTCGCCGAGGAACGACAGCATCCAGTTCGCCACGAGGTCCGCCGTTCCGGTGCTGATGAAGGCGGTCGACAGCGGGATCATGCCGGCGATGAGCACGATGGTGGTCCACGAGATCGAGTGGTAGGCCTGCGTCACGGTGACCGTGCGGGTGAGCACCAGGGTGCACGCCGCCAGCAGCGCCGCCACCGCGGGCGGAACCAGGCCCGTCGCGAGCAGCAGGATCATCGCGAGCAGGATGCCGATCGCGCGCTTCGCGCCCTTGCCGAGCGGCACCGACCGGCGCAGCTGCGCGGGATCGTCCACGGCGAGCACGCCCGGCTGGCTCGTCTTTCGCGACAGGTCGTCCCACGCGCCCTGCAGCAGCAGCGCGTCCCCGGCCTGCACGACGAACTCGGTGCCCTTCAGCTGCTCGTCGCCGCGACGCGCGGCGAGCACCACGAGATCGCCGTCGGGCGTGGTCATGCCCGCGCACACGCGCTTGCCGATGAGCGGCGACCGGGGCGCCACGACCACCTCTGTGACGCCGGTCTCGGGCCCGAGGAGCATGCCGGTGTCGAGGCTGAGCGAATACTGCTGACGCAGCAGGCGCGCGTGCCGCACGAGATCGAGCGGCATGAGCGCGCTCTTGCGCTCGGGCACGAGAGCGCCGCCGACGAGGAGGATCGCGACCGTCCCGAGGAGCACAGGGATGCCGACCAGCGCGAACTCGAAGAACCCGAACTCGCGCCCGCCGGCAGCGGCGGCGAACTCCGACACGATGATGTTGACCGGCGTGCCGGTGAGCAGCAGAAGCGAACCCGCGGACGCCGCGAACGCGAGCGGCATGAGGAGCTTCGACGACGCGATGCCCGCGCGGGCGGCGACGACCACCACGAGCGGCAGCAGCGCGGCGACCGCCCCGTTGATGCTGATGAGGGCGGTGAGTCCGGCGACGAGCAGCGCGATCACGACCAGAAGGGTGGTCCGCTTGGTGCCGGCACGGCCGATCACCTTCTGCCCCGCCCACGCCGTGACACCCGTGCCGTCGAGCGCCTCGCTCACCACGAAGAGCGCCGCGATGAACAGCACCGTCGGATCGCCGAACCCCGCAAGCGCCTGCGGCAGCGTCAGCACGCCGGTGAAGAAGAGGGCCAGCGCGACGCCGATCGCCACCACCCCGATCGGCACGCGATTGCTCACGAACGCGATCACCGCGAGCACGAGGATGACGAGCGTTGCGGTGACGGGGTCCACCCGCCCAGCGTAGCCACCGCCTTTCCGCGTCGATGGGATCGGGTCCTGGAGCTTGTCGAAGGGCGCTTCGACAGGTCAACCGGGCCGCGACAGGAGGATCCGCGGGGAAAGCTCCTGCGGAACCCCGGTTGACCTGTCGAACGGGAGGACGGACGGATGCTGCGACCGGCGGCCGCGCGGACCTCAGCCGCGCAGCACGGCCATGCCCGCGACGTCGTAGGCGAGCTCGACGGCCTCGAAGATCGCGGCGTCGATGCTGCGGGGCGCGAACGCGTCACCGATCACCACGACACGAGGGGATCCGGATGCTGCGGCCGCGGTGTCCGTCGCGAGGCCGGGGACCCCGACCGCAGCTCGCGGCTCGATCGCCACGACGGTGTCGACGCCCGGGATCGCGTCCGCGGCCCCGGTGAGCATGTCGCGCGCGGTCACCGCGCCGGGCTCGATGCTCACGACGCGGTGCGCGACGCTCCGGCGGAAGCCTGCGTGCGCGCCGAGGCGCTCGAGCAGCAGCGGCCGGTCGTACCCGGCACCGATGTGCGGGAACACGGTCTCGAAGGGGGTGATCAGCTCGAGCTCGTCGACGCGGTCGAGCAGGCTCAGCACGATGCCGGCGGCGTACGCCGTGCCGTCGGCATCCACCACCGCGATCCGCCGCCCGAGCGGCACCCCCGCCGCCGCGGCGAACGCGTCGATCGTGCCCGCGACGGGGAATCCGTCGGTGTAGGCCCCGCCGAGCGCGAGCGAGGTCGTCGCAGGCGCGACGGCACCGGTGGCGACGACGACGCCGTCGACGATCCCGAGCCCGCGCACCGTCTCGGCCGTCGCCTCGACGCCGAGCCGCACGTCGACGCCGGCGGCCCCGAGGTCGCGCTCGAGGTCGTCGACCAGCAGGCCCACGCTCTCCCGCCCCGGCACTCTCCGGGCCAGGCGCAGCTGTCCGCCGAGCTCGTGCGTCCGCTCCAGCAGCGTGACGGCGTGCCCATCGGTCGCGAGCTCGACGGCGGCGCGCATGCCCGCAGGGCCCCCGCCCACGACGACCCACCGCTGTGGTGACGCGGTGCGCGGCCGCTCGCCGCGCTCGAGCTCGCGGCCGGCGAGAGGGTTCACGGTGCACGACATCGCGAGTCCGCGACTGCCGCGGCCGAGGCATCCCTGATTCAGGCGGATGCAATGACGGATGCCGCGCTCCGCCGTGTCGACGGGTGCGAGTCCGATGAGTTTGCGGCCCAGGTCGGGGTCGGCGATCTGCGCGCGCGTGAGCGCGACCATGTCGGCGATGCCGGCGGCGACGACGTCCTCGGCCTCCTCGACCGAGCGGGCCGCGCCGACGCCGAACACCGGCACGTCGGGGTTCGCGGCTTTGACCGCGGCGACGTCGTCGCGCAGCCACGCGTACGGCATGGGTGACGACGGGAAGACGTAGTGCACGTTGTGGTAGCCGCCGGCGGCGAGGTCGAGGAAGTCGATCCGGGCCTCCTGACGGAGGCGCGCGATGACCTCGCGCATGCCGGCGCCGTCGATCCCGTCGGGGTGGAACTCATTCGCGACGATGCGGATGCCCACGGTGAAGTCATCGCCCACCCGCGCGCGCACGGCCCGCAGCACCTCGCGCGGGAATCGCGTGCGCCCGTCGAGGTCGCCGCCGTACTCGTCCTGTCTGGCGTTGTAGAGCGGCGAGAGGAACTGGTGCAGCAGGTAGCCGTGCGCCAGGTGGATCTCGACGCCGTCGAACCCGCCGTCGCGCGCGTACTCGGCCGACAGCGCCCAGCCCCGGGCGAACGAGGCGATGTCGGCGTGGTCCATCTCCCGGGTCGCGTGCCCCGTCGACGGCGAGATCAGCCGCGACGGCGCGTAGACGGTGCGCGGGCCATCCGGCCCGTCGGGCTGCGCCTGCGCCCCATGGTGGTTCAGCTGCACGAAGATCTTCGCACCGGCTTCGTGCACCGCATCCGTCATGCCCTTGGACGCCGCGACGCCCTCGGGACGGTAGGCGTCCTCGAAGCCCCGGATCGACCCGGTCGGGTGCACGAAGTGGTTGCCGGCGACGAAGAGGCCACATCCGCCGAGCGCGCGGCGCACGTAGTACGCGGTCTCGCGGTCGGACTCGACGCGGTCGGAGTACTGCTTCGAGTGCGCCGTCTGCATGATGCGGTTCGGCACCGTGACGCCGCCGATCCGCAGCGGCTGCGCGAGGACGGACGAACGGATGCCGGGGCTCGCGGTCATGCCTTCGAGCCTACGACCGCCTTCCTCAGAGCGCCGAGAGCGCCTGTTCGAGGTCTGCGAGGAGGTCCGGCGCCGACTCGATGCCGACCGACAGGCGCACGACCTCCGGCGGGACGGCGAGCTCCGTGCCGCGCACCGAGGCGTGCGTCATCTCGTCGGGGTAGTTCATCAGCGACTCGACGCCGCCCAGCGACTCGGCCAGCTGGAAGAGACGCGTCGACTCGGCGAAGCGGCGTGCGGATGCGGCATCCGCCAGCGCCACCGAGACGATGCCGCCGAACCGGCTCATCTGCCGCGCGGCGAGCTCGTGCCCCGGGTGCGATGCGAGACCGGGGTAGTAGACGCGCGCGACCGCGCCGTGCCCCGAGAGGAACTCCGCGATCTCCTGGGCGTTCTCGCTGTGCCGCTGCATGCGCAGCGCCAGCGTCTTGATTCCGCGGGTGGTGAGCCACGCGTCGAGCGGGCCCGACACCGCTCCGACGGCGAACTGCAGGAACTTCACCTCGCCGTACAGCGCGTCGTCGTTGAGCACGAGCGCGCCGCCGACGACGTCGGAGTGCCCACCGAGGTACTTGGTCGTCGAGTGCACGACGACGTCGGCGCCGAGCGCGAGCGGCTGCTGCAGCGCCGGCGACGCGAACGTGTTGTCGACGACGACCAGCGCGCCGGCGTCGTGCCCGAGCTTCGCGAGCCCCGCGATGTCGGTGATGCGCAGCAGCGGGTTGCTGGGGGTCTCGACCCACACGATGCGGGCCGGGCGCTCCTCGAGCGCCGCCCGCACGGCGTCGAGGTCGCTCATGTCGACGACCCGGATCCCGACGCCCCACCCGCCGAGCACGCGCGCGATGAGGCGATACGTGCCGCCGTACACGTCGTTGCCGAGCAGCACCTCATCGCCGGGCTTCAGCGCGGCGCGCAGCAGCGCGTCCTCGGCGGCGAGGCCCGAGGCGAACGACAGCGCGTGGGCACCGCCCTCGAGGGCGGCGAGCTGGGTCTCGAGCGCCGTGCGCGTCGGGTTGCCGCTGCGTCCGTACTCGTACCCCTCGCGGAGTCCGCCGATGCCGTCCTGCGCATACGTCGTCGAGAAGTGCACCGGCGGGATCACCGCCCCCGTCGTCGGGTCGAACGCCTGCCCGGCGTGCACAGCCCGGGTCTCGAAGCCGCGGTCGTTCGTGGACTCGGTCATTCGGGTGCTCCTTCGTGGGTGGTTCCGGATGCCTCGGGCGCGGGGTGTGCGCCGGGTGCGGGCGCCACGGCGCCGACGTCGAACCCGTGGTCGCGCATCCAGTCGTCGTCGTAGAACCGGTTGAGGTAGCCGCGACCGTGATCGGGCAGCAGCACGACGACGACCGCGTCGGCGGGGAGGTCCCGCGCGGTGCGCAGGGCGGCGACGACGGCCATGCCGCTCGATCCGCCGACGAGGAGGCCCTCCTCGCGGGCGAGTCGACGCGTCATCTCGAACGACTCGGCGTCGGGGATGCGGTGGATCTCGTCGGGCACCGACGGGTCGTAGCTCTCGGGCCAGAAGTCCTCGCCGACGCCCTCGACGAGATAGCCGTGCAGCGGTCCACCGGAGTAGATCGACCCCTCGGGGTCGGCGCCCACGACGCGCACGGCCCCATTCGACGCCTCGTGGAGGAAGCGGCCGGTGCCCGTGATGGTGCCGCCGGTGCCGATGCCCGCGACGAAGTGGGTGACGCGGCCGTCGGTGTCGCGCCAGATCTCGGGCCCGGTGGTCTCGTAGTGGCTGAGAGGCCCGTTCGGGTTCGCGAATTGGTTCGGCTTGAACGCGCCGGGGATCTCGCGCACGAGACGGTCGGCCACGCTGTAGTACGAGCGCGGGTCCTCGGGCGGCACGCTGGTCTCGGTCACGACGACCTCGGCGCCGTAGGCCTTGAGCACGTCGACCTTGGCACCGGCGAACTTGTCGGGCACGACGAAGATCATCCGGTAGCCGCGCTGCACGGCGACCAGCGCGAGACCGACGCCGGTGTTGCCGCTCGTCGGCTCCACGATCGTGCCGCCGGGCTTCAGCAGGCCGTCACGTTCGGCGGCGTCGACGATGCGGCGGGCGATGCGGTCCTTGGCGGAGCCGCCGGGGTTGAAGTACTCGACCTTGGCGAGCACCGTCGCGGCGATGCCGTCGGTGACACGGGTCAGCTGGACGAGGGGGGTGTCGCCGACGAGGTCGGCCACGCTCTGGGCGTAACGCACGTTGTGTCCTGGAGTGTTGCCGCGCGGGTGCGCGGAAGGTTGTCGGGGTCGCTGAGGTCTGCGTGAAGCGGGAGCTTCAACAGCAGGGGCGACAACACCGACAGGTCAACACGGGCGCCAGTCTATGTGCTGGGCGGCATCACGTCGAGAAGAAGCAGATCACCAGGTCGCGACGTACTCCGATCGACGGACGAGCGCAGCCTGCTCGACGAGCGGCAGCGAACGGTCGACGGCCTGCACGACGCGGCGCGCCACCTCGGGCGACGTCAGCTGGTAGTCCGCGAAGTCGCTGTTCGACGCGTAGACGCCGATCGGCAGGGTGAGCGCCTGGAAGAAGCCGAACAGCGGCCGCAGCTGATGCTCGATGATGAGCGCGTGCCGCTCGCCGCCTCCGGTGGCCGCCAGGAGCACCGGCGTCCCGACGAGGTCGTACTGGCCGACGAAGTCGAACAGGTGCTTGAACAGCCCCGTGAAGGAGGCCCGGTACACGGGGCTCGCCACGACGAGCAGGTCGGCGGACTCGATCGCCCGCAATGCGGTCTCGACTTCGGGGGCGACGTCCTCGCGCTTCAGCGCGCCGGCGAAGCCCGCGCCCAGCGCGGCGACCTCGACGAGTTCCGTCTCCGCCGGGATGCGCTGCGCGACCGACGCGAGGATCGTCCGCACGAGAGCGGTGGTGCGGCTCGGCTCATGGAGCGAGCCCGACACCCCCACCACGCGCAGGGGGCGGTCGGCGATGGTCGGGATGGCGGGTGCTTCCCGCAGCACCTCGGTCATACCGGCACCACGTCCAGCGACGGCGCAGGGCCGACGGCGGCCAGCCGGCCGCGCGAGCGCGACCACTGGCTCCACGAGCCCGGGTAGACCACGACGTCGATGCCGGCGAGCGCCCCGGCGAGCGCGGTGTGCGTCGCCGCGATGCCCGAGCCGCAGTACGCGGCGACCGAGACGCCGTCGACGACGCCCGCGGCCGCGAACTCGGCGCGGATCTCGTCGGGCGAACGGAACTTGCCCGCGGTCAGGTGCACCGTCGTCGGAAGGTTCACCGCGCCCGGGATGTGCCCGCCGACCGGATCGAGCGGCTCGGCGTCGCCGCGGTACCGCTCGGGCGCGCGCACGTCGAGGAGCAGGCCGTGGTCGGGCCATTCCTCCACGCCGTCGATGTCGGCGACGCCCTCGGTGATCTCGTCGAGCACGACGTCCCCGGGCGGTCGAGGCAGCACGTCGCCCGTCTCGAGCGGAAGCCGCTCGGCGAGCCAGCCGCGCAGGCCGCCGTCGAGCACGCGCACGTCGGCGAGCCCGGATCGCGTCAGCACCCACCATGCGCGTGCCGCGGCGACCGAGTGCACGTCGTCGTACGCGACGACGGTGTCGCCGGCCCGGATGCCCCACCGCCGAGCAGCGGCCTCGAGCTGCGCGCGCGGCGGCAGCGGGTGGCGTCCCTCGCGCGGATCGCCGCGGCGCGCCAGTTCGTGGTCGAGGTCGACGTAGACCGCACCGGGCAGGTGCCCGTCGAGGTACGCCGGCCGGCCCTCGGGCTGGTCGAGCCGCCAGCGCACGTCGAGGATCCGCGGCGGGGTTCCGTTGCGGATGAGATCAGCGAGCTCTGTCGGCGAGATGATCGGGGAAGGCATGAGGTCATGCTCACCCGGCCGCAGACCGCGCGGGATGTTGTGACGACACACGCCGCGACACGACGACACGGGGCGTCACACGCAGTCATGTGTCGGGGCCGCTCGCGCAGGCGGCGCGGTGTGTCTCGCGTCGAATCCGGGTCGGCTCGCGCGTGCGGCCGTACGATTCCGCCAGAACCGATGGAGGAACGGATGCCGCACCCTCGCGCGACACGTGATTCCCGGGCCCCGCGGCGCGCGGCCCGGCTTCTCGCTGGACTCGCCATCGCGGCGGGGCTCACGCTCCTCGCCGGGTGCGGCAACGGCGGGATCCCCATTCCGACCGCGCTGCCGACGGGGCTTCCCACCACGCTGCCCACGCGGACGACCTCCCCGGAGCCGACGGTCGAGCCGACACCGGAGCCCACAAGGGTGCTGCCGACGCGCTCCCCCGCACCGACACCGGAGCCCACAGCCGAGCCCACAGCCGAGCCGACCCCGGAGCCGACCGTGGTGCCGGAGCCCACGGCCGAGCCCACCACGCCCGTGCCGGTGCCCACCGTGGTGCCCGAGCCGACGGCGACACCGACTCCCGAGCCGACCGTGACCCCGACGCCGACACCCACCCCGACGGCGACACCGACCCCGTCCGCGACACCCTCACCCACGGCCGAGGAGGGGGACAACGCCGCCGCGCCCATCAACTGGGTGCCCTGGGTCGTCCTGGTGGTGCTGCTCGTCGCCGCGGCCGTGATCTACCTCATCGTGCGGCGACCGCGGCCGAAGCCGCCGACCGAGACGTAGGCCGGGCTCAGCCGCGGAGGGCGAGGGCGAAGGGGAGCACCTCGGTCGCGCCCGCGCGGCGCAGCTCGCGCGCGGCGACCGTGAGGGTCCAGCCGCTGTCGACGCGGTCGTCGACGAGGAGCACGGGGCCCGCGGGGATGTCGAGACCCGCGGCGGAGAACCGGCCCCAGACTCCGGCGACACGGAAGGCGCTGTTGCCGCCGGGCTGCCCGGTCGGCCCACCGTCGACGAGGTCGAGCGTCCCGGCGAACGGCAGCCGGCCGATCTCGGCGATGCCGCGGGCGAGCGAGTCGACGAGCTGCGGCTTCGTGCGCGACGGCATCGCGACGACCGCGACCGGGCGGTTCTCCCAGCCCCATTCCGCGAGGACGCGCACGCACGCTGCGAGCACGTTCTGCGGCACGGGCGCGTCGGCCGCTCCTGCCGCGAAGAGGTCGCGCAGCGCGCCGCCCCAGCCCAGGTCGGTGAGACGCGCGAGCGCGCGCCCTTCCGTGGACTGCTCGTCCGCGGCGATACGGCCCTTCACCGGCACGCCGAGCCTGTCGGCGCCGGTCGGCCACTGCCGCCTCGGCTCGATCGGCACCCCGACGCGGTCGAGGGCGGCGGCCGCGGCATCCGTCGCTCCCGACGCGATCGCCGTCGGGAACCACGCGCCGGCGCAGTTGTCGCAGCGCCCGCAGGGCGCCGCCGAGTCGTCGTCGAGCGAGCGCTGCAGGAACTCCATGCGGCAGCCGGAGGTCTCTTCGTACTCGATCATGTGCTGCTGCTCGGCGACGCGCTCGGCCGCGATGCGGCGGTAGCGTTCCTCGTCGTACGTCCAGGGTTCGCCGGTCGCGATCCAGCCGCCGCGCACGCGGCCGACCGCGCCATCGACGTCGAGCACCTTCAGCAGCAGTTCGAGCGGTGTGCGCCGGATGTCGACGACGGCCTCGAGCGCGGGCGTCGACAGGGGTCCGCCCGCTGCGCCGAGCGCCGCGAGCACGCGCTCGGCGCGCTCGCGGTCGGGCATCGAGGCGGTGGCGAAGTAGTGCCAGATCTCGCGGTCCTCGACGCCCGGCAGCAGCAGCACGTCCGCGGAGTCGGTGGCGCGACCGGCGCGGCCGACCTGCTGGTAGTACGACACCGGCGACGACGGCGCACCGAGGTGCACGACGAAGCCGAGGTCGGGCTTGTCGAATCCCATGCCGAGCGCGCTCGTCGCCACGAGCGCCTTGACCCGGTTGTCTTTCAGGAGCGCCTCGGACTCTTCACGCTCGTCGGTGTCGGTCTGCCCGGTGTACGCGCGGACGTCGTACCCCCGCTCGCGCAGCAGCCGTGCTGTGTCGTTCGCCGCAGCCACCGTCAGGGTGTAGATGATGCCGGATCCCGGCAGGTCGCCGAGGTGGCTGATCAGCCAGGCGAGCCGGCTCGGCGAGTTGGGCAGGCGCAGTACGCCGAGCCGCAGCGATGCCCGCGCGAGCGGACCGCGAATCGTGAGCACGCCCTGCGCCGAGGCATCCGATTCCGCCATACCGGCGTCGAGCTGCTCCGCGACGTCGGCGACCACGCGACTGTTGGCGGTTGCGGTGGTCGCGAGCACCGGCACGCCCGCGGGCATGCGCGCGATGAGGTCGCGCAGGCGCCGGTAGTCGGGGCGGAAGTCGTGGCCCCAGTCGCTGATGCAGTGCGCCTCGTCGACGACCAGCAGGCCGATGCGGGCGACGAGCTGCGGCAGCTGCTCGTCGCGGAACGAAGGATTGTTGAGGCGTTCGGGCGACACGAGCAGCACGTCGACCTCGTCGCGGTCGAGCTGTGCGAGCACGTCGCCCCACTCGTGCGCATTCGTCGAGTCGATCTTCACGGCCCGCACCCCGGCGCGCGCGGCCGCGGCGATCTGATCCCGCATCAGGGCCAGCAGGGGCGACACGAGCACGGTCGGTCCCGCCCCGCGCCGACGCAGGAGCAGCGTCGACACGAAGTACACGGCCGACTTGCCCCACCCGGTCCGCTGCACCACCAGCGCACGGCGGCGTTCGTCGACGAGCGCCTCGATCGCCTCGAACTGCCCCTCGTGGAAGTCGGCGTCGTTGCGTCCGACGAGGGTGCGCAGCACCTCGAGGGCTTCGGTGCGGGTCGTCGTGGTCGCTGTCACCCTCCCAGCCTGCCCCATGGTCCTGACACCCGGTCCGCCGTCCCGACCTGGCCTCCCGGCCCCGTGCTACCGTGGCGGCGACGAGGGAGGTGCGCGTGCTCGAGACGATCGCCGCGGTGCTGCGCCTCGTCGTCGAGGTTCTCGCGGCCGGCCTGCGCCCCGCCCTGGAGCTGCTCGGCGCCGCAGCCCGCGCCGCGTTCGAGGTGGCACCGACCCCGCACCCCGAAACCGGCGCCCTCGTGATCGCGGTCGCCGTCGTCGCGACGCTGGCCCTCCTTGCCGTCGCGATCGCCGTCTTCCTCGTCCCGGCGCGCACGATCGCCGCCGCGGCCCATCCACGCCGCGCGATCGCCGACGCGACAAGGCTCAGCGCATCCCACCCCGACGCTCCCGGGCACTCCCGTCCGCGCGCCCCGGGTTCCGCGGCCCTGGCCGCGTAGCCCCGACGCCCGTTCCCCTCGAGGACCGCTCGCCGGTGCCTTCGTGGCCGCACGCCACGAGACAGCACCCGACGAACGGACACCTCCATGGACCTCTACGCCTTCCCGCCTGTCGCCGCGATCCTCGACGCGGCATACTCCCTGCTCATGGGCCTCGCGGCCCTGCTCGAACCTCTCGCCGGATCCGCGGCGGCCGCAGCATCCGTCATCGTCCTGACGCTGCTGGTGCGCGCGGCGCTCATCCCCGCGGGGATCGCGCAGGCGAGGGCCGAGCAGACCCGCAGCCGCCTCGCGCCGAAGCTGCGAGACCTCCAGCGACGTCACCGGAAGGACCCCGAGCGCCTCCGGCGGGAGACGATGAAGCTCTACTCCGACGAGAAGGCGTCGCCCTTCGCGGGGTGTCTCCCGATGCTCGCTCAGGCTCCGATCGTGGCGATCGTCTATGCCCTCTTCCTCCACACCGCGATCGCCGGACACGCCAACGCGCTGCTCGCGCACGAACTCTTCGCCGTCCCCCTCGGCACGAGCCTGGTGAGCGCGATCGCCGCGGGCACGGCCTCGGCCGCCACCCTCGGGGTGTTCGCGGGAGTGCTCGCGGTCATCGTCCTGGTCGCCGAGATCACGCGGCGAGCGTTCCGTCCGCCGATCGACGCGACACCGGATGCTGCGCCCCTGGCCGGTGCCGGCATGGCGAGGCTCGCCGGAGCGCTGCAGTTCACGACCGCGGTGTTCGCCCTCTTCGTGCCGCTCGCCGCCGCGCTCTATCTCGCCACGACGGTCGCGTGGACGCTGGCGCAGCGGATCGTCCTGCGCGGGGTCTATCCCCTCGCGACGGCGTGAGCGGGCGGCGCCTGTTCGCCCGCGGCCTGCGTGCGGCGCAGAGCGCGCCCCAGCGCGAGGAACAGCAGCACCATGCCCACGGTGAGGAGGATATGACCGGTGCCGGCGATGCCGGCGATCGCCTTCGACGCCTCCAGCCCGAGGACGGTGAGCGAGCCGTGCCAGACGAGCATGGCCGCGGTCAGGATGACGCCCGCGTTGTAGACCCAGAAGAACCAGGCGAACAGTCTCGAGCGCGACAGCGCGAACGCCTTCTCGAGCAGCAGCACGATCAGCAGGATCACGAAGCCGAGTGTGAGCAGGTGGGTGTGGGCGAGTCCGAGCTGTGTGAACTGCCCCTCGGGAAAGTCGTTGAGCTTGGTGAACTCACGGTAGAACAGGCCGGAGGCGACCCCGGCGAGCATGTAGCCGAAGGCCGCGTAGTAAAGCTTTCGCATTGGCATTCCTCTCGAATCTCTTTCCAGCCTCGGCGAGCGTCGCCGCGGCCGGATCCATCGAAAGGTTGAGATCGGCCGGGTCAGTCCGATCCGCGGCGCGCGGCGCGGCGCAGCAGGACGGCGCCGGCGAAGCCCAGCACGAGGAACACGGCGGCCACGACGAGCGCCCATTGCGTGGCATCCGCGAACCCGCTCGCGAGCGCCGCGACCGCATCGCTCGTCTGGGATCCGAGCGCACTGTCCTCGCCCTGCAGGCGCAGCTGAGCGATGGTCGTCCCCGCGGACTGGCGCGTGGAGTCCGCGAGGGTGTCGGCCGTCGATCCGGTGATGCCGGCCGACGACAGGGCGGCCGGAAGAGTCAGTGCCAGGGCGACCGACAGCACTGCGCCGGCGAACGCCGTGCCCAGCGCCGATCCCACCTGCCGGACGGTGCTCTGCGTAGCCGATCCCTGACCCGACTCCGCGACCGGCACGTCCCGCAGCACGGTGCCGGTGAGCTGGGCGGAGGCCAGTCCCAGACCGAGTCCGTAGACCATCAGCGGCAGCGCGATGAGCCAACCCGGCGTCGTCGCGGTGAGCACCAGCGCGACGACCACGACTCCGGCGACCTCGAGCCCGAGACCCAGCAGCACGGTCCCGGGCGCACCGAAACGGGCCGCGACGTGCCGCGCCGCCGCGCCGGAGGCGAAAGCTCCGACGGCCATCGCCGCCAGCACCAGGCCCGCGCCCATCGCGTTCATGCCCAGCACGTTGACGAGGTACAGCGGCAGCACGAAGATGATCGCGAACTCGCCGACGGCGACAGCGCCCGCTGTGATGTTGCCCCACGTGAAAGTCGGCAGCCGGAAGAGGCGCAGATCGAGCAGCGCCGACCGCCCGTTGCGCGCGCGGTGCCGCTCCCACACGACGAAGAGCGTGAGGGATGCCGCGGCGACGGCGAGCGTGATCGGGATGATGGAGATCGGGGCATCGGGCGGCCACGTCCAGCCGAAGATCTGGAACGCGGCCTTCGGCGCCCACCACCCCAGATCCGGGCCTTCGATCACCGAGAACACGAGGGCTCCGAAGCCGATGGCGGACAGCAGTGCTCCGTCGACGTCGATCCCGGGCCGCGCGGTCGCTCCCCTGGTCTCGGGCACGACCACGATCGCCGCCACGAACACGGCGACGCCGATCGGAACGTTGACGAGGAAGATCCACTGCCACGACGCGTACTCCGTCAGTGCGCCGCCCGCGAGCGGGCCGATCGCCGCCGCCCCCGAGATCACGGCGCCCCAGACCCCGAACGCGGCCGCCCGGTACCGGCCGCGGAACACCGCGTTGACGGTCGACAGCGTCGAGGGCATGATGAGCGCCGCTCCGACCGCCTGGATCGCGCGCGCTCCGATGAGGGGACCGGATGCCTCGGCCGAAGCCGCCATGACGCTTCCGGCGACGAACACGACGAGGCCGGCGAGGAACAGGCGTTTGCGGCCCCACCGATCGGCCAGCCGCCCCGTGGACAGCAGAAGCGCGGCGAGGATCGCCGCGTAGAGGCTGCTCACCCACTGCGCGTCGGTGAGGTCCATCTGCAGGTCCGCGACGATGTCGGGAAGCGCGACGCCGACGATGGTGCCGTCCAGCACGATCAGTCCGAGACCGATCGAGAGCACGGCCAGGGCGATCCACTCCCGCCGGGTCGGGGCGAGCGTCGTGTCGGTCGAGGTCACAGAAGGCCTCTCTCTCGCGCGACGGCGACAGCGCGCGAGCGGCTGTCGACACCGAGCTTGGCGAAGATGTGGACGAGGTGGGTCTTCACGGTCGCCTCGGTGACGAAGAGGGCTTTCGCGATCTGCGGGTTCGACGCACCCGTGTCGAGCAGTCGCAGAACCTCCTGCTCCCGGTCGGTCAGCCGCACGCGCGGGGCACGCAGCACCTGCACCACGCGCTCGCTCAGCTCGGGACTGAGCGCCAGCCGGCCGGCCGCCGCCTCGCGCACAGCCCGCGCGATCGCGTCGGGCGGGGCATCCTTCAGGACGTAGCCGGAGGCCCCGGCTTCGATCGCACCGAGGATCTCGGCATCCCGATCGAACGTCGTCAGGATGATGACAGCGGGTGCCGGGGTGAGGGCGCGCAGCTGGGCGGTCGCCGCCACCCCGTCCATGCCGTCGCCCATCCGCAGATCGCACAACACCACATCGGGCGCGAGGTGCCGGGCCAGGGTGACCGCTTCCTCGCCGGTCGCGGCCTCGCCGACGACGTCGATGTCGGGATAGCCCGCGAACAGCGCCCGCACGCCCGCTCGCACGATCGGGTGATCGTCGGCGATCAGCACGCGAAGGCCGGTCACCGTGCCGCCCCCGCCACGATCGGGACGGACGCCGACAGTGCGGCACCCGCACCGGGCGTGCTCTCGACGTCGAGTCCGCCCCCGAGCTCGCGCAGACGTTCGCGCATCGCCCGCAGCCCGTACCCGCCGCCCGGTCCGGCGGGAAGACGTTCCCAGCCCGCGGCATCGAACCCGACGCCGTCGTCGACGATGTCCAGCCTCACGCTGTCGCCGCCGTCGACGAGGCTGACGACCACGCGATCCGCCTTCGCGTGGACGCGGGTATTGGCCAGCGCGGACTGCGCGGTGCGCAGCAGCGCGACTTCGACGACGACGGGAAGGGCGGGGACCGTGTCGTCGACGCGCAGCTCGGTGCGGGTCCCCGTCTCCTCGGTGAGCCGTTCCAGCATCCGGCGCAGCGCGTCGGCGAGGGCGGAGCCCTCGAGTTCGGCCGGCATGAGGGCGTCGACGATGCGCCGGGTATCGGCCAGTCCCTCGCGGGCGAGATCGCCGATCTGCGTGAAGGTCCGCGCCGACGGCTCCGGCGCGGTCGGAGCTGCACCGGCCGCCAGCATCCCGATCGACGTGAGGCTCTGGGCGATGGTGTCATGGATGTCGCGGGAGAGGCGCGTGCGCTCCGCGACGGCGCCCGCATCCCGCTGGGCGCGGGCGAGCTCGTCCTGCAGCTGCGCCATCTCGTCGTGCGCGCTCACGAGCGACGAGATGAGCCGGCTCCGCTCGCGGCCGTCGCGAACGAGCTCGAGGTAGCCGCGCGAGATGCCGAGGGCGAAGACGCCGCCCACGAGAGGGCCGATGACATTCGCATAGGTCGTGGCTCCGCTGTGCATGAGGGGTGCGGCGATGACGACGGCCAGGACGCCGATGCTGAAGGGGATCGCCCAGCGCATCCGGAGCACGAAGCCGGCGAGCAGCCACAGCGGGAACGCCAGCCACACGAACTCGGGCGAGATCGCGACGGCGCCGATCCAGATGAGGGCGAGGCCCACGAGCCAGCCGGCGGCGACGCCGCGATCGCGTGTGCGCTCGCTCAACAGCAGTCCGCCGAAGTACCACCCCGCGAACACGACCGAGACGGCGACGACCCAGGGAACCGGTGTGCCGTCTCCCGCCGCGCGAACGGCTCCGATGATCAGCAGTGCGGCGGTGATGACGGATTGGCCGACTCGGATCGACCCGACCAGCGCGCGCCAGGATCGCGTGGGTCGCAGCGCCGGGTCGCCATCGGCGTCAGCCGACGGGCTCGCGGAGAGCTGAGACATCCGGCGCCACCCCTTCCTCTGGGTCGCGATCCTCTCGATCGCCCGTGGCCGCCTGCCGGCGGATCCGGCCGGGCCACCACATCCGGTCGCCGATGAGCGAGAACAGCGCGGGCACGACGAGGGTCCGCACGACCAGGGTATCGACCAGCACGCCGACCCCCACGATGAGCCCGAGCTGCCCCAGCGTGACCAGCGGGAGCAGGCCCAGCGCGGCGAAGACGCCGGCGAGCACCAGACCAGCACTGGTGATCACTCCACCTGTCGCCGCGATGGCGTTCACCATCCCGGGGCGGGTTCCGGCGGCGCCCGCTTCGACGCGCGCGCGATGCACGAGGAAGATCGTGTAGTCGACGCCGAGCGCCACGAGGAAGAGGAAGGCCAGCAGCGGAACCTGCAGGTCCAGCGCCGTCCATCCGAAGAGCGTGCGGCCGAGCCACGCCCCCGCACCGATCGCGGCGACCGCGCTCAGCGTGTTGACCGCCAGCAGCACCAGGGGTGCCACGAGTGCGCGCAGCAGCGCCATCAGCACGATCAGGGTCGTCGCGAGGACCAGCGGCGCGATGAGCAGGAAGTCGCGCACGCTCGCCTCGCGGACATCGAGCGCGGCCCCCGCGGGCCCGCCCACGAGAGCGGACGCGGATGCCTCGTGCGCGGCGTCGCGCACGTCGCGGACCAGCTGCAGGCTCTCCGGCGATCCGGGCTCCGCGTCGCCGACCACCAGGAGCTTGTGGAGGGAGGAGTCCGAGCTCTCCTCCACCGCCGTGACCCGTTCGACCCCCGCGACGCCCGCGATCGCGTCGGCGACGGCATCCGCGTCGTCCGCATCGACGATCACGATCATCGGCTCCGCTTCGCCCGGCGTGAAGTGCTCGACCAGGACGTCGAGACCGACCGCGGACTCGGAGGGCACCCGGAACCGCTCCGACTGCGTGAGCCCCAGCTGCACGCCGACGATTCCCGTGGCGAGCACCCCGAGCAGCACGAGGCCCGCGCCGACCGGCAGAAGCGGGCGTGCCACGACGCGCGCGCCGACCCCCCGCCAGGCCCCCATGCGCCTCGGCTCCTGCCCCGGCCGAGGGATCAAGGGCCAGAAGATGCCTCGCCCGCACACGGCGAGCGCGGGCGGCAGCACCAGGAGCACCGCGGCGAGGGCGATCAGCAGTCCGACCGCAGAGGCGATGCCGAGCCCTCGCGTGCCCGGCACGACGGCCAGCAGCAGAGTGAGCAGCGACAGCACGACGGTGGCGTTGGATGCCGCGATCGCGGGCACGCTCGCACGCCACGCGCGCGCGAGCGCCGCACGATGGTCTTCGACCTGCGGGAGCTCCTCGCGGTACCTCGAGACGAGGAGGAGCGCATAGTTGGCTCCAGCGCCGAAGACGAGCACGCTCACGATGCCGGTGTCGAAGTGCAGCTCCAGAGCCGTCCCGAGCGCGGCGGTGGCCTTGGTCGCGAGCTGATCGGCGAGCGCGACGACGATGAGCGGCACGAGCCAGAGGACCGGCGATCGGTACGTCGCGATCAGCAGCACGGCCACGATCCCGATCGTGACCAGGAGGAGGGTGAAGTCCGCACCGTCGAAGGCGGCCGCGATGTCCGCCCCGAAGGCGGCGCCGCCCGTGACCTTCACGTCGACCCCGGAGATCGGATTCTCCGAGGTCACGGTGCGCACGTCATGGACCGCCTGCTCCGCGGCATCCGCGCCGCCCGTGACCGGGAGTGTCGCGGCGATGACCGCCGCCCGGCTGTCCTCGCTCAGCTGCGGGCCGGTCGCCGTTCCGCCCGTCGCGCGCTCGATCTCAGGTATGAGCGATGCGAGCGCGTCGAACTGTGCGGTCGTCAGCGCGCCGCCGTCCGCTCGACTGGCCACCACCAGGAGCGACTGATCCGCGGCCCCTGGGAACTCATCGGCGAGCGCTGCGACCTGCCCGGCCTCGGACTGCGGGATGACCGCATCGCCGCCCGCGTCGAGATCCGCGCGTCCGAGCACTCCGAGGAGTGCGGCGAAGGCGACGATCCCCAGTGCGAGCGAGATCCAGGCGCCACGCCGAGTGGTCAGCCGATGAGCGAGCGAGTCGATGAAGCCATGCACCCCATCAGTCCATTCCCGCGTGTCCCGCGACGCATCGAGCGGACTGCCGACTCGAGGATCAACCGATCGATGGATGCCGCGTCAGTCGTCGCGCGCGTGCAGCACGCCGCTCGCGGCGCCCAGCGCGGCGCCCGCGAGCGTGTCGATCACGCGCTCGGTCGCGACCGCCACAGTGTCGACGGCGCCCGTCGCCGCGCCCGTGAGCAGGAGGACCAGCGGCGTGATGAAGACGAGGGCCAGGGCATAGTTGCGCACCACGAACAGCTCGATCGTGAACTGCAGCACGCCCAGGAGCAGCGCGAGCCACAGCGCCGGGATCGGCAGCTGCGCCAGCAGCAGGTAGACGCCGGCGCCGAGGATCGTGCCGATCATGCGGTGCAGCCCGCGACTGAAGGCGGCCCGCCGGTCGGCGGCGACACCGACGACCGCGATGGCGGCGCCCACGATCCAGTAGGCGCGATCGGGGTCGACCAACAGTCCCACCGCGATCCCGACCACCGTCACGAGGGCGACGCGGATCACGAGCATCCGCTCGCCCGGCGGCCATGCCGGGCCGGGAAGCACCTCGCGCAGCGGCCGCGCGGCGACGCGGCGGCGGCTGGCCAGCACGAGCGGAGCCAGCGACACCACGGAGGAGAACAGGATGCCGCAGGCCACCGCGGCGACGTAGGTGGCGGCATCCGCTCCCGACGCCACGATGTGCGCCGACAGCCCGTAGACGAGCACGACGAACAGCGGGCCGGGCGGACCGACGGCGAAGCCGAACATCGCGACGGCCGCGGCGAGCGCGACGATCGCGAGCCCGATCAGCGTCCAGATCGGCGACGGTCCCGCGAGGGCGCCGAGCACGGCGGCCAAGACCAGGCCGCCCGCGACGAAGGGCACCACACGGGCCCGCTCGCGGACCGGGAGGTGCGTGCCGTACAGCGCGACGAATGCGCCGGTCGCCGCCTGGAAACCGAGATCGGCACGCCCGAGCAGCGTCATCACCGCGATCGGCACAGCCATGGCGATCGCCGCGCGCAGGCCGATCGCCCAGCGTGGCGCCGGCGCCGGCGCGAGGCGGAACAGACTCGACACCGCGTGGCCCAGGTCGGCCGCGAACCGCCGGCCGGCGCTGTGCTGCGGCATCCGTCCTCCCGTCTCAGACCGTCGGGCGCTCGGCCGGGGCCGGCTCCGAGAGCAGCTGGTCGAGGAGCGCGAGGGCGGCGTCCTGCGGAGCGTCGGGGTCGAGCAGCCACTGGGTCTGCAGACCGTCGGATGCCGCGATCACGAGTGCGGCGGTTGCCAGCGGGTCGACGTCGGCCCGGATGCGACCCGCCCGCTGGTTGTGGCGCACCCGCTCGGCGATCTCGGTGCGCACGCGGACGAAGCGCTCCGTGGCGAACTCGCGCGCGGCGGGGTGCCCCTCCTCGAGAGCCGATGCGACGAGCGACGAGTACAGCTGCACGAGCCCCTGGACCTCGTGGTTTGCGTCGCTCCAGCGGCGAAGGAGCTCGGTGGGCGTCACATCGGCAGGAACGGGCTCCCAGTCCTCGCCGCGGGACTCCGACTGGCGGTACACCGCGATCAGCAGCTCCTCGAGGGACCCGAAGTAGTGCTTGAGCGCGGCGTGCGTGACGCCGACCTCCTCGGCGATCGCGCGCAGGCTGGTGCGATCGGAACCGCGCTTGGCGAACACCTCGATGGCACGGTCGAGGATCTCCTGGCGACGGGCGACGCCCTTCGCGTACGACCCTCGCGGGGTCGGCTGTTGCTCCGCTTCGGCCATGCGCACCATGCTATCGAAGAAAAACCTCCACATGGAGGTTTTCGTGGTACCGTTTCCCGATGACCACGTCTTCCTCCGGAGCCGTCGGCGTCGGCATCATCGGCGCCGGCAACATCAGCGACCAGTACCTGACGCACCTGTCGAGCTTCCCCGACGTGCGCGTGATCGCGATCGGCGACCTCCTCGAGGACCGCGCGAAGGCGCAGGCCGAGAGGTACGGCGTGCCCCACGCGGGCGGCATCGACCTCGTGCTGAACGACCCCGATGTCGACATCGTCGTGAACCTCACCATCCCGGCGGTGCACGTCGAAGTCTCGCTGGCGATCATCGCGGCCGGCAAGCACGTCTGGACTGAGAAGCCGATCGGCATCGACCGCGAGGAGTCGCAGCGGCTTCTCACGGCGGCGGATGCTGCGGGCCTGCGCGTCGGCGTCGCGCCCGACACCGTGCTCGGCCCGGGTGTGCAGACGGCCAAGCGCGCGATCGCGCGCGGCGACATCGGCCGCCCGCTGTTCGCGACGACCTCGTTCCAGTGGCAGGGTCCCGAGCTCTTCCACCCGAACCCCGCGTTCCTGTACGCCAAGGGCGGCGGACCGCTCCTCGACATGGGTCCGTACTACGTGTCGGCGCTCGTGCACGTGTTCGGCCCCGTCGCGTCGGTGGCGGCCCTCGGCCTGAAAGGCTCTCCGACCCGCAAGGTGCAGGTCGGCGAGCTCGCCGGTCAGGAGTTCCCGGTCGAGATCCCGTCGACCCTGTCGGTGCTGATGGACTTCGAGCGGGGCGGCCAGGCACAGAGCCTGTACAGCACCGACTCGCCGCTCAAGCGCCATGGCATCGTCGAGATCAACGGGACCGAGGGCACGATCGTGATCCCCGACCCGAACTACTTCGGCGGGGACATCACGATCACGCGCCCGCTCACCGACGTATCGGTGAGGGAGCAGGAGATCATCCAGGTGCCCCAGGAGGGCGTGCTCACCGGCCGCGGTCTGGGCCTGCTCGACATGGCCCGCTCGATCCGCGACGGCCGCCCGCACATCGCCACCGGCGAGTTCGGGTACCACGTGCTCGACACCCTGCTGTCGATCGAGGAGGCTGCGGCGTCGCGCACATACGTCGACGTCGAGAGCACCCTCGGCGAGGTCGGCTCGCTCCCCGCGGACTTCGACCCCCTGGCCGCCACGCTCTGACGCACCCCGCTTCACACGAGACCCCCTGCCGCTCGGCGGGGGGTCTCGTGCATGGGGTGACGGATGCAGCGGCCCGCGGCATCCGCGATCCTCCGGGGTGTCAGCCGAACAGGTCGCGCAGGCCCGGCAGCTCGAAGTTCGAGATCTGCTCGCCGATGCCGGTCACCGCCTCGCCGGCGCCCGCGAGCTGGTCGGACGCTCCGGCGACGAGGTCGCCCGCGCCGCCGAGATCGACACCGCCCGCGATCGCGTCGAGGTCGACACCGCCGGCGATCGCATCGAAGTCCACGCCCAGCGTTGCCGCCTCGGCCAGCAGCGGGACCGCGACGGCGCTGACAACCGCGGCCCCGGCGACGGCGCCGAGCACTCCCCCGGCGCCCACGAGTGCGGCGCCGCGGGCCATGCCGCCGGCGGCGGACGCACCGCGCCCGCCGCGGCCGACCCGCGCGAGCAGGCCCGCCATCGCCCCGGGCCGCACCGCCTCGGTGCGCGCAGCGGCGCGCGCGAGGTCGGGGGCCTCGGCGGAGCGCGGCTGCTCGGCCGGATGCAGCTCGGCGCGCATCCCGGCCTGCACCTGCGCCCGCTGCTCGGGCGTGAGCCGGGCGAAGGCCTCCCGGTGGATGGCCTCGACCTGGTGCGGGTCGGACGTCTGCAGCAGGTACTCGTAGCGGGCGATCGCAGCCCGGTCGGCCTGGGTCGCGGGTGAATGCGGTGCCCCGGCGGCGGGCGCGGGTGACGCGGGAGGCGGGGTGAGCCCGATCGGCGCCGCAGGCGCGGAGGCGGCCGGCGGTGGCGACGAGGCGTTCGCGGGCGACGAGGCTGCGGGCCGCCGATCGCCGGTGACGGCTCCGGCGACCTCGCGCACCACCGAGCGCCAGTCCGTGCCGCCGCCGGGTTTGGCGTTCGACGAACCGGACGAGTCGAGGGCCTTCGTGGCGAGGCCGAAGAGACGGTTGAGCGAGCTCATGGGGTTTCCTTCCGGATGGGAGACGTGGCGTGACGAAGAACGCCAAGGTCTCCTCCGCCCCGAAGGGCCGGCAGCCCGGGATCCGACGCTGGATCCGTAGTGACGAGCGTGCCGCTGGCGGGAGTACTCCCCTTGTGCGATCCAGCCTAGGGTGAGGCCGCCGCGCTGACGGCCGCTCCGGGTCCGGACCCCAGCACTCTCAGCAGATTGATCGGTTGCGCTACAGGCGGCCGACAGTCTCGATGTCTTCGAGGAAGTCGGCGGCGACCTGGGCCGAGACCGTTGCCCGCGTGCCCGCGATCGCCGCGGTGTAGTCGGTCATGAACGGGCCCTCGGGCTCGGATGCGCCCGAGTCCACGGCGTTCTCGAGCGCGGACTGCGACGCCTTGCGCGCGGCGAACTCGATGTCGGCGGGCGAGAACCCGTCGGTCATCGCGACGAGCTCGGGCACGTCGATGCCGACCGCGGCCCCCGGCACGTACCGGCGCCAGATGGCGTCACGAGCCTGCTCGTCGGGAAGGCCGATCGGGATGACGTAGTCGAAGCGGCCGTGCCGGAGGAACGCGGCATCCAATGATCTGATGAAGTTCGTCGCGCAGATCAGGAGGCGTCCGGGCTGTTCACGGAAGGCGGGGATGATCTTGAGCAGCTCGTTCGTAACGCCCTGCGTGGGCGACGGCGGCTCGCCCTGGCGGTGCGAGGCGATCTCCTCGACCTCGTCGATGAAGACGACGGCGTGCTCGAGCTCGGCGATCGTCGCGAACGTCTCGCGCAGCGCGCCGGCGAGGCCACCCGGGTGCGACGCGAGCCGGGAGGGGAAGACCTCGACGAACGACCACTCCAGGCGGGAGGCGATCGCCTTGGCGAACGTCGTCTTGCCGGTGCCGGGCGGCCCGAACAGCACGATCGCGCGCGGGGGCACCACGCCGAAGCGCTCGGCGAGCTCGGACTGCGCGAGCGGCAGCACGACCCGTCGCTCGAGGAGCTCCTTCTCGGTGTTCATTCCGCCGACCGCGTCCCAGAGGCCGCGGGGCAGCACGCGTCCGCCGAGCTCCGCGAGGCGCTTGAGCTCCTCGCGCTGCACGGGGATGTGCCGCTCGAAGTAGTGGAGGTCCTGCTTGAGGGCGAACCCCTGGTGCAGGAATGCGCCCATCTTCGTCTCCGCTGCCGGCATGAGCGCGGAGAGCTTGGAGATGCCCTGCGGCGCCATGCGCGCCTCGAGCGCGGCAAGGAGCGACGAGCCGATGCCCATGCCGCGTACATGCGACGAGGTGGCGAGGAAGACGACCCAGCCCTGCGCGTGCGCGGCGCGGCCGATCGCGGCACCGACGATCTGCTCGCCGACGACGGCGACGACCGCGTGGTCCTTCGCGCACGACGCGAGCACCTCGGACAGGCTGTAGACCGGCTCGACGCCCTCTGCGGTGACCTGCTCCCAGAGTCGCAGGATGCCGTCGACGTCGTCGGCGTGATAGTCGCGGATGCGCCAGCCTGCCATGCCCGGACTCCCTTCGGTGCGAGGTGGGTCGCCTCAGGCTACCGACCCGGCGAAGGGTCACGGAGCCGGGTTACGGCGGTGTGGGAGCGGATGCCTCGAGCCGAGGCATCCGCTCCTCTCCCTGTCAGCGCAACGCGTTGTTGCCCTTGAAGGCGGGCTTGAACTGCCCGGCCGCCTTGCCCTTGGCGGTGCCGTTCACCGCAGACTGCGTGTCGCCGAAGACCAGCGTCGCGTGCGCGGCGGCGTCCGCGAGCTGTTCGAAGATCGCGTCGCTGATGTTCGCGGAGGTGTCGCACGCCTGGTGGTAGCAGGGGTCGAACGCGATGCCGGCGGCGCCCCCGAACTTCACCGCCTGATCCGGTGACTTGATGTCCTCGGCGCCCGAGAACAGGCCTCCCGCGGGGATGCCGGCCTCGATGAACGCGAAGTAGTCACTGCGCCCGTCGAACGCGGTCGGCTCGGTCGGCAGGTTCTTCGACGCGAAGTAGGAGTCGAAGACGCCCTCGATCACGTCGGACCCGTTGGGGCCGACCGTGCCGAAGCCGCTGCCGTCACCGTCGTAGACGAACCGGCCGCCGTTGGGCGAGCCGAGCATGTCGAAGTTCAGGTTGACGAGGTGCTGCTTGACCTGCGTCTTGCTGAGCTGCGACACGTAGTACGTCGAGCCGATGAGGCCGTCCTCCTCGCCGCCCCAGAATGCGAACCGGATGCGGTTCTCGGGCTGGATGCCGAGGTTCGACAGCTGCAGCGCCGTCTCGATCAGCGTCGCCGTGCCCGAGCCGTTGTCGTTGATGCCCGGTCCCTCGGGGACCGAGTCGAGGTGCGCGCCCACGACGACCGTGCGGTCGGCGCGACCGCCGGGGGTGTCCGCGATCAGGTTCGCGGTGTTGATCGTCGTGGCCGTGGTCACGACGTTGATGCGCATCACGAGGCCGGCCGTGCCGACGAGTTCCGCACCCACCTCGAACGAGCTGCTGACGACCGGCACAGGGGTCTGCGTCCAGGTCGCCGAGCTGAGGGTGCCGCCGAAGACGCCGAAGCGGTCGTCGTTCGGGTCGGTGTTGCCCTGGTTGAAGATGATGACGCCTGTGGCACCCGCCGCGACCGCGTTGGCCGCCTTCACGCTGAAGTCGCAGGAGCCGCGCTGGATGAGGGCGATCGACCCGATCGGGAACCCGGCGAAGTCCGCCGACTCGCAGCCGCTGGTCGACGCACGGTCGCCCGAGAGGTTGACATCCACCGCGCGCACCGGAGCGGTCACCGCACCCGTGCCGGTGAACTCCATGGGGTAGAAGGCGTCGATGAACGGGTAGGACTTCGTTCCGGGCGCCGTCTGGTCGAGCGTCGACCCGTCGTACTCGATGAAGGAGTACGAGAATGGCTGGCGGGTGACGGTGTACCCGGCGGTCTCCAGCGTGTCCTGCACGTAGTCGAGCGAGGCCGCGTAGCCGGGGGTGCCGGCGGCGCGCGTGCCGCCGTTGGCGTCCGCGATGCCCTGCAGTGCGGCCAGCTGTGCCTTCAGGCCGCCGATCGTCACCGCCTGGGTGAGAGCGGAGGTGTCGGGGGTGGGCGCGGCCAGCGCCGGGGCGCCGACGGCTGCGACGGTCAGGCCGCCGATGATGAGGGCGGACGCCGCCACGGTGGCGCGGCGTCGGTTTCGATGCATCACTGGTGCTCCTCGTATCCGAGTTGGGGGAGGAGGCGCCGAGTGTGGCGTCACGCGGGAACCTACCGCGCCGATCGCGCGGACGGAAGAGGCAGCGTCAGCGGGTCACGAGGCCGCCGCTCACGTCGTACGCGCGCAGCCGGCCGCACATGCCGAATCCCCGTTCACCTCCGAGCGACGGCGCCTGCGAGACCGCAGCCGAAGAGAGATGCCCCGCGTCGCCGCCGGCGAGCGCGCGGGTGACGTCGAGGCTGTGCGCGGCCTGTGCGGCGGGACCCCGCTCGACGATGCCGGTCCAGTCCGCGGCCCGTCCCCGCACCAGCCGAGCGGCGGCAGCATGGAACTCGCGCAGGGGGCCGAGGTCGCCGGCCCGCGCGGCGTCACGGAGGACGAGGAATCCCTCGACCGCGAGATCGCGCCGTCGCGCCGCCGCTTCGGAACGCGCCTCCAGCGGCTCAGCCGGGAGCGCCGCGGCTGCGGCGTACCGCGCGGCGTCGGCGACGACGTCGGCCGGGAAGGTCATGACGGCGTCGCCCGCCTCCGGCAGCCCCGCGTTGCCCATGACCACGAGCACCTCGAGCTCCCCGTGGTTCACCGCGCGGTGGATCGTGCCGGGAGTGAACCACACCACCGAGCCCTTGCGCAGTTCGGTCTGGCGCAGTCCGCCGGGATCGAGCGTGTGCATCTCGCCGTGCCCGCCGATCACCACGTAGCACTCCGTCGAGGCGAGATGCATGTGCGGGCTGCCGCCGCGGAGGCCGTCGGGAGCGAGGTCGTCGTAGACGTCGAGCAGGGTCACGGAGGTGGCACCGGGGAACGTGGGCGCGGTGTCGATCACGGGAAGCTCCTCTCCCTCTCGATTCAGACGAGGACCGGCTGGAGGATGCCTCGGAGCACGTCTGCGAGCGGCTCCGCAGCATCCGCTCTCCCATCGGCGATGCCGACGGCGTACCGGAACCGTACCGTCTCGCCGGGAGCGACGACGACCTCTTCGCTGAAGAACGGCGCCGGGTTCAGCGCGGCGAACTCCTCGGAGCGCGCGAACCATTGCGGCGGGTGGTGGGGGTTGGCCGCGTCGTCGAGCATGAGCACGAGCGACGTGGCGTCGACGTCGTCGTGGCGGCCGACGAAGCCCATCCACTCGAAGCGCGCGCCCCGCACGTCGTCGCCCGCGCCCGAGGCTCCAGGCGCGACGAGCGTGCCGTCGGTGAACGAGCGGGGCCCGCGCCAGAACAGCCCGCCGTAGCCGGCGTTCTCGCGCCCCTTCGTCGTCGGGGAGCCGATGGCGATCGGTGCGCCCGACACGTTGGTCAGCTGCGTGTCGAAGGTGAGGGCCCACGCGTCGTCCGACACGATCTCGGCGGCCAGCGCGCGCTCCTCGGCGAACAGCACGTCTCCTGCCTCCGTGATCCATCGCAGCCCGTGCGCGACCGTGGCGCGCTCGCCCGCTTCGAGCTCGAGGGCTCCGTCGTGCTGCTGCACGCCGTTGTTCGGCAGCTGCACGTAGAACTGGCCGTGGACGTACGTGGGGCCGCCCCAGAAGTTCTCGTCGTTCACGACCGGCAGCGCCCAGGCGATGCCCTTGTGCCACACGTGGTCGTGCGGACGGAAGAGGCTGACGACGTCGCCGCGGCGCGTGCGGATGGGGTGCAGATAGGGCTTCGGCGACTCCAGCGGAACCGTCGTGGGCTGATACACGTAGGTGAAAAGGTCGACGTCGCCGTCGCGGACGGTGACTGAGGAGCCGATGTCGTGCGTGATGCGCAGCGCGCTCATGCGAGCACCTCCTTCACGGGAGCCCACGGCACGATCCCGCCGCTCATGGAGCGGACGAAGGGATCGTCGCCGTGCAGCTCACCCGCCTCCACGGCGGCCCCACGGAACGCGGAGGCGTAGGTGGCCGCGGCGAACTCGAGCGTGTGCCGCGCGTCGGCGAGGTCGACGCCGGGAGCCTCGCCTGCTTCGAAGGCGTCGAGGATCGCGCGGATCTGGTCGCGGTGGCCGCTGGTCGCCCCGCTGTCCAAGCCCTCGGCCCAGCGGGTCGCGAGATGCTCGTGGCCCGGCGCCGGGGTGAAGGTCCAGTCCTCGCTGGTGTATCCGTACAGGTGGCGCACCTCGACGGACGCGAACTCGAAGTCGAACCGCAGCCGCGATGTCTCGTGCGGCGAGACGAGCGAGTTGACGACGGTCGCGAGGGCGTCGTTCTCGAAACGCACCAGCGCCATCGAGACGTCCTCGGTGTCGGTCGGTCGCAGCTGCCGCGCCGCGAAGGCGCTCACCTGCGACCAGCGGCCGAAGATCGCGAACAGCAGATCGAACTGATGGATGCCGTGACCCATGGTCGGACCACCGCCCTCGACATCCCATCGCCCGCGCCACGGCACGTCGAAGTACTCGTCCGGGCGGTACCACAGGGTCTCGCAGGTGGCGACGAGGGGCCGGCCGAGCTCGCCCCCGGCGACGAGGGCGCCGAGGTGGCGGGCGGCGGCGCCGAACCGGTGCTGAAACACCGTGAGCACCGGCACGCCGGTCTCGGCCTGCACCGCCTCGAGCTCGTCGACCTCGCCGAGAGTGAGCGCGGTGGGCTTCTCGACGAGCGACGGAACGCCCGCGCGCATCGCCTGGATCGCGAGCGGCGTGTGCGTCTGCGGCGGCGTGCACACGTGCACGAGGTCGAGCTCCTCGCTCGCGAAGAGTTCCGCCGCGTCGGCGTAGACCCGGTCGATGCCGAAGCTCTCGGCGAAGGCGGCGGCACGCGCATGGTCGAGGTCGACCACACCGGAGATCTCGACGCGGGGCGAGAGTGCGGTCAGGGCGTCGGCGTGGGCGTGGGCGATGCCGCCGGTGCCGATGATGCCGACGCGGAAGGGTGGGCGGGGTGTGGACATGGCCTGTGGATCCTTCTCGGGGGTAGGCGGGGTGATGCGTGTCGGCGGGCGCGGCGCGGGACCATCTCGCACCGCGCCCGTCGACATGGGCGCTACTGATTGACGATGACGTCGATCTCGGCGAAGAGCTGATCGACCGCCTCGTCCACCGTGATCGTGCCGAACCCGAGCTCCTGGCCGAGGGCCTTGAACTTCGCTTCGACCGAGCCGTAGCCCACGATCGGAACCGGCGGCGGGTCACCGATGCGGTCGGCGATCGACTCCTCGTAGTCGATGATCTGCTGGGCGGTCTCGTCGAGTTCCACGCCGTCGAGCTGGGTCTGGGATGCCGGCATCCCACGGTTCGTCCCGAAGATGGCGCCGACCTCGGGGCTGTTCACCAGGAAGTCGGTGAACAGGGCGGCGGCCTCAGGGTGCTCCGTGCTCCCCGCAACGGAGATCAGCATGCCGGCCTTCTTGTACAGGTCCTTGGCGCCTTCCTCGGTGACCGGAGGCGCGACGAGGTTCAGGTCGGGATACGCGTCGCCGAGGTTCGCCTTATAGGGAGCGCCGAAGTTGTCCCACACGATCTCGGTGAGCGCCTGGGCGGAGTCGAAGGCGCCCTTGGGAGTGACCTCCTGGATCCGCTGCTGCGGGGTGACCACGGCGTCTTCCCGCAAATCGGCGCCACGGCTCCAGAAGTCGGCGAGGTCCTCCTTGGTGAAGCCGACCTCGCCCTCCTCAGTGAAGACCGACTTGCCCTCGGACCGGAGGACGAGCTCGAACGGCTGGATGAAGCTGGTCGGGTCCGCGCCGCCCCAGACCTCGAGGCCGGCGGTCTCGGCGGCATCCCGGGCCTCGTGCAACCACTCGTCGTACGCCTCCCAGTCGCCGCCCTCGAACGGCTCGACGCCGACTTCTTCGGTCAGAACCACGTTCTCGAACATCCCGATCGCGTTCGTCGAGACCGGCATGCCCGCGATCGTGTCGTTGATCGTGGCGATGTCGAGCACGCTCTCGTCGAAGCCGTCGGTGGCGATCATGTCGCCGACGTAGGGCGTGAGATCCAGGAGCAGGCCGTTGTCGGAGTACTGGCGCACGTAGGTCATGTCCATCTGGAACACGTCAGGGAGGTTCTTGCCGGCGGCCTCGGTCTGGCGCTTCTCCCAGTACTCGTCCCAGGAGAGAAACGTGGAGTTCACCGTGATGTTCGGGTAGTCCTCGTTGAACGCGGCGATGGCCTCGTTGTACATCTCGGCGCGAACGTCGTTCCCCCAGAACGCGAAGTCGAGGCTCACCTTCTCGTCCGGATCATAGGTGGCCGCCGGGGAGCCGGCGGGGCCGGAGCCGGCACAGCCGGCCAGTGCTGCGGCGAGGCCGACGATCGCCACGGCGCCGACGGCGCCTGTCTTTCTGCGTGTGAACATCTTTGTCCTTTCGGAACGCTGGTCGCGCGAGGGAGGCGTCGGGTGAACCTTCACTTAGTGATCGATCACTCGACCGAGAAGTGAGAATAGTGAAGGTTCACAATCTGTGTCAACATGGACCTCGGAAGGAGGCGCCGTGACCGACACCGCATCGCATCGCCGGCCGACGATCATGGAGGTCGCCCGCCTGGCCGAGGTCTCGCATCAGACCGTGTCGCGCTACTTCCGGGCTCCCGACGGACTCAAGCCCGCCACCAAGGCGCGCGTGCAGGCCGCGGTCGAGCAGCTGAACTACCGCCCGAACCTCGTCGCCCGCTCCATGCGCACCCGGCAGACCGGCCGGCTCGCGGTTGTCGTGCCGACCCTCGCGTACAGCCCGGCGCGTATGCTCGCCGGCGCGAGCGCCGCCGCCCACTGGGCGGGGTACGCCGTCGAGGTGCTGGCTCTCGAAGGCGGGGCGGCGGAACGCACCGAGCGCGTCGCGGAACTCGCCGACTCGGGTCAGGTCGACGGCATCGTCTCGTTCGCGCCCATGCTCGCCTCGCTCGACCTGCAAGCGTCGAGCGGCACGCTCATCGTCGCGTCCGCGGACTTCGACGACGAGATGCGCGGCATCGGCGAGCTCGCGGATGCCTCGGCCCTCGCCGAGGTCATCGAGGGACTGGCGGAGCTCGGCCACCGCAGGTTCCTCCACGTCACCGGAGATCTCCAGTTCGCGTCCGCCCGCGCGCGGCGCGACACGTATCTCGAGACGCTCGAGCGACTCGGACTGGAGTCGCTCGGCGTGGTCGAGGGCGACTGGTCGGCCGAGGCCGGCATGGCGGCCGTGGAGGCTCTCCCCTACCTAAACGGACCCACCGCCGTCGTAGCGGCCAACGATCTCGTCGCCGCCGGAGTGATCCGCGCCGCGCTCGACCGTGGACTGCGGGTGCCCGGCGATCTCAGCGTGAGCGGATGGGACGACCAGCCCCTCGGCCGGCTGCTCAGCCCCGCACTCACGACGGTCGAGATCGACCTCGAGGGCCTGGGCTCACGCGCGATGACCCGTCTCATCGCGGCATTGCGCAACGAGCCTGCGCCCACCGAGCCGCAGCAGCTCCACCGCGTCATCTGGCGCGAGTCCACCGGCCCCGCGCCACGCTGAACCGCGCCCCGACCGGGGGCCGCAGCATCCGTCGTCAGTCGCGGGTTCGCGCGTCGAGCTCGGCACGGGCGGCGTCGATCGCGACGTCGGTCGCGGAGTAGCCGTGCTCGGGCCCGGGGAAGACCCCGCCCCGGACTTCGCGGGCGTACGCCGCGACGCCCGCCACCATGTCGGGGCCGATGGCGCCGTAGCGCTTGACGAACGCGGCCGTCTTGCCCTCGGTGATGCCGAGCAGGTCGTGGATCACGAGCACCTGGCCGTCGGCGGGACCGGCGCCGATGCCGATCACGGGGATCTCGAGTGCGGGCAGCACGACGGCGGCGACATCCGCGGGCACGGCCTCGATGACGAGCACGCTCGCACCGGCGTCCTGGACGGCGAGCGACTCGCGCACGATCCGGGCGGCCGACTCGGCGGTGCGCCCCTGCGCGCGGAGGCCGCCGAGCGCGACGGCTGTCTGCGGCGTGAGGCCCACGTGCGCGACGACCGGGATGCCGGCCTCGGCGATCGCCCTGATGCGGCTGAGCCGAGCCTCTCCCCCGCCCTCGAGCTTGACGGCGTCGGCGCCGGTCTCCTTGACGAAGCGGATCGCGGTCTGGACGGCCTGCTCGTCCGACACCTCGGTGGATCCGAAGGGCAGGTCGGCCACGACGAACGCCGACCGCACCCCGCGGCGCACGGCGCCGGCGAGCACGAGCATCTCCTCGACGGTGACCGCGACCGTGGAGTCGTGCCCGAGCACGACCTGCGCGCCGGAGTCGCCGACGAGCACCATGTCGACCTCGGCCTGCTCCGCGACCCGGGCGGTCGGGTAATCGTAGGCCGTGACCATCACGATCGGCTCGCGGCGGGCCTTCATCTCAGCGAGTCGCTGCAGGGTGACCTGTGCGCGCATGTCACGCACCTCCTAGGACGGTGTTGTCGATGAGCCGCGTGCTTCCGACGCGGGCCGCGATCGCCACCAGCACCGGTCCGTCCACGACGGCGGCGGCGGGAGCGAACGTGATCGGGTCCACGAACGCCACGTACTCGGGACGGATGCCGGATGCCTCGAGCGTCGCGAGGGCTCGCGCGCGCAGCGCCTCGGTGCCGGCGATGCCGGCGGCGGAGGCATCCGTCACCTCCTGCAGGGCGCGCGGGATCGCGAGGGCCTGCGCGCGCTCATCGGGCGAGAGGCGGGTGTTGCGGCTGGAGCGGGCGAGGCCGTCGGCGTCGCGCGACGTGGGGCAGACGACGAGGGTCACCGGGATGCCGAGATCGGCGACGAAGCGGCGGATGACGGCGACCTGCTGGGCGTCCTTCGCGCCGAAGTACGCGTGATCGGGGAGCGCGGCGAGCAGCAGCTTCGTCACGACGGTGGCCACGCCGTCGAAGTGCGCGCGGCCGCGCTCGGCGCCCTCGAGGGTCTCGGCGATCGGCCCCGACACGCTCACGGTTGTCGCGAAGCCGTCCGGGTAGACCTCGGACGCGTCGGGGGCGAACACGACGTCCACCCCCTCGGCTTCGGCGAGGGCGAGGTCGGCGTCCTCGGTGCGGGGATAGGCCGAGAGGTCGGACTGCTCGTTGAACTGCGCGGGGTTGACGAAGATCGTCATGACGACGGTGTCGTCGGCGCTGCGCGCAGCCCGCAGGAGAGTCGCGTGGCCCTCGTGCAGGGCGCCCATGGTGGGCACGAGGCCGATGCTGCCGCCGCGGCGCTCGCGCAGCGCGGCGCGGAGGTCGGCGACGGTGCGGACGACGATCACGATCCCACCTCCTGTCGTGCGCGGAGGTCGCGCGTCGCGGCGACCAGGGCGTCGAAGAGTTCGACGCGCTCCGGGAGCCGGTCGGCCACCGCGGCGCGCTGACGGGCGATGGTCCCTTCGTCGCCGCGGGCGATCGGACCGGTGAGGGCGGCGGCGCCGTGCGCCTCCCAGTTCGCGACGGTCGCGCGCACGAGCGGGGCGAGCGCGTCTCGCGGAACCCCTGCGGTGGCGGCGAGGTCCTCCGCGAAGGCCTCGAGCGTCACGAGGAAGTTCGACGCGATCGACGCCGCCGCGTGGTACGCGGGGCGGTCGTCATCGGCGACGTCGAACGGCGCCATGCCGAGCGCCTCGGCGAGCGCATGAGCGGTGGCGAGCGCTCGCGCGGTCGAGCCGGCAAGGGCCGCGGGGACGCCCGCGAACGAGGTGTCGCCGGTCACGGTGGTGAGGGGATGGATGCTGAGCGCCTCGTGCGGTGCGAGCGGCTCGAGTGTGGTCGCGCCCGAGAAGTGCCCGACCAGGCGCCCCGGTGCGACGAGTGCCGCCGCGGCGGCGATCTCGGCATCAGGCACGGCCAGCAGCACGAGGTCGGCGTCGTCAGCGGCCGCACCGCGGCCGAGCGGGCCCTGCACATCGACGCCCACGTCCCCGAGGGCCGACGCGATCGCACGGCCGACGCGGCCGTCGCCGACGATCGCGACGCGGGCAAGCGCGTGCGCGGGCTGCGAGTCCGGCATCGTCGTCGTCTCCCGTCACGGCGCATGGATCCGGTCCAGGACGGCTGAACCAGGTTCAAAAATACCCGGCGCAACGCGGGGCGGCGACCGCGCGCCCCGTCACGCCGCGCTCGCGCGGTCGAATCCGGCAAACGCTGCTGCTCCCGGCGGGTGCGAACGCCGATTGGGACAGCGCGAACCAGCCCGCCACGGCGAGACGGCGGCGAACGCCGATTCGAACAGCGCGAGCCACCCCACCGCACGGGCCCCGAGGCATCCGTCGCCCTACGACAGAGCGGCCCCGGAACCGTGATGGTTCCGGGGCCCGCTGTCGATCTGCGCTAGGCCTGTGCAGGCACCTTGTAGGCGACTTGGACGCGCCGGATCTCGCCGTCGAAGGCGAAGGGCATCCTGTCGGCATAGGCCCGCGACACGGCGCCGCCGTACGCGCGGCCCACGTCGAGGCAGTCGTTCGCCGAGAACAGCAGCGGCGCGCTGACGGGCACTGTGCCCGACGCGACCTCTGCGCCGTCGACCCGCAGCACGACGCTGAGCGGCCCGCCCGGCCGCGGCTCGACGTACGAGGTCTCGATCTCGATCGTGTGATCACCGGCGGCGAGCGGCTGGGTTGCCGCGATCGTCGTCCGCTGCACGAGGAACAGGTTGTACTCGTACGTGAGGATGCCGTCGACGACGAAGGCCGTGAGGCCGCCGCCCGCGCCGCCGAGCTTGTAGAGCACGCCGTTGGCCTGGTCGCCGACGGCCACCTCGATGGTGACGAGATTCGGCTTGTTGCCGAGGGCGGGCGCGCAGAACTCGGGGATGCGGGACGTGTCGCCCGAGAACTCCCACTCGGTGTACGGCGGCGCGATGCGCAGCTCGGGGTGGAACGGCGCGATCCACAGGCCGCCGCCGATGGGGAGAACCTTGTTCTTCGCCGCCTCGATCGCGAACAGCTCCTTGAGCCCGGCGAGCTTCTCCGGGTGCTGGTCGGCGACGTCGTGGGCCTGGCTCCAGTCCTCGTCGAGGTGGTACAGCTCCCACCTGTCCTGGTCGGGCGTCCACGTCTGGATCCCGGGCGGAACGCCGGGCACCCACGGCAGGCGCGGACCCGTCGTCGACGCGAGCCATCCGTCCTCGTAGATCGACCGGCTGGCCATGATCTCGAAGTACTGCACGCGGTGGCGACCGTCGGCCGTCTCGTCGTCGATCGAGTAGGCGAAGCTCGTGCCGTCGATCGGGTCCTGCGGGAAGCCGTTCACGGAATCGGGGTGCGAGATGCCGAGGATCTCGTAGATCGTGGGTGCCAGGTCGATCACGTGGTGGAACTGCGTGCGCGGAGCCGGGTCGTGTGCGATGCGCGCCGGCCACTGGAGGAACATCGGATTGCGAGTGCCACCCAGGTGCGAGGCCATGAGCTTCATGCCCTGGTACGGCGACGACCCTGCCCACGCCCACGCCGCGTGGTATTGGTTGTCGGTCGCCGGCGTTCCGAGCGCGTCGAGGCCTCCGAGCTCCTCGAGAGCGGCGATGTGCTGGTCGACGGTGGTCGGGATCATGTTCTGCGCGAGCAGCTCGCTGATCGTGCCGTTCTGCCCCTCCCCCGACGAGCCGTTGTCGCCCCAGATGTAGACGACGATCGTGTTCTCGATGTACCCGAGGCGCTCGAGCTCGTCGACGACGCGGCCCGCCTGCACGTCGGCGTGCTCACCGAAGCCGGCACACAGCTCCATGAGGCGTGCCTGGAAAGGCTTCTGGTGGTCGGGGATGTCGTCCCAGCCCTGCAGCGACTCGGGCCGCGGCGTGAGGACGGCGTCCTCGGGCACCCAGCCGGCCGCCTTCGCGCCCGCGAGGGCGTCCTCGCGGTAGGTGTCCCAGCCGTCGTCGAAGACGCCCTTGTACTTGTCGGCCCACTCCTTGTGCACGTGGTGCGGGCCGTGGATCGCCCCCGCCGCCCAGTACATGAAGAACGGCTTGTCGGGCGAGAGAGCCTTGTGGTCACGGAGCCACGAGATCGCGTCCTCGGCGATGTCTTCGCTGAGGTGGTACCCCTCTTCCGGCGACTTGGGCGGCAGCACGCTCGTGGTGTTGCGGACGAGGTTCGGCTCGTACTGCGAGGCCTCGCCGGCGAGGAACCCGTAGAAGTACTCGAACCCGTTGCCGGTGGGCCAGTTCTCGAAGGGCCCGGCCTTGGTCGTCTCCTCGGCGGGGGTGTTGTGCCACTTGCCCCACGCCGCCGTGGAGTAGCCGTAGTTGCGCAGCACCTCCGCCATGGTCGCGCTGCTCTTGGGGATGTGACCGGAGTAGCCGTCCCAATCGGCCGCGAGCTCGGCGATCTGACCGGCTCCGACGCGGTGGTGGTTCCGCCCCGTGAGCAGCGCCGCACGGGTCGGCGAGCACATGGCGGTGGTGTGGAAGCGGTTGTAGCCGATGCCGCCCTCGCGGATCCGCTCGAGCGTGGGGGTGTTCACCTTGCCGCCGAGCGGTGCGGGCAGCGCCGGTCCGGCGTCGTCGATCAGGACCACGAGGATGTTCGGAGCGTCGTCGCTCAGGTGTCGTTCCGGCGGCAGCGGCGAGTAGGTCGACTCGGCGAGCGTGCGCCCCGCGTAGCTGCCTGAAGGCTTCGGCGGGAACGGCAGCGTTCGCGCGGGCGGGAGCGGTGTCCCCACGACGGAGTGGCGGTCGTCAGCGGTCATGCGTGTCTCCTGTCCCCGGAAGCGGGCGGGCGAGAGCGCCACCCCCCAGCGGTGTCACAGTATCGACGGGCATGCGCGTGCGGCATCATGCGGATCGCATGAACTGCTGCGCGAGGTGAACGCTGAGCGACGCGGGGCGGGGGCCCCTGGATCCAGGCGGGGGTCTTGCGCACGCAGAGGCGCGACCTTCCTGCCGCTACCAGGATATCCGGGGGTGGGGGCCTTGCGGCAAGGGCCCCTCGAGGGCGCATACTGGTCGGTCGCGACGCTCCCCCGCCCTTCCCTTCTGACTCACTCCGTCCGATTCCGCGTCGCGAAGCCGCCAGGAGCCGATGCCATGAACTCCCTCCCGATCAGCGATTCCACCCCGACCTCTCGATCAGCCGGCGCCACCGCCTTCCACCTTCCCGAGCGCCTCGCCGCCAAGTCCGACCCGGCGCTGATCGGCGACGACGAGCACCATTTCGCCGCGATCGCCGACACCCTCGAGCGCTCGATCTCGGGGCTGGAAGAACGCCTCGACGAGCTGCGCCGCCGCCCCGGCGGGCACGGCCAGGCCGGGGTCGAGCGCGACATCGAGATCCACCGGGTCTCCGCCCGCCTGCGGGTGCTCCGCCGCTTCGGACTCGACGCGTGCCTCGGCCGTATGGTCCCCGCCGACGGCTCCGCGCCTGTCTACATCGGCCGTTTCGGGCTCACCGATGCTGCCGGCCTCCGCCTGCTCGTCGACTGGCGCACGCCCGCCGCAGAGCCGTTCTTCGCCGCGACGCACGCCCATCCTTCGGGGCTCGTGAGCCGCCGCCGCTACCGCTGGACCGGCGGCCGCGTGACCGACTACTGGGACGAGGTGTTCACCGCCGAGGGACTCGACCACAACGCCGCCCTCGACGACCAGTCCGCCTTCATCGCGAGCCTCGGCGCCAGTCGCTCGCCCCGTATGCGTGATGTGCTCGGCACGATCCAGGCAGACCAGGACGCGATCATCCGCGCCGGCTCGCGCGGCGCGCTCGTGGTCGACGGCGGCCCCGGTACGGGCAAGACGGTCGTGGCACTGCACCGCGCCGCCTACCTCGTCTACTCCGACCCGCACCTCGGCGAGGGGCGCGGCGGCGTGCTGTTCGTCGGTCCGAGTCCCGCGTACCTCTCCTACGTCGAGGACGTGCTCCCGAGCCTCGGCGAGGAGAGCGTGCAGACCTGCACGCTGCGCGACCTCGTGGTCGAGGGCGGAGTCGCCGGCGCCGAACCCGATGCCCGGGTCGCCCGCCTGAAGGCCGACGCCCGCATGATCGACGCGATCGAGCCCGCCGTGCGGCTCTACGAGGAGCCGCCCACGACCGGCCTGGTCATCGAGACGCCCTGGGCCGAGCTGCGGCTCGATCCCCAGGACTGGGCCGAGGCGTTCGCGTCGGCAGAAGCGGGCCTGCCGCACAACGAGGCGCGCGACCAGGTGTGGGAGACGATCCTCGACATCCTCACCGACCAGGTCGACGGTGAAGAGGTGCCGCTGCACCAGCTGCGACGGGCGCTGGCCCGCAACGAAGAGCTGACGCGCGCCTTCGGTCGCGCGTGGCCGCTGGTCGAGGCATCCGTTCTCGTCTCGGATCTGTGGAGCGTGCCCGCGTATCTGCGTCGCTGCGCGCCGTGGCTCGAGCCGGACGAGGTCGAGGCCCTCCAGCGAGCGGTCCCCACGGCCTGGACCACCTCCGACCTGCCGCTCCTCGATGCGGCGCGGCGACGGCTGGGTGATCCCGGGGCGTCGCGGCGACGCCGCGAGCGCGAGGCGAAGCTCGCACAGGAGCGCGAATACATGGCGCAGGTCGTCGACCGGCTGAAGGAGGCCGGCGACGAGATGATGCTGTGGCTCGACGGCGACGATCTGCGCAACAGCCTCGTCGACGAGTCGGTGCTGGACGCCGTCGATCCCGATCTGCTCTCGGGGCCGTTCGCGCACGTGATCGTCGACGAGGCGCAGGAGCTCACCGATGCGGAATGGCGGATGCTGCTGGCCCGCTGCCCGTCGCGCAGCTTCACGGTGGTCGGCGATCGGGCACAGGCGCGGCACGGGTTCCACGAGTCGTGGCAGGAGCGCCTCGAGCACGCCGACCTGACCGAGGTGGGCGTGTCGTCGCTCACCATCAACTACCGCACGCCGAGCGAGGTGATGGCCGAGGCGGAGCCGGTGATCCGTGCGGCGATCCCCGACGCGAACGTGCCGACGTCGATCCGGTCGAGCGGTGTGCCGGTGCGTCATGCCGCGGTGGCGGACCGCGACCGGATCCTGTCGGAGTGGCTGGCGGAGCACGGCGAGGGCGGCGTGGCGTGCGTCATCGGCGACCCCTCGTTCGCGCCCCGGGAGCGGGTGCGTTCGCTCACTCCCGAGCTCGCGAAGGGCCTCGAGTTCGACCTCGTCGTGCTCGTCGAGCCGTCGTCGTTCGGCGAGGGCATCGAGGGCGCGGTCGACCGCTACGTCGCGATGACCCGCGCGACCGAGCGGCTGGTGGTGCTCGAGGGCTAGCGACGGGGGACGGATGCCGCGGCGCCCGCGTATCTGCGGCGCCCCGCGGCCGCTCTCCCCTGTGTGAGCACAGACGTCGAAGACGAGGCATCCGAGGCCGTCGAGGCCGCGGATCGCGAGACGCGCGGGTCGCTCGTGCGCTCGCTCCTCGCCGTCGTGGCCAACGTCGGTGTGCTGACCGCCCTGCTCGTGTACTTCGGCTGGGTGCGCAGCGACCAGATGGCGAAGATGCTCGGCATCGACGAGGCCATCCTCGGGATGACGGTCGACGACTACGTCCGCCGGAGCGTGCAGCCGGTGGTGCTGCTCCCGATCTGCGCGGCGATCGCCGGCCTCGCGTGGGTGGGGCTCGACCAGTGGCTCCGGCGCCGGCGCATCCGGTTCGGAAGCGACGATCGCATCGTCACGTGGGTGGCGCGGTGGATGTGGCTCATCGCCGTCGGGGTGTTCGCGCTGGGCCTCGTCCTCGGGCTGATCGGGTACGCGATCACGTACATCGCCGCGCCCCTCGTATGCGCGGGCGGAATGCTCCTGCTCCTCTACGGGCTGATGCTGCGCGGTGGACTCCGCGACGCGGTGCGGTTCGCCCCGATGACCGAGGGGGTGCTGCGGGGCGCGATCGCGATCCTCGTGGCGATCGGGCTGTTCTGGTCGGCGATGAACTACGCGACGGTCGAGGGCACGGAGCTCGCCCGCGACTTCCCGAACCAGATCGAGAAGCTGCCGGGAGTGATGGTCGACAGCGCGGCGCCGCTCGACATCGTGTCGCCGGGCGTCGACGTCGCGTGCGCCGGATCCGGCGAGGATCTCCGCTACCGGTATCGCGGCCTCCGCCTGCTCGAATCGACGGGCGGGAAGTACTTCCTCATCTCCGATGAGTGGACGTTCGACTACGGCGTGGTCGTCATGCTCCCCGTCGACGAGGACGGCCTGCGGTTCACCTTCGTACGGGACGTCTACGGGATCGCGGATGCCGGAGGCTTCCGCCCCTGCGCGAACGTCGACCCGGAGCCCGAGGTCGCGGGGCAGGGCTGAGGTATCTCCCTCGCCCTTTCCCCCTCCACAACAGCAGATCCTCGACGAAGGAGGGAAGCGATGTCTCCGACAAGAACCACTCCGAAGCGATCGCTCGCGATCGGATCCGCGGTCGCGGTCGCGGTCGCCCTCGGCCTCTCGGGGTGCGGCGAATACTCGCCCGTGGCACCTGAGAAGGAGCAGCCGCCCGCGACGCAGCGGGACGACGACTCGCGAGATGACGTGAATCCGACCGACTCGGACGAGCCGGCGCTGCCGGATTCGATTCCGGATGCTGCGCCCCCGGCGTCACCGCCGAGCACCGACACTCAGCAGCCCGGTTCCGGCGGGGGCGCCACCCCGCGGAATCGGCAGGGGGGCGGATCGGGCGGATCGGGAGGAAACGGCGGGACTGGTGGAGGCGGCGGGAACGGCGGCTCCGGCGGGAGCGGTGGCCAGGGCGGGGGTGGCGGTTCTGGCGGCAATGGCGGCGGCCAGCCACCGACCGTCGTCTACGCGTGGGACCTCCCGAAGAGCGACACGAGCCCGAACAACTTCGACGACGGCCCCGCATACGGCTACCTGGAGTCGGGGGACTGCGACACCGCCGCGGCGTACCTGGCGCCCAACCGGCTGACCAACGAGCCCGTCTTCGGGGTGTTCAACATGAAGACGCCGCGCTACGTCGTCCTGCTCTCGGCCGGTGTCGCCATGTGCCGCGGCTCGTTCGACGAGGCCCGCGCGAGCTACACCTATTCCATGACCCAGTGGGGCGTCCAGGGTCTCGATCACCCGAGCCACCCCGTGGCCGAGGACGGCGTCACCGAGGTGAGGGCGCCGTGGCGTCGTGGTTACCGGGAGCCCGAGTGCGATCTCTATCGCACCTTGACGTTCGCGCTCACCGGCGTCGTGGCCGACACCCTGCAGTGCCCCGGCGGCGAACGGCCGTTGCACCGCTACGTCGCGTACGCGTCCGAGGACCCGGCGACGAACGTGGTGGAAGAGGTGATCGTGTGGGACAACCCGCTGACGTTCACCGTCGACGAGAGCCTTGTCCCGCCGGAGCATTGGACCGGCGCACCGGGTACCCCCGGAACGTCCGACCAGATCGGTCCGAAGGTGGCCGGAGACCCGGACGACGAGTTCGACTTCCCCGAGCCGCCGCCCGGCGTGGCCGCCCCTCTCGAGGCCGCCGCTCTGGAAGCAGCTGAGCAGGTCGCCACTGAGGCCGCGGTCGAGCCCACGGCAGCGGAGCCGGCGCCCGCAGAACCGGAGGCGGACCAGCCCGCCCCTGCGGAGCCCGTCGAGGTCGAGCCCGTCGGCGTCGAGCCCGTTGCGGTCGAGCAGGCCCCGGTCGAGCCCGCACCGGCCGACGCTGCGCCCGCGTCGGAGCCCGAGCCCGAGGCATCCGTCCCCGCCGTGGAACCGGCCTCCGCACCTGCTGAGCCCGCGACGCCGCCGGTGACGGCGGAGCCACCCGCCGCCCCTCCTGCCGAGAGCGAGCTCACGGCACCGGCGGCGCCGTAGCTGTCGCGGATCAGCACTCCACGACGTTGACGGCGAGGCCCGCGGCGCTGGTCTCCTTGTACCTCGACGACATGTCGACGCCGGTCTGGCGCATGGTCTCGATCGCGGTGTCGAGATCGACGATGTGGCTGCCATCACCCAACAGCGCGAGCCGGCTCGCCGTCATCGCCGTCGACGCGGCGACGGCGTTCCGCTCGATGCACGGGATCTGCACGAGGCCCGAGACCGGGTCGCAGGTCAGGCCCAGATGGTGCTCGATCGCGATCTCGGCGGCGTTCTCGATCTGCTCGGGCGTGCCCCCGCGGACGGCGGTGAGCCCTGCCGCCGCCATCGCGCACGCGCTTCCCACCTCTGCCTGGCAGCCGGCTTCGGCGCCCGAGATCGACGCGTTCGCCTTGATGAGCGATCCGATGGCGGTCGCGGTGAGAAGGAAGGTGCGGATGAGTTCGGGATCGAAGCCCGTCGGCACGGCCGCCTGGTACAGCACCGCCGGAAGCACCCCGGCGGCGCCGTTCGTCGGTGCCGTGACGACCCGGCCACCTGCCGCATTCTCCTCGTTGACCGCGAGCGCATAGACGGACACCGCCTCGGCGGCATCCGTCGATCCGCCGCGTTCCCCCAGCTGCCGCCACGCGGCGGCGGCCCTCCGCGGCACGCGCAGCCCGCCCGGCAGGACGCCGTCGGAGTGCAGCCCTCGCTCGATGCACGCCCGCATCGCGGCCCAGATCGCGTCGAGACCACACGCCGCCTCGGTGGCGCCGTGGACGGCGGTTTCGGTCTGCCACGCGATGTCGGCGATGGTGCGGCCGCGGGTGAGATCGAGGAGCTCGCGCATCGTGCGGAACTGCGGTGCATCCGCGGCCACCTCGGGCAGCGCAGCCGTCCCCGCACCGGCGGGCTCGTCACCCAGCCTGCGGATGAAGCCACCGCCGATGGAGAGATACGTCTCCTCGAGGATCCCGCCCCCGGCGGTGAGTTCGGCGGTCAGCAGCAGTGAGTTGGGATGCCCGTGCGGACGCTCGCGCGATGCGAGCACCATGTCGTCGCGCACGAACGGCACTCCGCCGATGTCGAGCGAGACGCCCGACTGCAGCAGCGCCCACCCTCCGTGCACGACCTCGGGATCGACCGTCTCGGGCCGGAATCCGCGGAGGCCTGCGATGACGGCATCCGGTGTCCCGTGTCCGACCCCGGTCGCGGCGAGGGAGCCGTGCAGGCGGCAGCCGAACCGCACGACGTCCGCCAGGACGCCGGCGTCGGCCAGCCGCGTCCGGAAGTCGGAGGCCGCCCGCATCGGCCCGACCGTATGCGAACTCGAAGGACCGATCCCGATCGAGAAGAGGTCCAGCGCGGAGGTGTACACCCCGCGCTCGACCTCGACGGCGGTGCCCGTCATCAGCCCCACAGTCCCAGGGCGAACTCGGCGACGACCGCCGACAGGAGGAAGGAAGCCGCGATCGCGACGGTCCCGACCGGGATGATCTTCCAGCCGATGCTCTTGAGCATCGGAAGATCCTTGCCGAGGCTCAGGCCGGCGATCGTGAGCATCACCGTGATCAGCGACAGGAAGTCGATCGTGTTGGCGACGGTCGTGAACCATCCGGCCACGGGCGAGATCGGCGAGGTGAGGAACGCCCCGATCGTCATGACGACGATGATCGCCGGGACCTTGCCGCGGGTGACCTTGGCGAGGGCGATGCCGCCCGCGACCAGGAGGCCCATCACGAGGTACGCGATGACCATCTCCCCCGAGAACCCCTTGGCGGCGATCGCGGCGGCGACCAGCCCGCCGAACCCGATGATGAGCATCGAGACCCACAGCGGCACCCTCACGGTCGGCTTCTCGAGCACCGTCTCCTCGACGGTCTTGACCGCAGACGTCGGCATCGCCCCGGTCGCCTTCGGACGGCGGCCGGGGAGGGTCGCGTCCTTGTTGCGGGTGAGCAGCTTGTAGAAGCGGTCGGCGAGCGGCAGCGACACCCAGACGCCGATGTAGACGCCCAGAACGCCCGTGATGAGGTTCGACGTGGCGGCGAGCGCGAGCACCTGGTCCTGCATGTCGGGGTGCGCCGAGACGATGACCGACGCGGCGGCGGCCATCATCGAGCCCGAGCCGACGCCGGCGCCCATCGCCAGCGCCAGCGGGTCGAAGATGCCCAGCGAGGCGGCGAGCGAGGCGATGAGACTCACGATGATGGCGCCGAAGATGGTGCCGAACACGTACATGGACAGGACGCCCCGGTACTGCGGCGAGTCCGAGCCGTAGCGCTCGCTGACCATCGCGAACGAGCCCTCGCGGTCGATCGAGAAAGTCGCACCGACGGTGGCCGGCCCCATCCGCAGCAGCACGGCCAGCGGAAGGGCCAGCGCGATGGTGCCGAACAGGTGGCCGACCTCCTGCAGCAGCAGTGCGGGCCCCGCCTGGAGCAGCATCGGGATGTTGGGGCCGATGGTGAACGACAGCCGTGCGCACAGGAACAGCACCGCGACGCCCATGATGACCGTCGCCGCCTGCTGCAGGTCGATCGGCAGGGGCTTCAGGCGCTGGCCGGACACGATCGCGCCGGCGGTGATGCCCCAGATCATCGGCAGCAGCGTCACCGACGCGATGCCGAGCGGGATGACGATCGGGCCGATCGCCTGCGCGCCAGCCGAGATGGCGACGACGAGTCCGATCAGGATCCACAGTCGGGGACTGCGGAAGCCGAGGGCGACAACGGACGCCGCCTTCGCGATCGGGCTCGACGACGTACCGGTGGAGGCGGCGCTGCCTGTGCGGGTGTGAGCGGTCATTTCGGGTTCTCCAGGTGGGAAGGCGTCGCGGCCCCGGCGAGCGGGATCGGTCATGCCTCGAGCGTGATCCGAGTCGCCCCGGCGGGGCGTTCGGCGGTGCGGTGGAGCAGGTCGGCGCGCAGGGCGTCGTCCAGGGCGACGTCGAGCACCGTCCACGCGAGGATCGTGGCGGCGTCGATGACGGCCTGGTCGGCTGCGGGCGTGGCCGCAGCAGCAGTGAACTCGGGGTTGTGGGCGGGGCCCGTCTGCCCGAGGAAGGCGATGGTCGGGTGGATGGTCGGCACGACCTGCGACACGTTGCCCATGTCGGTGGATCCGCCCCCGAGCGGGGCAGGCGTGATCGTGCGTCCGCGGGCCAGGAGATTCGCGTCCCACAGCTCGCCGAGGGCGGAGTCGTGCTTCATGGGGGCGTACGGGTGCTCGGTCGGCGCCCATTCCCAGCGGCATCCCGTCGCGATCGCGGCGCCCTCGAAGCATGCGAGCACGCGCTTCTTCATGTCGCGCCACATGTCGATGTCGTAGGCGCGCAGCTCGACCTGCACGACGGCGCGGTCGGGGATGATGTTCGTCGCCTCGCCGCCGAGCGAGACGAAGGCGTTGAGGTTCGTCTCCTTCGGCAGGTGCTGGCGGAGGAACGCGATCGAGGTCTGGGCGATCGCTGCCGCCGAGCCGGCGTTGAGACCCTGCTCAGGCATTCCGGCCGCGTGAGCGGTGCGCCCGTGGAACACGACCTCGAAGCGGTCGACCGCGGTGGAGCGGAAGCTCGTGGCCGAGATGTCGTGACCGGTCATGCCGTGCACCATGAGCGAGAAGTCGACGTCCTCCCACGCCCCCTCGAGCAGCATGGCGACCTTGCCGCCGCCGTGCTCTTCGGCCGGCGTGCCCAGTAGCTTGATGCGCAGACCGGCTGCGTCGGCGAGGGGGGCGAGTGCGAGAGCCGCACCGACGCCCGATGCCGCGATGACGTTGTGTCCGCAGCCGTGTCCGATGCCGGGGAGCGCGTCGTATTCGGCACAGATCGCGACCGTGAGATCGCCGGTGCCGTAGACCGCTTCGATCGCGGTCTCGACGCCGTACGCGCCGACCTCGACCGCGAAACCGGCGTCCCGAAGCGTGCGCGCGACCAGTGCAGCGGCTTCGTGCTCCTCCCACGAGAGCTCGGGGTTCTCGTGGATGGCGTGGCTCAGGCCGATGAGCTCGCCGCGACGAGCGTCGACGCCCGCGGCGGCGCGGTCCTTCAACTCCGTGACGGTCACGGCATCGGTGGTGGTCAGGCTCACGAGGTGTCCTCTCGTCATTGCGAACGTTGCGGATATGGTGCGCGTTCGCATGTTTCGACTCCGTGACAATGCGCGATATCTGCGGAAAGTGGTGAATGGATGCGGGACACTTGATTCCGGGATCGGTTCCAGGGAGGGTCCGGATGCAGGAGATCTCGCTCGACGCCATCGACCGCCGGCTCGTGCACGCGCTGCAGATCGAGCCGCGCGCGAGCTGGAACGAGCTCGCCCCCGTCATCGGCGTCGATGCCAGCACCCTCGCTCGTCGCTGGGCGCGCCTCCGGGAAGAGGGCATCGCGTGGGTCACCGGCCACTCGACCGACGGGCAGCTGTCGTTGATGGAGATCGACTGCGAGCGGGCGAAGCTGGATGCCGTCGTTCAGGAGCTCCAGCGAGACCCCGCGGTGTACGTGCTCGATGTGACCTCGGGCTCACGCGACCTCATGGCCCTGGTGTTCGCGCCTGACATCTCAGGGCTTTCGGACTACGCGCTGCACCGATTGGGACAACTGGACGGTGTGCGGTCCGTCCGCACGCACTTGGCCAACGAGACGCTGATCGACGGCGGCAGCTGGCGCCTGCGCGCGCTCGATCCCGCTGAAGCGCAGCATGTGCGACCGCCACGCCCGCCGCGGCCGCGTGCCGCGCAGCGGGTGCCCGACGAGCTGCGCGCGGCGATCGAGCGAGAAGTCTGGGCCGACGGACGCGTGCCGGTCACGACGATCGCCGAGCGCAGCGGCTTCGCGCCCCAGCGGGTCGCCGACGCGCTGGCGACGCTGCGTGCGCGTGGCAGCCTTCGCTTCCGCACCGACATGGCGCGCGCGGCGTCGGGGTGGCCCATCTACGCCTGGTACTTCGTCGAGGCTCCGGCCCAGCTGCTCGAGGCCGCGCGCCCTGCCATCACCTCGGTGCCCGAGGTGCGGCTCGCCTTCACCGCGGCCAGCCGGTACAACCTCATCCTCGCCGTGTGGCTGCGCCGTCTCGCCGACGTGAACCGCTTCGAGGTGGCGCTCGAGTCGGCGCTGCGCGGCGCACGCATCGGGGACCGCGCCGTGGTGCTGCGCATCGCGAAGCACATGAATCAGACGGTGGGCGCTGACACGCGCGCGACGGGGTTCGCGGGGCCTGCAGGGAGTGCGTAGAGCCGCACTCGCGCCCCTCCGCACCTGAGACTTCAGGCACCAGTTGGCAGGCAGACTGGAAACCGTGACCCGCGCCCAGTCCGTCGCCGACCGCATCGTGCTCGAGGCGGACACCTCGGGGTTCCGGGCCCATGGCCTGCATGTCCTCGCCGGCGACGACGTCGCTGAGCACCGATGGACCGCCGATGTGCGCGAAGACATCCACTCCGCCGCGAAGGGCGTCTGCGTGCTCGCGGCGGGCATCGCCGCGGACGAGGGAATGGTCTCGCTCGACGTGCCGGTGGCGACGTACCTCCCGGGCGTCGAGCTCGGCGAGGGGGTCGATGAGGTCACCCTCCGCCACCTGCTGTCGATGACGAGCGGCATCGACCTGCCCTCGTCCGAGACGATGATGACCGACTGGCCCGACCTCGCCGCAGAGTTCCTCCGGCGCCCGTCACGCGGGAGCGCGTTCCAGTACTCCAACGCCAGCACCTACACCGCGATGCGCGTGCTCGCCGAGCGAGTGGGCGACGTCGCCGACTATCTCGGTCCGCGCCTGTTCGCGCCCCTCGGCATCGACGACGTCGACTGGGAGCGCAGCCCGAACGGTCGCATCGTCGCGGGCGGCGGCCTCCCCCTGCGCACCGACGAACTGGCCCGGATCGGGCGGCTCATCCGCGATCGCGGCAGGTGGGAGGGACGGCAGCTCGTGTCACCGGAGTGGATCGAGGCGATGCACTCCGACTGGGTGGTCGCCGGCGATAACCCTGGTTACGACGGTTACGCACTCGCGGGCTGGCGCGGCCCTGGCGAGGCCTGGCGCCTCCACGGCGCCTACGGCCAGCTGCTCATCTTCGCGGGCGACGCGGTCGTGACGATCACCGCCGACGACCACTTCGGCGCCGACCGCATGGCCGCCTTCGCCGTCGAGGCCGTTCACGGCTGAAGCGCCGCGAACCCCGCCCGCCGCTGCGGCCGCTTGGACTCGTGCCGTGACAGGTCAGTTGCGCTGCACGTAGTGGCGCACGGTGTCGTCCCTCTCGACGAGGAACCGGTCGTCCTCCGGGTAGTACACCGCCCTGTCGACGTCGTCGCCCGCGAATCCTCGGATGCTGTCCAGGCTGTCCCACCGCGACACCGTCAGGATCTCCGTCAGGCCGTCGGCGAGCTCGCGCGTCAGTGTCCAGGCGTCCTTGTTCCCAGGAAGTGCGCGATACTCCTCGATCCCCGTCCGCTCGACATAGTCGACGTACTCGTCGCGGTCCTCCGTGCGGATCACTCCACGCCACACCCGGACGATGTTCCGATGATGGCTGTGGTCGGCGACGTCGGGCTCCGCCCGGGCGACGTCGGCCACCTCTTCCTCCGGGCGCGGCGGGACCGTCTCGTCGATCTCGAGCTCGGGGATGCTCGACTCACCCGGCCCCGGAACGTGGACGTGAGAGAAGTGCTCGTCATACGTCGACACGGCGACTCCTTCCTTCGGGGACAGTCACAGCGTAGAACCACGCACGGTCAGCGCACCCGGAGTTCCTGCGGCAGCACGACCACGTCGACCAGCGCGCCGTTGCGCCAGAGGGTCATCTCCATGCGGCGGCCGATCGCGCCCTCGACCATGCGCCGCTGCAGCGCCGTCGGGTCGGCGATCGTGACGCCGTCGAGCGACAGCACGATGTCGCCGACACGGGCGCCGGCGACGGCGGCCGGACTTTCGGGCACCACCGAGACCACCTGCATCCCGACCCGCGATCCGGCCTTCGCCGCGACGTCGGGGCCGAGCGGCACCGTCGATCCGGCGATGCCGAGCCAGGCACGCCGCACGCGCCCCGACGCCCGCAGGGCGTCGATGATCTCGCGAGTCGTGGCGTTGATCGGCACGGCGAGCCCCAGTCCCACCCCGGCCACGGCGGTGTTCACCCCGACCATCCGGCCTGCGCTGTCGGCGAGCACTCCGCCGCTGTTGCCCGGGTTGAGGGCCGCGTCCGTCTGGATCACTTCGTCGATCACCCGCCCCGACCGCGTCGGCAGCGAACGGCCGAGCGCCGACACGATCCCCGCGGTCACACTGCCCGAGAACCCCCGCGGGTTGCCGAGCGCCACGACGAGCTGCCCGACGCCGAGTTTCGAGGCATCTCCCATCGTCAGCGGGGGCGGGGTGTCGACGTCCGCGCGCAGCACGGCGAGGTCCGACAGCGGATCGGCGCCGATGACGGATGCTGCCGCCACCGCGCCGTCCGGAAACGCGACCTCCACGCCGATCGCACCCTCGACGACGTGCGCACTCGTGAGCAGGTGCCCCTCCGAGGTGATGACCGACGCGCTGCCCGCCCCCGCACCCTGCCGCGTGCGCACGCTCACCGCGGCGACGGACGGCAGCACGATCTGCGCGACGCGCATCACCGTCGAGGAGTAGGCATCGAGCGCCTCGTGGTCGTCCACGAAACCAGTGTCGACCCGTCACGGATGCTGCGGCGGAAGTTCGCCGAAGGCGGAAGGCGCGTCAGGCCGAGGCATCCCACCAATCCAGCACCCTCGTGCCGACCAACGTGAGCCATTTCGACGGCTCGCCTTCGGCGACGTCGACGTCGAACCAGGTGCGGCCGGGAAGCGGGGTGGTCTGCAGCCACGAGCCGTCGGGCTGTCGGGCGGCACGCACGACCTCCACCGCGTCGGCGAGACGTGGGTCGGGCGGCGTGCCTTCGAGCAGCGCGACGTCGCGGAAATGGTCGAGCGCGACCAGCGCGCTGTAGCGGTGCCGGTTGGGGTACACGAAGCGCGTGACGAACGGGCCCACGACCTCACCGGTCGTCGCACGGTTCATCACGTGCCGCGACAGGAGGTACTCCTCGCCGCCGTGGCGCGCATCGCGCATGCTCGTGTCGCCGGTGATGCGCTCGTACGCGAGGATGCCGCGCGCCGCGTTGAGCGTCGAATGGAAGGACGAGCGCACCGAGTCGCCCTCCTCCGCTTCACAGTTCCAGCCGCCGTCGGCCAGGCGATGCTCGGGGAACCAGGCGACCAGCCGCGACACGTCGGCCCCGAGCCACGCGCCGCTCGCCAGCGTGTACGAGTTGATGCAGACGTCGACCTCGCCGCCCCAGTACGGCAGGTCCTCGTACTCCCACCGGCTGTTCGCGGCGATCTTCGCGGCGGTGCCGTCGAGCACCGTCGCGTCGACGCCCCACTCGCGGAGATCCTTCAGCACCCAGGTCGTCGCCACCCAGGGCTGACCGGGCTCGTCCTGCTCGGCACTGCCGAAGAAGCCCGCGGGGAAGAACGCCCCTCCGGCCCACTGGCCGTCGGGGTCCTGCTCGGCGAGCAGTCGCGCTCCGAACCCCTCGGTGGCCACACGCGCACGCGTCGCCTTCCAGACCTCGGGTGGGGCCCCGGCGAGATCGCGCTCGACCTGCCAGCGCAGCGCCGGGTCGGAGTCGAGCAGCCAGTCGAGCAGATCCTGATCGATGGTCATGCGGGCAGGTTAGTCGCAGCTGCGGACAGTACGCGGCGTCCACCTGGCGCATAGCTTCGTCACCACAACCGTCCAGGCCCGCTTCCTACGCTCGACGGCATGCCCGAATCCCGAAGACGGGCGAGCGGAATCCTCGGCGGTCTCGCCGGGCTGCTCGGCCTCAGCGCCCTGGCCGGAGTCCTCGTGGCCGCCACCGTCACCCCGGCGGTCGCCCTCACCAGTGCCGCGGCGTCGCAGACGATCACGTTGTTCGACAACCTGCCCAGCACGCTCCAGATCGACCAGCTGATGGTGCCGAGCAACTTCTACGCCACGAACCCCGATACGGGCGAGGAGGTGCTGATGGCGCAGTTCCTCGAACAGGACCGCACCCCCGTCACCTTCGACCAGGTCGGGTCGGTGATGTACGACGCGATCCTGTCGAGCGAGGACCCGCGCTACTACGACCACGGCGGCATCGACATCATCGGCACGACGCGCGCCGTGCTGTCGAACCTCGGCGGAGGCGGCGAGACCCAGGGCGGATCGACGATCAGCCAGCAGTACGTCAAGAACGTCCTCGTGCAGCAGTGCGAGGCGACCGCGAAGACGCAGCAGGCCAAGTACGACTGCTGGTCCGAGGCCACCACGTCCACCGGCACGGCCGGCATCGAACGCAAGCTGCAGGAGATGCGCTACGCGATCGCCCTCGAGCAGAAGTACTCCAAGGACGAGATCCTGCTCGGCTATCTCAACATCGCCAACTTCGGCGGCACCACGTACGGCGTCGAGGCGGCCGCGCGCTACTACTTCGGCACGACCGCCGCGAACCTGACCGTCGCACAGGCGGCGACCCTGGCCGGCATGGTGCAGAACCCCAACAGCTACCGGATCGACCGCCCCGCCGGCTCGATCACGACATCGGACGGCACGACCCTCAACAAGGCGCCGGACGGAGCCATCGAGGACGGCGCGAAGCTCGGCGCGCTCGACGCGCTGGTGACGTCGGGCGAGATCACCGAAGAGCAGAAGCTCGCCGCCGCCGACGGGTACACCTCGACGAAGGTTCGCCAGCTCTACGTGCTGAACCGCATGCTCGACGACGGCAGGATCACGCACGACGAGTACGTCGCCGCGGCGATCGAGCCGATCACCCCGGCCATCACGCCGACGGTCACGGGATGCGCCGCGGCGGGTGGGGCGGCCTACTTCTGCGAGTACGTGAAGGACGTGATCCTGAGCGACCCCGCCTTCGGCGAGACCGCGACCGACCGGCTGCAGACCCTCCAGCGCGGCGGCCTGAACGTCTACACGACCCTCGACGCGCGGGTGCAGTCCGCCGCCGAGACGGCGATGACGCAGTACGCGCCCTCCTCGGCCACGATGCCGACCTCCTCCGGCGCCGCGACAGGCCGCTTCGGCTCCACGACCGTGAGCATCGAAGCATCCACGGGTCGCATCCTCGCGATCGCGCAGAACACGAAGTACGGTGAGGACGCCGCGGCCGATGACAATCCGGACTACTCCTCGCTCGTCTTCGCCGGGGATCCCGCGGTGGGCGGATCCACGGGGTTCAGCGCCGGCTCGACCTTCAAGCTGTTCACCCTCCTCGACTGGCTCGAGCAGGGGCACTCGGTCAATGAGACCCTCGACGGGCGGCTGCGGGTCTTCACACACCTGACCAACTCGTGCGACGGCGATTGGGACAACACCTCGAACACCCTGGTCAACAACTTCGGCAAGGCGGCCGGCCGCATCGGCACGCCGATGCAGTTCACCGCGGCCTCGCTGAACACCGGCTACTTCGCGATGGCCGAGAAGCTCGACCTCTGCGACATCCAGAACGTGGCGGCGAAGCTCGGCGTCACGCAGAGCGACGGCACGCCGATCTCGATGGACAGCCTCAACTCGGTCATCGGCACGGCCCAGGTCTCGCCGATCGCTATGGCCGCCGCTTACGCCACCGTCGCCAACGGCGGCACCTACTGCCAGCCGCAGGCCATCGATCGGGTGACGGATGCTGCGGGCAACGAGATCGCGAAGCCCGCACGCTCGTGCGCCCAGGCCCTGGAACCGAGCATCGCGGCGACCGCCGCCTACGCGCTGCAGGGCGTGATGGCTTCCGGAGGAACCGGAGCCGCCGGCAATCCCGGCGACGGCACCCCGCTCCTCGGCAAGACCGGAACCCACGAGGCATGGCAGACCTGGATGATCGAGTCGAGCACCACGGTGACGACGGCGACGTGGGCGGGCAACGTGGAGGGCGGCGGAGACGTCTTCAACACCTGGCACGACGGCACGCGGCTGTCGGACATCCGCTACCGCATAGGCCGGGCGGTGCAGGCCGCAGCGAACGACGCGTACGGCGGGGACGCCTTCCCGAGCCCCGACCCGCAGCTGACCAAGACCTCGCAGGCCACCGTGCCCGACGTGACGGGGATGAGCGTCGCGGATGCGCAGAGCCGGCTCGAGGCGGCGGGGTTCGTCGTCCAGGTCGGCGACACCGTCGAGTCGGAGGTCACGGCCGGGCTCGTCGCGAGCCAGGATCCCGGCGCGGGTCGGGCCACCGCCGGCGCCACCGTCACGATCCATCCCAGCGCAGGCCCCGCTGACTCCGCCCCGGGCAACGGCGAGGGCAACGGCAACGGCGGGACCGGCAACAGCGGGACCGGCAACGGCAACGGCAACGGCGGCGGGAACAGCGGAGACGGCAACGGCGACGGCGGCTGATCCCACGCCTGACGACGGACGCTGCGGCGCGGCATCCACGCTCGTCACGGAATCGTGAGGATCGTTGCCCACCTAGCCACCTGCCGAGGAGAATCGTCTGATGCCCATCGTCGACAACGGCGTGTACGTCGCCGGTAAGCGGATCGAGAATCCGTCGAGCCTCGCGGAGACCTTCGAGTACACCCGCGCCCAGCACGGGATGGCGTGGATCGGGCTGTTCCGCCCGACCCCGGAGGAGATCGCGCAGGTGGCCGACGAGTTCGCCCTCCACCCCCTCGCGGTCGAGGACGCGCTCACCGGCCATCAGCGCGCGAAGCTGGAGCGCTACGGCGACATCCTCTTCGTCGTGCTGCGGCCCGCACGCTATGTCGACGCGAGCGAGACGGTCGAGTTCGGCGAGCTCCACGTGTTCGTCGGCCCCGACTTCATCGTGACGATCCGCCACGCCGAGTCGCCCGACCTGAGCCGTGTGCGTCATCGCATGGAGCACGAGCCCGAACTGCTCGCCCGGGGCCCGGAGGCGGTGCTGTACGCGATCCTCGACGAGGTCGTCGACGAGTACACGCCCGTCGTCGAGGGTGTCGAGAACGACATCGACGAGATCGAGGACGCCCTGTTCGAGAACGGCGGCGTCTCGCTCTCCAAGCGCATCTACGACCTGTCCCGCGAGGTCATCACCCTGCAGCGCGCCGTCGCGCCGCTCGCCGACATGCTGGAATCGCTGCAGCGCGGCGCGCCCAAGTACGAGGTGGATCTCGAGCTGCAGCGGTCGCTCCGCGACGTGCACGACCACGCGCTGCGGGTGATCGACAAGACGGCGGCGTTCCGCTCGATCCTCGACAACGCCCTGACGGTCAACGCGACGATCGTGACGCAGCGCCAGACCGACACCGCGCTCGTCCAGAACGAGCAGGTCAAGAAGATCTCCGGCTGGGCGGCGATCCTGTTCGGCCCGACCCTCGTCGGCACCATCTACGGCATGAACTTCGAGTACATGCCGGAATTGGCATGGCCGCTCGGCTATCCCATGGCGCTTGCCCTGATGGCGGCGACGAGCCTCACCCTCTACTGGGTGTTCCGCAAGCGGCACTGGCTCTGAATCACGCTCAGCGGGTGTAGAGCAGCACGACGCTGCTGTGCAGGGTGATCCGCTCGGCCTGCTCATAGCCGAGCGCCTCGAGGTCGGCAATCGCCGTCGAATCGGTCTCGCCGTTCCTCGCGTACTCGACGACCCACACGCGGCCCACCTCGGCGAACCGTCCGAGACGCGCAGCCTCGGCCACGGAGTACACGCTCGAGTGCCAGCTCGTGCTGTCGGCGTAGGAGGTCTCGAGGGTGACGTCGGCGATGCCCGCGAACGCCGCCGGATCGGTGTCGAGTGCGAGGCGGGGCCGCCGCGATGGGCGCACCGAGTCGTCGAACACGATCGCGTCGCCCTGCCGGGCGTCGTGCTGGATGGTCGCCGCGATGTCGTTCCAGTCGGACTTGTTCTTCGCCCACGGCGTGCGCTGCGCGGCCCACACCGGCGTCGCCGAGACCACCACCGCGGCGACGGCGAGCGCGGCGAGCGCGCTCCGTGGCACGCCGGCGCCGAAGCGAAGATCACCCAGACGCCATACGCCGAGCGTGATGAGGATCGCGGCCGCCGGCGCAGCGAAGGTGCCGTAGCGCGGGGTGAATCCGGCGACGAAGGGGCTCGCTGCCAGCAGGATCCCCGTGGGAACCACGAGCCACGTCAGCGCGACGGTCTCGAGGTCGAGCCCCGAGCGCTCGCCCTGCCGCCGCTGCCGCAGCCGGCGCCGCACCCACATGACGATCGCGAGGGCGATGAGTGACCACGCGACGGCCGCAAACGGCCAGGCGCTGAACCACATCTTGACCAGGATCGAGTTCGGGGTGACCACGTCGCGATGCGCCAGGAACGCGATCTGCCGCCGCTGGCTGACGGCGAGCACGACGACGGGGCTCGCGGCGAGCGCTGCGCCGGCGGACGCGATCAGCCAGCGTTTCAGCTGGCGCCGTCCTTGTTCATCGAGGGCCAGCGCGAGGCCCACCGCGAGTGTCAGCAGCGCCAGGTAGAGGAACACGTAGATCCCGAGGGCCAGCACGACGGCGTAGAGCACCCACCAGCGCCGCGACGGTGCCGGGCGCCGGAGCAGCTCCACGACGACGATCCAGAGCATGGCGGCGAGCGCGGCCGCGAACGCGTACCCGCGGGCTTCCTCCCCCGCGTACGTCAGGCGCGGGAGGATCGCCGTCAGGGTTCCCGCGAGCACGGCGAACCCGAGCGACCCGAACCGTCCGCACAGCCAGGTGACGGCCGCCGCGCAGACCGCGATCGCGAACGCCGACGGCAGCCGTATGACGAAGGGGCTCGCTCCGAACAGGTGCACCCACGCGTGCAGGCCGAGATAGTAGGCGCCATGCACGGCGTCGACGTGCGTGAGCATCGTGAGCAGGCTCTCACCGGGGCGCAGCGCCGAGAGCACACTCGCCGCCTCGTCACCCCACAGCGATGGGATCCATGACCCCATCGCGCTCACCGTGCCCGCGAACACCCCGACGAGTGCGGCGGCGACTCCCAGGCGCCGCGGATCGGCGGCCGTTACGCGCCGGGCGGATGCCGGCAGCATCCGGTCCGCGCCTGTCGCGTGCGCACTCGCGATCAGGGCCGATTCGGATCCCTGCCCCGAGACGCCCACGTCCCCAGGTTCCGCCGAAGGTCTGTGAGCGGGGTGTGAGTCGGGGTTGCGCCGCGCTGGCACACGGCGCTGCGCGCGATCCCGTGATGACGCCGCGTGTCGTCGGTCGACGCCGGATGACGACCGCGACGGTGCCGCGACCGCGGGGCGCCTAGCGTGACCCTATGCCCGAGAACGACCCGCCCGCGCCCGAGCAACCGACGCTGCGTTCCAGCGAGCGGGGATCGGCAGGACTGCCGCCCGCGCGTCTCGGCTTCGCGACCCGCCAGCTGCACGCGGGCGACCGGCCCGCCGGTCCGCATCGGCCGCGCGCGACGCCGATCTACCTGACGGCAGGGTTCGAGTTCGAGGACTTCGATCAGGCGCACGGCCGGTTCGCGGGCACCGACGACGGGTTCAGCTACACCCGTGTCGGCAACCCGACGAACGTCGCCGTGGAAGACCGCATCGCCGATCTCGAGTCCGGCGTGGCGGCCCTCCTCGTCGCCAGCGGTCAGGCAGCCGTGGCCACCGCAATACTGTCGCTCGTCTCGGCGGGCGACCACGTGCTGGCCTCGACGAGCATCTACGAGGGCACCCGCGAGCTGCTGCGCGACGACCTCTCACGTCTGGGCATCACGGTCGACTTCGTCGACGCCCCGGACGATCTCGCGGCGTGGGATGCCGGCATCCGTCCCGCCACCAAGCTCGTGTTCGCGGAGTCGATCCCGAATCCGAAGAACGACCTGATCGACCTGGCCGGGCTCGCCGAGGTGGCGCACCGGCATGGCGTGCCGCTGGTCGTCGACAACACGCTCGCGACGCCGTACCTGCTGCGCCCGCTCGAGCACGGCGCCGACATCGTGGTGCACTCGGCCAGCAAGTTCCTCGCCGGGCACGGCACCGTGCTCGGGGGCGTCGTCGTCGACGGCGGGACCTTCCCGTGGCACGAGCACGCGGACGCCTACCCGCAACTCGCCCGCGAACGGGGACTCGACGGGCTCACGTACGTCGAACGGGCTCCTCGCACGGCGTTCCTCGAGTTCGCGCGCCGCGTCGCGATGCGGTTCGGGCCCGCGCCGTCGCCGCTCAACGCGTTCCTGATCCTGCAGGGCGTCGAGACGCTGTCGCTGCGCGTGCAGCGGCAGTCCGCGACCGCGCTGGCCATCGCCGGATGGCTGGAGCAGCACCCCGGCGTCGAGTCGGTCGACTACAGCGGCCTCGCCTCGAGCCCCCACCACGAGCTCGCGCGGCGCTACCTCCCGCGCGGCCAGGGCTCGGTGTTCGCCGTGACGCTCCGCGGCGGGCTCGACGCGGCGCGGCAGTTCAGCGACGCGCTGCGGCTGTTCACGCGGATGACGCACCTCGGCGACGTGCGCTCGCTCGTGCTGCACCCGGCCACGACCACGCACGTGCTGCGCGACGGCGAGCAGCTCGCCGCGCGCGGCATCGGCCAGGGCCTGCTGCGCCTGTCGATCGGCCTTGAAGACGCCGACGACCTCATCGCCGATCTCGACCACGCCCTGGCCGCCGTCTCGGCCATCGACCTTCTGAACACCGTGGGAGCGTCATGACCCGTCAGCAGCACTTCGGCTGGTTCCTCTCGCGCGGCTTCGGCCCGCACGGGTGGGCACGGCCGTACTACGAGTGGAACTACGCCTGGCAGAAGCCCGACCTCTACCAGCAGTCCGCGCGCGACCTCGAGCAGGCGGGCTTCGACTTCCTGCTCATCGAGGACGCCCTGTCGGTGGGCATCACGCCCGAGACGCTGAACCTGCGGGTGCGCAAGGCCTACGGCGGACCGAAGCACGACCCGTGGACGCTCGCGCCGTACCTGTTCGCCGCGACGCGGCACCTCGGCGTCATCCCCACCGTGAACGCCGGCGCCTATCCGCCGTACCTCGCGGCCCGTCAGTTCGCGTCGCTGCAGCACCTCAGCTCGAGCCGGCTCGGACTCAACGTCGTCACCGACGTGGGCAGCGCCCACCACTTCGGGCTCGAGCGCCTCTCGCACGACGCCGCGTACGACCGCGCTGAGGAGTGGCTCGGCGCCCTGCGGCTGCTGTGGCACAGCTGGGGCGACGACGCGCTCATCGCCGACCCCGCGACGCAGATCTACGCCGACGGCAGCAAGATCACCGCGGTGCAGCACCGCGGCGAGTACTTCTCGTTCGACGGGCCGCTCAACGCCGAGCCCCTGCCGTCGGGCCCGAACGGCGAGAGCGGCGACCCGATCGTCGCCTCCCCCGGCGGATCGCCGCGCGGCCTGGGCTTCGCGGGTGCGAACTCGCAGATCCAGCTGGCACTGTCGAACCTGGATGCTGCCAGCATCCGTGCGTACCGCGCTCGCGTGCACGCCGCCGCTGTCGGGAACGGCCGCGACCCGTCCGATATCAAGGTGCTGTTCGTCTTCAAGCCCATCGTCGCGGCCAGCCGGGAGGAGGCCGATCGCATCGTCGCAGCATCCGCATCGCCCGATGACGCGACGCTGCGCGAGGTCGCCGAGGCGTGGTCGAGTGACCTCGAGACCGACCTGACGGTGCTCGACCTCGATCGCCCCCTCGAACCGGCGATCTTCGGCGAGCACGTGTCGAAGGGGACGATCCGCGGTCTGCAGGGCACATTCGACTCGTTCGACGGCGTGCCGCTGCGCGACATCCTCACGGGCAAGGCGCGCCTCGGCCGGGTCACCGACATCACCGACGGCATCGGCGGGACGGTCGGCACCGCCGACGAGATCGCCGACGTCATCGAGGCGCTCGGCGACGATGCCGACAACGACGGCCTGATCTTCTCGGGAGACCTGCATCCCGTCACCATCCATCGCACGCTCGACGAGCTCGTGCCGATCCTGCGCCGGCGCGGAATCCTTCGCTCCGAGTACGTCGACGGCGGTCTTCGCGCCAACCTGTCCGCCTTCTGAGCCCCACCTCTGAAAGGGAACGCCCATGTCATCGATCGTCGTCCTCGTCGGAAACCCGCAATCCGCCTCGCGCACCCGGCTGGTGGCGGAGGAGGTCGCCCGCCAGCTCGCCGACCGCGGCGGCGCCGTGGTCGAGCCGACGATCGACTTGGCCGACGTGGCCGGCTCGCTCTTCCGCTTCCCCGACGCCGAGATCGACGCGCTGCTCGAACGGGTCGCGAGCGCCGACGTGCTCATCGTCGCGAGCCCCACCTACAAGGCGACGTACACCGGGCTGCTCAAGGCGTTCCTCGACCGCTATGGGTCGAACGGCCTGGCCGGCGTGACCGCCGTGCCGATCCTCACGATCGGCGGCCCCGGTCACGCACTGGCCGTCGAGCACGGCCTGCGGCCGCTGCTCGTCGAGCTCGGTGCGTCGACGCCCACCCGCGGCATCGCGTTCCCGGCCGGCGACACCGACCGCCGCGCGGAGGTCGTCGCGGGCTGGCTCGAGGACGAATGGCCCCGGCTCGCGCCGGCGCTCGGCACACCCGTCGAGCCGGTGCGCGCCGGCTGACCCGGTCGAGGCCGGTCAGTCCGACGGCAGGCCGCGCTCGGTGAGCACGCCTCGCAGCCGATCACGGCCGTGCAGGGCGCTTCGGCTGCGCACGCGGGCGACGACGGACTCGATCCACCCGCCCGTGCGGCCCTGCGACGCGTTGAATCCGCGGAGCGTGCTGTCGTAGACCTCGAGGGCGTCGCGATCGGCCGCGCGGTACTGCTCGTCGTGTCGCGCGACAGCCTGCGGAAGGCGCGGCTTCACCTCGGAGCGGTCGTCGGCCGCAGGCTCGCCGATGGCGACGCCCACGACCGGGAACGCGGCCGCAGGCAGGCCGAGCACTTCGGAGAGCTCGCCGGGGTGATTGCGCACGGCGCCCACGAACACGGCGCCGAAGCCGAGCGCCTCGGCCGCCACGACGGCGTTCTGTGCGGCGATGGCCGCATCGACGGTGGCCACGAGGGTGCTGTCGAGAAAGCCGATTCCCTCGGATGCCTCGCCCCGGCCGCGTGCGAGCGCGACGCCGCGCGCCCAGTCGGCGACGAACACCAGGAACAGCGGGGCGTCACGGATGAACTGCTGATCGCCGGCGAGCGTCGCGACGGCGTCTTTGTGCGCGGGATCGCGGACGACCACAACGCTCCAGGACTGGAGGTTCGACGAGGTCGACGCCGACTGCGCCGCGGCGACCAGCGTGTCGACGACGATGTCGTCCAGCGGCGCACCGTCGAACGAACGCACCGAGCGGTGCGACAGCAGCAGCGGGATCACGCCCGCCGGGTCGGCGCGCACCGCCGGACCCGCGAGCTCGTCGCCGTAGCGCCGGTGCGCGAAGGTGTCGGAGTCGGCGCGCACGGCATCGGCGAGCGCGGCATCCACGAGCGCCGGATCTGTGGTGAGGGGGATGACGGCCATGCGCCGAGTGTCGCCCATCGGCGGTCGACGCCTCATCTCGCAGCGAAACACGCCGCAACGTGACTCCGTCGCGCCCGCAGTCACGCTTCCTGCGCACCCGGTCAAGACGCCGGAGCCTCCGAGCGGGAGAGTGGGGACAGCTATGAAGGAGGCCCTATGCCTGCGCACACGCACGACGCGCCCACTCAGCCCCACGACAACCCGGACCTCATCCCCGTGACTGCCGTGAGGAGGGCCGAGCCGCGGCATCCGCTCGATCCGCTCACCGCGGACGAGATCGAGACGGCGCGCAGGATCCTCGTGGCGGCGGGGCTCCTCGGCGACACCGTGCGTGTGCCGATGCTGCTGCCCGACGAGCCGACCAAGGACGAGCTCGCCGCCTGGTCGCCGGGCGAGCCCTTCGACCGGCGGGTGGACGTGACGCTGATGGATGCTGCGACAGGCGCGCTCGTCGAGGCGATCGTGTCCGTCTCGCGCGAGGCGGTGGTCGCGACGCGCGAGCTCGACCCGTCGCAGGCGCCGTACGGCCAGCCGCAGTATCTGTTCGAGGAGTACGACCGCGCGGCCGAGATCGTGAAGGCCTCGCCGGAGTGGCGCGCCGCGATGACGCGCCGCGGCCTCGAGGACCGCATCGACCTCGCGTTCTGCTCGCCGCTGGCGCCCGGATTCGTCGGGCGTGAGAACGAGGTCGGGCGCCGCGTCATCCGCTCGCTCACCTTCCTGCGCGACAGCGAGGACGACATCCCCTGGGCGCATCCGGTCGAGGGCCTCATCGTGCACGTCGACCTCGTCTCGAACACAGTGATCGGCATCGAGGACGAAGGCGACGTTCCGGTTCCCTCGGGAAGCGGGAAGTACACCCCGGATGCCGTGGGCCCTGCCCGCACCAGCCTCAAGCCCATCGAGATCACCCAGCCCGAGGGCCCGAGCTTCGCCGTGACCGGATCCCGCGTGGAGTGGGAGAACTGGTCGATGCGCGTCGACTTCAACGCCCGCGAGGGACTCGTGCTGCACGACGTGCGGTTCGACGACCGCCCGGTGCTGACCCGCGCGAGCGTGCCCGAGATGGTCGTGCCCTACGGCGACACGTCGAACACGCGATTCTGGATCAGCTACTTCGATGCCGGCGAGTACCTGCTCGGCAAGAACGCGAACCACCTCGAGCTCGGCTGCGATTGCCTCGGCGTCATCCGCTACTTCGACGGCCACGTCGCCGACGACCACGGACATGCCGTGCGGATCCCGAACGTGGTGTGCATGCACGAGGAGGACTACGGCATCCTCTGGAAGCACACCGAGCAGGGTCCCGTCGGATCGCACGTGCGCCGGTCGCGGCGCCTGGTCGTGTCGTACTTCTCGACGATCGGCAACTACGACTACGGCTTCTACTGGTACTTCTACCTCGACGGCTCGATCCAGCTCGAGGCGAAGGCGACCGGCATCGTGTTCGTGGGCGGCGGGCACCCGGGCTCGACCAATCCGCACGCCCCCGAGATCGCGCCCGGCGTGTTCGCGCCGGTGCACCAGCACCTGTTCTCGGCGCGCCTCGACGTCGCGATCGACGGCGAGGACAACCGGCTCGTCGAGATCGACGCCGCCCGCATCCCGATGGGCGAGGCCAATCCGTTCGGCAACGCGTTCACGTGGACCGAGACCCCGCTGCGCACCGAGGCCGAGGCCCAGCGCGTCGCCGACACGTCGGTCGCACGGGTGTGGGAGGTGCGCAGCGCGTCGAAGACGAACTACCTCGGCAAGCCCACGGCGTACCACCTGCTCCCCCAGCCGACGGCGCTGCTCATGGCCGACCCGGCCTCGTCGGTGGCGGCGCGCGCAGCCTTCGCGACCAAGCACCTGTGGGGCACCTCCTACGACCACGACGAGCGCTGGCCCGCCGGCCGCTACCCGAACGCCCACCAGGGCGGCGCGGGGCTTCCGGCGTACACGTCCGACGACCGTTCGATCGACGGCGAGGACCTCGTGCTGTGGCACACGTTCGGCCTCACCCACATCCCGCGCCCCGAGGACTGGCCCATCATGCCGGTGGACTATGCCGGCTTCTGGTTCAAGCCCTACGGCTTCCTCGACGTGAACCCCGCGATGAACGTGCCGGAGTCCAGCCAGGCGCACGGGGTCCGTCATCGGGCTGCGGGTGCGGCGGGTCCCCGGGCCGCCAGAGCCGCGGTCGACGGCGGCTGCGGCATGGGTGAGGGGTGCACCTGCGGTCACTGACAGAAACCGGACGCGGCTCTGGACACAAATGTGGACAGCGTATACATTGCCGTCATGTCGCAAGTTGTGCTCTACGCGTCGATGTCTCTCGACGGATTCGCCACGGGTCCCGACGACGATCTGTCCGTGCTGCACGGATGGGCCTTCGGAGACCCGACGATGGAGATGCATCCGCGGGTGGGCCGCGAGTTCCTGGGCGCCGGCGCGGTCATCTTCGGCGCCCGCACTCTCCGAGCGGGGGATGCGGCCTGGGGCGACGAGGACGTCTTCCCGATGCCGGTCTTCGTGCCCACGCACGAGGCGCGCGAGCCGGTTTTCAGGAATGGCTCCCTTTTCACCTTCGTGGACTCCACGGAAGATGCGCTCGCCCGGGCCATGCAGGCGGCAGGCGACCGCGATGTCTACATCATGGGCAGCCCTGACGTGGCACAGCAGCTCCTTGCAGCCGACGCGGTCGACGCGGTGGAGCTCGCGATCACGGGAGTCCTTCTCGGCTCGGGCGTCAAGCTGTTCGATCATCTTGCGAGCACGCCCATCCGGCTGCAGCCGACGCGCGTGATCCCGTCCAAGGGAATCACGCACGTGAGGTACGACGTGCAGCACGACCCCGACAGGAGGGGAACGAGATGAGGCCACTTCGATATGGGATCAACGTGACACTCGACGGCTGCTGCCATCACGAGGCGGGGCTCGCCCCCGACGAGGAGTCGATGCGCTACTGGACCGCGGAGATGGCACGAGCCGACGCCCTGATCTTCGGCAGGGTGACCTACGAGATGATGGAGTCGGCGTGGCGGCAGCCGACGACGGGCACGTGGCCGGACTGGATGAGAGCGTGGGAGATCCCGTTCGCCGAGACCATCGACCGAGCGAAGAAGTACGTCGTGTCGAGCACACTCGGCGACGTCGACTGGAACGCCGAATTGCTGCGAGGCGACCTGGGGCGAGGGGTTCACCGGCTGAAACAGGAGCCAGGCAAGGGTCTCTTCGTAGGTGGCGTGACGCTCCCCCTCGCGCTGGCGGATCTGGGACTCATCGACGAGTACGTGTTCGTGGTGCAGCCGATCGTCGCCGGACACGGGCCGACGCTGCTCGCCGGTCTTCGCGAGCGCATCCCGCTCGAGCTCGTGGATCGCCATGACTTCCGATCGGGAGCGGTCGCCCTGCGGTACCGGCCGAAGCGAGCAGCGGCTTGACGCGACCGGTCCCGGGTATGGCGAGATTCGAATATTTGTTCTATACTCGAAGCATGCCCGAAACGTCTCTTCCCGCCGAGAGCAGGGATGATGTGTGGGCGGATGACATCGGCGAAGTGTGCTTTCCGCACGTGCCGGACGCGGTAGACCTGGTCGTCGAGACGGCGACGATGATGTCGGTGTTCGCGGCGCAGCGGGTGACGCGGATCGACTCGATGCGGCGCGAACTGCTTCGCGAGGCGAGTGGCCGCGGCGACGGAGTCCGGGACATCGTCGAGCGGTCGATCCGGCTCGAACTGGCAGCAGCTATGCGGGTCACGGAGTACGCTGCCGGCCGGCTGATCACTCTGGCCGAGGCGCTGGTGCGCCGGTATCCCGCGGCGCTCGACGCCCTGAGTTCGGGACGGATCACCGAGAAGCACGCCGAGATCATCGCCGACCTGCTCGACGAGGCGCCGCCGGAGCTTCGCGACAGACTGCTGGAGCGAGCGATGCCGTCGGCAGAGTCGGAGCCGGTGGGCACCTTCCGTCGGGCGCTGCGCGCCCTGATCGACAGCGCCCAGGCCGCCACCCTGGAAGACCGTCACCAGCGTGCGGTCACGCAACGCCGCATCGCCGTCGAACGTGGAGAGGACGGAATGTCCGGGCTGTGGATCTTCGCGCCCGACGTGGAGATCCACGCGATCCACGGCCGGCTCACACAGATGGCGAAATCGATCCGCAAGGCCGAAGGCGAGACCCGCACACTCGACCAGCTCCGCGCCGACGTTGCGACCGACCTCCTCCTCGACGGGTCTACCGATCACCTCCCCGCGGCCGCGTCCGGCATCCGGGCGCAGGTGGTCGTCACCGTTCCGGTCCTCGCCCTTCTCGACGACGAGTTCGCCGAGGCCGGTGACCCGCCCGTCGTGGAGGGCATCGGCCCGATCCCGCTGTCCAAGGCCCGCGAACTGTGCGGAGGTGGTAGCCGGTGGATGCGGGTGCTCACACACCCCGAGACCGGGATGGTCCTCTCGGTCGGGCGCGACAGCTACCCGACACCAGCCCCGTTGAAGAGACTCGTGAGATGGCGAGCCGACCGATGCATGGGCCCCGGCTGTTCGATGCCCGCTTCCCGGTGCGAGATCGATCACCAGATCCGCTGGGCCGACGACGGCGAGACGTGCCTCGACAACACCCTTCCGTTCTGCAAGGGGCACCACCTGGTGAAAGACAACACCGACTGGCAGGTCCGGCAGATCGAGGGGTCAGGCGGAGCTGTGGCGTGGACCTCTCCGACTGGGCGTCGATACGTCGTGCAACCCGAGCGCAAAGTCCCCACCTTCACGGTGCGCCCCTCTCCCCGGCCCCACATCGACGACGGGCTGGGCACAGAAGCACCCTTCTGAACGACGGCAGACGGCCTCACCGGGATGCCGCACGCCAGAACACGAAGGGCGACGGATGCTGCAGCATCCGTCGCCCTTCTTCTCGGCGTCAGCGGGTCACACGCCGACGGGCTCGCTGCCGAGGTGGGGCGCCTCCGCCTCCTCGGCGCCGTGGCCGATCTGGCGGTAGACGGCGGGCTTGGCCTTGCGGAGCCAGTACGCCCACAGCACCGCAGCGATCGAGGGCACGAGGAGGATCGCGGGAAGGATGAACGTCGTCGGCGTCGACTGGGGCTGGCCGAGGAGCACGTCCCAGTTCACGAGGATGAGGATCCACACGATCCCGAGCGCGACGAGGGCGACGATCGGCGCCACCAACCGGCTGCCCGCGCCGACATCGCGTCCATCACGGCGGAAGAAGCCGATCACGGCTGCCGAGACCAGCACCATGAGCAGCACGAGGCCGAAGGCGCCGAGGTTCGTGAGCCAGGTGAAGAGGGTCAGCACCGGGTAGGGGCCGTTCTCGCGGTTCCAGCCGCTCTCGGCGATCGCGAAGCCGATGATCACGACCAGCGCCAGCACCGACTGCGCCAGCGAGCCCGCCCACGGCGCACCGCTGGAGGTGCGCACGGTCCCCAGCTGGCGGGGCAGCACACCCTCGCGGCCCAGCGAGAAGGCGTATCGCGAGACGGCGTTGTGGAAGCTCACCAGGGCGGCGAACAGGCTCGTGATGAAGAGGATCGACATCAGGTCGACCCACAGCACGCCGAGGTGCTCGGCGACGAAGTTGAAGAAGAGCGGCGGCCCGGCCTCCTCGGGCGTGATGCCGGTCGGGTCGGTGATCTTCGCCGGGCCGACGGCGAGCGCGAGCGCCCACGAAGAGATCGCGTAGAACACGCCGATGACGGCGACCGCGAGGAACGTCGCCCGCGGGATGGTGCGCTGGGGGTCCTTCGACTCCTCGCCGTAGATCGCGGCCGACTCGAAGCCCATGAACGCGGCGATGCCGAACGCGAGCACGGCCCCGACGCCCGGTACGAAGAGCGCGGACGGCGTCATCGGTGCGACGGTGAAGCCCTCGGCGGGGTTCGCGAAGGCCACGACATCGAAGACGATGACCGCGAGGAACTCCAGCGCGACGAGCACACCGAGCACCTTCGCCGAGAGGTCGACGCGGTTCACGCCGAGGATGCCGACGACGACGATCCCCAGGATCACCCAGACCCACCACGGGCTCGCCCACCCGGTCTTGGACTCGATGAACGACGAGATCTGGAAGCCGAACATGCCCCAGATGCCGATCTGCATCGCGTTGTAGGCGATGAGTGCGAGCACCGAGGCGCCGACGCCGGTGGGTCGGCCGATCCCCTGCGAGACGTAGGAGTAGAACGCGCCGGCGTTCGTGATGAAGCGGCTCATCGCGGCGTAGCCGATCGCGAAGATCGCCAGCGCCGCGGCCAGGACGATGTAGCCGAACGGGATGCCGTCCACGTGCGTGACCGAGTAGGCGCTGGTCACGCCGCCGGCGACGACGGTCAACGGCGCCGAGGCGGCGATGATCATGAATGCGACCGCGAGGACCCCGAGACGGCGATGCGCTGCCGTGCGGGTCGTCGAGGTCGTGGGGCCGGAGGTGGCCATGTGCAGCTCCTTCGATGCTCAGGTCGGGTCGGGATCATCGTCCCGAGGCGGCCGCACCCGGGATTGACGCCGCGGGCAGAGTCCTTGCCTGTGGGGGCACAACGGATGCCCGCGTGCTAAACTCGCGCATCGTATACGATTCGGCCACAGTGAGGTGAGCCCATGTCAGAAGAACCCCTGTCGTTCACGGCGTACCGCCACGCCGTCTCGCACGCGGTCGTCGCGCTCGACGTCCACGCCGAGCACGACGAGAGCTTCCGCGGCGCGCTCGACGCCGCCGTGGCCGGCGACATCCACGTCTTCGACATCGCCGCCGACGGGCACAGCGTCCACCGCACCCCCGGCCTGATCGCGCGCGCACCGCAGCAGTACTTCAAGTTCTCGCTCATCGAGCGGGGCAGCGGGCTCATCGTGCAGGACGGCCGCGAGATCTCGCTGCGCGCCGGCGACATGGCGATCTACGACACCGACCGCCCGTACTCGCTGCTCTTCGACGAGAAGATGCGGATGTCGGTCGTGATGTTCCCGAAGATCATGCTCGACATCCCCGCCGAGACGATCGGCCGCCTCACCGCGACGCGCCTCGACGGCGCCGGCGGCGTGGGCGCCATGATCGCGCCCTACGTCGCCTCGCTCGCCCGGGGCGCCGGCGAGCTCGACGCGCATCTGGCGCGCCGCATGTTCCGCACCGCCGTCGACATGGTGGGCACGCTGCTCGAGGCCAACCTCGGCCGCGAGGCGACGAGCACCGACGCGCACGGCACGCTGATGCGCCGCGTGCTCGACCACATCGACGAGCACCTCTCCGACAGCGAGCTCTCCCCCGGCCAGATCGCGGCGGCGCACTTCATCTCGGTGCGCCACCTGCACGCCCTGTTCAACGAGCAGGGCACGACCGTCTCCACGGTCATCCGCACCCGCCGCCTCGAGCGCTGCTACGACGTGCTCGTCGATCCGCAGCAGGCGCACCGCTCCATCACCGACGTCGCGCTGGCGAACGGCTTCGTCGACGCGGCGCACTTCAGCCGCACGTTCCGCGCGCACTTCGGCGTGCCGCCGAGCGGCGTGCGCCTGGCGTAGCGCGGGCGGTCAAGCAGCCTGCGCGCGCGGTCAACTGCGGCGCGCAGCATCCTCCGACAATCGAGTCAGACCCGATCGAGGAGGATCCCATGACCGTCGCGACGTCGATTCTGGACGCCATCACCGTTTCCGAGACCCAGGGGCGGGCGATTCCGGATGCTGCCACCCGCGAGACGATCGGCTACGCGCCCGTCCACACCGTGGCCGACCTCGACGCCGCGATCGCCGCCGCGCGCCAGGCCCAGCCCGCGTGGAACGCGCTCGGCCACGCGGAGCGCTCCCGCATCCTGAACGCCATCGCCGACGACCTCGAGGCGAACGCCGAGGAGCTCGCGCAGCTGCTGTCGCGCGAGCAGGGCAAGCCGCTCGACGGCCCCAACGCGCGGTTCGAGGTGGGCGCCTGCGCGGTGTGGACCCGCACCGCAGCCGACACCCCGCTCGAGCCCGAGGTGGTCTTCGAGGCCGGCGACTCGCGTGCCGAAGTGCACTACGACGCGCTCGGCGTCGTGGGCGCGATCGGCCCCTGGAACTGGCCGATGATGATCTCGGTGTGGCAGATCGCGCCGTCGCTGCGCATGGGAAACACCGTCGTCGTCAAGCCCAGCGAGTTCACGCCGCTGTCGGTGCTGGCCCTCGCCGAGGTGTACAACCGACACCTGCCCGAAGGCGTGCTGACCGTCGTCTCGGGCGACAGGGAGGTGGGCGCGGCGATCGCCGGCCACCCCGGCATCGACAAGATCATGTTCACGGGCTCGACCGCGACCGGCCGTCGCATCGTCGAGTCTTCGGCGGGCAATCTCGCCCGCCTCACGCTCGAGCTCGGCGGCAACGACGCCGGCATCGTGCTTCCGGGCACCGACCCCGCCGCGATCGCCGAGAACCTGTTCTGGGGCTGCTTCATCAACACCGGCCAGACCTGCGCCGCGCTCAAGCGCCTCTACGTGCACGACTCGGTGTACGACGAGGTCGTCGACACGCTCGCCCGCATGGCGCGGGCGATGCCGATGGGCCGCGGCCTCGACGAAGGCAACGTGCTCGGCCCGCTCCAGAACGAGAAGCAGTTCGACATCGTCCGCAGCCTCGTCGACGACGCGCGAGCGCGCGGCGCGCGGGTCGTCGTGGGCGGCGAGGCCGCGCCCGAGCTCGGCCCGCTGTTCTACCGCACCACCGTCGTCGCCGACATCGAGGACGGCGCGCGCCTGGTCGACGAGGAGCAGTTCGGTCCCGCCATCCCGGTGATCCGCTACTCCGACGTCGACGATGCGATCCGCCGCGCGAACGCCTCGACGCAGGGGCTCGGCGCCTCGGTGTGGTCGGCCGACGTCGACGCCGCCGTCGAGGTCGCCCAGCGCCTGCAAGCGGGCACCGTGTGGATCAACCAGCACGGCGCGCTGAATCCGGTGGTGCCGTTCGGCGGCACGAAGGCGTCAGGCTACGGCCAGGAGTTCGGCGTCGCGGGACTGAAGGGCGTCGCCGCGCCGAAGGTCATCAGCCGCTGAGCTGCGCGGATCGCACGGGCCGCAGCATCCGTCACTCCAGGTGCTCGCGCGCCCACAGCGCGGCGCTCGTGCGATCCGCCACGCCGATCTCACGGAAGATGCTCCCGAGGTGCGCCTTGACGGTGCGCTCGGCGATGCCGAGCCGCGTCGCGATCTGCTTGTTGGCGAGGCCCTCGGCCACGAGCGAGAGCACCTCGCGTTCGCGATCGCTCAGCTGACGGGGGACGGATGCTGCGGGCAGCAGCGCCGTCGCGATGCGCGGGTCGAGCGGGGCATGACCGGCGGCCACCGCCCGCACGGCCGCGCGAAGGTCGGCCGGTTCGGCATCCTTCAGCTGATACCCGGTCGCACCGGCCTCGAGCGCCCGCCGCACGCGCTCGCGGTCGGTGAACGAGGTGAGCACCAGCACGCGGGTCTCGGGGGTCGCCTCACGCACCGCCCGCGTCGCCGCGACGCCGTCCATGACGGGCATCGACAGGTCCATCACGACCACGTCGGGCTGCTGCCCTGCCACGAGTTCCAGGGCCTCGGCGCCGTTCGCCGCGCCCGCGACGACCTCGATGTCTCCGTCGGCAGCGAGCACCGATGCGAGTCCCTCGCGCACCATCGCATGGTCGTCCACCACGATCACCCGGATCATCCGCTCTCCCGTCGCGCGGCGATCGCCGGGATGCGCAGCCGCCAGCGGGTGCCGGCGCCGGTCCGAGTGGCGAGCCGCAGCTCCGCACCGCCCTGCTGGGCGACGTCCTGCAGCACACGCGTGCCGAGGTGCCCCTCCGCCGGCTCGTCCAGGATCCTGGGGTCGAAGCCGGGCCCGTCGTCGGCGACCTCGAACACGAGGTCGGGTCCTTCGACGGCCAGGCGCATCATCACGCGACACGGGGCCGCGTGGGCCACCGCATTGCGGAGCGTCTCCTGGGCGACGCGGTAGACGAGCTGCTCGTCCGACTCGGCGAGTTCGGGCGGCGGCGCCGGGATGTCGAGCTCGACGGTGACGGCGCGGCTGCGCGCCGTGGCCGCGAGATCGTGGAGGGCGTGCGCCAATCCCGCCGCGCGGAGTCCGGGCGGGTAGATGTCCATGAGCAGCGACCGCAGCACGCGGATGTTGCCGCGGACGGCGCCGGCGATCTCGCGCAGCTGTTCGCCCGCCTCGGTGTCGCCGCGACGCGCGGCCGCATCAGCGGCGCCCTCCGCGGCGTAGCTGGTGGCGACCAGTTCTTGGACGGGTCCGTCGTGGAGCGTCCCCGCGACGCGTCGCCGCTCGGCGTCCGAGGCATCCATCGCCCGCTGCAAGAGATCGGCGCGGCGCCGCTCCTCGCTGCGGAGGCGCCGCAGCAGCCCCCACACGATCGGCGCCGTCAGCACGAGCAGCAGCAGCAGGCTGCTCGTCGTCACGCCCGCGAAGCCCCGCCAGAGGTCGGCAGCCCGGGCCGCGACCGGCTCGTACGGGAGGTAGACCTCGAACAGCAGCTCGCGGCCGTCCGGCGCCCACACCGGGCGGTACACCTCGAGGAGCCGCGACCCCGGTTCGAACTCGTTCTCCTCCTCCGACAGGTCCGAGATCGCGGCGCGGGTCGACGGGTTCGACAGCGCTTCACGCTGGGCGTCGTCGAGTTCGAACGACCGGCCGATCAGCTGCGGCTCGTCGGCGTAGAGCACCACTCCGTCGGGACTCCAGATCTTGACCCGCACGATGTCGTCGCCGAGCACCTGACCGCGGATGATCCGGTCGAACGCGTCGACCGCGGCGGGCTCGCCGTCGGCCAGCGCGGACGTCAAGGACGGCTGGATGACGGCACCCGCCAGCACGTCGGCGACGTTCGCCGCGTCGTTCACCGCCTCCCGCTCGGCCAGCCACTGGGCCGCGAACGTGGCGAGCAGTCCGACCACGACGAGGATCGCGGCGAGCCCGGCGGCCAGTCGCAGCACGACCGTTCGCGTGCGCAGCGGCCTTCGTGCCGGCTCCGGATCGACGGATGCCGCGACCACCGTGACCCACGGCACGGGTGCCGCCCCGACCGGGATCGGAGCGGTCGGGGCGGACGAGGCGTCGATGGGTGCCACTCAGTCGTCTCCGCCGTGGCCGCCGTGGCCGCTGCCGCTGTCGTCGCTTCCGCCGCCGCGCCGGTCGTCGCCCGGCTCGGTGCGCTGGTCGCGCGGGACGTCACCACCGTGGTCGTCGACCGGCGGAACAGTGGTGCCGGGCGTCGCCCCCGTCGACCCGCTGCCGTTCACGTCGCGGTCGTCGCCGGGCTCGGTGCGCTGATCGCGCGGAACGTCGCCGCCGTGGTCGTCGACGGTCGCCGACGGCGAGGGCGTCGGTGCGACGGGCGCCGGCGTGACGACCTGCCCCGACGACGGCACGCGCACCGGTACGGACTGCGCGAACGACGTGTTGCCCCAGAGCCCGATGACGGCCGGGACGGCGACCAGCACGAGCGCGCCGGCCCCGAGGAGGATCTGCTTCTTCATGGTTGTGCCCTTCGCTCATTCTGGCCTCCGACGCGTGCGACGCGAAGCGCCGCGCGTCCTGGTGTCTTCAGACTCGCCGTGTGGAGGGCTGAGCCGCCATCGGACGAAGGTCGTACGACCACCCGCACGGACGTGCGTTACGGCCCGTGTCCTGGTGTTTCATCGCACCGTGGACGAGACGGATGCCGCTGTCTAGCGTCGTGGCACGGCATCGGGGAGACACTTCCCCGGCCGGTTCGGGGGCGCGCCGAGATCCGGCTCGCACGAGAGGAGCACGCCATGTCGTGGACGCACAGCTTCAGCATCGGAAGCCTGGAGGATGGGGTCCCTGTCCGTCTCGTCGAGGCACGGGATGCCTTCATCGACGCGCAGCGCGCGCTCGAAGCGGCGCGTGACGATCTGCTGCAGGCCCACGCCCAGACGAACCGGCTGTGGGGCACCGGCCGCTGAGCGCATCGCCCGTGTGGATGAGGGAAGGCGTTGCACCCGGCCGCTAGGGTGAGACACCGGTCGACACGCGAGACAGGGGACCCGATGCACGCCGACACCACCGAATCCGCCCGCGGCACCAACGGATGGCGGCGCTTCTGGGAACGGGGCGGCTGGTGGCGTGCCCTGCTGCTGGTGGTCGCGTACTACGCGCTGTATCAGCTGGGATCGTTCGCGTTCCTTCCGCTGGTCACCTCGACCGACGATCCGGCGGCTCTCACCTGGTTCGGCACGGCACTGCCGATCGCGCTCGGCGGAGTGCTGCTCGTCGTCTTCGCGTGGTCGGTGGGCTGGCTGCGCGAGCTGTTCGGCCCGCAGCCCATCCGCGGCCGTGGATGGATGTGGATCGCCGTCGCCGTGGTGCTGCTGTTCAACGTGCTGCGGTTCGCGACGATCGACTACGGCGCGACCGGCGCCGGCGTGGTCGTCGCCTGGGTCGTCGCAGGCCTGTTCATCGGCTTCGCCGAAGAGGTGCTCACCCGTGGCTTCGTGGTGAACCTCATGCGCAAGGGCGGCTACCGCGAGATCGTGGTGGCGCTGGTCTCGGCCCTGCTGTTCGCCTTGCTGCACTCGGGCAACCTGCTGTCGGGACAATCGCCGCTCGCCACAGGATTCCAGCTCGTCTACACGTTCGCCTTCGGCATCCTGATGTACCTGTCTCTGCGCGTGACGGGCAACCTGATCTGGCCGATCCTGCTGCACGCGACGACCGATCCGTCGATCTTCCTGCAGTCGGCCTACCCCGCCGACGGCGCGCTCACCGCCATCGCGGCTCAGGGCAACATCGCCGTGGTCATCGCCGGGATCGTGCTGCTCTTCTTCATCCGAGGGAAGGTCGAGCCCACCGCATCGGTGGCTGAGCCGGGCATCGACACCAAGGTCGCCTGACCGACGGGCGGCAATACGAGGTCGGCACGTCCGGACCCCATACGCTCAGCGCATGACTCTGCTTTCTGACATCGAGCCCATCAACCAGGCCGTCTCCGCCGGAGCCGTCTTCGGCTACGTGGTCGTCGGCCTGATCTACTGGGTCGCCACGATCGCCGCCTACTGGAGGACGTTCACCAAGGCCGGCTACCCGGGATGGCTCGCGATCATCCCGATCGTGAACCTGTTCGTGCTCGTCAAGGTCGCGGGGTACTCGGCCTGGCTCGGACTGCTGTGGTTCGTGCCGATCGCCAACATCGTGCTCGCGATCATCGTCGCCTTCCGCAACGGCCGGGCGTTCGGCCACGGCGGCGCGTTCTCGTTCTTCCTGCTGTTCCTGCTCAACCCGATCGGCTACTTCATCACCGGCTTCAGCAACGACACGTACACCAAGCCCGTCTGACCCGCTCTGCTCACGAAGCGAACACCCCCGGCCCGCGGCCGGGGGTGTTCTCGTCCGAGGTCACAGCGCGACGTGGAACTTCGGACCCGGTCCCGCACCCGCAGGCCGCTCGCCGGCGAGGATCGCGGGCAGCTCCTCGAGGGCGACCGTCGCGGCGATGAGAGGTCGCGGATCGACGACACCGGAGGCGTAGGCGTCGATCGTGCCGGCCAGGCCGGGCGAGGCGCTGAGCACGCCGACGGCGGTCACGTCCTTCAGCGCCAGGTCGCGGGTGTCGATGAGGCTCGGCGTGCCGGCGAGGCCGATGTAGACGACCCGCCCGCCCGGCTCGACGAGATCGAGCGCCTTCGCAGGAAGCTGCGGCGCGTTGGATGCCTCGATCACGGCGTCCCACGGCAGTGGCGGCATCCGTTCCTGCGTCCAGATGTGGTCGAAGCCGAGCGACCGCGCGAACTCGAGGGCGCGGTCGTCGCGGGCGAGCAGGTGCACCTCGGCGCCGGCAGCGCGCGCGAACATCGCGCTCAGCAGCCCGATCGTGCCCGGGCCGAGCACCAGACAGCGATCGCCCGGGTGCAGATCCGCGCCCTGCACAGCGCGGAAGGCGTTGCCGCCCGGCTCGACCATGGCGGCCATCGCGTCATCGACGCCATCGGGCAGCCGATGCAGCGACGAGACGGGGGTCGCGACCTTCTCGGCGAGCGCACCCGCCTTCCCACCGCGGATGCCGACCTCGAGCCGGTTCTCGCACACGTGCTGGCGGCCATGCTCGCACCGGCGGCACGCGCCGCATCCGAGCATCGTGTCGCCTGTGACCCGTCGCCCGATCCACGCGGGGTCGACGCCGGCGCCGACGTCCGAGACGGTGCCCGTCCACTCGTGGCCGATCCGCATCGGGTAGGCCGCATGACCGGCGTGCAGATACGCCATCTCCCCGGTGAAGAACTCGATGTCGGTGCCGCAGATCCCGGCGCGCCGCACGTCGACGACGACCTCGCCTGCCGCCGGCTCGGGGTCGGGGACCTCCTGGATCTCGGCGCGGTGCGGCGCCGTGATCACGAGAGCTCTCATCGCCCCGCCCACAGGTGGGGACGGATGCCGCGGACCCCCGGCCGGAAGGTGAACAGCCGACCCGACAGCGGCAGCACCTCGTCTCCCGGACGTTTCGAGCCGGCGACCAGCAATGGCACCGCGTCGTACGCACGCTCAGTGGGATTCACGCGTCACCTCCGAACCCGACGCTCCGATGAGGAAGTCGAGGTCGGCGCCGCGGTCGGCCTGCAGCACGTGGTCCACATAGAGCCGCTCCCACCCGCGCCGCGGGTTCGCGTAGCCGTCGACGGTGGCCTGGTTCGGAATCCGACTCGCCAGCTCGTCCGCCGGCACGACGAGGTCGAGACGGCGGTCGCGCACGTCGAGTTCGATCCAGTCGCCGGTCCGCACGAGCGCGAGCGGTCCCCCGGCGGCGGCCTCGGGGGTGACATGCAGCACCACGGTGCCGTACGCGGTGCCCGACATGCGGCCGTCGCAGATGCGGACGATGTCACGGATGCCGCGCTCCAGGAGCTTCTTCGGAAGCGGCATGTTCGACACCTCGGGCATGCCCGGGTAGCCCTTCGGCCCGCAGCCGCGCAGCACCATCACCGAGTTCTCGTCGATGTCGAGATCGGGGTCATCGACGCGGGCGTGGAAGTCCTCGATGGAGTCGAACACCACCGCCCGGCCGCGGTGCTTCAGCAGGTGCGGCGACGCCGCCGCGGGCTTGATGAGCGCACCGCCCGGAGCGAGCGAGCCGCGCAGCACCGAGATGCCGGCGTGCGGCTGCAGCGGGGTGTCGCGCGGCGTGATGACGTCCGCGTCCCAGATACGCGCCTCGTCGAGGTACTCCACGAACGGGCGCCCCGTGATCGTCAGGGCCCCCGGGTCGAGCAGGTCGCGCACCTCGCGCATCACGGCGAGGAAGCCGCCGGCGCGGAAGAGGTCGTCCATGAGGTATTGCCCGGCAGGCTGCAGGTTGACCAGCAGCGGCACCTCGGCGCCGATGCGGTCGAAGTCGTCGATCGTGAGGTCGATGCCCAGGCGCCCGGCGATCGCGAGCAGGTGCACGACCGCGTTGGTGGAGCCGCCGATGGCGGCGAGCGCGACGATCGCGTTGTGGAAGTTCGCCTTCGTGAGGAACGTCGACGGGCGGCGGTCCTCGGCGACCAGTGCCACGGCGAGAGCGCCGGTGAGGTGCGCGGCCTCGAGCAGGCGGGCGTCCGGTGCGGGCGTTCCCGCGACTCCGGGAACCACGACGCCCAGGGCTTCGGCGACGAGGGCCATGGTCGATGCGGTGCCCATGGTGTTGCAATGCCCCTTGGAGCGGATCATCGACGACTCGCTCTTCAGGAACATCGCCTCGCTGAGCGTTCCCGCGCGCACCTCCTCCGAGAGCCGCCACACGTCGGTGCCGCAGCCGAGCGCCTCGCCCCGGAAGTGGCCGGTGAGCATCGGGCCCCCGGGGACGACGACGGCGGGAAGATCGACGGATGCCGCGGCCATCAGCAGCGACGGGATCGTCTTGTCGCAGCCGCCGAGCAACACGACACCGTCGATCGGGTTCGCGCGGAGCATCTCCTCCGTCGCCATCGCCGCCATGTTGCGCCACAGCATCGCCGTCGGGCGCACGTTCGTCTCGCCCAGCGACACCACCGGCAGCTCCAGCGGGATGCCGCCGGCCTCGTAGATGCCGTTCTTCACCGACTGCGCGACCTCGTCGAGGTGCGCGTTGCACGGCGTCAGGTCAGACGCGGTGTTCGCGATCGCGATCTGCGGACGCCCCGTGAAGGCCGAGTCCGGCACACCGCGACGCATCCACGCCCGATGGATGTAGGCGTTCCGGTCGTCGCCCGAATACCAGTGGGAGCTGCGCAGCGTCACCGTCGACCCTCATCCTCGCCCGCAGCGATCGCGGGCGCTTTCCGCCATCCTGCCGGAAAAGCGGGCGGCCGTCGTCGGGCGCACTCGGCTTGCTCTCAGGAAGAGCCGGGGAAGGCTCCGTAGGCTCGCAACCCCAAGGGGAGTACTCCGCCACGATCGGCTCGTCACTACGGATGCATGGTGCATCCCGGGTCATCGGTCCTCGATCACGAGGATGGAGAAGACCTTGGCGTCGATCAGTCACGCCAGGTCTGGAGCCTCCTTGAACATCACCCCGCTCGTCTGGGTCATCACCATTGCGATCACCATCGCGTTCTTCGTCTACGAGTTCTTCGCGCACGTCCGCAAGCCCCACGAGCCCACGATCGGCGAGTCGGCCCGCTGGTCCGCGTTCTACATCGGTCTGGCGCTGCTGTTCGGCATCGGGGTCGGTGTCGTCTCCGGCTGGACCTACGGCGGCGAGTACTTCGCGGGCTACCTCACCGAGAAGGCGCTGTCGATCGACAACCTCTTCGTCTTCCTCATCGTGATGACGGGATTCGCCGTTCCGAAGATCTACCAGCAGAAGGTGCTGATGATCGGCATCGTGATCGCGCTGGTGCTCCGGGGCGTCTTCATCGCGGTCGGCGCCACGTTGATCGAGAACTTCTCGTGGATCTTCTATCTCTTCGGAGCGCTGCTGCTCTTCCTCGCCTATCGGCAGGCTTTCACGCACGGTGAGGCGGATCCCTCGCAGGGCCGGTTCATGCGATACGTTCGCCGTCGCCTGCCGGTCAGCGACGACTACAACGGTGACCGTCTCACCGTCGTGAAGGCCGGTCGTCGCTTCGTGACGCCGATGCTCCTCGTGATCGTCGCGATCGGGTTCGTGGACCTGATCTTCGCCGTCGACTCCATCCCGGCGATCTACGGGCTGACAGAAGAGGCGTACATCGTGTTCACCGCGAACGCGTTCGCGCTCATGGGGCTGCGGCAGCTGTACTTCCTGATCGGCGGTCTGCTCGAGCGCCTGGTCTATCTGGCGCAGGGCCTGGCCGTGATCCTCGCCTTCATCGGCGTGAAGCTCGTCCTGCACGCGATGCACGTGAACGAGCTGCCCTTCATCAACGGCGGCGAGCCGATGCAGTGGGCGCCCGAGATCCCGATCTGGTTCTCACTGCTGTTCATCGCCGCGACCATCGCGGTCGCGACGACGGCGAGCCTCATCAAGACCCGCGGCGACCGCGCCCCCACGTCGCATCCGACCACCCCCGCCGCAGGTCACACGTCGGCGGCCCACACAGAGAAGGAACTCTCTTGACCTGGTGATCCCCACCGTCGCATAGCAGCGTCCGGCCTCCGCCACGAGGGCGGAGGCCGGACGCTGCTGCGGGTGCCGGGCCCGCGGGTCCCGCTACTTCGAGACCGTCACCTTGAGCGGTGCGCTCACCGTCGTGCCGGCGGCGTTCGTGAACTCCACCGTGTAGGTGTACGTCCCCTTGGCCTTGCCCGCGACCGGCAGGGTCGCGCGCTGCGCGCCCGGGGTGGCCGCCTTCAGCTCGCCCGCGCCGACCTCGACGCCGTTCTCGAGGAACCGGTACGAGGTGGCGTTGGTGCCCCACCACAGGTCGGCGGTGACGGTGTACGACCCGGTGCCGCCCCGTGCGTCGCTCGACAGGACGGGCTTGCCGGGCGAGGCATCCGTCACCTTCACGGTGAGCGGCTGCGTCGCGGTCGTGCCCTTCGAGTTGACCAGCTCACCGGTGAACACGTAGCTGCCGTTCACCAGGCCCTTGATGTCGACGACCGCGCTCTGCGCGCCGGGCGTCATCATCGTGAGCGGCACCTTGGCGACGAGCTCGCCGTCGCGGTACAGCTTGAACAGCGAGCCGTTCTCGCCCCACCACAGGTTCATCGTCAGCTGGAACGTGCCGTCCTTGAGGCCGGTGTCCCATCCGTCGTTCGACGAGAGCACGCCCTTGGCCGGCGCCGTCTTCGCGCCGTCGTTCGAGGCGACCTCCGGGAGGGTGACGGATGCCGTCGCCGCCGACCGCTCGCCCTCGCCGAGTGCGTTCACACCCGCGACCTCGTACGCGTGGGTCGTGCCGAGCTCGAGCGCCCGGACGGTGCAGCTGGTGCTGCTCGTCTCGCACACCGGGTCGGTGCCGCCCGCCTCGTACACGCGGTACCCCGTGAATCCCGGACCGGTGAGAGTCGAGGCATCCCACGCGACCGTGATCGAAGTGTCGCCCGCAAGTGCGGCGGTCACGTTCTGCGGCGCGCCGGGGCGCGTCTCATCGGCCACGGCGAGCCACGAGATGACGGGCTTCTCAGCGCCGGCGCCCTCGTTGGTGACGAGGTAGTCGACGGTGGCGGGAGCCGTCAGCGTGAAGGTGAGCGGCGCGGCGATCGGCCCGCTCGAGCCCGACAGCGGGACCGTGCCCTTGGCGAGCTCGGTGCCGCCCACCGACACCGTCTGATACATCGCGCGGTTCAGACCCCACCATTCGGTGAATCCGCCCGTGAGCGTGTACGTGCCCGCGTCGAGGGGCAGACGGTAGACGAGCTTCGTCGTGTCCTGGTACAGACCCGTCGAGTACTTGTCGTTGATGTCGGTGGTGCCCTTCGTCTTCATGCCGTCGGCGACGTAGCCCCACTGATCTGGAGATGTCGAGACCTCGTCGACGGTGGAGTTCCGCAGGCTCACCGACCCGGCGACCGCGGTGTACTGCGGCGAGGCCGCCCCGCTCGTTCCCGAATCGATGTAGTACACCAGCGCCGGCGGGACGATCTCGTAGCCCGCGACGACGGCCTGATCGGTGTCGGTCAGGCGGCCCGTGACCGTGAGCTTGCCGTACACCGTGCGCGACTGCGCGGCGGAGGCGGCATCCCAATCGACGGCCTTCTCGGCGCCTGCGACCGTCACCGTCTCGGGAAGGTCCTCGTCGACCGTCAGCGCGCCCTGCACCCCGAGGTCACGAGGAAGGCTCTGCACGTAGACGAGCGCGAGGCGGGCGTTGTAGCCGCTCGTGCCGTTGGTGCCGAACTCCACGTCGACCACGGCGTCCGCGTCGAGCGTCAGCGTCTGCGCCACCGGCGTCGCCGATCCCGTCGACGTCGCATTCTTCGTGGTCTCGGTGCCGGCGACCTTCACCTTCGAGTAGACGTTGGTCGTGAGCCCCGCACGCGGCGCCTGGACGGCGACGATGTTGTACGAGCCCGCAGGCAGCGTCAGGTGGTAGGTGATCGGCTTGTTGTAGTCGGCGCCGACGTACGACGAGCCCCAGTCACCCGGCGAGCCCGCCGCGATCGTGGTCGCCGTGGTCGAGTAGCCCCACGTCGTGCCCGCCGTCGTTCCATCCCACTTCTGGTCGCTGGTGCCGTTGACGAGCCCCGGAGCGGATGCCTTGACCGCCGCGTACACCGATCCGGCCGGAGCGCCCGCCGCGCCCGAGTCGATGAAGTAGTCGAGATCGGCCGGCGCGACGAGCACCGTGGCGCTGAAGCGCTGGTACACGCCCGTCGACAGCTTCTCGGTCGAACGGCCGGACGCTGCGAACGTGCCCAGCTCGGCGACGCTCTTCGCGCTCGTCGTCGACGCGAGGCTCCACGTGACCTTCGCGTTCGTGCCGGCGAGGTCGAGCTTCGCGGGCAGCGTCCGGTCGGTCGAGGTGATGGTCACGACGCCCAGGTCGAGCACGTCGGGGCTGACGTCCTTCGGCACGAGGCCGTCCGCGGCCGCCGTCAGACGGGCCGCGATCGCCACCGAACCCTCGGTGTCGAGGCCGTACGCCGCCGGGTCGTCGAGCGCGGCGGTCGCGTTCGCCTTCACGGCGGCGAACACCCCCCATGTCTCGGCGCTGTACTCGGCTTCGTCGAGGCCCTTCACGGCGTCCGCCGCCGCGGCGAGCGCCGTGGTGTCGGCCTTCGCCGAGTCGGCCGTCGCGGTGACGACGCCGACGGCGTCGACGTTGATCGAGGCGTCGTTCGCGGTCTTGATGACGACCGTGTGCGGTCCGTTCGACAGGCCGCGGAGGATGAACGTGGTGCGCTCACTGCCCGCCGCGAGCGTCGGCGCCGCTGTGGCGACCTGCACGCCGTCGACGAGCACGTCGAGGGTGGTGGTGCCGGCGTTGGTGCCGATGATGTCGAGACCGGTGCCGGTGAAGGAGTACGTCATCGACGCTCCCTTCGCCGTGCTCTTGGAGGCCGTGCGCTGCCACTCGAACATGCCCTGGCCGTTCGCGTGGCTCCAGTTCTTGTCGAACTGCAGCACGGGCACCGAGCGGTCCGCCCAGCTGGTCTGGTGCATCCCGTCGATCATGGCGGCGTAGTACGGCGTGTAGCCGGGCACCGTCTCGATCTTCAGGTTGTCGAACTGCACGAAGCTGAAGCTCGAACCCAGCTGGATGCGACCGGTCGCCTGGGGCGCGGCATCCGTGTACGTCGCGACCTCCACGCCGTTGACGTAGGCCGTGTACACCGAGCCGGCCACCTTCACCGCGATGTTGTTCCACACGCCGGCGCCCGTCTGGAACGCCGCGGCGGCGTTGCCCGCCACCGTGCCCGTCGAGAGCGTCGCGCCGAAGCGCATGAACGTCCACGCACCGGTCGGGTCGATCTTCAGCTCCGCCGCCGAGACGCTCTGACCGTTGGCCGTGCCGCCCTGCTCGCGCGCGCCGATGGTCGCGTACTGGGATCCGGATGCCTCGAACAGCACGTCCGACGAGACCGTGTAGTTCGCCCAGCGGGCGTCGCCGATCGTCGTCTTCGGGTCGCCGCCGTTCCATGCACCGCCGGCCATTCCCGGGCCGACCTGCTGGCGGAGCACGCGGTCGTGCGCGGCGTCCGGGGTCGCGACCGACTCGAACGCGCCGTTCGTGTCGTTCGTGTACCGCGGCGTGGCGCCGTTGTCCTCGCTCTGCACGGCCGGCGTGCCGGCGGGCTTGGCCTGGTTGCCTCTGCTGTCGAGGTACGAGACCGTGCCGTCCGCGAGCTCACCGCTCTCGGGGTCGTAGCCCTTGATGTTGCCCTGCTCGGCGTAGTCGAAGTCGTCGGCGTAGAGGACCGCGTCGTCGGTCACGCCGTTGACGTTGCCGCTCGCGTCGGTGTCGAGCACGTCGCGGCCGCCGTCGGCGTCGGTGTACTCCTTCGACGTCGGAAGTGCGCTGCCGTAGCCGTCATTCGCGGAGAGCTTGCCGCCCGCACCGGCGGTCGCATGGTCGAGCGTCGTGAACGTGACGGCCGACCACGGCTTGACCGTGACGGTGTACGTGCCGTCGGCGGCGGGGGCGACCTCGCCGACCGGCTTCAGGTAGTTCGCGTCGTACGCCTGGCCGCCGTCGGCCGCCCGGGTCTCCCACACCTCACCGGTCTGGTCGGCGCCGAGGTTCAGGTCCTTGGCGACGATCCGGTAGGTCTTCGTGAACTTCGAGTCATTGATGATGACGGTCGAGAAGTCCGACGCGTCCGGCGCCGCGAGCGTCGTGTACGACGCTCCGCCGGCACGCGCGCCGCCCGGCGGGTTGCCCGTGCCGAGCTCGCTGCCCGACGCCTTCGGGATCGCGCGCCAGATGCCTGCGGTGTTGTCGGCGTTCTCCCACCCGAGCTTCGCGAACTGGGTGAAGTGCTCGATCACGGCGAGGCCGCCGTCGTAGTACATCCAGCCCGACCACGGGTCACGGGCGTTCACGAGCTCCTTCGACGAGTACTGGAACCCGTCGTAGAACGAGCCGATCGCCGGCTGGAAGATGTTCATGGTGCGCCGCGACGCGGTGAAGCCGGTCGTGACCCAGTTGCCCATCTCGAGCGCGCTGTTGGTGCCGCCGAACTGGGTGCCGAAGCCGCCCTGCTCGTCGCTCGCGTTGTTGTTCGGGCGGTCGGCCGAGCTCGAGAAGGTCGACTGGCCCTCCGAGTTCCAGACCTCCTTGTCGAGCTGCTCGGCGATCTTCTTCATGTTGCCCGCGCTGTCGTCGGCGCTCGAGTAGTGGAAGCCGACGACGTCGACCGCGTCGCGCAGCGAGGGGTCGGTGGCCGAGGTCATGGCGTTGCCGAACGAGACCGGCGGCGTGCCGACGGTGTCGGCCGCGATCGTCTGGATGGCGCGGTAGAGGGTCTTCTCCTCCTCCGACGCGAAGCCGTTGTTCGGATCGGAAGCGGTGGCTCCCTCGTAGCCCTTCTCGTCGCCGCGGACCCACCCCGAGAAGTTCTTGTACAGCTGGATGTTGGGGCTCGAGGTCTCGTTCGTGTCGGGGTTGATCGAGTCGACCATGATCCCGAACTCGCGGTAGGCGGCGAGCACGGTGTTCTTGAACCAGATGTACTGGTCGGCGTCATTCGCGACCCACGCCGGGCGATTCCAGCGCAGGAGGCTCACGTGCACGTCGCCGTGGGCGACGAGCTGCGCGTCCGCGGCGAGCTGGAAGCCGGGCTCGCGGAGGACGTTGGGGTACTCGTCGCGCGTGCGCATCGTCGAGGCGTTCGGGCCGGTCGAGGTGTTGCGGTCGTTGCCCATCTCGATCTTGACGGTGTTCATGATCGGGTGGTCCCCGCCGAACAGCGTCTCGATGAGCTCCCAATACGCGTCGGGATGCTGCGACTTGTAGTCCAGCAGGAGCGCGCTCGTCGAGTTCGCCGACAGCACGCCGAAGCCCTTGAACGTGAGGCCGTTCTTGTTCTGCGCGGCGGCCGCGATGTCGGCGCCCGTGACGTTCACGGTGACGGGATCAGCGCCCGCCGCCTGAGCCATGGTCGGCACGGCGAGCGGCGCCGCGACCACGGCAGCGGTCACCACCGCCGCCAGCGTCGTGCGCACCCGTCGTGGTCTCCGTCCGTCCTTCGGACGAGGCATCCATCCCTGCGACATCGCAGTCTCCGTTTCCCCTGGGGCTTTTCCCGTGCGCTCGCGGACCCGGACCGGCATCGACGCACGAAGGGGGCACGACCGCGTGCCCGCAGCGAAATCCTCTCGTGAGAGTGATCGATGCCGGAACCAAAACGAACACGTTCGTTCACTCTTGAACCGATTCGAACACACTTGTACGCTGAGGCGATCATGGAGCAGCCCACCGACCCGCCCGCCTTCGGCCTCTCTCGCCGCGAGCACATCCTCGACGAGCTGCGCCGCTCGGGCTCGGTGCGGGTCGCCGGCCTCGCGCGCGAGCTCGGGGTGTCCGAGCTCACCATCCGCCGCGACATCGGACAGCTCGCCGACCGCGGCCTCGTCACGCGCGTGCACGGCGGCGCGACGCTGCGCAGCCGGCTCGATACGACCGTTCCCGCGTCGTCGGGCGCCGCCATCCGGTTCCGGGTCGGCATGGTCGTGCCGTCGCTCAGCTACTACTGGCCCCACATCATGATCGGCGCGCGGGCCGCGGCGACCGAACTCGGCGTCCAGCTGATCCTCCGGGGCGCGACCTACTCCGTCGACGACCAGCGTCGGCAGATCGCCTCGCTCGTCGAGTCCGGGAGCCTGCACGGGCTCATCGTGGCGCCGGAGACCCTCGGCGCCGACGGGCGCGCCCTGCTGCACTGGCTCGAGGCGCTGCCGATCCCCGTGGTGCTCGCCGAGCGGCGCGTGCCGTCGGCGCTGGCGCTCACGCGCCTGGAGTGGGTCACCACCGATCACGTCTTCGGCGGCTCGCTCGCGGCCGACCACCTCGCTTCCCTGGGCCACCACCGCGTCGGCATCCTCACCTCGGCCGGCTCGCCCACCTCTTGGCAGCTGCGCCGCGGGTGGGACCGCGCCGTCGAGGGGCTCGGACTCGAGTGCCTCGTCGACGTCGACGCGACGCTCGACGCCCTGGACGGGGTCGCCCGCGAGGCGCTGATCGCCGATGTGCTCGAGCGCTGCCGCGAGACGCGCACCACCGCCCTCCTCATACACAACGACCCGCAGGCGGTGCTGCTGCAGCAGCACGCACGCGACCACGGCTGGTCGATCCCCGAGAACCTCGCGATCGTCGCGTACGACGACGAGGTGGCCGAGAGCGCGGAGCCCGCCATCACGGCCCTGCGTCCGCCCAAGCAGCAGGTCGGCCGTCTCGCGGTCGAGACGATGGTCGCCCGCCTCAGCGAGGGCGCGCGGCGCCCGGTGCAGCGCGTGTACCTGCTGCCCGAACTGCTGCCGCGCGCCTCCACGGTGGGCCCCGTGCACTGACCCGCCCCCACTTCGACAGGTCAACCGGGGCTCTGCAGGCCCTCCGAACTCAGTGCGGTCCTGCGGAGGCGCGGTTGACCTGTTGAAACGCATCACCGGAGGGCGGCAACGCCTGCTAATTTGCACGAGAATACCTTTAGTGCAAAACTGCATGATGTGACAGATAGTGCAGAAGGACTTCGCGAGCGCCGGCGCGCCGAGACCACGCGCACCCTGATCCGGGCCGCACGGCGGTTCACCGCCGAGCACGGCCTGGGCGGCTTCACCGTCGAGGAGCTGTGCAGCGAGGCCGCGGTCTCGCGGCGCACGTTCTTCAACTACTTCGCTTCGAAGGACGACGCCGTCCTCGGCATCCCTCTGGAGCGATCGGATGCTGCCGCCATCGCCCGCTTCCTCGCCGGCGCCTCCGACGACCCGGGCATCTCACCGAACCTGCTCACCGACCTCGCTCTCCTCGCCGAGGAGCGCTGGCGCGCGCTCGACATCGCCCCCGACACGGTGCAGGACCTGTTCCGCGCGGTCGAGAAGGAGCCGCGGCTGCTCGCGCGCATGCTCGAACTCGGGTTCGAGGGCGAGCAGTTCGACGCCCGCCTGATCGAGCAGCGCGAGAACCTCCTGTCGGGCGATCTCCGCGCCCAGGTCGCCGCGCAGGTCGTCGGCGCCCTCGTCCGATCGGCTGCCGGCGAGTTCCTCAAGCCCGGCAACGCCGAGTCCTTCATCCAGATCTTCGAGCGGCGCATCGGCGCGGCGCGCGACCTCTTCGCCACGCAGACCGCATTGATGGGAACCCCCGAATGACCACCGCCACCGCCCTGACCGCCAAGCCCGGCGGAGACGCGCCGTTCCTGCTCACGCAGCGGCGCATCTGGATCATCTTCTCCGCCCTCATCGCGGGCATGCTCCTGTCGAGCCTCGACCAGACCATCGTCTCGACCGCGATGCCGACGATCGTCGGTGAGCTCGGCGGTGTCTCGCACCAGGTCTGGATCACGACCGCCTACATCCTCGCGACCACGATCGTCATGCCGATCTACGGCAAGTTCGGCGACGTGCTCGGCCGGCGACGACTGTTCATGGTGGCGATCGCGATCTTCACGCTGGCGTCGGTCGGCTGCGCGTTCGCCACCGACTTCTGGATGTTCGTCGTCTTCCGCGCGATCCAGGGGCTCGGCGGCGGCGGCCTCATGATCCTGTCGCAGGCGATCATCGCCGACATCGTGCCGGCCGACCAGCGCGGCAAGTACCTCGGCCCGATCGGCGGCATCTTCGGCCTCGCGGCCGTCGCCGGCCCCCTCCTCGGCGGCTTCTTCGTCGACCACATGACGTGGCAGTGGGCGTTCTACATCAACATCCCGGTCGGCATCGCGGCGTTCTTCATCGCCGTGTTCGCGCTCAAGCTGCCGAACAAGAAGGCCGAGAAGCCGATCGACTGGCTGGGCGTGCTGTTCCTGTCGGCCGCGACGACATGCCTCATCTTCTTCACCGACTTCGGCGGCTCGGCCGACCAGGGGTGGGACTCCGGGGCGACCTGGGCCTGGGGCGCGGGGCTCGTCGCCTCAGCCGGTCTGTTCATCTTCACCGAGTCGCGTGCGGCCGACCCGATCATGCCGCTGTCGATGTTCCGCAACCCGATCTTCATCAACGCCACGGCCATCGGCATGGCGATCGGCATCGGCATGTTCGCGGCTCTCGGCTTCGTGCCGACGTTCCTCCAGATGTCGTCGGGCACGTCGGCCGCAGCATCCGGTCTTCTCATGCTCCCGATGATGGTCGGCGTCATGGGCATGTCGATCGCGTCGGGCCTGCTCATCACCAAGACCGGCAAGTACAAGCTGTTCCCGATCGTCGGGACGCTCATCGTCGGCGTCGCGATGGTGCTGATGACGACGCTCACCGCGTCGACGCCGATCTGGCTGATCTGCACCTACCTGTTCCTGTTCGGCGTCGGGCTCGGCTGCATCATGCAGGTCGTCGTGCTGGTCGTGCAGAACGCCGTGCCCGCCGCGGATCTCGGAACCGCGACCTCGACGAACAACTACTTCCGCGAGGTCGGTGCCGCGCTCGGCACCGCCGTGTTCGGCACGCTCTTCACGACGCGCCTCACCGAGAACCTGACGAAGGTCTTCACGGATGCCGGAGCCAGCCCCGAGCAGGCGGGCGAGGCGACATCGAGCATCGACCCCTCGGTGCTGAACTCGCTGCCCGACACGGTCAAGACGGGAGTCGTGGACGCGTATGCCGACGCGCTCGCGCCGGTGTTCTGGTACCTCGTGCCGTTCATCGCGATCGCCTTCGTGCTGGCGCTCTTCCTCAAGCAGATCCCGCTGTCGGACGTCGCCGGGCTCGTCGCGCGCGGCGAGGCGATCGGAGGCGAGGAGGCCGAGCGGCTCGAAGCGGAACGGCTGAAGGCCGAGCGGCACAGTGCCGCCCCCACCGGACGCGCACGCCGTCGCACGAGGGAGAAGGACCGCGCCGCGCGGTAGTCAGGCTCCGAACCGGCGCTGCACGTCGCCGTAGCCGAGGCTTCCGTCGAGGAAGCCCAGCGTGCCGGTCTCGAGGAGTTCGCGGCCGGCACGCTCCACGGCGGAGAGCGCCGCGCGGGCGAGGCTGCCGCCTACGCTCACCCGCGTGACGCCAAGCGAGAAGAGCGTGGGAGCGGGGATGACCGGTGCCACCAGTCCGGCGACGACGTTGAGGGGGGCGGGGATCTCCGCGACGAGCCGGCGGATGGTGTCCTCGTCCGTGACGCCCGGCACGAAGACGCAGTCGGCCCCGGCTTCGACGTAGCGCTGCGCGCGCTCGACGGTCTCGGCGAACGGATCCTCGGCCGTGCCGATGAAGTAGGCGTCGGTGCGCGCGTTGAGCACGAAGCCGCCCGTCGGTGCGGCGTCACGCGCGGCGGCGAGGCGCTCCGCCGCCTCCTCGACCGGGAACAGGGCGCCCGCGACGGCGTCCTCGATGTTGCCGCCGACCACCCCGAGCTCGGCGGCGAGCGCCACGGTGCGGCCGACCTCCTCCGGCGTGTCCCCGTAGCCCGCCTCGAGATCCGCGCTCACGGGCACGCCCACCGAGGCGGCGATCTCCGCGACGCGTTCGAACATGACGGCCGGATCCAGCGCTCCCCCGTCGGGCACGCCGTACGACCACGCGATGCCCGCGCTCGTCGTGGCGATCGCCGGGAAGCCCACCTGCTCGAGGATGCGCGCGGTCCCCGCATCCCACGCGTTGGGGATCACGAATCCCGCACCCGAGTGGAGCGCGAGAAAAGCCGAGGCGTGATCTGCCGACACGAGCCGCCCTTCCGTGAACATCCCGCGACTCAGTCGTCGAGCCGCTGTCCGAGTTCGATGATGAGACCTTCCGGCCCGCGCACGTAGCAGACGAGCCACACGTCCTCGTAGTTCACGAGCTCCGCCATGGTGTCGTACCCGGCGGCACGGACCCGGGCGAGCACTCCCTCGACATCGTCGACGCGGTAGGCGAGATGGCGCAGGCCCAGCGTGTTCGACGGGAGATCGCCGACGGATGCCGGGCTCTCCGGCCGCAGGAACTGCGAGAGCTCGATCGCTCCCGAGCCGTCGGGGGCGGTGAGGAACACCATCTCGACATCGGTGCCGGTGAGCCCGTTGACGCGATCCGCCCACGGGCCTCCGACGCGAGCCTTCTCGCCGCGGTGGAATCCGAGCATCTCGAGGAAACCCGCCATCGCCTCGAGATCCTCGACGATGAGGCCGATGTGCTCGAAGCTGCGGACACCCACCCTCGCGACCTTAGGCGTCCGGGGTCGTCGACGGTACCCCCGCGACCACCTGGATGGTGTCCAGCGTCGGGTCCGCGGCGTACGCGATGCGGCCGCCGTCCCGCCTCGTCTCGCGCAGCGCGTCCAGCGCGCCCGCGGTGACGACCTCACCCGGAGCGAGCACCGGCACACCGGGCGGGTAGGGGGCGATGAGTTCCGCGCACACGCGTCCGATCGCCTCCTCGGCGTCGACCGTCTCGTGCGTGGCGAAGAAGGCCTCGCGCGGGGTCAGGGCAGGTTGCGACTCCACCGACCACGCCGCCGAGGGCGTGACGGGACGAGGGATGCCGCGGTGCCGGCCGATCGCGGCGGCCAGCGCCACGACCAGCCCCGAGAGGGAGCGCTCGTCGTCGGCCACGGTGAGGAGCGGCACGAGCACGTCGCGATCGGCCATCTCGAGCGTGATGCCGTCGGCGAGGAGGTCGTCCTCGACCGCGTGGCCGTGCGCGCCGGTGCCCGCGATCAGCACGACCAGCTTGGCCGGATCCACGGCGAGCGCACCATCGGGATGGCCCGCCGGACGCCCCTCGAGCACCGTCACACCCTCGACCTCAGAGAGCCGTCGGCGCGCCTCGGTCACCAGCCGGACCAGTCGTCCGACGAGCTCCTCGCCGTCGCGCTGCAGCATCGCGCGCGACGCATCCGTGCTCGCAAGGATCGCGCCCGCGGAACTGGTGGTGTGGGATGCCTCGAATCCGCGCTGCAGCCGGTCGGGGTCGAGCAGCCCGCCGTCGCGCGTCGTGCGCGCGAGCAGCAGCGCGCCCTGGCTCCAGGCGGGAAGCGTCTTGTGGGCGCTCGTCACGAGGGCATCGGCTCCGCGGTCGAGCGCGTGGGCGGGAACCAGGGGCGAGAAGCCGAAATAGGCCGCCCATGCCGCGTCGACGACGAGGGGAACCCCTGCGGCGTGCGCCGCATCGGCCAGTCCGGCGATGTCGGACAAGGTGCCGACGTACGACGGGTCGCCGATCAGCACGCCGCAGGCGTCGGGGTGCTCGGCGAGCGCCGCCCTCACCGCGGCGACCGGCACGGCGCCCGGCAGCCCCGTCGCGGCGTCGATCTCGGGCCGCACCCACACGGGGCGGAGTCCCGCGAAGACGATGCCGAGCAGTACCGATCGATGCAGCGTCCGCGAGACGATCACCGGCTGCCCGGGTCGGCCGAGCGCGAGCACCGCCGCCTGGTTCGCATGCGTGGAGCCGCCGACCGACAGACGGCACCAGTCGACACCCCACGCCTCCGCCGCCAGCCCCTCGGCGGCGGCGAGCAGCCCGCGGCTCTGCTTCATCGTGTCGAGCCCCGCGAACAGCGGCGCGTCGCCGCGGACGATGTCGCCGAAGAGGTCGCGCCGGTGCTTGTGCCCCGGGATGCTGAACGGCGCGACGTCACCCGCCTCGACGTCGCGCTGGAACTCCAGCCAAGCCGCGAGCAGCGGGGCGTCGGCGGCGCAGCCGCGCGGGTCGCGCGGATCGCTCTGCGTCATACGCCACCCGCCAGGAACCGGCCGACGGCGTCGGCGACCGCGACGGGGAATCTCTCGACCTGAGCGAGGTCGACCCACTCGTCCACGGCGTGCAGTCCGCCTCCCGCGGGTCCGCACACGACCGTCGGTACGCCCGCTTCCTGCCACAGCGCCGACTCCATCCAGTAGGGCGCTCCGACGCGCGCCGGCACCGAGCCGCCCGCCGAGACGAGGGCAGCGGAGAGCTCGTCGGCGAAGTCGGACGCCGGGCCCGAGGCATCCATCTCCCACGCGTCCCGCGACAGGATCAGCCTCGTGTCCGCGGTAACGCCGGTCGTGGCGGACACCACCGGCTCGACGAGCGCCCGCACCTCGCCGAGCGCGTCGGCGGGCGACTCCCCCGGCAGCGTGCGCCGCTCCACGACGACGTGCGCCGACGCCGCCACGGTGAACGGCGCGGTGCCGGCGCGAGCGACGGTCGCCATGAGCGAGCCGGAGGGGATCAACGGATGCTGCGGCCGCCGTCGCAGCGCGTCGTCGGCGTCGCGGATCCCGGTGAGGAGGTCACCGAGCCCGCGCATCGCGTCGACGGCGGTCTCGGGCTGCGAGGAGTGCGCCGCCCGGCCACGGAGCTCCACCTCCACCACCGCGTATCCGCGATGCGCGACCGCCAGGTCGAGCCACGTCGGCTCGGCGACGAGGCAGAGGTCCATGCGCTGTCCACGCGCGGCGAGGTCGTGCAGCACGGCCTCGGCGCCGACGCTGGCATCCTCCTCGTCGGCGACGAGAGCCACGATGATCGTGCCCGGTGCGTCGACCGCAGCGAGGTGCTCGGCGGCGACCACGAGGCCGGCCACCCCGCCCTTCATGTCGCTCGCACCACGGCCGTACAGACGGTCTCCGTCGATCCGGGCCGCGAACGGATCGGTCATCCCCTCGACCCCGACGGTGTCGAGGTGCCCGTTGAGCACGACCGTCCGCCCGGGCCGCGAACCCGTGCGGGTCGCGACCAGGCTCACGCGGCGCGGGTCCGACGCGGCGGGGATCAGCCGGACGGCGTAGCCGGCCGTCCCGAGCCGGTCCGAGAGGAACGCCGCGATCCCCGCCTCGCCCGGCGCTTCGGGCACGAGACTGGGGCTCACCGAGTCGATGCCGATCAGGGCCACGGTGAGGTCGACGGCGGCATGACCGAGGTCGGGTGCATCCACGAGGACGACCCTAGCGGTGGGCGTGGACGCCCACCCGGCTCAGCTAGCGCCACCGCGGCACGTCGCGGAATGTGGGCGGCACGACGATCACCGGCTCAGCGTAGACGGTGGCGTGGCCAGGGCTACACTGCGGGCATGGCGGACGCGCCCGCGTATCGGATCTGGCCGCCGGTGGCGCTCGGGGTGCCGCTCGTGGCCGGATGGATCCTCACGGCCGTGGTGGGCGACCCGGTCGTGATCCCGGTCGGACCGTCGCGGGTGATCGCGCTCGTGCTCATCGTCGCCTTCGCCCTGTGGAACGGCTGGGCGCTGTGGCTCATGGCCCGGCACCGCACCGCCCTGCTGCCGGGCGGCGCGACCAGGACGATCCTCGACCGCGGTCCGTTCCGGGTCAGCCGCAACCCGCTCTACCTCGGTCTCATCGCGCTCGACATCGCCCTGGCGCTGCTGTGGCCGTCGTTCTGGGCGCTCGTGCTCACACCCCTCGGAGTGGCGGCCCTGTGGTGGGGCGCGATCACGCCGGAGGAGCACTACCTCGGCGAGAAGTTCGGCGCCGAGTACGACGACTACCGCGCGCGGGTGCGCCGCTGGCTGTAGCCGGCCACGGGTCAGCCGTCCGAGCTCGAGGGCGAGGGCGTCGGCGCGGGGGCCGCCGCCTGCAGATCGGAGACCCGCTTCTGGAATGCGGCGACGGTCGCGGCATCCACCGTCCCCGTCGGCTCGACGCCCAACTCCGTCTGGAAAGCCTGCAACGCGGCGGTCAGCTCCGGCGTCCACACGCCGTCGACCGGCCCGTCCCAGAAGCCGGAGAGCTTGAGCGTCTGCTGCAGCGCTGCCGTCGACGCCACCGACTCCTGCGCGGCGGCGCCGCCCAGCTCGGCCAGCTTCGCCTGCAGCGCCTCGGCGGTCGCCTTGTCGACGGTGCCGGTGACCGGGAGTCCGACGGCCTTCTGCAGGTCCTCGACGGCCTGCACCGTCAGCGGCCCGTAGACGCCGTCGACGGTGCCCGTGTAGTACCCCGCGACGAGCAGGTCCTGCTGCAGCGCCGAGGTGTACGCACGGACCGCGGCCTCGGCCTGCACCGCTTGCTCGTCGGTGAGGCAGCCTGCGTCTGCGAACAGCGCGAGCCACGCCATCTCGAGCGCGACCGCGGCGCTGTTGAACTGCTCGGCCGCGTCCTTGAGGGGCGTGTCATCGGTGACGGATGCCTCGGCCGACGCGAGCTCGGATTCCGCTTGCTTCACCCGCTCGACGGAGGCGGTCGGCGCCAGCGGGGGGCTCGAGGGTTCGGCGGGCGCGGGTTCGGTCGGCGTGCCCGTCGGACCCGCCTCCGCCTCGGCGAGCGCGACCTGCGCGTCGACGAGCTCCTGCTGCGCGTCGTACAGCGCCTGGTTGGCGGTCACGGCCGCCTCGGCGCTGTCGACCACGTCCTGCCGCGGCGCAGCGAGGTCGGCGCCCGCGTTGCGGACATCGCCGACGGTGGGCGCGGTGTCGTTGAGCACGTCGCCGTAGCTGTCGAGCGCCTCGATGTAGTCCTTGCTGGCGCCGCAGAACGCGCCCGACGCCGTGGTGAGCTCGGTCTGCGCCTCGGCGACCGCCTTCTCCTTCGCCGACACCTGGGCTTTCGCCCGCTCGACCGGGTCGGCCTCGGCGGCGCATCCGGTGAGGACCACGGCCGCGACCGTGCCCGCGACGACGATGGCGCCCAGCCGCGCCGACACCCTGGTGCGAAGCGTGTCCACGTCGCGCCCCCTTCTGAACCGAAGCATGTGAGGCACATCATGGCACCGCGAACCGTCTCGACGCGTCATGCGGACCGCATGAGTTCCCTGGGTGTCGACGCGGAGGTAATCTGCGACGAGCCGGCGATCCGGAGGAGAAGCCATGACCACGATCGACCCCGAACGCGACCTCACCCTCGACCGTGTGATCCGCGCCCCGCGCGACGCCGTCTGGGAGGCCTGGACCACGCCGAGCCTGCTCGCGCAGTGGTGGGTGCCCGCACCCACCGTCGCCCGCGTGGACCGACTCGAGGTGAGTCCCGGCGGCGCCTTCGTCACGAGCATGAGCGACGACGGCGCACCGTTCGTCCCGCACACCGACTCCGTCTTCCTCGTCGTCGAGCCGCTCCACCGCCTCGTGTTCACCAACGCCGTCGACAGCAGCTGGCACCCGGCGAAGCCGGAGCCCGTCGCCATGACCGCCGAGATCACCCTCGACGACCACGCGGACGGCACCGACTACCGCGTGGTGGTGCGCCACGGCGATGCCGCCGCCCGCGCGCGCCACGAGGCGCTGGGGTTCTTCGAGGGCTGGGGCGCGGTCACGACAGCACTGGCCGAACTGGCTGAGGGCGGCTCCCGACCCTAGTCATGCCTCCCGGAAGAGCCCGCCGCTGCCCATCAGCCGCGTCGGCGTGAGGACGATCGTGACCCGGAGCGGGTTCACGCGGGGCTGGCGGTACCGCTCGGCGTAGAGGGCGACCGCGAGCGCGACCTCGTCGGGATCGTCGTGCACCGTGGCGGTGCCCTGGAACGAGAGCCAGCGTGCGCCGTCCACCTGGCTGATCGTGGCGGTGCCGTCGCGGCGCACGTTCCGGACCTTCTGCGAGTCGCGCGACGTGATGATCCGCAGCAGCCCGTCGTGGAGAGTGAAGCCGACCGCGACCGCGTGGATGCCGCCCCACGGAGCCAGCGTCGAGAGGGTGCCGATATGACGTTCGCGTACGAACTCGATGCCCGCCTCCGACAGTTCCCGCACGCTCCCACGCTACCGGCCGGATGCGCCCGCACACGCCGGCACTCCCGATCGCGGCGCGGAGAATCTACAGTTCGATGAGGGACGCGCGGGGGCGCCTCCAGTCCCCGGAGGAGGCAGCAGAGATGGTGACCAGCATCCCGCTCTCGAGCGGTGCACGGATGCCGCAGCTCGGCCTGGGCGTCTACCTCGTCACCGACGTGGCGGTGTGCGAGTCGAGTGTGAAGTCCGCTCTCGACACGGGGTACCGGCTCCTCGACACCGCGGCCATCTATCGCAACGAACGGGCGGTGGGGCGCGGCATCCGTTCGTCCGGAGTCCCCCGCGACGAGATCTTCCTCACGACGAAGCTGTGGCCCTCGGACTACGGCTACGACAAGGCGCGCGCCGCGATCGGCGGCGCGCTGGAGCGGCTCGACTGCGGCCCTCTCGACCTGCTGCTCCTGCACCAGCCCGTCGGCGACGTGAAGGGCGCGTGGCGGGCGATGGAGGATGCCGTCGACCAGGGCGTCGTGCGCGCGATCGGGGTGAGCAACTTCGCGGTGTCCGATCTGGAGCGCCTGCTTCCGGCGGCGCGGATCCCACCCGCGGTGGACCAGGTGGAGCTGCACCCGCATTGGCAGCAGCCGGACCTGCTCCCCTACCTGGCCCAGCACGCGATCGTCCCCGAGGCGTGGTACCCGCTCGGTCACGGGTCGACCAAGCTCCTCGCGGAACCAGCGGTCGTGGGAGCTGCGGCCGCGCACGGCAAGTCGGCGGTCCAGGTCATCCTGCGCTGGCACGTGCAGCGCGGGTTCGTGGCCATCCCGAAATCGACCGACCCCGCGCACATCGCGGCCAACATCGACGTGTTCGACTTCGAGCTGAGTCCCGCCGAGATGGCCGGCATCGACGCACTCGGCAAGGACCGTCCGATGTTCCGTCTCCCCCGCTGGATGATGGCGGCGACCATGCCCCTGGCCCGCCCGCGACCGCTCGGATAGCCGCCCCGCCGGCGCGCGGTGAGACGGCGCGGCGAGGCATCCGTCTGCCCGTCGATGACCGATGCCCTTCGGGTCTATCGTTCTCGCATGACGACGACTCCGCCCGGATGGTACGACGACGGCCACGGCGCGAACCGCTGGTGGGACGGCACCCGCTGGACGGAGCATGTGGCGGGTGCGGATGCCTCGGCCGCGGCGCCCGCTGCGCTGCCCGGCGCGCTCGCCGACGGGGTCGCTCACGACGGGGCAGCGGTCACCACGGTCGCGGCGCCCCCGGAGCCGAGGAAGTCGAACCGCTGGGTCGTGTGGGTCGTGGTCGGTGCGGTCGTGCTCGTCCTGCTGATCGCCGCGGCCGTCGCGATTCCGCTGCTGACCTTGGGCGCCGCGCGCCTCGGCGGCCTCGCCGGCGGGGGGACGCCTGCCGATGCAGATCAGACGGCGGCCGTCGCCGCCGTCGAGCTGTACGACGACGCGTGGCAGGACGCGGACTGCGAGGCGTTCATGGCCGCTACAACCGAAGCCTTCCGGGCGCAGGCGGGCCTCGCCGACTGCTCCGCCTTCGAAACCGAAGCCGAATCGTTCGGCGACGCCGTCGAAGACTACGAGGTGGAGGTGACGGATGTACGCGACACCGATGAAGCGATCGTCGTGAGCACCACCGAGACCTACAGCCGGCTGGTCGACGAAGGCGGCAACGCCCTCGATGAGCCCGTCGACGAATCCATCGACTGGCAGTACACGGTCGTCGCCGATGGAGACGATTGGCTCATCGACCACCTCGAGTGAGCGGGGGTAGTGCCCCCGCGCAGGCAGCGGACTATGATCCGGCCATGGGGAGCTCTGGGGGCTCGCGGACGGGTGGCATGGGTGCCTTCCCGCGCCTGCGGGCGGGAACACTGATCGCTGTCGTCGCGCTGGTGACGTCGGGGCTGATCGCGTCACCGGCGTCAGCCGCGACCGGCCTGCCGGCGGGGTCGAACCGACATGCTGTCGCGGCGCCGTCGGCTTCGCCGGCAGCCGGCAACGAGGCGGACGCGATGGCCACCGTCGCCCAGTACGAAGAGGCGTTCGCGGAACAGGACTGCGACCTCTTCGTGCAGGTCACCACCCAGCGGTTCCGCGACCGCATCGGTCTCGTCGACTGCGACTCGTTCACGAGGAACGCGCAGGGCCGGGCGGAGGCGCTCGACTCCGTCTCGGTGGAGCCCGTGTCTGCCGAGGGAAGGGGCCGCGCCAAGATCGCCGCGCTGGTGCACACCACGGTCACGAGCCACGTCGACGAGAACGGGCAGCCCACCACGGATCCCGTGACCTCGGAGCACGACTTCCGGTATCACTTCGTCCACTACGACGGAGCGTGGAAGCTCGATGCCGTCCATGATGTGCCGGGCGGGCGCAACGACGGCGAAGTGACGGAGGAGGAGCAGCAGGCGGTGGCGCGGATGCTGGTCGACTGGCGCGCGGCCTATACCGCCGGCGACTGCGACGCATTGCTCGCTTCGACGACAGCGGGTTACCGAGAGGAGATGGGGTGGACCGACTGCCCCACCTTCCAGCAGTTCATCTCCGACCAGAACGCGTACTGCCCCATGGACGTGCACCAGGAGGACATCCGCTCCCACACCGCCGTCGACCCGCACGTCGGCGAGATCATGCTCGACGTGGTGCAGGTGTGTACCCTCGACACGGATGAGTTCGGTGAGCCGATCGACCCGCCGTACGAGGCGGGTGCGCCGTACCGGTACCACCTCGTCGAGGAAGACGGCGACTGGCGCATCGCCGAGGGGGACAACGGCGCCGCGGCCGAGGACGAACCGGCGAACGAGAACGAGCGGGCCGCCGTCGACGCGATCCGCGGCTACAACCAGGCGTGGGTCGAGGCCGACTGCGACGCCTACATGGCGACGACGACGGAGTCCTTCCGCGTTGCACTGAACGTGAACGGGTGCGCGGGCTTCGCTCCCGCAGCACGCAGATACTCGGAAGGCGTAGCGAACTTCGAGAACACCCCGACCGACATCGAGCGGCCCTCCATGCAGAGCATGCAGATCAAGGTGCACGAGACCTACGACTCGCTGACTGACGTCGACGGCCAGCCGCTCGAAGAGCCCTTCCTCGTCGACGAGTACTGGGTCTACACGCTCCTTCTCGTCGACGGCGCGTGGGTGATCAGCGAGTCCGTGATGCTCGTCTGAGCCGGCTCAGCCGGTGCGGGTGCCGACGATCGTCGACGGCGGGAACGGCCCCGCCTGGGCCGTGCCCGTGAGCCGGTCGCCGATGACGTGCAGCGTGACGGCGAGCGACATCGGGAGCGGGGCGACGAGGTCGAGCGTGAAGTCGGCCGTGTCGCCCGAGGCCGTGCCGCCTCGGATCGCGATCGGGCCAGTGGGGCCGATCGCGGTGCCCGAAAGCGAGGTTCCGACCGTCGTCAGCGTGACATCGAAGTGGTGGGATCCCGCCAGCGTCGCGACCTCGATCGCCCACTTGCCGTCGATAGCTGCCACGCCGACCTCACCTTCGTCCTGACGGCCACGCGACCGTCGAGGCCATTCTGCTCGGCTCGGGGGCCTTCGCGCGACCGCCGCCGCGGATACCCCGGGTCCTCCTTCAGGGCACCACCGGCGGACCGGCCGCACCGGGTGCTCAGCGAGTGGCCATGGCCTCAGTGCGTCGCGACGTGCTCGATCGCCTTGCCCGGCGAGTAGATGTCCAGGATGTTCCAGTGACCGGTGGTCGGAGTCGGCACGTTGACCATCGACACGTCGATCACGACGGGGCCGCCGAGGGCGATCGCGCGTTCGAGCGCCGGGCGGAACTCCGCCGCGGACTCCACCTTGATGCCGGTGATCCCGTACGCCCGCGCGATCGCGGCGAAGTCGGTGTACATCGGATCCTCGGCGCTGCCGAACACCGTCCCGTACGTGGTGTCGAATGCGGACTTCTCGAGGCCAGCGATCGTACCGAAGGCGTTGTTGTTCATCACCACCCACACCACGGCGACGTTCTCCTCGCGGGCGGTGGTGAGCACCGCCGGATTCTGGCCGAATCCGCCATCTCCCACGAGGGAGACGACGACGCGGTCGGGGCGCGCGATCTTCGCTCCGACCGCGGCCGGGGCGCCGAAGCCCATCGTGGCGAAGCCGCCCGGCGTGAGGAACGTGCCCGGCGTGAGGATGTCGAACTGCTGGCCCACGCCGTTCTTGTTCCAGCCCACGTCGGTCGTGATGATCGCGTCGTCCGGCAGGACGTCGCGCGTCTCGGAGAGGATGCGCTCCGGTCGCATGGGCCAGGCATCGGAAGCCTGAGCCGGGGCGTTCTCGCGCTTCACCGCAGACCTGCTCTCAGCGATCTTCGCGCGCAGTCCGTCCCGTCGTACCCCGGTCGGCGCGAGTCGGCGCGCGATCCGGACCAGCACGGCGAGCGCCGACTTGAGGTCTGCGAGCGCGCCGACCTCGAGCGGATAGTTGCGCCCCAGCTCGGTGGGATCGATGTCGATCTGCATGAGCCGGGTGGCGGGGATGTCGAAGGTGTACTCCGCGTACCACGAGCTCGAGTCGGCTTCCGCGAACCGCGTCCCGAGCGCGAGGATCCAGTCGGCCGTCCGGGTCGTCTCATTGGTGAACGCCGTCCCCCAGAATCCGGTCATGCCGAGGACGAGAGGGTTGTCGTCCGGCACCGCCCCCTTGCCCATCAGGCTGTGCGCGATCGGGAGCGAGAGAAGCTCGGCGAACTCGGCGAGCTCTGCCGAGGCATCCGCCGCGATGATCCCGCCGCCCACGTACAGCACCGGCCTCTCGGCGTCGAGCAGGTTGCGCACGATCCGCTCGCCTGCGGCCTCATCGAGGCTGGGCTTCGCGAGAGAGCGGGTGCCGCCGACGACCTTGTCGAACGACGCGATGTCGACCTCCGCCGAGAAGACGTCCATGGGCACATCCACGAGCACAGGACCCGGGCGCCCGCTCTCGGCCAGGGTGAAGGCCTTGTCGAGCACCTCCGCGATCAGGTGGGGCCGGTCGACGCGCCACGCACGCTTCACGAACGGCCGGTAGATCTCGTACTGCGCAGCATCCGCGTGGAGGTTGATCTCCTGGTGGGGGTGCTTCCCGAAGTAGTGGGTGGGCACGTCACCGGCGATGACCACAAGGGGGATCGAATCGAGGGCCGCGTTCGCGACCCCCGTCGCGGCGTTCGTCAGACCGGGGCCGAGATGGGTCAGCACCACCCCCGCACGCTGGGTCACCCGCGCGTAGCCGTCGGCGGCGTGCGCGGCGATCTGCTCGTGCCGGACGTTCACGAAGGAGATGCGGTCGCTCTTCTCGAGCGCCGCCAGCAGGGCGATGTTCGTGTGACCGCACAGCCCGAAGACATGCTCGACATCACGGGCCTCCAGGTACCTGACGATCTGGTTCGAGACCAGGTCCTTCATGGCGTTCTCCTTCTTGCGTCGCCGTTGACGGGGACCGATCGGCGCGCCGGTCCCGTGTACGTGTAACCGATCGATGGGGGCACCGGTCCCTTGATGCGTCCGCCCTGGGTCATCTGCTCGACGGCGTGGGCGAGGATTCCGACCGACCGCGAGAGGATGAAGACGCCGCGCCCGAGTTGGGGGGTGAAGCCGAGCTCGCAGTAGATGACCGCCGTGACGCCGTCCACGTTCATGGGGATCCGCCGCGGCCTGCCGTCGCTGATCGCGTCCTCGACGGCGCGCCCGATCGCGGCGAACCGGCCGGCGACCACTCCGTCCGCTGCCGCCGCGTCGACCAGCGACAGCAGCCGCGGCGTGCGCGGGTCCAGCGGATGGAATCGGTGGCCGAAACCCGGAACATACGTCATCCCCGCATCGCGGTGGCGACGCAGCACGGCCCGCACGGCCTGATCGACCCCGCCTGCGGCATCGATCTCGGCATCGATCTCGAGATACAGCTCCATGCACTGCTGGCCCGGCCCGCCGTGAATGTCGTCCAGCACGTTGATGGCAGAGGCCATCGCGCCGTTCACGGGGGCGCCGCACGTCGTCGCCATCCGCGCGATGGCGATCGAGGGCGCCTGCGGACCATGGTCGACGGACGCGACCAGCGCCGTCTCGAGCAGTGCCGCCTCGGCGGGCGAGGGCAGTTCCCCGCGCAGCATGAGCCAGATGGTGTCGACGAAGCCGACGCCGCCGATGAGCTCCTGGATCGGGTATCCGCGCAGCGCGATCTCTCCGGGATGGATGTCGATGATGTCGGTCTGCCACCACCGCCGCGCCTCGTCGAGCACTTCCTCCGAGTCCTGCGCCGGCTCGCGAGAGAGCGAGATCATGACGCGACCCTCGCCGCGTGCGGCGACTCGAGCGCGGCGTCGTAGAAGTCGCCGAACAGCTCCTCGTCGGATGGGCGGTCCTCGGGGATGGTGCGAGAGACCCACGTCGTGTTCAGGTAGTGGCGAAGCGAGACGTTCTCGGAGGTGATGTTGCCTCCCCAGGTGCCGCAGCCCATCGACGAGGTCATGGGCATGCCGTTCGTGAACGCGCCGGCGTTGGCCTTCGAGTTCGGCTGGCGCACCATGATCCGCGACACCGGCATGTGCCGCGCGAAGTAGTCGATGTGCGCGTCGTCGGTCGACGCGATGCCGCAGGAGTGGCCCTTCCCGCCGATCTCGTAGAGCCGCCTGGCCTCCTCGACGCCGTCCTCGAAACCGCCCGCGTAGGCGTGCACCGCCATGAGCGTGGTGAGCTTCTCCTTGCAGAACTGCCTGTCTTCGGCGATCCCGTCCCCTTCCACCAGGATGAACCGGCTCTCAGCGGGGATCTCGAATCCCGCGGCTCGGGCGAGCTCCTGCGGCGAGATCGCGACGGTGTCGGGGAGCCGGTGCCCCTCGTCGTCCCACATCACCGTCCCCAGAGCCGCGCGCTGGTCCGATGTGGCGAGGTACCCGCCCTCGGCCTGCAGGGCCGCGAGCATGTCGTGGTACCTCGACGCGGGGACGAGGACGTTCCCGTCCGCCGAGCAGCCTGAGCCGAAGTCGGAGGTCTTCGAGAGCATGCAGTTGCGAGCCGTCTCCTGCAGGTCCGCGGTCTCGTCGACGAACTCCGTCGCGTTGCCGGCCCCGACGCCGTACGCCGGCGTGCCGGAGCTGTACGCCGCCCTCACCAGTCCCTGGCCACCGGTCGCGATGACGAGGTCGGCGCGGCGCATGATCTCCTGGGATGCGGCGAGGCTGGGCAGCGTGATGCACTGCAGGATGTCGGCCGGAGCACCCTCCGCCTCCAGCGCCTCGCGCATGAGCCGGACGGTCTCGAAGGTCGTGTGCCTCGATCGTGGGTGGGGCGAGAACACGACGACGTCGCGCGCCTTGATTGCGTAGATCGCGTTGCCGGCGGGCGTCAGGTCGGGGTTGGTCGTCGGGACCACGCAGCCGATCACGCCGACCGGCTTGCCGTACTTGACGAGTCCCCTCTCGTGGTCCTCCTCGATGACACCGACGGACGGGCTGCGCAGGGCGTCGCGGAGCACGCCGCGGATCTTCATCCGCTTGTTCATGCGGCTGTCGAAGTCGCCGAGTCCCGACTCCTCGATCCCCATCCCCACCAGCCGGTGGAACGAGGTCCGGTTAGCGACCGCCCAGGCGACGGCCTGGATCAGGCGATCGACCCTGGCCTGATCGTAGGTCTCGATGATCGCCAGCGCGGCCTTCGCACGGGCGAACACCTCATCGAGCTCCTGCTCCTGCTCGAGCGAGAGGGACTTGCTTGTTGAAGCAGCCATGACAACTCCGTCCATGGGCATCTGATGCCGACCGCCGAATGCTATTCAGACGCCGACGCGGCCGACAAAGGGTGTCCCACTGGGCAGAAAGCGCGGGATCAGCCCACCGTTTCGGGCCTGTTCGGAGAGGAGTTGTACCACTCGATGGGTCGCGCGGTTGCCGCATCCCGCCCTCGCGGTTAGCGTCCCGAGCGCCGGCCGGTGCGGCCGATCCCCAGATCGAGAGGACCGGACGGCATTCCCCAGAGTGGCGCCAGGCGGGCGCAGTCCCACCCGGCGCCAGATCGAAGACGATCAAGGAGCAAGGGATGCGCAAACGACTGACCACGAGGTTGGGAGCCGCGGGAATCGGCGCGCTGGCGATAGTGCTCGCCATCGCGGCCTCACCCGCGTACGGGCAGCTGCGGCCGGCAGAACCGGTCCCGCCCGCGGGGCTCACAGGCCTCGAACCGACCGGAGCCGACATGCCGACCGTGGGAGGCAATCTCGGCAATCAGCACTACTCGGGCCTCACCCAGATCACGAAGCAGAACCTCAAGGACCTCGCGCCGACGTGGCGCACGCACGTGTCGGCGGTGGCCCCGGCTTCGGGCAACACCGGGCAGCAGACGACTCCGATCGTGGTCGGCGGCGTGATCTACCTCGACACGCCCAGCGGTGGCGTGATCGCGGTCGACGGTGTGACAGGAGACTCCATCTGGAAGTGGGAGAACCGCGTCTACGGGCTGTCGGGCACCCGCCGCGGTGTATCCGCCGGGGACGGCAAGATCTTCACGCTCGCCGGCGGCAACCGCGTCGTCGCGCTCGACCAGGCCACGGGCGCCGAGGTCTGGGCGGTCCAGCCCACCGGACCCGGCGGTGAGGACCTCGGGCGCGTCGGCAAGGTCGCGACCGTGTACTACGACGGAATCGTGTATGCGCACGCGGCGGACGGCGATCGGGGCGCGGTCGTGGCGCTCGACGCGAGCGACGGGTCGTATCTGTGGCACTTCTTCGGAGGCCCCCAGCGCGGCGAGCAGTTCACGGGCGTCGACGGCGTCACGTTCGACGCCTCGGAGACCTGGGGTCCGGTCCTCCCGGACGGAACGGACTGCTCCGAGGAGGGCGGTGCCACGTCCTGGATGCAGGGCGCCGTCGACCCCGAGCTGAACATGTACTACATGACGTTCGGCAACGCGCGCAGCTGCAACTCGTCGCAGGACGGCTCGCAGCGCCCGGGCGACAACCTGTTCTCGAGCACGATGGTCGCCGTGGACGCCTCCACGGGTGCGTACAAGTGGCACTACCAGTCGATCCACCATGACGTGTGGGACATGGACAACGTCCACCCGCCGACCCTGGCCGACATCCGCATCGCCGGCGAGGAGCGGAAGGTCGTCTTCTACGGCAGCAAGTCGGGTCACCAGTTCGTGCTGGATCGCACCAACGGCGAGCCGGTCCTCCCGGTGACGGAGAAGGCCATGATCACGGACTCGCGCCAGGCGCACTCGCCGACGCAGCCGTTCCCCGAGACCCGGCTCCTGCCGGACTGCGTCGTCTGGGAGAAGCTCGACGCCGCGAACATCCCGGGCGACCCGTGGCGTGCGGTGCCGAACTACAACGGCTACCAGCCGGACGCAGAGGGCAACCTCGTCTTCAACCCCGACAGCTATGTCGCGGTCGACGAGCCGTTCCTCACGTACCCGGAGGGGTACCCGGCCGACCATCGCCTCGGCTGCATGTACGACCCGCAGTGGGACGCGCCGATCCTCTCGACCACCAGCCAGAACGGCGGCGCCGACTGGTCGAACCACTCGTACAGCCAGAGCACCAACCTCGTCTACTACCCGTACGGGACCAACCCCGTCGCGCACTACAACGGCGCCTCCGCCAACGGCCTGCGCGCCATCGGGCAGTACCAGACGGGCGGCATCCTGGCCTACGACGCGTCCACCGGAAAGGTGGCGTGGACCAACCACCTCGGAACGGACATGTCGCACGGCCAGGGACCGCTGACCACGGCATCCGATCTGCTGTTCGTCGGCCAGATCGACGGCAGGGTGCTGGCGATGGACGCCGTCACCGGTGACGTGCTGTGGGACTTCCAGACCGGCTCGGGGATCGCGGCGGCGCCGGTCACCTACGAGGTGGACGGCGAGCAGTACGTGGCCGTGTTCGCCGCGGGTTCGACGAACCCGTACGGCGGCTCGGTGACGCAGGGCGACTCGCTCTGGGCCTTCAAGCTCGGCGGCACGTACACGACGGACTCCGGGAGCCAGGAAGGACCGGACACCGCGCCCCTGACGATCCGCCGTCCGGTGGGCGGAGCAGCCGTCGAAGGCTCGACGGTCGGCAACACCGTGCTCCTCGCGCGCACCAGCCGCACCGCCGACACCGCGGCGGCACGCGACAGCGTGGCGACGAACGGCATGCAGCCGACGCATCTGCGCGTGCCGGTCGGCACCACGGTGACCTTCCGCAATCCGGGGGCCGAGACGTTCCCGAACTTCCCCAACGCGAAGCCGCACTGCGCGACGCAGTTCTTCGAGGGCGAGTTCAACGTCAAGCTGCAGCCGGGGGAGACGTACCAGCACACGTTCGATCGTGCGGGTGAGTACTTCTTCAACGACTGCACGGACCCGCGGCCCACCGGCAAGATCGAGGTGTACCTCACGCCCCAGGATCAGCCTGGCGCGCTGAAGTTCACGCCGAGCACGCTGAACCTCGGGTCGGGGACGGGGCTGTTCACCGGCGTGAACGGCAAGGTCTCCGCGCACGTCGAGCTTCCGCCCGGCTACACCTACGACAGCGGTGCGGTGCTCGTCACGCCGCTGTCGTCGACGCCGGTCGAGGCTTCCAAGGTCACCGCCAACAAGAACCGGATCATCCTCCAGTTCGACGCCGCGGCCGTGGACAACAACGTGCCGGCCGGGGAGGTGAGTCTCACCGTGCGGGCGAACGTCATGAACGCCGCAGGGGTCCAGGAGCAGCTGTCCTCCACGGCCACCGTGACGGTCACGAAGTAGTCGTTCCCGCCACCGATCGATCCGCCTCCGTCGTTCGCGACGGGGGCGGATCGTCACGTGCGGAGCCGGTGTCCCATTCGACGAAACTCGGCTTTGCACGCGCCATCGCGGCCGCCAGAGTCGCAGGGGCAGCGATGCGCGTGCGCACGCTCCCAGGCATCGACAGAGAGGTTGGCAATGCACCCTGACACCGCGGCGGTGACGCCATGACCGACAAGGAACCCGGCGCCGAGCCCGACGAGGGCTCCGGCACCGAGCCCGAGAAGGCGGCGGGTGACGCCCGCGACGCGGCGCCCGGGGACTCCATCTACCCGGCGACGAACACCTTCTACACGACGCCCAAGCTCAACCAGGGCGTGCCGGCAGACCCGATGTTCATCCGCGTGCTCTCGGCGATCGAGATCACGATCGGGGTCACGCTGTTCGCGTGCATCGTGTTCGGCGTGATGTACCAGGTGCTCGGCCGGTACTTCCCCGCGATCAGCTGGGTCGGCGCGGGCGAGCTCGCGCTGCTGTCGATGATCGCGCTGACCTTCATTACCACCGGCTACCTCGTGGGCCGCAACGGCCACATCGTGCTCGAGATCTTCGACGAGATGCTCGCCGGGACCCGGCTCTTCGTCGCCCTGCGCGTCATCTCCGCCGTGATCATGGTCGTCACGAGCCTCGCGCTGGCCTACGAGGCATGGGTGAAGATCGACACCGAATGGGGCCGGCTGAGCGCGGCCATGCACATGCCCCTCGGCGTGCTCTACATCTTCGCCCTCGTCGGCTTCCTGTCGGCCGCCATCCACTCGTCGTTCAAGATCCCCTACGCGAACCGTCCCGAGCGAAAGCTCGACATCGGCGAGATGGAGGGCTGACCGGTGGACCTCTGGCTCTACATCCTGCTGTTCGTCGTCTTCCTGCTGCTGCGGGTGCCCGTCGCCTTCGCGATGATCGCCTCGAGCATGCTGTACTTCTACAGCCACGGCCTGTCGGCCGGCTACGCGATCTCGTCGATCGTCAACGGCATCAACAGCTTCCCGCTGCTGGCCGTCCCGCTCTTCATCTTCGTCGGCACGATCGCGAACAACCTCGGGATCGCCACGCGTCTGTACGACCTGGCGCGCGCGCTGCTGCCGCGTCTTCCCGGCAACCTGGCCTACGTCAACCTGGGCACGGCCATCGGCTTCTCGTGGATCAGCGGCTCCGCCCTCGCCGACGCCGCATCGACGAGCAAGGTGCAGATCCCCCAGATGCTGAAGGCCGGCTACCCCTACGGCTTCTCAGCCGGCCTCACCGCGTCGGGGTCGCTCATGAGCACCGTCATGCCGCCGAGCATCCCGGCGGTCCTCTTCGCGGCGACCGCCTCGATCTCGACCGGTGCGCTGTTCGCGGGCTCGATCATCCCCGCGATGCTCATGGCGATCGGCCTCGCCGCGTACATCTTCTTCTGGGTGCGCCGGCACCCGGACGTCGCCTCCAGCCGTCGCTTCGACGGCGGCATGTTCGGCAAGGCCGCCGTGCGCGTCATCGGCCCGGCGATGCTGCCCGTGATCATCCTCGGCGGCATCTTCAGCGGGCTGTTCACGGCGACGGAGAGCGCGGGCATCGCGGCGGTGTACATGCTCATCCTGGGCGCGATCTACCGCACGCTCACCTGGAAGGTGTTCTGGAAGTCGGCCAAGGAGACGGTCGTCATCGCGGGCGGGATCCTCCTGATCCTCGGCGCGTCCAACCTCATGGGCCAGGTGCTCGCACGGGAGCAGGTCTCTCGCGCGCTGGGCGAATGGCTGACCGGCCTCACCGACAACCCGCTGATCTTCCTGCTCATGCTCAACGTGCTGCTGATCCTGCTGGGCATCCCGCTGGAAGCACCGCCGGTGATCCTCGTGCTCGTCCCGATCCTCATGCCGATCGTCGCGCAGTTCGGCATCGACCCGGTCCAGCTCGGCGTCATCATGATCCTCAACCTGATGATCGGGTCGCTGACACCACCGGTCGGCGCGGTCCTGTTCGTGGTCGGCTCGATCACGCGCAGACCCATGGGAGAGCTCTTCCGCGGGATCCTGCCGTTCCTCATCCCGCTCGGGACCGTCCTGCTGCTCCTGACGATCTTCCCGGTCATCGTCACGTTCCTGCCGACGCTCCTCGGCCTGCTCTAGCCCCCCCCCGATCCGATGTCCCCGCGGCGCAGGTCGCGGGGACATCGGAGACATGGGAACCGCCTGAAAGGAGGCATCCGTGACGAGGAACCTCTTCGTGCTCAACGGGTCGAATCTCAACATGCTGGGTGTCCGCGAGCCCGAACTCTACGGACGCGCGACGCTCGACGACGTGCGGGCGGACTGCGAGCGGGTCGCGGGCGAACTCGGTTTCGAGCTGTTCTTCGCGCAGTCCAACGCCGAGCACGAGCTGGTGGAGTGGGTGCACGAAGCCTTCCGCCGGCACGCGGCGGTGGTCATCAATCCGGCGGGCTTCAGCTTCGGATCGATGCCGCTGCTGGACGCGCTGCGCATGCTGTCGACGCCCGTCGTCGAGGTGCACATCACCAACATCCACGCACGCGACGCCGACCACCGGCATTCGATCGTCTCGAAGGTCGCGCACGTGGTGATCGCCGGTGCGGGCACGTACGGCTACGAGCTCGCGATCCACGCCGCCGACCGTCTCACCGCCGGGGAGTAGGCGCCGGCGCCTTCGTACACGCCGGGGCGCAGCATCCATGATTTGTGAAACGGATGCTGCGCCCCGGCGCGTGCCGTCAGCCGCGGGCGATCGCGTCGGCGGCCTCGACGCCGAACACCAGGGCCTTCGTGAGGGCGGTCCCGGTCATGTACGAGGCGCCGTGGAAGCCGCCGACGACCTCGGTCCGACAGCTGGCACCCCATGAAGCCCGCACCGATGACGCCGATGCGCACCGGCGGGCGGTCTGATGCGGTCACAGGAGCCTCCCCGGAGCGCGGTCTCGCCGATCGTCGCGCCCGAGCGTATGCGACGGTGTTTCCCCTCGCGCGGGTCGTTCCATTCAGCGGCGCGGACCATCCGGCAGGTGTCGAGGCCGCATGTTCCACTCGCCGGGACATCGCTTTGCCGCCCGTTCGAAGTCCGTAAGAGTCGGCACTGCCACCGGGCCGCAACGTGACACCGTGTCGACACCCGTCCGCACCGTGCGAGCGATGTCGAGAGGATGCTGCGCTCCGGCCACCCAACGTCACGTCAGAACTTGCACGAAGACGTGCGAAGAAATCAGAGGAGAGTCCCATGAGCACAGCCCGCTCGACTCGCCGCGGCCTTCTTGCCGCGTCGGCGCTCGCAGCAACCGCTCTCGTCGCCGCCGGCTGCGCCGGTGGAGGCACCCCCGAGAGCGCGAACACCGAGAGCGCGGCAGCGAACGAACCCGTCACGCTGACCGTCGCGACCAGCCAGAACGAGGAGACGCCGAACTACTACTGCGGCGTCGAATTGCTGAAGGACCGGCTCGAGGGCGCCGACGTCGGCTTCACCGTCGAGCTCTACCCCGCGAGCCAGCTCGGCCCGGACGCCGACCGGTTCCCGCTCGTCCAGGCCGGCGACATCGACATCGACCTGCAGGGCGCGTCCGCGCTCAGCTCGACGTTCGAGCCCATCGGCGTCGTCGACGCCGCCTACGCCTTCGACGACGTCGACCACGCCTTCACGTGGATCGACGAAGGCTCGGAGGACCTGTTCACCTCGTTCCACGAAGCCACCGGCGTCAACATCGTCGACGGCTGGTTCTTCGGCAACCGCACGTTCACCACCAAGGACGTCGAGGTCACCAGCCCTGACGACCTCGAGGGCGTCCCGATGCGGTTCCCGAACTCGCCGCAGTTCCTCGCCAACGCCGCGGCGCTGGGCGTGACGAACCCGGTGTCGGTCGCGGTCGAGGAGGTCTACTCCGCTCTGCAGCAGGGCATCGCGGTCGGCCAGGAGAACCCGATCGTCGCGACGCACTCGTCCAGCTACGACGAGGTGCTCAACACCGCGGTGCTCAACAACCACAACGTCGGCATCCACTGGCTCCTGGTCAGCGACAAGACGTACGACAAGATGAGCGACGAGCAGGCGGCGCTGCTCGAGGAGACCATCCACGAGATCCGCCCCGAGAACCGCACGTGCGTCGAGGAGGCGACCGAGGAGATCCTCGACGAGTACCGTGCCGACGACGCGTTCACGGTGATCGAGACAGAGGACATCGACATGGACGCCTTCATCAGCCAGGCCGAGGCGTACTTCGAGGACCACTACACCGGTGAGAACCTCGAGGCGTACCAGGCCATCCGCGAGATGGCGGGCTGAGCCCACACAGCGACGACGAGGGGTGGGTGCGCTCGCGCACCCACCCCTCGTCGTTTCGTCGTCACACCCCGCGGTCGGAGGACAGCCGGCGGCCGAGCGTCATCGCCGCGGCACGCACCGCGGGTGCCACGCGGTCGGGGTCGAGGTCCGCGATCGAACCTGCCACGGAGATCGCGGCGACGGGCACGCCGCCGTGGTCGAGGATCGGGCTCGCGGTGCAGGCCCGGCCCACCGCGCACTCCTCCTTCTCGGTCGCGGCGCCGAGTCGCCGGATGCCGACCAGCTCGCGCGTCAGCAGCGCCGGGTCGGAGATCGTGTGAGTCGTCCGCTTCTCCAGCTCTCCAGTCGTGATCCTGTTGACCTCCGCGGTTGGGGAGAACGCCAGGATGGCCTTGCCGAGGGCCGTCGAATGCGCGGGAAGACGGCCGCCGATCCTGGCCAGGGGACTCGCCGTGGGCTGACCGCGCACGATGGCGACGAACACGACGTCGGCCCCTTCTAGCACCGCCAGGTGGACGGTCTGCCCCGTGATGTCGCGCAGTTCCGACATGACCGGCAGGGCGAGCCGCCGCAGCGTGCGGGGCTGTTCGACCGTCTGACCGAGCTCGAAGAGCCGGATGCCCAGGTACAGCAGATCCCCGTCGCGGTCGAGGAACCGCTGCGCCACGAGGTCTGCGGCGATCCTCGACACCGTGGACTTCGGCAGGTTCGCACGCCGCGCCAGCTCGGAGACGCCGAGTCCCTCGTCCTGCTCGCCGAAGGCGTCGAACACCGCCGTCACACGATCGAGGACGCTGACGGATTCGTTCCAGCTCGCGGTGCGCATCAGCTCACGCCGCGGCCAGGCGACGGGTCACCGTGCTCCCGGCGGCGCGCACCAGCGGCGCGACCCGATCCGGGTCCATCGCACCGCTCGGCCCGGCGATCGAGATCGCCCCGAGCACCACACGATCACTGGACAGCACCGGTGTGGCGACGGCGAGGATGCCCGGATACGAGGCCTCCATGTCGGTCGCCATCACGGCGGCGCGCACGTCCGCGAGCTCCCGCCGGAAGCTGTCGGCGTCGTCTTCCGGCAGCGGCGCGCTGACCCGGCTGACCACCGCCGGGTCTGCGCAGAAGGCGAGGTACGCCTTGCCGCTGGCCGTCGTGAGTGCCGGGGATCGCATGCCGGCACGGGTCGGGAGCATCGGCAGGCGACCGGCGACGGCGGCGATGGAGATCATGTCGGTTCCCTGCTGCACCCACAGGCCCACGCGCTCGCCGGTGACGTCGCGGAGATTCCGGAGCACGGGCGCCGCAGCCGCGACGAGGCGGCGCGGCAGGCTCGCCCGGGCTCCCAGCTCGAACAGGCGCAGTCCCAGCGCGACGCCGTCCTCGGTCCGCGACAGATAGCGTTGCGACACGAGTTCCGCGACCAGCCGCGAGACCGTGGACTTCGGCATCGCCGTCCGGCTCGCGAGATCGGTGATCGTGATCGATCCGGCCGACCCCTTGACCGCGTCGAGGATCGCGATGATGCGATCGAGCACGGAAACGGGCCGCGCCGGCGTGGCGGGAGTCGTGTTCCATTCGGCGAGACTCGGCATCGAGCTCCCCCTCCCAACAGGTTGAATCGTCGTCGATCATCCGTTGCGTTCGAACGTACTAGTTAGTACGGATCGAGGCAATGGTGCAACAGCAATCACGGGTGCCGGCCGGTTCCGGTCGCCACAAGGAGGTGTCATGCGCACGTCGATTCCCCCGGTCATCCCGGCGAACCGCTACGTGGTCGGCCTGATCGGCGAGGGGATCCAGGAGTCGCTGACGCCCCCCATGCATGAGGCAGAGGCTGGGGCGCTCGGTCTCGACTACGAGTACCGCATCTTCGACCTGATCGAACTCGGCCGGCCCGCCACGGACGTCGGCGCGATCCTCGTCGAGGCGCGTGACGCCGGGTTCGCCGCGATGAACATCACGCACCCGTGCAAGCAGCTCGTCCTCGACCTCGTAGACGAGTTGGATACGGATGCTGCGAACCTCCGCGCCGTGAATCTCGTGGTCTTCACCGACGGGCGCCTGGTGGGCCGCAACACCGACTGGATGGGCTATCGCGACGGGCTCATCGCCGGCCTGCCGGGAGCGTCGTTCGACGACGTCGTGCAGTTCGGGTGCGGAGGCGCCGGTGCGGCGACCGCCTATGCGCTCCTCTCTCACGGCGCCCGGCAGCTTCGGCTGGCCGACGTCGACCCGGCGAAGGCGGATGACCTCGCCGGCCGAATGGCAGCGCTCTTCCCGTCGCAGGTCGTCTCAACTGTCGCGCCGCACGATCTTCCCCGGGCCGTCGCGGCCGCCACGGGTGTCGTCAATGCCACTCCGCTGGGCATGGCTCACCACCCGGGGGTCGCGTTCGATCTCGAGCTGCTCCGCCCGGGTGCGTGGGTCTCGGACGTGGTCTACCGACCACTCGAGACCGAGCTCCTCCGGCAGGCGGTGCACCGCGGCCATCCGGTGCTGCACGGCGGCCTGATGGCCGTCGGGCAGGCATGCGCCAGTCTCCACATCATCACGGGCAGGGAGCCCGATCGTGAGCGGATGCAGCGCCATTTCCGCGTGCTCATCAGCGCCGAGGAGCAGTCAGGCCGGGGAAAGGGCGAGCGATGAGCGAATCGAGCGACGTGCGCGAGGACGCGTCCACGGCCAGGGCGCTGCGCACCAAGGAGGACATCCTCCGGGTCGCCACCGCCGAGTTCGCCGCCAACGGCTACGCAGGGGCCCGCGTCGATGAGATCGCCGCCCGCACCCGCACGACCAAGCGGATGATCTACTACTACTTCGCCTCGAAGGAGAGCCTGTACCTCGCGGTGCTGGAGCGCGTGTACGCGCAGATCCGCCAGGTCGAGCGGGGGATCCAGATCGGCGAGCTCGCCCCTGATGAGGCGCTCCGCAGGATCGCCGAGGCGACGTACGACCACCACACGACGCACCAGGCGTTCATCCAGCTGGTGAGCATCGAGAACATCCACCGAGCTGAGCATCTGAAGCAGTCCGACACCATCCTCCGCGAGAACGCCACCGCGATCACGCTGCTCGAAGAGGTCATCGAGCGAGGTGTGCGCGCGGGGGCGTTCCGCGACGACGTCGATGCGGTGGATGTCCACATGGTCATCAGCGCCTATGCCTGCTTCCACGTCGCCAACCGCCACACGTTCGCCGCGATCTTCGACCGCGACATGCTGGATCCGCACCTGCAGGACTCGCACCGGCGCCTCATCGGCGACATGATCGTCGCCACCATGACCGATCGCCCGGGCGCACGACCGCCTGTCTGAGACGGGTCAGCCGCGGGCGGGCCCGAATGAGGCGAGCCGCTGCGCGACCGTCTTCGCCGCTGCGCGCACGTCAGCGGCGTATCTGCTCGCGTCGAAGTCTTCGGCACGTCCCGAGACCGAGATGGCGCCTGCGAGGCCGCTCCCGGGAACGAGCACAGCGGCCGCGATCCCGCGCACGTCGGGGTCGAGCTCACGATCCTCGACAGCGGTGCCGCCCCGCCGGATGTCGGCGAGCTCGCGCTCGAGCAGCACCGGATCGGTCACCGTCTCGGTCGTCAACGCATCGAGCTCCTCCGAGACCACCTCGTCGACCTCGGCCGGCGCCGCGTGCGCCAGTGCCGCCTTGCCCAACGCGCTGGCGTGGATCGGGACCCGCGTCCCGGTGCGCACGGCGGGCATCGCGCCTCCTCGTCCGCGCACCATCGCGATGCAGACCATGGCGCGCGCGTCGCGGATGGCGAGGTGCACGTTCTCACCGGTCCTGTTGCGCAGGTCGGTCATGACGGGCAGTGCCGCGATCCTGAGCTCGCGGGGTTGCTCGGCCAACTGTCCCAGCTCGAACAGCCGCAGCCCCAGGTGGATGAGCCTGCCGTCGCGCTCGAGGTACCGCTGGCGGACGAGCGTCGCCACCAGCCGCGACACCGTCGACTTGGGCAGCCCCGCGCGCAGCGCGAGCTCGGAGATGCCCAGGCCTCTGTCGTCCTGGTCGAACGCCTCGAGGATGCACGTCATGCGGTCGAGCACGCCGAGAGCATCGTCGCCGCGTTCGGCGCGCATCCCTCAGGCCACCTGCAGCGCGAGCCGGTGCGTGAGCGCGAGCGCCGCGTGTCGCACCAGCGGAGCCATCCGATGCGGATCCATGTCGGTGACGGGGCCGGCGACGGAGATCGCCGCCACGGGGACGCGGTCCGGCGAGAGCACGGGGCTCGCGACGCCGACCACCCCCGGAAAGGTCTCGCAGAGATCGATCGCGACCGACGCCGTCCGCACCGACACGAGCTCCTTCTCGAAGGTGTTGCGCCGGCTCGAGTCGAGGCCGGTGAAGACGCTGCCGAGCACGCCCTCGTCGTCGGTGAACGCCAGCACCGCCTTGCCGAGGGCGGTGGTGACCGAGGGCACGCGGACTCCGGCGCGTGACGGCACCGGGCGCAGACGCCCGCGCACAGAGATGACCGACAGCATCTCGCGGCCCTCCTGGACGGCGACGTTCAGGTGCTCTCCCGTCGCGTTGAAGAGCTCCGCGAGCACCGGCAGCGCGGCGACGCTCAGGCGCCGCGGCGTGCTCGCTCGCGCGCCGAGCTCGAAGAGCCGGAGCCCGATCACCACGCCCTCCTCGGTGCGCGTGAGGTAGCGCTGCCTGATGAGGTCGCCGACCAGCCGCGACACGGTGGACTTGGGGATGCCGGTGGCCAGCGCGAGCTGGGTGATCGTGGTGGAGCCGTGCGACTCGCGCACGGTGTCGAGGATGGCGAGGATCCGATCGAGCACCGATACCGGCTCGTCTCTGAGGGCGGATCGCATGTGTGCAGTATCCGTGCGACTCACGCGGTGCGGCAAGCGTCCACCCCCACACCGGGCATCTGGTTCCACCCAATGGGACGCGTGCGCCCCGACGGCATGCGTCGGGGGCCCGGATCCGTCGATCCGACGTATCCGGGCCCCCGCGGTCAGCACCTATGAACCTCCGTCTTGGCCGGTCACGCCGCGCAGAACGGCTTGATGCCCATCGCGCTCTCGAGCCCCTCCAGCACGTGCTGCTTGAAGAATTCGTCGCCGGCGAGGGGGGCATCGGTCCAGGCTGCGGCGTCGTGACCGAGCGTCGTCAGCCAGGCACGACCGCCGTCGTAGTACTGGCACCAGCTGACCGGGTGGGACTCGCCGTGACCCGCGGGGGTCGCCTCGCTCGTCGCCTTGTCGACCTCGAGGAGGACGTTGACGAAGCTCGGGTACGGCGTCAGGTTGTACCACTCGTCCTTGAATGCCCACGTCGGCGGGAGGAACGACGTCGAGACGTCCTTGTTGTTGATCGTCTCGACCGTGCCGTCGCGGTTCGGGCCGTGGTTGTAGAAGTTGGCCCCACCCAGCAGGCCCTCGTAGTACTCCCACGAGTACTCGGCGCCGAACGCGTTGTGGATTCCGACGAAACCGCCGCCGCCGCGGACGTACTGCATCAGCGACGTCTGCGCGGTGTCGTCGAGCGTGTCGCGGTTCGAACTCAGGAAGACGACCGCCTGGTAGTTGTTCAACCGGAACTGCGAGAGGTCCTCGGTGTAGTCCGCGGCGATCCCGCGCTCCGCGGCCCACGCGATGAGCGCCGACTGGGCGACGTTGTTGGCGTTCAGCGGAGGATTGAGGCCGGGGCCGAGGGCGGTGCCCAGGTGAGCGTGTCGCGGACCGGCGGTGCGGCTCCAGATGAGGATGCGCTTCTGCTCGCCTTCCTTCCAGCCGTTGCCCCATTCGTTGTAGCAGGCGGGGTCGGTCCCACGGCAGACGCCGTAGTCCTTGATCTCGTCCGTGTAGATCTGGCTGGCGGTCGCGGGCTGGCCGCCCAGTCCGTTCCCGTTGCCCTTCCCGTTGTTCAAGGCCGCTCCCCCGACCACCAATCCCGCGCCGAGTGCTGCCGCGGCGACGAGGGCGACACCGGAGCGTATGAGCGATTTCATGTGATCTCCTTTGATCCGTTCGTGCTGGGACCTCGGGGCATCATGTGCGAACGGCCCGGGTCGGCAGCGAATCTAGGCGCAGCCGATTGCGCGCAGCAACGCGCGTCCCACCCAGTAAGCCGAGGAGCTGCAAGCACCTGATCACATGCCGGCCGCCAACATGGCAGAAGCCCCACGATTCCCGTATTTCTACGGGATTCGTGGGGCTTCTTAACGCGGAATGGCCACCCTGTGTGGGTGGCCATTCCGTGAATGGGTGTCCGGCGGTGTCCTACTCTCCCACAGGGTCCCCCCTGCAGTACCATCGGCGCTGAGAGGCTTAGCTTCCGGGTTCGGAATGGGACCGGGCGTTTCCCTCTCGCTATGGCCGCCGTAACTCTTTCGATGAGTTCGGTGCTTTCACAACGTGAAAAGTTCTCTTTTTGGTTGTGTTCCCGACCGTACATCGGGAACCACTCAGTGGACGCGAGCATTCTCAACCCACCCGCACAGAAGGGGGGTGGGGGGAAGTGTTTTCAAGTCATCGGCTTATTAGTACCAGTCAGCTGCACACGTTGCCGTGCTTCCACATCTGGCCTATCAACCCA
>NZ_JBHJWS010000003.1:0-230993 GCF_042266945.1 Microbacterium sp. NPDC056057
ATGGTACTGCAGGGGGGACCCTGTGGGAGAGTAGGACACCGCCGGACACCCATTCACGGAATGGCCACCCACACAGGGTGGCCATTCCGCGTTAACGGCCCATATTCGCGCTCGGTAGACTCGAGGGATGCTGGCGCTCGACCTGTCCCTGTCTTCTGTCGAACTCACTCGCGTCATCTGCGACATTCCGAGCGTCTCCGGTGAAGAGAAGACCCTCGCTGACGCGATCTTCGCCGAGATCTCCGCGCTCGAGCATCTCGACGTCTACCGCGACGGCGACACCATGGTCGCCCGCACCCACCTGGGTCGCGCGCAGCGCGTGGTCATCGCCGGGCACATCGACACGGTCCCGATCAACGGCAACGTGCCGACGAAGGACATCGACGTCGACGGGGAGCCGTACGTCTGGGGCCGCGGCACCGTCGACATGAAGGCGGGGGTGGCGGTGCAGCTGAAGCTCGCCGCAGAGCTTTCCGACCCCCGGGTCGACATCACATGGATGTGGTACGACCACGAAGAGGTCGACGCGGATCTGAACGGACTCACGCGACTCGCGCGCACGCGCCCCGACCTGTTCGCCGGCGACTTCGCAATCCTCGGGGAGCCCTCTGACGGTGCGGTCGAGGGCGGCTGCAACGGCAACCTGCGCGCGATCGTCCGCACCCACGGGGTGCGCGCGCACAGCGCGCGTGCCTGGATCGGCGAGAACGCGATCCACAAGGCGGCGCCGATCCTCGAGCGCCTCGCCGCTTATGTCCCGCGTGACGTCGCCGTGGAGGGCCTCGTGTATCGAGAAGGGCTCAATGCGGTGCGCATCAACGGCGGTGTGGCCGGCAACGTGATCCCGGATCTGTGCGAGGTCGAGGTCAACTACCGCTTCGCCCCCAGCCGTGACGTCGCGGAGGCGGAGAGCCACGTGCGTGACGTGCTCGCCGGGTTCGAGGTGGAGGTCGTCGATGCCGCTGCCGGCGCCCGTCCGGGCCTGGACGCCCCGCTCGCGCAGGAATTCCTGGCAGCCGTCGGCGCCGAGCCGCGGCCGAAGTACGGCTGGACCGACGTCGCCCGCTTCAGCGCGCTGGGCGTGCCGGCGGTGAACTACGGGCCTGGCGATCCTCACCTGGCGCACCACGACGAGGAGCGGGTGCCCGTCGCGCAGATCGAGGCGGTCGAGCAGGGTCTGCGCGCGTGGCTGGCGACCAGCTGACGCTGTCGCCGGTAGCGCGTCCGTCCGCTGCCAGGACTGCCGTGCGGGTCGCCGCGATCTACGTCGCCGCCCGAGTCGTCACCACGTTGTTCCTGTTCGCCGCCACCGAGCTCTCCGGCTTCACGTCGAGGATGGGCGCGGACGCCCGTCTCGGTGACACCGTGGTCGCGTGGGACGGCACGTGGTACTGGCTGGTCGCGGTCTCCGGCTACCCGAGTCAGCTGCCGCTCAATGACGCCGGGCAGGTCGCTGAGAACGCCTGGGCGTTCCTTCCGATCTATCCGTGGCTCGCGCAGTGGGTCTCCCTCCCGTTCGGCCTCTGGCACACCGGCGCCCTGATCGTGTCGCTGGTCGCCGGGTACGGGGCATCCGTCGCCCTCTACTACCTGCTGCGGATGCGGCTGGACGAGTCGGCCACGCTCTGGGCGGTGGCGTTCTTCGCCAGCGGTCCGCTCGCTGCGCTCTTCCACGTCGGATATGCCGAGGCCCTCAACCTGTTCTGGCTGTTCTGCGCACTGCTCGCGGTGGCACGCCGGCGGTATGTGTGGCTGTATGCCCTGATCCCACTGATGGCGTTCACACGCCCCGGCGTCCTGGCGTTCGCCCTGTTCCTCGCACTGTTCGGCATCTGGCGCTGGTTCACGCGCGCGCGTGAACCGCTGCGGGCTCCCGAGATCGCGCACATCATCGCCGCGGGCCTGCTCGCCGCGGTCGCGGGGTTCGCGTGGCAGTTCATCGCGGGATGGGTGACGGGCAACCCGGACGCATATCTCGTCACGGAGATGGCCTGGCGGCGCAACTGGATCCTCGGTGACGCGACGTTCACGCCCTTCGAGCCGTTCCGCGCGGGAATCTCGTACTGGTTCGAGACGATGTGGCACCTCCCGCTTGCGCTCGGGTACGCCCTCGTCGGCGGGGGACTGCTTATCATCGCGGTCGCCCTGATCGCGCTGCCGCAGGTGCGCCGGCTCGGCATCGAGATCCGCCTGTGGAGTGCCAGCTACCTCGTGTACCTCCTGCTCGTCTTCTTTCCGCAGTCGAGCATCTTCCGCCTGCTGGTGCCGCTGTCGCCGCTGTGGGGCGCGTTCGCCGTTCCACGCTCTCGCGCCTGGCGCATCGGCGTGCTGATGGCGTGTCTCGTGGGGCAGTGGTGGTGGATCTTCAACATGTATGCCCTGGGAAGTACGAACTGGCAGGTCCCATGACGCCGGATGACGGATGCCGCTTTCCCCAGGCGTGCCCGGGGCGTCGGCCCTCACGATAAACTTGACGTGCAGACCATCGATGAAAAGGAGCCGCAATGGCAGCCATGAAGCCGAGAACCGGAGACGGGCCGATGGAGGCCGTGAAGGAGGGTCGACTCATCATCGTGCGCGTGCCGCTCGAGGGAGGCGGTCGTCTGGTCGTCTCGGTGAACGACGCTGAGGCCAAGGAGCTCTACGACGTCCTGGGGGGCGTCGTCAACGCCGCGTAGTCGCTCGTTGCACGAACGGCCGGTCCGATCGGACCGGCCGTTCGCGTCTGCGTGCGGAGAAGTCAGGACGTGGAGACGGTGGTGAGCTGCAGCAGTCCTTCGCCCGTGATCGACAGTGCGCCGATGACAGCGGGGGAGGCCTGCGTCTCCTGGATGAGCGAGCGATACGCCGTGGTGACCGGGTCGCGGCGCACCGGGTCGGCGACGGCGCCACCGGCCAGCACGCGGGGGACGAGCACCGTCCCGCCGGCCCTGACCAGTCGCAGGCCGTGCTCGACGTACTCGATGACACCCTCGGGGTCGGCATCCACGAGCACGATGTCGTAGGACGCCTCGTTCATGCGCGGCAGCACTTCCGAGGCGCGGCCGGTGATGAAGCGGGCGCGAGCCGGAGGAATCCGGGCCTCGGCGAAGGCCTGGCGGGCGGCGCCGAGATGCTCGGGCTCTTTGTCGATCGTGGTGAGGGTCGCGCGAGGGGAGCCATGCAGCAGCCAGAGCCCGGAGACTCCGGCACCCGTGCCGATCTCGACGATGTTGAGCGCCTGCGACACCGCGGCGATGACCGCGCACTGGGCGCCGATCGCCGGGCTGATCGGTGCGGCCCCGAGCTCGAGCGCATGCGCGCGGGCACGCGCGATGTGCTCCGGCTCGCTCGTCGCCTCGTCGACGAACCGCTGGTTCGCGTTCTGCTCTCCCATCGGAATCCTCCGCCCGCCAGCCTACGCGGCCTCGCGGCGCTGGCCGCACAGGCACGGCGGTAATCTGAAGGCATGATCTTCGGCCTCACGATCGAGAAGCTCCTGCTGATCGGACTCGTCGCGGCACTCATCCTCGGACCCGAGCGGCTGCCCCGCTATGCGGAGGCCCTTGCCGGCCTGACCAAGCGGGCGCGGACCTGGGTGACGACCGCGCGGACGCGCGTGCGCGACGAGATGGGCGAGGACTTCGACGACGTCGACTGGCGCACGCTCGACCCTCGCCAGTACGACCCGCGTCGCATCATCCGTGAGGCGCTCCTCGACGACGCTCCGGTCGCGAGCATCGCGGCCCCCCCAGCGCCGTCCGCCCCTATGCCGCCGACGGAGCCGGTGCGGTCGCCCTACCGCAGCCCGATCGACGGCCCCACGCCCTACGACAGCGAAGCGACCTGACTCCGGCGCCGGTCAGCGCGGGCGGAACGGGAGCGAGCGGCCCGACAGTCCGCGCGGCGTCTGAGCCAGCGTCTCGGCGATGCCGGCGATGGCCCGCGCCGCAGGGTCGTCGGGGTGGACGATGACCGCCGGGGTCCCGGCATCCGCATCTGTCCGCAGCGTCGGGCTGAGCGGCACAGAGGCCAGCAGCGGCACCTCGGCGTCCGGCTGCGAGAGCGATTCCGCGACCGCGGCGCCGCCGCCCGCGCCGAACACATCGACCGTCGTGCCGTCGGGAAGCGTCATGGCGGCCATGTTCTCGACCACCCCGATGACACGCTGGCCGGTCTGACGTGCGACGACACCGCTGCGCACAGCGACGTCGGCCGCCGCCGCCTGCGGCGTCGTGACGACGAGCACCTCGGCGTTGGGCAGCAGCTGCCCCACCGAGATCGCGACGTCGCCGGTGCCGGGCGGCATGTCGAGCAGGAGCACGTCGAGGTCGCCGAAGTACACGTCGGTGAGGAACTGCTGCACGGTGCGATGCAGCATCGGTCCGCGCCACGCGACGGCGCCGACCGGCGCGTCGCCCTCGGCGCGGCGCAGGAACATGCCGATCGAGATCACCTTCACGCCGTAGGCGACGGGCGGCAGCATGAGGTCGTCGACGCGCGTCGGCTGCGGCACGGTGCCGTCCGCCGCGACGAGCCCGAGCTGGCCGGGGATCGAGAAGCCGTGCACGTCCGCGTCGATGAGCCCGACGGCGAGTCCGCGTGCGGCCAGCGCGGCGGCGAGGTTGGCGGTGACCGTCGACTTGCCGACGCCGCCCTTGCCGCTCGTGACGGCGATCACGCGCGTGAGCGTGCCGGGACCGAACGGCATCTCGCGCGCGCGTCCGCCGCGCAGCCGCTCGGTGAGCGCGTGCCGCTCGGCCGTCGTCATGACACCCACCTCGAGCGCGACGTCCGTGATCCCGGGAACGGATGCTGCGGCCGCGCGCACGTCGGAGGCGATCCGGTCCGCCGCGGGGCACCCCACGATCGTGAGGGCGATCCCGACGTGCGCGACGCCGTCGTCCACCGAGATGTCACGGACCATGTCGAGCTCGCCGATGGGGCGACGCAGCTCGGGATCGGAGACAGCGCCGACGGCGGCGCGGACCGCGTCCGCGGTGACGGCGCTCATCGTGCGGCGCCGTCCTCGGCCTCGGAGGAGTTCTCGAGCTTCTCGAGGAGGGCGCGCAGCTCGCTGCGGAGCACGTCGCGCGTGACGACCTGGTCGGCGAAGTCGTTGACCGCCATCCGCAGGGCGACGACCTCGCGGGCGAGGTACTCCGTGTCGGCGAGGTTGCGCTCGGCGCGCTGACGGTCCTGCTCGATCTGCACGCGGTCGCGATCGTCCTGCCGGTTCTGCGCGAGCAGGATGAGGGGCGCGGCGTACGACGCCTGCAGCGACAGGATGAGCGTCAGCAGTGTGAAGTTGGTCGCCGCCGGGTCGAACTGGAGTTGCGGCGGCATGAAGATGTTCCACGCCAGCCATACGGCGACGAAGATCGTCATGCCGATCAGGAAGCCCGAGGTGCCCATCGCGCGCGCGAAGGCCTCCGAGAAGCGACCGAAGCGGTCGCTGGAGGGCTGGGGGGAACGCTGCAGCATGCCCGAACGGCCACGGGGAGCGTCGAGCGACGGCTGGCGGGTGTTGCGTGCCATCATCATCGCCTCCTCGGAATGCTCGCGGTCGTGGTCGGGACGGACTCGGATGCCGGGCGTTCATCCTCCTCGGCATCGTGCGATCTCCAGTCCTCGGGGAGGAGATAGTCGAGCACGTCGTCGACGCTGACCGCGCCGACCAGCCGATGGGCGGGATCGACGACGGGGAGCGAGACCAGGTTGTACGACGCGAGCAGACGAGCGACTTCGGCGGCCGACGCGGTCGCCGGCACCGGGTCGAGCGTGTCGTCGATGATCGCGCCCAGGCGCTCGTGCGGCGGGTAGCGCAGCATGCGCTGGAAGTGCACGGTTCCGAGCAGGCGCCCCGTGGGGGTCTCGTACGGAGGAAGGGTCACGAAGACGGCGGCCGCGAGCGCGGGGTGCAGCTCGTGACGACGGATGAGCGCCAGGGCCTCGGCGATCGTCGCGTCGGCGGAGAGCACGATGGGCTCACTCGTCATGAGGCCGCCCGCGGTGTCGGGGCCGTACTTGAGAAGGGCGCGGACGTCTTCCGCCTCTTCGGGCTCCATGAGCTCGAGGAGCTCTTCGCGCTGGTCCTCGGGCAGCTGCCCGAGGACGTCGGCCGCGTCATCGGGCTCCATGGCGTCGAGGATGTCGGCGGCACGCTCGTCGTCGAGGGCCTCGAGGATGTGGACCTGCTCCTCTTCGGGCATCTCCTCGAGAGCGTCCGCGAGACGGTCGTCGGGAAGCTCGTCGACGACCTCGAGCAGCCGCTCCTCGGGCAGGTCGAGCAGCGTATTCGCGAGGTCGGCGGGTCGCAGCTCGGAGTACGTCGCCACCAGCTGCTCGGCGGACTGCGCCTCGCCGGGCACCTGGCTCTCGCGCACCGCGTCCCAGTTCGCGAACGTGGTGGGACCCTTGGCGAAGGGGGAGGCACTCGTCTTCGGCTTGCGCAGGAAGAGCTGACCGACGTCCCACTCGCCGAGGCGGTTGCGCTCGATCGCCACGTCTTCGATCACCGCGGTTCCGGAGCCGTCCGCGAAGAACACCTTGCGGCCGAGGAGCTCGGCCATGACGCGCACCTCGCCGCCGCGCTGCTGGAAGCGTCGGACGTTGATGAGTCCGGTGGTGATGACCTGGCCGGTCGCGATCGAGGTGACGCGGCCGATCGACACGAACACGTTCCGCCGGCCGGGGATCTCGACCATGAGCCCGATCACACGGGGCGGATCGTCTTTGCGGTAGATGACGACGACGTCGCGGACCTTGCCGAGACGGTCGCCGGCGGGGTCGAAGACCGAGCACCCGGAAAGGCGCGCGACGAAAACCCTCTGCGTGCTCACACGTCCCAGCGTAGTCCGCGTGCCGTGGGAGGATGGGGAGATGACCATGATGGGAGGGCGCTCTCCGCAGAGTTCCGATGCGGTCGGACAGACCGTCGCGAGCTTCCCCACGTACGAGGCGGCGCAGAAGGCGGTGTCGTCCCTCATCGCGGCCGACATCCCGGCACGCGACATCGCGATCGTGGGGCAGGGACTCCGCTCGATCGAGCGCATCACCGGCCGTCTGGGTTACGCGTCGGCCGCGCGGTCGGGCGCGGTGAACGGTCTCCTCCTCGGCCTCCTCTTCTCGGCGATCCTGGTGATCGGCTCGCCGTCCGTGCCGATCCAGGCATTCGTCGGCGTGCTGTTCGTCGGCATCGCGATCGGAATGCTGCTGAGCATCGTGGCGTACTCGTTCGTGCGTCGGCGCCGCGACTACGCATCCGTGATGCAGGTCGTCGCGGACCACTACGAGGTCACCGTCACCGACAACAGCGTCGGCCGCGCGCGTCAGGTGCTCGGCCCTCAGACCGCCGTCACGCCCGCGGCTCCCGCCGCTCCGGTCGCGCCGGCGGCGCCGGTCGCCCCAGACTCCGCGGTTTCGTCCGTCGAGCCGCCCAAGTACGGCGAGCGGGTCCCGCCGAAGCCGGATGCCGAGGGCGAGCCCGGCGATGAGACCGCTCCCGAAGCGCGTACCGTGCGTCCCGAACCGGCCCAGCGCCTCGGGGAGTCGACCGAGCCTCAGCCGTCGACCGACGCCGAGCAGGAGCACCTCGACGCGCCGCACGTGGACGACAGCAAGCGCGCATGAACGCAGACGGGGATTCCTCGCGGATCGCCGTCGCGCTCCCGAACGGGAGCGCCGAGGTATCGGCCGACCTCGTGATGCCGTCGTCGGCATGGGCGTTCGCGGCCGTGGCGCACGGTGCGGGCGCGGGGTATCGGCATCCGTTCCTCACCGGATTCGCCGACGCCCTCGCTCGAGAGGGCGTCGCCACGCTGCGGTTCAACTTCCCGTACGCGGAGGCGGGAAGACGGATGCCGGGACCCGCGGCCCACGCGATCGCGACGTGGGCGGCGGTCCACGCCGAGCTGGCAGAGCGCGCGGCGGGTGCACCGGTGTTCGCGATGGGCAAGTCGTACGGCGGACGCATGGCGTCGATGGCGGCGGCGGAGGGTGTGATCGCTCCTGCGGGCCTCGTGTACCTCGGCTATCCGCTCCATCCGCCGGGGAGCCCTGACAAGGCCCGCACCGCGCACCTGCCCGACATACCTCAGCCGCAGCTCTTCGTCGAAGGCGCGAACGACCCCTTCATCGACCCCCACGAACAGCTCGAAGAGGCCGTCGCGTCGTGCCAGGTCGCCGAGATCGCCTGGATCGACGGCGGTGGGCACTCCTTCGAAGTGAAGGGGCGCAAGCGTGCGCCGGCCGAGATCGCGGCCGACCTCGCACCGATGGTCGCGGAGTGGCTGCGCCGGACTCACTCCGGAGCAGGACCCACGTAGCGCCCGCGCGGTCGCAGGCGCATCGGGCGTTCGTCGTACTCGTCCACCGCGTGCGAGATCCAGCCGACGATGCGCCCGATCGCGAAGATCACCGACCCGGCGTCATCGGACATGTCGGCCCACAGGGTGAGGGCAGCCAGCGCGAGGTCGAGGTTCGGACGCACGTCCGCCCGGCGCCCCACCTCGTCGGCGACGGCGTCCACGGAGGCGAGGACATCCGCACCGTGCGGCGCGTCCCGCAGCAGCTCGAGGAGCACGCTCGCGCGCATGTCGCCCGCGGCATAGAGCGGCTGCCCGAACCCGGGGATGCCGCGACCTCCGTCGCGCACGGCGCGCGCGATCGCTGTCGACGGTGCCTCGCCGTCGCGGACGGCCCGCAGCAGCTGCGCGGCGGCCCGGCTCGCGGTGCCGTGCAGGGGTGCGTCGAACGCACCGAGCGCGGCGGTGACGACGGCGTATCCGGAGGCGCGGGCCGACGCCGCGACACGCGCGGCGAGGGTGGAGAGGGCGAGATCGTGGTCGATCACGAGCACCAGTGCCGCGTCGAGCAGGCGGGGTCCGCCGGGGAGATCGTGCGGAGCGAGTGCGCGCCACAGCGTCTGCGCGACGTCGGGATTCTGACCGGCGGGTGTGAGCGCAGCGGGCAGGCCCGTGACGAGTCGCGCTCCCACGCGCACCAGCTGCGACGCATCGGGGTCGTCGCGCAGGGGGTCGGTGGCCGCGAGCGCCGCCACCGCGACGATCAGCCGGTCGACGGGCGGCGCCGTCGGACCCATCGCCTCGATCGTGCGCCGGGCGACGGCGAGGTCGGCAGACGACGGGGAGCGGAGCACGGGCACGTCCCACAGCCAGGTCACGACCGCCTCGAACGACGACTCGCGGGCGAGCCGCGCCGCCGACCGCTCGCGATAGTGCAGTTCGTCGTCGTCGATGTGAGCGAGTCTCGTGTCGAGCACCATGAGCGGGGTGCCCGGAGCCGGCGAGCCGGGGACGGCGCTCGGGGAGCGCCGGCGCCGGCGCGCGAACGCCTCCACCTCCAGCGGATCGAACGACGAGCCCGCGGCATCGCGCTCTCGCGACAGCAGTCCCCGCGACACGTACGCGTACAGGGACTCCGGCTTGACGCCGAGACGAGCCGCCGCCTCAGCCGCGGTCAGGCGGGGAAGGTCGCTCACGATATTGATCCGATCAAGATTGACGAAAGCATGATCAAGTTCCGACACTGACTGTAGCGGGAACGATCGCCCAGGGGGTGGTCGACCTCCCGGAGACCTCGAGCAAGGAGCCGACATGACGACGACACGCCTCACCCCGATCGACGCGCCGCGGGGCCTCGCCGGCGTGATCGTCGCGGAGACCACCGTGAGCGACGTCCGCGGGGCGGAGGGCTTCTACCAGTACCGGGATCGGTCGGCGATCGAGCTGGCGGAGACGGCGAGCTTCGAAGACGCGTGGCAGCTCCTCGTCACCGGACAGGACGCGACGGATGCCTCCCGCCCGGGGTTCGCGGCCCGCGTCGCCGATGCCACCACCGGGCGGCACGGCGACCTCGGCCCCGTCGTCGACGCGGTGTCGGCGGCGACGCCGGACGTGCTCGCCGGGCTCGCGGCCGCCTGGCCGCTGCTCGGCGCGAGGCGCGGCATCCATCCGCTCTACGATCTCGACGAGGACGGACGTCTCGCCGATGCGATCGCCCTCGCCGCCGCGACTCCGGTGATCGTCGGTGCCCTCTGGCGGCGCGGTCGCGGAGAGCGCGAGCTGCCCGTGCTCGAGGACCGGGGCGTCGTCGCGAACTACCTCCGGCAGGTCACCGGGCTCGTTCCGGACGAGGCGACCGAGAGGGCTCTGACCGCCTACCTGATCGCCGTCATGGATCACGGCTTCAACGCCTCCACCTTCACCGCCCGGGTCATCGCCTCGACCGGGGCGGATGCCGCAGCCTGCCTCGTCGGCGCGCTCGGGGCACTCACCGGACCGCTTCACGGCGGCGCGCCGTCCCGTGCGCTCGACGGACTCGACGCCGTGGGCACCGACGACCGCATCGAGCCGTGGATCCGTGGCGAGCTCGCGGCCGGCCGGCGCCTGATGGGGTTCGGGCATGCGGTGTACCGCACCGCGGACCCGCGCGCCGAGCTGATGAAGCGCGTCGCGCTTCGCACGGGCGGGCCGCGGGTCGACCTCGCCCTGCACTTCCAGCAGAGCGCCGAGCGGCTGCTGGCAGATGCGAAGCCCGGCCGTGAGCTCCACGCGAACGTCGAGTTCTGGGCCGCACTCGTGATGGAGCAGTGCGGGATCCCGCGCTCGATGTTCACGCCGACCTTCGCGGTCGCGCGCACGATCGGGTGGACGGCGCACATCCTCGAACAGGCGCGCGACCCGAAGATCATCCGCCCGTCCGCGCGCTACGTAGGGCCCTCGGTGCGGGTGGCGGCGGCCTGAGCGGGACTATCGTCCGGCGGCGTACCCCTGCATCCCGCGCGGGTTCGCCGCACCCCACAGGACGCCGGTGCCGGCATCCCGTCCGACGGCCGATACGCGGCCGAGCGCCCAGTCGCCCGCCCGCGTGACGCGGTGGCCGCGGCGCTCGAGCCCCTCGATCAGCGCCTCGCCCAGCCGGTTCTCGACCACGGCGCCGGCGGGCGTCCAGGTGCGGGGCCAGAAGGACTCGGGCATCGACGTGGTGTGCAGCGCGGGGGCATCGATCGCCTGCTGCGGAGTGTGGCCGCCGACGATGATGCGCAGCAGGGCCAGCAGCTGCCACTGGTCCTGCTGATCGCCGCCGGGGGAGCCGATCGCGAACTCCGGTGTGCCGTCCCGAAGCACCAGCGTGGGGGTGAGGGTCGTGCGCGGGCGCCTCCCGGGAACGAGCGACGACGGATGCCCCGGCTCGAGCCACGTCATCTGCAGACGAGTGCCGAGGCAGAACCCGAGCGCCGGGACGGTCGGCGAGGACTGCAGCCACCCACCCGAGGGGGTCGCCGAGACGATGTTGCCCCATCGGTCGATGACGTCGAGGTGGCAGGTGTCTCCGCGCGTCTCGCCGGTCTTCGCGACCGTCGGCTCACCCGTGCCGACGGCGGGCGCGTCGTAGGTCGTGCGCAGCGGGGGACGGAACGGCGTCCGCCCGGGGAGCGCACCAGGGCGGAACTCGGCCGAGGCGTCCGAGGTGATCAGCGAACGACGCTCGTCGAGGTAGTCGGCCGACAGCAGCGTGTCGAGGTCGACGTCGTCGTCCCCGAACCAGGCGTCGCGGTCGGCGTACGCCAGCTTCTGCGCCTCGAGGACCGTGTGCGCGCCCGCCTCCTGTGACGGGTCGAGCAGGTCGTCGGCGAGGGGCTCGAGCAGGCCCAGCGTCTGCAGCAGCGCGGGGCCCTGCGTCCACGCACCCGCCTTGGCGATCGTACGGCCGCGGAACTCGCTGGTGACGGCAGGCTCGTAGCCGGCGTCGAAGCCGGCGAAGTCCTCTGCCGTGATCACCGCTGCGTGCATGCCGCCGCCGGAGTGCCGGTGCGGCTGCGACAGGAAGGCGGAGGCTTCGTGGGCGACGATCCCGGTCTTCCACTCGCGCCGCGCAGCGTCGATGCGGGCCGCGCGTCCGACCGGCCCGTCGTCGCGCACGGTGCACGACGCGTGGACCAGCGAGTCGAGCACATCGGCGTAGGCCGGGTTCCGCACGACCTGACCGGCGACCGGTAGGTCGCCCTCGGGCATCCACAGGTCGGCCGACGACGTCCAGTCGTCGCGGAAGAGCTCGGCGACGCGCGCGATCGTGGCGGCGGCGCCCGCCACGAGCGGGTGCCCGTCGCGCGCGTAGCCGATGGCGTACGCGAGGACGTCGGTGAGCTCCCACGTCCCGTGGTCGCGCAACAGCAGGAGCCATGCGTCCACGGCGCCGGGCACCGCGGCCGCCAGGCCTCCGGCGCCGGGCGTGAGGTCGAGACCCTCGCCGCGGTAGTGCTCGATCGTGGCGCCGGCGGGAGCAGGCCCCTGGCCCATGAGCACGGTCGGGGCCTCAGCATCCACCGGCTGGAAGATCGCCACGAGATCGCCGCCGGGTCCGTTGAGATGGGGCTCGACGACGTGGAGCACGAAGGCCGCGGCGACCGACGCGTCGAAGGCGTTGCCGCCCCGCTCGAGCACGGCCTGTGCGGTGGCCGTCGCGAGCCAGTGCGTGGACGCGGACATGCCGAACGTGCCCGTCAGCGTCGGTCGCGTCGTGAAGGACGACGGGGCGGTGTAGGCCACGGGTTCAGCGGCCGCCGCGGGCGATCCAGGCCTCGACCTCGTCGGCGGTGCGCGGGATCGCGGCGGACAGGTTGACCGGCCCGTCGGCGGTCATGAGGATGTCGTCCTCGATGCGCACGCCGATGCCGCGGTACTCCTCGGGGACCGTGATGTCGTCGATCTGGAAGTACAGTCCGGGCTCGATCGTGAAGACCATGCCCGCCTCCAGGATGCCGTCGTAGTACATGTCGCGGCGCGCCTGCGCGCAGTCGTGAACGTCGATGCCGAGGTGGTGGCTCGTGCCGTGCACCATGTAGCGACGGTGGTGGCCGCCCCTCTCGGCGTCGAGCGCCTCCTCGGCGGTGACGGGGAGGAGACCCCATTCGGCGACGCGCGTCGCGATGACCTGCATCGCAGCCTCGTGGATCGAGCGGAACTTCACGCCCGGCTTCGCCACGGCGAACGCGGCGTCGGCCGCCTCGCGCACGGTCTCATAGACCTTGCGCTGCACGTCCGTGAAGCGGCCGCTCACCGGAAGCGTACGCGTGATGTCGGCGGTGTAGAGGCTGTCGACCTCGACGCCGGCGTCGATCAGGATGAGGTCGCCGGGGACGACGGCGCCGTCGTTGCGCGTCCAGTGCAGGTAGCACGCGTGGGGCCCGGATGCGGCGATCGTGTCGTAGCCGACCGCGTTTCCGTCACTGCGCGCACGCTGGTGGAAGACACCCTCGACGACCCGCTCGCCGCGGGGGTGCTCGACGATCGCGGGGAGGTTCGCGACGATGTCGTCGAAACCGGATGCGGTAACCTGGACCGCGAGCTCCATCTGGCCGATCTCGTACGCGTCCTTCACGAGGCGCAGCTCCGAGACGAACCGGGTGAGGTCGTCGTCCTCGTCGAGCACGAGGTCCCCGTCGCCCGCCTCGAAGTCGTCGATGTGCGCCGTCTCGAGGCCGAGGTCGGAGGCGACGCCGGCCAGTGCGGGCCGCGGACCGATCCAGAACTCGCCGATCGAGGCATCCGAGTAGAACTCGCTCGTCGTGCGGTCGGCGCGCTCGCGGAAGTACAGCGTGACATCGTGGCCGTTCGACGAGCGGGGCTCGAAGACCAGCATGGCGCCGGGCTCGGCGTCCGAGGCCCACCCCGTCAGGTGCGAGAAGGCGGAGTGCGCACGGAACGGGTAGTCGGTGTCGTTGCTGCGCTGCTTGAGCTCGCCCGCCGGGATCACGAGGCGCTTGCCCGGGAAGGCCGCCGAGACGGCGTCGCGACGCGCCGCCGTGAACGCGGCCTGAGGGCGTGCCGGCGGAGCGGACTCGGGGCGTTCGGCCCATCCGGTCGAGATCGTGTCGAGGAAGCCCTGTCCGTACGGCTGACGGCGGTTCGTGCTGGTCGAGGTCGAGGTCGGGGTCGAGGTCTCGGTGGTGCTCGTGGCGCCGGGGGACTGCTCGCTGGCTGCGCTGCTCATGCCTCCCAGTCTCGCACGCGCGTGGGAGCGCGGACAGTTCAGCCGGCGGGGTCGTACTGGACGATGAGCGGGCGGTGGTCGGAGCCGGAATCATCGAGCGAGCGCAGCACGAGCGAGCCCGTCGCCCGCCACTGCGGCGTCGCCATCACGTGGTCGATCGGGGCGCCGAGGATGGCCGGCATGTCAGCCGACCAGGTGCCCAGCGCGCCGTTGCCGGTCTCGGTCGCGGCATCGGTGCAGTGGCCGAGCGTGGCGCCGTCGAGCCCGAGACCCGACATATGGTCGACAGTCGCGTTGAAGTCGCCGGCCATGATCACGTTGCCGTCGCCGCACTGATCGGCCAGCCACTGGAGGTCGTCGCGCCAGCTCTGCATGTAGCTCGGGCGCGGGGCGACGGCGTGCACCGCGACGACGGTGGGTCCGTCGCCCGAAACCGGCATGGCCACCGCGCTGGGCACGGTCGAGGTGTTGCTGCTGCCGTCGAGCGAGGACTCGATCACGGCGTAGTCACCGAGCTCGGGCGAGATCAGGAGCGTCGTCGAGCCGGCGTCCCATTCCGTCGAGGGGTCGGAGGCGTGATGCGCCCACATGCGGTGGCCGAGGTCGCGCATCGCGATGGCGACGCTCTCCCCGGTCTCGATGGTCGTCTCCGGCAAGGCGACGATGTCGGCGTCCATCGCGACCGCGATCTTCGCGATCGTCTCGGGCGGTGTCGCCGCGCCGGCGGTGTTCCACGTCATGACGCGGACGGACGCCTCGGTCTTCGCCGGGAGCGGGTCGCTGCCCAGGCCGCCGCGCGAGGACAGCACGGCGACGTTCGCGACGGTCGCGAGGCCCGCGACCACGGCGATCGAGAAGGCGAATGCGCGGATCGGGCGGGCGATCGCGAGGAGGAGCGCCAGCAGCGCTGCGGCGGCGAAGGCCAGCGCGAGGATGCCCCGGAACGACACGATCTGGGCGATGGGATAGAAGCGCTCGACGCGGAAGAAACCCGGGAAGGTCAGCACCGCGGCGGCGATGGCGCACAGCACGGTGAAGAGGATCCCGAGCAGGCGAAGCACGACGGCGACTCTATGCGAGCAGGCTGTGAGATCCGTCAGCGCGCGCGGGCGTCGCGCGATTCACGCGCGCTACGCTCAGAGGATGCCCAGGCCCCAACGGTTCGAAGGGCCGAGCGACCTGCATCTGCACTCGGCGAACTCCGACGGCACGCAGCCGCCCGCCGAGGTCATGGCGTCCGCCCACCGGCATGGCGTGCGGACGGCGGCGCTCACAGATCACGACACCACGTCGGGCTGGGCCGAGGCCGCCGAGGCCGCGACCTCCCTCGGCATGACGTTCATCCCGGGGATGGAGCTGTCGGCGCGGCACGAGTGGCGCAGCGTCCACGTGCTGGCGTACCTGCCCGACCCCGACGAGCCGGCACTGCGCGCCGAGACCGCGCGCATCCGGTCCTCGCGGCTGGATCGCGCCCGTCTGATGGCCGACCGCATCGCGCGCGACTACGACCTCGTGTGGGACGACATCCTCGAGCAGACCACCGACGGCGCGACCGTCGGCCGGCCGCACATCGCCGACGCGCTCGTGGCGCGGGGGCTCGTCCGCGATCGCGCCGAGGCCTTCGCGGGCATCCTGAGTCCGCGCGGCGACTACTACGTCGCGCTCTACGCGCCGGACCCGGTGACCGCGGTGGGACTCGTCGCGGGCGCCGGGGGAGTGGCCGTCATCGCGCATCCGGCCGGGCGTGCAGGCCTGCTTCCGATGCGCCTGATGGAACGGATGCTGGACGCCGGCCTCGCGGGCTTCGAACTGGGTCATCGCGAGAACCGCGACCCGGCTCTCACGACCCTGCGCGACCTGTGCCGTGAGCGCGATCTCGTGGTCACGGGATCCAGCGACTACCACGGTCTGGGCAAGCCGAATCAGCCGGGCGAGAACACCACCACCGACGAGATGGTGGCGCGCATCATCGCCCGCGCAACGGGAAGCGCCCCCGTCTACCCGTGAAGGGAGGACGAGGGCGCTTCGGACCGCGGATGCCGCGGGTCAGATGATGACGATCAGCCCAGGGCCTTGGCCTTGAGCGCGTCGTACTCGGCCTGTGTGATCGTGCCGGCGTCGAGGAGACCCTTCGCCTTGGCGATCTCGTCGGCCGGGCTGGCGCCTGCACCCGCGACGGACTTGATGTAGGCGTCCTGGGCGCTCTGCAGCTGCGAAGCCTCCTTGGCGCTGCGCTTGGCCATGCCGTTTCCGCGCGCGATCAGGTAGACCAGCAGCGTCAGGAAGGGCACGAAGATCAGGAAGATGATCCAGACGGCCTTCCACCAGCCGTTCAGCTTGTGGTCGCGGAACAGGTCGGCGATCACGGCGAACAGCGCGAACAGGTACGCCATGAAGAAGAAGATCCAGAGGAACCACCAGATGATGTCCCAGAAGGACCCCCAGAAGCCCTGGTACTCATAACCGGTGGTGACGGCCTCGATGATGCGCATCGTGTGCCTTTCGTGAATGCAAGGTACCGGCGCCCAGTGCGCCGTCTGCGCTCACCATAGCGCTGTCGCGGCGCCGGATGACGGCGCCGCGACAGGAGAAGGACGGATTCAGGCGCCGACGGTGGCGCCGCCCGCGGGGGCGGACCCGCCACCGCTGCCGCCGCGGCGGCGACGGCGGCGCCGCGGCGCGGGCTTGCCGTCGTGGTGCTCCTTGCCCCCGCCGTCGTGGGTCCCGCCCCCGTCGGTGGAGCGGTCGCCGTCGGCGCTCGCCGGCGCGCCGTGCTCCGCCGATCCGGCGGCACCCGCGTCGGCGGTCTGGAACGTGGAGCCGACCCGCTCGGACGAGCCCGACCGGCGACGGCGACGCCGGCTTCGCGGAGCCTGGCCGTTCGTCTCGACCTCGGCGGCAGCATCCGCCGCGCTCTCGGGCTGGACCCGGACCGCCTGGGTCTTCGGGGCCGTCACGATGCGGCCCTTCGTGCCCGCGGGGATGTCGAGGTCGGAGAACAGGTGCGGGCTCGACGAGTAGGTCTCGACGGGGTCGGGCTGGCCGAACTCGAGGGCGCGGTTGATGAGGGCCCACTTGTGCAGGTCCTCCCAGTCGACGAAGGTGACTGCGATGCCGGTCTTGCCTGCGCGGCCGGTGCGGCCGGCGCGGTGCAGGTACGTCTTCTCGTCGTCGGGGATCGTGTGGTTGATGACGTGCGTGACGTCGTCGACGTCGATGCCGCGGGCCGCGACGTCCGTGGCGATGAGGACGTCCTTCTTGCCGGCCTTGAATCCCGCCATCGAGCGCTCGCGCGACTCCTGGCTCATGTCGCCGTGCACGGCGCCGGCGTTGAACCCGCGGTCGTTGAGCTCGTCGACGAGCTTCTGCGCGGCGCGCTTGGTGCGCGTGAAGATCACGGTCTTGCCCCGGGCCTCGGCCTGCAGGATGCGCGCGATGACCTCGTCCTTGTCGAGCGAGTGCGCCCGGTAGACGAGGTGCTTGATGTTCGCCTGGGTGAGACCCTCATCCGGATCCGTCGCGCGGATGTGGATCGGATTCGTCATGAACCGCCGCGCGAGGGCGACGATCGGGCCGGGCATCGTCGCCGAGAACAGCTGGGTGTGGCGGATCGCCGGCACCTTGGAGAAGATCTTCTCGATATCGGGGAGGAAGCCGAGGTCCAGCATCTTGTCGGCCTCGTCGAGCACGACCTCGGTCGCGTGCGACAGGTCGAGCAGTCGCTGGTTGTTGAGGTCGATCAGGCGGCCGGGCGTGCCGACGACGATCTGCGCGCCTGCCTTGAGCTGGTCGATCTGGCCCTCGTACGCCTTGCCGCCGTAGATCGCGACGACGCTGGTCGAGCGGCCCGAGGTCAGCATGTCCATGTCTTCGTAGACCTGCACGCAGAGCTCGCGGGTGGGGACGACGATGAGCGCCTTGACCCCGTGAGCGGGGTCGGCGCCGAGACGCTGGACGACGGGGATGCCGAAGCCGAACGTCTTGCCGGTGCCGGTCTTGGCCTGGCCGATGATGTCCTGGCCGGGCAGGCCGAGGGGGATGGTCTGCTCCTGGATGGGGAACGCGTCGACGATGCCCTTTGCGGAGAGAGCGTCGACGATGTCCTGATCAACGCCGAGTTCGGCGAAGGTCGTCACGATGTGTGCCTGTCCGGCAGTGGGATGCTGCCTGGGTTCATGCCCTGGCGCGTGATCCGGCCTCTGATGAGGTCGCCGCGCGGGCGGAAAAGCGATCCACGCCCTTCTTTCCCACAGGCGCGGGCGCCCCGATCCGACGCCGGGGCCGACACCCACGATACCGGAGGACCCCGGCGCGAGCGTGGAGGCGGTGTCCCCTCGTAGGCTTTCGTCCATGGTGAAGTGGTTCTGGCAGCGTCGCGACACGGGGCGCAAGCTGCAGCTGCGCTCGCGTGACGAGCTGAGCGGCGGCAATCGCGTCGACTTCGAGGAGCTCGCGCCGGACATCGACACGTTCCTCGGCCAGGTGGCTTACCTGCAGCTCGGGTACTTCGAGACGCTCACCGAGCTGATCCAGTCGATCCCCGAGCTGGGCGAGAAAGAGGCGGTGTCCCGCGCCGCCGGTGCGGCCCTCACCAAGCACGAGGCGCTCGTCGCGCTGATCCGCGAGCGCGGTGACGACCCCACCGAGATCATGCGTCCGTTCCGCGAGCCGCTGGACGCCTTCCGGGCGGCCACGCACGGCGTGCGCACGCAGGAGACGATGCTCTCGGTGCACATCACGGCGGGCATGCTCGACGACTTCTACCTGGCCCTGTCGGCGAGCTACGGCGAGACGGGCGACCGCGTGGCGCACATCCTGCAAGCCGATGACGACCGCCAGGCCATCGTCGAGCTGATCTCCCAGGCCATCGCGAGCGACCCGGAGTGGAAGTCTCTGCTGGCGCTCTGGGGACGCCGCCTGGTCGGCGACACGCTGCTCATCGCGCGCGCCGCGCTGCGGCCGACCGACCTCGGCCCCGCGGCCGAAGAGAAGGTGGAGCCCGTCTTCACCGAGCTCATGGCCGCGCACTCGCGCCGCATGGACGCCATGGGCCTGGCGGCCTGACGCGCCGAGGGGATGCTGCGGCTGCGGGTCGCGGCGGTGTTCGGGGTGGCTCAGCCGGCGTGATCAGCCGATGCCGAGGCGTGCCTTCTCGCGCGCGTCGTGGGCGACGCGCGCACGCGACATGAGGGTGATCGCCGGGTAGGTGACGACCATCGGCACGACGAGCGCCGCGAGCCACGGCCACGGCGTGTCGATCCCGATCCCGAGCCACGTCAGGATCGACCACGCGGCACCGGCCGACACGGCGCCGATCATGGGCGCCAGGACGACCCCGCGCGTCAGGCGCTGGTGCAGCTGGAAATGGATGCCGATGCCGACGACCGCGCCGACGATGAACGCGATGAGGATCTGCATGTCCCGGGTCCGCTCAGGCGACGAAACCGACGCGGCGCGACTCCTCGGAGCCGAGCTCGATGTACGCGAGTCCCGCGGTGGGGACGATGTACGAGTTGCCCTTCGCGTCGGCGAAGGTGACGTGCGTGGCGCCGGCGTCGAGCGCCGCGGCGACGGACTTCTTCACGTCTGCCGCCGGCTCGTTGGTCTCGAAGTTGAGCTCGCGGCCGGTGTTCGCGATGCCGATGCGGATCTCCACGTGACTGACCTCCTGCGCGGGGCGATAGTTGTGTGCCAGATGGCTGAGGGCTCCTCCTGGCGGAAAGGCTGAGGGCTCCCCGGACGCATGGCAACTCTACGACACCGCGCAGGGGCATCCGCCCGCCGCCGGAACGCTCTGGGCGAACGGCCGATGTCGCGCCCTCGCGCTAGCGTCGGAGGGTGACTTCGGGCAGGACGGATCGTGCGGCGTGGACCCCGGACGCGGCGCAGCAGACGGTGCTGGCGCTGCCGCCGGAGGCGTCGGGGGTCGTGGTGGGCGCACCCGGCACCGGCAAGACCGAGACGCTCATCGCGCGCGTCGCCGCCGTGATCCAGGCCGGTGCGGATCCCGATGCCGTGCTCGTGCTCACCCCGTCGCGTCAGACCGCGACGGCGCTTCGCGACCGCCTGGGCCTCGCGGTCGGGGTCGCGACGACGGGGCCGCTCGCGCGGTCGGTCGCCTCGTACGCCTTCCAGGTCGTGCGGGCGCACGCCGTCGCGGCGGATGCCGATCCGCCGCAGCTCCTCACCGGCGGCGACGAGGACCAGATCATCCGCGATCTGCTCGAGGGCGACGACGAGGACGAGGCGGCCGGCGCCGTCCGCTGGCCGGACTGGCTGGGCCCGGCGATCCGCGGCACGGCAGGCTTTCGCACCGAGGTGCGCACGTTCCTCGCCGAGTGCACCACCCTCGGCATCGAGCCGCGCCGTCTTCGCGAGCTCGGCGAGCGCCATGAGCTGCCCGCCTGGGTGTCGCTGTCGTCGTTCTTCGGCGAGTACCTGCAGGTGCGGGGCGCCATGCGCGGGGCGCACCGGGACGCCGCGGGTCTCGTCCGCGAAGCGGTCGGGCTGCTGCGCACGGCACCGGCCGGAAGCCCTGCCGTCGACCGGGTGCGCGTCGTCATGGTCGACGATGCGCAGGAGCTCACCCTCGGCGGCGTCGAGCTGCTCGAGGCGGTGCGCGCCCGGGGCGCCGCCGTGCTCGCCTTCGGCGACCCCGATGTCGGGTCGGGATCGTTCCGCGGCGCGACGCCCGAGAACTTCGCCCGCCTCGCGGCGTCACTGGGTGGCGTGCACGTGCTCACCGCAGGGCATCGCGGGAGCGCGTGGCAGCGCGAGCTGGTCGGTCGCGTCACGCAGCGCATCGGCGCGGTCGGCGTCGTGGCCCACCGCGGTGCGGCGTCGGGCGCCGAGGCCGACGACTCCGTGCAGGTGCTGACTCTGCGCTCCGCGGCCGAGGAGTACGACGCCGTCGCGCGGGTGCTCCGCGAGCGCCACGTGCACGACGGCGTGCCGTGGAGCGGCTGTGCGGTCATCGCGCACGACACCCGGCAGGTCGCGGCGCTCGAGGCGGAGCTGTCGGCGCGAGAGGTGCCGGCGCGCTCGAGCGGCCCGGGGCGCGCCCTCGGCGCGGTGCGGCCGGTCGCCGACCTGCTGCGGCTCATCGAGCTCGCGTCGCGCGACGAGTGGACGTTCGAAGAGGTTTCGGCGGCGCTCGTCGGCACGTACGGACGACTCGACGTCATCGAGCTCCGCCGGCTGCGATCGGCACTGCGGCACGCCGAGCTGCGCCGGATCTTCGAGAGCGCGGCGGACGCCTCGGACACCCCGGCTGCCCGCGAGAGCGACGAGGGCGAGGGCGTCGCCGAGCGCTCGGGTCGCGACCTCGTGCTCTCGGCGATGCGCCGGCCGCTCGAGTTCGACCTGCTCGACACGCGTGAGGCCCGGCGCGCGGCATCGCTGGCGCGCACGCTCGAGGTGCTCCGCGAAGACCTCGACCGCGGTGCCACGGCGCACGAGCTGCTCTGGACCGCGTGGGATCGCAGCGGACTCGAGCGCACATGGGGCGAGCTCGCTCGCGGCAACGGTCCGCTGGCAGAGCAGGCGCACCGCGACCTCGACGCCCTCGTCGCGCTGTTCCAGGCCGCGAAGCGATTCGTCGAGCGCTCGCTCGACGCCGATCCGCGCGTGTTCGCGCGGTCGATCCTCGACAGCGGCGTCGCCGAGGACCGTCTCGAGGCGCCGACGCGCGACGACAGCGTGCGAGTCATGACGCCTGCCGGAGCACTCGGGCTCGAGTTCGACACCGTGGTCGTGGCCGGCGTGCAGGACGGTGTCTGGCCGAACACGAGAGTGCGCGGCAGCCTTCTCGACACGTGGCGTCTCGCAGACGCGGCCACCCGTGCCGACGGTGAGACGCTCGGCGCGTTCGACCGCCGCCGCGGGGCGATGCACGACGAGCTCCGCCTGCTCGCTCGCGCGTTGTCGCGGGCGACGGCCCGCGTGATCGTGACGGCCGTCGACGACGACGACACGGGCCCGAGCGTGTTCTTCGAGCTGCTGCCCGACCCCGAGCCCTTCGAGCTCGACCACCCGGTGTCCCTTCGCGGACTCGTGGCACGGCATCGGCGCACCCTGACGGCCGCCGGTCCACGGGCGGCCGCCGCCGGGTCGCTCGCCGCGCCAGCGGCGCGCGCCGCAGAACAGCTCGCGCTGCTGGCGGATGCCGGGGTGCCGGGCGCGTCGCCGCGCGAATGGTACGGCGTCGCCGGGCCGACATCGACCGGCCCGCTGCGCGACCTCTCGAAAGAGGACGTCCGCGTCTCGCCTTCCCGGCTGCACGCCCTGGAGGAGTGCGAGCTCAACTGGGTCATCGCCGATCTCGGCGGCGACCCCGGCGGCACCACCGCCGGCCTCGGCACGATCATCCACGCGGCGCTCGAGCACGCTGCCGGCCACGATGAAGCGGCGCTGTGGGCCGAGGTCGAGTCCCGCTGGGGCGAGCTGACGTTCGAGGCGGCGTGGCGCGACCGCGCCGAGCTGACCCGTGCACGCGATCTGGTGCGGCGCCTGCACCTCTACCTGCGCCGCTTCGACGACGCGGGCGGCACGCTCATCGGTGCCGAGCCGCACTTCGAGGTCGTGATCCCGCTGGCGGACGAGACTCCGACGGCCGCGACCGAGGCTTCCGAGCACCGCGTCATCCTGTCGGGCTACATCGATCGCGTCGAGCTCACGCCGGAGGGAACCGTCGTCATCATGGATCTCAAGACCGGCAAGCGGGAGCCGCAGACCGACGCCAAGGTGCTCGACAACCCCCAGCTGGGTGCGTACCAGCTGGCCTTCGAGTCGGGCGCGATCGCCGAGGCGAACGGCCATGCGCCCGGTGGCGCGAAGCTCCTCGTGCTGCGGCCGACCGCGACCAGGTCCGACTACGTCACCCCGTGGCAGCCGCCGTTCGACGACGAGCGCCGTGACGCGTTCGTCGGCCGGATCCGCACAGCCGTCGCCGTCATGCGCGGCGAGAGCTTCACCGCACCGTTCGAGGAGCACTGCCGCGACGAGCACTCCTACGGGCTGTGCCGGATCCACACCGTGGGCGCGGTGAGCGCCTCGTGACCATCGTGCAGGGAGCGAGTCCGCAGCCTGTGGCGCCGGCATCCGTGTCCCCGACTCCGCGGCTGTCGGCGCGCGTGATCGCGTCCGCACTCGGGCAGTTCCCGCCGACCGACGAGCAGATCGCGGTGATCGAGGCGCCCCTGACGCCCGCCCTCGTCGTCGCCGGGGCCGGCAGCGGCAAGACCGAGACGATGGCGGCACGGGTCGTGTGGCTCGTGGCGAACGGCATCGTCCGCCGCGACGAGGTGCTCGGCCTCACGTTCACACGCAAGGCCGCAGGCGAGCTCGCGGAGCGCATCCAGAAGCGCCTCGGACGCCTGGCGGAGTTCGAGCGCCGCGGCCTCCTGCCGGCGCTGCCCGCGTTCGCGGGTGAGGGGCGGCTCGACGTGTTCGGCGAGCTCGAGCGGTCCGGCGCCGACGGCGCGCGGGCGACCGCGGAGCGCCACCGCCTGCTCGACGCGCTCGCGCAGACGGTCGGCGCCGTCCCGCAGGATTCCGTCGACGACGCGCTGCTGCACCGGCCGAGCGTCGCGACCTACAACAGCTTCGCCGACCAGATCGTGCGCGAGCATGCGCTCCGGATCGGACGCGATGCCGAGGCCGCCGTCCTCTCGGAGTCCGCGGCCTGGCTCCTCATGCGTCGCGTCGTGTTCGCCTCCGACGACCCGCGCCTCGAGGACCGCGGCGAGGCGGTGCGCACGATCGTCGACGCGGCCCTGCGGATCGCGCGGGACGGCGTCGACAACCTCGTCGACTTCGACGCGCTGGCCGCCTTCCCCGAGCGCTTCCGCACCGTGCGGGAGCTGCCGTCGACGAATCGGCGCACTACGGTGTACGCCGACGTCGCCGATGCCGCCGACCGCGTCGATGCGCTCGCGCTGCTCGCCGACCTCGCGCGCGAGTACGCCGCGGAGAAGCTCCGTCTCGGGGTCATCGACTTCTCCGATCAGGTCGCCGGCGCGCTGGAGGTGGTCGCGAGCCACCGCGCGGTCGCCGAAGAGCTGCGCGACCGCTACCGCGTCGTCCTGCTCGACGAGTACCAGGACACCTCCGTGGTGCAGACCGACCTGCTGGCCACCCTTTTCGCCGGCACCGGGGTGATGGCGGTCGGCGATCCGCACCAGGCGATCTACGGCTGGCGCGGTGCCAGCGCCGGAAACCTCGGCGGCTTCTCAGCGGCCTTCGCACCGGGCGCGGCATGCGCGCAGTATTCGCTCCTGACGAGCTGGCGCAACAGCGCCGCAGTGCTCACGGCGGCGAACGCGGTGCTCGCGCCGCTCGCCGCATCCGCCTCCGTCGCGGTCGGCGAGCTGCAGCCACGGCCGGGAGCACCCGCGGGCATGGTCGAGCTCGGCTTCGACGGAGACCTCGACACCGAGGCCGACCGCGTCGCGGAGTGGTTCGCACGGGTGCGCGCCGAGCGCGCCGACGACGGACGGTCGACCACGGGGGCGATCCTCTTCCGCAGCAAGAAGCACATGGTGCGCTTCGGCGACGCGCTCGGGCGCCGCGGCATCCCGCACCGCATCCTCGGACTCGGCGGCCTGCTGTCGACGCCCGAGGTGGTCGACGTCGTCTGCACGCTGCGCGTCATCAGCGACCCATCTGCCGGATCCGCGCTCATCCGGCTGCTGTCGGGGCCGCGGTGGGCGATCGGGCTCCCCGACCTGCGCGAGCTCGCGGCGCTGTCCCGCCGCCTGGCACGCCACGACACCGCGCTGCAGCCCCTCTCACCAGAAGTGGTCGAGCGCATCCGGGGCAGCGCAGGCGACGACGACGGGTCGCTCGTCGATGCCCTCGACTTCGTGCTGCGCCAGAAGCCGGATCACGGCTGGCTCGAGGGCTTCACACCCGGGGCGCGCGAGCGGCTGCGGGACGCGGCATCCGTCTTCGCGGGACTCCGTCAGGCGAGCGGCATGCCGATCCCCGAGCTGGTGCGGCTGATCGAGCTCGAGTTGCGGCTCGACATCGAGCTCGCGGCGAACGAGTCACGCGGCCCCGCGCGCGTCGCGTCGGCGCAGCTGCGGGCGTTCGTCGACGAGGTGCACGCGTTCCTCGCCGCCGACGAGACCGGGTCGCTGTCGAGCCTGCTCGCGTGGCTCGACCACGCCGAGCAGCTGGACGAGTTCGCGCCGCGCACCGAGCCGCCCGAGGACGACGTCGTGCAGCTGCTGACGATCCACGGATCCAAGGGCCTCGAGTGGGACGCCGTCGCCGTCGTTCGGCTCGTCAAGGACGAGCTGCCCAGCGCACCCCGTGACACGAAGGCGTGGCTGGGCTTCGGCGTCCTGCCGTACGCGTTCCGCGGTGATGCGGCCTGGCTGCCGGCTCTCGGCTGGCAGTCGGCCGAGACGCAGCAGGATCTCAAAGAGGCGATCGAGACGTTCGTCGAGGCGAATCGGGCCCGGCAGCTCGAAGAGGACCGCCGTCTGGCGTATGTCGCCGTCACCCGCGCCCGCGATCACCTGCTGCTCACCGGTGCGACGTGGTCGGGCACCAAACGCCCCCGCACCCGCAGCACGTTCTTCGCCGAGATCGCCGAGGCACTCGAGGTGCCGCTCGCCGACGACGAACCCGGCGACGATCCGTACCAGGGGGAGCGACGCGTGCTCCAGTGGCCGATCGATCCGCTGGGTGCCCGCAGGGCGGCGGTGGCCGGTGCTGCGGCCACGGTCGAAGCCGCGCTGGGCGCACCGCGTGCCGAGATCGATCCCCAGGCGGCGCTGCTGCTCGCCGAGCGCGAGGCGCGCCGTGCGCGCCCGGTGCACACGGCGCCGACGCGCATCGCGGCGTCGCGCTACAAGGAGTACGTGGCGGACCTCGAGGGCACCCTCGCGGGTATCGCCCGGCCGATGCCCGAGCGACCCTTCCGCCAGACCCGCCTCGGCACGCTGTTCCACGCCTGGGTCGAACAGCGCTCGGGCCGCGCGGGACTCGGCGGCTCGCTCGACGACGCGCTGTGGGAGACCGACGAGGACCTTCCCGGGACGGAGGCCTCGGTCGAGGACGCCGCCGCGCTCGCGGCCCTGCGGGAACGCTTCCTCGCGTCGGAGTGGGCGGCGCTGCAGCCGATCGAGGTCGAGACCGAGATCGACTTCACCACCATCGGTCCCGACGGTCTGCCGCACATCGTGATCTGCAAGCTCGACGCCGTGTACCGGCGCGACGACCGCGGCGGGCGCATCGAGATCGTCGACTGGAAGACCGGCGTGGCGCCGCGCACCCCGGCCGAGAAGGACGAGCGGATGCTGCAGCTCGAGCTGTACCGACAGGCCTATCACTCGAAGCACGGCGTGCCGCTCGACGAGATCGATGTCGCGCTCTACTACGTCGCCGAGGACGTCATCCTCCGAAGCTGAGTCCCCGATGCGGGGCCCGGTCGGGGCCGCGCAATGTCGCGGCGTCGCGTCAGTCGGCCAGCCAGCGGCGCAGCGCCGCCTCGGATGCGCGCTCCGCTTCGGCTGCGGCATCCAGACCGCCGTCGCGGTCGTCGTCTCGGGAACCGGACCCGTTCGCGGCGGCGCCCGTCGGCAGCGTGATGGGCGCGGTGGAGAGGTCGTCGTCCGGGTGGATCGCGGGCAGTTCCACCGCGGCCGGATCGAGATCGACGGGCCGGAAGGCGGCGAGCTCCTCGGCGGTGATCTCCTGCGTGTCGAAGGACTCCGGCGCGGGTGGCACCGGCCCCGTCTCGCGTCGCGCGTCGTCCTCGTCGGCGACCCACTGCGCCAGCTCCTCGGGGTCGTACGCATCGGTCTGCATCGACGTGTCGATGGTCGGCGCGCCCGCGCCGGGCGTGCGCTCGAGCAGGGCGATCGCGTCGTCGACGTCGAGTGCGGCCGACGAGAGGATGTCGTCGCCGGCGACCCCGCCGGCGAGGGATTCGAGCAGTTCGACGGCGTCGGCGACGATGTCGTCGCGGTCGGCGTCGTGGCCGTGCACGAGCCACTTCGCGAACTCGAGCTCGGCGTAGAGGCGTGCGCGCTCGCGCGACCGGGCGTCGGGAGCGCGGCCGCTGCCGGCGACGTAGGCGGCGTAGACGTCATCGGCGGCGTCGGGGGCCGACGCGAGCCACTGCAGGTCGGTCGCGGGGTCACCGATCGACAGCCCGTGCCACTCGAGCAGTCCGGTCACGGTCGGAACGCCGTCGAGGTCCTCGAACAGGAACGAGGCGGCTCCCGCGCCGCCGAGCACGACGGCGGACTCGAAGCGCCACAGCTCGTCGGCGTCGACGGCCCGGTGCCAGCGCTCGGCGAGGCTCACCGGCAGTCGGCGGGTCGCGACGGCGCGTTCGATCATTCGCGTGACGTCGGCGCGCACCTGCTGCGGGGTGCGCGCCGGCAGGCCCTCGCTCTTGACGATCGAATGCGGGAGCGCGTGCAGCGCCGCGAGCGCGGCACCGAGCGAGGTCGCCGCGCCGCGTCCGGGCGGCAGGTGCGCCGCATCGACGCGGTAGCCGGGAAGGAAGTCGACGACGACGACACGCGTGTCGCCGAGGCCCGCCTCGCCGAGGAGTTCGGGCGCGCGGAAGGGGAGGAGGCCCCTCACACCGGGGGTCAGCGCGCGCAGCGCGCGCACTTCCGCGGCGAGTTCAGGAGCGGACGAGGCGTCGGCAGGGACACGTACGACCACCCGCCGCCCATCGTCGAGATCGGCGACCGCCGCGTCGAATCGGCCGGCCGCTCCCTCGGTGAGGGTGCCGACTCCGACGACGCCGACCCGCGGGAGAGCCGACGTGACCGACGCGGCTAGAGTGAGGGGTGAGCGTGCCATGTGCCCAGGGTAGGTCGGTCGCGCTCGTCCGTCCCCGCGCCACGCCCGGCCCTGAACGACGAAGCGGAGCATGTTCGATGACGGCGCACGACAGCACCAGCCTCAATCCGCTGGCGCACCCCGGACTCGATCGCGCGGCCGATGAGAGGCTGATTCCGGACCTCCTCGAGACGGCGAAGAAGGATGCTGCGTCCTGCGTCCTCGTCGTGGTCGGCGACTCCGCACCGCTCGCCGCACCCGATGCCCTCGAATGGCGCACCCCCGCGGACGTGCCCGACGGAGCCGAGTGGGCCTTCCTGGGACGTGATGACGACGGCGCGGCTCTGCTCGCCGCAGTGTTCGCGTCGCAGGACGACGACCTGTTCGCCGCCCCGGCGGGCTGGGCGGGCCTGCGGACGGTGGGGGCTCTGCTGTCGCCCCGCGACGCCGGTGCGTTCGTCGAGGCGCTGAGCCTCGGACGCTGGCTCGTCGACGCGCCGTTCTGCCCGGCGTGCGGCACCCGCACGATCCTCGGTGACGCGGGCTGGTCGCGCCGCTGCCCGAACTGCGGGCGGCAGCACTTCCCGCGCACCGATCCCGCGGTGATCGTCGCGATCACGAGCACGGCGGACCCTGATCTGCTGCTCCTCGGCTCGAACGCCCTGTGGGGTGCCGATCGGTTCTCGTGCTTCGCAGGCTTCGTCGAGGCCGGCGAGTCGCTCGAGGCGGCCGCGCGCCGCGAGGTGGCCGAGGAGTCCGGCATCGCGGTCGGCGCGGTGACCTACCGCGGGTCTCAGGCATGGCCGTACCCGCGCTCGCTCATGGTCGGCTTCCTCGCCGAGTCCCGCGACGATGCGGCGGCGCGTGCCGACGGCGAGGAGATCGCCGCGGTCCGGTGGTTCACGCGCGACGAGATCGGCCGGGCGCTCGCCGGCGAGGGCGACGTCGTGCTTCCCGGGCGGGCGTCCATCGCGCACCGGCTCATCGCCGACTGGCACGCGGAGCGGGCGTGAGCGCCCTCGCAGGGCTGGACGAGCATCAGCTCGAGGCGGCGACCGCCCTGCGCGGACCCGTTGCGGTGCTGGCCGGCGCCGGCACGGGCAAGACCCGCGTCATCACGCACCGTATCGCCCACGGCGTCGACACCGGCGCGTACTCGCCCGGACGCGTCATGGCGGTGACCTTCACGACCAAGGCCGCCGGTGAGATGCGAGGGCGTCTGCGCGCGATGGGCGTCGGCGGGGTGTCGGCCCGTACGTTCCACGCGGCCGCGCTCGCGCAGCTCAACTTCTTCTGGCCGACGCTCGCGGGGGACACCGCTCCGGGCATCGTCGACAACAAGGTGAGGATGCTCGCTCACGCGGCCGACGGAATCGGGCTCGCGCCCGACGTGGCGACGCTGCGCGACGTCGCCTCCGAGATCGAGTGGCGCAAGGTCTCAATGCTGAGCGTCGACGCGTACGCGGCGGCCCGCCCGAACGGCGTCGGTCGCCTCGGGGTCGAGCGCGTGGTGGCGCTGCAGCACGCCTACGAGAAGCTGAAGGACGAACGCCGCCAGCTCGATTTCGAGGACGTGCTGCTCGCCTGCGCCGGCATGCTCGAGGCCGAGCCCCAGGTCGCCAAGGCCGTTCGCGAGCAGTACCGCCACTTCACGGTCGACGAGTTCCAGGACGTCTCGCCCCTGCAGAACCGCCTGCTCGAGCTGTGGCTGGGGGACCGCCGCGACCTCTGCGTCGTCGGCGACGCGAGCCAGACCATCTACTCGTTCGCCGGCGCCGATGCGGCTTACCTCCTCGATTTCCCCTCGCGCTTCGAAGGCGCCCGCGTGGTGCGTCTCGAGACGAACTATCGATCGGATGCCCCGATCCTGGCAGTCGCGAACGAGCTGATGCGCGGTCGTCCCGGGGCGCTGCACCTCTCAGCGGCCGCCGATCGCGACGCCGACATCGAGTCGGCCCCCGTTCCGACGGTGACCGCATTCGAGGACGACCGCGACGAGGCGCGCGCCGTGGCGGCGCGGATCACCGCACAGATCGCCGACGGCGCGGACCCGCGCCACATCGCCGTGCTCTACCGCGCTCATGCGCAGTCCGCAGAGCTCGTCGCCGCCCTCTCCGACGCGGGGATCGCGACCACGGTCCTCGGCGGCCGCCGCTTCTTCGACATGCCCGAGGTGCGGCAGGCGGTGATGGAGCTCCGTGCGGCCTCGGTGGCACCCATCGAGAGCGGCTTGGTCGACACCGTGCGCGACATCCTGCGCTCGCGAGGCCTCACGGACGAGCCGCCGGAGGCGGGCGGCGCTCTCCGCGACGCGTGGGAGGCTCGAGCGGCTCTGCTGCGTCTCGCCCAGGAGGCGCCCGAGGGGACCACCCTCCGGGCGTTCGCAGACGAACTCACCGCCCGGGCAAAGGCGCACGACGAGCCTGCGATGCGGACGGTGACGCTGGCGACATTGCACGCTGCCAAAGGCCTGGAGTGGGAGCACGTGCACCTCATCGGCGTCGCGGAAGGCCTTCTTCCGATCTCGTACGCCACGACGTTCGAGCAGGTCGACGAGGAGCGGCGCCTCGCGTACGTCGGCATCACGCGGGCTGGGCGAACGCTGTCGCTGTCGTGGGCTCGAGGCGTACGGGAGCGGCAGCCGTCGCGGTTCCTGCGAGAGATCGGCAACGGCACTCTGCGTGCGGGAGGTGCGACCGCACGTGCCGGTGCAGCGAGCCGGCGCGCAGGGTCACCGACCGGGTCCGGTCGGCCGAGGGGTTCCGCGCGCGCTCCGCGATGAGGCGTCCGGCCACCATCCCCGCCTCCCACAGCACCGAGGGCTCACTCTCGACGGGGCGCCCGAGCAGCTGTGCAGCGACAGCCGGCCACGAGGGATCGCTGTCGCGACGGTGAGCCGCGACGCAGGCGACGCACGCGCTGCGGCCGGGCTCCACGACGGGTCCGACCTCCGCGCCCGAGCCGGTGAGTGCGATCGGCACGTGATCGACGTCGGCGGCCATGAGTGCGGCGGCCGCACCGGGCGCCACGACGCGATGCACGAGGAAGACGACGGCCGCGGCATCCGTGCCGCCGCCGATGCCGTCGAAGCGGTGAGCGGCGCGGACGTCGTACCCTTCTGCGGCGAGGCCCGCGGCGACCGCGTCACGATGGCGGTCGGGCACCTCCGCGGCGCACTGGATCGTGACGCGGGGACGTGCCGCCGCGGCATCCGTCATGAGCGCCCGGCGGATACGCGACAGGAACCGCGAAGCGGCGGCCGCGTCCGGCGCACCGAGCGCCTGCGCCAAAGGGACCGCGGCGCCGTCGGGGATGCCGCGCTCCAACTCGCGGAGGAGGCGCTGCTGCCAGGGGTGCGGATCGTCGAGGACCACGACCGGCTCGGCGCCGAACTGGATCGTCGAGTCGGTCCGCCACACCGGGGGATACGAGGGGTCGAGTCGCAGCATGCGCCCGATCCTGTCGGAAGTCCCGGGTCCGCAACGGGTATCCACAGGCCGCGAGGCGCCTTCGCTGCGCCGGGACAGCCTGGGGAGGAGCCGGCGACCCGACCCCGATCCGCCGCTTACACGGGCCGGTGGTCGTCGGGCGCGCCGCTCTCGCCGTCGTCGCCGGATCCGTCGGACTCGGAGGGGGGATCGGATGCCTCGTCCGCGGACGAGCCGCCGGGCTCCTCGCCCGCGAGGAGGCGCGCCAGGGCGTCGTCCATCTCATCGCGCACCGGCTCCTCGCCGCGGGCGCGAGCCTCCAGGCGGGCGACGAGCGCTGCGGGATCGTCGATGTCGGACGCGCTCGGCATGAGGTCGGGGTAGTCCCACAGCGCGTCGCGCGCGGCGGGGCCGACGGCATCGGTCACGGCGCGCCACATCGCGGCGGCCTCGCGCATGCGGCGCGGCCGGATCTCGAGGCCGACGAGCGAGCCCAGCGCACGCTCGGCCGGACCGCCGACGGCGCGGCGACGGCGAACGGCCTCCGAGATGCGCTGTGCCGAGGGGAGGCGCGAGGTGGCGTCCTCGGTGACGACCTCGACCCACCCTTCGACCGTCGCGAGGAGGTTCTCCAGGCGGGCGAGGGCGGCCTCCTGGGCCTCGGAGCGGGCGGGCAGCAGCGCGCCGCTCTCGATCGCACGGCGGAGCTCCTCGGGCTCGGACGGGTCGAAGCGCGTGGCGAGATCCTCCAGGGCATCCGTGTCGACGTGCACGCCCCGCGCGAAATCGGTGACCTGCGAGATCACATGCAGGCGCAGCCACCGTGCGTGACGGAAGAGGCGCGCGTGCGCGAGCTCGCGCGTCGCGACGTACAGCGCGAGCTGGTCTTCGGGCACCTCGAGGTCGCGCCCGAAGTCGGCGAAGTTCTGGGGAAGGATCGCGGCCTGGCCGTCGGGCATCAGCGGGATGCCGACATCGCCGCCGCTCACGACCTCCTTGGACAGGTTGCCGACCACCTGACCGAGCTGCGACGCGAAGAGCGAACCGCCGACCGTGCGCATGAGGCGCCCGGCGCCCTGCACGAGCCCCTGCATGTCTTCGGGCGCCTGCTCGCTCAGCGCTGACGTGAGCGCGTCGGCGATGCTCGTGGCGACCGGAGCGGCGAGCTCCTGCCAGACGGGCAGCGTCGCCTCGACCCAGGCGCCGCGCGTGAGCGTCGCCGGAGGAGCGGGCAGCTCCGCGATCGTGGTCGCCTCGCTCAGCCACAGCGTCGCCAGCGCGAACGCCTGGTCGAGGTCCGTGCGCTGACCCGCGGTCACACCCAGGCCCTCCTGGTTGGCGATGTGCAGCGCCTGGCGCTTCGCCATGTCCCACGAGATGCCGTTCTCATCGGCGCCCTCGAAGGCCCCCTGCAGCTGGCGCATGACCGCCTGCATCATCGCGGGGTCGATGTTCATGCCAGACAGCCGCGACAGCTGCTCGGGGTCGAAGTCGCCCGCCGCGCCGCCGAACAGCTGGCGGATGAGTTCCTGGAAGTCGTCCTCGGGGCTGGGGTCGCCCCCGCCAGTGACGTCGTCTGCCACTTCAGCCGCCTTTCAGCCGGTCGATGAGGTTGCGTCCTACGCTAGTCCCAGCATCCGTCGCACTTCCCGGCAAGGACCCGAACGCCTTACGCCGGTCGCGAACGACCAGGCGCATCACCGACAAGGCACGGAAGAGAGGTCCCGCGTGGCCCTGTTCGACGAGAACACGACGATCGAGCCCGCCCCACGGCCGCGGATGTCCCGCCGCACGCTGGCAGGCGTATGGGCGCTCGCCGTCGCGATGGTGGTGCTCCTCGTCATCACGTTCCTGCCGACCTCGTACGTCATCCAGCGACCGGGTCCGGTGTACAACACGCTCGGCACGGCGCAGAACGCAGACGGGGAGGAGGTGCCCCTGATCTCGGTCGAGGGCGCCGAGACCTACCCCACGGACGGTTCGCTCGACCTCCTCACCGTGCAGGTGCAGGGCAATCGCGAGCACACCCCGTCGTGGTTCGAGCTCGCCATGGCGTGGTTCGACCCGAGCCGGGCCGTCATGCCGATCGACGCGATCTTCCCGGCTGATCAGACCACCGACGAGCGCAACGAGGAGAACGCCCAGATGATGGTCGACTCCCAGCACGAGGCGACCGCCGCTGCTCTGACCGAGCTCGGCTACGACGTGGGCGGGACCCTGTCGGTCTACTCCGTCATCGACGGCGCCGCCGCGGAAGGGATCCTCGAGCAGGGTGACCTCATCCTCGAGGCGAACGGCGAGGAGCTCACGGATGTCTCGACGCTGCGCTCGGTCATCAACGAAGGGGAGGGCGCTCCTGTCGAGCTCCTCATCGAGCGCGACGGCGAGCAGCAGACGGTGGAGGTCACCCCGAAGGAGACCACCGACGAGGCGGGGAAGACGACCTGGATCCTCGGCGTCAACCTCACGACGGACTACGACTTCCCGATCGACGTCACCATCCAGCTGAACAACGTCGGCGGACCCAGCGCCGGCATGATGTTCGCGCTCGGGATCATCGACACGCTCACCCCGGGGGAGCTCAACGGCGGGCAGCAGGTCGCCGGCACGGGCACGATAACCGCCGACGGCGAGGTCGGGCCGATCGGAGGCATCCGTCAGAAGATGTGGGGTGCGCTCGATGCCGGCGCCCAGTGGTTCCTCGCTCCCGAGGCGAACTGCGACGAGGTCGTGGGTCACATCCCGGGAGATCTCCGCGTGTTCTCGGTCGAGGATCTGGACGATGCGCTGGCGGTGCTCGACGCGGTGAGCTCGGACGGCGATCTCGACGCGCTCCCGACCTGCACGCTCAAGTGACCGCGCCGATCGTGCCCGAAACGTTGCGAGTTTCTTAGAGTTCGCCCAGGGAGGACAAGGCGGGCGCCGAGAATCGCGCGCCTAGGATGGGAACGTGACCACGACCTCCGCGCCGACTCCGGCCACACCCTCCCGCACCCGACGCGTCATAGCCATCACCCTGGCGATCATCGCCGCGCTCGTGGTGGCCTTCTTCATCTTCGCCAGCCTCTACGCGGACTGGCTGTGGTACGACCAGCTCGGGTTCTCGGAGGTGCTGCTCACCCAGTGGGTCGCGCGCGTCGTGATGTTCGCGGTCGGCTTCCTCGGGATGGCGGTGCCGGTGTGGCTCTCCATCCAGCTCGCCTACCGGCTGCGCCCCGTCTACGCACGGCTGAGCTCGCAGCTCGACCGCTACCAGGAGGTCGTCGAGCCGCTGCGCAGGCTCGCGATGTGGGGCATCCCGATCTTCTTCGGCTTCTTCGCCGGCTTCGCCGCCTCGGCCCAGTGGGAGACCACGTGGCTGTGGTTCAACGGCGTCGCCACCAAGACGACCGACCCCGAGTTCGGGCTCGACACCGGCTTCTACATGTTCGCCATGCCGTTCTGGAGCTCGCTCATCGGCTTCGTCTCGGCGGTCCTCCTGATCTGCCTGCTCGTCACGGCGCTCGTCTCGTACCTCTACGGCTCGGTGCGCATCGGCCAGCGGGAGCTCCGCATCTCCAAGTCGGCGCGCATCCAGCTCGCGGTGACCGCGGGTCTGTACCTGCTGGTGCAGGGCGCGAGCCTGTGGCTCGACCGCTACAAGACCCTCGTCGAGCCCGGCGACCGCATCACCGGCCCTGGCTACACGGGCGTCAACGCGATCATCCCCGGCCAGACGATCCTCGCCTTCGCGGCGGTCATCGTCGCCATCCTGTTCTTCGTCACCGCGATCATCGGCCGCTGGCGCTACCCGCTCATCGCGACCGCACTGCTCGTCGTGTCGGCGATCGTCGTCGGGGTCGGCTACCCGTGGGTCGTCAACACCTTCCAGGTGCAGCCGAACCGTTTCGCCCTCGAAGAGGACTACTACCAGCGCAACGTCGACATGACGCACGAGGCGTACGGCGTCGACAACCTCGACCAGCAGGACTTCACGGCCGTGACCGACGTGGAGGCCGGCCAGCTGCGCGACGACGCGGCCACCACCGCCCAGGTGCGCATCATGGACCCCGCGATCATCTCGCCGAACGTGCGCCAGCTCGAGCAGTACCGGTCCTACTACCAGTTCGCCGACCCGCTGGACGTCGACCGGTACGACATCGACGGCGTCTCGCAGGACACCGTGGTCTCGGTGCGCGAGCTGAACCTCGCGCAGCTCGGCAACGCCGCCGACTGGCAGAACTCGGCGGTCGTCTACACGCACGGCTACGGCCTCGTCGCCGCGAAGGGCAACGACCGCACGAACGAGGGCGACCCCGTGTTCCTCGAGCGCGGCATCCCCGCCTCGGGGTTCCTCTCCGACCAGGAGGACTTCCAGCCGCGGGTGTACTTCGGCGAGTACTCGCCGACGTACTCCATCGTCGGGGCACCTTCCGGGGCCGAGCCGGTCGAACTCGACTACCCGTCGGGCGCGGACGGCTCCGGCGAGACCAAGACCACGTTCGACGGCGAGGGCGGCCCGAGCCTCGGCAACGTCTTCAACAGGCTGATCTACGCGCTCAAGTTCCAGGCCGAGCAGATCCTGTTCTCCGACTACGTCAACGAGGACTCGCAGATCCTCTACGACCGCAACCCGCGCGAGCGCGTCCAGAAGGTCGCGCCCTACCTGACGCTCGACAACGATGCCTACCCGAGTGTCGTCGACGGACGCATCGTGTGGATCATCGACGGCTACACGCTGAGCGCCAACTACCCGTACTCGTCGACCGTGAGCCTGACGTCGGCCATCTCGGACTCGTCGAACCCGGCTCCGCGCTTCGCCCTCGACGACATCAACTACATCCGCAACTCGGTGAAGGCGACCGTCGACGCGTACGACGGCTCGGTCACGCTGTACGCGTGGGACGAGAGCGACCCGGTGCTGGAGTCGTGGCAGAAGGTCTACCCGTCGACGATCAAGCCGATCAGCGACATGTCGGCCGACCTGATCAGCCACGTGCGGTACCCGACCGATCTGTTCAAGGTGCAGCGCACGATCCTCGGGGTCTATCACGTCGACGACGCGCGCTCGTTCTACCAGAGCGACAACCGCTGGCAGACGCCGAACGACCCGCAGGAAGAGACTGCGCTGCAGCCGCCCTACTACCTGACGATGCAGATGCCCGACCAGGATCAGCCGACATACTCGATGTTCACGTCGTTCATCCCGGCGGCGACGGCGGGCAACACCCGCAACGTCCTGATGGGCTACCTCGCGGTGGACTCGAACGCGGGAAGCGAAGCGGGCGTCAAGAGCAAAGACTACGGAAAGCTCCGGATGCTGGTGATCGACGCCGAGACGACGGTGCCCGGTCCCGGCCAGGTGCAGAACACGTTCAACTCGGATCCGCAGATCTCGGCGCAGATCAACCTGCTGAAACAGGGACAGTCCGAGGTGCTCAACGGCAACCTGCTCACCCTGCCGGTCGGTGGCGGTCTGCTGTACGTCCAGCCGGTGTTCGTGCAGTCGTCGACGGGCACGAAGCTGCCGAAGCTCCAGAAGGTGCTGGTCTCGTTCGGCGACAAGATCGCCTTCGAAGACACACTGAACGAGGCTCTCGACACCCTGTTCGGCGGTGATTCCGGCGCCGACGCGGGTGACACCGACGTGCAGCCGACGCCGGGCGCCACGCCGGCGCCGACTCCCGAGCCGACGCCGGGCGCCACGCCGGCGCCGACGCCCCAGCCGACGCCGACCGACGAGTACCAGGCGGCGCTGCAGGACGCGCAGCAGGCGATGCTCGATCGCCAGGCGGCGCTCGAGAAGGGCGACTGGGCCGCGTATGGAGCGGCCGACGAGCGCCTGACCGCCGCGGTCGAGAAGCTCATCCAGCTCGGCGAGCAGCCGTAAGCCGGTAGCACGAAGGCCGGTCCCCGCGGGGGCCGGCCTTCGGCGTTCCGGGGCTATGCCGTGAGGATCGCGTACCAGATGAGCAGCAGCGTGACTGCGAAGCCCGAGAACTGGTTGAGCCACAGGAACCGGCGCCATCCGGTGGTCGCGGCCGCCGCGTCGGCGTCGGCGATCGAGCGGTACGGCCACACCGTCACGAGGTAGGGCACCACGAGCACTGCCGCGAGCGGTCCCGGCCAGGCCGTCGCGAGCATCGCGAGCCCCGCCGCGGCGTAGCACGCGAGGGAGAAGCGCACTGTCCATCGTGCGCCGCGCGCCGTCGCGATCGATGCGATCCCCGCGTCGCGGTCGGCGACGACGTCCTGCACCGCTCCGAACGCGTGGGAGGCGATGCCCCACAGCGCGAACGCGCCGATGAGCGCCACGAGCGCAGGCGTCCACGCGGCTTCCGCCAGGACCAGCCCGTACACGGCGGGGGAGAAGAAGTGGATGCTGCTGGTCACGGAGTCCAGGAAGGGCCGCTCCTTCAGCCGCAGCGGCGGCGCGCTGTAGAACACGACGAAGAACAGGCTCGCGGCGAGGATGAGCCACGACACCGCGGACCCGATCACCACGAGATAGGCCACGAACGGCAGGCACAGGAGCGCGGAGGCCCACAGGGTCACGCGGTGCATCCGCCGATCGAGCACGGCACCGTGGGCGCCGCCCTTGCGCGGGTTGCGGAGGTCCGACTCGTAGTCGAACACGTCGTTGATGCCGTACATCGCGAGGTTGTACGGCACGAGGAAGAACAGCGTGCCCAGCACGAGGGTCAGGTCCACTTCGCGCGTGGTCATGACATACGCGGCGGCGAAAGGGTACGCGGTGTTGATCCAGCTCACGGGCCGTGAGGCGATGAGCAGCTGCCGGACGACGGTGCTCGCGCGAAGGGGCGCCGCAGTGGTCACGAGGCCACCTCCTCACGATGCGAGCGCGACGGCCCGAGCAGCGTGAAGACCGCAGGTACGAGGAACGCCGCGCACACCGGGTAGGCGAAGTCCTCGATCGGGGCGAGACCGATGCGCACCCCCGAGATCAGCGTCTCGGGGTACGTGAAGAGCCCCGCGGCGATCATGATGTTGTCGAACACGGCGGTGAGCACGACGAGGATGCCGGCGGCGATGACGGATGCCGTCATCCTGCGCCCGAACGCCGCGCGGCGGGCTGTCAGCAGCACCACGATCGCGGTGATGAGGACGAACGGCACGACGATGAGGGAGTAGGTCATCGGTTCGCCTCCGAGCGCGGGGAGGCAGCATCCGTCCTCCGCCGTTCTGTGAGGCGCAGAGCGCCGGACCAGGCGACGAGGGCCAGGTAGCTCAGGAAGGCGAGGAACACGGGCTCTTCGAGCGGGAGGTGGGGGGCGAGGTCGACGCCCAGCAGCAGGGCGCTGTCGCCCTTGACGAAGACACCGGTGGCGATACCGACGGCGTCCCACGCGAGGAAGAACGCGGTGCCGATGCCCACTGCGAGAGCCGTGCGTCCGGGCGCCTGCCACGCCGCGAGGCGCCAGCGCCGGTCGATCAGCAGCACGCCCACCGCAGAGACGAGGATGGCTGCGAGGTAGAGTCCCGGCACCGTCACACCCTCGCCGGCTCTGCGAGGGGACCGGGGGAGCGATCCCCTCGCAGACGCTTGACGACGAGCTCGGCCGAGATGAGGCACATCGGCAGGCCGATGCCCGGCAGGGTGGAGGCGCCGACGTACGACAGACCCTCGACCTCGCGCGAAGCGTTCCGGGGCCGGAAGACCGCGCTTTGACCCAGCGTGTGCGCGAGGCCCAGCGCGTTGCCGCGCCAGGCGCCGAAGTCGTCGGCGAAGTCGCCGGGGGCGACAGTGCGGCGCACCACGATGCGCTCCGCCAGGTCGGGGATGCCGCACCACTCGGCGATCTGCGCGATCACCACGTCGGCCGCCGCCTCGATCGCCGCGTCGCCTCCGCCGTCGATGCCCCCGTGCCCCAGCTGGGGGTCTGCGGGCACGGGGACGAGCACGAAGAGATTCTCGTGCTCCGGCGGCGCCACGCTGGGGTCCGTGGCGCTGGGACGGCAGATGTAGAGCGAGGCGGGGGCGGGGATGCGCGGGCGGGCGCCGAAGATGTCGGTGAAGTTCGCGCGCCACTCCCGGGCGAACAGCAGCGTATGGTGGGCGAGCTCCGGAAGCCGCCCCTCGACGCCCAGCATCACCAGCAGCGCGCCGGGGCTCGGCGTGCGCGAACGCCACCACTCCTCGGGATACGTCTGCTCGGCGCGGGGGAGCAGACGGGTCTCGGTGTGGTGCAGGTCGGCGCCCGACACCACGAGGTCGGCCGGCACGCGGTGTCCGCCGGCGAGTTCGACGCCGGTCGCGACCCCGGCCTCCGTGGTGATCGCGGTGACCCGTGCGCCGGTCTCGATCGCGACTCCGGATGCCTCGGCCAGTCGCGCGATCGCGCCCACGAGTTCGGTGAACCCGCCGCGCGGGTAGAGCACCCGATCGCCCAGGTCGAGATGGCTCATGAGGTGGTACAGACTCGGCACGCCGTAGGGCGAGCCTCCGAGGAAGACCGCGGGGTACTCGAGGATCTGACGCAGCCGCGGATCTGTGAACCGACGCTCGACATGGCGGGCGAGGCTGCGGGTCAAGAGGGGCGCGAGCCGCGGCATCCGTTTCAGCAGTGCCGGGTCTCGAAGGCCCGCGGTCGTCTCATAGGTGTCGTAGAGGAATCGCGAGACCGCGAGGTCGTACGCGTCGGCGGCGGAGTCGAGGTACGCGTCGAGGCGGGCGCCCGCGCCGGGCTCGACGCTCTCGAAGAGCGCGGCGGCCTCGGTGCGGCCGGAGCGCACGTCGAGCGGGGAGAGGCCGGTCGACGGATCCGAGTACACACGGTACGCCGGATCCAGCGGCACGAGGTCGAGTTCGCGCTCCGCCGTCGTGCCGAGCAGCCGGAAGAAGTGCTCGAACACCTCGGGCATGAGATACCAGCTGGGGCCCGTGTCGAACCGGAAGCCGTCGCGCTCCCACGACCCTGCGCGCCCGCCGAGTTCGTCGCGCGCCTCGAACACGGTCGTGTCCCAGCCTTCGGACGACAGCAGCGCCGCCGCGGCGAGCCCGCCGACGCCGCCGCCGATGACGACCGCGCGGCGCTGTCCGTCGACGAGCGTCATGCGCGCACCTCCCGCGGGGCGAAGCCCAGCAGCGCGCGGGCCGCCAGGCGCGCCTTCACGGCGTCGGGCACGCGCACCCGCTGCTCGGACCCGTCGCACGCGCGCAGGCGCACGGCGAGCTCGGCGAAGAGGTCGTGCGCGGCGGTCACCGCGCGGCGGCAGTCGGCGGGAAGCGCCGGGATGGCGCTCGCCGCGACGGCAAGATCGCCGTCGATGCGATCGAGCACCGCAGCGCGCTCCCCGTCGGAAGAGGACAGACCGAGGTAGTCGCGTCCGAGCACGGCTTCGTCGTGGTGGAGATCGCGCAGGAAGTTCACGTCCTGGAAGGCGGCGCCGAGGCGCCGGGCTCCGTCGACGAGCTCCGGAGAGGGGGCGAGCGGATGCTGCGCCCCGGCGTTGACGAACACCTGCAGGCACATCAACCCGACGACCTCCGCCGAGCCGTACACGTAGGCGTCGTGGGAGGCCGCGTCGTGACTGTGCGTGCCGAGGTCGGTGCGCATGGACGCGAAGAAGGGCCGCACGAGATCCTCGCCGATGCCGCACTCACGCGCCGTCCCGGCGAACGCGTGGACCACCAGGTTGGAGCTGAAGCCGCGCGCGATCGCCGAGAGCGTCTCGCGTTCGAGCTGGTCGAGGATCTCGCCGGCGACCTCCGGAGGCAGACCGGCCTCCTCGGCAGGACCGTCGACGATCTCGTCGGCGATGCGCACCAGGGCGTAGACGTTGCGCACATGCGGTCGCGGTCGCGGCCCGAGCAGCCGGCACGCGAGCCCGAACGACGTCGAGTACCGCGCGATCACGGTTGCCGCAGCATCCGCCGCCACCTGATCGTAGAGGGCGAGTCCCGTGGGAGTCGCGGTGCGCACGGTGCTCATGGGATCCGTCCTTCGATGCCGTCGGCGAGCGTGCGCAGGAGTGCGCCGGCCCGGTCAGGGAGCGCGGGGTCGTGCGACGCCGCCCGCACAGCGGACAGCGTCTCTTCGATGAGTCGCACCAGGCGCTGCCGCGCCCCGGTCTCCTCCAGCACGACCTGCGCCTCGCGCACGGCGACGGGGCCGGTGCGAGCGAGGGCGAGCGCCTCGTCGACGCGCGGCGCGGCGCCCGACTCACGGGCCAGTGCGACGAGCGGGGTGCGCTTGTTCTCGCGGAGATCGGGCCCGGTGTCGCGCCCCGTCTGCGCCGTGGTCCCGAACGCGCCGATGAGGTCGTCGACGAGCTGGAAGGCGAGCCCGAGGCGCCCGCCTGCCTCGCCGAGCACGCGCAGAGCGTCGCCGTCGGCGCCCCCGAGGAGCGCGCCCGCCTGGAGCGGCGCGCGGAACGTGTACACCGCGGTCTTGTTGAACGCCGTATCGAGCGTCGAGAGCCGAGACGGATGCCGCGCCGCGACGCTGTTCTCGACGTCGGCGAGTTCGCCGGCCGCCGAGATCAGGACGGCGTCGTCGAGCAGGGTCAGGAGCCGGTCCCGCGTCGCGTCCTCCGTGGGGGCCATCGCGATCAGGCGGAAGGCCTCGTGGAGCAGGATGTCGCCGGCCAGGATGGCGGCGGCGTCGCCCACCAGGGCAGCCCCGTCGGGGTCGGCGCCGTCGTCCTCTGCCCGCCGGCGGAACTCGCCGCCGATGTTGGGCACGCCGCGCCGCATCGTGTCGTGGTCGATCACGTCATCGTGCACGACGAACGCGGTGTGCAGCAGCTCGAAGGCCGCCGCGACCGAGAGGACGGCGGACGTGTCGGCGTCGCCGGTGCGGAACGCGTCGAACGATGCTGTGACCAGGGCGGGACGCAGACGCTTTCCGCCCTGCGCCGCACGGGTGATCGCGTCACCCAGGGCGCCGAACGCGGGGCCGAGCTCCGACGCGCGCTCGCGGATGCGCGCGAGCGCCCCGTCGATCGCGATCCGCAGGTCGGGGTCGGCTGCCGCGGGGATCATGACGCGCGTCTCTCGCGCGATGGCGTCTCGAACAGGTGGAGCTGCTGGGCCTGGAGCACCAGCCACGGACTGAACGCCCACGGGGTCGCCTCGAGCGAGACGGCGAGCGCCTCCGGTTCGACCCACTGCGCGTCGACGACTTCGAGCGGGTTGAGCACGGGCTCGTCGTCGGTGTAGGCGGTATAGACCGGGCACACCTCGTGCTCGACGATCCCGTTGGCATCGGTGGCGCGGTACCGGAACAGCGGGAGGGCGACGCGGAGGTCGGTCAGCGTGAGCCCGAGTTCGAAGTCCGCGTGGCGACGGACCGCCGAGAGCACCGGCTCGGCAGGGCGCGGATGTCCGCAGAACGAGTTGGTCCAGACGCCGGGCCATGTGCGCTTCGTGAGAGCCCGGCGGGTGATGAGCACCTGGCCGTCGCTGTTGACCACGTGGCAGGAGAACGCGAGATGCAGGGCGGTATCGGGGCCGTGCACGCTGGATTTCGGGGCCGTGCCGATGGCGCGGCCGTCGTCGTCGAGCAGGACGACGTGGTCGGTGTCGGGCATCCCATCATTCCTCTCAGATTGCTAGCTAAACTAGCAATACCTCTTGTGCGATGCTACAACGGGTCGGAAGGAACTTCCACGATGTCCGAACGATGGCTGCCACAGACGGAACATGAGCACGCGGTGATGCGTGTGCTCACGTCCATCCGCGCCGTCAGCGACGCCATGGAGCGCATGCACAGCGGCATGAAGGGCGACATGGACATGAACGCCTCGGATGTCGCCGCCCTTCGGCTGCTCATCATCCGCGAGCGACAAGGACGCTCGGTCAGTCCGCGCGACATCGCCCGCCACCTGCGCATCTCGACGGCATCGACCACGAAGCTGCTGGATCGACTCGTGGATTCCGGGCATGTCCAGCGCCGACCGCATCCCAGCGACGGGCGGGGGCGCGTGGTGGTGCTCACGGAGGACGCGCGCAATGCGTTCTTCCGGGTCTTCGGCGACCGGCTGCGGGCGATGCGAACCGTCGCGCTGGACTACGACGAGGCGGAACTCGCGGTGATCGCGCGGTTCCTCGACGATCTCTGCGGTGCGATGGACCCGGAGGACTGAGACGCCCTGATGAGCTCGGCGCGCACGACCGTGCCGTAACACGAAAGAAGGAAGGGCGCCCCTCGACGGGACGCCCTTCCTTCGTTTTCTGTTGCGGGGACAGGATTTGAACCTGCGACCTCTGGGTTATGAGCCCAGCGAGCTACCGAGCTGCTCCACCCCGCGGCACAAGGAATAGCCTAGCACGGGGTTTGGGGTGCTCGTGACACAGGGGCGGTCCGCTTGCCCCGATCGCAGGCGGCGGGCGAGGATGAACCCATGTCCACAGCGCGCGACGCCGGCCCTCGAGACGACCGCGTCGACGGCCGCGACGAGACGCCGGAGGAGCGCGCCGACCGCAACTGGAGCGAGGTGCTGCAGGAGGTGCGCGTCCTGCAGACGGGCACGCAGATCCTCACGGGCTTCCTGCTCGCGCTGGCCTTCCAGCCGGCCTTCGGCGAGCTCACGTCGGCTCAGCAGTCCTTCTACCTCGCGCTCGTCGTCCTCTCCGCCCTCAGCTCGATCATCGCGCTGGCTCCCGTCGCCCTGCATCGGGCACTGTTCCAGCAGCGGGCCAAGGCCGAGGTGGTGCACTACGGGCACTATGCGCTCGTGACCGCGCTCGGGACCGTCGCGGTGCTCCTCGTGGGCGTCGTGGCGTTCGTCTTCGACGTCGTCCTGGGCGGCTCGGCATTCTGGTGGGCGCTGATCCCGCTCGGACTGCTTCTCTTCGCGCTGTGGCTGGTCGTGCCCGCGATCCTTCGAGCGCGACGCCGGACGAACGGAGCACGACGATGACCGAGACCCTCCCCATCGGGGTGGCGCAGTTCGCGCCGACGGCCGACACCGCGGTGAACCTCGAGTCCATCGCGCAGCTCGTGGCCACGGCATCCGATCGCGGAGCGCGGGTCGTCGTGTTCCCCGAATACTCGAGCTACTTCGTCGACCCGTTCGACGAGTCGCTCGCCGCCAACGCCCAGGAGCTCGACGGCCCCTTCGTGCAGGCGCTCACGCGACTCGCGGCGCAGCACGACCTGACGATCGTCGCCGGACTGCTCGAGCGCGCCAGCGACGGCGAGCGCGTGCGCAACACCGCGGTCGCGGTCGATGCGACGGGCCTGATCGCGCACTATCGGAAGCTGCACCTGTATGACGCGTTCGGCCAGCGGGAGTCGGACTGGGTCGAACCCGGCGAGCCCGCTGAACCGCAGACATTCGAGCTCGGCGGACTCCGGTTCGGTCTCATGACCTGCTACGACCTCCGGTTCCCCGAAGTCGGGCGGCTGCTCGTCGACGCCGGGGCCGATGTGTTCCTGGTGCCGGCGGAATGGGTGCGCGGTCCGCTCAAGGAGCACCACTGGCGCACCCTGCTGCATGCCCGCGCGATCGAGAACACGGTGTTCGTCGCCGCTGCGGACCATCCGCCGCCCCTCGGCGTGGGCAACTCGCTCGTCGTCGACCCGCAGGGCGTGGAGCTCGCCGCCGTCGGCACGTCGACCGACGTCGCGGTCGCCCACCTCGACGTCGGCGCGATCGAGCGCGTGCGCCGTGTCAACCCCGCGCTGACGCTCCGCCGCTTCGGCGTCGGCCCGCGCTGACGCCGAGGCTCACCCGAGGCGGGCGAGGCGGGATGCCGCGTCCTCGAGCACCTCGACGCGTTTGCAGGCGGCGAAGCGCACGAGCGTCGCGTACTCCTCGCGCCGCTCCGGCGTCGCGAAGGCGGTGAGGGGGATCGCCACGACCCCGGCGCGCTCGGGGAGGGCGCGGCAGAAGGTCGCGGCATCCGTCGCTCCGAGCGGCGCGGCGTCCACGACGGTGAAATAGGATCCGGCGGGCATCGACACGTCGAACCCGGCTGCGCGCAACCCTGCGCCGAGCAGGTCGCGCTTCGCGCGCAGCGTGCCGGCGATGCCCCGGAAGAACTCATCGCCCAACCGGAGTCCGGCGGCCATCGCGGGCTGGAACGGGCTGCCGTTGACGTACGTGAGGAACTGCTTGACCGCGAGCACGGCGTCGACGAGCGGTGCGGGACCCGAGATCCAGCCGATCTTCCAGCCGGTCGTCGAGAACGTCTTGCCGCCTGACGAGATCGTCAGCGTGCGCTCCCCGGCGCCGGGGAGAGTCGCGATCGGCACGTGCGGCTCGTCGAAGACGAGGTGCTCGTACACCTCGTCGGTCACGATGACGGCGTCGTGGCGCTCGGCGAGACGCACGACCTCGTCGCGCACGTCGGCGCCGAAGACGGCCCCGGTGGGATTGTGGGGATCGTTCACGAGGATGACGCGCGTCCGGTCGCTCACGGCGGCACGCAGCTCGTCGAGGTCGGGCTGGAAGTCGGGCCACCGCAGCGGCACCGTCACGAGCCGCGCGCCGGCGAGAGCGACCACCGCCGCGTACGAGTCGTAGTACGGCTCGAACACCACGACCTCGTCGTCGGGACCGTCGATGAGGGCGAGAAGCGCCGCGGCGAGCGCCTCGGTCGCGCCCGCCGTCACGAGCACCTCGCGCGCGGGATCCAGGCGCAGTCCGTAGAACCGCTCCTGATGCTCGGCGACGGCCGAGAGGAGATCCGGGATGCCGCGACCCGGCGGGTACTGGTTGACGCCGTTCGCGATGGCCGAGCGCGCTGCCTCGAGCACCTCGGCCGGGCCGTCCTCGTCGGGGAAGCCCTGCCCGAGATTGATCGCGCCGGTACGCGCCGCAAGGGCGGACATCTCGGCGAAGATGGTGGGGTGGATCGACCCGTCGGAACCGACGAGTCCGGCGCCCGCGGCTGTGCGGCGCCATGCTCCGGGGATCTGTCGCATCGCTTCACCGTAATACCGGGCGGGCTCATCCCCGTTGCATAGGCGAGTCCCATTCGCGACATAAGAAACGCACAGCATCGGTGGGCACAGTGGTGAGTGCTTGGCAGAAGGAGCAACCATGAGCGACATCCAGGGCGATCGCCCGGAAGACCAGACCCCCGCCGTCCCCTCGCAGTCGGCCGCGGAGGCCGCCGCGCAGACGCCCGCCCAGCCCGAGACCCCGGCCCCCGCCGCGGCCGCGCCGGAAGCCGTCGAGCCCGCGCAGCCCGCCGCGCCCGCGCAGCCCGCACCGCCCGTGACCCCGGCCGCGTCAGCCGCCGCACTGCCCCCGGTTCCGCCGAGCGCACCCGCCGCGCAGCCCGCGGCCCACGTGCAGCCGACCGCGCCGACCCGGCCCGTGCCGCCCGCCGGCTACCCGGCAGGGGCGTACGCGTACGCCCGTCCGCAGGGTTACGCCGGCCAGCCCGCGCCCTATCCCCACTCCTACGCGGGCCAGCCGGCGCCCGGCGCCCCTGGTGCCGCGTTCGGCGTAGCCGCTGCGGACGCCCAGCCGACGCTGCCGATCGCCGGCTCGACCGGCGCCGTGCCGACCGCGACCAAGGCGCCCAAGAAGTCGTCCGGCGCGGGCAAGGTCGTCGGCCTCATCGTCGCCGCCGCGATCGTCGGCGGAGCTGCGGGCCTCGGCGGTGCGTACGCCGGCGTCACCTGGTTCGCCCCGGTGAGCGCATCGCCCGCCGCGGGACCGTCGACGGTCACTGTCAACGACACCGACTCCGTCAACCAGACCACCGCGATCGCCGCGAAGGTCGTGCCGAGCGTCGTCACGATCGAGGCGACCGGCTCGTCGGCGGCCGGCACCGGCTCGGGCGTCGTGCTCACGAAGGACGGGTACGTCGTCACCAACACGCACGTGGTGACCCTCGACGGCGCGACCGGTGACGCGACCATCCGCGTGACCACCTCCGACGGCCGCGTCTACGACGCCGAGGTCGTCGGCACCGACCCGACCTACGACCTCGCCGTCATCAAGCTGAAGGACGCCGAGGACCTCACCCCGATCGAGATCGCAGACTCGAGCAAGCTCAACGTCGGTGACACGACCGTCGCAGTGGGCGCGCCGCTGGGTCTCGCGAACTCGGTGACCGAAGGCATCGTGAGCGCGCTCAACCGCTCGATCTCGATCGCGTCGTCGGCGGCGCCCGACTCGGGCGGCGACAGCCAGGACCAGCAGGACCAGAACAATCAGGAAGGCCCGTTCCGCTTCGACTTCGGTCAGGGCGACCAGCAGTCGACGGCCACCGAGAGCATCTCGATCTCCGTCATCCAGACCGACGCCGCCATCAACCCCGGCAACTCGGGCGGCGCGCTGGTCGACTCCGACGGCAAGCTGATCGGCATCAACGTGGCGATCGCGACCGCGGGCGGCTCGTCCTCCGACGGCTCGGGCTCGATCGGCGTCGGCTTCTCGATCCCGTCCGACATCGTCAAGCGCATCACCGGCGAGATCATCGACAACGGCGCGGCGACCCACGGTCTGCTCGGCGCGAACGTGAAGGCCGCGGCATCCGTCGAGGGCTCGACCATCACCGGCGCCTACATCGACGCCGTCACCGACGGCGGTGCGGCCGCCGCCGCCGGCCTGCAGAAGGGCGACATCGTCACCGCCTTCAACGGCGTTCCCGTCACCGACGCCACCGACCTCACGGCGCAGGTGCGCGCCGCCGCGGCCGGCAGCGACGCCGAGGTGACCTACGTCCGCAACGGCAAGACGCAGACCGTCCAGGTCACGCTGGGGTCGCTCCAGTAGTCCACACCTCACAGGGACGCCATTCCGCAGCGGGTAGGCTCGCGGGATGGCGTCCTTCTCGTTCGGCGCGGGGAACGCCCGGAAGCTCGCGACGATCCCGCTCTACGCCGCCGGACGCCTCCTCACCCTCCTCGTGCCCCGCTCGCGCGACGAGTGGGTCATCGGCTGTGCGGTCGGCATCGGCGACGGTGCACTGGCGCTCTGGGAGGTGGCGGCCGCCGACGGACGCCGTCCCGTGTGGCTGGTCGGGTCGGCGAAGGAGGCGACGGATGCCGCGGCCCGCGGCATCCGCACGGTTCCCAAGCGCTCCCTGCGCGGGCTGTGGCGCACCGCGCGCGCCCGGGTGGTCGTCGTCACGCACGGATTTGGGGACGTCAACCGCTACGCCGTGTCGGGCGCTTTCGTCGTGCAGCTGTGGCACGGCATCCCGCTCAAGCGGATCGGGGTCGATTCGCCCGAGACGCTGCGGGTGCCGGGCGTCGTCGCCGCCACACCCGCCGCCGGAACGGTGCGCGGGCTCCTGAGATCGATGTACCGCGGTGCCGCGCGCCGCATCCGCGTGATTCCGGCGGCCTCGCACCTCGTCCGCGGCCGTCTCGAATCCGCCTTCGCACTGCGCGACGAGAGCGTGCCGGTGACCGGCGAACCTCGCGTCGACGTGCTCTCCCGCGGCACCGCCGAGGACCGTCGCGTGCAGGCCCGCGCCGCGATCGGGCGCGCGGCTGCCCGCGTGGAGCCCTCGAGCCGCTTCGTGCTCTATGCGCCCACCTGGCGCGACGGCGCGCTCGACCCCGCGGTGCCGACCACCGAGGAGTGGTCGCAGATCGTCGACGTGCTGAGGCGCCACGACGCGACGCTCCTCGTCCGGTCGCACCCGCTCGGCGCGGGCGACTACGCCCCGCCGTTCCCGACGGACCGCGTGCAGTCGCTCGGCAGCGACCTGGTCGCAGACGTGACCCCCTTGCTCCCCGGCCTCGACGCCCTCGTCACCGACTACTCGTCGCTCGCATTCGACGCCTCGCTCGTGCCGCTTCCCACGCTGTTCCTCGCGCCCGACGTCGACGAGTATGCGCGCAGACGCGGCTTCTACGGCACCTATGCCGACGTGGCGGGCGACGACTGGGCGATCGACTGGACGCAGGCAGCCACCCAGCTGGACGCGGTGCTCGGCGACGATGCCGAGCGCGCGCGCCGCGTCGAACGGGCGGTCGCGCTGGACGCGCGGGTGCACGCCTTCCGCGACGGGCGCAACGCCGAGAGGGTGTACCGTGCGATTCTGGCCGGAACGGTCCACGACGGCCCGAGGGAAGGAACCGGATGACCGACGCGCGCTTCACGACGGAGGGGAGCCCGGCTCTCGTGCTCTCGGGCGAAGGGGAGCGGCCCGATTCCGTCGAGATCGTCGGCGCCCGCGCCCGCGTCACCGCGCGCCTCACCGGCCGTGGCAAGACGTGGACGGCGACGCTCCCGCTGCGCGCCGCGCGCTGGGGCGGCCCGGAACTGCCACTGCCTGCCGGGTCCTACGAGGTGCGCATCGCGGATGCCGGGGGCCGAGGCATCCGTCCCCCTGACGTGCTCCCGCTCACGCAGCTCGGAACGCTCAGAGCGAGCCTCGAGGGGTGGACCCTGCGTGTCGGGCCCCCGATCGACCCCGCGTACGACTCGGGTGAGGGGCAGGACGCCCTCGAACGCCGCTACGCGACCCGACCCGCCACGGGGTTCGAGAACGCGGTGTTCTTCGAGAGCTTCTATGGCCGCAACGCCAGCTGCAACCCTCTCGCGATCGACCGGGAGGTCGCGCGCCGCGCGCCGGACGTGACCCGCTACTGGAGCGTCGTCGACCTGTCGGTCGCCGTGCCGGACGGCGCGATCCCCGTGGTCGAGGGCAGCCCCGAATGGTGGCGCGCTCGCGGTGCCGCGCGACTGCTCGTGGTCAACGACTGGCTGCGTCGCCGGTTCGCCCGGCGCAAGGGCCAGGTCGTGCTGCAGACCTGGCACGGCACGCCTCTCAAGCGCCTCGCGCTGCACCGGCCAGGGTTCGACCCGCGCCGGACGGCGGCGGTCGTCCGCGAGTCCCGCCGCTGGAACATCCTGCTGGCGCAGAATCCCTATGCCGCGCGCATCCTCGGCAAGGCGTACGCGTTCCTCACGCGTCCGGTCTGGGTCGAGGGGTATCCGCGCAACGATGTGCTGACCGCGGGCGACGGCACGGCGACGCGCGAGGCCCTCGGCATCCGTCCCGGCGAGCGCGTCTTGCTGTACGCGCCGACGTGGCGTGACGACCGCGACCAGATCGTGGACTTCATCGATCCGGTCTCGCTCGCCGCGGCCGCCGATGCTGTCGTGCTCGTGCGCGGGCACTCGCGTACGCTGCTGCCCGGGCGTGACGCGGAAGGCCCCCGGGTGATCGACGTCACCGGCTTCCCCGACACCTCGCTGCTGCTGCTCGTCGCCGATGCGCTCATCACCGACTACTCGTCCGTGATGTTCGACTACTCGGTGACCGGGAAGCCGATGTACTTCCTCGTGCCCGACATGGAGCACTACCGAGGGGAACTGCGGGGGTTCTACTTCGACCTCGCCGCGCACGCACCAGGTCCGATGGTGCGCACGCAGGAGGAATTGGTGGCCGCGCTCGCCGCGGACGACACCGAGAAGTACGCATCGCGCTACGCGCAGTGGCGCGACAAGTTCAACGCCCGCGACGACGGCCACGCCGCCGAGCGGGTCGTGGCACGCATCCTGGACCAGGGCTTCATCGACGCCTGACGGCCGGCCGCCCGCCGGGTGTCACGGCAGCGGCGTGTTGCGGCTTCCGAGGCGGGAGGTGTCGACGGTGTCGTGCGCGCCGCCGATCACTCCGAGGAGGAAGCCCCACCCCCACGCGAGGTGCATGGAGGGAAGGACGGCCGCTGTCCACAGCTTGTCGCGCCATCCGTGCCCGCCACCCCGGCCGAGAGCGACGACGGCGATGAGGACCGCGTACGCGAGCACGGGGAGGTAGACGACGGATGCCGCCACCGACCACCATCCCTGCAGCAGACCGGTGAGCTGGAGCACGCCGACGATGATCCCGAGCAGGATCGTCAGCACGAGCGCCGGCGGCGCGAAGAACCGCAGCGAGTTGCCGCGCCCGAAGCGGCGGACGAGCTCCCCTCGCCACCGGCCCGTCGCGGAGAACTGACGGACCAGGCGCGCCCAGCTCTCGCGCGGCCAGTAGGTCACGGCCAGGGTGGGATCGAACCAGACGCGGTAGCCGGCGCGACGGATGCGCAGATTCAGCTCCCAGTCCTCGCCGCGCCGGATGCTCTCGTCGAACAGCCCGACCTCTTCGAGCACGTCACGGCGCATGACGCCGAGGTAGGCGGACTCCGCCTCGCCCTCCTGAGTGCCGCCGTGGTAGGCGCCGCCGCCGAGGCCGATGGGGGAGTTGTAGGCGCGCGCGACGGCACGCTGGAACGGCGTGCGGCCGTCGGCGCGCATGACGCCGCCCACGTTCGCGGCGCGCACGCGGGCGAGGGTCGCGAGCGCCCGTCGCGCGTATGTCGGATCCAGCTCGGAGTGCGCGTCCACGCGCACCACGGTGGGATGCCGCGCGGCGCGGATCGCCAGGTTGAGGCCGATCGGGATGTCGGCGCCCGGGTTCTCGACGAGCACGATGCGATCGTCGCCGGCGGCGAGTTCCGCCGCCAGCGCGTTGGTGCCGTCCGTCGAGGGGCCGAGAGCCAGGACCAGCTCGGTCGGGCCGGGGACATCCTGTGCGAGCACCGTCTCGACCGCACGGCCGAGGTAGTCGCGCTCATTGAGCACCGGCATCACGAAGCTCACGCCGGAGCCGGGGGGAGGGACTGGAGCGTCCCTGCGCCCGTGTTGCTCGACATGCACGCGTCGATCATGTCATGAGAGCCCTGGGTAGGCTGGAAGCGTGGGTCTGGTCTCGGATGGAAAGAAGGCGGTCGCTCTCGTCCGCAAGGCGGTGCGCAATCGTTCGGCCGTGATCGATGTGCGGCGCACCCTCGCGGGCCGGGCGCCGCACCCGCCGTTCCAGTACCGGGTGGCCGTCTACTTCGCCGACGGCGCGGTCAACATGTACCAGATGCGGCAGTGGTACAAGCCGCTCGCGGACCTCGCCAAGACCTGGCCGGTCGTCGTGCTGAGCCGCGCCGCCACCGGCGCCGAGGCGCTGCTGGCCGACGGGGCGCTTCCGGTGGCGTTCGTTCCGACGGTGCGCGATCTCGAACGCTTCATCGCCAAGCAGGACATCCGCGTCGTGCTGTACGTCAACCAGAACACGCGCAACTTCCAGATGTTCCGGTACGGGCGTCGCTGGCACGTGTTCATCAACCACGGCGAGTCCGACAAGATGTACATGACCACGAACCAGTACAAGGCGTACGACTACGCGATGATCGCGGGCGACGCCGCGCGCGAGCGGCTCTCGCGGGTGCTGTGGGACTACGACATCGCGCGCCGCACGATCGAGATCGGGCGCCCGCAGGCCGACCACTACTCGGGCACCCTGCCCTACACGCCCGACGCGCGCACGGTCGTCCTCTATGCGCCCACGTGGGAGGGCGACCGCCCCTCGGCCCACTACGGCTCGATCGCCACGCACGGCGAGGCGCTCGTGACCGCACTCCTGGCCACGGGGCGCCATCGCGTGATCTACCGCCCCCACCCGCGCTCGGGAGTCGTGAACCACGAGTACGGGGCCGCGAACAAGCGCATCATCGCGGCCCTGAACGCAGCGAATGCCGCGGATCCCTCTGCCCAGCACGTCTTCGACGACGGGCCTGAGCTCGGCTGGCAGCTGGCCGCCGCGGACGTCGCGATCGTCGACATCTCGGCGATGGTCTACGACCGGCTCGCGGCCGACAAGCCGCTCATGATCACCCGGCCGGCCGACCCCGCCGCCGCGATCGACACGCACGGGTACCTGTCGGCCTGCGAGTGGCTCGACGTGGCTGCGGCTCCCGACATCGTCGCCCAGACCGAGCGCGTGCTCTCAGACCCCGACGCCGTCGCGCGCCTGGAGGAATGGGTGACGCACTACTTCGGCGACACCGCACCGGGCTCGGCGACGGCGAGATTCCACGGGGCCGTGCAGCGCCTCATGGAGGACTGGGACTCCTGGTACGCGCGGTCGGTCGCCGATGCCGAGGACGACGAGCCCGAGGACGAAGCGGACCTCGACGACGAGGGCTGAGTCCGCGACGCCCGGCCGAGGGCGTCAGGCCACCGGGGCAGGACGCTCGACCAGCCGCGCGATCGCGCGCAGCGGGATCGCGACCCACGTCGGCCGGTTGCGGGCCTCGTAGATCGCCTCGTACACCGCTTTGTCGAGCTCGAGCGCGGCGAGGAGCGGATGCCGGGGGTCGAGCCCGCCCGCCGACGCGGCGTATCCGTCCACGAACGCCCTGCGGGCGTCACGCGCCCACGCGCGCACGGCGTCGGCGGAGCGATCCGGGTCGTCCAGGCGCAGCGAACCCGCGACGTAGTCGAACGAGCGGAGCATGCCCGCCACGTCGCGCAGCGCGAGATCGGGTTGCGTGCGCTCGGCCATCGGGCGCAGCGGCTCGCCCTCGAAGTCGACCATGATCCAGCCGCGGTCGGGGGAGTGCAGCACCTGCCCGAGGTGGAAGTCGCCATGGATGCGCTGCAGCGGCGGCCATGGCACCTGGAGCGCGCGACGGTACACCGCCGCGGCGGCATCCCGCTGACCGGCGATCTCGGGGACCTCCGCGATGGCGATCGCGAACCTCCGCTCCCACGTGGCCGCCGTCGCCTCGCGGTCGGCGTCCGTCGCCGTGCGGGTCGGGAAGCACTCCGCGAGGGCGACATGCACCTCGGCGGTCGCGGTGCCGAGCGCGCGCGCCGCGTCGCGGAAGTCGTCACCCTTCGCTGCTGCCTGCAGCGCGACGCGCCATGCGTCCTCGACGCCCGGCAGGAACTCCTGCGCGGAGGCGAGGGACCCGCGCACGGTGCCGTGCGCGGTGGTGAGGTCCGGCCACGTCCCTTCGATCGAGCCGACCGGGCGCGGCACATGGGGCGATCCGGCCCCGGCCAGCGCTTCCTGCAGCTCGATGTCGGGGTTGAGGCCCGCGTGCAGCTGCCGGTAGACCTTGCAGATCACCGGGGCGCCGTCGCCTTCGAAGATGAGCGACGTGTTCGACTGCTCTCCGCTGATCACCCGCGACGTCGCCCGAGACGGGGCTCCGCCCGAGCCTGCGACCCGCCCGATCGCCGTGGTCTGCGGTCCGTGTGCGGTGCCCCCGACCGTGATGAGGCGCAGCAGAGCCTGGGCGTACGCGGGGTCGAAGGGGCCGTCGATGAAGGTCGTTCCCGGCACCGGACTGCCGATGACATGGTCGGGGTCGGCGTCGACGTTCTCCGTCGCGCGCTCGACGACCGGGATCTGGTACAGCACGGCCGGTAGAGCGCCCTCATCCGCGACGAGGAATGTGCGGATGCGTGCGCCGGGGTCCGCGTCGTCGGCGTCGCCGGACTCCGCGCTCAGATCCCACCACGAGAGCAGGCGCAGGCTGGGTGGGCGCCCCTTCGCGGCGTACCAGCGCTGCCGCGGCATCCATGCCGCGAGGCACGCCAACGTGCTGTCCATACCTGTGAGCGTATGCCCGTCGTCGTGCGCGTGTCGAGGACGCGCTGCAAGCGCTTACAGAACGTGGCGGAATTCGCCCGCTACTCGTCCTCGCCCGATTCCTGATACTCCGCGATCTCGATGACCGGCGCCACCGGGATGACGATGGATTCGACGGCTCCTCCGCCGACGGCGAGGTCGCCGAGGCCGAGGCCGCCGACATCGATGGATGCGGCATCCGTCAATCGTTCGGCCTGCGTCTCGGTGCGGGCAGGCTCTGACGGCAGACCCGCCCACTCGACAGGCTCCTCGGGAAGCTTGCTGAACAGACCCATACCGCCATTGTCACCCCGCCGGCGGGGAGGAGGCTCCGTCCTCGGTCGGAACGGGCGCTTCGATCGCCTCCGGCGTGCGCCGGATCACGCGGGCGGTGATGCGGCGGGCCCCGGACGCCCCGCGCGTGACGCCGCCGACGACCGCCTCGCCGGCGCGACGGATGCCGCGTCCGGCGAGCCGCTCGATCCTGTCGGCGCCGGGGCGCGGTTCGAGCTCGGGAGGCAGCACGTGGGGAGGCACCCCGAACGCCCGCCGGGAGCCGGTGAGCACCCGCCGCCCGAGGATGTTGTTGCCGGCGCCGCCGATGGCCGCGCCGATGCCGAACGGCAGCGCTTTGCCGATCCACGAGGCGCCGCCCCGCGCGGCGAACTGACGGATGAACGTCGTCTTGAGCCGGTCGACGAGCGGTCCGACGGCCGCGCGGGGGAGCGACTTGGTGATCAGCTCGCCCCAGTAGCCCGAACGGGAGGGACCGCGCCCGGCGGCCTGCCCGGCGAGCTGCGCGACGAGGTCGACACCCTCCTTGCCGAGCATGAGCGTCAGCACCAGAGCCCGTGCCCGATCGGGATCCGACACCGGGATGCCGTGCACCTCGGCCACCGACTGCGCGAACAGCGTGGTCGCCTCGAGGAACGCGACCGTCTCGACGCCGCTGAGCGCCAGCGTCACGCCCGTGCCGATCCCGGGGACGACCGCGGTCGCGCCGACCGCGGCGCCGCCGGTGGTCACCGCAGCGAGATAGCGCCGCTCGAGGATGCGGACGATGTCCGCGGGGGAGGAGTCCGGATGCCGGAGACGGATGCTGCGCAGGTGCGCGAGGACGACCGGCCGCTGGATCGCGAGCACCCGGTCGAGCGCACGGATCGTGAAGGGATGCTCGTCGGACCCTGCGGGCGGAAGGCCTCCCTGCCACGGCGCGTCGCCTGACAGGGAGTGGATCTGGTGAACCTTGTCGGTCATCGCGCCGAGTCTATGCGCCCGACTCTGAGCGCAGGCTCGGGGTTGACAGCCTCGGAGCGATCCGTCAGACGAAGAGGTTGGCGCGCTCGAGATCCTCGGCGAAGTCCACCTCGACGGCGTACAGGTCCGAGATGTCGAGAGGCTCGAGCAGCACGCCGTCCTCGGCGATCGCGAGCTCGAGGCCACGCTCGAAGTAGTCCTGGTCGTCGACGCGCGTGAGGTGGCGCATGAACGCCTTCTTGTCGCGGCTCGAGATGTAGTTGATGCCGACGGCCTCGCCGATGCCGCCCTTGACGGTCTTCGACAGCTCGTTGATGAAGCCCTCCGGCGTCACCGTGTACTTGACCTCTTCGTCGCTCACCTTGGAGGTGTTGACCGTGACGAACGACTGGTCGCGCTCGATCAGCTCGATGGCGCGGCCGAGCACGCGCGGGTCGAAGACCACGTCGCCGTTCATCCAGAGCACGCCGCCCTTGCCCGTCTTGGCGAGGGCGCGCAGCAGGCTCTTGGAGGTGTTGGTCTGGTCGTAGCGGTCGTTGTACACGTAGTCGACGTCGGGGAACGCCTCGACGATGGTCTCGGCGCGGTAGCCCACGACGGTGGTGATCTTGGCTTCGCGGCCGAAAGCGGCACGGATGTTGTCGTGCTGCTGCTGCATGATGCTGCGGCCGTCGCCGAGCTCCGTGAGGGGCTTGGGCAGGCTGCGGCCGAGTCGCGAGCCCATTCCGGCTGCGAGGATGACGGTCTGAAGGGTCAAAATCTGCTCCTGAAGTGCGTGATTCACTGCCGGTTCACCGGCGGGACACCCCTTCGTGCCTCGACCATGGTAGCGATGAGGCCTGGGAAGGCGCATAATGGACGGCTCCCGTTGCCGATTTGTGACATAACGCGAATGTCGCGACGCGGCGAGACGAACTCGGCCGCGATCAGGCCCGCTTGATACGTTGGTTCAGTGACAGCCTCCCTCCCGGTGCCGAATGACATCGATCCGGAAGAGCCGGACCGTCACTCCAGCGCGCGCGTCGTACGCCTCGCGGATACGGTCTCACCGGCTCCCGACAAGCCCCGCCGCCCGCCGCGCAAGCCGCGCACCGACGGCGGTTCGCAACCCGCCGCCGCTCCGCGCAAGAAGCGCACGCCGGCCGCGTCCAAGCCGAAGCCGGCCCCCGCTCCGGATCCGGGGCCGCCGCCGCCCCTTCCGAGCGATCTCGAGCTCGCGGCCAGCGCCGCCGCGAGCATCGTCGTGCCGCCGCGCCCGCCGCTGCCCGACGCGGGCGACGCTTCGCCGGCGGATGCTGCGCGGACGGCGCCCGTCGAAGACGCGACGCCCGTCGAAGACGGCGCGGCAACGGACGACGTCGCGATCGAGGCGGAGCCGCAGGCCGAGCCGGAGCCCGCGATCGAGGCGGAGCCGCAGGCCGAGCCGGAGGCCGCGATCGAGCCCGAAACCCCGGTCGTGCCCGAACCGGCCGCCGCGCCGGAGGCCGACGTCGAGCACACGACTCTTGCCGAAACCGCGGCGGTGGTCGATGCTGAGCGCGTGGTCGAGTCCGCGCCCGTGGCCGAGCCCGCGGGGGTCGTGGAGCCCACGCCCGCGGTCGAGCCCTCGGTTGCGCCCGCCGAGCCGGACGCCGCCGCGCTGGAGCACGCCCCCGCGCCCGCTGAACTCCAGCCGGTGCCGCTGCCCGCTCCCGCCCCGGAGCCGACGACGACCCTCGATCCCGAGGCCCTGGCCGCGGCCGTCTCGCTGGACGCGGCCGCAACGGCGGCCGCGGCATCCGCCAACGCTCTCGTGCTGCGCGGCGTCACCAAGCGCTTCGGCAGCACCCACGCCGTCGACGGCATCGACCTCACGATCCCGGCGGGCACGTTCTACGGTCTCGTCGGCCCCAACGGCGCCGGCAAGACGACCACGCTCTCGATGATCGCGGGCCTGCTCGAACCCGATCGCGGCACGATCCACGTCGGAGGAGTGGATGCGGCGGCCAAGCCGCTCGCCGCCAAGCGGATGATGGGGGTCCTCCCTGATCGACTGCGCACCTTCGACCGCCTGACCGGCCGTCAGCTCCTCTATTACTACGGGGTGCTGCGCAAGCTCCCGCCCGCCGTCGTCGAGAGCCGGACCGCTGACCTCGCACGCGCCTTCGACCTCGAGGACGCGCTGGGCCGGAGCGTCTCGGACTACTCCGCGGGCATGCTCAAGAAAGTCATGCTCGCGGGCGCGCTGATCCACTCGCCGCGTCTGCTCGTGCTGGACGAGCCGTTCGAAGCGGTCGACCCGGTCTCGAGCGCGATCATCCTCGACATCCTCTCCACCTACGTCGCGCACGGCGGCACGGTGATCCTCTCGAGCCACGGCATGGACCTCGTCGAGCGCGTCTGCACGCGCGTCGCGGTCATCGTGGCGGGCCAGGTGCTCGCGGAGGGCACCGTCGACGAGGTGCGCGGCGAGCTGACGCTCGAGCAGCGCTTCGTCGAACTGGCCGGAGGGCTCAGCGATGTGGAGGGCCTCGAGTGGCTGCACACATTCTCCGACTGAGGCTCGCGCTGCTGTTCGGCACGTTCCGCGGTCACGGGGGGCATGTCGCGCGGGTGGTCACCGGGCTCGTGATCCTCGTCGCCGCCACGGTCTCCGCCTGCTGGGCGCTGCTGACGCTGGGGGATGCCTCCACCGAGGAGGTGCTCGCGGTCACCGTGCTCGGGGGCTCGGCCGTGACCCTCGGCTTCGCGCTCGCTCCGTTGTTCGGCGCCGTGGAGGACCCGTTGGACCCCCGGCGATTCGCCCTGTTCGGCCTTCCGCGGGGAGGCCTCGCCCTCGTGCTGGCGGTCGCGGGCTTCCTCAGCGTGCCCATCCTGGTCCTGCTCGCGGTCGCGGTGTGCTCCGCCATCGTGTGGGCCGATCACGGTGTGCCGGTGATCGTCGGAATCGTGAGCGTGCTGCTCGGGGTGCTCACGTGCGTCCTGCTCGCGCGCGTGTGCATGGCGCTGGCTTCGCTCTTCCTCCGCGACCGGCGCTCGCGCGAGCTCTCGGGTGTCTTCGTCCTCGTGGTGCTCGTCGTGGTGGTTCCGGTGGGCGTCTTCCTCGCCTCCCTCGAATGGCAGGGGCGCGTCCCGCCGCAGCTGCTCGAGGCCGTGGACTGGCTGGCCCTCACCCCGCTCGGTGCGGCGTGGGCAGTGCCCGGCATGGTGATCACGGGCGGCGACGCGTGGCTGTCCGCGCTCATCGCGGTGGGTACCATCGTCCTTCTCGCGATGATCTGGGTGTGGGCGGTCAACCGACTGCTGACCACGACCGAGCGCCCCGGGACCGGGCGTGAGCGAGGCGGGCTCGGATGGTTCGGCGTCGCCCCGGGCACTCCCGGCGGTGCGATCGCCGCGCGCAGCCTCGTCTACTGGTTCGGCGACCGACGCTACGTCGTGAACGGCCTCGTGATCCCGTTCGCAGCCGCGATCACGGTGGTGCCGCTGCTCATCGCCGGCGTCCCGCCCGAGCTGGTCGCCCTCGTGCCCGTGCCTTTCGCGGCGCTCTTCCTCGGCTGGCTGCCGCACGACGACATCGCCTACGACTCCACCGCGGTGTGGATGCACATCGCCAGCGGTGTGCGCGGCGTCTCCGACCGCCTCGGCCGGCTTGTGCCGGTGCTGCTGGTCGGGGTTCCTCTGCTCGCCGTCGCGATCCCGGTGGCGACGCTCCTGCACGGACGCTGGGCGGTGCTCCCGGCTCTCACCGGCGTGTGCGCCGCGCTGTTCCTCTCGGGCCTGGGGCTCTCGAGCATCTCGTCGGTGGTCGCGCCCTACGCGGTGTCGCGGCCCGGCGAGAGTCCGTTCCAGCAGCCGCAGCGCACCGGCGCGAACGGCGCGATCGCGCAGGGGAGTGTCATGGCCGGCGCGCTCGTGGTGTCGGCACCGGTCCTGTGGTGCGGCTGGCTGGCCCTGCAGCGCGACACGGAGGCCGCGAACACGGCGCTGTGGGGAGGCCTGGCGATCGGCCTCGGCGTGCTCGTCGTCGGCATCGGCGTCGGAGCCATCGTCTTCGAGCGTCGCGGTGGGCGCCTCATGGAGTTCGCGGAGTCCACCTGACTCGTGCGGACGGGCCCGAGCCGGGTCCGCCCCGACTACACTGGCAGACCATGAGCACCCCGCTGGACAGCCCCGACCAGGGCGGCATCGCGACCCTCGATCGCGAGCTCGAAGAGCTCCTCAAAGAAGAGAACATCGAGCCGGGTGACCATGAGCGCTTCTCCCATTACGTGAAGAAGGACAAGATCCTCGAGTCCGCCATCACCGGCAAGCCGGTGCGCGCGCTGTGCGGCAAGAAGTGGACGCCGGGGCGCGACCCCGAGAAGTTCCCCGTGTGCCCCACCTGCAAAGAGATCTACGAATCGCTCCAGGGCTGATCACTCGGCGTCGGCGTAGACCGTCGGGATCGCCGGGTCGGAGCGGCTGAGCGCGAGTCCGCGCACCGGAAGCTCTTCGCGCACCCGCGCGTGATGTGCTCGAGCGGCCTCGACGCCGTCGGATCCTTCGTGCGCGGCATCCGGTTCGCCGTCCACGACGAGCGGCACCTGCAGCGCGCGGGATTCCGGGTGGGCGGAGGCCGTGTCGAGTTCTTCGAAGCCGTCCGACACGACGATGAGCTCGCTCGTCGCCGTACCCGCGTCGAGGGTGCGGAACGCCGCCTTGCGGCCGCCCTTGGACGCCTTGTCGGTCGACGCCTTCGCCACACCGACCCAGCCGCCGTCGGAGTCCTGCCGGGCCACGAGCTTGTAGACCATGCCGGCAGTCGGCGTCCCCGACCCGGTGACCACCGACGTGCCGACGCCGTAGGAGTCGACAGGGGATGCCGCGAGCGCCGCGATCGCGTACTCGTCCAGGTCGCTCGTCACGGTGATGCGCGTGCCGGTCGCGCCCAGCTCGTCGAGCTGAGCGCGCACCTCGGCCGCCACGGCCGGCAGATCGCCGGAGTCGATCCGGACCCCGCCGAGCCCCGTCCCGGCGACGCGGATGGCCGTCTCGACGCCCTGGCGGATGTCGTAGGTGTCGATGAGCAGCGTGGTGCCGACGCCGAGGGCCGCGATCTGCGCGCGAAACGCGTCCTCCTCGGTGTCGTGCAGCAGCGTCCAGGCGTGGGCGGCCGTGCCCATCGTCGGGATGCCCCATCGGCGACCTGCCTCGAGATTCGAGGTGGCGCTGAACCCGGTGATGTAGGCCGCACGCGCCGCGGCGACCGCCGACGACTCGCCGGCCCGCCGCGAACCCATCTCGGCCAGTGGACGGTCCCCGGCGGCGATGCTCATGCGGGCGGCGGCGGTCGCGACCGCCGAATCGTGGTTGAGCACGCTGAGCGCCAGGGTCTCGAGCACGACGGCCTCGGCGAACGTTCCCTCGATCGTCAGGATGGGGGAGCCCGGGAAGTACAGCTCGCCCTCGCGATAGCCCGTCACCGAGCCGGTGAACCGGTAGCCCTCCAGGAAATCGAGGGTCGAGGCATCCACCACCTTCTCGTCGCGGAGGAATCGCAGCTCGTCGTCGCCGAAGCGGAAGTCGCGGATGAGCGAGAGCAGCCGTCCCGTGCCCGCGACGACCCCGAAGCGCCGCGCTCCCGGGAGGCGCCGGCCGAACAGCTCGAACACGCATCGGCGGTGGGCGGTGCCGTCGCGGAGCGCCGCGTCGACCATCGTGAGCTCGTAGCGGTCCGTCAGCAGGGCGGTCGAGGCGGCCATGCGGGTCAGCCTAGCTTTTCCTGACGCGGGGGTTCCCCCCGAGGGCTCGCTCTGCTCGCCGTGGCTTCGCCGTGCCCCGCGGCGACCCGCTGGCGTAGGGTGGATTCTCGTGAACGACGCGCCGATCGGAATCTTCGACTCCGGGGTCGGCGGGCTCACCGTCGCGCGGGCCGTCTCGGCGCTGCTGCCGCAGGAGTCGATTCTGTACATCGGCGACACCGCGCGTTCACCGTACGGCCCGAAGCCGATCGCCGACGTGCGGCGCTACGCACTCGAGGTGCTGGACGATCTCGTCGCCCAGGGTGTGAAGATGCTCGTGATCGCGTGCAACACGGCGTCCTCGGCGATGCTGCGCGACGCGCGCGAGCGGTACGACGTGCCGGTGGTGGAGGTCATCAACCCCGCGGTGCGCACGGCGATGTCGACCACGCGCAACGGGCGTGTCGGCGTCATCGGCACGGCCGGCACCATCAGCTCCGGCGCGTACCAGGACATGCTCGGGGTCAATGAGCGTCTCACCGTCTTCGCGCAGGCCTGCCCGCGGTTCGTCGAGTTCGTCGAAGCCGGCGTCACCGGTTCGCCGGAGGTGCTCGCCGTCGCCGAGGAGTACCTCGCGCCGCTGCGCGCGGCCGAGGTCGACACGCTCGTGCTGGGCTGCACGCACTATCCGTTCCTCGAGGGCGCGATCAGCTACGTCATGGGCCCGGACGTGAGCCTGGTGTCGAGCGACTCCGAGACCGCGAAGGACGTCTACCGTCAGCTGGTCTCCCGCGACCTGCTCGCGGGGCCGGATGCCGAGCCCCGCCACGTCTACGAAGCCACCGGTGCGTCCGCCGATGAGTTCCTGCGCCTCGCGCACCGCCTGATGGGCCGCGAGGTCACCGACGTGCGCCTGGTCCAGACCGGCGCCATCGACCTTCCGCGTGCCTCGAACCCTGCCCGCCGCCTCGGCTGAGGCATCCGTCCCTCCGGAGGAGAACTGCATGACCGACATCACCCGTGCCGACGGCCGTTCCGTCGACCAGCTGCGTCCGATCACCATCGAACGGGGCTGGTCGAGCCAGGCCGAAGGGTCCGCCCTGATCTCGTTCGGGAACACCAAGGTGCTGTGCACGGCGTCGTTCACGAACGGCGTGCCGCGCTGGCTGACGGGCAAGGGCAAGGGCTGGATCACCGCCGAGTACGCGATGCTGCCGCGCGCCACCAACGAGCGCAACGACCGCGAGAGCGTCAAGGGCAAGATCGGCGGCCGCACGCACGAGATCTCGCGCCTCATCGGCCGGGCGCTGCGCGCCGTCGTCGACACCAAGGCGCTCGGTGAGAACACCATCGTCATCGACTGCGACGTGCTGCAGGCCGACGGCGGCACACGCACGGCCGCCATCACCGGCGCCTACGTCGCGCTCGCCGACGCGATCGAGTGGGGCCGCGGCAAGAAGTTCATCGGCCAGAAGGCGCAGGTGCTGTTCGACTCCGTCGCGGCGGTGTCGGTCGGCATCATCGACGGCGAGCCCATGCTCGACCTCGCGTATGTCGAGGATGTGCGCGCCGAGACCGACATGAACGTCGTCGTCACCGGCCGCGGCCTGTTCGTCGAGGTGCAGGGCACCGCAGAGGGCGCGCCGTTCGACAAGCGCGAGCTCGACGCCCTGCTCGAGCTCGGCGTCAACGGCTGCGCGGACCTGCGGACACACCAGCTCGCGGCCCTGCAGCCCGCGGAAGGGGAGTGACGGATGCCGCGACAGATCGTCCTCGCGACCCACAACCCGCACAAGGTCGAGGAGTTCCAGGCGATCGTCGCGGCGACGCGCCCTGACCTCGAGGTCGTCGGATACGACGGGCCCGAGCCTGTCGAGGACGGCGTGACCTTCGCCGAGAACGCCCTCATCAAGGCGCGCGCGGCCGCCGACCACACCGGACTGCCAGCACTGGCCGACGATTCCGGCGTGTGCGTGGACGTGCTCGGCGGATCGCCCGGGGTGTTCTCGGCCTACTGGGCCGGACACGCGAAGGATGCCTCGGCCAACCTGAACCTGCTGCTCGACCAGCTCTCCGACATCGGCGACCCGCATCGCACGGCGCAGTTCGTGTCCACGATCGCGCTCGTCGTGCCGGTGGCCGAGGGGGAGGCCGTCGAGCATGTGGTCGAGGGGATCTGGCCCGGCCGCCTTGCGACGGCGCCGTCGGGCGCCGGCGGCTTCGGCTACGACCCGATCTTCGTTCCCGACGGGCAGGAGACCGGCGCCGAGCGGACGGTCGGAGAGTGGACGGCCGACGAGAAGAACGCGGCATCCCATCGCTCGCGCGCGTTCGTCGCGCTGGCCGAGCTGCTCGCCGAGCTCTGACGCGAGGGGTCAGCGCCATGCCTCGCCATCGCCGCCCGGGAGAGGCATGCTGTTGTGCACGCAGCCTTTTCCGGAGCGGCCGATGTTCTTCCTTCGCTGGATCCCCACCTTCCTCGCCTTTCCGCTGGGGGAGTCGATCGCCTCAGCGGTCCTGGGGACGCATCGCAGCCCGCTGACGGCGCTGGCGGCGGGCGCGATCGTCGGCGGCGTCGTCGGAGCCGCGCAGTGGCTCGCGCTGGGCCGCCTCGTGGACTGGCGCTGGGCGGTCTGGACGCTCGGCGCGACGGGTGTGGGTTGCGCGCTCAGCATCGTCTGGTTCGGCCCCGCGGTCACGCCGGCCGCGGCCGCGGCGACGGCACTCGTCACGGGCGGCGTGGTCGGGGTCGCCCAGGGGTCGTTGCTGCGCCGCCGGTGGCGTATCGTGCTCGCGTGGGCGGCGACGGTGAGCCTGTCCTGGGGCGTTGCCGGACTGGTGGGGACCGTGGGCGGAGCCCGTACCGTCCTCGGCTCGAACGGCGCTCTGGGCGCTACGGTCGTCATGGGCGTCGTGCTGTGGTTCGTCCTGCGGCCCCGCCTGGTCCGCCGGCCGGCGCCTCCTGCGGAGTCGAGCCGGACCATGGACCTCGCCGCGAGCATCATCGCGGCGAGGCCGGAGGGCACCCGCCGGCACCGGTAGCGGTCATCGCGCTGCGAGTGAGAATCACACTCATTCCCGACTAGGCGCAACAGCCCTTTCCGGTGCAATCCCGGGCTTAGCCTGGGCTCATGCACGACCACGCGCCGACCGGGATCCGAGGGGCGGGCAACCGCCGCCTGCTCGCGATCTCGCTCGCGATCACCTCCACCGTGATGGTGGTGCAGATCGTCGGAGCGGTGCTGTCGGGCTCACTCGCGCTCCTCGCCGATGCGGCGCACATGTTCACGGACGCCGCCGCTCTGGTGATCGCCCTCATCGCGAGCACCGTCGCAGCCCGGCCGGCGAACGACCGCCGCACCTTCGGGTACCAGCGCGCCGAGGTGTTCGGGGCCCTGATCAACGGCGTCATCCTGATCGTGCTGTCGGGGTGGGTCGCGTTCGAAGGCATCTCGCGCCTGCTCGACCCGGGCGAGACAGAGGTCGCCGGTGGGCTCATGCTCGTCGTCGCGATCGTCGGGCTCGTGGCCAACGGCGTCGCGATGTGGCTGCTGAGCTCCGCCCAGCGGCACAGCATCAACGTGCGCGGCGCGTATCTCGAGGTCCTCGGCGACCTCATCGGATCGGTGGCCGTGATCGTCGCCGCCACCGTCATCGTCACGACCGGCTGGTACCAGGCCGACGCCATCGCGTCGCTCTTCATCGCCGCCATGATCATCCCGCGCGCGGTCGGCCTGCTGCGCGAGGTCGTCTCGGTGCTCGCCGAGTCGGCGCCGAAGGGCACGCACGTGCACGAGATCCGCGAGCACATCCTCGCGACACCCGGGGTCGTCGACGTTCACGACGTCCATGTGTGGCAGCTCACACGCGGGGCACCGGTGTTCACGGCGCACGTGGTCGTCGAGGGCGCGGCTCTCACTGACGGTCGGGCTGCCGGCATCCTCAGCACCCTGCAATCGTGCCTGTCCGACCATTTCGACGTCGAGCACTCGACCTTCCAGCTCGAGCCCGCCGGACACGTCGAGCACGAAGCCCACGCGTGACGCGGCCCGTCAGTCTTCGCGCCGCACCTCGGCGGGCGACTTGTCGGGACGAAGTCCGCGCCACCTCGGGTGGCGGAGGATGCCGCCCGGGGTGAACTCGCCGTACTCGACTTCGCCGACGATCTCCGGCCGCACCCAGAGCGCGTCCCGCGCGTCGAGCGGCGGCACGCCGACGAGCGGATTGTGGTCGGTGCGCAGCGGCGTCAGCTTCTTGAGCAGCATCGACAGCGTCGAGTCGCTGAACCCGCTGCCGACGCGGCCGGCGTACTGCAGGCCCTCGGCGCCGGGGATACCGAGCAGCAGCGACCCGAAGGTGGAGGTGCGCCCGCCCTTGCCGGGTCGGATGCCCGCGATCACGACCTCCTGGGTCCTGGTGTTCTTGACCTTCAACCACGACTCGGAGCGGCCGCCGCGGACGTATCGCGACGCCGGGTCCTTCACGACGATGCCCTCGAGGCGGAGCTGCTCGCTCGTATCGAGCGCGGCGTCGACATCGTCGAACACGGGCGGCACGGTGATCGCTTCGACGGATGCCGCGGCCACCGCCTCGAGCACGTCACGGCGTTCGCGCAGCGCCAGCCCGGCGAGGTCGTCGCCGTCGTGCGAGAGAGCGTCGAACAGGTAGTACCGCACAGGTGTGCGCCGCGCCACGCGAGCGATGTCGCCGGCGTGCTCGAGGTTCATCCGGGTCTGCAGGAGCGGAAAGCTGGGCCGGCCGTCGGGTTCGAGAGCGACGAGCTCGCCGTCCACCACGCACGGCTCCGCGCCGAAGCCGGCGTCGACCGCCGTCAGCTCGGGGTAGCGGTGCGTGACCTCGTTGCCGCTGCGCGCGAACAGACGCAGGCGCTGCCCGTCCCACGCGCCGACCGCGCGGATGCCGTCCCACTTCATCTCGACCCAGGCCTCGGCGCCGTGTTCGCGGTCGGCCCACGTGCGCGCGGCCCGGCGCGCCTGGGCGGGAGTCGCACTCGACGCGAGCATGGGCCGCAGCTCGGTGGCGGCCGGTGCAGACGTTCCTGGAACCCCGTTGAACTTCCGGTTCACACGGGTGCGCACGTCAGCCGCGGCGACCTGAGCACCAGAGCCGCCGTGTGAACCGGAACTCACATGGGGTTCTCTCCCGGTGGCAGCGCCCCGCCTGCCCTGTGCGTCGCGAACCGCGTCGGCCTGGGGACTGGGCTCGACGACCGCGCCGTCCGGCTGTGTGCGGCCCGCAGCATCCGTCTTCATGCGGTGCAGCAGCCAGCTGGACTTCTCGCCCTCGCCGGCGGTGCGGATCAGCGCCAGCCGGACGCGTCCGAGCGGGCCGCCGGGGCGGCCCTCGAGCGTCGCGATGACCTCGTCGTCGCGCCACTTCTCGAGCTCGTAGCGCCCGTCGTCCCAGATGGTCACGGTGCCGCCGCCGTACTCGCCCGCGGGGATCGTGCCCTCGAACGTGGCGTACTCCATGGGGTGGTCCTCGGTCATGATCGCGAGGTTGTTGCGCTTGTACGAGTGCGGGACGCCGCGCGGAACGGCCCAGCTCACCAGGACGCCGTCGTGTTCGAGGCGGAAGTCCCAGTGGAGCGCAGTCGCGTGATGCTCCTGGATGACGAATCTCGGAAGTTCGCCGTGAGGCGACGCGCCGAGGGGGTTCGCGGGCACCGGCTCGGGGGTGCGGTCGGCGCTCCGCTTGGAGATGTACGCCGACAGCGGGCCGGACTCGGCGTCGCGGCCGCCGGCGTGGAAGCCGAGCGCGGCCATCGGGTCGCCGATGGTCTCGGCCCGTTCGAGCACCTCGGTGAACTCGAGGTGGCGCAGCCCGGGATCGTCGAGCTCCTCCCAGGTGCGCGGCGCGGCGACCGTCGGCTGCGGCCGGCCGCGCAGCGAGTACGGCGCGATCGTCGTCTTCGACCCGTTGTTCTGCCTCCAGTCGATGAGCACCTTGCCGCGCCGCTCGGTCTTCCTCATGCTGCTGACGACGAGGTCCTTGTGGTCGGCCTCGATCGCGCGGGCGAGCTCGTTCGCGAGCGCGGAGGCCTGCTCGGTCGACTGCCCTGGGGGCAGTGCGGAGTACAGATGGATGCCCTTGCTGCCGCTCGTGACGGGGTAGGGCTCGAGCCCCATGTCGAGCAGGATCTCGCGGGCCCAGCCCGCCACCACGGCGCACTCCGCAAGGCCGGCGCCGGGCCCGGGGTCCAGATCGAGCACGAGCCGGTCGGCCGGACCGCGTCCTCCGCCGGCGTCGAAGCGCCATTGGGGTACATGCAGCTCGAGGCTCGCCACCTGGGCCAGGTAGACCAGCGTCGGCACGTCGCCCACCAGCGGATACTCCTTGGTGCCCGTGGAGTGGGGGATCGGCATCCGTCGCACCCACGAGGGCGCGCCGCGCTCGAGGTCCTTCGCGAAGAAGACCATGCCGGGGTCGTCGTCGGTGCCGACACCGTCCGGCCACCGCTTGCGGGTGACGGGTCGTCCCACGACGTGGGGGATGAGGAGCTCGGCGATGCGCGAGTAGTAGTCGATGACCTCGCCCTTGGTGGTGCCGGTCTCGGGGTAGAGCACCTTGTCGAGGTTCGTGATGCGCAGGCGACGGCCGCCGATGCGCACCAGCTGCTCGTCGCCCGCCATGGGCTCAGAGTATCGGCGCGGCGTGACGCAAGGGGTGGCCGCGTGTCGGCGCCCTGGTGTTCACTGGTGGGGTGAGAGCGATCTGGAAGGGTGCACTGACGTTCGGACTCGTCAACGTGCCGGTGAAGGTGTACTCGGCGACCGAGGACCACGACGTCTCGCTGCACCAGGTGCACAACAAGGACGGCGGGCGCATCCGGTATCAGCGGATCTGCGAGATCGACGGTGAGGTCGTGCCGTACTCCGACATCGACAAGGCCTACGACGACGGTGAGAAGACCGTCGTCCTGACCAAGGAGGACCTCGAGTCGCTGCCTGCGGAACGCAGTCGGGAGATCGACGTCGTCGAGTTCGTGCCGAGCGAGCAGATCGACCTGCTGACCCTCGACCGTGCGTATTACCTCGAGCCCGACTCGGCCTCTCCCAAGGCCTACGTGCTGCTGCGCAAGACGCTCGAGCAGACCGATCGCACGGCCATCGTGCGCTTCTCCCTCCGGCAGAAGACCCGGCTGGCGGCGCTTCGCGTGCGCGACGACGTGCTGGTGCTGCAGACCCTCCTGTGGTCCGACGAGGTGCGAGAAGCCGCCTTCCCGTCGCTCGACGAGTCGGTGCGCATCTCGGCGAAGGAGCTCGAGCTGTCGGCGTCGCTGGTCGAGAGTTTCTCGAGCGACTTCGATCCCGAAGAGTTCAAGGACGAGTACCAGGAGGAGCTGCGCACCCTCATCGAGGCGAAGCTCGAGAAGGGCGACGCACTCGACACCTCCGAGACCTTCGGCGAGCAGGAGGAAGAGGAGGCCGGCGGCGAAGTCATCGACCTGATGGCCGCGCTCCGCGCCAGCGTCGAGAAGTCCCGTGCAGCCCGCGAGGGCGGCGACGCGAAGGCAGCGTCAGGAAAGACGGATGCTGCAGCCCCGGCCAAAGCCGAGGCCAAGACACCTGCGAAGAAGCTTGCAGCGAGGAAGAAGAAGGCGTCCTGACCGGCAGGACGCCGTCGGCTCAGGCCTTGGGTGCGTCGCCGTGCTCGGGGCCCCGTTCGAACACCTCGGGATCGAGAACGAGCGCCTCTGCCTCGGCGTGGTCGGTGACGATGTCCTCACCGGCCGCGGCGGCCTTCTTCGCCTTGCTGCGCTCACGGAGGTAGTGCCACAGCGTGACGAGCGCCGTGCCGCCGACGGCGACCAGCAGGATGAGGTCGATGTAGTTCTCGACGAACGTGGCGACGGGCGGGATGTAGCCGAGCAGGTAGCCGAACATCGTCAGCCCGAAGCCCCACAGCACCGCGCCGATGAGGTTGTAGAGGGTGTACTTCCACTTGTTCATGTGGCCGATGCCCGCGGCGACGGGCGCGAAGGTGCGGACGATCGGCACGAAGCGCGCCAGGATGATCGTCAGCCCGCCGAACCGCTCGAAGAAGGCGTTGGTGCGTTCGACGTTCTTGACGCTGAACAGACCCGATTCCTTCTTCTCGAAGACCGCGGGGCCGCCCTTGTGGCCGATGTAATACCCGACTTCACCGCCGACGAAGGCCGCGAGGCCGATCAGCAGGGACACGACCCAGATGTTGACGCCGAAGATGTTGCTCGTGTGCGTCAGCAGACCCGAGATGACGAGCAGCGTGTCGCCCGGGAGCAGGAAGCCGATGAGCAGACCCGTCTCGGCGAACACGATGAAGCACACGACGACCAGCGCCCATGGGCCTGCCCATTCGATGATGGCGGCCGGATCCAGCCAGGGGATCAGGGCTGTGGGAACTGCGTGCACGATGGTCGTCCCGTCGTCAGTCGGCGGAGGATGCGAGAACTCGCGTGCGGAAGGTGGGACTTGAACCCACACGCCCGGAGGCACAGGAACCTAAATCCTGCGTGTCTGCCAATTTCACCACTCCCGCGAGGCTCTCAGTCTACTGAGGCGACTGGGGGTCGGCTGTGGGGCTGGCCCCCGGTGCGACCGGGGGATCAGCGGCGGATGCCGAACAGGAAGTAGCTCGCGGGGCCGATCCAGTTCACGAGGATCGCGGGGATCCACGCGGCCTTGGGTCCGCGGACCTCGTCGGTGTCGCGGTGGGCGAGATCCCAGAATGCGAGGAACGCGAACGCGACCTGCACGATGCCGAGCACGCCGAGTCCTGCCTTCGCCGCGGGGGCCATCTCCGTCTTCGTCATCTTCGTCCCTTCCTCTGTTCCTCCATCCTGCCGCGCCGGCGGTCCGCCCGCATCTGTGGATAACTTTCGGCTGGCTCTGCGGTGAATTGGGAGGATGCAGACGTGACTTCCGCCGCCGCCCCCGTCGCGACCGTCGTGGCGGAGCGCGTGCGGGAACGGCTCCGGGCGGAGCGGTCGGATCCGACCCGCGACCCCGAGTTCGCGGCGCAGATCGCCCGCGCGGAGGTGCGCCGCCACAACGACTTCGCCCTCGCGCGCGGCCTCGCACCCGTCGACGACGAGACGGCCTGCGTTCGCGAAGTTCTCGCCGCCGTCTCGGGGTTCGGCCCGCTGCAGGCGTACCTCGACGACCCGACCGTCGAGGAAGTCTGGATCAACGCACCCGACCGCATCTTCGTCGCCCGCAGCGGCGTCCCCGAGCGCACGCCGCTCATGCTCACCGACACGGCGGTGCGCGATCTGGTGGAACGGATGCTGCAGTCCAGCGGTCGTCGAGTCGACCTGAGTCAGCCGTTCGTCGACGCGTCACTTCCCGACGGCTCCCGGCTTCACGTCGTGATCCCGGACATCACGCGCCGGCACTGGGCGGTCAACATCCGCAAGTTCCTGCCCGCGTACCGGGATCTCGGGCGCCTCGTCGCGGCGGGCTCGATCGCCCCGGAGGCCGCGACGCTTCTCCGCGACGCCATGATCGCCGGGCGGTCGGTGCTGGTCTCGGGGGCGACACACGCGGGGAAGACGACGCTGCTCGGCGCGCTCATCGCCGCGTGCCCGCCCGAGCAGCGCATCGTGACGGTCGAGGAGACCTTCGAGCTCGCGGTCGCGGCGCCGGACCTCGTGGCCCTCCAGGGGCGCCAGCCGAGCCTCGAGGGGACCGGCGAGGTGACACTCCGGCGACTCGTGAAGGAGGCGCTGCGAATGCGCCCCGACCGGCTCGTCGTCGGCGAGGTGCGCGACGCTGAGGCGCTCGACCTGCTGCTGGCCCTCAACACCGGCGTTCCCGGTGCCGCCACGATCCACGCCAACTCCGCCCGCGAAGCGCTCGGCAAACTCGCCGCGCTGCCCTTGCTGGCCGGGCGCAACATCGACGCGAGCTTCGTGCAGCCGGCGGTGGCGGCATCCGTCCATCTCGTCGCGCATTGCGAGCGCGACGTGAGCGGCGCACGACGCGTGGTCGAGATCGTCGCACCGGCCGGAGTCGAGGACGGCGTGATCACCGCGCACACGCTCTACCGGGCGGTCGCCGCGTGACCTTCGTGTGGGGAGCGGTGCTCGCCGCCGGGCTGCTGCTGATGCTGTCACCGTGGTTCTGGCCGGCGGGCTCGCACCGTCCGGGTGCGCCCCGGCGCGGGCGGATCTCGCGTCTCCTCGAAGACGCGGGGATGTCCCGCGTGTCTGCGCCGTCGATCATCGTGGTCGCGGGGGTGTGCGCTGCGGTGGCGGCCGCGGTGGCGTGGCTCATCGCGCCGGTCGCCGCGCTCGCTCTGGTCGCAGCGGCGGCGGGGGCGCTCGCACCTTTCATGTGGCTGCGCTCGCGTCGGTCGAAGCTGCTGCGCACCCGGCGCGGACTCTGGCCGGACGTCTGCGATCTGCTCATCGCATCGGTGCGCGCGGGGATGTCGCTGCCCGATGCGGTCGCGAGTCTCGCGGACTCGGCTCCCGCCGAACTGCGGCCGGCGTTCGCGGGGTTCGCGCGCGACATGGCCGCGTCGGGGCATTTCGACTCGAGCGTCCAGCGGCTCAAGACGAATCTGGCCGACCCGGTCGCCGACCGCATCGTCGAGACCCTGCGCATGGCCCGCCAGGTGGGCGGCACCGAGCTCACAGCGGTGTTGCGCGCGCTCGCCTCCTCCGTGCGAGCCGACGCGGCGCTGCGGGCCGAGGTCGAGTCTCGGCAGTCGTGGATCCGCGGCGCGGCTGTGCTCGGCGTGATCGCCCCCTGGGTGATCCTCGCGATGCTCGCGATGCGTCCGGAGGGCGCCCGCGCGTACGGCAGCCCGGGCGGCATCGCGCTCATCCTCGTCGGCGCGGCGGTGTCGCTCGTCGCGTACCGGCTCATGATCCGTCTCGGCCGCCTTCCCGAACCGCGGCGGTGGTTCGGGTGATCGGATTCGCAATGGGCGACGTCGCGTACGCCGTCGTGCTCGGCACGGCGCTCGGGGTCGGGGTGTGCCTGCTGATCTCGCTCGCTCCGCGGTGGGGCGCGCCCAGCCTGGCGCGGCGGATCGCGCCCTACATCCGCGACGTGACCGATCCGCGGGGCCTCGACGTGGCGGGTCCACCGATCGGAGGGTCGCCGTTCGCGTGGTCGGCGGTCGCGCAGCGTCGCCTCGCCCGGCTGGCAGGCGGTGATGCGGCACTCACCCGGCGCCTGCATCAGGCCGCATGGACGATCGACGCCGCTCGCTTCCGCGGACGGCAGCTGGCCTGGGCGATCGCGGGACTTGCGATCGGCGGCGCGGTGGTCGTCGTGCTCGTGCTCGTCGGCCGCGGTTCGCCCGTCCTCGGACTGCTTCCGCCGGTCGCCGCCGTTGCCGCGGCGCTTGCGTACGACGGGTGGCTCACGCGTGGGGCGCGCACACGGGCCGCGCGCATCGAGGAGGAGCTGCCGACGGTGCTCGAGTTCCTCGCGCTGTGCCTCTCGGCGGGCGAGGGGATCCTCGACTCCCTGCGTCGTGTCAGCGACGTGGGGGCGGGGGAGCTCACCGCGGAGCTCCGCGGCGTCGTCGTCGCTGTGGGCACCGGCTCGCCGCTGTCGGAATCCCTCACCCGCCTGGCCGCAGGCCTCGAGATCCCCGCTCTCACCCGCTCGATCGACCAGCTCGTGGCGGCGATCGAGCGAGGCGCGCCGCTCGCTCACGTTCTCCAGGCGCAGGCGATCGACGCCCGCGAGGACGCGAAGCGCACACTCATCGAGCGCGCGGGCCGGAAGGAGATCTACATGCTCTTCCCGGCTCGCCCGGCTTGCGTCTGACACACCCGCCAGCCTCCCGCGCTTCCCATTCACCCTCCCCGTGGAGGTGGCCGCTTAGGCGCGCCCGACGAACTCTCGTCGGCCAACCGGACGGCGAGTCACCCAGGGCCGAGTCCATCCAGGATCAGGCGATCCACCCAGGACGCGGCCCGCCCAGATTGGAGGTACCAATGGCAATCAACACCACCCCGTACGTTCAGGCATTCCTGACATTCCGGCGCTCGCTCTCGCAGGCGGTGGACTACCAGAACCCGAACTACACCAACAGCGCGATCCACCGTGAGCGCTTCAAGCGGATCATGGACGCCCGCGCGGCGCTGGCAAACCAGATCCCCGCGGAATCAAAGGGCGACCCGGACGCCGGCATCGCCCAGGTGCTCGACGGGCTCGCCCCCAAGACGGGCGACGACGTGGCCCTGCAGGAGGCCGAGTGGCGGAAGGTCGAGACGCTCATGCGAGCCGGCCGGTCGCTGGAACAGGTGATCCTGTCGGCGAACCCCCTCCGGCTCGCGGCGATCGCTCAGTGGGTCGAGGTCTGGCCGGAGGCGCTCGCCTCCACCGATCCGGAGGGCGTGGTCGCCGAGGTCCGCGAGCTGGTGTTCCAGCAGCTGGTTGAGGCGGGCGTGCCCGAGGCGACGCGGGCGCGGGACGTGACGTCCGACGCCAACGTCGTGGACGCATGGCGCGACGTGCTGACCGAGGCACTCGAGGGTGCCGCATCGCTCGGGGCGCTGTCCCGCGTCGCGCGTCTCGACCCCCGGGGGTACGCGGCGCTCGGGCTGGACGAGACGATCCAGCGCGACATCGAGCTCGACCACCAGGTCGAGCGCCTCGACGGCCTGCACCTGCGCCGCGACGCGGTGCACGTGCGCTGACCAGACCCGCGGGCGGCAGGGGGTATGGCTCCTGCCGCCCGCCCATCACCTGAGGAGGTGAACCGATGAAGTCAGGTGTGAAGGCATCGGCTGAGGTCGAGGAGCAGGTGCGCGCTCTGGTCCGTGAGGGGCAGACCCGGGGTCAAGTGGCCAAGGCTGTGGGTGTGCATCCGTCGACGGTTTCGCGGATCGTTCGCGACACCGAGGGGCTGGACTTCGCCCGCACCGGTCAGGGATCATCGGGCACGCCCGAGGCCATGGCGAAGGCCCGCGGCTACCGGTCCGAGTACATGCGCGAACGGCGAGAGGCGATCGCTGATCGGCTGCTCGGGCAGATGGACAAGACGCTCGACATCCTCGAACGCGAGGAGGACGCCCGGAAGCGTCAGGCTCTCATGCAGGGCCTCGACGCGGCGGCGCGTTCGTACACGAACGTCACGAAGCCCGACGCGGTGGTCAGTGAGCAGGAGGCGATGCAGACCGTACTCAGCACCTTCGACCAGATGCTCAAGGGCGTGAGCCTGGTTGTGGGGCAAGCCGACGCGATCGCTGAACGGATCCGCCAGTCGGGAGAGACCGACCCCAGGAAGATCTACGGCGAGGACGGACAGGCCGAGGTCGGCACATACGGCGCGCGCGCTGGTGACGTCCTCCGCGACGGCCGGCGACGGGCCACCGGTCTAATCCAGGAGTAACGCTTCGCGCCTCTCCCGCGAACTGAGACCCCCGGTACCCACTCTCAGGGCTCCGGGGGTCTCCCGTGTCACGGGAGACCCCACGGAGCGCGGCGCGCAGGCGGTCACGGGCGTACGATGCTCATAGGACGGAGCTGCTCGGGCCCCGGGGAGACCCGGGGCCCTCTTCCATTCCAGGAGAACCATGCGCTACAAGGTCGTAGTGACGAAAGTCGAAGTGGCCGAGTTGTGGGTGCGAGCCACCAATGAGGAAGCCGCGGAGCAGAAGGTCAAAGACGAACTCAAGACTTCGTGGGCGTACGCCGGTCACTGGGAGAGGAAGGCCACCCAGGTAGACGTAATCGAGTCCGATCCCGAGTCGCTGGGGCGCACGCCTCAGACCGCGGAACCGTCTGGCCCGATGTTGCTCAAGTTGAAAGACGCCGCGGCCGAACTCGGCGTCTCTTACGGCACGTTGCACGCGCTGATGAAGGAGGGCGGCATCGAGTACACGAAGGTGGGTTCGAGCAAGTACATCTCACGGGCGTCCCTAGCGGCGTTCGTCGAGGCGAACACGCAACGGTAGGATTGACGCACTGGCCTCCGTAGCTCAGTGGAAGAGCCACTCCGTCCTAAGGAGAGGGTCGGGGGTTCGAATCCCTCCGGGGGCACCACGCGATGAGTCAGATCGCCCGGGTGGCGCCTATAGGTACTTTTCCGTAGCGAGCACGAACTCGCCCGCCACGATGACCGCGGCGTCACACCGCTCCCGGGTCTCCTCCATCTTCCGGTACCGCCGGGTAAACGTCCCCGGCCCGCTCGGCTTGAGCAGATCCAGCTCGTGCGCGACCTGGTTGCGAGCAATGAAGAAGTCGCTGAATCCGTCCAAGACGGCGTCTGCAAGCGGCCCCGCGTCGGGGAGCCCCAGCGCCCGCCGCAGGCTGATTAGTTCCCCGTGACCTTGAAGGCTTCCCTTCGTGAGGTCGGCAATGTACGCATCGCGAAGAGCCTTCGACGCATCGGGACTCATGAGGATCGATTTCGCTTTGGCGGGTTGCTCGGTCGTCAACCGACCGCTATAGCCCCTCAACGCTCCCTTAGCGGCGGAATGCGTCACGAGGAGCGAAGGAAGAGCATCGCGAGTTAGTTGCTTGAGGACGGCGTCAAGTCCGGCACCCGCGAAGACCAGCGCCGAGCGGAGAATATCCACTTCGCCGTGTGAGAGCTTGGCGATCGAAACGCCAGCCTTCACCTTTGCGTCCCGGAGTGCGTGCAAGGTCCCAAACAGCCCGTCGATACTGTCATGCGCGCCTTTTAGACGCCGCACTGCCTCCCGAGTGTGTGTCTTTGATGAGACGACGCTGAGGGGCGTGAGCCGGAGTCGAAGATTTGCCGCCATGGGGGAGAAACTATCGCCTGCACAGGTGCATCAACGCACCCTGGACGGTTGTCCTCCATACACAATCTTCTCGATGTCGTCTGCGACGAAGGCGGGCGGTTCGTGTTCCCAGAAGCGAAGCACCGTCCAGCCGGCTGAGCGAAGGGCCTCGTCGGTGTCTCGGTCACGGAGTCGGTTGCCGGCGATCTTCGGACCCCAGTAGTCGGCGTTCGAGCGCGGCGCGATGAAGTGCTCGGGGCAAGCGTGCCAGAAGCACCCGTCGATGAATACGGCGATCTTGCGACGGGTGAACACGATGTCGGCGGTTCGTCGGATGCTGGGGATTGGCCGGAGGTGGGTGCGGTAGCGCAGGCCACGAGCGTGGAGGATGGATCGCACGGCGCGTTCGGGCGCGGTGTTCTTCGATCTGTTCGCGACCATTGTGAGGCGAGCCTGCTCGCTCGACGCCCACGACTCGACCATGGCTGCAGGCTACTCCATCAGTCAGAGACGCGCTCGAACATGTGTGCTGCTCTTCTGGCGAAAAACCTGCAACACGCGGCAATCAATCCCCGCCGCCGACTAGTCCCCTATCTAGCCTGGCAATACCGACGAAGACGAACAAGACCGAGAGGCCCACCCCGTGGCAAACAAGCAACCAGCACAGACCTTCCGCCTCGGCGAACTGTTCAGCGGACCTGGCGGGATCGCGAAGGGCGCGGCGCTGGCTTCGGGCGTCGCCGGCAACACGATCGCGCACGCATGGGCGACCGACTACGACAAGGACACCTGCGAGACATACCGCACCAACTTCAAGGGTGCGAAGGTCATCCACAAGGACGTCCGGAAGCTCGACATCAAGAATGAACTCGGCCCCATCGACGCGCTCGCGTTCGGATTCCCCTGCAACGACTTCTCCGTGGTGGGCGAGCGCAAGGGCATCGACGGTACATTCGGGCCGCTTTACGAGTACGGCGCTCGCGTCATCGACGAGTACACGCCTAAATGGTTCGTAGCCGAGAACGTCGGCGGGCTCCGCAACTCGAACGATGGTCTCGCGTTCGAGACGATCCTCGACCGCCTGCAACACGCTGCCCCCGAGAAGGGTGGCTACCGCCTGTACCCGCATCTCTACAAGTTTGAGGAGTACGGCGTACCTCAGCGCCGCCACCGCATCCTCATCGTCGGCATCCGAGAGGACATCGACGTGGAGTTCGTCGTGCCCTCTCCGGAGCCGTACAAGGACGCCGACGTTTCGGTCGAGACGGCGCTTAAGGACATCCCCGGTTGGGCCGCTAATCAGGAGTACACGCGTCAGAGTGAGGACGTGGTGAAGCGCCTCAAGCGGATCAAGCCGGGCGAGAACGCATTCACCGCCGACCTGCCCCCGGAGCTGCAGCTGAACGTCGCCGGGGCCAAGATCAGCCAGATCTACAAGCGACTCGAGGCGCAGAAGCCGTCCTACACGATCACCGGTTCGGGCGGTGGCGGTACGCACGTCTACCACTGGGAAGAGCACCGCGCGCTGACCAACCGCGAGCGCGCTCGCATCCAGACCTTCCCTGACAGCTTCGAGTTCAAGGGCGGCAAGGAGAGCGTGCGGAAGCAGATCGGAATGGCGGTGCCCGTGGAGGGCGCGCGCGTCGTGTTCGAGGCCGTTCTCAAGACCTTCGCGGGCATCGAGTACGACGGCATCGAGCCGAACCTGCAGCACCTTGTGCCGCCCCGCCGGGAGGAGGCCGAGCGGATGTCGGTGGCTTCCGCATAAAGTCATGGGCACGGAGGGTGCCCATGTTTCTGAGTAGTGACCTGTTCGATACTGTCCTGACGCGCTACATCGACCGTGGCGCAACCGAGCTTCGCATCGTCTCGGGCTATGCATCGCCCGAGATGTGCACTCGGTTGTTGCTGGCGGCGAAGGCCAAGAACAAGCGACTCAAGATCAGGCTTATCGTCGGCATGACGGGCTACGAGGGCATCACCCTCGACACACACGAGGGCCTGCTGAGCGTCCAGAACGACCCGCCGGAGGATGCAGGTTCCATCGAGGTGAGCTACGTCACCAGCGGGATCAGTGTCCACTCAAAGCTGTTCATCTGGATGCAGGGCAATCAGCCGCTCGGTGCATGGATGGGCTCCTCGAACTTCACGCAGAACGGTTTCGGCGTCGGCTTCCGTGGAAGCCTCCACAAAGAGATCATGACGACCACTGACGTCGAGACCGCTCTCGCCTACTTCGCGGCGATCGAAGGTGTGTCGATCGCGATCGACCACCCCGACGTCGAGAACGAGATCACGCTCCACAACCGGCCGCTAACGACGGCCGCGTCCGTTGCGTCGTCAGAGGGCGAAGTCGAACCGGACTACCTGCAGGCTGAGTCGGTCGTGCTCCCGCTGGTCGCGCTCCGGTCGAACCCCGACACGGGCACCGTGCGCGGGCAGGTCCACATGAAGAGCGGCCTGAACTGGGGTCAGCGACCCGAGGCGAACCGGGAGCCCAACCAGGCGTACATTCCGGTGCCGGCACCGATCCGCCGTCAAGGCTTCTTCCCGCCCAAGGGTGTGGTGTTCCGCGTCACCACGACGGATAACAAGCTCTTCCTGATGAAGGTTGCCCAGGAGGAGGGCAAGGCGTTGGAGACGCCTCAGAACAACAGCTTCCTCGGTGAGTACTTCCGTGGCCGGCTCGAAGTGCCGAACGGCGAACCGGTCGTGCTGGACGACCTGCTCCGGTCGGGCGGGCGCTTCGTCGCGTTCTACCGGATCGACGAGGGCGACGAGGAGCCGACCTACGTCATGGACTATTCCGCCGAGCATGAAGAGCGAGGCGCAGATACTTACAAGCTCTAGTCCTCACGGGGCAGAATCGTTGACCTCCGGCGTGCGCCGGTAGGGTTTGCCCGTGGACATCTTCATCAGCTGGTCAGGCGCGGACACACGCGCCATAGCCGAGTTCCTGAGAGCCTGGCTTCCCAAAGTGTTGATGGGGCGAGTGACACCCTTCGTGTCGAGCCAGGACATCTCCAAGGGTGCGCGCGGCATGGGAGTTATCGCGTCGAGCCTCGAGGGAACCGGTTTCGGCCTTGTGCTTCTTACTCACGCCAACCAAGACGCAAAGTGGATCAACTTTGAGGCGGGAGCGCTCAGCAAGGATCTCGGCACTTCCCTGGTGATGCCGTTGCTCGTCGATCTGACCCAAGCCGACGTTGAGGGTCCGCTCGCGCAGTTCCAGATGACGAGTCTCCGAACGAAGAGCGACATGTGGAAGCTGATCCGCGACATAAACAAAATCCTCGACGGCGGTCCCATGCCGGAGGAGCAGCTTGAGGTTCTCTTCGACAGTTATTGGGCCGAACTGGACGAAGCCGTCGCTGGGGCAGTGAACGGTCGTGAGCCGGCCAGAACCACTCGCGACGAAAAGGACATCCTGGACGAGATCCTCCTGCGGGTGAGACGTATCGAGCGCTCCCGTCGTGACCCGGGACCGGGGTGGGGCACTTCGCGCAAGATCGAAGTGACCCAGCTACTTGAAAAATGCATCACGGGGGCAGACCAAGACTTGCGCTTCCGTTTCCGCGACTTGAGCGAGGGGATGGTTCTGAACGTCGACGCCGGCACCGTCCAGGCGGCTTTCGATGACGACCTCCTACAGGGCGTCGCCGATCGGTACGGGGTGCGCATCGTCCTGGAACCACACGATGTGATGTTCACGCCACGCGGTCGCTTTCGTGATCCGGGCGCTTCCTGGAAGCACTGGCTGTTTAGCCCGGGCGAGCCGGAGCCAAAACTTGTCGACGAACGCCAGCAGGACCGCGCAACCGACAACGCCCTCAGCGAGGAGCTGTATGGGCACCGGGAGGCAGATGCGGAGGCAGAACCGGGCAGCGAGGAGACATAGCAGGCCGTCGCCTCCGCGACACGTCGAACGCCGGTCGATCGAAAAAATGCCTCTTCGGGCGGTAAAATTGTCGGCGTCGATCCGGCCCCGAGAGGGGATTGGCCCCGGCTAGACCTAGCGAGACCCTCGACCTGTGCGGTCGAGGGTCTCGTGCTGCCTCAGGAATTATCGCGACACGCCGGGAGGTCAGGCCCGATTGTTACGGGGGGTCGCGCCTGGTAAAATACAGGGTTGTAATTCCATAGAACGACATCAGGTCGGAGCCTCGGCTCCGGTCGCAGGGGTTGGCCAATATCCCTGCCGATGAGCACTCCCTACAGCGCACATTGAACTACCCATGAGGTGTGGAAGGTCCGCAAGCGGACCGGCCCTGGCGGATGGACATTCCGCCGGAGCTTTCCCTCACAGGTAATTCGGGGTGCGCTTTGTCGTTCGAGGGCATCCCTCCCTTGAGGAGGATGCGGTGGCCACCACAACCACCACCCATTGGGAAGCTCGACCGCTCCCGGCGGAGGACGCGCGCAGACTGTTGAGCCTGCTGTTCGGCCCCGTCGCCGACACCTCGGAGGAGGTGGAAGCGGCATGAGCACCTCGGCCTACCGGCGTTGCCGACGCGAGCAGCGCGCGTGGCGCTTCCGCCACTTCATGACCGACCCCGGCACGTACCGCTACGGCGCGACGGTCCTCGCCGCGTCCACCGTGCTGTCGTCGCTGTGGCTGGCGGTGATCCGGTAATGGTGCGCCTCGACCCTGAGACAGTCGCGCTGCTCCTCCCCGCGGGGAACCCGGCGCTGACCGCGGCCCTCGCCTGGGCAGATCGCGGCTGGCCGGTGTTCCCGCTCGCCCCGCGCGACAAGCTCCCGGTGATGCCGAGTGCGCACCCCAAGGGCGACCCGCTCCGCGGTAAGTGCGCGGGTCAGTGCGGGAAGCTCGGCCACGGCGTCAACGACGCCAGTCGCGACCCGGAGAAGATCCGGCGCATGTTCGAGGGGCACCCAACCGCAGGCATCGGCGGGGCGACCACCGGCCGGCTCGTCATCGACCTGGACTTGCAGGCCGGCGGACGCGAGGTCGAGCAGCTTCCGACGACCCGGACGCACCTCACTGGGCGGGCCAACGGCAACACACACCGTATCTACCTCCTCGGCTCATCCACGGTCGTCCACGCGGTGAAGTCCGGGCACATCGTCCCCGGCGTGGACATCAAGACCGGATCCGGCTCGTACATCTGCCTCCCGCCGACCCGGCACCCGGCCACGGGCCTCCGGTACTCGATGCTGGACGACCAGCCCGAGCACGCGCTCACCGATGCGGACGTGCGCGCGGTCTGGGGCGCATACGGCAAGCCAGTGCCGGGCGACCAGCAGGAGCGGAAGGCACCCGACGCGGGGTCTACGTCGCCCTCCCGTGACACGACGAGCGGCGGAGGTGCCTTCGGTCACTCCGAGGCCGTCCAGGTTCTCCTGAGCCCGCCGAGGCGTGGCACGGGCGAGACCAACGTCGCGCTGTCCAAGGTGGCCGGCTTCTACGCGCGCCTCTTCCGCGACAACCGGGAGATGTATGACCACCACGTCAGGCAGTGGCTTGCTGAGGTCGATCCCGACTACGAGGACCGCGACAAGACCGCCGACTCGATCTGGGAGTCGGAGCACTCCAAGGAAGGCGAGCGGGCGTGGGCCGTCGCCCAGAGCGTCGAGCGCAAGCTGGTCGAGCACGAGGCCAAGATCCTGTTCGGCAAGACCCTCGCCGAGCTCGACCCCGCCGACCCGTTTGACTTCGGCACACTCGAGGAGATCCTGGCCCGCCCGGAGCAGGCGCAGTTCCGCGTTGAGGGCCTCGTCCTCGCGGACGGCTTCACCTCCGTGGTGGCCCAGCGCAAGACCGGCAAGACCACGTTCAACCTGAACCTGGCCGACTCGTTCCTTACCGGGCATGACTTCCTCGGCCGGTTCCCGGTGGTGCCCGTCACCGGCAACGTCGCGATCCTCAACTACGAGGTGAGCGGCTATCAACTCGGGATGTGGGCCCAGAGCGTCGGTCTTGACCGAAACCGGCTGTTGCTGGTGAACCTGCGCGGTCGGCGGAACCCGCTGGTGCACGAGCAGGACCGCGCCGCACTCGCCAAGTTGCTGCGCTCCCGTGACGTCGAGTCGCTGTTCATCGACCCGTTCAGCCGGGCGTTCTACGGGGAGAGCCAGCAGGACAACACCCAGGTGCAGGCGTTCCTGAACGACCTGGACGTGTTCGCTCGCTCCGAGGTCGGCGCACGGGACGTGATCCTCAACGTTCACGCCGGGTGGAACGGGAGCCGCTCGCGTGGTGCGTCCGCCCTGGAAGACCACCCGGACTCGATCATCCTGCTCCGCAAGGACGGCGACGAGGACGACGAGAGCGGCCTGCGGTACATGAAGGCACTCGGGCGCGACGTGGACGTCACCGAGGACCAGCTGCACTTCGACCCGGACAGCCACCGCCTGAGCCTCACCGGCCTGGGCGGGCTCGCCAAGCGCCGCAAGGAGCAGAAGAGCACCAACCTCGGAGGGCCGATCATCGCCGCGGTGAGAGAAGACCCCGGCGCGAATACGACCCAGATCGAGCAGCGGCTCCGTGGCTCCGGCGTCACCTTCCAGAAGGGCGACGTGAACGCGGCCCTGCAGGCGATGGGGGAGGCCGGGACGATCCGCCGTGAGAAGGGCAGATACGGCGCGTTCCTGCATTACCCGGCAGACGGTGCTCTGGATCTCTCGACGGCTGCGGGGGAGGTGTCGCGCGATGACTTCTGAGCAGATGTCCCCCAGATGTACCCCGAGCGATGTCCCCCAGATGTCCCCCGCTCGCTCCGGCCCGTCGTTTCGGGGGTCCCCCGGGGTCCCCCAATGTCCCCCGGAAGGTGCCCCGCCCAGGTTCCCCCGCGCCCCTTTATGGGGCGGGGGAACGGGGGACCCCTGAGGCGAGCCGGGGCAAGACCGCCGACGAACCGAACCTTCCCACCGTTTCCCAACCTCTCGCGCGCGATGGAGGCGCTCTCATGACCGATAGCCAGACCACTACCGATGCAGCTCGCGTCCAGCGCGTCGTCGCACGCATCCGGCGCGCCCTAGCGGGTGAGGAGGGCTGTGTGGCCCGCGCGACACTGCGCCGCCGGATCCCCAGCCGGGACAAGCACCTCTACGACACGGCCCTGGACCTGTTGCTCGCGGTCGGTGACGTCGTGGCTCTGCCGGCGGCGCACGGTGGCACCCGCTACCGGCTCACCGATTCCGCACGCCAGCCCTCGGCGGGATCACCGTCCCGCTAAGAAACCAGACCGCCCGGTGTCGTCGCCGCGTTCCCGCCCGGAATCATCCGCGCGGCGGCACCGGGCCCAACCAAGGAGTTACTGATGAACAAGTGCCCTCACGGCCTCGACAGCAGCTACGACTTCTGCGAGCCATGCCTCGCGGCGCTCGCCGAAGGTGACGCCGTACTCGGCCGGTTCCAGCTGGTCGGCCCCGGCGCGGGCCTTGCCGTCGACTTCAAGGACGGCCGCGTCACCGTGTACATGGTCAACGCCGACACCGTGGTGTCTGGCGGCGGCGGCATGGCGGACGGGTGGGTGACGTTCGACGAACAAGCAACGAGCGCACCGGACGTCGAGCTGCACCCGCCCGTCGACCCGAGCGAACTCGGCGACGCATCACCCCGGGATCTCGCCGACCTCTGCGAGCACGTAAGCGAGTTTGCCACCGAGATCCTGCCCTTCCTCGAGTCCGAGATCGACCGAGGTACGTCCGCCGAGGAGATCTTGCGGGGGTTCGTGTGGTGGCTTGACCAGCGCGGCACCAAGCCGCTCGCACGTCGGGTCTTCTGGGCGGCCGTCCAAGTCCTGATCGCGGCGGCGCTCGCATACGGACACCAGGAGGAGGAGTTATGAGCGGCGATCCGTTCGAGCCGGTGGGGCCCAACGCCTCGCCCCTCGGCCCCGCCGAGGAGTGGGCGGAGCCGGCTGCGCGTCCTGGGCACCGCATCGGTGCCGATGCCGGCAGCCGAGGCGTGACGGGAGGAGGCGCGGTGACCGTCCTAGACGTGCCAGCCCTTCGCTCGTTGCCTCTTGGTGATCCGGGCATCAGCGCTTCGCCCAATGCCGATGAGCACCCCCATGCCGATCCACAGCAGCACGTAGCCAAGTGCGAACGGTTGGGCCTGCTCCCAAGCCTTGCCCGCGGCGCTCTGCGGCATCATCCCGACTGCGCTCATCAACCACGGGACGATCACGAACGCGGCGGGCACGATCATCAGGACCGCGATCCAGGTTGCGGCACGCCCCAGCCATGCCAGCACTTCGTCCAAGCCCGCACTCCTTCGTTCCGTAGCGGAAGCGTATCAACGCGCCCGAACGCCGCAGTTCGCAGTAGGAACGCACGCCCTGACTGCGATCTGGTCGAACCGCTACTTCACTTCGAGCAGCTCGTTGAGTTTCTTGTAGACCGCCTCGTAGACCTTCATGAAGGTCGTGTTGCCGAGGGTGCTGTCGTCGTACCGCCACTCCCGCTTGGTGAGCGCGTAGGTGATATCGACGGCGTGCTTCTGCTCGGCTGCCGCCATAGCCCATACGCGGATCTTGTCGGCTTTGGCGCTCCTGAACACGTCCTCGTCGCGAGTGAGGAAGATCACCGCACCGGTGTCGAGGTTGTACCAGTACCCGTCGAACGCCTCGGTCTTGTTGCCGACGGCTTTGTTCACTTTGGGCGGTTCGAAGTGTCCTGCGATGAAGAGCCACACGTTGCTCACAGTACCGCCCACAAGGCGGGGTCCTATCCGACGCATTTAGGACCGAAGGTGTCGGCGCTCGACGTGGATTCTTGTGCGGCGAGGTCGTGCATGGTGGAGTTCGCCCCGCGATCTTTCAACGAGAACACGGGAGCGTGACGCGGTGGCACTGGACGTCGACTCTGGCCGCGGAGGGGTTCTCCTCGAGTCGCCGGGTGGCGGGGGTTCACAGTGAGCATGTCCCTACCGCTTACGGTTCTTGCGCCCGACGCCCTTCCCGTGACCGACCGCGCCCCGGTGGCCCTCGTACCCGTCCCGGTCCTCCCGAGTCCACGGAAGACCCCACCGGAGGCCAGGGAGCTGTACTCCGAGCTGCTGGACGCCGTGGGGTTCCTCGCGGAGGCGGGCCGACCGACCCCGTGCTCGGGTGAGGTGTCCGAGTGCTGGACCTCGGATGTGGCCGAGCAGCAGGAGTACGCGACCGACCGGTGCATGGAATGTCCCCTCGCGGAGCAGTGCCGGCAGTACGCGCTCGCGGCTCGGGAGACGGCCGGGGTGTGGGGCGGATACATCCCGGACGAGGCACGTCGGGAGGCCGTGCGACAGGCGCGTTCGGCGCGGTTAGCTCGACATCGCCGCGAATACTTGTGGCCGGATTTTCGGCGTGATTTTCTGGAATGTGGTGCAGATAACCCCAGATCAAAGGACAGAAACGGATACCCCAAGATGAACGCGAAGGCACTCAAGACCAGCGGAACCTGCAACTGCGGATGCGGCGACGCGACCGGCCCCAAGGCGATGTACCGCCCGGGGCACGACGCCCGGCACGTCTCGTCGCTGATCGCCTACCTGGAAAACGACGTGGCGGACGGCAAGAAGATCACGGCCCGCGAGATCGCGAGCCTCGCCAAGCAGCTGCCGTCGGCACCCCTGCAGGCGAAGTTCACCCGCGCGGCCCAGCGGTTCGCCGCCAACGTCGCCGCTAAGTCGGCTGAGAAGGGCGGTGAGGCCGCGTGACTGACGACCAGGCACGTTCCGCCGAGATCGCCGGGGAGATCGGCGCTCGGATCCTCGCCAAGCAGGCGGCGGCTGATCTCAACCCGGCCGACGTCGGCGCGCATATCGCGCTCGTGTCGACCTCGGACCCGCACACCCACCTCCGGCCGAACGCCACGGGCGTGGTGACCGGCGTCGATGACGCCGGGACCGTCCAGGTGGCCTGGGACGACGGCTCGACCCTCGGCCTCATTCCCGGCGAGGACCAGTGGCGTCGGGTTCACCCGCGCTGGTACGACGCCCCGATGTCGGAGGTGACCCCGTGACCATGACGGACATCCAGCCCAAGCGATGCCCGCACTGCGGCGAGTTTCGCCCGCTCGACGCGTTCGCCCTCCGCAACAGAGGCAAGCGCAAGCGCCAGTCCTGGTGCCGCACCTGCATCGCCGAAACCAACCGTTCCCGCCGAGAGGAGGCCCGCCGTGGCTGAACACCGCAAGCGCGCCGCGTACTACGCCCGTGTCAGCACCGACATGCAGGTGGACAACACCTCACTGCCAGAGCAGCGCGAGATCTGCGAAGCCACGATCACAGCCCGCGGCTGGGAGCTCGTGGACGCCTACGTCGATGAGGGGCTATCGGGTACCGACTCGAACCGCCCCGAGTGGCGGCGGATGCTCCAAGACGCCCACGACGGCAAGATCGACGCCGTGGTGGTCGCCAAGCTCGACCGGTTCGCCCGGAAGGCCGGTGACGCGATCCGCGAGACCGACCGACTCGCCGACATGGGCGTCGACCTCGTGGTGGTCAAGGAACAGATCGACATGAGCACCCCGGCAGGCCGCGCCATGCGGACCATGCTGGCTGGGTTCGCGGAGTTCGAGCGCGACACGATCGTCGCCCGCACCGCTGCTGGTCAGCGCGCGAAGGGTCGCGCCGGAGGCTGGGCCGGCTCGAAGCCGCCGTTCGGGTGGCGACTCGAAGGGCTCAAGAAGGACGCCCGCCCGGTGCCCGACGACCGCGAGCGCGAGGTGCTCCGTGCCATGCACCAGCTGTTCGTGAAGGATCGTCTGTCCACCGCTGAGGTGGCCGAGCACCTGAACCAGATGGGCCTGCGCCCGCGCCAGGCGTCGGCGTGGCAGTACCAGACGGTTCGGCAGACCGCGACGAACCCGACCCTGTGGACGGCCGAGACCACGTGGGGAAAGACGCACTCGGGATACCGCGCGGCGAACTCCCACGCCACGAAGGTGAACCGGGACGGCACCCCGAAGTACGGCGACACTGTGACGGTCAGCCTGGGCGACCCGGTGTTCACCCGGCAGGAGTGGCAGGCGCTACAGCGCGCGGTGAACCGCAAGGCATCGTGGACGCCCTCGACACCTCAGCGCCAGATGCTCACGGGTCGTCTCTTCGGACCCTGCGACCTGTCTAAGCACTACGACGGGGTGACCACCAAGTCGCGCCCAAACCCGTACTACGTGTGCGCCGGTCGGCGGTACCGCACCGCGACCTCGCCGCGCTGCTCGTGCTCGCAGGTGAAGGGTCCCGCGATCGACGAGCCGGTGTGGGCGGAGATCGCGGCGATGCTGGCCGATCCCGAGCGACTTGAGCGCATGGCGCGGCAGTGGCTGGAACTTGATGACGACGCCGACCTGACCGACGGCGCGCCGATGATCGCGGCGCTCCGCAAGCAGGAGGCCACCCTCGAACGTGCGCTGACCCGGGCGAAGGATCTGTACCTCATGGCCGATGACCCCGCCGAGCACCTGGTGACAGTGGAGCGTCTGCGGGGCGACCTGGCGGAGGTGCGGGAGCGCCTGGCGGCGCTGGCGTCGATGCACGCCCGACGTGCCGACGAGGCACAGCGGATCACGGACGTGGCGGCGCTCGCCGAGCGCGCTCGCGGCCGTCTGCAGGACGCCTCCGCGGCGATGCGCCGCGAGGTCGTCGAGCTGCTCGATGTGCGGGTGATCGTGTCGGACATCGTGTCGGGCCGACCCGGTTCGATCACGATTCACGGGGTGCTCGACCCGTCAATGTTCCTGGCCTCCGAGGACGCAGAACGCAAGCCAGCCGAGTACGAAGGCTCTTTCCGCTCGTCTTCCTGATCCTGCCGCTCAGCGTGCTGTTCGCGGTGTTCCCGGGGATCTTCATGCTTCGACTCGGACTCGGCTGACGGCCGGAAGGAGAAATGATGAAAGCACGGATGCTGCGCCTCACGGCTCGTCTTCGCACCACCGCGCGCGACCTCGCAGACGACGAACGGGGTGATGTCCCCGGCTGGGTCCTCATCACGCTCATGACCGCCGGGCTCGTCGTGGTGATCTGGGCGATGGCCGGGCCCGCCCTTGCCGACCTGTTCGAGCAGGCGATCAGCCGCGTCTCCGGGCTCTGACGTCTTGCGTGTCGGCCTGGTCCGCGCATTGTCGAGCCTGCGCGCCCGACTCGACGCTGACCTGCACGACGACGCCGGGGCGAGCCCCGTCGAGTTCGTCCTCGTCGGCACGCTGCTCACTGTGCTCACCCTGGGTGTGTTGCAGTTCGGCCTCGCCGTGTATGTCCGCAACGTCGTGCACGACGCGGCCGTCGAGGGGGCCTATCACGCGGCCCTCGCCGACACGACGCTCGCCGAGGGTGCGCAGCGCACGCGCGACATCGTGGGTCGCGCCATCGGCGCCGAGTACGCGACGGACGTCAGGGTGCAGGAGACGGCGGCGCTCGGCCAGCGGACCGTCGAGGTGCGAGTCGAGGCGACCCTGCCCCTCGTGGGCCTGCTCGGTGCGCCGCGCGGAATGGAGGTGACGGCGCATGCGCCCGTCGAATCGTTCGACTGACGGGCTCGCGGTGGATCCGCTCGGAGACGACCGCGGCTCCGCGGCGCTCGAGTTCATCCTCGTCGGGCTCCTCCTCCTGGTGCCCCTCGTCTACGTGGTCGTGGCGCTCGGCCTCATCCAGGGGCAGAGCCTCGGTGCCGAGGCAGCCGCACGTCACATCGCACGCGCGGTGTCGACCGCCAGCGACGTGGACGACGCGCGCGCCCGGGCCGACGCGGTGCTCGCCGCAGTGGCGGAGGAGTACGGCCTCGACGATGTCGACCTGTCCATCGACTGCACGCCATCGGGCGCCGCCTGTCCGCGGGCGGGTGCGACCCTGCACGTGCGCGTCCGCACGACGGTCACGCTGCCGCTCGTGCCGCCGGTGCTCGACCTCGACCGCATCGCCGCGGTCCCGATCGAGGCGTCGTCCGCACACAAGGTCTCGCGCTTCTGGAGCGAGCGGTGATCGCTCAGGTGACGCGCGTAGTCGCCCGCAGGAACAAGGCGGGCGACCCCGACGACGCGGGCAGCGTCCTTATCCTCACCCTCGGCTATGCCGTGCTGGCGATCGCGGTGATCCTCGTCTGCACGGCGGCGACGAGCCTGTACCTCGCGCAGAAGCAGCTCGACGCGGTGGCGGATGCCGCGGCTCTGGCCGCGGCGGACGGCTTCGACCTTTCGGTGGTCGGCGGCGAGCCGGTCGCCACGCTGACCGACGCGGGCGTGCGTCGGGAAGCCGAGGCGTTGCTCGGATCCCTCGGACCCGAGGCGCGACTCGTCTCGGCTTCGACCCCCGACGGAGTCTCCGCGCGGGTGACGGTCGCCGGGCAGTGGCATCCGCCGATCGTCACCGTGTTCGTGCCCGCCGGCGTCGCCCTCGAGTCCACCGCCACGAGCCGCACCGCGCTGCGCTGACGCGGGGGCACCGCGGGTGCTACGCCTCAGAGGTCGCCGTGGCGCGTGCGGCGAGCGCCACCGCCTCCATGCGTGAATGCACGCCGAGCTTGCCGAGCAGGTTCTGCATGTGCGCGCCGACCGTCTTGATGCTGATCCCCATCTCGGTGGCGACCTGCTTCTGCGACATCCCCTCGGTGGTGAGCGCGAGCACCTGTCTCTCCCGCGGGGTGAGCGACGAGAGCCGCCGGAGGTCTGCGGTCGCGCCGCGCGCCGGCCGCGTGCGCTCGATGAGCCGTCTCACGCGGGCGAGGAACTCCTCGGCGTCCATGGACTCCGCCGCATAGTCGTCGGCGCCCACGAGCAGCCCGGCGACGACGTCGGCGGGCGTCGTCCGATCCGCCGACACGAGGACTGCGGGCATCTCGGGCCCGTACCGATCTCGAAGCTCCCGCAGGAACCCGCAGCCGCCGTCCTCGACCTCGAGGATCGCCACCTCGGGCGCCACGCCGTTCAGCTGTGCGGCGGCCTGCGTCGCCGTCGCGAATGCCACCGCGGACAGCCCCAGCCGGCCCAGCAGCGCCACATATTCGGTCCTGACGTGGTCACCTGCGACCACGAGTGCGAATGACTCTTCCGTGCTCACGATTCCTCCCCGAATCGCGCGCCCTCCCGCTGGGACCGATGACCTAGGGAGTTCCCCGGAACTCCCCATCCGCACTTCACCCAATGGTCGCGTCCCCACGCGGTTCATAGCCTAGGCCCAGCAATGGCCTGGGGAAAGGGGAGGACCATGTCTCAGGACAAGCGGCGGCGCGCGCTCGCCGCGGGGATCACGGGCTGTCTGGTGGCAGCCTTCGTGCTGGGCGGTGCGGTCGCCGCGTCAGCTGCGGATGGACCGTACAACATCGACGGGAACGTACCGGACGCGAACACCGCCAACCTGTCCGACCTGTTCGGCAGTGTCAAGGAGCTCGGACCGGCCAACTCGAACACGACGAAGATCGGCGTCATCCACAACGACGCACTCCCGACGCTCGACACCACGAACCCGAACGCGCAAGTGGATCTGCGTCAAGCGTGGCTCGACACCGAACGTGATCCTGCGGCGCCGAACCACGACTGGCTCTACTTCGCCTGGGAGCGCGACAGCAACAGCGGCAGCGGCTTCATCGCCTACGAGTTCATGCAGGATCCGGCTCCGTCGGGCTGCGCGTATGACACCGCCACGGACGCCCAGCTCATCACCAACTGCAACCCGTGGGCGAACCGCAGGGCCGGCGACTTCATGATCCTCTGGGACCAGCAGGGCGGCAGCAGGGATCTCTACCTGCGCACGTGGAGCGGCACGAAGCCGAACCTCACCCTGGGCGCGCCGACGTTGCTCGACGCCAACGTCTCACAGGCGGCGTACAGTGCGGACGGCTTCCGAGGTGAAGCGGCGGTCGACTTGACGGCCACCATCTTCGGCGGCTCCACCGCCTGCAAGACCTTCGCGAACACGATCCCCAGCACGGTGACCGGCAACTCCGACACCGCCGACTACAAGGACACGATCCTCAAGAACGCTCCGCCGATCACCAACTGCACGTCGACCACGGTCACCACGCCGAAGCTCGGTGACGGCACGACCAACGTCCCGGCCGGCGGTGCGTCCATCGGAACGGGCGTCCTCGCCGTCAAGGACTCGGCGGTGGTCAGCGTCATCGGCGGGACGGCCACTCCGGCCGGCTCGGTGGCGTTCTTCCTCTGCAAGGTGGACGCACCCGGTCTGTGCACGAGCCCGAACGGAACCTCGGTCGGCAGCACGAACCTCACCGGCACCGCGTATCCGGTGACCGTCGTCTCTCCGACCGCCTATGTCACTTCGGCAGGCAGATATTGCTGGCGCGCCACCTTCACCGGTGACTCCGCCAACGGCATCCCGAGCTCCGGCGACTCGAGCGCGACCGAGTGCTTCACCGTGAATCCGGTGACACCGACCCTGTCCACGAGCGCAGGCGTCGACGTGCTTCTCGGCACGGCGGTCACCGACACGGCCACGCTCGGAGGCACCGCGACGCAGCCGGCCAACCCGGTGATCAACCTCACCGGTACGGGGGGCGCTCCGGCGGGCGGCACGATCACGTTCACGCTGTACGGACCGAGCACCACCGGCTGTGGCGCTCTGGTGTACACGTCGCCGACGGTGGCGGTCAGCGGGAACGGTACCTATTCCACGCCGAACCCGCAGTTCGTGCCCACGTCGCCCGGTGACTACCACTGGGTCGCGGAGTACAGCGGCAACCCGCCGAACACCAACACGCAGGCGCACAACACCGCGTGCACCGACACCGCCGAGGACGTGACGGTCACCGCCATCCAACCGACGATGACGACGGCGCAGCGCTGGACGCCGAACGACTCCGCGACGATCACCGCATCGGCAGGCGGCAACCTGGCCGGCACGGCATCGTTCACGCTGTACCCGACGACCAACTGCGCGGGCACGCCGGTGCTCCCGACGATCAACGTCCCGGTGGCGGGCGCGTCGCCGCAGACGCCGAGCACGGCGAACACGGTCGCGGTGACGACGGGCGGCTCCTTCTCGTGGAAGGTCAGCTATGACAGCACCAACCCCGCCCAGCTGGACATCGGCGACACCTGCAAGGAGGTGTCCACCCTCACGATCAACAACAACTTCGTGCAACCGTGATCAACGGATGACGGGCTGAACGGCCGGTCGGGCACGATCACGACGGATGGCGTCCGGATCACGATGTCCGGGCGCCATCGGTGTGCTGCGCCCCGACGCAGGGTGGATCCGCCGGATGCTCTCGGCTAGAGTGTCGCGGAGTCGGTGCGAGCGTCATGCCGCACCCCGGACCGGAGGGAGGAAGAACGATGGCTGTCTCTGTCGCGCCTCGCAACCCCACCCCCTTCCGCGAGGTCGCCCGCACGCGTTGACCCGTCGGCGACCTCCTCTCCTGGAGTGTCCCACCGATGTCATACGAACGCCTCGACGCGTCCGCATCCGTTCTCTCGCCGGATCTCGAACCCGGCCCCGATCAGCGCTGGTCCACGTGGCCCGCGTCTCCGCCCACCCAGCGCGGGCCGCTGCCGCACCCGGAATGGGTCGTCACCGCGTCCGGCGCGTTCGACACCGAGCTGGGTGTCGTGAAGACCGGCAAAGAAGCCGACGTGCACCTCATCGAGCGCGCGGTGCCCGGCACCGCCGGCGTGCTCCTGGCCGCCAAGCGCTACCGCAATTCGCATCACAGTGACTTCCACCGCTCGGGCAGTTACGAGGAGGGGCGCACGATGCGCAACACCCGCGACGCCCGAGCTGTGAGTCGCAGGTCGGCGTACGGGCGCTCGGTCGCCGCCGGCCACTGGGCGGTGAGCGAGTTCGATGCGCTCTGCCGCGCCTGGCGCGCGGGGGTCCCGGTGCCGTACCCGGTGCAGGTGAGCGACACCGAAGTGCTCATGGAGTTCGTCGGCGAGGGGCGGGCGGCCGCGCCACGACTGGCGCAGAGCCGGCTGCACGGAGAGCAGCTGCGCAGCGCCTTCGAGCAGGTGGTCGGCATCCTCGAGGCGTTCGCGCATGCGGGATTCGCGCACGGCGACCTCTCGCCCTACAACCTGCTCGACCACGACGGCCGTGTCGTCGTGATCGATCTCCCGCAGATCGTCGACGTCGCCGCGAACCCGCAGGGCATCGACTTCCTCCACCGCGACGTCGTCAACGTCTCGACGTGGTTCACCCGTCGCGGGCTCGAGAACGACCCCGAGGAGGTGTTCGCCCACCTCGTCGCGATGCTCTGGTGAGCGTGCGTCAGGTGGAGTCGCGCACATTGATCGTCGGAGTCAGCTGGACCTGCTGCGAGGGCGCGTCCTCGCGCTGCTCGAGTCTCATCAGGCACGTCTCGAGCGCACGGCGCCCGACGGCGAGCTTGGGCGGTGCGATGGCGGTGAGCGGCACGCTCGCGAACGACGCGATCTCGTCGTCGTAAGCGACGATCGCGAAGTCCTCCGGCACGCGCAGCCCGCGCCCCTCGGCGATGCCGAGCAGCCCGACGGCGAGATCATCGGGCAGGACGATGGCGGAACGGATGCCTGTGGCCAGGCACTCGTCGAGGAAGGCGCGCAGCACATCCGAGGTCGAGCCGTCTCCCCAGCGCGGCGAGGGCGCGGTGGTCACCGGTGCGTCGACCATGCCGTGGCGTCGCGTGGCGCGCGCATGGCCGAGCGCGATCCACGGCGCCGTGGCCGTCTCGCGCAGCAGCAGGCCGACCCCTCGATGCCCGCGCTCGGCGAGGTGGTCGACCGCGAGCTCGGCGCCGAAGCCGTGATCCGAGCGCACCGAATCCACCCGGAGGGTCGTCGGCACGCCCTCGGGGGAGCGCTCCACCAGGACCACCGGGGTGCGGATGCCGGCGATCGTCTCCCACGTCGCGGTGTCCTCGATGCCGGGTCGGGCGGTCACGAGCATGATGGCGTCGACGCCGGCGGCGTCGAGCCGCGTGAGCTGATGGATCTCCTCGCGGGGGTCATAGTTGGTGGTGCCCAGGACGATCCGGATGCCCGCGCCCCGCGCCGCCTCACCCACCCCGCGGATCAGGGGAGGGAAGTAGTAGGCGGCATCCGGCACGATGAGTCCGATGGTCGCCATCGGGCGCGCGGACGTGCCGATCCGACGGCTGCCGGTGGCGGGGGCATCCGCGGTCTCGGGGAGCACCGCACCGCCGTGTACGCGGCGGATGAGTCCTCGATCGGAGAGCACGGCCAGGTCACGCCGGATGGTCATGCCGCTGAGACCGGACCGCCCGGCGAAGTCCGCGACCTCGATGCGCCCCCGCAGGACGATCTCGCGCAGGATCCGCTCCCGGCGCTGTTCGGCGATCATCGGCCGCCCCCTTCTCTCGATGTCCATCATGCGCGACGGGCCGGCGTCGCGCGGCTGCGGGGACGGTGCGCGCACCGCCCCCGCAGCGCCGCGGTTCAGCGGCAGTCGACCCCTGCGTACGGCACCGTCGTCGTGGTGCGGGCACCGTCGCCGGTCGTCGCCACGACCCGCACCTCACCGTCGGCGAGGGAGCCGCGGATCTTGAACGACGAGCGGGTGCCCTTGCCAGGGTTGAGCTTGGACTTCACGTCGTCTCCGAGCACGGTCTCCACCGCCACCGTGACGGGCGCGCCGTGCTCGTTCGCCACCGTGACATGCACCCAGGCGTTCGGACCACGGCACTCGGTCGAGACCTGCACCGCGGTCGGCACGGCGCTGCCGGTGAGCTCCATCGCGAACAGGGTCAGGCCCTGGCCGGTCACCGGGCTCCCTTCCGGCAGCGTGACGCTCGCCACCGGCTTGCCCGAGAGCGGGATCCGCTGCGCGAACACCGACGCGGGCGCGGCGATCGTCGAGACGGTGCCGCCGAGGTACGGCTTCGTCCGCTGGAGGTACGACGTGGCGCTCGCGAGCAGCGCCGTGCCCGCAGCATCCGTCGACGCATCGCTCCAGAGCGGCAGCGCGAGCTGCACCTGCTGGGTCGTCCCGTCGACGTAGCGCACGGTCGCAGTGCCTGACGTCGCGACCCCTGCGGAGAAGCCGGCGACGATGAGCTCGTCGCCCTCGCCCTCGAGCGACACCCGCTGGCCGGCGACCTTGATCGCGTCGGGTGTGCCGACCGCGGTCGGGTGCCAGTCCAGTTCGGAGCCGAACGCCGTGGCTTTCGCGCCGACAGCGAGTCCCGCGTCGGCCAGCGCCTCGGCCGAGAACACCCGGAAGTCCGCGGTGACGGCACCGTTGCGTGCATTCGCGGTGGAGGCGACCGCCGTCTGGTTCACGAGCGCGTCGAACGGAAGCGGCGCCACCTCGACGCCCGACCCCTGGTAGGCGCCGATGTTCGGCGTCGCGGGGATCGGGTTGCCGAAGAAGTCGCGGTCACCGGCGTCCGAGATCGGCACGCCCGCGCCGAGGAGCGGCGAGCCGACGGCGAGCTGGTAGCCGGGGAGTGCACGGGTGAGCTGCCCGCTGCCGGCGGCGATGAGCTGGGGGTCGCCCACGACGGCGCCCGTCTCGGCGGACACCGGCTGGATGCCGCCGAAGTACGCGTTGTTCGCGTACACCGCGTTCGCCGTCTTGAACGTGCCGCCCTGCGAGATGAAGATGTTGTTCTTCACCTGCCGCGGCGCGGTCATGTCGTCCTCGAAAGGCCGGTTCAGGCACGAGAACGTGTTGTTGTAGATCAGATGCTGGCCGGGTCCGCCGCTGGCGCCGCCCAGGCGGCAGTCGTCCTGCGACACGTTGTACCGAAGGATGGCGTTCGCGGTGGTCGATGCCGTGCCGCAGCCGGAGATGCAGTCCAGGTAGAACCCGCCGGCGTTGCCGTACGAGTAGTTGTACTGGAACGTGCAGCTGCCCTTGATCTTCATGTCGCAGTCCCACGCGGTCGAGTCGTAGGTCGACGCGACGCTGTTGCCCACCACGTTGTACTGGAACAGCGGGTCGACCGAGTTGTACGGCCACATGCCGGCGAAGTTGCCCTTGAGGAAGGGGTACTCGCCGTGTCCGAGATCGATCGCCGAGTTGTACTCGATGACAGGCTTGTCGGAGTTGTGGATCACGATGCCGTCGCCGCCGACGGCGCGGATGTCGTTGCGCGCGACGTAGACGTCGGTGTTGTAGTGCTTGGTCGTATCGGGCGCCGAGAGCTTGATGCCGCCGGCGGCGGTGTCGTTCACGACGTTGTCGGTGACGGTGATGCCGTCGAACCAGCCGATGCCGTCGCCGAGCACCGAGATGCCGGCCGAGCGCGAGAAGGCGTTGCCCAGGCTCGTCTTGTCGGACCAGCCGGCGACCCGCTCGACGTGGTTGTGCGTGAGCACCACGCCGCTGCGCTTCGAGCCGTCGTTGATCTCGGAGAGGATGCCGACGCGGCGCTGGTCGGGGGTGCCCGGGTTGATCACGCGCATACCGTCGACGGTCCAGTTGCTGACATTGAGGAGGTGGATGCCGGCGAGCCGGCCGTCGCCGTTGATCGTCGCGGGTGCGTCGCCGTCGCCGTAGGGGGAGACGGTGATCGGCGCGGTGCCGAGACCGGATCCGGTCGGGGCGAAGGTGCCCACGCACTCGGAGCCGCGCTTGAAGCGCACGGACTGACCGGGCTGGAACGGCTGAACCGCCGCGAGCTGGTCGAGCGCGGTGAACGGTGCGGACTCGGTGCCGGTGCCGGCGCCGGTCGCCGAGCAGTCCACGAAGTAGACCGTGTCGGACACGGCGACGACGTGTGCCGCGAGCTCTCCCTGCGCGATCGCGCCGAACAGCGACGCGGCGCGCGCCGTGATCGCGTACTCGCCCGCAGCGGTGCCGGCGGGCACGACGAACGACGCGGTGGCGCGGCCGGCGTCGTCGGAGTTCACCACGACCTCGGTGCCCGCGAAGCCGACAGTCACCGGTACGCGCGCTCCCGCGCCGTCGACGGTGACCGCGACGGGAACGCCTGGAGCGAGCAGCGAGAGGTCGACGTCGTTCGGGGTGATGGTCAGCGGCTGTGCGAGGTAGCCGTCCGTGCAGTTGATGCGGAGGTCTGCCCAGTCGGCGTGGTCGTTGCCGTTGCCCTCCGCGCCCGGCTCGGCGATGAGCTCGACGGTGCCCGCACCGCGCAGGTCGAGGTTGAGCCGGCCCGCGGGGTCGGTGCCCTTGCGTTCCATCCGGAACTTCTCGGCGCCGTCGACCTTCACCACGAAGTCCACGCGTCCCTTGCCGGACTGGCTGTCGTCGATGCCGACGTAACCCAGCAGCTGCGTGCACTGCTGCGCGAGGTGGTACACGATGCGCGCGGACGCGTGCGTGCCCAGTCCCTTCGGGAACTTCGTCCCGCGGATGGACTGGATCGCCCGGTCCGCATCGGGTACAGCACGGGCGCCGTTGTTGTAGTCGCGCTCCACTGGACCCCAGCCGTTGTCGGCCGAGACCCAGTCCAGATCGCTGGCGTAGTGCACCGCGCCGCCCAGACCGTCTGCCGCGATGGCCGCGGGGGCCTGAAGACCCCCGAGACAGAATGCGCCGACGGTCGCTGCGACGAGCAGCTTCATCCGCTTGGTGGGCAAGATTCCTCCTCGAATCACACGGCCCGCCGCCGGAGTGACGGGGGGCCGCGAGCCATCGTTCCAGCGGGTGTTCGAATTAGCGATCGAAATGAACACACCTGAACATCGAGGGTGCGGACGCAAACGGGACGACCGGAGAGACGGCAGAGACCCCGGCGCGCGTGCGCCGGGGTCTCTGGACTCGTGGACTAGCGGACGCCCTTGGCCGGTGTGGCCTCGAACGCCTTCTCGATCTCCTGCGTGAAGGTGTTGCCCTCGCCGTCCTTCGCCGTGACGCGGAGGTCGACCCAGCCGCCCTTGTCGGACACCGGGATCTCGGCCGAGTAGCCGCTGACCCATGCGCGCGACACCGCGAAGATGTCGCCGTCGCCCTCCACCGCGCCGGTAGGGGCATCCGTCTTCGCGCTCTTCAGCGCGACCTTCACCCATTCGCCGCCCGCGGTGCGGGCTTCGAGCGTCGCATCGGTGATCGCGCCGGCCGGTGCGGTGCCGGCGACGTGGCCGAGCTCGAGGCCGAGCGGGATCGCTGAGCCCTTGCGGCGGCCTTCGCCGACGCGGTTCTCGTCGTTCACGTCGACGTCGTAGTACGCCTGGATCAGGGGCAGCAGCCGGTAGTCCCAATCGCCGAGCTTGCCCGACGCGCGGAAGCTCCAGTCGCTGACAGTCTTCGTCGACCCGGCGAGGTGCGAGCCGTCGTGCGTCGCGGTGCTGACCACGCGCCAATCGTGCTCGCCGTCGGGCAGGTCGAACACGTTCGCGCCCTGGTGCTCCTTCTGGGCGAAGAGCTCCCCGTCGAGGTAGATGTCGGTCAGCTGCTGCACCGTGGACGGCTCCGTCCACGTGTCGAAGGTGCCGGTGTGCTCGCCGTCACCGCCGTCCGCCCAGCTCGGGATGTTGATCTGGGCGTAGTCCGACACGAGGTACGGCACCCAGAATCCCGTGCCGACGTACGGCCGCACGACGCCGCCGTAGTAGTCGGCCTCGGCGCGCTCGCCGCGGTCGTAGGTGCGCTTGATGTCGCGCATCTCCCAGCCGACCGAGGTGATGAACGCCCCCTGGTACCAGCGCAGGCCGTCGGTGTTCACCCATTCCTCACGCTCGATGCCGCGCTGCGTGCGCAGGGGGAACCCGCTGCCGTACTCCGCACCGGGGACGAAGTCGTACCGGAACTCGCCGATCTCCTCCGCCTGCCCGATGTACCGGGTGTCGATGCGGGCGAGATCCTTGGCGCTGTGGCGGTAGGCCATGTCGGCCGGGATCTCACCGTCGCCGAAGTGGGCGATGTCGTAGGTCACCTCCGAGGTCGGTTCTCCGACGGCCGAGAGCGTGACCTTCTTGTGGCCACTGAGCTGCTTCAGCAGCTCGCGCCCCTCGACACCGCTGATCGCGGCGACCGGGATCCCGACGTTCGTCGTGAAGTCCTCGGAGCCGACCCATTCGCTGAGCTCTCCGTCGCCGTCGTTGACGACGATCAGCAGCTTGGCGCCCGCGGCGGCCGCGTTCGCGGCGCGAGCGGATGCTGAGACCTCCGCCGACCGGGTGACCACCGCGATCTTGTCCTTGACTCCCGCTGCCGCGAACTCCTCGACGCTGCCCTTGCCGGCATCCACGGCTGCCGCCTTGAACGAGCCGTCGAGGAACGTCGAGCCGATCTGCACGATGAGGTCGAGCGGGGTCTTTCCGGCCGCGACGGTCAGCATCGGCGTCTGCAGACGCCAGCGCGTCGCCCACGAGAAGTCGGCGTCGTCGACCTTCATGGGCTGCGCCCACATCTCGTCGGTCCACACCGGCATCATCGCGCTCGCCGCGAAGTCGTCGACGGTGACATCCATGCGGCGGAACACCTGGTCGAGACCCGTCTGACCGACGTCGACCGTGACCTGCTTCGCCGTGCGCGCGTCGAGCGCGACGGTGCGGTTCTGGTCGAGCTCGAGCGTCGGCTCGCCGACGAGGACGCTCGCGATCGTGTCGGGCGTGCGGTTCAGCTCCATGAACGACATGACCGTGTAGTCGCCCTTCATGAGGCGCAGCGTCGTCTCGCCCTCGACGAGCACCGGCTCCGCCCACTGGGTCGCGGGATCCCACAGCATCGCGTAGGTCGTCGTCGGGTTGCCGTCGAAGTCCGTCGCGGTGAGCGTCAGGTCGTACCGCTCGGCCTCGGCGATCGTGCCGAGGGCGGTGCGGGTGACCGGGTCACCGTCGACCGACGCCACGAGCGTGCCCGACAGCTGCGTGCCGGCGGGGACCTTCGCAGGATCCACCGTCAGCGTGACCGAGCGGCTCTCGCCCGCGGGGATCGTCAGGGTGTCGACGTCCATGGTGAGCGCATCGAACGCGATGCCCGCCGACAGCGGGCCCGGCTCGCCACCGCCGGCTCCGGGGGTGGTGTCGCCGAGGTTCGCGGCGAGGGTGACGGTGGTCTCGGCATCCGTGCGGTTCGTGTACTCGACCGTGCGCTCGACCGGCGTGGGCGTCTCGCCCCACATCAGCATGCCGAAGTCGCCCGATCCGGCGGCGATGATCGGCGCGTGGAGTGCGGCCGCGACGTTCACGACCCCCGTGCCACCCTGGTACGCGGTGTACCCGACATCGGTCGTGGTGCTCGCGATCGCCGCCTTGAGCTGGTCCTTCGTGTACTCCGGGTTCGCGCTCAGCAGGATCGCCGCCTCGCCCGCGACGTGCGGCGTCGCCATCGACGTGCCGCTCATCGAGATGTAGGCGCCGTCGCCGCCGCTGTCGGCCGATCGTGCGGCGGTCACGTCGTTGCCCGGTCCGGTGACATCGGGCTTGAGCGCGCCCGAGCGGGCGAGCGGGCCCTGGCTCGTGAACCAAGACAGCGCGCCCGACGGATCGTCGACCGAGCCGACGGTGAGCGCCTGCTCAGCCGAGCCCGGTGCGCCGATCGTCTCGGGTGCGCCGGCGTTGCCCGCCGCGACCACGAAGAGCGCCCCGGTCTCCTGGGAGATCTGGTTGAGCGACTCGGCCATGAGGTCCTTGCCGTCGGAGGCCTGCGTCGAGCCGAGGCTCATCGAGACGATCGGGGCGTTCTGGCCCGCCCACTCCATCGCGTCGATGATCCACGAGTCCTGGCCGTAGCCGTCGGCGCCGAGCACCTTGCCCACGAGCAGCTCCGCGCCGTCGGCCACGCCGCGGTGCGTGCCACTGCTGGCGGCGCCCGTGCCCGCGATCGTCGAGGCGACGTGCGTGCCGTGGCCGTTCGGGTCGCTGTCGACATCCTCGCCGGGCACGAAGCTCTTCGAGTCGGCGCTCACGTGACCTTGCAAGTCGGGGTGGGTGTCGTCGTAGCCGGTGTCGAGCACGGCGACGGTGACGCCCTCGCCGGTGTAGCCGTCGGCCCACGCCTCCGGGGCGTGGATGTAGGGCACGCTCGAGTCGAGCGTCGCGCGCACCTTGCCGTCGAGGTGGATCGCCTCGATGCCTCCGCCCAGCGCCGGCGTCGCCGAGAAGCTGCGGGCGGTCGGGGCGGTGAGCGCCTGCCACGCGGATGCCGCGTCGCTGTGTCCGAGCACGGCCGCGGCGCCGCCGATGCTCTCGAGCGGCGTCTTCACCTCGAGACCGGGGACCGGCGCCGAGAAGGACCGCGCCGCCGCCTCGGCCTGCTCGACGATGACCGGCGTCGCGTCGACGGACGCGTCGTCGTAGCCGTAAGCGATGAGCAGCGAGACGTTGAACAGGTCGGCGTCGAGCGCCCCCGATGCGAGGTACGGCAGCGCGGCGTCGGGCACGACGTGCAGGTCGCCCGCCGCCTCATAGGTGCGGGCGCCGGCGCCGTCGACAGCGGTGTCGATCGAGACGGCGTGGGTGCCGTCGCTCAGGTCGGTGACGGTGACGCGGTCACCCGTGATGAGGGTGACGGAGTGGGAGCTGCCGGCGACCGCCCGTGTGGTGGGGGAGTCGTCTGGGGCGGAGGTGGCGGCCGCCGGCAGGGTGGTGAGGCCGATGCCTGCGATTCCGATCGCCAGGCCGCTTGTGGCGGCGACGATCGGACGGAGGCGAGGGCCGAAGGGCTGGGGTCGTGACATGCGCGAGCCTCTCGGTGTGTGGGGATCCGTGTAACCCCCACCTTCCTGTGCTGAGTGCATAAAGTGGATGGCGGAGAAATGCCATGGCCTGCATCCGCCAATGTCGGTGGGTGACGATGAACACATGGAGAAGGTCGCCGTGCTCGATGCGCTCGGCCTCGATGAGGCCCACACCGCGGTCTACCGGTTCGTGCTGCAGCAGTCGTCGGCGTCGACCGCGGAGATCGCATCCGGCCTGAGCATGTCGCTGCCGCGCACGCGGCCGATCGTCGCCGAGCTCGAACGCCTCGGCCTGCTCGCCCGCCAGGCCGCGCGCAGTGACCGTTTCGTGGCGTCGCCGCCGTCGATCTCGCTCCGCCCCTTGCTGCTCGAGCGGGAGCGCGGGCTCACGCGCGCCCACGAGGCGCTCGTCGAGCTCAGCGACATGTACCGGCGTTCGGCCGAGCAGCGCAGCGTCGCTGACGTCGTCGACGTCGTGATCGGCGATGACGCCGTGCGCCAGCGCGTCGCGCAGCTTCAGGCGGCCTCCGTCGAGCAGGTGCGCGTGCTCGTGCTGCATGAGGTCGCGCTGCTGAGCGGCGAGGAGAACATCGAGGAGGACCGCGCCCTCGCGCGGGGCGTGCGGTATCGCGTGATCGTCGAGAACGCGGTCCTCGAACGCCCGGGCTTCCTCGACGCAGCCCGCGAGATGGCCCAGATCGGCGAAGAGATCCGGGTGCTGCCGACCTTGCCCACCCGGATGTTCATCGCGGACGACCAGATGGCGCTCGTGCCCATGCACTCGCAGGCCGAGGATCAAGGGTTCGGGGCGCTCCTCATCCACCCCAGCGGACTGCTCGACCTCGTGACCTCCATCTTCGAGGAGTACTGGCGGGCCGCCACCGAGTTTCTGCCGGTCGCCGCCGTTCCCACCGCCGACGCCGTCGACACCGACCTCCTCCGCCTGCTCCTTCTGGGGGTGACGGATGCTGCCGCGGCCGCGCAGCTCGGGATCTCACTGCGCACCGTCCAGCGCCGGGTGTCCGAACTGATGGAGACGGCAGGGGTCACCACGAGGATGCAGCTGGGGGCGGAAGCCGTCCGCCGGAACTGGGTGTGACGCGTCTGCTACCAGCCGTGGGCGTTGAACCACTCGCCGCGACGCCGGGCTTCGGCATCCGTCTCGCCTTCGTCCGCGGTGTCGTGCCCGATCAGGCGACCGGCGTCGTCGAGTGGGATGAACCTCAGGCACACCGGGCACAGCGCGCGGCCGTCGGGGAAGCCGTCGGCGAGGAGTGCGGCGGGCTCGCCCGGCTCGCCGGAGCCGGAGCAGTGCGCGGGATCCGCCCCGGCATCCGCCCACATGATCGTGCGGTGGCGGTGCAGTCCCGCGTGCCTGAGGGGGCGCGTGCAACGCCGCCCGTCGTTGCGGCTGCGGCAGAAGGTCACGACCTCGCTCATACGCCGGCCCGGGGTACGTGGCGCGGCACCCACCGCACGAAGGCGAGCGCGCCGACGAGACCGATCGCGCCCATGATCCCCGTCGCGACGGACAGCGAGGCGACGGCGGCGATGCCCGATACGAGCAGCGGTGCGACCGCGCCACCCGCGTCGGTGAGGGTTCGCCACGAGCCGAGGAAGGGGGCCGGGTCGGCCTTGGGCGCGACGTCGGCGCCGAGGGTCAGCAGAATGCCGCTCGACAGGCCGTTGCCCACGCCCAGCACCGCCGCGAACATCGCGAACCACATCGCGGCCTGGGGGAGGTCGTGCGTGAACGCGAGGGCGACGAAGCCCGCACCCATCAGGATCATGGCCGGCAGGGCGGCCCACAGTCGACCGAAGCGGTCCATGACCTGGCCGCTCGCGTAGAAGAGCGCGAAGTCGATCGCGCCTGAGATGCCGACCACGAGGGCGATCGTCTGCGCGTCGAGGCCGATAGATACACCCCACAGCGGCAGTACGACCTGGCGCGCCGAACGGACGGCCGACAGGGATGCCGCGGCCAGGCCGAGCGTCGACAGCACACGGCGGTGCCGCCACATGGTGCGGATCACGCCGGTTCCGGGACCGGTGCCGGAGGTCTCCCTCCGCGGAAGGCGGATCGAACCGGTGACCGGTTCACCCGTGTCTTCGGTGTCGACGGAAGCGTCGCGTGCCGCCTGCTCCTGCGGCATGAGGAATTGCTTCTCGGGGTCGGGGCCGAGGAGCACCAGGAGCACCGTGGCCACGAGGCATCCGCCGAAGAACCAGATCGCGGCGTGCTCGTCGTCGAACAGGGCGAGAAGGCCGGCCGCGACGAACGGCCCGACGAACATGCCGAGACGGAACGTGCCTCCCAGCAGCGACAGTGCGCGGGCGCGGAACGCCAGGGGGACACGGGTCGTCATGAACGAATGGCGGGCCAGGCCGAAGGCGGCGGCGCAGAAGCCGATGAGGAAGACCGCGAGGGCGAAGATGCCGAGCGACGGCGCCAGCGCCATACCCACCACCCCGCCGAGGGAGATGACTCCGGCGATCACCATGGTGAGCCGCTCGCCGACGCGGGCGACCGCCCAGCCGGCGGGGATGTTGCCGCAGAGCTGCCCCACGACCAGCGCGGAGGCGACGAGAGCGGCGGTGGCGACATCCGCTCCGAGCTGTGCGGCGATGACAGGGATCAGCGGGATGACCGCGCCCTCGCCGAGCGCGAACAGTACGGTGGGGCCGTAGACCATCGGCCCGAACCGCCACAGCACGTCACGAGCGGTGGGGGAGCCTGCGTGATCGGTCATCGCTTCCACGTTAGTCTGGAGTGTCATGCTCGACTTCGATCCCTCCGCCGACATCCAGGCCCTGCGTTCCACGTTCGCCGACATCAAGGCCGTGGTCGACGTCGAGGCACTCAACGCCGACATCGCCCGACTCAGCGAGGAGGCCGGCGCCCCCAATCTGTGGGATGACGTCGAGAAGGCGCAGAAGGTCACCAGCGCCCTCAGCCACCGCCAGGCCGAGCTCAAGCGCGTCACGGACGTCGAGCAGCGCCTCGATGATCTCGATGTGCTCGTCGAGCTCGCCAACGAGATGGACGACGAGGACTCCGCCGAAGAGGCGCGCCACGAGATCGCCGAACTGGAGGACATCGTCAGCCAGCTCGAGGTGCAGACGCTCCTCGACGGCGAGTACGACGAGCGCTCCGCGGTCGTGACGATCCGCTCGGGCGCGGGCGGCGACGACGCCACCGACTTCGCCGAGATGCTCATGCGCATGTACCTGCGCTGGGCGGAGCGCCACAAGTACCCGGTGAAGGTCATGGACACCTCGTACGCGGAGGGCGCCGGCATCAAGTCGGCGACGTTCGAGATCGACGCCCCCTATGCGTACGGCACGCTGTCGGTCGAGGCCGGGACCCACCGCCTCGCGCGCATCAGCCCGTTCGGCTCGGCCGACAAGCGGCAGACCTCCTTCGCGGCGGTCGAGGTCATCCCGGTGATGGAGGAGGCCGTCGAGGTCGACATCCCCGAGAACGACCTGCGCGTCGACGTCTTCCGCTCGTCCGGCCCAGGCGGCCAGTCGGTCAACACCACCGACTCTGCGGTGCGCCTGACGCACATCCCCAGCGGCATCGTCGTGTCGATGCAGAACGAGAAGTCGCAGATCCAGAACCGCGCCGCCGCCATGCGCGTGCTGCAGACTCGCCTGCTCCTGCTGCAGCGCGAGAAGGAGGCCGCGAAGAAGAAGGAGCTCGCCGGCACCATCACCGCGAGCTGGGGCGACCAGATGCGCTCGTACTTCCTGTACGGTCAGCAGCTCGTCAAGGACCTCCGGACGGGGCACGAGGTCGGCAATCCTGCGATCGTCTTCGACGGCGACCTGGACGGCTTCATCTCCGCCGGCATCCGCTGGCGCAAGCGCAAGGACGACGACGACTGATCCAGCGCGCACTCGATAAACCGATGCGCAAACGATGAGTGTCGCTGGACCGGGGCCGGTGGCGTCCGCATAGGCTCGTTAGGCCATGATCCGGTTCGAGAACGTCACGAAGCGCTTTCGCGGCACTTCCAAGCCCGCCCTGAGCGATGTCGATTTCGAGGTGCTGCGCGGGGAGTTCGTCTTCCTCGTCGGCGCGTCGGGTTCCGGCAAGTCGTCCTGCCTCCGTCTGATCCTCCGCGAGGAGACGCCGTCCGAAGGGCGTGTGGTCGTCCTCGGCCGCGACCTGCGCACGCTGTCGAACCGCAAGGTTCCGTACTTCCGGCGCCATGTGGGGGCGGTCTTCCAGGACTTCCGGCTGCTGCCGACCAAGACCGTGTTCCAGAACGTCGCGTTCACGCTGCAGGTCATCGGATCATCGCGCGGCTTCATCCAGCAGGCGGTCCCGGAGGTGCTCGCCCTCGTCGGCCTCGCCGGCAAGGAGAAGAGGTTCCCTCACGAACTGTCGGGTGGTGAGCAGCAGCGCGTGGCCATCGCCCGTGCGCTGGTGAATCGGCCCCAGATCCTGCTCGCGGACGAGCCGACCGGAAACCTCGACCCCGGGACCTCCATCGACATCATGCAGCTGCTCGCGCGCATCAACGCGGGCGGCACCACCGTCGTGATGGCCACGCACGAGGCGGGCTTCGTCGACCAGATGCAGCGCCGTGTCATCGAGCTGCGCCACGGCGAGATGATCCGCGACGAGCGCCACGGCGGGTACGGCGATCGGTCGAGCCTGCCGAGCCTCGCTCCAGAGCAGGAGCGCGGCGCCGCCGCGGTCGCCGCCCTCACCGCGGTGCTCGAGGTGCAGCGCGAAGCCGCGATCGCAGCGGCCGCAGGCCTCGATCCGACGGCCGTACAGGATGACGAGGAGCTCGTCGGCGTGGAACCGGATGCCGCGTCGCCTGCCGCCGGTGTCGCGGCGGCTGCGGCCGCCGCAGCAGCTGCGGTCGCCGTCACGGCGGCAGAGGTGCAGCAGGCGGAGGGCCTTGCACAGGCCCTCGAGGAGCCGGTCGTCGAACCCGCGCCCGCGCCCTCGGTCGAGGCATCCGCTCCCGCGAAGCCCACCCACACCCAGCCGATCCCGCTCGTCGACGCCGTCGAGCTGCAGGTCGAGGAGCTCGGTCTCGCCGATCGGCTCGGCCTCGGCGCCACCGATCCTGACGACGAAGTGGGGCCCACCTCATGAGGTTCGGACTCATCATGTCGGAGGCTTTCACGGGCCTCCGGCGCAACGTCTCGATGGTCGTCTCGGTGGTGCTGGTCACGTTCGTGTCGCTCACGTTCGTCGGTGCGGCGATCCTCATGCAGATGCAGATCGGCACGATGCGCGACTTCTGGGTCGAGCGCGCGCAGGTCGCGGTCTACATGTGCACCAGCATCTCGACGCCCGCGACGTGCTCGAACGGCGAGGCGTCGCCGGAGCAGGTCGAAGAGGTGCGCGCGAAGCTCGAGGGCAGCGCGCTGGCGCCTCTCATTCGCGACCTGACGTTCCTCGACCACCAGCAGGCGTACGACGAGCTGCTGCAGATCGCCGGCGAAGAGAACGCGAGCGTGATCACGCCCGATCAGGTCAACGAGACGTTCCGCATCACGCTGGTCGACCCCGAGCAGTCGGACGTCATCATCGAGGCCTTCAGCGGCATGCAGGGGGTCGAGCTGGTCAAGGACCAGATGCAGTACCTCGATCCGCTGTTCTCGGCCCTGACGATCGCCACCTACATCGCGGTCGGCATCGCCGTGCTCATGCTGATCGCCGCGGTGCTGCTGATCGCGACCACCATCCGGCTCTCCGCGTTCGCGCGAAGGCGGGAGCTCGGGATCATGCGCCTGGTCGGGGCATCCAACCGCTTCATCCAGACCCCGTTCATCCTCGAGGGTGTGATCGCGGCGCTGCTCGGGTCCATCCTCGCCAGCGCGGCCGTGATCGCCGGCGTGCACTTCGGCGTGAACAACTATCTGCGCAACCGCGTCGACTTCGTCACGACCTGGGTCGGCATGGCGGACGCGTGGCTCGTGGTGCCCGTCTTGATCCTGGTCGGTGTGGTGCTCGCTGCGCTGTCGGCGAGCTTCGCGATCCGCAGGTGGCTGCGCGCGTGATCGTCCACCCCGTCGCGGGGGTAGACTGACAGGCTGCCGTCCGGGTTGGGCGGCATCAGCGAGGAGACATCATGCCCAGGGAACGCGGGGAGAAGGTCGTGGCGACCAATCGTCGCGCGCGCCACGAGTACGCGATCGAGAAGACCTACGAGGCGGGCCTCGTGCTGACCGGCACCGAGGTGAAGTCGCTGCGCGAAGGTCGCGCGAACCTCTCGGACGGCTATGCGTACATCGACAACGGCGAGGCGTACCTGGATGCGGTGCACATCCCCGAGTACTCGCAGGGCCACTGGACGAACCACTCGTCGAAGCGCACGCGCAAGCTGCTCCTGCACAAGGAGGAGATCGTCAAGCTCTCGCACGCCATCTCGGCGGGCGGCTACACGCTCATCCCTTTGAAGCTGTACTTCTCGGACGGCCGCGCCAAGGTCGAGATCGCCGTCGCCAAGGGCAAGCGCGAGTTCGAGAAGCGCCAGACGATCCGCGAGCGCGAAGACAAGCGCGAGGCGGAACGCGCGATGCGTTCGCGCAACCGCCTCGGCGAGTAGAGCGTCAGCTCACTGCTTCCGCCGCGTCCGCGCCGTGCGCGGCGCTGTCGCTGAACGCCGTCTTCGGGACGAAGCACAGCAGCACCGCGGCGGCCAGCGCGGTCACGCCGCACACCACCCACACCGTGACATAGCCCGAGAACGATCCCGCGGTGCCCTCGGTCGCCGCGCCGGTCGCGCCGTGCAGCAGCGCGATGCCGAACACGCACGACGCGATCGCACCGCCGACGGTCTTGACCGAGTTCGTGAGACCGGTCGCGACACCCGTCTGGGTGGGAGGGGCGGCGGATGCTGCGGCCGCAGGCAGCGCCGCGACCAGCGCTCCCGACCCGAGGCCGACGACCACCATGTTCACGATGACCTGGGTGTAGGTGTCGTGGAACGGCAGGAACATGAGGAACCCGATGCCGACCAGCGTCGCCGCACCGATGAGAGTCAGGCGGGGTGCGGTGAGCCGGGCGATGAGCGGGAACAGCAGGGCGCCCGTGATCATCGCGATGAGGTAGACCCCGATGATGAGCGAGGTCTGGAAGCCGGTCGTGCCGAGGCCGTATCCGTACACCGACGGGTCGGTGCGGGCGAAGGTCGACAGCGGGGCCTGCGCGCCGAGCACGCTCACACCGAACAGGCCGGCAGTGAGGAAGACGGGCCCGAGGGCAGGGGAGCGGAACATCCGCACATCGATGAGCGGATCGTCGTGCCGGAGCTCCCACAGCGCGAAAGGCACCACGAGCAGCACTCCGAGAGCCGTGACGAGCCAGGCGATCGGATCAGCCGGGCCGTTGAGGCGCAGCAGGCTGAGCCCGCCGGTGAAGGCGACGAGCGCGAGCGAGATCAGCACCAGGCCCACGTTGTCGAGGCGGCCGCCGGTCGGTTCGGGCGACTCCTTGACCCCGAACAGGATCACGAAGAAGCACGCGACGACGAGCAGGGCGGGCACGAGCAGCACGATCCACAGCGGCAGGCTGTCGATGAGCATGCCGCCCACCAGGGCTCCCGTGATGGCGCCGGTCTCGAGCGCCGCCACGAGGAATCCGGCGGCTCGGGCCGTGATGGTCGCCCGGCCCTCCATGCGCCGTGAGCGAGACCAGATCAGGGCGATCTCCAGAGGCAGCCACACGACGTAGAAGCCCTGGATGGCCCACGCCGCGAGGAAGACGCCGAACGAGTCGGTGAACGGCAGGACGAGGGATGCCGCGGCCGTGATCGCCGTCGAGATCACCAGCATCCGCTTGTGCCCGACCATGTCGCCGAGCTTCGCGAACGCGGGGACGACGAGCGCCGAGAGCATGAGCTGCGTGCCCTCGAGCCAGTTGACGTCGGCGTCGTGCACTCCGAGGTGACGGGCGATGTCGGTGAGCATGGGCGTGTAGAAGCCCTGGATCACACCGCTCGTGAACTCGACGAACGCGAGGAAGCCGACGACTCCCGCGAGCGCGCCGACGGTGACGCGTGAGGACACGGCGCTGCGCGTCATCGGTGCTCCTTCGCTCGGGCCCCAGACCCGGTCACTGCTGCGCTCCGCCCCGGTCATGCCGAAGGGCGGGTGCGAATCACTCTAAGCGCTGGAGGAGGGTCCGATGGAACAGCTCACCCCGCTCGAGCGCCGCGATCTCGACCCGCTCGTCGACGCCGTGGATCGAGGCGCGCTGTGCCTTGCTCATCTCGAGCGGCGCGAAGCGGTAGACCGCCGGCGAGAAGCGGTGGAAGTGCCGCGAGTCGGTTGCCGCCATCATGACGTACGGCACGGTCGCCGCGCTCGGGTGCGACACCTTCACCGCGTCCGTGATGAGTGCGAACTGCGCGTTCTTCGTCGATGACTCCGGCGACGGTCCGTCGCCCTCGAGCACCTCGACCTTCACGTGCCGGTCCGCGACCCGCTTGCGGACCCGCTTCACGGTGCTCTCGACGGACTCGCCGAGCGCGATGCGCAGGTTGAGCGTCGCCGACGCCTGGGACGGCAGCACGTTCGCGGCCGTGCCGCCGGACTGCATCGTGGCGGCGACCGTCGTGCGCACGAGCGCCGCGGGCTCGCCGCCCATCGCGGTGAAGGCGCGCGCGGTGAGCCACGGTGCCCTCGACAGCAGCCGATACAGCGCGCGAGGGATGCCGCCGGTCCGGGTCGCGAAAAGCTCCAGCATGCGCGTCACCGCCGCCGGCGTGCGTGCGGGGAACGTCTCGGGCGACAGTCGCTCGACGGCGCGCGCGATGCGCCGGACGGCGGTGCGGGCCGGGGGAGCGGACGCGTGCCCGCCCTCGCCGCGGGCGCTCAGGCGGAGCGTCAGCACGCCCTTCTCGCCCACGCCCACCATGGCCGCGGTTCCGCGGACGAAGGGAAGCGGCGCGTCCACGACCGCGCCTCCTTCGTCGAGCACGAGCCACGGCTCGACGCCGCGATCCCTGAGCGTCTCGGCGATGATGCGGGCCGCGCCACCGAACGTCTCCTCGTCGCCCCCGAACGACAGGTACACGTCGCGCACCGGAGTGAACCCCGAAGCCAGCAGGTTCTCGACGGCATCCATCACGACGACGAGCGGTCCCTTGTCGTCGAGCGCGCCGCGGCCGTACACCCAGCCACGATCGATGCGCCCCTCGAACGGCGGGTGGGTCCAGGCGTCGCTCTCGTCGACGGGGACGACGTCGAAGTGCGCCATCAACACGGTGGGCTGCGGGGCGACGCGCCCGCGCCACCGGTAGAGGATCCCCAGTTCGCCGATGCGCTCGCGCTCGAGGTGCTCGTGGACGAGCGGGTAGAGCTCGACGAGCAGGTCGGCGAACGCATCGAAGGGTCCCTGCCCGCGTTCGGCGCGCTCTGCCGACACGGTGGGCAGCTGGATCATGCGCGACAGTCGTTCGGCGATGCCCGCGCGGGGCACGACGTCGGCAGGGCTCATCGGGCGGCGAACCGGGCCTCGACGGCCGCCGAGATCACGATGTCCTCGGGCTGGAGCTGCACAGCGGGCCCCCCGCCCGCGGCGTCCATGGCGAACGACGCCTTCGCCATGAGCATGCGGGGCGACGGTGCCGCCTCGGGCCCGCTCTGCTGGGTCAGCAGTCCCACGTCGGCGAGTTCGACGGCGGTGACATCGGCGAGGCCGAGCGCCCCGGCGTACGCGCTCGCTCGTGCAACCGCCACTCCCACGGCCTGCGTGGCGACGTCCCGTTCGACGGATGCCTTCGTCTCGGGGGTGAGCTTCCACTCGATCCAGCCGAGCTGCACACCCTCGCGCTCGGCGACCTCGCCGGCCCACCACGACAGCACCGCGAAGTCGGTGAACGTGACGGAGAAGTCCACGGTCGCGTAGTGCACGGGGGCCAGGCGCTTGCCCTCGTTGTTCCAGGGGCGCTCCGACCACACCGACACCCGCTGGCTCGTCCACTCGGTGACGGTGCCCGCGGACTTGCGCGAAGCGAGGTCGTCGCGCACCGGCTCGGTGAGCGCGGCCATGCGCTCGACGACGGCGCCGCGCTCGTGTCCTTCGGCGCGGATGGTCAGGTGCGCGATCGCGCGCTCGGGGGCGATGCGGGTCTCGTGCTCCCCGCGGACGGTGATGACGACGTCGCTCATGCTCAGACCCTAACCCGTGACCGGTGGGTCAATCGGGGAAGATCTGCCCGACCGGGAGGCGCTTCTCGGCCTGGAACGCGTCCTCGGTGCGTCCGTACGCCCAGTACGCCGACAGCGACAGGTCGGCCCGCGCGACGCCGCGCTCGAGCAGGAGCGGCCGCAGCGACTTCATCGCACCGCGCTCACCATGTGCGAAGACCTGCACGCGGCCGTCCGGCCAGGCCGCAGCATCCACCGCCGCGACGAGGCGGGCGCCGGGAGCGTCGTGGTCCTCGTCGACCCACTGGACGACGGCGCCCGACGGCACCTCGATCCGGTGCGCCGGCGAACGGGTCTCGATGATCGTGGTCACCGCCGTGTCCGCGGGCAGCGCCTCGAGCGCAGACCAGATCGCCGGCATCGCCGACTCGTCGCCGATCAGCACGTGGTGATCCGCGGTGAGGTCGGGCGAGTACCCCGCTCCGGGGGACGACATCGTCAGCCGATCGCCGGGCTGCGCGTTCGCGGCCCACGGCCCGGCGATGCCGGTGTCACCGTGCACGACGAAGTCGATCTCGATGGTGCCGGCTGCGGCATCCACTCGCCGGATCGTGTAGGTGCGGATCGTCGGCAGCTCGTCGAACGACACCGTCTCGCGCAGCGTGGCGAGGTCGTACGGCGGCTCGAGCGCGCTGCCCGCCGGCGGGAAGTACAGCTTCGCGTACTTGTCGGTCTCGGGTCGGTCGGCGAAGTCGGCGAACTCGTCGCCCGCCAGCGTCACCCGCACGAGGTCGGGTGAGAGCCAGACGCTCCCGGTCACGAAGAGGGTGGTCTGCGGGCGCGCGGCACGAGGTGAGGTCACCCTTACATGCTAGGCAACGGATGCTGCATCCCGGCCGGAGCCGGCCAGGAATGGCGGGGAGGGCGCATCCGTTGTATCCTGATGTGCTCGGATGCTTCGGCTCCCGAGTCTTGGCAACTCCACAGTGTGACAGCGGCCCTTCGCGAGAAGGACACCTCGAAAGAGGCAACGGGGATGATCGGTTTCGACATCGCCTGTGAATCTGCGTGAAGCGGGCCGAGGATGCAGGGTTATCTCGTAAACGCTCCTTGCAAACCAATAACTGCCGAAAAGAAGCAGTCCGCGTTCGCCCTCGCTGCCTGAGCAGCGAGCCCGACGCCGTCAATCCGTGACTGATCCCGTCACGGGTATTGGCGTCATCTAGGGATCTTGCTGCGTGACGTCGCCTGAGCGTCACGCGGGACTCTTTTCAGGATGGGCTTGTCGACTTAGGTGTCTGTGACAAAGGTCGGAGCCGAGTAGAACGATTTCATAGACTGCGCCCGGAGAAACCGCAGTTACCCAGCGATGGACGGGGGTTCGATTCCCCCCATCTCCACAGCCGTTGTCACACAGAGTTGGAGCCCCGGTCCCCGCGAGAAATCGCGAGGACCGGGGCTTTTTCTTGTCACGCGGACGAGGTCACGCCCCGGCGATCCACGCTGTGGTCTCACCGGGAAGCCGGCGTCCCTCCACGGGTTCGCTCGAGAGCGAGAGCTGCGGCCCCACCGGCAGTTCGAACGGCTCGGTCCCGAAGTTCGCGATCACGGTCCATCCGTTCGGGCGCCGGAAGGCCAGCACGTCCTCACGGCCGGTGTCGATCCACTCCAGCGACTCCCCGGTCTGCAGCACGTGGCGCAGAGCCAGCGCGTCGCGGTACAGGGAGAGGGTCGAGGCGGGATCGGCGTCCTCGACCGAGACCGCGTACTCCGCGAACCATGCCGGCTGCGGCAGATGCGTGCCGCCGGCTCCGAAGCCGAGCGACGGACCCTCGGCCGACCACGGCAGGGGGACGCGGCATCCGTCCCGTCCGATGTCCTCGCCGGGGCTGCGGAAGAAGGTCGGGTCCTGCCGCTCGGCGTCGGGGATCGCGGCCACCTCGTGCAGGCCCAGCTCCTCGCCCTGGTAGACGTACGCCGAGCCTGGCAGGCCCAGCATGAAGAGCGTCGCGGCACGGGCGCGGCGGAGCCCGCGCTCGGTGTCGAGCACCGGTGAGGTACCGCCCGAGAGCAGCCACTCGTTGCCGTGCTTGCGCGCGGGCCGTCCCTTCTCGTCGCGCTGGGGGTCGGGCAGTCCGTAGCGTGTGGCGTGGCGTACGACATCGTGGTTCGACAGCACCCACGTCGTCGACGAGCCCGACTTCGCAGCGAGCGCGAGATTGTCGCCCACGATCCGGCGGAACTGTGCGGCGTCGAAGTCCGCCTCGAGCAGGTCGAAGTTGAACGCCTGGCCGAGGCTTTCGGCGCGCGCGTAGAGCGGGATGCGCGAGGACTCGACCCACGCTTCGGCCACGGCGGTGCGCGGCGGGTCGTACGCGTCGAAGACCTCGCGCCACTCCGCGTACACCTCGTGCACGTCGTCGCGGTCGATCATCGGGTGGTTGCCGTCACGGGGCATCGAGTCGAGCACGGCCTGTGAGGGGAGCGGGTCGACGAAGTCCTTCGTGAGCATGTGGGCGACGTCGATGCGGAAGCCGTCGACACCGCGGTCGCTCCAGAACCGCAGCGTCTTCACGAAATCGGCGCGCACCTCGGGGTTGGACCAGTCGAGGTCGGGCTGCTCCACGGCGAAGTTGTGGAAGTACCACTGCCCGTCGGCGACCCGCTCCCACGCCGGGCCGCCGAAGACCGACACCCAGTCGGCGGGTGGCTCGGAGCCGTCGGGACCGGAGCCGTCGCGGAAGATGTAGCGCGCACGAGCCGCCGAGCCGCGGCCGGCGGCCAATGCCTCCTGGAACCAGGCGTGCTGATCCGACGTGTGGTTCGGCACGATGTCGACGACGACCTTGATCCCGGCGTCGTGGAGCGCAGCGAGCAGCTCGTCGAAGTCGTCGAGGGTGCCCAGTCGCGGATCGACGTCGCGGTAATCGGCGACGTCGTACCCGCCGTCGGCGAGCGCCGACGGGTAGAACGGACTCAGCCACACCGCGTCGATCCCGAGCTCTTTCAGGTACGGCACCCGCGAGGTGATGCCGCGGATGTCGCCGATGCCGTCGCCGTCGGCGTCCGCGAAGCTCCGCGGATACACCTGGTAGACGACTGCCTGGCGCCACCAGGCGGGCAGTTCGAGGTCGTGCTGGTCGGAGGAGGAGGGTGCGGGGTGCACAGTCGTCACGGAGACGCTTTCCTTTCGATGATTCGACGGGATGGATGACGGATGCCGCGGCCTCAGCCCTTGACGGCTCCTTGGGTGACGCCTTCCATGACCCATCGCTGGGTGAACAGGTAGACGACGATCGCGGGGGCCATCGCCATGAGGTACGAGGCGAACGACACGTTGTAGTTGTTGCTGAACTGGGTCTGGAAGATGTTCTGGACGACCGGCAGCGTCTGCGATGCCGGATCGGAGATGATGAGCGACGGCATCATGAAGTCGTTCCACGATGCCAGGAATGCGAAGATCCCGACAGTGGCACTCATCGGCGCGAGCAGCGGGAAGACGAGCCGCCAGAACGTCTGCCACGTCGTGGCGCCGTCGATACGGGCGCTCTCTTCGAGCTCTGCGGGGATCGACCGCAGGAACGCCGTGAACAGCAGGATGCTGAAGCTCAACTGGAACATGATGTGCAGGATCGTCACGCCTACGGGGTTGTCGAGGCCGGCGAGACCCGTCAGCTGGATCTGAGGGAGCGCCACCACCGGGAACGGCAGGAACATCGCTGCGAGCAGGTAGTAGAACGAGTAGCGGAAGAGCTTGCGATCCCAGTTGCGCGAGATGGCGAAGGACGCGAGCGCGGCCAAGATGATCGTGCCGGCCACAGTGAACGCGGTGACCAGCAGCGAGATCGTGAAGGCCCGCGGGAAGTTCGTGAGCTCCCACGCGGTCGTGAACCCGTCGAGGCTCCATGGCGCGGGCAGCGAGAACGCGTTGCCGTCGACGGCCTGCCCTTGGGTCTTGAACGCTGTCGAGATCGTGACGTACAGCGGGATCAGGACCGTGAAGGCGCACAGGATCAGCACGATCGTGCCGGACCAGTTCACGCGCTCCATCGCGAAGCGCGAGCGGGCGGGCTTGCGGGCGGCGTCGCCGTCGAGCACGCGTTCGGCGTTGATGTCCTCGATGGCGAGGGCGGCTTGCGTGGTCATCAGAACACGTTCCTTCCGCGAGTCAGACGGAGTTGGAGGAGGGAGAGGATCAGCGCGATGACGAAGAAGATCGTCGCGTTGGCCATCTGGTAGGCGTAGTCGCCACCCGAGAAGCCGGTGAAGATCGTCATCGCGATGCTGCGGGTGGCGGTGCCCGGTCCGCCGTTGGTGAGGCCGACGATGATGTCGTAGGCGTTCAGGAAGTTCTTGAAGCCGAGGATCACGTTGATCACGACGTACCCCGCGACCAGTGGCAGCGTGATCCGCAGAAGCTGCTGCGCCTTTCCTGCACCGTCGATGTCGGCCGCTTCGTACACGTCGCCCGGGATCGAAAGGAGCCCGGCGATGTAGATCAGGAGCGTCCCGGGGATCGCCTGCCAGGCGGTCACGATGACGATCGCCACCCACGCGAGGTCGGGGTTGGCGAGGATGCTCTCGCTCAGCCACGGGATGCCCCAGGCCTGCCCGAGCGCAGGCACCGAGTTCGAGAACAGGAAGTTGAAGACGTAGGCGATGATGATGCCCGAGATCACCATGGGGATCACGAAGATCGCGCGCAGCCCCGTCTTCAACCGCACCCGGGAGACGAGTCCGACAGCGAGCAGGAACGCCACCGCGTTGACGACGACGACCGTGACGGCGGCGAACCCGAAGGTGAACAGATAGCTCTGCAGGATCGCCGGATCGGTGAAGACGGCGACGTAGTTGATGAGGCCGACGAACTCCCAGTCGCCGAACCCGATCGAGTCGGTGAAGCTGAAGAAGATACCGATGACCGCGGGGATCGTGATGGCCAGCGTGAACAGCACGAGGGCGGGCAGGAGGAAGAGGTAGTAGACCCCTTCCACGCGCCGGCGCGTGCGCGGGATGGACGTTGCGCCGGCCCGTCGGCCGGTCCTGGGCACCGTGAGGGTGGCCGTGGTGGTTGCCATGAGTGCGTTCCCTTCGTATCGCCTTATCGGCGCATCGCCAGTCGGGCCCAGTCGGCGTCCATCACGCGCAGCGTGTTCTCGACGTCGGATCCGGTCACGATGCCCTGCATGTAGTTGTCGGTCGGGATGGTCAGCGGGATCGCCTTCGAAGCGCCCTGGTAGAACTTCGCGGAGTCGTAGTACTCCTTCATGCCGAGGATCCGCTCGTCGGTGACGGGTGCGGAGTCGGTGGTGGTGCCGTACCCGAGGAAGGCGGCGTTGTATTCGTCCATCACGTCCTTCTGGAAGAGGTAGCTCAAGAAGTCGCGGGCTCCCTCCTTCTGGTCGGATGCCTCAGGGATCCATGCGGCGAGGTCGATGTTGACCCGCACCTTGTTGTCGTCCGGATCGTCGGTCATCGGCAGCGGGAAGGTCCCCAAGTCGAGGTCGGGGTTCGTCTTGTCGATCTCGCCGAAGGCCCACGGCCCTTGCAGGTACATCGCCGCCTCACCCTTGGCGAACGCGAGGTTGCCGTCGCCGTAGCCCCGGCTGGCAGCATCCGCGTTCGTGTATTCGCTCGTGAGCTGCGTCATACGCTCGACCGGCTCGGCCAGTGTCTTCTCGAACGACACCGGCGAGTCGGAGCCGACCTCGGTGCCGAGCTCGTTCATCTCGTCGTAGAACGAGGCGACGTCGACCTCGCCGCCGACGGCGTAATCGAACCACCCCTGGCCGACGGTCCACGGGTCCTTGAAGGTGGCGTAGAACGGCGTGACTCCCGCCGCCTTCAGCGCGTCGCAGACCTCCACGAGCTCGTCCCACGTGGTGGGGACGTCGAGTCCCTGCTGTTCGAAGATCTGCTTGTTGTAGATGACCGAAGCCGCCATCACCGAGTACGGCAGCACGCTCGTGCGCCCGGGGTAGGTGGCGTACTGGTCGACCAGATCCTGCACCTCGGGGAGGATGCGGTCGGCCTCGGGCATGTCGCTCAGGTCACTGAGGGCGCCGCGCTCCATGAAGCGCGCCATCTCCATGTTGTAGTTGAGCAGCCCGAGGTCCGGCGGGTTGCCGCGCAGGAAGCCCGCCTGCAGATTCGAAGACGTGTCGAAGACGACCTCGACCTCCTCCTGGCTCGCGTTGTACTCCTTGATCAGATCGCGGAAGTAGGGGATCGCCTCGGGCTTGCTGAGATGGAACCTCACCTCGGCCGGCCCGGTCGATGCGCCGGAGCACGCGACCAGGGAGATGCCGAGGATCGCGATGACGGCGCCCGCCGCGCTCGCGCGGCGGAAGAAGACGGATGCTGCAGGCACGTCGTTGTCCTTTTTCCGTGGGTTGTGAGGTCTTGTTAGTTCGAAGAGTAGATTTACTCGTCAAATCAACTAGGTGTGGACCATAATGCTGAGGAACGCGTGAAAGGTCAAGACCTCGATGTCACAATCGCTGCTCACCCCGACGGCACTGCGTCGCGCGAGCCTGGACGCCGTGCTCGGCTTCGCCTGGGAGGCCGACGCGCTGACAGCCTCGGACGTGATCGAGCACGTCGGGCTCACGCGGTCCACCGCCATCGACGTCGTCGACGAACTCGTCGAGCGCGGCCTGCTCGCGGAGCTGCCGAACGCCCGTGCCGTGGGGGAGTACCAGAAGGGGCGGCCGGCTCGACGGTTCGCCTTCCGCGCGGACACGGGATTCGTGGTCGGGCTGGACGCCGGTCGCGCGCGCCTCACGGCGACGGTCGCCGATCTCCGGGGCGGCACGCGGGGTGTGAGCCATCTGGCCGCGGACGCCGCTCAGGATTCGGCGGAAGACCGGCGTCGCGACGCCGCGCGTGTCGTCGACGATGCGCTTTCGGCCGCCGGGATCACGCGCACCGACGTCGTCGCGGTGTGCGTCGGCGTTCCGGCGCCCGTGGACCGGAACGGCTCGTCGCCTCCTCACCGCGACGATTTCTGGCACCGCATGAACCCGTCGTTCGGCGACCTCTTCGGCGATTGGGCGCCGATCGTGCGGGTCGAGAACGACGCGTCGCTCGCGGCGGTGGCGGAGCGGGCGGTCGGTGCGGCCGTCGGCTACGACGACTTCGTGACGCTGCTCGCGGGAGAGCGCCTCGGCGCGGGGGTCTGGGTCGACGGGACGCTGCTGCGGGGTGCGCATGGCGGGGCGGCCGAGATGGTCGCCTTCGACCACGTCGCGGGCGTCGAAGGGGCGTGGGGGCTCGGATACCGGGTGGCCGAACTGGCACGTCGTGCGCTCGCGAAGGGGTCGCTTCCGGCGTCGAGCGCGCTGCGTGGGCTGGACCCCGCCCAGATCGACGCCAAGACCGTGCTCACGCTCGCGGCGGAAGGCGACGCGGGTGCGGCCCTCGTCGCGCGGCAGGTGGGAGAGACGCTCGCCGTCATCGCCGGCGTCCTGGGCAGCCTCTTCGATTCCCGGCGGATCATCGTCTCCGGCGCCGTTGCCGCCGGCGCGGGGCCGGTGATCGACGCCGCACTCGACGCGCTGCCGCAGGAGCTCGACCTGCCCGCACCCGAGATCGTCGCGTCCGACCTGGGCGCCGACATCGTGTCGGTCGGAGCCGTGCGCGCCGCCGTCGAGGCGGCGCGCACGGGTGCGCTCGATCTGCCCCGGTTCGCAGTCGCTAGCTGACTCGCCAGAGCTCAGCGAGCCGATCGGCCACGGTGATGGCCTGCTCGTAGCCGGCCCGCGCCGCGGGGGGACGGGTCAGCGGGTTCATCATGTTGTCGCCGAACGCGGCCACCGAGGCGGCGTCGGGGAAGACCGTCTCGACGCTGCTTCCCTGCGCGCGCAGCTGATCGACCTGCGTGGCCAGGTGCGTGCCCCACTCCACCGGGGTGAACGACCGACCGCCGAGAGGTGACAGCACCAGCACGCGCTCGTAGCCGGCCGCGAGGTCTGCGTTGTCGGCGTTGGACCGGTAGCCCCCGTCGATGTAGCGGGCGTCGCCGATGCCGTAGGCGAAGCCGCCGGCGCAGCTCGCGGCCACCGCGTCCACGAGGTCGATCCCGCTGTCGCGATCGAACAACGCGGGCGCGCCCCCGCGCGCGTCGACGGCGGTGACGACGATCCGCTGCCGCGGCCAGAGCGCTGTCGGGAACCGGGCGGCGACCGTCGCCCGCCATTGCGCAGACGTAGTGGCCGCGGCATCCTTCTCGAGCTCCTCGCCCATCTTGCGGCGCCAGTCGTCCGCGTCGGAGGCATCGGCGATGATCGCCTTCATCCGGTCCAGGTGATGTGACTGCAGGCTGGGTCCGGCGGGACGCGGGCGGGAGCCGCCTGGCCCGGAGGGCGGTGGCGAGCTGGAGATGGTCGCAGCGAACAGGTCGGAGGGGGCGGTGCTGGTCACCTGTGCCGCGGCGGTCGATCCGGCCGAGGTCCCGACGATGAGGTCGGCGTCGGTCACGTCCAGCCCGGTCTCAGCGAGGCCGGCGATGACACCGATCAGCCAGGCGTTGCCTGCCGATCCTCCGCCGCCGAGGACGAGTGCCCGACGCGGGACGGGGTGAGATGAAGATGCTGAGTTCATGGGAGTCGCCTTTCGCGATTGCGTTGGGGGCTCCCGTACGGCTATGTCGGCCGTTCGATCGTGCGCTGCGGGAGAGCACCCCATGGGGATACTGCGTTCATGGGTCTCACCTCCCGTCGTCGATCACGATCGCCGGCAAGCCTCGCACGCGGACGTTTCGGCCGCAAGCCGGCAGACCTCGTGGTCCGTCCCCGCGCGGACCGGCGCCTGCGATCGCGCGCAGGCGCCGGTCGGTGATCTCGGGGTGTCGCCCCCGCATGCGTCCGCGAGGCCGTCAGTGGCCCACCGCCTGGAAGTAGTGGGTCGCCGCGTACTGCGCCACGTTCACGCCCAGCAGCTGGCCCTGGACGTCCGCGTGGTGGAAGTGCAGGCCGGCCCAGATGCGGGCGTCGATCAGCTCGGACAGCGGCTGCGAGAACGTCTGGAACGTGCGCACCCGCGGTTCGCCGGCCACGAGCAGCGCGGAGGTGCTCGTCATCTGGAACCCGCCCGCGATGACGTCGCCGAAGTGCATGCGCAGGACGGCGGCGTAGGCACCGTCGAGGCAGTTGTGCCCGGACGGGTGCTCGGGGTACGGCGCCGTGATGAGCGCGGCCCACCCGGTCTCCGGGGTGGTCCCGCCGTTGCCGTCCTCGCCGGCGCGCGGGATCGCGTTCCACGGCCGCCAGAAGTCGTACGCGTACTTGTCGTTCCAGCAGGTGATCGCCGCGTCCGCACCGCTGAGGTTCTGCAGTGCCAGCAGCCTCGCGGCGTCGGCGGCGCCGAGGTCGTCCCGCGTGATGAGTTGCCGTGCGACCTCGTTCCACCCGAGGACCGGAGCCCACTGCCACCACTTCGCGGCGTACGTCTGGTCGGCCGTGCGCGTGGACCCCGTCGCCCTGCCGAGAGCCTGCACCGCGTTCACCTCCGCCGCGTACTCGGGACTGTCGAGCGCGAGCGGCGGCGCCGACTGGAACTGCGTCGCACTCTCGACGAGGAACGGTTCGACGCCGCCCACCCACGGTGTCGGGTCGAGGGCCTCCTGTCCCGCCGAGTTGAGCAGCGGTGACCAGTGCCCGGCGCGGGGGTCGCGAACCCATTGCGACGGTCCGAATCGTCCGTCGTTCTGCCGAGCCTGGAGCATCGCGTCGGCAGCGGCATGGCCCGCCGCGACGCCCTGCCTCTTGAACGCGTTGTCGACGATCGCGTCGAGCGATGTCGCGTACTGGGTATCCAGGCCCGCGAGGAGCCCCGCCCTGCCGGGGAACGGTGCGATCTCGGGTGCCGTGGACACGAGGTTCGTGAGCACCTCGTAGGCGGCCGTCGCCACGGCCGCCTCGACCGACGCCTTGGTCCCGAAGCGCTGTTTGAGCAGGTACGGCTGGTACTGCTTGGGTCCGATCGCGGTGACGGCGTCGTACACGGCGCCCTGCGTCATGCCCATGTTCAGCTGATACGCGGGCGGCGCGCCGCCATTCGGCCCGGGTACGGCGGCGAGCGTGTTCGCCGCCACTTCATTCCAATGGACGACGGCCGTGGCGTCGGTTTCTGTCGGCGGAGCGGCCGAGGCCCCGGCGGCTCCGAGCGAGACCGACGCGATGAGCGCGGCCGCAATGATGGCGATGGATCGACGAGTGTTCATGACCAACCTCACAAGTGGGGATCTGAGGCGCAGGCTCCGGTAGCCTGCCCCACTGTCCCACCGCATCGCGCGGCCGTCGATTGGGCATAGCCCTTAGGGAGAACCGGCCGACTGCTCTCTGCCGGGCACTCCGGCCCCCGCGGATAGCCGCCTCCCTGATCGGGACACACGCCGAGGTTGAGCAGGTAGGACTCGAGGAGTTCCCGGCTGCCGCCGGCCACGGCGACCATCGGGTTCTCCGAAAGCCAGACGCTGTAGACCACCGGCGAGGTGAATCGCCCGCCTGACAGGAACGCGGCAGTGCCCTCTCTGAACGGCACGAGCAGCGCCGGGTGGCAATCCCATCGCTCGATGCAGAGGCGCTCCGCACGATCGGCGATGTCTGAGCAGGGTGACAGCCCGGCCGCTTCGCAGTATCGCGTCGCCCACGCCTCCAGGCGATGGGACCCGGCGCCGGGCCGAAGGCCGAATCCGATCGGGTCGATCGTGACGAGGGCAGAGCCGGCGGGATCCGACCGAGGCGGTGTCGCCTCCTCGGCGGTCGGAGGTGCCGAGACCTCGAGTGGGGGAGTCGGCACGGATGGACTCGCGGAAGAGGGCGCGCTGCAGCCCGCCAGAAGCAGTACCGCCCCCAGCAACACGACCCATCGACCCCAGGCGAGCACGGGCATCTCCCCTTGGGCGTGACGGTAGACCCGCCGTCCCATGCGCACAAGATGATCGATGCTGCCCCGGCACCGCATCGCGGACAGCATCTGTCCGGATCCCGCGGGATGATCATCCTGCACGCCCGCCTGACGTCCGAAGGAGCACCGAAATGTCCAGAGTCGTGTGGTTCGACATCCCCGTCACCGACATGACGCGAGCGATCGCGTTCTACGAGGCGCTCACCGAGGAGAAGCTCATCCGGCTCCCGGTCGGGCCCGACAAGGAGACCGCCATCTTCGCCGCGGCAGACGGCGGAGCGGCGGGATGCCTGTTCGCCGCCCCCGAAGACACGCCGTCTCATTTCGGGTCGCGCGTCTACTTCGACGCGAGTCCCTCGATCGACGAGTGGCTGGCGCGGGTCGAGCCGGCGGGCGGAGGCATCCTCGTACCCAAGACCGAGATCACCGGCGGTCGCGGCGTCTACGCCTACATCGAGGACAGCGAGGGCAACAGGATCGGGCTCAACGCGCCGGCGTGAGCCGGAGTCGATGTCGCGCGCATCCGCCGGTCGGCGCAGTCTGTGAGCGCTGAGAAGATTGGCTGATGACCGCAACACTCGTGGCGCGCGGCGTGGCCGGCGGATACGGCCACCGCACACTGTTCGACTCGCTCGACCTGACCGTCGCGCCCGGCGACGTCGTCGGCGTGGTCGGCGCCAACGGAGCCGGCAAGTCGACGCTGCTGCGCCTGCTCGCCGGCATCGCCGAGCCGCAGGCCGGCACCATTTCGCTCGCGCCCGCCGACGCCTTCGTCGGCTGGCTTCCACAGGAGCACGAACGCGTCGAGGGCGAGACCGTCGCCGAGTACATCGCTCGTCGAACGGGGTGCACCCAGGCGACGAGGGACATGGATGCTGCGGCCGCCGCGCTCGGCGACCCCGGGCTCGCTCCGCACGGCGTCGATCCCGCCGACATGTACTCGACCGCGCTCGACCGCTGGCTGGCCAGCGGTGCCGCCGACCTCGAGGAGCGGCTGCCCGCCGTTCTCGCGGATCTGGGACTCGATCTCGGTGGCACCCCTGCGGATCAGGCGACGATGACCGGGCTGTCCGGTGGGCAGGCCGCTCGCGTCGGACTCGCCGCCCTGCTGCTCTCGCGGTTCGACATCGTCCTGCTCGACGAACCCACGAACGACCTCGACCTCGACGGGCTCGAGCGGCTCGAGGCGTTCGTGCGCGGCATCCGCGGCGGTGTCGTGCTGGTCAGTCACGACCGCGAGTTCCTCGCGCGCTGCGTGACGCGCGTGCTCGAGCTCGACCTCGCACAGCATTCGAACCGCGTCTACGGCGGGGGCTACGACGCATACCTCGAGGAGCGTGCGACGCTTCGTCGGCATGCGCGGGAGAAGTACGACGAGTTCGCCGACAAGAAGGCCGATCTCGTGGCCCGGGCGCGCACGCAGCGGGAATGGTCGAGCCAGGGCGTGCGCAACGCGATGAAGAAGTCGCCCGACAACGACAAGATCCGCCGCAAGGCCAACAGCGAGTCGAGCGAGAAGCAGGCACAGAAGGTGCGGCAGATGGAAAGTCGCATCGCGCGCCTGGAGGAGGTCGAGGAGCCGCGCAAGGAGTGGCAGCTCGAATTCACCATCGGCACGGCGCCGCGGTCGAGCACCGTCGTCTCGACGTTGAGCTCGGCGGTCTACGAGCAGGGCTCGTTCACACTCGGACCGGTGTCACTGCAGGTGAATGCGGGGGAGCGGATCGGCATCACGGGGCACAACGGCGCGGGCAAGTCGACGCTCCTGCGGGCTCTGCTCGGCCGGCAGGCGCCGAACGCGGGCGCGGCGAGCATCGGTGCGAACGTCGAGATCGGCGAGATCGACCAGGCGCGGTCGCTGTTGGTGGGGTCGCAGCCGCTCGCGGCGGCATTCGGCGAGCTCGTGCCGGACATGGAGTCCGGCGAGGTGCGGACCCTGCTCGCCAAGTTCGGTCTGAAAGCGGATCACGTAGGCCGACCGGTCGACGAGCTCTCGCCGGGCGAGCGCACGAGGGCTGCGCTGGCCCTTCTGCAGGCTCGCGGCATCAACGTGCTGGTGCTCGACGAGCCGACCAACCACCTCGATCTGCCCGCGATCGAGCAGCTCGAGCAGGCGCTCGACTCGTACCGGGGGACGCTGCTGCTGGTGACCCACGATCGGCGGATGCTCGACGCCGTGCAGCTCGACCGCCACTGGCGCGTCGAAGCCGGGAGCGTCACCGAGCTGTAGTCGCGACCCGTTAGCGCCCCTGGCGCTTCTTGTACGGCTTCGGCTGGCCTTTCACGATGGGCGCACGGCCTTTGCCCTTGGAGGCCTTGGCCTTGCCGCCCCCGGGAGCCTTCGGTGCGGTGACGGGAGCCGGGGCTTGCGCGATCCGACTCCTGGCCTCTTCCAGCAGGAGCACGCCCGCCGGGGTCAGCGACCAGCTCGGCTTGCTGCGAGTGAAGAGCGGATGCCCGACCTCCGCTTCGAGCTTGTCGATCGTCGAGTACAGCGACGCCAAGGGGACCCCGAGCGCATCGGCCGCACGCGGAATATGCAGTTCCTGGTCGACGATGGCGACGAACCGCTGCAGCTCACTGATCTTCACTGGCGACCTTCCGTGCACCGAGGGACACGTCAAGTCTGCCGCAGCGACCGCCGCCACTGCGATGCGCGCGCCGGTTCCGCCGCGCGCGGTGGAGGCGGCGCCCCGGAGATCGGACCATCGTCCGGGGCGCCGCCGGTCCGTCACGCGGCGATCTCCTGAGAAGCCACGAACGCCTTGCCCGCTTCTGCGATCGTCGCGGCCACGGCCGCCGGCTGCGACACCGAGATCGCGTGCGACGCGCCGGCGATCTCGTGGGTGCCGCGCGAGCCGGCACGCTCCGCGCCGGCTCGGTGCACGGCGACGGGGATGTTGAGGTCCTGATCGCCGAAGACGTGCCATGACGGGATGTCGCGCCAGGCCGGCCGATCCGTCGGGAGGCCCTCCGAGAGCGCGGCCTGCGTGACCGGGCGCTGGGTCGCGGCCATCAGCGCGGCCACCTCGGGCGCGACATCGGCGGCGAACTGGTGGTGGAACAACTCGGGACGGATGGCGAACTCATCGCCGCCGCCCGTCACCGGGTACGCCGTGAGTGCGTCGCCGAGCGTGCCTCCGGGGGCGCTGTTCGACAGCTCGAACGCACTCTGCCCGGTCTCGGGAACGAACGCCGCGACGTAGACGAGCCCGACGACGGCCTCGTTGCCCGCGGCCGCCTCGGTGATGACGAGCCCGCCGTACGAGTGGCCGACGAGGACGATCGGGCCCTCGATCGACGCGAGGACGTCACGGACGTACGCCGCGTCGCCGGCGAGGCTCCGCAGCGGGTTCGCGACCGCGACCGCACGGACGTCGTGCTGCTGCAGCTGGGCGATGACACCGTTCCACGACGACGACTCGGCGAAGGCGCCGTGGACGAGGACGATGGTGGGCTTCTGAGCGGTCATGTCGAGATCCTTTCGAGGGTGGGGTCTTGCGTTCTCGTGAGCTAGGACCGGGTGGGGCCCGGACTTGTGACAGGGGCCGCGTCGATGGAGGCGCACGCCACGGGCATCGGGGAGACTGGCCCGATGCCCCTCCTCGATCACCTCGGCATCACCGTGGAAGACCTGCCCCGCGCGGTCGCCCAGTTCGATCCCGTGCTCACGGCGCTCGGCATGGAACGCACCGACGGTGACAACGGGGTCGCCTGGTACGTGGACGACGAGACGGAACTGATCCTCTTCCCCGCGCGGGTTCCGGGGACCGGCCCCCATGTCCACGGCTCGGTCGGCTGGCAGCATCTCGCGTTCGCCGTGGACTCCCGCGACGACGTCGATCGGCTTCACGCCATCGCGCTGGGCGCGGGATGGAGCGCGGTGCGCGATCCACAGCCGTACCGGAGGTTCAACGAGCGCTACTACGCGTCCTTCGTCGAGGACGACAACGGCATCCGCATCGAGTTCATGCACAACCCTCCGAAGGCTCCGTCCGGCTGATCCCGCAGATTCTTCGCGGACCTGTCACAGAACGCCGGGCCATCCGGTCTCAGCTGTGACGCGCGTTCCGCGCGCGACGAAGCAGAGAGGGTTCGACATGAGGATCGCTGTCATCGGGGGAACCGGACTGATCGGCTCGAGGGTGGTCACGGCGCTCGAGGCCACGGGGCACGAGGTCGTCGTCGTGGCGCGAGCGGTGGGCGTGAACTCCTTCACCGGCGAAGGGCTGGACCAGGCACTCGAAGGAGTCGAAACCCTCGTCGACGTGTCGAACTCGTCGTACACGGACGAGGCCGGTGCGCGCGAGTTCTTCTCCGGGTCGACGCTGAATCTCCTCACCTACGGCGCCGCCGCGGGGGTGGCGCATCACGTCGTGCTGTCGGTCGTCGGCACCGACCGGCTCGCACGCTCCGAGGGCGGCTACTTCCAGGCGAAAGCCGAGCAGGAGCGCCTGCTGACGGCATCCGGTCGCCCCTTCTCGATCGTCCACGCGACGCAGTTCTTCGAATTCATCCGCAGCATCACGGATGCCGCGACCCGCAGTGGGATCGCACACGTCGCCGATGCCCTCATCCAGCCCATGGCCGCCGACGACGTGGCCGCGGCGGTGGCCCGCGCCGCGCTCGCACGACCCACCGGCGGGATCACGGAGCACGCGGGACCGGAGGTGTTCGAGCTCGGCTACCTCGCGCAGCGCGAGCTCCGGTTCCGTCGCGACGAGCGCGAGGTCGTCGCCGACCCCCTCGCGACCTACTTCGGTGCGCAGCTCGACCGCTTCGAGCTGCTGCCCGGCGCGGGCGCCACCCTCGCGCCGACGCGCTTCCACGACTGGCAGATCTCTCCTGGCGACGCCGGCGACGCGCTGCTGCCGTCTGTGGCGGGCGTACGCTGAGCGCGGCGACGGGAGTGGCAGACGCAATGGGCGAACACACGGAACCGGTCCTGCACCAGGACGACATCGCGCTCGCGGTCACCGTCTTCGACGAGCACCGCCGGCGCATCTTCGGCATCGCGTATCGGATGCTCGGCACGGTGGCCGACGCCGAAGACATCGTCCAGGAGACCTGGATCCGCTGGCAGAACGCCGACCGCGCCGACATCCGCGAGCCGGGCGCGTTCCTCGCCACGGTCGCGACGCGGCTCTCCATCAACGCCACGCAGTCCGCACACGCACGCCGCGAGACGTACATCGGGCCGTGGCTGCCCGAGCCGGTCAACACCGACGCCGACCCCGCGCTCGGCGCGGAGCGCGGCGAGGCCCTGCAGTACGCGATCCTGCTCGTGCTCGAGAAGCTGACGCCCACCGAGCGGGCCGCGTATATCCTCCGCGAGGCGCTCGACTACCCGTACGAGCGGATCGCCGACGTCATCGGCGCCACGGTCGCGAGCGCCCGGCAGCTCGTCAGCCGTGCCCGCAAGCACCTCGAGTCGGCGCGCAAGGCGGAGGTGGCCGCCGCGGAGCAGCGGCGCCTGCTCGAGGCGTTCCTCGTCGCCGCGCAGAAGGGCGACGTGAGCGATCTCGAGCGGCTGTTCGCCGAGGACGTCGTCAGCTACACCGACGGCAACGGCGTCAAGCTCGCGGCCCGCATCCCGGTGGCAGGGCGAAGTCGCGTAGCCAAGTTCGTCGCCGCGTTCTCCAGCCACTTCTGGACGGGCAAGCAGATCGGCTGGGTCGAGGTCAACGGACGGCCCGCAGCCACCCTCTCGGAAGATGGGGAGGTCACCACCCTCGTCACGATCACGGCGGCGGAAGACGGCATCCGGCGCCTCCTCTGGGTGATGAGCCCCGACAAGCTCGGGCATGTCGCCCAGGTCGGAGCGTGACCAGGCGACCTGGCTCGTGGCTGCACCGCTCTGCGCGACACTCGAGCTCGAGCGCCGCGCAGCACGAGCGTGCAGTGAGGGCGCTGGTCGCCGTCGCCGAGCAGGGTGATTCCCGCCGGCTGACACGGATGCTGCACCCCGGCGTGGTTCTCACGGTCGACGGCGGCGGCGTCGTGGAGGCGCCGGCCACCGCGCTGGAGGGCGCATCGGACGTCGGCGGCTATCTCCGCGGCGCGCTGCTGGACGGGGCGGTGCGGCTGCGGGTGGAGTCGGTCAACGGCGTGCCGGGGATCGTCGTCTGCAGGGAAGGGCGCGTGGCCGGGGTACTCAGCATCTGCGTCCGGGGCCGCTTGATCCTCGAGGCGTGGCTCGTTCTGAATCCCGAGAAGCTCACGCACTGGAGTTGCTGACTGCGGGCTGTCACAGATCGACGGCGAGAACGGTCTTAGCTGGTGAGCGCCGCCCCACGCGCTCCCTGAACGAAAGGCACATCATGGCAAAGATCGTCGTCATCGGAGGATCCGGTCTCATCGGCTCGAAGGTCGTCGCGAAGCTCACCGAGCACGGCCACGAGGCCGTTCCGGCCTCGCCGAACTCCGGTGTCAACACCATCACGGGCGAGGGCCTCGCCGAAGTTCTGCAGGGTGCGGATGTCGTGGTCGACGTGTCGAACTCGCCGTCGTTCGCCCCGGCGGACGTGATGGAGTTCTTCACGACGTCGACGCGGAACCTCATCGCCGGAGCGCGCGAGGCGGGCGTCGGGCACTTCGTCGCACTCACCGTGGTGGGCACGAACCGTCCGAACACGATCTCGTACTTCGCGGCGAAGACCGCGCAGGAGGAGCTGATCCGCGACTCGGGCATCCCGTACTCGATCCTGCACGCGACGCAGTTCTTCGAGTTCATCACCGGCATCGCGGGGGTGTCGGGCAACGGTGACGCGATCCACCTGCCGGGCAACCTCGTCCAGCCCATCGCCGCGGAGGACGTCGCGACCGCCGTCGCGCGCACCGCCGCCGGCGCCCCGCTGAACGCCGACGCCGAGATCGCCGGACCCGAGGTGATGGGCCTCGACGAGATGGTGCGCCGCGGCCTCGTCTTCCGCGGGGATCCGCGCGAGGTCGTGACGGACGCCGAGGCGCCCTACTTCGGCGCGCGGATGCAGGAGCGCACGCTCATGCCCGTGGCCGGGGTCCAGGTGTTCGAGACGACGCTCGAGGAGTGGCTGCCAGCGAACCCGCCCCGCAGCTGATCGCAGGATGCGGAAGGGTCCGCGTGCCACGGGCACGCGGACCCCTCCGGCGTTGCGCGGGCTGGTCAGGCGGTCATCGCGGTCTGGATCCGCCGGTCGAGCTCCTCCAGCTCGCCGAGAGCGTCTGTCGCGGCCCACACCCGATCACGCTTGCGTCCGGTGATCTCGGTCAGGACGCCGGCGTCCACGAGCCGGTCGATGGCGGCGTACGCGGCGGCCGTCGTCGACCCGGATGCGGCGACCATCTCCTCCGCCGCCATCACGGGGTTGTCGAACAGGGCGTCGATGATCCGGTCGGCCGCGGCGCTCCTGCGCCCCGTCAGCTGGCGCCGCCACTCGTCCGGGAGTGCGCGCAGCTCATCCATCGATGCTCGGCTCGCCACCGCGGCAGCGAGCGCCGACCGGCAGACGATCTCGACGACCGGCACGGGATCGCCGGCGCGGTACGACGTCAGCGCGGCGAAGTAGTCGTCGCGCACGGCGAGGATGCCGCTGGCCAGCGGGATCACGACGTTGCGGGCGACCCCGCGACGTCGGAGGATCGCACTGATCAGCGCGCGCCCGATGCGGCCGTTGCCGTCGGTGAACGGGTGGATCGACTCGAACTGCGCATGTGCGATCGCGGCATGGATCACGGCGGGCACGTCGTCGCGGGCTGCCCACGCGAGAAGGTCTTCGAGCAGGCGCGGGACGAGTTCGGGTGGCGGGGGGACGAACAGTGCGCCTCGGGGACTGTGATTGCTCCCGCCGATCCAGTTCTGCATGTCCCGGAGACGGCCGGCGTAGGGCGACTCGGCCGGATCATCGCTCATGAGCACGCGATGGGCGGAGAGGAGATCTTCGAGCAGGATGCTGCCACCGTCGCCCGCCCGCTGCACCATGCGATGAAGGGCAGCGGACGCAGCCACCATGCTCACGGCGCTCGCATTGGCTCGGCTGCCGGCCAGCGCACGTGCGTAGTCGCCGACACTGGCCGAGACCCGCTCGATCTTCGATGACGCCGCGGACTCGGTCCGCAGCAGGAACCGGCCCAGGGCGTGCGACTGAGCGCGAGCCTCCGCGTCGGTCGTCGCGATCTCGATGACGGCTCGCTCGGTCTCGGCGACGAGTCCGGGCGGCGCCTCGAACGCGAGATCCGCGATGAGCGGTGGGACGGATACATCGACGTGGCGCAGCATCCGATCTTCTCGACTGCCGCCGCGCACCGACTGGCGCCATTCGCGCCGCTCGATGCCGTGCACCGGCCAGGGGCCGTTCGGCGATGGGAGGAGAGGCTCCGTACTCACTATTCCAGTTTATGCGCCTAAAACGGAATTGAGGGAGCGCTGTTCCGACCGGGACGGACCAGGTCCGCACGCCACGGTGCCGCGGCGTCGGGGAATGCGAGCGGCCGGCGTACCGCTGTACCTTCGGGGGCCGCGCACCCGCGGCCCGAGATCTACCAAGGAGCACCACCGTGCGCGCACTCATCCACTCCGCTTTCGGCGATCCGACCGAGGTTCTGGAGGTCGCGGAGCGACCTCTGCCGGAGCCGGGTCCTGGGCAGGTGCGGGTGCGGACGGTCCTCTCGCCGATCCACAATCACGACCTCTGGACGATCCGCGGCACATACGGCTACAAGCCCGAGCTTCCTGCGGCTTCCGGGACCGAGGCCGTCGGGGTCGTCGACGCGCTCGGCGACGGCGTCGACGCGCTGAAGGTCGGGCAGCGCGTCGCCACCGGCGGAACATTCGGCGTGTGGAGCGAGTACTTCGTCGCGAAGGCCGCCGGGCTCGTCCCCGTGCCTGATGCCGTGAGCGACGAGACGGCTGCGCAGCTGATCTCGATGCCGTTCAGCGCCCTGAGCCTGCTCGACTTCCTGGACGTGCAGCCGGGCGACTGGATCGTGCAGAACACGGCCAACGGGGCCGTCGGCAAGCTCGTCGCCCAGTTCGCCGCGGCGCGCGGCGTCCATGTTCTCGGTCTGGTGCGCCGCGATGCCGGGGTCGCCGAACTGGCCGGGCTCGGCATCGGAGACGTCGTATCGACGGCGTCGGATGACTGGCGGGAACGGGCAGCGGAGATCCTCGGCGAGAACGCTCCGCGCGCGGCGGTCGACTCCGTCGGCGGCGAGGCTGCCGGCGACCTGCTCTCGCTGCTCGGCGAGGGCGGCACCCTCGTGTCGTTCGGATCGATGGGCTCGAGCACGCTGCAGCTGTCGGCGGGCGACCTCATCTTCAAGCAGGCGACGGTCAAGGGCTTCTGGGGCAGCAAGGTGAGTCAGGCGATGGATGCCGCCACCCGCGGTGCGCTGTTCGCCGAACTGGTGCAGCGCATCGGGTCGGGTGAGGTGTCGCTGCCGGTCGACGAGGTGTTCCCGTTCGACCGGGCGCGCGAGGCAGCGGCCGCGAGCGCCGTTCCCGGCCGCGCGGGCAAGGTGCTGCTGCGGTTCTGAGGTGGGTGCGCGTGGGCCGCGGCGGCGCGGCCCACGCGGCTTCAGGCTTCGGCCAGGAGGACGGTCAGCGATGTGATCACGCCGTTCTCGACGGTGATGAGATCGAGGCCGCGCACGACGGGGGCGCCGGCGGGTCCGAACGCCCATGGCAGTACCCCGGTCGTCTCCGAGACGTAGGCCGGTCCGTCCTCGACGAGCACGAACTCCTCCGGCGCGTCCTTGAGCAGCCCCTCCGCGCTGGACAGGAGCGCCTCAGGGCCGACGGCCGTTCCCTCGGGGTCGGTCAGCACCACGCCAGGGGAGTAGGCGCGACCCGCCGCATCCCGTCGTTGGGCGGCATCCCGGTTCCCGAAGACGCCGTGAAGGTTCAGACGGAGGAGTTCTGCGACTGTGCTCATGGGATCGTCGAACCACCGACGGGTCGAAGTTCTTCCCCGCGGGTCAGTGCTCGTCGATCGGTGGGCGCCGCGGCGCGCGGGGCGCGGGCGGCGGCGGGACTTCCTTCGCGGCGATGATCGCGCCGCGCGGGATGCGTTCGACGCCGCGCTTGCCGTCGACGACGACGGAATCGGCATCCGTGCTCAGCAGTTCGCCGAGGGCGTCCGTCGCCTGGCCGGTGGGCAGGATGTAGCGGACGACCACCCGGTGACCCGGCTCGGGCAGATTCACCATTGGCCGGGCGCGTAGTCCTTGAGGAAGACGCCGAACAGGTCTTCGCCTGCCTCGCCGCGCACGATCGGGTCGTACACGCGGGCGGCGCCGTCGACGAGATCGAGCGGGGCGTGGAAGCCCTCCTCGGCGAGCCGGACCTTCGTCGGGTGCGGGCGCTCGTCGGTGATCCAGCCCGTGTCCACGCTGGTCATGAGGATGCGGTCGGTCTCGAACAGCTCTCGCGCGCTCGTGCGCGTCAGCATGTTCACCGCGGCCTTGGCCATGTTGGTGTGCGGATGCCCCGGTCCCTTGTACCCGCGATTGAAGACGCCCTCCATCGCGCTGACGTTGACCACATAGGTGCGGCGTGCCGGACTCGCGGCCAGCGACGCGCGCAGCTTCGATACGAGCAGGAACGGCGCGGTCGTGTTCGCGAGCTGCACCTCGAGCATCTCGAGGGGGTCGACCTCCTCGACGCTCTGCACCCACGAGTTCGTGTGGTCGAGGTCGGGGATCAGCCCGCCGGCGTCGATGGCGGTGCCCGCGGCGAGACGCTCGAGGGAACTGGAGCCCGCGGCCATGGCCTGCTCGGTCAGCTCGTCGGCGCGCGCGGCGGCCGCGGCGAGAATCGGGTGCGCGGTTACGGAGCGCTCGAGCGCCTGCGGGTGCCGGTCGTTCGTGTGGCCGAACGTGACGAGCTCCGGCAGCGGACCATCGGGCAGCGGCGCCAGCTCGGCGTCGACCAGCGGCTGGTACGCGCCCGGCGAGCGGCGGACGGTCTGGGTCGCATTGTTGATGAGGATGTCGAGGGGACCGGCGGCGGCGACATCCTCTGCCAGACCGATCACCTGGGCGGGATCGCGCAGGTCGATGCCGACCACCTTCAAGCGGTCGATCCACTCGGGCGAGTCGGGAAGGCTGCTGAAGCGGCGCACGGCGTCGCGCGGGAAGCGCGTCGTGATCGTCGTGTGTGCGCCGTCGCGCAGGAGGCGCAATGCGATGTACATGCCGATCTTCGCGCGGCCGCCGGTGAGCAGCGCGCGCTTGCCGGTGAGGTCGGTGCGCGCGTTCCGCTTCGCGTGGCTCATGGCCGCGCACGTGGGGCACAGCTGGTGGTAGAACGCGTCGACCACCGTGTACGGCTGCTTGCAGATGTAGCAGGCGCGCGGCTTGAGGAGGGTGCCCGCGGTGGCCGCCGTGGTGGACGAGCTGATCGGGATGCCGCGGGTCTCGTCGTCGATCCGGTCGGGCGCTCCGGTCGCCGTGGCGGCGACCACTGCGCGGTCGGCGGAGGCGATCGCGTCGCGGATCTCCCGGCGCCGCACCTTCTTGACGGCCTTGAACATGGCGGCGGTGGCACGGCGGACGGCCACGTAGTCGGGGTGCGACTCGTCGACGCCCGGCATGTCGGCGAGCACTCGCAGGGTGGTCGCCAGATCTTCCGGGTCGATGCCGCTCGGCGGCAGGTCGGAGGGCACGGGGGAATCGGGAAGCACACGTGATTCTACGCCGGGCCGGTTCGGCGGTTCCTGTTAGCGTGCCTTCGTGAGCACCTCGAACCCGGCATCGACGTCGACCCGCAGCATCCAGGTGTCGGCCGCGGTCATCCTCAATGACCGCGACGAGCTTCTGCTCGTGCGCAAAGCCGGCACGACGGCGTTCATGCAGCCGGGCGGCAAGCCTGAGGCGGGGGAGACGCCGGCCGAGACGCTGAGCCGCGAGCTGTTCGAGGAACTGGGGCTCTCGGTGGATCCGGATGAGCTGCAGTCGCTCGGCCTGTACACGGCGGCGGCGGCCAACGAGCCGGGTTTCGTGGTCGTGGCGGACGTGTTCGTCGCCGACATCGGCGACCAGGTGCCCGTGACCGATGCCGAGATCGAGGAGCTGCGGTGGGTCTCCCGCGCAGCCGCCGGGGAGCTCGAGGTCGCGCCGCTCGCGCGGGAGAACTTCCTGCCCTGACCCGCTGTGTCAGCCGGCGGCGACGTCGTGGACGTCGGACTCGAACGATGAGCCGTTGAGGTCGAGGTAGAGCCGGCGTTCGGTGATCGACACGGTCATCGTGTTGCGGCGTTCGAGCACCGCCGTCGCCGCGTCGAAGAAGCCGGAGTCGAAGCTGTAGAGGCTGATCTCCTCGGCGCGGTGGATCTTCTTCCCCGCCCAGGGCGCCGCGACCTTCGCCGGGTCGCGGTGGGTGTACACCGCGACGCGCGCGCCGGCCAGGCTGCCGGTGTGCAGGCGTGCGGCGTCGGGAGCTCCGACTTCGATCCACGCCACCAGCGCTCCGGTGAGATCGCGGACGAGCACAGCGGGCTCGTCGGTGGCCGAGATGCCCTCACTGAACGCGATGCCCTCTTCGTACTCGAGTGCGTACGCGAGCACCCGGGTCAGCATGAAGGCGTCCGTCTCGGACGGATGACGCGCCACGCGCACCGAGAGATCCTCGTAGACGCCCCGATCGACATCGGCCAGCTGGATATCGAAGGTGTACATCGTCACGCCGATCGCCATGGGAATCGAGCCTACGTGGTGCCGGCCGATGTAACGCCTGTTACCGTGTTCCGATGGCGACTGATGCAACCGTGTCCTGGCTGCTGGTCATCCCGAAGGTTCCGGCGGAGCCGTCGCGTCACCGCGTCGCCGTGTGGCGCGAGCTTCGCCGCGTCGGAGCGGTCCCCGCAGCCTCCGGCGCATGGACCGTCCCCGACCTGCCGGCATTCACCGATGCTCTCCCGACCGTGCGCGAGCTCGCCGAGCGCGGCGGGGGGACGCTGGCGGTGCTCACCGCCTCATCGCACGGGGACGACGACATCGCGGTGCTGCGCGACGCGTTCATCGCCGCGCGCACCGACGAGTGGCAGGAGTTCGTCGCCGACTGCGGCAAGTTCTCCGACGAGATCGACCGCGAGATCGCCAAGGAGAAGTTCACGTTCGGCGAGCTCGAGGAGGAGGAGCAGAGCCTCGAGCGTCTGCGCCGCTGGCACCGCGACCTGCGTCGCCGGAACGTCGTCGAGCTCGACATCGCCACCACCGCCACGCGGCGACTCGAAGACGTGACCGAGAAGCTCGCCGGCTACGCGGAGCAGGTATTCGCCGCCAACCTCCCGGGCGCTCCGCACGGCTGAATCCCCTCGTCTTGAAAGCGCTCCCGGGCGCGAGGACAATGTGGCCTGTCATCGCGGCGAACGCAAGGTCTCACTGGGAGGAGGCCACCTGTGGAGCGTTCGGATGGAGCCGGCGAGGGGGAGCTCGAAACCCTCCAGCGTGGCTACACCGACGCCACCGAGCAGTTCGCGGCGATGAACGAAGTGCTGCTGGCGCTCGGGCGCTCGGCTTCCGATCCCGACGCGGCCCTGGACACCATCGTGGAGAGCGCACGAAGGCTCTGCCGGAGCGACGCGGCTCAGGTCTATCTGGTCGACGGCGACTACTTCGCGCTGTCGTCTTGGGTGGGTGTGCCATCCGCGCTCGTCGAGCACATCACAGCGCACCCCTTTCGCATCGATCGGGCCAGCCTTCTCGGACGTGTCGCGCGGGATCGGAAGCTTCAGCAGATTCCCGATGTGCTCAGCGATGCCGAGTATGGCCGGCAAGACGCGCAGGAGCTCGGTCACTATCGCACCCTGATGTCTGCGCCGCTGCTTCTCGACGACGAGGTCGTGGGCGTCCTCTCGTTGTGGCGCACCCATGTGTCGCCGTTCAATGCGAGCGCACAGGCAGCCGTGCAGGCGTTCGCCGCGCAGGCGGCTGTCGTGGTGCGGCAGATAGGTCTTGTGCGCGCGCTCGAGGACCGCAGTGTCGAGCTCGCGCGAAAGGTGAATCAGCTCGAAGCGCTCAGCGAAGTCGGCGAGGCGGTGAGCTCGAGCCTCGTGCTGGACGAGGTGCTGACGACGATCATCATGAACGCGGTGCGCTTCGCCGGCTGCGACGGCGGTTCGATCATGGAGTACGTCGAGCACGAGCACGCGTTCACGGTGCGGAGCGCCTACGCCAGCGACCGACTCTTGGAGCGGCTGCGCGGCATCAAGGTCGACCTCGACACCACTCTCGTCGGCCGTGCCGCGAGGGAACGGCATCCCATCGCCGTCGCCGATCTCGACGATGTCGAACTCGACATCCACCTGCGCCTGCTGCACGAGGACGGCTGGCGGTCGATGGTCGCCGTGCCCGTCCTCCGGGGCGATCGGATCGTCGGCGCGCTCGTGGTGCGCCGACGCACGCCTGGCGAGTTCTCAGCCGACACGATGGACTTCCTCGAGAACTTCGCGAGCCAGTCGGCGCTCGCGGTCTGGAACGCGCAGCTGTTCCGCGAGCTCGAGACGAAGTCCGCCGAGCTGGAGATCGCGAGCCGCCACAAGTCCGAGTTCCTCGCGAGCATGTCGCATGAGCTGCGCACCCCCCTCAACGCCGTCATCGGGTTCTCGGAGGTCCTCCTCGAGCGCATGTTCGGCGAGCTCAACGACCGGCAGGACGAATACCTGCGCGACATCCTCGGCTCCGGCCGCCATCTGCTGCAGCTGCTCAACGACATCCTGGACCTGTCGAAGGTGGAAGCCGGGCGCATGGAGCTCGAGCCGTCCACGTTCTCGCTGCGCTCCGCACTCGAGTACGGCGCGTCGATGGTGCGCGAGCGGGCTGCGAGGCACGGCATCCGTCTGTCCATCGATGTCGACGCCGAGCTCGACACGGTCGAATCCGACGAGCTGCGCGTGAAGCAGGTGCTGGTGAACCTGCTGAGCAACGCCGTGAAGTTCACGCCGGACGGCGGCAGCGTCACGGTGACCGCCCGGGGAAGCGAGCATGAGATCGCCGTGGCCGTCGCCGACACGGGCATCGGCATCGCGCCGGCCGACCGCGAGCGGATCTTCGAATCCTTCCAGCAGGGCCGGCGGGGACTGCAGAGCGAAGAGGGAACGGGCCTCGGCCTCACCCTCTGCCGGCGGATCGTGGCCATCCTCGGCGGCACGATGTGGCTCGAGAGCGAGGTCGGCGTCGGCAGCACCTTCGGGTTCACGATCCCGCGGCGTGTGCCGATCGCGGTGCACGCAGCGGACGACGAGGCGGGACGGCCGATGATCGTCGTCGTCGAGGACGACCGCGCGTCGCTCGATCTCACTTCGGCATACCTCGACGGACTGGGGGTGGACGTCGTGATCGCGCGCGACGGAGACGAGGGCCTGTCGGCGATCCGCCGGCACGTGCCCGCGGCGGTGCTCCTCGACATCCGTCTGCCGCGGACCGACGGCTGGGAGGTGCTGAGACGCGTGCGAGCGGATGACGCCACCGCCGCAGTGCCGGTCATCGTGGTGTCGATCGTGGACGAGCGGGCACGCGGGCTCGCGATGGGCGCCTCGGCCTACCTCGTCAAGCCCGTCCGTCGTGACGCGCTCGTCGGGGCGCTGCGCGACGTCGGAGCGCTCGCCGGCGCGGTCGCGGCGAGCCCGGGAGGGGAGGCGCCGTGACAACCGGACACCGGGTCCTCGTCGTCGAAGACAACCCCCTCAACCTCAAGCTCGTGCGCGACGTGCTCACGGCGTCGGGCTATGAGGTGCTGCCCGCGGTCACCGGCGAGGAGGGGGTCGCGCTCGCGGCGACCTGCGAGCCCGACCTCGTGCTGATGGATCTGCAGCTGCCGGACTTCGACGGGTATGAGGCGCTGCGGCGACTGCGGGAGGATCCCGCCCTGCAGGCCGTACCCGTCGTCGCGGTGACCGCGTTCGCGATGCGCGAGGACCGGGAGCGGGCGAAGGAATCGGGTTTCGACGGGTACCTCGAGAAGCCGATCAGCATCCGCGAGCTGCCCGGGCAGGTGGACGCATTCATCGGCAGGGGCCGCGCCGATGCCTCATGACCCGATCCTCGTGCTCGCGGTCGACGACCTCGAGCAGAACCTGCGACTGCTGGACGCGGTGCTGAGCCCGCGGGGCTACGGCGTCATCACCGCAGCCTCGGGCGAAGAAGCCCTCGAGCAGCTCGAGCGGCACGACGTCGACCTCGTGCTGCTCGACATCATGATGCCGGGCATCGACGGGTACGAGGTGTGCCGTCGCATCCGCGCGGTGCCGCGCTGGCGGTTCCTGCCCGTCGTGATGATCACCGCGAGCGGAGATCAGGAGAAGCGTCACGCGCTCGAAGCCGGCGCCGACGACTTCGTGAGCAAGCCGTTCGATCAGGCGGAGCTCGTCGCGCGCGTCGCGTCGCTCGCGCGCCTGAAGCGCTACCACGACACGATCGAGCGGCAGGCCGCCGAGCTCGCCGCCTGGAACGTCGAACTGGAGGCCCGGGTGTCGAGCCAGGTCGAGGAGCTCGAGCGGGTGAACCGACTGCGGCGCTTCCTGTCGCGGCAGGTCGTCGACGTCGTGCTCGACAACGGCGACGAGGCCGTGCTGGCGAGCCACCGGCGGGACATCGTGGTCGTCTTCTGCGATCTGCGGGGCTTCACCCCGTTCGCCGAAGCCAGTGAGCCCGAAGAGGTCATGGGCGTGCTGTCCGAGTACCACGCGGTGCTCGGCGAGCTGATCGACCGCTACGAGGGAACGCTCGAGCGCTTCACCGGCGACGGCGTCATGGTGTTCTTCAACGACCCGCTGCCGCTCGACGACCCGGCGCGCCGTGCGATCGAGATGGCGATCGAGATCCGCGACAGGGTGGGCGACCTCACCGCCGCCTGGCACCGCCGCGCGATCGACCTCGGCATCGGCATCGGTGTGGCGCAGGGATATGCGACGCTCGGCCGGATCGGCTTCGAGGGCCGGTTCGACTACGCCGCGATCGGCAGCGTCACCAACCTCGCCGCCCGCCTCTGCGCGGCCGCCGCCGCCGGGCAGATCCTCGTCGCGCAGCGCGCGTTCACTGCCGTCGAGGAGCACATCGCCGCGAACCCGGTGGGGGAGCTCGAGGTTCGCGGTTTCAGCCGGGCCGTCCGCGCGTACGCGGTGGACGGCATCCGTCATCCCGAGAATCGAGTCGCACCATGACCCTCACAGACACGGCGTCGGCGACGCTCTCGTCGCTCTCCGACGCCGAACGCGATGACCGCTTCGACCGCCTGCAGGAACGGATGCCGGGGGTCTGGGCATCGATGCAGCACAACCTCGAGGACGAATCGGTCGTCGTCGTGCCCTCTCTGACGGTCGGCAGCCGCGCGACCTCGGCCGCGATGGTGCAGGCGTACGAGGAACGGTTCCTGTTCCTGCTCCTGCTGCTGCGCCAGCCCATGCTGCGCATGACCTACGTCACCTCGCAGCCCATCGACCCTCGCATCATCGAGTACTACCTCGCACTCCTCCCGGGAGTCATCCCGAGCCATGCGCTCGCACGGCTCACGCTCATCTCCGTGGGCGACGGCACGCACCGCACCATGAGCGAGAAGGTGCTCGAGCGTCCGCGGGTCCTGGCACGCATCGCCCGCAGCATCCCCGATCGCGCGCGGTCCCACCTGATCCCGTACAACACGACCGAGCGCGAGCGCGATCTCGCGCTGGTGCTGGGCATCCCGATGTACGGCGCAGACCACCGTCTGGCCCCGCTCGGCACGAAGACCGGATGCCGGCGGCTGTTCCGCGACGTCGGCGTGCCGCATCCTCTCGGTGTCGAGGATCTGCGCAGCCGCGACGACGCGGTGCGGGCGATCGAGACGGTGCTGAACGAGAAGCCGACGGTGAGGCAGATGATCTTCAAGCTCGACGAGGGCGTATCGGGGTCGGGCAACGCGCTCGTGGATCTCGCCGGCGTGGGCGAGCTCGGCGGCGACGCCCGCCGTGACGCGATCGTCCAGGCCCTCCAGGCGATGCAGCCGGAGGTCGAGACCCTGAGCCCGGCCGACATGCTCGACGCCCTCGCGACCCGGCACGGAATCGTCGAGGAGCGCATCGTGGGCGAGGAGATCCTGAGCCCGAGCGTGCAGCTGCGGGTGCTTCCCGACCGCACGATCGAGCTGCTCTCGACGCACGACCAGCTGCTGGGCGGTCCGAGCGGACAGAGCTACCTCGGATGCGTGTTCCCCGCCGATCCGGCGTACTCGCGGCTCATCAGCGAGCCGGCGCTCGCGGTCGCCCGGCGCCTGGCGGACATGGGGGTGCGGGGGCGCTTCGCGCTGGACTTCGTGGTCGTGCGGGATGCCGCGGGCGAATGGTCTTCGTGGGCGATCGAGCTGAATCTCCGCAAGGGCGGCACGACGCATCCGTTCCTCACCCTGCAGTTCCTCACCGACGGCCGCTACGACGGCGAGGAAGGCGCGTTCCTCACCCCGGAGGGCGTGCCGAAGCATCTGGTCGCGACGGACCACCTCGAGGGCGACGACCTCCGCGCGCTCTCGGTGGGAGACCTCTTCGACGCCGTGGCGCGCCACGACCTGCACTTCGACCGGTCGCGGCAGGAGGGGATCGTGTTCCACATGATCAGTTCGATCACCGAACAGGGCCGCATCGGCATGACGGCGGTCGGGGACACTCCCGAGCGGGCGATGGAGCTCTACGAGCGCGGCGGCCGGATCGTGCTCGAGGAGGCCGCGCGGGCGCGGGCCGAGCACCTGCTGCCCGAGTGACCCGCGCGGATCCGGGGCGTCAGCTCTGGGGCCAGTCGATCAGCAGGAGGCCCTGCTTCGTGTCGGCGACCTTGACCTGGCCGGACGTGAAGAGGTACGTCATGCCGTAGCCCTCGGCATCCGTCGCGATCGCGGTGTCGGCGCTCTCGGTGATGTAGACGCCCGCGGGATCCTCTTCGCGCACCCAGCCCTGGGACTCGAGCTCCTCCTGCAGGTCGACGGCGTCGGCGTCGGAGACGGGCGCCCAGCCGAACATCTGCCCGTGGTCGCCGGCGGGACCCTCGAAGTCCGCCCACATGCACTGCAGGCCGTCCTCGATCTCGGTGCTGCCGATGTACAGCGGCGACGCCTGCGAGCTCCAGCCGAGGTCTTCGAAGCTCGCCACGACCGACTCGCCGATGATCGTGGTGCAGGTCGGGTCCTCGGTCGAGGCGGGCGCGGGCTCGGGCGTCGCCGAAGGCTCGGGTGCGGCGGCGGTCGGCGTCGTCGCGTTGCCGGTCTCCTCGGGCGCGGCCTCGGGCGTTCCGGCGCAGGCCGAGAGGAGCAAGGCGGAGAGGACGAGGGCGGCGGCGGTGCCGAGGATGCGGGTGGCAGGCATCAGAGAGTCTCCGTGGGGGATGGGAGGCGGTCGGGTGTCAGGCAGTGCGGGGTCAGGCGGTGTGGAGCAGGTCGAGATAGGCCGAGTGGAGCACGCGGTTGGTCGCGAGCGAGGAGAGATCCGAGAGCGAGTCGTTGCCCTCGAACGACGTGAACTTGCCGCCGGCCTCGGTGACGATCGGCACCAGCGCGGCGATGTCGTACTCCTTGACGCCGAACTCGGCGACGAATTCGAGACGACCTTCGGCCAGCAGCATGTACGGCCACGCGTCGCCGTAGCCGCGATCGCGCCACACCGACGAGGTCAGGCGCTCGAGGGCGTCGAGCTTGCCGGCGTCGCGCCACTGCCCGATGCTCTGGAAACTCACACTCGAGTCCGCGATCGTGTCGACCGTCGACACGGCGAGACGCTTCGTCTCGCCCGTCGGCGTGTTCGTCCACGCGCCGAGGCCGCTCGCGGCCCACCAGCGGCGTCCGATCGCCGGCTGGCTCGCCACCCCCACGCGCGGCACGCCGTCGATGGCGAGGGCGATGAGGGTCGTCCACATCGGGATGCCCTTGAGGTAGTTCGCGGTTCCGTCGATCGGGTCGATGATCCACTGCCGCGCCGAATCGCCCGTGACGCCGTACTCCTCGCCGAACACCCCGTCGCCCGGACGCTCGGTCTCGAGCAGGTCGCGCAGCGCGCGCTCGGTGGCGAGATCCGCCTCGGTGACGTGGCTCGCGTCGGCTTTCAGGCGGACGTCGAGATCGGCCGCGTCGAAGCGGGACATGGATGCCGCGTCCGCCGCATCGGCCAGTCGCAGAGCGAGATCGAGATCGGCCCGGAGGTCCCCCTCGAACGGCGTGTCGAACGTCGAAACGGGGGAGGGGGAGGTCACGGAATCAAGGATAGCCGGGGCGTTCCCACCTCGATTTCACGAGACGCGATCGTGATGCTAATGTTGATCCTCGTTCGCCTCGTAAGTGAACAACGCACCTCTAGCTCAATCGGCAGAGCAACTGACTCTTAATCAGTGGGTTCTGGGTTCGAGTCCCAGGGGGTGCACCGACCAGAAAGGCCCCGGAATCTCCGGGGCCTTTCTGCTGTCTTCGATCAGGTCCCTCGTTCACGCGAGATCGCTCGAGCGGCGGCACGCGCATCGAGGTTGATCTGCAGGAGGAGACCCTTCAGCGGGCTCCGGATGCCGACGAACCGCATTCCCGGCGCGTGAGGATGCGTTCCGCCACCGGTCGACGCCGGGCCTCCGTGGACGTCGAGGATCCCGAGGTGGCCGACGACGGACTGAAGGCCCGTCGAGTAGCCGGTGGCCGCGATCACCGCGTCAGGAGTGAGTCGCGACCCGTCCGCGAGGACCGCCTCGTTCCCTTCGAAGCGTTCGAGCGCCGGGACGGCGGTCACCGTGCCGGCGCGCAGCGCGGCCACGAGGCCGACGTCGATCGTCGGGGTGACCGCTGTCGCGCGCTGCTGCGCGACGAGCCCGGAGCGTGCGGGCGGCATGCCGTAGGGGGTGAGATCTCCTACGACCAGGCGCTGCAGGAGCCGGTTCACGGGGTCCGTGCACCACGCGGGAAGGAAGTCCATCGGAATGGCGATGAGGGTCGTCGGGATGGGGCCGAGCTGACGCGGGACGATGTTCGGCGGAGTCCGGACCGCCAGTCGCACCTCGGCGACGCCGTGCTCGGCGAGGTCGGCGGCGATCTCGGCGCCCGAGTTGCCCGCCCCGACGACGAGAACGCTTCTTCCGGCGAAGGGCGCGGCATCACGGTATCGGGAGGCGTGCAGGATCTCCCCGGTGAACGTCTCCTGTCCTGGCCACTGCGGCTCGATCGCGCGGTTGCTGTAGCCGGTCGCGAGGACCACCTCGCGTGCCGTGACGTCGCCGTCGGAAGTGGTCGCACGCCAGATGCCGTCTTCGCGCTCGATCCGCTGCACCTCGATCCCGAACTGCGGACGGAGATCGTGGAGGCGCGCGTAGACACGCAGATAGTGCGCGACGTCGTCCTTCGCGACCCAGCGACCGAAACGGCGCGGCATGCGCAGGCCGGGGAGCGCCGACTGGATGCGGGGCGTGTGGAGATGAAGGTGCTCGTAGCGGCGAAGCCAGGTCTCGCCGACAGCCTCGCCCGAGTCGACGATGGTCGCGGTGATTCCGCGGCGGCGGAGGCACGCGGCGACTGCCAGCCCCGCGGGGCCGGCGCCGATCACGAGCACATCGGTGTGCGAATGGTCCACACCCAGACGCTAGTGATCGGCGACCGGCGCCGCGAGCCTCGGCGGCCGATTCAGGCCGCGTCGCCCACCAGTACGGCCGCGGCCTCATCCGCAGCATCCGCTTCGCGCTCGTCGATGCGGGCGAGAGCGCGCCGGCCGAAGAGGATCGTGCCGGTGGCGATGAGGACGGATGCTGCGGCGAAGAGGTACGGCACGGTCGGGCCGTACAGGTGCCACAGGAGCGCGGCGAGCGGGGGAGCGGCGGCGCCGCCGAGGAAGCGGACCGCCGAATACGACGAGGACGCGACGGAACGGGGGAGATCCGTGGCTTCCATCACGGACTCCGTGAGCACCGTGTTCATGACGCCCAGGAGCAGGCCGCCGACGATGATGCAGACCACCAGGGCCGCGGCGTCTGCGACGAGGATTCCGGCGATGACCAGGTCGATCGCTAGCAGGGGCAGCGTCAGGAGCATGACGGTGGTGCGGGCCATGAAGCGCAGCAGCAGCGGCGCGACCCACACGCTCGTGATCGCGAGGGCGACACCCCAGCCGAAGAAGGTGAAGCCGATCCCCATGGCGCCGAACCCGAGCGGGAACGGCGAGAAGGCGAGCAACACGAAGAAGCCGATGTTGTAGAACAGGGCGGCGACGGCGAGCACGGCCAGCGACGGGATGCGCAGTGCCCGGAAGGGCGCCGACAGCGGCACCGGCACCGGCTTCTCGCTCGGCCCGCGCAGCAGTACGAGGACGGCGACGAACGCGATGGCCATGAGCACCACGACCCCGAAGAACGGTCCGCGCCAGCTGATCTCGCCGAGCAGGCCGCCGAGGAGCGGACCGATCGCGATGCCGAGGCCCAGCGCGGCCTCGTAGAGCACGATCGCCGCGCCGCTCCCGCCGGACGCCGCGCCCACGATGGTGGCGAGGGCGGTCGAGATGAAGAGGGCGTTGCCCAGGCCCCAGCCGGCGCGGAAGCCGATGATCGCATCGACGCTGCCGCTCAGCGAGCACAGCAGTGCGAACACCACGATCAGCGCGAGGCCGATGAGCAGAGTCGCCTTCGCGCCGATGCGGCTGGAGATCCAGCTCGTGACGAGCATCGCGAGCCCGGTCACCAGCAGGTAGCTCGTGAACAGCAGCTCGGTCTGGACGGGGCTCGCCTGCAGCGATTCGGCGATGGCGGGGAGGATCGGGTCCACGAGGCCGATCCCCATGAATGCCACGACACAGGCGAAGGCGACCGCCCACACCTGCGCGGGCTGGCGCCAGACCGAGCCCGTGGCGCTGCCGTGGGCGCTCATCGGGTGGCCTCGGCCGTGTCGGCCGCGGACGCGGTGCGCGTGCGGTCGAGCTTGCGCATGAGGACGGATGCCGTGGTCCGCAGTGCGTCCCACTCCTCAGGCTGGAGATCCTCGAAGTGGGGGGCGAGGGCGGCGGTGAGCTGCAGCAGCCAGGTCTGCAGTGCTTCGAGGCCGAGCGGGGTGACCTCTACGACCGTCGCGCGCGAGTCCGCGGCATCCGTCGTCCTCGCCACGAGTCCGTGGTCGGCCATCTGGCCGACCAGACGCGTCATGCCGGGCTGGGTCACGCGGCTGAGGCGGGCGAGCTCGCCGATCCGGAGCGCTCCGTTGTCGCGGAGGATCGTGAGGGTGCGCCACTGGGCGGCGGGTGTCTCGTTGGCGGTCTCGAGCGCCGCGACGCGGGTCAGCGCGTGGGCGGCGACGATGAGGGTCTCGATGTCCTGATCGTGGGTCACCCAAGAAGCATACCGCTGATATATACCGGCGGTATGCTTCTTGGGAAAGATGCGAGAGTTCGTCCCGATTCGGTAACGACGGGGGAGGAGCGGGCTCGCCGACTTGACCTGTGCGGCTTCCGTTTCCTAGATTGCAAGAACCTGAATCGGATCTCATGTTTGAAAACGAAGCGCCGATTCACGCACCAGATCCTTCCAATGGGGAAAGGCACGCACATGCGGGTTACGAAGAAGTTGCTCCTGGGCTCCGTGGTCGTCACGGCAGCGCTCGCCCTGGCGGCCTGCGCGCCGTCCGGCGATCCCGACAACGGGTCCACCGAGCCGGGCGGGCTGTCCGAGGTCACCGTCGGCATCGTCACGAGCGAGTCGGGGCCGCTCGCCGGCTACGGCAAGCAGTACCTCGACGCCTTCAAGGCGGGGCTCGACTACGCCACCGACGGCACCGGCGAGATCGACGGGACGACGATCAACGTCGAGTACCGCGACGATGCCGGCGACCCCGACAAGGCCGTCACCGCCGTCAAGGAGCTCATCGGCTCGGGCGTCAACATCATCGCGGGGACCGCATCGTCGGGCGTCGCGCTGGCCGTCGCCGAGCAGGCGGAGCAGAACAAGGTGCTCTACATCTCGGGCCCGGCGGCCGCGGACGCGATCACGGGCATCAACGACTACACGTTCCGCTCGGGCCGGCAGAGCGCGCAGGACGTCGCGACCGCGGGCACGTTCCTCGACGACATCGAGGGCAAGACCGTGACGGTGTTCGCGCAGGACAACGCGTTCGGCCAGGGCAATGTCGCGGCGGTGCAGGCGATCCTCGGCGGCCAGGGCGCCACGGTGAACTCCGTGCTCGTGGCCGAGGACGCGACCGAGTTCACGCCGTTCGCGCAGCAGGTGCTCGCGGGCGCTCCCGACCTCGTGTTCGTGGCCTGGGCCGGCGCGACCTCGGGCGCGATGTGGCAGGCCATGAGCCAGCAGGGGGTCATGGACGAGATTCCCGTCGTGACCGGCCTCGGCGACTCGGCGACGTTCGGCGCGTACGGCGAGGCATCCGAGAAGATCAGCTTCCTGAACCACTACTTCGCCGAGGCCCCCGACAACGACGTCAACACCGCGATGGTCGAGGCGATCGAGGAGGCCGGCGGCACGCCCGACCTGTTCAGCCCCGACGGCTTCAACGCGGCGATCATGATCGTCCACGCCATCGAGTCTGGCCAGGGCGACGTCGACGCGATGGTCGCGGCGCTCGAAGGCTTCGAGTTCGAGGGGCCGAAGGGCAGCATGACGGTGCGCGCGAGCGACCATGCCCTCATCCAGGAGATGTACCAGGTCAAGCTCGTCGCGAAGGACGGCACATTCGTGCCCGAGCTCGTCGACACGGTCTCGGCCGACGACGTCGCCCCCGCTGAAGCCGAGTGATCCGGGGCTTCGCGAAACGATGAGCACCACAGTCCCGTCCGCGCCCGCCGCGGAGACCGCGCGCCGCGGCTCTCCGCTGAAGATCGAGGGCCTCGGCCTGCAGATCGGCGGCGCGACGATCCTCAAGGACGTCGAGCTCGACGTCGCCGCCGGCTCCCTCGTGGGCGTCATCGGTCCCAACGGCGCCGGCAAGACCACGCTCTTCAACGTGATCTCGGGGCTCATGAAGCCCACTGCCGGCCGTGTCGTGCTGGACGATCGAGACATCACGACGGCGTCGGTGCCGGCGCGGGCGCGGGCGGGGCTGGGTCGCACTTTCCAGACGTCGAGCCTCTTCCCCAAGCTGTCGGTGCTCGAGAACGTGCGCCTGGCGGCCCAGGTGTCGCTGGGCGGCTCCGGCTCTCTCCTGCGCTTCCCGAAGCGGACGGATGCCGCCACCGAGCTCGCGCTGACGAAGCTCGAGGTCGTGGGACTCAGCCACAAGCGCGAAGCGCTCGCGGGCGACATCTCGCACGGCGACAAGCGCAAGCTCGAGATCGCGGTGCTGCTGGCGACGGAGGCGAGCATCGTGCTGCTCGATGAGCCCATGGCGGGCGTGGCCTCGGGCGACGTCTCCGGGCTCGTCGAGAACATCCGCGACATGCAGCGCGAGAAGGGCTGCACGCTGCTGATGGTGGAGCACCACATCGACGTGCTGATGGGCCTCGTCGAGAAGGTCGCCGTCATGTACTTCGGCACGATCATCGCGTACGACACGCCGCAGCGGATCATGGAGAACCCTCTCGTGCAGAGCGCCTACCTGGGCACCGGATCGGCGGGGGAGGCGGCATGAGCGGGGAGTCTGTTCTGACCGTCCGAAACCTCCGGTGCACGATCGCGGGCCAGCAGGTCGTCGAGGACGTCTCGTTCGACGTGCCCGCCACCGGCATCACCGCACTGCTCGGCCGCAACGGTGTCGGGAAGACCTCGACCCTGCGCGGCATCCTCGGCCTCATCTCCCGTCGCGGCGAGGTGACCCTCGCGGGCGACCGCATCGACGGGCTTCCCACGCATCGCATCGTGCGGCGCGGCGTCGGGTACGTGCCGGAGGACCGCGAGGTCTTCTCGAAGCTCACCGTCGCCGAGAACCTCGCCCTGGCCGAACGTCAGCGGAACCCTCGGCGCGAGTTCGTCGCAGAGCTGTTCCCCGATCTCGTCGCGCGCCGCGACCAGCAGGCGGGCACGCTCTCGGGCGGCCAGCAGCAGATGGTGTCGGTCGCGCGGGCGCTGCTCAACGACAACCGGCTCCTCCTCGTCGACGAGCCGACGAAGGGCCTCGCGCCGAAGATCGTGACCGAGGTCGCCGACGCGCTCCAGGAGGCGTCGAAGACCGTCCCCATCCTCCTCGTCGAGCAGAACCTCGAGGTCGTGCGCCGCCTCGCCGATGATGCCGTCGTCATCGCCGGCGGGCGCGTCGCGCACGTCGGCAAGGCGCGCGACCTCCTCGACGACGAAGACCTCACCCGCCGCCTCCTCGGCGTCCACGTGGAGCACGCTTCATGAGCACCCTCGTCCTCACCCTCATCACCGGCGTCGGTCTCGGAGCCCTCTACTTCCTCGTCGCCAGTGGCCTGAGCCTCATCTACGGCCTCATGCACGTGCTCAACTTCGCGCACGGCGCGTTCCTCACCCTGAGCGCGTTCATGGGCTGGATGGTCGCGCAGGCGCTCGGCACCGACTCGTGGGGATCCTTCCTGCTGTCGGTCCTCGTCGGCGCGGGCGTGGGCGCCGTGTTCGCGACCCTCACCGAACTCGTGCTCATCCGGCCGCTGTACGAGCGGCACATCGAGCAGGTGCTCGTCACGGTCGGCCTGTCGTTCGCGGCCGTGGCGCTGTTCGAGGGGATCTGGGGCACCGACCCGATCCACATCGGGGGACCCCCGTGGCTCAAGCAGACGACCGACGTGCTCGGCGCCCGCATCCCCAACACCTACTGGGTGCTGATGATCGCGGCCGTGCTCGTGCTCGCGGCCCTCGTGCTGTTCCTGCAGAAAACGCGCTACGGCATGATCATCCGGGCCGGCGTCGAGAACCGCTCGATGGTGACGGCGCTCGGCATCGACGTCCGTCGCTCGTTCACCCTCGTCTTCGCCATCGGCGGCGCGGCAGCGGGAATCGGCGGCGTGCTGGCGATGCACTACTCGACCTTCGTGTCGGCGCACCTCGGGCAGACGCTCCTCATCTTCGCGTTCATCGTCACCGTCGTCGGCGGCCTCGGCTCGCTCACCGGTGCGGCGGTGGCGTCCGTCCTCGTCGCGGTGCTGCAGCAGTTCGCGAACTTCTACCTCGGCGGCACCGGGGACTTCATCGTCGTGATCCTGCTGGCCCTCGTGCTGCTGGTCCGCCCGACCGGACTCCTGGGGAGGAAGGCATGACCCTTCGACAGTCTCAGGAACCGGGGGCGGCGCCGGAGCGCCGCATCCGCCGCTTCCTTCCCGCCGTTGTGGGCGTCGTCCTCGTCGCGTTCATGGCGATGCTGCCGCTGCTCAACCTCTCGCTCCCGGGCATCCTGCCCACGCCGACGTACATGCCCGGCACCCTCGCGCTGCTGTCCCTCTGCATGGTGTTCGCCGCGCTCGCGCTGTCGTACAACCTGCTGCTCGGGTCGGGCGGGATGCTGTCGTTCGGCCACGCCCTCTACTTCGGCGCCGGCGCGTACGGTCTGGGCATCGCGCTCGAGCACTTCGGCGTGCCGCTGTGGCCCGGCGTGTTCATCGCGCTGATCGGCGGCATGGTGATCGCGCTCGTGACAGGCGCGGTGTCGATGCGGGTCTCGGGCATCCCCTTCGCGATGGTGACGCTGGCGTTCGCGCAGGCGGGTTCGGTGCTGGTGCGCCGCAACTCGCAGGTCACCGGCGGCGAGGAGGGACTCAGCCTCAACACGGCGCAGGTGCCCGACTTCCTCATCGGGGTCGTCAACACCCGCAACCTGTACTGGTTCACGCTCGTGGTGCTCGTCCTGGTGTATCTCGTGGTGCTGTGGGTCGACACGTCGCGCCTGGGGCATCTCGCCCGAGCGACGCGCGAGAACGAGCAGCGCGTGCGTGTGCTGGGCCTGTCGCCCTACCGGGTCCGGCTCATCGTGTTCGTCATCGCGGCGGGTCTCGCGAGCCTCGCCGGAGTCGCGTACATGCTCCTGCAGTCGGGCACCGTTCCCCGGTCGGTCTCCGCCGACCTCACGATCACGGTCCTGGTGATGGTGGTGCTGGGTGGCGTCGGATTCCGCTGGGGTGCCATCGTGGGCGGTGTGCTCTACACGCTGCTCGATCAGCGGCTCACCGTGCTCGCCGGCTCCGAGGCGATCGCCGGGCTTCCCGACGTGCTGCGGATCCCGCTGTCGGAGCCGCTCTTCCTCCTCGGGGTGCTCTTCATCATCGTGGTGATGTTCCTCCCGGGAGGCATCGCGGGCACCATCGACGCCGCGGTCCGCCGTCGGCGCGGAGAGAAGGTCCGTGGGTCGCTGCGGCAGCTCGACGACGCCGACGAGTCCGCCGAAGACCCCGTCGAGGTGCGCGCGTGAGCTGGACCGCCGACCCCGACATCGACGACGGGCCCCACACCGTCGGCAGGTGGATCGTGGACCGCGCGACCCGCTCACCCGAGCGCATCGCGATCGACGACCGCGGAGTGACGACCGACTATGCCACCCTCGCCGCCCGCTCGTCGGAGCTCGCCGACCGACTGCGCCACGCGGGCTACGCGCCGGGCGACCGCATCGCGACCGTGTCGGGCAATTCCACCGACCACGTCGTGGCGTTCTTCGCGTGCGCGATCGCGGGCATCGCCTTCGTACCGCTGTCGTGGCGGCTCACGCCGCGCGAGCTCGCCGATGTCCTCACCCGCTCCGCGCCGGCGCTGGTGCTGATCGAAGACGAGCATGCTGCCCTCGCGGGCGAGGCGCTGCGCATCGCGGCCGTCGCCCCGCCGGTCTCTGTGCTCGGCACGACCGGCGTCGAAGCGGGGACTGTGCCCCGCGCAGCGAACCGGGTGACCCGCCGACCGGTGCGCGACGACGACCCGCTGCTCGTGATCTTCACGTCGGGGAGCGAAGCCGCGCCGAAGGGCGTCGTGCTCACGCACGCGAACTGCTTCTGGAACAACCTGGCGCTCGCGCAGGCGCTGCCGCTCACGCAGGACGACGTCGTGCTCGCGATGCTGCCGCAGTTCCACGTCGCGGCGTGGAACTGTCAGCCGCTGCTCGCGTGGTGGGTCGGCGCGACGGTCGTGCTCGAGCGGTCGTTCCAGCCGGCGCGCGTGCTGCAGCTCATCGCTGACCGCAAGGTCACCGCGATGATGGGCGTGCCGACGCAGTACGCGCTGCTCGCGGGCGACCGCGACTGGATCAGCACGGATGCCGCGTCCCTGCGCCTGGCTCTCGTCGGTGGCGCGACGATGCCGGTGGAGCTGCAGGAGGAGTGGACGGCGCGGGGGATCCCGCTCACCCAGGGGTACGGGCTCACCGAGGCGGCACCCAACGTGCTGCACCTGCCGGCCGACGAGTCGATCGAGGCGCCGGGCGCCGTCGGGCGGCCGTACCCGCACGTGTCGGTGCGGATCGTCGATCCGGGCTCGGGGCTCGCACTGGAGGGCGAGGCCGCCGGCGAGCTGTGGGTGCGCGGTCCGAGCGTCTTCGCCGGCTATCTCGACGACGACGATGCGACGGCTCGTGCGATGAGCGGCGAATGGCTGCGCACCGGCGATCTGGCGTTGCGCGACGCGTCCGGCGTCTACCGGATCGTCGATCGCCTGAAGGACATCTTCATCTCGGGCGGCGAGAACGTCGCGCCCGCGGAGGTCGAGTACGCGCTGTGTCTGCACCCGCTCATCGGGGAGGCGGCCGTCGTCGGCGTGCCCGATGCGGTGTGGGGCGAGCGGGGCGTCGCGTTCGTGGTGCCTGTGTCGGGGGCCGCGCTGTCGGTCGACGAGGTGCTGGCCCACGCGCGACGCAACCTTGCCGCCTTCAAGATCCCGGTCCACGTGGAGTTCGTCGACACGCTGCCGCGGTCGACCATCGAGAAGCTCGCACGATCCCGTCTGCGCGAAGAGGCCAGGCTGCTGGTCGAACGGCGGCGGGAGCAGGAAGATCGTGCGGGGGAGCGCGTGCACGGAGTGGTGCACGAGCGTACGAAGGGGGAATCCCGATGAGCATGTCCGACGAAATCGTCGACCGCGAAGGGGAGCTGGTGTCGTCCGCCACCGGACGCCCCCTCACCAAGCGCGGCGAGGCGACCCGGCGCCGCCTGCTCGAGGCGGCGGAGCTCGTGTTCGCCGAGCAGGGGTACCACGAGGCATCCATCGTCAAGATCACGGAGCGGGCGGGTATCGGACTCGGCACGTTCTACCTGTATTTCGACAGCAAGCAGGCGATCTTCGAGGCGCTCGTGCTCGACCTCAACCGCCGCGTGCGCCATTCGATGTCGGAGGCGATGGCCGGCGCATCCGGTCGCCTCGAAGCGGAGCGTGCGGGGTTCGCGGGGTTCTTCCGGTTCACCGCCGAGCACCCCGCGCTGTACCGGGTCGTGCGCGAGGCGGAGTTCGTCTCGCCCGAGGTGCTGCGCACGCACTACACGCGCATCGTCGAGGGCTATGAGGCCGGCCTGCGCGCGGCGCAGGCGACAGGCGACGTCGATCGCGCCCTCGACCCCGAGACGACGGCTTGGGCCCTCATGGGCATGGGCGAGCTCATCGGCATGCGGTTCCTGCTGTGGGAGCGCGACGCCGAGGGCAAGCCGCCTGCGCAGCTCGACCCGGTGGTGTTCGCCGGCATGACCCGGTTCATCGACAACGCCCTCGCGCCGCGAGCGGACGACACAGGAAAGGAAGCCTGATGGCGGAGCAGGATCTCGCGGGCAAGCGCGCCCTCGTCACCGGTGGGGCGAGCGGCATCGGCCTCGCCTGCGCGCACGAGTTCGCGGCGCGCGGCGCGCACGTCATCATCGCGGACCTGAACGCGGATGCCGCGACGGATGCCGCCACCGCCGTCGGCGGTGAGTCCTGGGCCGTCGACCTCGCCGACACCGCCGCGCTCGATGACCTGACCCTCGACATCGACATCCTCGTGAACAACGCCGGCATCCAACGGGTCGCCCCGATCACGGAGTTCGATCCGGACGCCTTCCGGCTCATCGTCCGGCTCATGCTGGAGTCGCCGTTCCTGCTCATCCGCGCGGCGCTCCCGGCGATGTATGAGCGCGGATGGGGCCGAGTGATCAACATCTCGAGCGCCCACGGCCTGCGGGCGAGTGCGTTCAAGTCGGCGTACGTCTCCGCGAAGCACGGGCTCGAGGGGCTGTCGAAGGTGACGGCGCTCGAGGGCGCCCCGCACGGCGTGACGAGCAACTGCATCAACCCCGCCTACGTGCGCACACCGCTCGTGGAGAAGCAGATCGCTGACCAGGCCGCCGTGCACGGGATCGCGGAGAGCGAAGTCGTCGAGAAGATCATGCTCACCGAGAGCGCGGTGAAGCGGCTCGTCGAAGCCGACGAGGTCGCGTCGCTGGCCGGATGGCTCGTGTCGGACAAGGCCGGCATGGTCACGGGAGCCTCGTACACGATGGACGGCGGATGGACGGCGCGGTGAACCACGAGTATCGGACGGTCGACGTTCCCGTCGACGGCGGCGCGCTGCGCGCGGGAGTCTGGGAGCCGGCGAAAGCCGGTCCCGGCGCTCCGACCGTGCTGCTGGTGCACGGGGTGACGGCCTCGCACCTGGCGTGGCCGTTCGTCGTGGAGCGCCTCCCGGGAGTGCGCATCGTCGCGCCCGATCTGCGCGGGCGCGGGCGCAGCAACGGCATCGACGGTGCTGCGGGGATGGCCGCACACGCGGCGGACCTCAGTGCGCTGCTCGGTGCGCTCGGCATCGACCGCACCGTGGTCGTCGGGCATTCGATGGGCGGGTTCGTGTCCGTCGTGTTCGCGCACCTCCACCCCGAGCGCGTCTCGCGGCTGCTGCTCGTCGACGGCGGGCTGCCGCTCGACGTCCCGGCGGGGCTCAGCACCGACGAGCTCGTCGCCGGCATCCTCGGCCCGACCGCGGCGCGCCTGTCGATGAGGTTCGCAGACACCGGGGAGTACCTGGGCTTCTGGCGGCAGCATCCGGCCTTCGCCGGCGGTTGGACGCCCGAGCTCGAACGCTATCTCGCGTACGACCTCGTCGACGACGGGGCGGGCGCGTTCCGCCCCGCGACGAGCTACGCGACGACCGCCGACGACACCCTCGACATGAACACGGGCGACGCCCTGCCGGCGGCGCTCGCCGGGCTGCAGCATCCGACCCGCCTCATCACCGTGCCCCGCGGCCTGCAGAACGAGCCGCCTGGCCTGTACGCCCCGGAACACCTCGCGCGATTGCTCTCGGAGTACCCGGCGGTCGAGCACGAGCGGATCGACGGCTTCAACCACTACACGATCGTGATGTCGCCGTCCGGGGCCGATGTGGTCGCCGCCGCGGTCCGCGAGGAGCTCGCGGCGCGGGTATGACCGAGTAGTGCGAGCGCCCGGCGGCGTGCGATGTCCGCATGCCGCCGGGCGCTGTGCCGCGTTCGGGCTACTTCGTCTTGAACTGTGCCTTCAGCGTCGTTCCATCCGCCGTGGTCAGTGTCACCTGGTAGCACTTGCCGGCGTTCTTCGGCGTCGCCCAGTTCTGGATCCACTGGTGTGCCGTCGCGTCATACCGCAGCGTCGTGCCGCCGGTGGTCGTGAACAGATCGTCGCTCTGCACGTCACTCAGATCGCACTTGATCTCGCGCGCGGCGAATGAGGCGCCCAGCTTCGCAGCGTCGGTCAGCTCCGTCGCGCCGGCGAACGCCGTGAACTTGAGCGGAACCGTCGAACCCCCCTTGACGATGTTGATGACTGTGTCGCCCATGTCGACCGGCTTGAAGAAGCCGTTCAACGTCCAGGCGGCGATCGCGAACGTCTTCGTGTCGTCGTCCGGGAGGTGGTTCGCGTCGCCGTCATACTTCGCGTATGCCTTCGCCGCATTGCCCGCCAGCTTGTTGTCGGTGTAGGTCGGCGTCAGAGTCAGCTGCAGGCCGCCTGCACCGGTGACCTCCGCCGAGCACGGCTCGATCGGGGATCCGGTGGCCATGACCGGCGCAGACGGGCATGTCACCGTGACGGTGGACGGAGCCTTGGCGATCTGGAACGTTGCGCCGGCCGTGGCTCCGGTGTGGTTGTCGTCACCGCTCCACACGGCCGAGATGCTCGCCGTGCCGGCCTCCGTGTTGTCGGAGTACGTGACGGGGATTGTGAACGAGGATAGGCCCGCTCCCGAGACCGTCGCGGTGCATGGGGTCAGCGCGCTGCCCGTGTACACCGCACCGGAAGTGCAGGACAGACCGATCAGCGACGACGCCTTTTCGATCGTGAAGTGCCCGGCGTCATCGCTGCCGTCATGGTTCCCGTCGCCGGCGTACGCGGCGGAAGCGGTGGCGGTGCCGACGTAGAAGTTGTCGGCGTACGTGACTGTCAGCGCCCTGTTGAGCCCGCCCGCTCCGGTCACTGTGGCCGTGCACGGTGCGATGGCCGAGCCGGTGAAGACCTTCGACGACGGACAGGTGACTTCCGTGATCGAGACCGCCCTGGCGATCGCGAAGGTCGTCGACGACTCGCTCGACGTGTGGTTCGCGTCACCCGCCCAGGAAGCGGCGGCGTCGGCCTGTCCCGCATCCGTGTTCCTGGCGTACGTGACGGTGACCGTGAACGGGGTCAGGCCGGCGCCGGAGACCGTCGCCGTGCACGGGGTCAGCGCGCTGCCCGTGTACACGGCACCGGGCGTGCACGACAGAGCGACCGACGATGACGCCTTCTCGATGCGGAACCCACCTTCGGCGGTGCTGCCGTCGTGGTTGTCGTCGCCGTCCCACTTCGCTGCGGCGGTGGCGTCACCGGCGTACATGTTGGCCGCGTAGTCGACCTCGATTCCGAAATCGGCGAGACCGGCGCCGGACACCGTTGCAGCGCACGGGGTCAGCGGCTCACCGGTGAACACCACGGATTCGGGGCAGCCCAGCGAGATCTTCGACGCGGCCTTATCGATGTGGAAGCCGCCGTTCGCGCTGCTGCCGACGTGGTTGTCGTCGCCGCCCCACGAGGCGGTGGCGGTCGCGTGTCCCGCGTTCGTGTTGTCCGCGTAGCCCACGTCGATCCCGAACTCCGTGACGCCGACGGCAGAGACCTTCGCCGTGCAGGGAGTCTGTGCGACACCCGTGAAGACCACGGACGCAAGACACGACAGCTCCACCGCAGACGTCGCCTTGTCGATCACGAACGACGACGTGTCGTTGCTCGGCTCGTGGTTGGCATCACCTGCAAAGACAGCCGACACGGAGGCGACTCCCGCTCCGGTGTTGTCGCTGTACGACGGGATGACTGCCTGGTCCAGGCCGCCGGCACCCGTGGCCTTCGCCGTGCACGGCGTGATCGGCGAGCCCGTGTAGGTGTGGGGCGTCGTGCAGGCGATGTCGGTCGTCGACGGTGCCTTGGCGATCCCGAAGGTGGTCGACGCAGTGCTTCCCGTGTGGTTGCCATCGCCGGTGTACGAAGCGCTCGCGGTCGCCGTTCCTGCGCCGGTGTTGTCGCTGTAGTGGACGGTCACCGGCTTGTCGAGGCCGCCGGCGCCCGTGACGGTCGCCGAGCACGGCTCGTGGGCGGTGCCGTCGTAGACGACATCCGAGCAGAGGATGGAGATCGAGGACGCGGCTGGGCCGATCGCGATCACGGCCGAGCCCGACAGCGACGCGTAGTTCTGCAACGCGAAGTCCCAACTGGCGGTGCCGCCGGGCACGTCGATGAACGACGCACCGAGGTGGAGGCCGCCGCTGACGTCGGCGTCGTTGAGTCCGGTACACGACCCGGTCGCTCCGTGGGCGAGTCCGTCGTAATCACCCGTGAACCCGATGACGGCACAGCTCGCCGCGGCGCCCAGGATCGTGAACGTCTTGCTGTCCGTCGAGCCGGCGTGGTTTGCGTCGCCCGCGAACGTGGCCGCCGCGCCCGCAGTTCCGGTGTTCGTGTTCGCGGTGTACGTCGGGGTGAGCGCCTGGCTCAGCCCTCCGGCACCGGTGACGCCGGCGGTGCACGGCGTGAGCGGTGCGCCCGTGTACGTCGCCGAAGCCGGGCAAGACACGGTCGTGATCGACGACGCCTTGGTGATCGCGAACGTCGCGCTGCCGCTGCTGCCGTTGCGCGTCGTATCACCGGCGAAAGTGGCGGACGCGGTCACCGAGCCCACCGCGGTATTAGCGGAGTAGCTGACGGGAAGGGACTGCGAGAATCCGTTCGCACCGGTCACGGTGGCCGAGCAGGGGGTGATGGGCTGCCCGGTGTAGACCACCGACGCCGGGCACGACACCGTGGTCGTCGTAGTGGTCTTGCAGCCGACGGTCTTCCAGGTGACGCTCTGCGTGACTTGCCGGGTGATCGAGTTGCCGCTGGTGTTGTCGCCGGTCCCGGAATAGGTCACGGATCCGGTGAAGGTTCCGGCGACGGTTCCGGCAGTGAGAGTGACGGTCGCGGTCGCACCGGGCGAGAGGGTGTTGTTGCCGTACGCAGTCTCCCAGTTGGAGGGCAGCGTGATATTGCCCACGTCGCCCGCGGCGACGCTGACCGACAGCGGCGCGGTCGTTGCGGCGGTGATGTCGACCACCTCGCCGTTGGCGAACACCTGTCCGCCGCCGTTGTTGTTGTCGTTGTTGTTGTTGTTATTGCCGCCGTGACCGTTGCTCTGCACGTAGACGGCCACCTGGCGGCCTGTCGTAGTGCCGCATGTCACGTCGCCGAAGTCGAGCACGGCCTGTGTGCCGGCCTTCAGGAGATCACCGTCGACCTCGAGATTGTCGGCATACGCCGCGCCGGCTATCGAAACCAGAAGTGCTGACACCGCCAGAGCGATTGCGGACAGCACAGACGTCCGTTGTTTCATTGGTCCCTCCCCAGGGGTACTGCTCCCCGAAGAGGCCCCTATGCCGCTCGGGTTGCGATCAACATATCCGACGCGCGCTGAATCTCATCCGGAACTGTGCGCAACTTAGCCGCGTCCTGAGGAGCGCTGCAGACCCGAGGACCGCAGGGGACGCTTTCAGCGCGACGCGGCGATGCGGGTCGTGAGCTGGTGTGCGTGGGCGAGGAGTGTGCGGCCGAGCTCGGGAAGGCGGTCGGGGCCGAAGCGGAATTCGACGCCCGTGAGGCTCAATGCCCACTGCGGGTGGCCCTCGCGTGTGAAGACCGCGGCGCCGATGCCATACGAGCCCTCGACGATGAGCCCGGGGTTGACGGCGTAGCCGCGCTCCTGGGTGTCGCGCAAGCGCGTGCGCAGCCGCTGCTCGCCGTGTGAGGCGCCCCATCGATCCGAGAGCTCCGGGTGACGCTCGAAGTAGGCGTCCACATCGTGGGGCGGGAGGAACGACAGGATCGCGAGCCCCGCGGAGGCGACGCCGAGCGGGAATCGCACGCCCTCCGACAGCACGAACGAGCGGATCGGGAAGCTGCCCTCCTCGCGCAGCAGGCACACGGTCTCGTCGCCGCGGCGCACGGACAGGAACGCGCTCTCTTCGGTGCGGACGGCCAGCGAGCGCACGATGTCGCGCGCGACAGTGGTGATGTCGTACCGGGATGCTGCGACCGTGCCCATCAGGTACAGCTCCGGTCCGGGCATCCAGCGGCCGGTGCGCTCATCCTGATCCACCAGGCCCTCGTGGCGCAGCGCGGTGAGGAGCCGGTGCGTCGTCGGGCGGGTGAGGTCGGCGCGGCGAGCGAGCTCGGCCACCGGCATCCCGTCATCTCCACCCGAGGTCACCAGTCGCAGGAGCTGGGCCGCGCGGGCGATCGATTGGGCTCCGGGAACGGTGCGCTTGGCTACGGTGTCCACAATATGGACGCTACGGCGCGGGGTGGCCACATGGCAAGCGGGGTGGTGGCGGTTCGCCCCGTCGAGCCGGACGATGGAAGCCGAGCGACCGGAATGCGAAGGAGCACAATGATCGACAAGACCTGGGGATCGGCGGCGGAGGCCGTCGCCGACATCCCCGACGGAGCGTCTCTCGCGGTGGGAGGGTTCGGGCTGTCCGGCAACCCCATCGCGCTCATCGAGGCGCTGCTCGCACAGGGGACGAGCGACCTCAGCATCGTGAGCAACAACTGCGGCGTCGACGACTGGGGGCTCGGCATCCTCCTGAACGCCAAGCGCATCCGGAAGATGACCTCCTCGTACGTCGGCGAGAACAAGGAGTTCGAGCGGCAGTTCCTCTCGGGCGAGCTCGAGCTCGAGCTGACCCCGCAGGGCACGCTCGCCGAGAAGCTCCGCGCCGGCGGATCGGGCATCGCCGCGTTCTACACCCAGACCGGCGTCGGCACGCAGGTCGCCGAGGGCGGACTGCCGCGGCGCTACGCCGCCGACGGCAGCATCGCGGTCGCGTCGCCGGTCAAGGACGTGCGCGCCTTCGACGTTTCGGGCACACGCCGCGACTACGTCCTGGAAGAGGCCATCGTCACCGACTTCGCGCTCGTGCACGCACTCAAGGGCGATCGTCACGGCAACCTCGTCTTCAACAAGGCCGCACGCAACTTCAACCCGCTCGCCGCCATGGCGGGGCGCGTGTGCATCGCCCAGGTCGAGGAGCTCGTCGAACCGGGTGAGCTCGAGGCCGACAGCATCCACCTCCCCGGCATCTATGTGCACCGCATCGTGGAGGTCGGATCCGACATCGAGAAGCGCATCGAACGGCGCACGGTCTCGGTCGCACAGGCCGCCGCGCGCGAGATGCCGGAAGGAGCCTGACATGCCGCTCACCCGCAACGAGATGGCCGCTCGCGCGGCCGAGGAGCTCGCCGACGGCGCCTACGTCAACCTGGGCATCGGCCTGCCGACCCTGGTGCCGAACTTCGTGCCCGAGGGCGTGACCGTCGTGCTGCAGTCCGAGAACGGCATCCTGGGTGTCGGGCCGTACCCGACCGAGGGGAACGTCGACCCCGACCTCATCAATGCCGGAAAGGAGACGGTGACGACCCTGCCCGGAGCCGCTTTCTTCGACTCGGCGACGAGCTTCGGGATGATCCGCGGCGGCAAGATCGACGCCGCGATCCTCGGCGCGATGCAGGTGTCGGCGACAGGCGACCTGGCCAACTGGATGATCCCCGGAAAGATGGTGAAGGGACCGGGCGGCGCGATGGATCTGGTGCACGGCGCCGCGAAGGTGATCGTGCTGATGGAGCACGTCGCCAAGGACGGCTCGGCGAAGATCGTGAACGAGTGCTCGCTGCCCCTCACCGGACGCGGGGTGGTCGACCGCATCATCACGGACCTTGCCGTCATAGACGTGACGGACGCCGGACTCGTGCTGGTCGAGACGGCCCCGGGCGTCACCGTGGAAGAGGTCATCGCGGCCACAGAACCGGAGCTGACGGTCGCCGTCGGAGAGAGAATCGAAGCATGAACCACGACGACGTCGTCATCGTCGCCGCTGCGCGCACTCCGCAGGGGCGGCTGAAGGGCCAGCTGGCTCCGCTCACGGCGGTGCAGTTGGGCAGCGCCGCGATCAAGGGTGCTCTCGAGAAGGGCGGCATCCCCGCCGATGCCGTGGACGCGGTCCTCGTCGGTCAGGTGCTCGCGGCCGGGAGCGGGCAGAACCCCGCGCGTCAGGCGGCAGTCGGCGCCGGCATCGGGTGGGACGTCCACTCCAGCTCGGTGAACAAGGTGTGCCTCTCCGGCCTCACGGCCATCATCGACGGCGCGCGCATGCTCGCGGTGGGTGACGCGACGGTCGTGGTCGCCGCCGGCATGGAGTCGATGACCCGCGCCCCGCACCTGCTCATGGGCTCGCGTGACGGCTGGGCCTACGGCTCGATCGAGGTGCTCGACCACATGGCGTTCGACGGGCTCACCGACGCCTACGACCGCGAGAGCATGGGCGCGTCTACCGAGCGCCACAACGAGCGGCTCGAGGTGACGAGGCAAGCTCAGGATGCCGTCGCCGCGAGGTCGCATCAGCGCGCGGCCGCCGCGCAGGCCGAGGGGCTCTTCGACGCTGAGATCGTGCCGGTCGAGATCCCTCAGCGCAAGGGCGATCCCGTCGTCGTGACGAAGGACGAGGGCGTGCGCCCCGAGACCACCGTCGAGACCCTCGCGGGCCTGCGCCCGGCCTTCGCGTCGAGCGGGTCGATCACGGCGGGCAACTCGTCGCAGATCTCGGACGGCGCGTCCGCGGTCGTGCTGACGACGCGCTCGCACGCCGACGAGAACGGCTGGAATGTGCTCGCGGTCGTCGGCGCGTCCGGCCAGGTCGCCGGCCCCGACAATTCGCTGCACTCGCAGCCCGCTCGGGCGATCGAGAAGGCGCTGGCCAAGCAGGGCATCGCCGCGAGCGACCTCGACATCGTCGAGATCAACGAGGCGTTCGGCGCCGTGGTCGTGCGTTCGCAGGCCGAGCTCGGCCTCTCGGACGACGTGGTCAACCCGCACGGCGGCGGCATCGCGATCGGACACCCGATCGGGGCGTCCGGCAACCGCCTCGTCGTCCACGCCGTGCACGAACTCGTGCGGCGCGGCGGCGGCACGGCGGCGGTGGCGCTGTGCGGCGGCGGCGGTCAGGGCGACGCGCTGATCCTCACGCGCTGATCACCCTCGACCCGACGACGAAAGCGCCACGGGACCCGGATGGGTCTCGTGGCGCTTGTCTGTGCGGGTCAGGGCTGGATGCGGCGTTTGAGGAGCTTCTTCTCGCGGCCGTGGACGGGGGAGTCGTTCGCGATGAGCTCGCCGCGCGAGGCGCGGCGGACGTCGACGATCGCGCCGATCGCGAGGGCCAGGGAGATGCCCCAGCTGAGCCACCCGAGCGCCATGCGCCACGTGAACGGCTCGTTCTCGCGGAGTCCCCTCATCAACGTCAGCCCGCCGGTGATCGCGGTGAGGATGCCGGTGCCGAAGAGGTACTTGCGCATGGGGCCACGTTAGCGCGGGGCATGCAGGCGCCGCGCGCCTTGACACGGCGCCGTCCGGCGGGTCAAGGGGACTCGGGGGCGACCCAGCGCGCGGTAGCCTGGGCGTGCCGAGTCCACGAAACCGTCAGGAGACCGCGTGACAGAGCCCGCCGCCCACACCGCCGAACTCGTCGTCGTCGCCAACCGACTGCCAGTCGACCGCGTCGCGGACGGGGACGGCGAGCCAGGCTGGCGGCGATCGCCCGGCGGCCTCGTGACGGCGCTCGAGCCGATGATGCGCCGCACCGACGGTGCGTGGGTCGGCTGGCCCGGCCAGCCCGACATCGAGGTCGATCCTTTCGAGTTCGAGGGCACCTACTTGGTGCCCGTGAAGCTCAGCGCCGAAGACGTCGAGCTCTACTACGAGGGCATGTCGAACGACACCTTCTGGCCGCTCTACCACGACGTCATCGCCGAGCCCCGCTACCGCCGGGTGTGGTGGGACTCGTATGTCAAGGTGAACCGGCGGTTCGCGGAATCTGCCGCCGAGGTCGCGGCCCAGGGCGCGACCGTGTGGGTGCAGGACTATCAGCTTCAGCTCGTTCCACAGATGCTCCGCGAGGCGCGCCCCGACCTGACGATCGGCTACTTCCACCACATTCCCTTCCCGGCATACGGCCTCTATTCGCAGCTGCCGTGGCGCCGGCAGGTGCTCGAAGGGCTGCTGGGGGCGGACGTCATCGGCTTCCAGCGTGTGGCGGATGCCGGCAACTTCGCCCGCGCTGTGCGTCGGCAGTTCCGCTACGAGACGAAGGCGTCCGGCATCACCGTCCCCAATCCCGACGGCACGACCCGCCGCGCGCTGGCGAAGGCGTTCCCGATCTCGATCGATGCCTCGTCGTACGTGGAACTCGCTCAGCGGGATGACGTGAAGGCGCGCGCGAAGGAGATCCGCGAGAGCCTGGGGAATCCGAGGAAGATCCTGCTCGGCGTCGATCGGCTGGATTACACCAAGGGCATCCGTCACCGCATGAAGGCATTCGGCGAGCTGCTGGAAGACGGCCGCATCACGGTCGAGGACGTGACGCTCGTGCAGGTCGCGAGTCCCAGCCGGGAGCGGGTGGCGGCCTATATGCAGCTGCGGGACGAGATCGAGCTCACCGTGGGTCGCATCAACGGCGACCACGACACGATGGGCCACACGGCGATCCGCTACCTCCACCAGGCGTATCCGCGGGAGGAGATGGTGGCACTGTTCATGGCTGCCGACGTCATGCTGGTCACCGCCCTTCGCGACGGAATGAACCTCGTCGCGAAGGAGTACGTCGCTGCGCGGATCGACAACCGGGGCGTGCTCGTGCTGAGCGAGTTCGCCGGTGCCGCCGACGAGCTCCCGAGCGCGGTGCGGATCAATCCGCACGACATCGACGGCATGAAGGATGCCATCATGCGCGCCATCGAGATGCCTCCGGCCGAGCAGGGCCGTCGCATGCGGGCGCTGCGGCGGAAGGTGCTCGAGAATGACGTCGCGCGATGGTCGCAGTCGTTCCTCGACGCGCTCGACGGGGCGCGTGAGCGGAACAGGTTCCCCGCGCTCAACAAGGCAGCAGGGGCCCGCGCATGACCGTCGACCCGCTCGCCGCCGAGGCGATCGACAAGCTCGCAGCATCCGATCGCCTTCTCGTCGCCCTCGATTTCGACGGCACCCTGTCGCCGCTCGAGGACGAGCCGATGGACGCACGGATGCTGCCCGCCGCGCGCGAGGCCGTCGACGCCCTGGTCGCGGCGCCTGACACCATCGTCGCCTTCGTATCGGGGCGCAGCCTCGTGGATCTGCGCGTGATCGCCGAGCACGACGACTCGTCGAGGGTGATGCTGGCGGGATCGCACGGAGCAGAGTTCTGGATCCCGGGCGAGGGCGTGGTGAGCCACGGCGAGGATGATGCCGACGTCGCCCTGCGCGACGCCCTCCGTGGCCACGCCGAGGAGGCCACAGCGCACCTCGAGGGCGTCTGGATCGAGCCGAAGACCTTCGGGTTCGGCGTGCACACGCGCCGGGCGACCGCCGCGGCCGCGGCCGAGGCGAACCGCGTCGTCGATGAGATCGTCGCGGCAGAGGCGCCGCATTGGCGCCGTCGCACGGGGCACAACATCGTCGAGTTCGCGTTCCGGCACGAGGGCAAGGACTCCGCCATCGCCGAGCTGCGCGAGCGCGTGGGCGCCACGGCGGTGCTGTTCGCCGGCGACGACGTCACCGACGAGGACGCGCTGGCGAGCCTCGGGGACGGCGACCTCGGCGTGCGCGTGGGGGAGGGTGAGACCGCCGCAGCGGTGCGCGAGCCCGACATCGCGGGTCTCGCCGCTCTGCTGAAGCGCCTGGCCGCTGAGCGCTGTCAGCGCCGGTCTTAGGGATCGCACGGGCTCCGTCACTCGGGGCGAGCGGGTCGTGTCACGGGAATACACTGAGTCAATGGCCCAGCCCGATTCGCTCGCTGACAACTCCATCGACATCAAGCCCCGCAGTCGCGTCGTCACCGACGGCATCGAAGCCACGACGTCGCGCGGCATGCTCCGTGCCGTCGGCATGGGCGACGCGGACTGGGACAAGCCGCAGATCGGCATCGCCTCGAGCTGGAACGAGATCACCCCCTGCAACCTGAGCCTCGACCGGCTCGCGCAGGGTGCCAAGGAGGGCGTGCACGCCGGCGGCGGCTATCCGCTGCAGTTCGGCACCATCTCCGTCTCGGACGGGATCTCGATGGGCCACGAGGGCATGCACTTCTCGCTCGTCTCCCGCGAGGTCATCGCCGACTCCGTCGAGACCGTCATCATGGCCGAGCGCCTCGACGGCTCGGTGCTGCTCGCCGGGTGCGACAAGTCGATCCCCGGCATGCTCATGGCATCGGCCCGCCTGGACCTCTCGAGCGTCTTCCTGTACGCCGGCTCGATCGCGCCGGGCTGGGTGAAGCTCTCGGACGGCACCGAGAAGGACGTCACCATCATCGACTCGTTCGAGGCCGTGGGCGCGTGCCTCGCGGGCAAGATGAGCGAGGCCGACCTCAAGCGCATCGAGTGCGCGATCGCCCCGGGCGAGGGCGCGTGCGGCGGCATGTACACCGCCAACACGATGGCCTCCGTCGCCGAGGCGCTCGGACTCAGCCTCCCGGGCTCGGCAGCGCCGCCGTCGGCCGACCGCCGCCGCGACTACTTCGCCCACCGCTCGGGCGAGGCCGTGGTCAACCTCCTCCGTCAGGGCATCACGACGCGCGACATCCTCACCAAGGAGGCGTTCGAGAACGCGATCGCGCTCGCGATGGCGCTGGGCGGCTCGACCAACGTCGTGCTGCACCTCCTCGCGATCGCCCGCGAGGCCGATGTAGACCTGAGCCTGCACGACTTCAACCGCATCGGCGACAAGGTGCCGCACGTGGCCGACATGAAGCCGTTCGGCAAGTACGTCATGAACGACGTCGACCGGCACGGCGGCATCCCGGTGATCATGAAGGCGATGCTCGACGAGGGCCTGCTCCACGGCGACGCGCTCACCGTCACCGGCAAGACGCTGGCCGAGAACCTCGCCGACCTGAATCCCGACCCCGTCGACGGCACCGTCATCCACTCGTTCGACGACCCGATCCACGCCAAGGGCGGCATCACGATCCTGCACGGCTCGATCGCTCCCGAGGGTGCGGTCGTGAAGTCGGCCGGCTTCGACGCCGACGTGTTCGAAGGACCTGCCCGCGTGTTCGAGCGCGAGCGTGCCGCGATGGACGCCCTCGAGGCCGGCGAGATCGCTGCCGGCGACGTCGTCGTGATCCGCTACGAAGGCCCCAAGGGCGGCCCGGGAATGCGCGAGATGCTCGCGATCACCGCGGCCATCAAGGGCGCGGGGCTCGGAAAAGATGTACTACTCTTGACGGACGGCAGATTCTCAGGCGGCACAACCGGCCTGTGCATCGGCCACATAGCACCCGAAGCGGTGGACGCAGGTCCCATCGCCTTCGTGCGCGATGGTGATCTGATACGGGTCGATATCGCGGCTCGCACTCTCGACCTACTCGTCGACGAGGCTGAGCTTGACTCCCGCCGCTCTGGCTGGGAGCCGCTTCCCCCGCGCTATACCCGTGGCGTCCTTGCCAAGTACTCCCGACTCGTGCGCTCCGCTGCGGAGGGCGCGACCACCGGTTGAGCCTGGCTTCCGACATCCGCCTCCGACCCATTTCAGAGGAAATCACCATGTCAGCCGACACCGCCGCGGCCGTTCCCCGGCCGCCAGCCCGCACCGCCTCGACGCCCGTGCTCACGGGCGCGGAAGCGGTCGTCCGTTCTCTCGACCTGCTCGGGGTGACCGACGTCTTCGGTCTTCCGGGCGGCGCCATCATGCCCGTGTACGACCCCCTCATGGACGACGAGTCCGTGCGCCACATCCTCGTCCGGCACGAGCAGGGCGCCGGTCACGCCGCCGAAGGCTATGCCGCCGCATCGGGTCGTGTCGGCGTCGCGATCGCGACGTCCGGCCCCGGCGCGACGAACCTCGTCACCGCGATCGCCGACGCCTATATGGACTCCGTGCCGATCGTCTGCATCACCGGTCAGGTGTTCTCCACCCTCATGGGGACGGATGCCTTCCAGGAGGCCGACATCGTGGGCATCACGATGCCGATCACGAAGCACTCCTTCCTGGTGAAGCGTGCGGAAGACATCCCCGGTGCGATCGCGGCCGCGTTCGAGATCGCGTCGACGGGTCGTCCCGGCCCCGTGCTCGTGGACATCACCAAGGACGCCCAGCAGGCTGAAGCGCCCTTCGTGTGGCCGCCGAACATCGACCTCCCGGGCTACCGGCCGGTCACGAAGGCGCACGGCAAGCAGATCCAGGCCGCGGCTCAGCTCATCGCCGACGCCAAGAAGCCAGTGCTGTACGTCGGTGGCGGCGTCGTGCGCGCCCGCGCCTCGGAGGAACTCCTGTCGCTCGCCGAGACGACCGGCGCGCCCGTCGTGACCACGCTGATGGCGCGCGGCGCGTTCCCCGACTCGCACACGCAGCACCTCGGCATGCCGGGCATGCACGGCACGGTGCCGGCGGTGCTCGCGCTGCAGGACGCCGACCTCATCGTCGCTCTCGGTGCGCGGTTCGACGACCGCGTCACCGGCAAGGCCGCGCTGTTCGCGCCGAACGCGAAGGTCGTGCACGTCGACATCGACCCCGCCGAGATCTCGAAGATCCGCACTGCCGACGTGCCGATCGTGGGCGACCTCAAGGATGTGCTCGTCGACCTCGACGTGGCGTTCCGCGCCGTCAGCGGCGGCACCGCGCCCGACATCACCGAGTGGTGGTCGTTCCTCGACGGCCTTCGCGATGAGTTCCCGCTCGGCTACACGCAGCCCACCGACGGGCACATGGCGCCGCAGTACGTGATCCAGCGCATCGGCGAGCTCACCGGCCCCGAGGGCGTCTACGCCGCGGGCGTCGGTCAGCACCAGATGTGGGCCGCGCAGTTCATCAAGTACGAGCGCCCCAACGCCTGGCTCAACTCCGGCGGCGCGGGCACGATGGGCTACTCGGTCCCGGCCGCGATGGGCGCGAAGGTCGCCGAGCCCGACCGCGTCGTGTGGGCGATCGACGGCGACGGCTGCTTCCAGATGACCAATCAGGAGCTGGCGACCTGCGCGATCAACAACATCCCGATCAAGGTCGCGATCATCAACAACTCGTCGCTGGGCATGGTGCGCCAGTGGCAGACGCTGTTCTACGACGGCCGCCACTCGAACACCGATCTCAACACCGGTCACGGTACGGTGCGCATCCCCGACTTCGTGAAGCTGGCGGAGGCGTACGGCTGCCTCGCGATCCGCGTCGAGAAGGAAGAGGACGTGGATGCTGCGATCCAGACGGCGCTCGAGACGAACGACCGCCCGGTGGTCATCGACTTCGTGGTGAGCGCCGACGCGATGGTGTGGCCGATGGTGCCGCAGGGCGTGAGCAACAGCTTCGTCCAGTACGCGCGGGACCACTCGCCCGCCTTCGACGAGCAGGAGGACTGAGACATGACCAGTCACGTGCTGAGCCTCCTCGTGGAGGACAAGCCCGGTCTGCTGACGCGCGTCGCGGGCCTGTTCGCCCGGCGCGGCTTCAACATCGAGTCGCTCGCGGTGGGCGTCACCGAGGTCCCCGGGCTCTCGCGCATCACGGTGGTCGTGGACGTCGACGAGCTTCCCCTCGAGCAGGTCACCAAGCAGCTCAACAAGCTCATCAACGTCATCAAGATCGTCGAGCTCGACCCCGCGGCATCCGTCCAGCGCGAGCACATGCTCGTGAAGGTGCGGGCCGACAACCAGACCCGGTCGAACGTGCTCGAGGTCGTCAACCTCTTCCGCGGCCAGATCGTGGACTACGCGCCCGATGCGCTCGTGGTCGAGGTCACCGGCGACAAGGGCAAGGTCGACGCGTTCCTGCGGGCGCTCGAGCCCTTCGGCATCAAGGAGCTGGCGCAGTCCGGCCTCGTCGCCATCGGCCGCGGCGGCAAGAGCATCACCGAGCGCGTGCTGCGCGGCTGAGTCCGCGGCATCCACTACTTCCAGAACCGATCAATCAAGGAGAAACACGAAGATGGCTGAGATCTTCTACGACGCCGATGCCGACCTGAGCATCATCCAGGGCAAGAAGGTGGCGATCGTGGGCTATGGCTCGCAGGGCCACGCGCACGCCCAGAACCTTCGCGACTCGGGTGTCGAGGTCGTCATCGCGCTCAAGGACGGCTCGAAGTCGATCGAGAAGGCGCAGGACGAGGGCTTCGAGGTCAAGTCGGTCGCCGACGCGGCCGAGTGGGCCGACGTCATCATGATCCTCGCGCCGGACCAGCACCAGCGCGGGATCTTCACCGACAGCATCAAGGACAAGCTGACCCCGGGCAAGACGCTCGCGTTCGCGCACGGCTTCAACATCCGCTTCGGCTACATCGAGGCGCCCGAGGGCGTCGACGTCATCCTCGTCGCGCCCAAGGCGCCGGGACACACGGTGCGCCGCGAGTACGTCGCGGGCCGCGGCATCCCCGACATCATCGCCGTCGAGCGCGACGCGACGGGCGGCGCCTGGGCGACCGCGCTTTCGTACGCGAAGGCCATCGGCGGCACGCGTGCCGGCGTCATCAAGACGACCTTCACCGAGGAGACCGAGACCGACCTGTTCGGCGAGCAGGCCGTCCTCTGCGGCGGTGTGTCGCAGCTCGTCCAGTACGGCTTCGAGACCCTCACCGAGGCGGGCTACCAGCCGCAGATCGCCTACTTCGAGGTGCTGCACGAGCTCAAGCTCATCGTCGACCTCATGTGGGAGGGCGGCATCGCCAAGCAGCGCTGGTCGGTCTCCGACACCGCCGAGTACGGCGACTACGTCTCGGGCCCGCGCGTCATCGACCCGCACGTCAAGGAGAACATGCAGGCCGTGCTCGCCGACATCCAGTCGGGTGCGTTCGCCAAGCGCTTCATCGACGACCAGGACAACGGCGGCGTCGAGTTCCTCGAGCTGCGCGAGAAGGCCGCCGCCCACCCGATCGAGTCGGTCGGCAAGGACCTGCGCTCGCTCTTCGCATGGAAGCAACAGGACGCGGACTACGTCGAGGGCTCGGCCGCGCGCTGAACCTCGATTCACCGAAGGCCCGGCTCCCCTCGCGGGGGCCGGGCCTTCGGCGTTCGCGGTGGGCTGAGGCGTCGGAGCGCGGAGACATCCGATGTTTATGGGAGGATGGAGCCGACCAGCGACGGAAGGCGAGTGGGCGAGAATGCGACAGCAGTGGTTCGACGAGGCGCGATTCGGGATGTTCGTGCACTTCGGCCTGTACAGCGGTGCCGCACGGCACGAGTGGGTGCAGAACTACGAGTTCCTGACCGACGAGGACTACCTCCCGTACTTCGAGAACTTCGACCCCGACCTGTTCGATGCACGGGCGCTCGCCCGCCGCGCGAAGGAGACGGGCATGGGCTACGTCGTGCTCACCACGAAGCACCACGACGGCTTCGCGCTGTGGAACACCGCGGTCAGCGACTTCAACGCGGTCGCCGCGTGCGGCCGGGACCTCGTGCGGGAGTACGTCGACGCGCTCCGCACCGAGGGGGTTCGCGTGGGCCTGTACCACTCGCTCATCGACTGGCATCACCCCGACTTCACGGTGGACTGGAACCATCCTCGACGGGCCGACGAGGACGTCGCCGCCCTCAACGAGGGTCGCGACATGGCGCGCTACCGCGAGTTCCTGCACGCCCAGGTGCGCGAGCTCCTCACGGATTACGGACAGATCGACTACCTGTTCTTCGACTTCACGTACCCAGAGCCGATGGACGGGCTCGCGGGCAAGGGCCCCGAGGACTGGGACGCCGAAGCGTTGCTCGAGATGTGCCGCGAACTGCAGCCCGAGATGCTCGTCAACGACCGCCTCGGCATCCCGGGGGACTTCGTCACGCCCGAGCAGTACCAGCCCACCGCGCCGCTGATGGTCGAGGGCATGCCGCAGGTGTGGGAGGCCTGTCAGACCATGAACGGCTCGTGGGGCTACCACCGCGACAACACCGAGCAGAAGCCGGCGACGCTGCTCGTCCAGATGCTCGCCGACTCGGTGGCGATGGACGGCAACATGCTGCTCAACATCGGCCCCGACGGGCGCGGTGCGATCGCCCCGCGTGACGAGCGCACCCTGTCGGAGATCGGAGAATGGATGCGGCTGCACCGGGGCGCGATCGTCGGCGCCGGTCACGCCAGCTTCGTGCCGCCGCGCGAGGGCGTGTACACCCGACGCGGTCACAAGCTCTACCTGCACCTGATGTCGTGGCCACTGGGATTCGTGCACCTTCCCGGGCTCGCCGGCAAGGTCACGTACGCGCGATTCCTGAACGACGGCTCCTGGCTCCGCACGTCGGTGGCCGACCCGGGTCAGAAGGCGGTCAACATGACGCCGGCGGGTGAGGCGGAGGGGACGCTCACCGTGCACCTTCCGGTCGCTCGACCGGACGTGCTGATGCCTGTGATCGAGCTCACGCTCACCGAGGACTGACCGCTCAGGCGGTGGGCAGCTCGAGGTTGTCGAGCGCCCACCGCGCGGCGCCGTGGAGGATGGCGTCAGCGCGCGTCTGCGCGGCTTCGATCCGCAGCTGCTGGGTGGCCAGTGGGTGGCATGCCTCGTACACCCGGCTGCGCACCGCGGCGATGAACGGCTCCGACGCACTCATGCTGCCCGTCAGGAACACGGCGTGCGGATTGAAGAAGTTCACGACGCCCGACAGCGCCTGACCGAGGTGCGTCCCCGCCGTACGGACGATCATGGTCGCCTCCGGCTCCGCGTCGCGCGCCAGCGCCAGCACGTCGGCGGTGGTCTCGACGTCCGTCCGCCCGCGCTCGCGCATCTGCCGCACGAGGCTCGCGCCGCTGGCCACGGTCTCGAGGCAGCCGGTGTTGCCGCAGGAGCACGGGATGTCGCCGCTGCCGTCGATGCGCGTGTGCGTGATGTCGCCTGCCGCGCCCGTTGCCCCACGGTGGATGTGGCCGTCCACGATGATGCCGCTGCCGATGGCGGTGCCGGCCTTCACGGTGATGCTGTGGCCGTTCGCGCCGAACTGCGCGCGGTGCTCGCCGAGTGCGGCGAGGTTCGCGTCGTTGTCGACGGCTACCGGGACGCCGTAGCGGCGCCGCACGTAATCGGGGACGCGGAAGCCGGGCCACCCGGGCATGCGCGACGGCTGAGTGACGGTGCCGCGGTCGATGTCGACCGGGCCGGGAAGGCTGATGCCGATCGCGTGGACCGTGGTGTCGCGCGCGAGTTCGTCGAAGACCACGCACACGGCGTCGAGGGTCGCCTCGGGGCCGTCCGCGAGGGCGACCGGGATCGAACGCGTCTCGCGCAGCTCGCCGCTGAGCGAGTGCGCGCCGATGCGGGCGTGTCCGCCTCCCAGGTCGACCGTGAGCACGATCCCCGAACCCTCGTCGATGCCCAGCAGCCGCGGGCGTCTGCCGCCGCGTGACGTGCCGTCGCCCCGCTCGGTCACGAGCCCGGCGTCGATCAGCGACTGCACCCTCAGGCTGACGGTCGACGGCGCGAGTCCGAGGGCCGCGGCGAGCTCGCTGCGCGAGCTCGCCTGCCCGCGCGCGATCAGATCGATGATCCGCCGGGACAGGTCCTCATCTGCGGAAGAGCGGTCGGTGTCGGGGGTCATGGTCCCTTTCGCGGGTGGTGGTCTGGCCGTGTTTCCGAGATGTGACGAAGTATCACACGTCGATAAACATCCGATGTTCGGGTTGCGTCACTGATCGAAACCTGCGAGGGTGACTTGCGACACAAGAGTACAAGGTTGGTTCGAGAATCGAAATAACCTTGTGAGAACTGGCTGCCATAGGAGGCATTCGATGAAGAAGTTGCGCGTCGGCGCGGTGGCCGCAGCCACCGGCGTAGCGGTGGTCCTGACGGGGTGTGCGAGCGGTTCGGGCGGAGAGAGCTCCACCGATGGCAAGCCCACGATCGTCGTCGACATGTGGGCGGGCAGTGAGGCCGACACCACGGCGCTGGAGAAGCAGGTCGCGATCGCGCAGGAGGAGAACCCCGATGTGACGATCAAGCTCCAGACCGCGCCGTGGAACGACTTCTTCACGAAGCTCACCACGAACATGGCCAGCGGGAACATGGCGTGCGTCACGGGTATGAGCGGTGCGCAGCTCGGCGGGTTCACCGACGGATTCCGCGAGCTGTCGGCGGACGACCTCAAGACCGCGGGTCTCGACTTCGCCGACTTCAACCCGGGCGCCGAGGGCATCCTGAGCTTCGAGGGCGGCCTGTACGGCGTTCCCTTCGACGTCGCGACGATGCTCGTCTACTACAACCAGGACATGCTGACCGCGACCGGTGCGGCCACGCCCGAGATCGACTGGACCTTCGACGACTTCGAAGACATCGCGACGACGGCGACGGCCGACGGCAAGTACGGCTTCGGCATGGGCATGGGCGGCTACCAGTGGATGTCGATGCCCATCGCACTTTCGGGCAAGCAGCCGGCCTCCGAGGACGGCACGCTCCACATCGACGACCCCGACTTCGTCGACGCGGCGTCGTGGTACTCCGGTCTCGTCACCGACCTCGGCGTCGCGGCGCCGGTCGCGTCGGCGTCGGACACGGGCTGGGGCGAGAACCAGTACACCGGCGGCAACGCCGCCATGGCGGTCGACGGCACGTGGAACGCGGTGAGCTACCTCAACAACGAGTCGGGCTTCGCCGCCGGCATGGCGCCGCTCCCGGCGGGTGACCACGGCAACTCCGGACCGATCCTCGGCTCGGGCTACGGCATCTCGAAGACGTGCGACAACCCCGAGGCGGCGCTCAAGGTCTTGGGATCGCTCCTCGGCAAGGACGCGCAGGACTACATCGCCTCGTCGGGCCGCTCGTATCCGGCACGCACCGAGTCGCAGCCGCTGTACTTCGACTCGATCGACGAGGAGTACCGCGAGCAGGTCCAGACGGTCTTCGAGTCGGCGTTCGCCACCACCGTCCCGCTGTACATGACGAAGAACTGGGAGAAGCTCGACAGTTACATCCAGCCGAACCTCGTCAGCGTCTACAACGGCCAGATGGAGATGTCGGACCTGCTGGAGAGCGCCCAGGCGCAGTTCGGCAACTGACCGGGTTCGTCCTCGAACCCTCGTACGTGAGCAAGAGAGCAGAGCAATGACGACCACGACGACGACACGTCGCGGGTCGCTCGCCAGGGCCGAGGCCCGCCAGGCGCTGGGCTTCGCAAGCCCGGCCCTGGTGGGGCTCGCCCTGTTCACGATCGTGCCCGTCGGGCTCTCGATCGTGATGAGCGTCTACGACTGGCCGACGTTCGGCGACCGCACCTTCAACGGCGTCGAGAACTACGCAAAGCTGTTCACCAGCAGCCCCGACTTCTGGCCGGCGCTGCGCAACTCCGCGGTGTACACGCTGCTGTACGTGCCGCTCAGCATCGCCCTCTCTCTCGCGCTCGCGATCGGGCTCGGGCCGCGTATCCGCGGCCGTGGCGCCCTCCGCGTGCTCTTCTTCATCCCCGTCGTCGTGCCCATGGTGGCCAACGTCCTGGTGTGGAAGATGATGCTGCAGCCGCAGGGCCTGTTCAACGGGCTGGCGCAGAGCTGGTTCGGCGTCACGCTGCCGAACTTCCTCGCCGATCCCTCGTGGGCGATGATCATGGTGGTCGCCATGAGCGTGTGGCAGGGACTCGGCTACAACATGCTGATCTTCTCCGCGGCGCTCGAGCAGCTTCCCGAGAGCGTGCTCGAGGCGGCCAGCATCGACGGCGCCCGGGGCTTCCGCCTCGTCTGGAGCGTCATGATCCCGATGATCTCGCCGTCGATCTTCTTCGCGACGATCATGACGATGATCACCGCCCTCCAGGTGTTCGCGCAGCCGCAGCTGCTCACCGGCGGTGGCCCGGGCAACGCGACGAAGCCGCTCGTGATGTTCATCTGGGAACAGGGCTTCACCTTCGGCGACCTGGGACTCGCGGCAGCAGCGGCGTGGATCCTCTTCGCGATCATCATCCTCATCACAGGCATGCAGTTCGCCGCGCAGCGGAAGTGGGTGCACTATGAGCACTGACACCGAGACCGACAAGGAAGCGTCGGCGATCGAGCAGACGCTGCTCATGACGTCCGACGACGAGTTCGTCGAGGAGCCCCCGGCGCGCCGCCGCACCGCCGCGCGCACGCCGGGTGAGCGCATCCGCCTGGTCCTCGCGCACATCTGCATCTACCTGGCGGCGCTCATCTTCGTCGCGCCCCTCGTCTACGCCTTCTTCTCGGCGCTCAAGCCCAACGAGGAGATGTTCTCGATGCCGCCGACGCTGGTCGGCTCGCAGATCAAGTGGGGCAACTTCGCGGAGGTCTTCGCCTACGGGCCGTTCCTCACCTACATCGGCAATTCGCTGTTCGTGGCGGTCGCGGGCACGCTGGTCGTGCTCATCGTCTCGACGACGGCGGGCTATGCGTTCGGGCGCCTGCGCTGGAAGGGCCGCGACGCGGTCTTCGTGCTGTTCCTGGCCACCCTGATGGTGCCGGCCGAGGTCCTCGTCATCCCGATGTTCCAGGTGATGCAGTGGTTCGGATGGGTCAACACCTACCAGGCGCTCATCTTCCCGTTCGCCTTCACGGCGTTCGGCACCTTCCTCATGCGTCAGTTCTTCCGCGGCATCCCGTTCGAGCTCGAAGAGGCTGCCCGTGTGGACGGGTCGGGTCCGGTGCGCACGTTCCTCCAGATCATCCTTCCGCTGTCCAAGTCGGCGGTGGCGGTGCTGGCGGTGTTCACGTTCCTGTCGTTCTGGAACAGCTACCTCTGGCCGCTCATCGTGACGGTCGACTACGCGACACTGGGCACGCTCCCCGTGGGCCTCGCCAGCTTCTCGGGCCTCACCGGCACGCGCTGGGACCTGCAGATGGCGGCAGCGATCATCTCGATGATCCCCACCACGATCCTCGTGATCGTCCTGCAGAAGCACCTCGTGAAGGGCATCGCGATGGCCGGGCTGGGCGGCCGATGAGCGGGTGCGCAGAGGCCCCCGCCGTCGTCGCCGGCATCGACATCGGGGGCACGAAGACCGCCGGCGCCCTCGTCGCCGCGGACGGCACGGTGCTGGCGCGCCGTACGCGCGACACCCCGGCCCGCATCGGTGGCGCCGCGATGGCCGAGACGGCTGCGCTCCTCGTCGAGGAGCTCGCCGACGACGCGGGCGTGCGTCCCGATGCGGTCGGTGTCGGCGCGGCGGGGGTCGTCGACCCGCAGAGCGGTGCCATCCGCGCCGCGTCGGACATGTTCGTCGACTGGGCGGGATTCCCGCTCGGCGAGCGGCTCGGTGACAGGCTCGAGGTCGAGGTGCGCGTCGAGAACGACGTCAACGCCTTCCTCCTCGGCGAGACCGCATGGGGCTCGGGGCGGGGCGCCGACGTGCTCGGCGTGATGCTCGGCACCGGCGTCGGCGGAGCGCTCGTGCTCGACGGCAGACTCCGCCACGGTCCCTACGGCGCTGCCGGCGAGATCGGCCACACTCCGGGCTACAGCGACCTGGTCTGCACCTGTGGCCGCACCGGTCACCTCGAGACTCTGGCCTCGGGCACCTCGATCGCGCGCCGTTATGCGGCGGCGACCGGCGATGGCGTCGTGTCGGCGCGGGTCGTGGCGGACCGGGCGCGTATCGGCGACCCCGTCGCGAAGACCGTGTTCGACGACGCCGGCAGGGCGGTCGCCCTCGCATGCATCTCCGCGGCGACCCTCGTCGACGTGCCGCTCGCCGTGGTCGGAGGCGGGGTGGCGTCGGCGTGGGACCTGCTCGCTCCCGCCGTCGAGGCCACCCTCCTGACCGATCCGCCGGTGTCCGGTGCTCCCTTGCGCATCGTTCCCGGCACGCTGCGCGGCGATGCGGTCGTGCTCGGCGCCGCGGCGCTGGCGGCGGCATCCTATCGATCCCTTTCCTCCGAACAGTTCGCAGAAGGTGAGCTCCTCCGTGACGTCGCGTCCTGACCACGATCAGATCTGGAAGGGCCCGCTGGGCCTGCTCCACCCGTCGGGGCTCGCGCGCCCGCGCGTCGGCATCGGTGGCATCTCGATCGAGTCCAGCACGTTCTCCCCGCACATCTCGGGCGACGAGGCGTTCACGATCCGCACCGGCGACGAGCTGCTCGCGTACTATCCCTTCCTCGCCGAGGGGGAGGAGCTGCGGGATGCTGCGGCCTGGGTTCCCCTCACGCACGGGCGTTCCCTGCCCGGTGGGGCTGTCGACCCGGAGACCTATGCGCGCATGAAGCAGGCGATCGTCGAGGGGATCCGTGCGGAGGGTCCGTTCGACGCGTTCTTCTTCGACATCCACGGCGCCATGAGCGTCGTGGGCATGGACGACGCCGAGGGCGACCTCGCGACCGCGGTGCGCGAGGCGCTCGGTCCCGACACCCTCGTGTCGGCATCGATGGATCTGCACGGCAACGTGTCTGACGCCCTCTTCGACGCCGTCGACCTCATCACGTGCTACCGGATGGCGCCGCACGAGGACTGGATGAACACCAAGCAGCGCGCGGTGCACAATCTGCTCGAGCGGCTGCGCGGCGCCTCGGGCGCCGACCCGGATGCGCGACGCCCCTACAAGGCGTGGGTGCGCGTCCCGGTGCTGCTGCCCGGCGAGAAGACGAGCACGCGGCTCGAGCCCGCGAAGGGGCTGTACGGCACGATCCCGGATGTCGAGGAGCTCGAGGGCGTCGTCGACGCCGCCGTGTGGGTGGGGTACGCGTGGGCCGACGAGCCCCGTTGCCACGCCACGGTCATCGTGACCGGCGACGACCCGGAGATGATCGCGCACGAAGCGGAGCGACTCGGACAGCGGTACTGGGACGCACGGGCGGACTTCGTCTTCGTGGGTCCGACCGCGAGCCTCGACGAGGCGCTCGATCTGGCTCTGGCGGACGACGCGCCGCGGCCCTACGTCATCTCCGATTCGGGCGACAACCCGACGGCTGGCGGCGCCGGAGACGTCTCGTGGACCCTCGGACGCCTGCTCGAGCGGGCCGACCTCCAGGATGCGTCGCGCACGGTGCTCGCGGCATCCGTCTTCGATCCGGAGGCGGTGCGCGCCGCCGAGGCAGGGGGGTTCGGCGCCACGGTCACGGTGCACGTGGGTGGACGCGTCGATCCCGGTCCGCGCGGGCCCGTCGAGGTCACCGGCGAGGTCGTCTCGATCACCGGCGGCGACCCGGTCGCGGGTACGCAGGTCGTGCTCCGCCGCGGCGCCGTGCACGCAATCGTGACAGAGCGGCGCAAGCCCTTCCACCACCTCGACGACTTCCGGATGCTGGGACTCGACCCCGAGACGGCCGACATCGTGATCGTGAAGATCGGCTATCTCGAGCCCGAGCTCTACGATCTGGCCGCGGGATGGACGCTCGCGCTCACACCCGGCGGGGTCGACCAGGATCTGCTGCGCCTCGGCCACTCCCGACTGCGTCCCGGCACCTACCCGTTCGCCACCACCGACGACGAGCCCGACCTTGCGGCACTCGTCACCCGACGCCGCGGCATGGAGGCACGCGCATGAACTTCGAGACCCGCACCGGACCCGACCTCGGCCACGCGGCCCCCGAGTACCCAGAGACGCCGGTCCCCGAGTGGTACCGCGACGCGAAGCTCGGGTTCTTCGTGCACTGGGGGCTGTACTCCGTGCCTGCCTGGGCGCCGGCCCACCCTCCCGGAGGAGTGCCCACCGAGGACGCCTATGCCCACCACCAGTACGCCGAGTGGTACGCCAACACGGTGCGCATCGCGGGCAGCCCGACGTGGCGGCGCCACCAGGAGCTGTACGGCACCGGCACGAGCTACGAGGACCTCGCGGACCAGTGGAATCCGGGCGGGTTCGACGCCGACACCTTCGTCGGCGCGCTCGTCGACGCGGGCGCGCGCTACGTCGTCCCCACGACGAAGCACCACGACGGCTTCTGCCTGTGGGACACCGCGACGACGTCGTTCAGCGCGGCCCGCCGCGGCCCGCGCCGCGACCTGATCGCCGAACTCCACGACGCGACGCGTCGCGCCGGCACGCGGTTCGGCGTCTACTTCTCGGGTGCGCTGGACTGGCACGTGAGCGACTACCCGCCGATCGAGTCAGACACCGACCTCTTCCGGTTCCGCCGTGCGGACGAGTGGTTCTCGCGGTACGCCGCCGCCCAGCTCGACGAGCTCGTCGATCGCTTCCGCCCCGACCTGCTCTGGAACGACATCGAGTGGCCGGACGGCGGCAAGGGGCAGCAGGACTACGCGGTCGCCGCGCTGCTGCGCCGGTACCTCGCGGCCGTGCCGGACGGCGCCGTGAACGACCGCTGGGGCGTGCCTCGGCACGGCTTCCTCACGCGCGAGTACACCCACGTCGCCGACATCGTCGCCGAGCCCTGGGAGTCGACGCGCGGTCTCGGGTACTCCTTCGGCTACAACCAGGCGGAGGATGCGAGTCACTCGCTGTCGGGCGCCGCCCTCATCCGCCTCCTCGCCGACGTCGTGAGCAAGAACGGCAACCTCCTGATCAACGTCGGCCCGCGCGCCGACGGATCGATCCCCGAGCTGCAGGAACGCGCCATGCGCGAGCTCGGCGGGTGGCTCCGCCGCGACGGCGATGCGATCTACGCCACGCGTCCGTGGGTGCGCGCGTACGAGGAGACCGGCGCGCCACGCGCCTACACGGCCGCGGAGGGTGTCGTGAACGTGATCGCGCTCGACCCCGCCGCGGGCGAGTTCGATCTTCCTGAGGAGCTCGCCGGCCGGCCCGCGCGCTGGGCGGACGGCTCCGAGGCGGCGCTCGAGCGCACGCCCGATGGCCGCTCGCACGCGACCGTCCCCGATGCCTTCCGCGCCGGGCCGGCGGTCGCCCTCCGGGTCGAGCTGTGATGCCCACGGCCGTCGAGATCGCGGTGCAGGACGCCGCGGGCGCCCGTGCGGCGATCGAGGCGGGTGCGGATCGGCTCGAACTCTGCCAGGCGCTCGTCGTCGGCGGTCTCACGCCGTCGATGGGGTCGATCGAGGCCGTGTGCGACGCGGTTGGCGCCGAGAGGGTGAACGTGCTGGTGCGTCCCCGGGGCGGCGGCTTCGTGTACGACGCCGACGAGGTCGCAGTCGTCACGGCCGACATCCGCGCCTGCGTCGCGCGGGGGGTGGGCGGCGTCGTGGTCGGCGCGCTCGAGCGCGACGGCCGCGCCGACCGCGAGGCGCTTCGCCGGTGGACGGATGCCGCGGGCCCTGCGACGCTCGTCTTCCACCGTGCGATCGACGCGTCGCCGCGCAGCGCCGAGGTGTTCGAGACCCTGCTGGCCGAGGGCATCGGCCGGGTGCTGACGTCGGGGGGCGCGGAGCGCAGCATCCAGGGGATCGACCGCCTCGAGGCGTACGCACGCCTCGCCGGGCCGGACCTCGAAGTGACGGCAGGCGGGGGAGTGGCGCCGGCCGACATCCGCCACCTCGTCCGCGCCGGCGTGGGCGCCGTGCACCTCTCGGCGCGCCGGCGCGCGGGGCTCGGCGCGTCCGCGGGACCCGGCGGCGGCACGGACGGGCACGATGTGACCGATCCGGGGATCGTGGCGGAAGCGGTGGCCGCCGCCCGGGGTTGAGCACCGCTGCCGGTCGGAGCGATTGCTGAGAGTTTCCTCATCCGCGGACTCTTGTCGGCGTGCCCGGGAGCGTGGTTCGATCCTCGCCATGGGAGAAAACATGCCTGATCACGTATCCGACCACGACCTCGGGACCACGGCGGAGAACCCGCCCCACTCGGGTCTGAGTCGACGCAATTTCCTCGTCGGCGTCTCCGCGGCGAGCGTGCTCGCCGCGGCCGGCTGGGTGCAGTCGCCGCAGGCGCTCGCCGCACCGGGCGGGAAGTCCGTGACCATCACCGTCATGGGCACATCCGACATCCACGCCAACGCGCTCAACTGGGACTACTACAAGGACGCCGCCTACAGCGACAGCGCAGGCAACACCATCGGGCTCGCGCGTGTGTCGAGCCTGGTGAACCAGATCCGCGCTGACCGCGGGCGGGGCCGGACGCTGCTGTTCGACGCCGGCGACACGATCCAGGGGTCGCCCCTGGGCTTCTACTACGCGACCGTCGATCCGGTCACCGCGTCGGGAGCAGTGCATCCGATCGCGGCCGCGTTCAACGCGATCGGCTACGACGCCGTGGCCCTCGGCAACCACGAGTTCAACTACGGGCTCGACTTCCTCGACAACTGGATCTCGCAGTTGGATGCCCCGGCCCTGGCCGCGAACGCCGTGCACGCGGGCACGACCGATCCCGCGTTCCGGCCCTATGTCGTGAAGAAGATGAACATCCCGGGCTATAAGCCGATCCGCGTCGGCGTGCTCGGCCTCACCAACCCCGGCGTCGTCATCTGGGACAAGGCGAACGTGAGCGGCCGCATCGACGTGCTCGACGTCGTGGAGACCGCCGCCCGCTGGGTGCCCGTCATGCGCGCCGAGGGCGTCGACGTGGTCATCGCCAGCGTGCACGCCGGCGACAGTGGCCTGTCGTCCTACGGCACCGACATCCCGGTCGAGAACGCGTCGGCTCTGCTCGCCGAGCAGGTCCCCGGCATCGACGCGATCCTCTTCGGCCACGCCCACCTCGACATCCCGCAGCGGTTCGTGACGAACAAGGTCACGGGCAAGCAGGTCGTGATGAGCGAGCCGAAGAACTGGGGTCAGCGCCTCAGCGTATTCGACCTCACCCTCACGATCGACCGCGGCAAGTGGGCGGTCACCGGAGCGAAGTCCCTCACCGTCAACACGAACACCGTCGTCGACGACCCCGCCCTGGTCCAGGTCGTGAAGGCGCAGCACGACGCCGTCGTCGCGTACGTCAACACGCCGGTCGCGACGTCCACCGAAGTGCTGTCCGCCGCCGAGTCGTGCTGGAAGGACACCGCGATCCTCGACTACGTCCACCACGTGCAGATCGACACCGTGTCGAAGGCGATCGCCGGCACCCCCGAGGCATCCCTTCCGATCATCTCTCTCGCCGCGCCGTTCAACCGCGCCGCGACGTTCCCGGCCGGGCAGGTGACGATCAAGGACGTCGCGGGGCTGTACATCTACGACAACACGCTGCTCGCGTCGGTGATCACGGGCGCCCAGATCAAGGACTACCTCGAGTACTCGGCGAAATACTTCCAGCAGGTGGCACCCGATGCCCCGGTCGCACCGGCGACCTGGACGAACGCACTGAACACGCCCGACTACAACTTCGACCAGTTCTCGGGCGTCACGTACGACATCGACATCTCCCAGCCCCAAGGGTCGCGCATCGCGAACCTTGCGTTCGGCGGAGCGCCGGTGGCGGCCGACCAGCGGTTCGTGGTGGCGATCAACAACTACCGGCAATCAGGTGGCGGCGGATTCCCCCACGTCGCGACGGCGCCCGTGGTGTACAACGCGCAGGTCGCGATCCGCGAGGCGATCGTCGCGTACGCCTCGGCGACCGGGGTGATCGACCCCGCCGACTTCCACGTCGAGAACTGGCGGCTGGTGCGTGCGGGCACGCCGGTGTTCTGACGCATGAGGCGAGGGCCCGGCATCCTGCGGGATGCCGGGCCTTCTCCGTTCCGCCGGGGCCGGGCCGGTACCGGGCGCCCCCGATTCCGGTACCGGATGCGGGGACGCCGTGTTCACGGCCTGGCGTATCACGGCGCCGCGTCCGCGACTCACATCACACAACCCTCGCCAACCCGGGCGAGCTTCATGAAAGGAACGGCCATGGACGGGCGCACCCTGACCTTCACGGCCGACCGGCTCGATCGCGAGCGGGCGGCCGCCCTGGATCGCGAGAACGAGATTCTCCGCAGCATCGCCGACCGCGGCGCGACGATCACGCCGGAAAGCCCGGCGTCTCATGTCATCGCCGGCATCGGCGTGTGGTTCCGGCACCTCTTCGCGGGGCCGCGGCAGCTGCGATTCTCTTGAATCCGTCGAGACCCGCCGCCCGGGAGCGCGGCGGGTCTCACCATGTCTGCGGCGGGGCGCGCCGCCGGGCTAGGCTCACGGCATGTCCGCACCGCGCCCCGTCGAGATCGCCGTCCAAGACCCCGCAGGGGCCCGCTCCGCGATCGCGGCCGGTGCCGCGCGCCTCGAGCTGTGCCAGGCCCTCGACGTCGGCGGGCTGACGCCGTCGCTCGCGACGCTCGAAGCCGTGCTCACGGCCGTCGAGCCGGCGGCCGTGAACGTGCTCGTGCGTCCTCGCGGAGGCGGCTTCGTCTACGACCCCGAGGAGGTCGCGCTCGTCGCGGCCGACATCCGCGCGTGCGTGGATCGCGGCGCGGGAGGTGTGGTCGTCGGCGCGCTGACCTCGGCGGGCGGCCTCGACGTCGACACGCTGCGCCGGTGGCGGGATGCTGCGGGCCCCGCGACGTTCGTGTTCCACCGGGCCGTCGACGCCGCGGCCGATCCGTCGGCCGTCTTCGACGCGCTGGTGGCCGAGGGCGTCGACCGCGTGCTGACCTCGGGCGGTGCGCCGCGCTCCATCGACGGGCTCGCCATGCTGGCGGCTTTCGCGACGCGCTCGGGAGCTGTCGAGGTGATGGCGGGCGGCGGCGTGCATCCGGCCGACATCCCGGCACTTTTCGCGGCAGGGGTCGATGCGGTGCACCTGTCGGCGCGAGCGCGCGCGGGCCACGATGCTCCGTCCGGCCCGGGCGGCGGCTCGCCGGGCCACGACGTCACCGACCCCGGGGTCGTGGCGGAGGCCGTCGCCGCCGCCGGCTGAGGCAAGCGTCCCGCAGCCGTACACCGGATGATCGCCGCCGCGCCCGTGCCGGTTCACCTCGCCGGGTCACCGTCGAGGCGTGCGCGCCACGAAACGTGTGACCACATTCCTTGCGGCATCCGTTCTCCTCGTCGCGATCGCGGCCTCGGTCGGCGGTCCCGCCGGTGCGGCGGAATCGCCCCGAATCATCACGTCGACGGGCACGGTGTCGCTCGTCGAGGTCGCGCCGGCAGGAGTTCGGGGCCCGGCTTCCGGGTTCTTCGAACTCGCGAATCCCGGTGATCGCCCCGTTGATCTCACGGGGTACGCGGTCTTCCGCTGCGACGACGAGGGCCTGCGGTCTCGCCCGTCGGATCCCGAGGCCGACCTGGGCGGAGTCATCCTCGCGGCGGGGGAGCGGCGGGCGTTCCCGACGACCCGTCTCTCAGAGCGCGGGTACGGGCTCATCATCATCGCCCCGTCCGGCGAGACCGTCGACGCGCTCGCGGTGTACTCGGACGATCCTGCGCCGACGACGTCGGAATGCGGCGGGGGCGCCGAGCTGCCGGTGACCACTGCCGCGGCGCTCGGCGAGAGCTGGCAGCGCGCCGGGTCGTCCGACGACGGGCGCTGGGTGCGCGCCGTCGCGACCCCGGGTGAGCGGAACGTGCTTGCGATCGCCGCCGACGAGTCGGTGCGGGTGTCGGAGATCGCCGCGGCGGGCCCGGCCGGGCGCGGCGACGACTTCGTCGAGCTCGAGAACGACGGCCCGGTCGTCGTGGACCTCGACGGCTGGCGGCTCTTTCGCTGCACCGCCACCGGAGCCGCCCCGAGCGAGGCGCTCCAGCACGTGTTCGATGCGAGCGCGAGACTGCGACCGGGGGAGCGACTGGTGATCGGCGGTCCCGGGTTCGCGGATCACGCGGACATCCGCGTCGAGACGTCGCTCGCCGACCCCGTGCACGGTGTGCTCCTCGTCGACGCCGACGGACGCCGGGTCGACGGAGTCGGGGTGTCTTCCCGGGAGGACACCGCCTGCCAGACCGGACGCGACAAGCTGCCCTCGACGCTGGACTACCGCACCGGGGAGAGCTGGCAGCGGCAGGCCGAGGGCGGCTTCGCGATCGCGAGCCGCACCCCGGGCGCCCCGAACGCGAAGCGGTCGCCCTCCGAGGCCTCCTCCATCGCGACGGCGTTCGCGCACGACGACCGACCGGGGGTGGCGGTCAGCGAGATCGCGGCCGACCCCGAGATCGACGGGGTGCCTCGGCGCAACTTCGTCGAGCTCGCGAACTTCGGAGCACGCGAGGTCGACATCTCGGGCTGGACGCTGGTCGCGTGCGGTGCCGACGGCTTCCGCCGGTTCGACGACCTCGCCGTCGTGGCTCCGGGCACGGTGCTGGGTCCTGACGACACGTGGACAGCCGCCCTCGAAGGAACACCGGCGGCCGGCGCGGCCGACGCGGCATACGCCGAGGCGCTCGAGCTCGCGGGAGCGGGCGTGTGGGTGCAGGACGCCGAGGGGCGCCGCGTCGACAGCGTCGGCATCTTCCACCGCAACGAGATGGACAGCAGCGTGGACGTCCAGAGCCCTTGCACGAAGGGACTCGCGCTGTCGACCTTCGCCGTGGATCGGGTGCGCGGCGAGACGCTGCAGCGCGCCGCGTTCACGGGCGATGACGCGAGCGACTTCGTTTCCGCCGCGGCGACCCCCGGCGTGCTGGCCGCGCGCCGCGCGGTGTCTCCGGACGATCTCATCGAGCGCGCACTCGACGGCGCCCGATCGGGCGCGGCCGATGCGGCCGCGGGCCAGGCCGCCGCCGTCGCGGTCGTCCCCTCGGGCGTCGACGGCACCCCGCTGGAGGTGCTGGCCGCCCACACCGGGTCTTGGCCCTCACCGCTCACGAGCAGGACCGCGCCGGGCGAGCAGGAGGTCTCTGCCGCAGAACTCACGGCGCGCGACGACGGGTACGACCTGCCTTACGTGCGGATGCGCGTGCGGCTGCCCGACGACGGCGGCACGATCTCGTGGCAGGGCCGCACCGTCGGGCGGGCCGAGGTGCGGCTGTCGGTCTGGGCTCCGTCCGCCGGCACCACGGGCCGGGCAGGATGGCGCGCCCTCGACGAAGCCGCAGGCGTGGTGACGGCAGCGGATGCCGCAGCCACCGCATCGGTACGACTCGACGGAGTCGTGCGCCAGGAAGAGATCCTCGACGGCACGGCCGAGCTGCTGGTGCAGGTGGTGCCGAGAGCGGAGTCGGCGGCGGCCGACGCGGACGGGCTCGCCGACCCCGCCGACTACGACGTGGCTCTGGGGCACATCACAGACACGCAGTACTACTCCGAGGCGTACCCCGAGGTGTACGCGGGAGAGGTGGCGTGGCTGGCGGAGAACGCCGACACGCGAAAGCTCGCGTTCGTCACCCACACGGGCGATCTCATCCAGAACTGGGTCGATCCGGGCCAGACGGAGGAGCGTGCCCGCCGCGAGTACGAGGTGGCATCGCGGCTGCAAGGCGTGCTGGATGCGAACGGAATCGCGAACAGCGTGCTTCCGGGCAACCACGACAACAAACGCGGCGTGAGCAACGACCTCTTCAACGAGTACTTCGGGCCGGAGCGGTATCGCGACCAGCCGTGGTTCGGCGGCTCGCTCACCGCGGACGACAACAGCGCGAACTGGTCGTCGTTCGCCGCGGGCGGCGCGCGGTTCGTGATGATCTCGCTGCCGTACGCGTACGGCGAGCGCGAGGTCGCCTGGGCGCGGGACGTCGTCGCCGCCCACCGGGACGCGAACATCGTCATCTCGACGCACGAGCATCTGACGCCGGCGACCGCCACCGACGACGCGGAGCGTTCGACCACCTCGCGGTGGGTCTCGCACGGCGACCTGCTGTGGGAGCGGGTCGTCGCACCGAACCGCAACGTCGTGCTCGTGCTGTCGGGGCACTTCCACGGGCTCGGCGCGATCGTCACCGAGAACGCCGGCGGGATCCCCGGGCACACCGTGCTCGAGGCGCTCGCCGACTATCAGGAGTTCCGCACCCCGACGGGGGAGCGGGCGACGGGCTTCCAGCGACTGCTCCAGGTCGATCTCGCCGCGGGACTGCTTGCAGTCGACACGTTCTCGGTTCCGCTCGGCGCCACGGCCAGTCATCCGTACGACTACACGCAGTTCCTTCCCGACGACGGCGACGCCGCGACTGCGTCCAACGAACGGCCCTGGCGCATCCTTGCGCAGGGACTGCAGCACCGCTACACCGAAGAGGACGACGCGTTCACGGTGCCGCTGGCGCTGCAGTACGCGAAGGCGGTGGAGACGGATGCCGTCTCCACCGTGCGGGACTGAGGTATCACGGCGCGCCGGCGACGCCTCGGAAGCATGAGGGGCGGCGCGCCCCGCATTCCACCCAGATCAGAGGAGCCGTCATGAACGTCGAACCATGGAGCACCGTCGGGCCGGGATCGTCGGCAGCGATCGTCCCCGGCATCCAGTACCTGCTGAGAGCGCACGGCCATGCCGTCGTCGTCGACGGCGACTACGGGCCCGCGACCGCGGCCGCCGTCTCCGCCGTCCAGACCGCGCAGGGCGTGCCCGCCGACGGCATCGTCGGGCCCGTGACCTGGCCCAAGCTCGTCATCGCGGTGCAGCAGGGGTCGACCGGCGACGCCGTGCGCGCCGTTCAGCAGTTCGGGCTCGCGCGATCGCCGGGGGAGGACCCGCTGGTCGTGGACGGGGACTTCGGCCCCATCACGAAGGAGCGGGTCGAGTTCTTCCAGGAGTCGTGGGGCCTCACCCTCGACGGCGTGGCCGGCCGCGAGACCTGGTCGTTCTTCAGCACGTTCATGCCGGGCGACCGGCCGTGGGCGCTCGTGAAGCAGGGGTCGTCGCAGGCCACGAACTGGCGCGTCCTCGCCGCGCAGCATCTGCTGCGTGCGCACGGCGCGACCATCGCGGCCGACGGTGCGTTCGGCCCCCAGAGCGGCCAGGCCGCCAGGACCTTCCAGCAGACGCTCCGCGCCGTCGAGATCTCGACCACTCTCGGGCAGCTGGACTGGCCGAGCCTCATCATCACCGTGAAGCAGGGCGACGGCCCGGGCGGAGCGAAGGGCGAGGCCGTGCGCGCCGTGCAGACGCTCCTCGCCGGACTCACGGTCGACGGCGACTTCGGTCCGGCCACCGACGCCGCGGTCCGTGAGTTCCAGCAGCTGTTCGCGCCGCCGGTCGACGGGATCGTGGGCCCGGTCACGTGGCACACCCTGATGCTGCGGCTCTTCGACTGAGCGACGCGAGCCCGGGTGCCGCGCCCACCGCAGGTGGCACCCGGGCTTGCCGAGCCGCGGCACTACGCTGAGAGCGTGACGACCGGACGCGACGACGACGCCCTCAGCTGGGACGGCGACGACGATCCCACGCTCGACCACGGTGCGGCCGCAGAGCCGGAGGACGAGCGCGGTACGCCGCCCTCGTCGACGCCACCGGAGCTCCCCAAGGGCTTCACCGCCGTGGGCAGGGGCAGCGAGACGCTGGGCGGCGCGGACGCGCCGGTCGCGGGATCGGTGGCCGAGAGCTCGTCCGCGGCGCCGACCGCCACCGCCGACCGCCGGCCGATGGGCAACGGCGCGCTGATCGCGTTCGGCGTGCTCGGCGGCGTGTACGCCCTGTATGCGATCGGCTGGCTCATCGGAGGCCTGCGCCTGCAGGGGAGGGCCCAGTACCTCGTGACCGACGTGATGTACCAGGGAAGCCTGTGGCTCGCCGTGCTGGCCCCCCTGCTGTGGTTCGCCACCACCCTGCTGCTGACCCGCGCCTCACGCGCGTGGCTGCGGTTCACGTGGCTCGCGGCCGGAGTCGTGCTGCTGCTGCCCTGGCCCTTCGTGATGATCGGGGCGATCGGACAATGAGCGAGAACGTGATGGATGCTGCGCCTTCGGCCGCGAAGCGCGGCAAGACGCCCACGTGGCTCGTGGCGACGATCTCGGGCGCTGTGGGCCTGTTCTACGCCTACGCGGTCTGGAACGCGATCGGCAACCTCGTGATCACGCTTCAGACGTTCGGGGGCGCGGGCGTCTCGCTCAACGCCCTCGGCTGGTTCATCTGGATCTTCGCCGCGGTGTTCCCGCTGCTGGTGTGGGGCGGAGCGTTCGCGATCGGCTATCGACGGGCACCGCACGAGCTCCTCCTCGTGATGCTCACCGGCCTCGCGCTGGTGGCGGTGTTCTGGCTGAACGTCGTCGCGTACACGACGCTGAACTCCGCGTCCTTCCTGGGCTGAGCCTGTCGCCGGCCGTCACACGGTCGGGCGCCGCGCCGCGCGGGCGGTAGGCTGGCACAGGCCTCGCCCCCCGACGGCGTGCGGCGCGGCATCCGGTTCTGCTCCGCGCGTTCGCGCACCGCCCCACTAAGGAACACCCGTGCCGAAGCCTGTCGTCCTGATCGCCGAAGAGCTCTCTCCCGCCACGATCGATGCCCTGGGTCCCGACTTCGACGTGCGCAACGTCGACGGCACCGACCGCCCCGCACTTCTTACGGCCCTTGCCGACGCCAACGCGGTGCTGATCCGGTCGGCGACGAAGATCGACGCCGAGGCGATCGCCGCGGCGCCCGTCCTCAAGGTCGTCGCCCGCGCCGGCGTCGGGCTCGACAACGTCGACATCAAGACGGCCACCACCGCCGGCGTCATGGTCGTGAACGCGCCGACCTCCAACATCATCTCGGCGGCAGAGCTCACGGTCGGCCACATCCTCAGCCTCGCGCGCCGCATCCCCGCCGCGCACGCCTCGCTCTCGGGCGGTGCGTGGAAGCGCAGCTCGTACACCGGCACCGAGCTCTTCGAGAAGACGGTCGGCATCATCGGCCTCGGCCGCATCGGCGCGCTGATCACGGCGCGCCTGCAGGCGTTCGACGTGCGCGTCATCGCGTACGACCCCTATGTCACGAGCGCCCGCGCGCAGCAGCTCGGCGTGCAGCTGGTCACGCTCGACGAGCTGCTCGAGCAGAGCGACTTCGTCACGATCCACATGCCGAAGACCCCCGAGACCACGGGCATGATCGGCGCCGAGCAGTTCAAGATCATGAAGCCGACCGCGTACGTGGTCAACGTCGCGCGCGGCGGCCTCATCGATGAAGAGGCGCTCCACGCCGCCCTCACCGCGGGCGAGATCGCGGGCGCCGGCCTCGACGTCTTCACCTCGGAGCCCCCGGCGGAGGGCGGGACCGCCGCGGCGCTGCTGGACCTCCCGAACGTCGTCGTCACCCCGCACCTCGGCGCCTCCACCGAAGAGGCACAGGAGAAGGCGGGCGTCTCTGTCGCGAAGTCCGTGCGCCTCGCGCTCGGCGGCGAGCTCGTTCCGGACGCCGTGAACGTCGCGGGCGGCGTCATCGACCCGTACGTGCGTCCCGGCATCCCGCTCGTCGAGAAGCTCGGTCAGATCTTCTCGGCGCTCGCCCGGTCGCCCCTCACGAGCCTCGACGTCGAGGTGCACGGCGAGCTGCAGGGCTACGACGTCAGCGTTCTCAAGCTCGCTGCGCTCAAGGGCGTCTTCACGAACATCGTCAGCGAGACCGTGTCGTACGTGAATGCTCCGCTGCTCGCCGAACAGCGCGGTGTGGAGGTGCGCCTGCTCGTCGACGACGACAGCCCCGAGTACCGCAACGTCATCACGCTGCGCGGCGCCCTGTCGGACGGCTCGCAGCTCGCGATCTCGGGCACGCTCACCGGACCGAAGCAGGTCGAGAAGCTGGTCGGCATCAACGACTACGCGATCGAGCTGCCGATCGAGACGAACCACGTCGTCATGCTGTACACCGATCGGCCCGGCATCGTCGCGATCTACGGCCAGAAGTTCGGCGAGGCGGGCATCAACATCGCCGGCATGCAGATCGCGCGCCAGACGGCCGGCGGCCAGGCGCTGTCGGTCCTCACGGTCGACTCGCCGGTGCCCGACGCCCTGCTCGACGAGGTGAGCACCGCGATCCAGGCCGACCTGTTCCGCCAGATCGAGATCACCGAGTCCTGATTCCACGACGGATGCCGCGTCCCTGAGCCCTCTGTAAAGGCTCGTTGGCGCGGCATCCGCACGCCGTCAAGCGGGCGCGGGTCAGGGACGCGCGGCGCGTTCCACCAGCGCCACCAGCGCGTCGAGCGCCTCGCCGCGGGGGACCGGGCCGGGGATGGAGCCGCCCGCGAGGGCGTTGTTGAAGTAGAGGCCGTCGCTCACGAGCATCACGAGATCGAGCGCCGTGGCGTCCTTCGTGTGGGGCCGAAGCACGGCGGCCCAGTCGTCTCTGATGTACCGCAGCGCGTCGCTCGCCGTCGCGTCGCCCCCCTGTGCGAGTCGCGATGTCGCAAGGATCGCGCGGTCGATCGGGTCGTTCGCCATGACCGACGTGTGCAGGAAGTAGGCGATCGGGCCCTCCGGTGCGGACGCCATCCGGTCGACGTCCGCCTGCACGAGCGCCCGCAGCCGTTCGATGAGCGCGGCTTCGAGAGCCTCCTTCGTGCCGAAGTGGTACAGCAGTCCGCCCTTGGAGACCCCCGCGGCCTTCGCGGTGGCGTCCATCGTGGCCGCGCGCTCGCCCTCCTCGATGAGGATCTGCTCGAAGGCATCGAGCACCTTCTCGCGGGCGAGGGGAGGGCGGCTCATGGCCTCGATGGTATCGACAGGTGTCGGGACATCCTGTTACTATACCGGCTGGACGGTATAGAAATGATGACTCTCACTCAAGAACTCTCTCTCGCCGACGCCCAGGGCCGGAAGGTCGGCTGGCGCGGCTGGGCGGCGCTGGTCGTGCTCATGCTGCCGGTGCTGCTCGTGTCGGTCGACAACACGGTGCTGAGCTTCGCGCTGCCGTCGATCGCCCTCGAACTCGGGCCCTCGAGCGCCCAGCAGCTGTGGATTATCGACGCGTATCCGCTCGTGCTCGCGGGCCTGCTCGTCACGATGGGCACGCTCGGCGACCGATTCGGACGACGACGGATGCTGCTCATCGGCGCGACCGGCTTCGCCGCCGTGTCCGTGCTCGCGGCTTTCGCGCCGAGCGCCGCGTGGCTCATCGCAGCCCGCGCGGCGATGGGCGTGTTCGGCGCGATGCTGATGCCGTCGACGCTCTCGCTGCTGCGCAGCATCTTCACCGACCGCGATCAGCGGCGCCTCGCGATCGCGGTCTGGGCATCGATGTTCTCTGCGGGAGCGGCACTCGGCCCGATCGTGGGCGGACTGCTCCTCGAGCACTTCTCGTGGGGCTCGGTGTTCCTCATGTCGGTGCCCGTGCTGATCCCGCTTCTGGTGCTCGCACCGCTGCTCGTGCCCGAGAGCCGAGACCCGAAGCCCGGCCGTATCGACCCGCTCAGCATCGCGCTGTCTATGGCGACGATGATCCCGGTCGTCTACGGCATCAAGGAGCTCGCGGTGCACGGGTTCACGGTCGCCGCGTGGCTGCCGATGCTCGTCGGCCTCGGCTTCGGCGTGCTCTTCGTACGACGCCAGCTCCGCGCCAAGACCCCGATGCTCGACATGCGGCTGTTCGGCCTCGGCACGTTCAGCGGTGCGCTGCTCGTGAACCTCCTCAGCGTGATCGCGCTGGTCGGCTTCCTCTTCTTCGTCGCGCAGCATCTGCAGCTCATCGTCGGGCTGTCGCCGATGCAGGCCGGTCTCGCACTCGTCCCGGGCCTCGCGATGATGATCCTGGCAGGCCTCGCGGTCGTGCCGATCTCGAAGAAGTGGCCTGCACGGATCGTCGTCCCGGTCGCGCTGGTGTTCTCCGTCGCGGGCTACATCGCGGTGGCGTTCGCGACCGGGCCCGACAGCATCGGCACGCTGGTGGCGGCGTTCATCTCGCTCGGCATCGGAATCGGCGCGGCCGAGACCGTGTCGAACGAGCTCGTGCTCTCGAGCGCGCCACCCGCGAAGGCGGGTGCCGCGAGCGCCGTCTCCGAGACCGCGTACGAGCTCGGTGCTGTTCTCGGCACGACGGTGCTGGGCGGCATCCTGACGGCTCTGTACCGCACGAATCTCGTGGTGCCGGACGGAGTTCCGGATGCTGCGGCAGCGGCGGCGTCCGAGACCCTGGCGGGTGCGGTGCACGCGGCCGACCAGATCGGCGGGGCGTCCGGCGAGGCGCTCTTCGAGGCGGCGGCCACGGCGTTCGACGCCGGCGTCACGGTCACTGCGCTCATCGGTGCGGCCCTCGTGGTCGTCGCGGGGGTCATCGCGGCCACTACCCTGGGAGGGTCCCGCCAGAAGTCGTAGGAGCACCATGTCGCGTGTCGTGAAGCTGGCCGTCATCCCGGGTGACGGCATCGGTCCGGAGGTCATCGCCGAAGCGGAGAAGGTGCTCGACGCCGCGACCGCGGGCAGCAGCATCCGTTTCGAGAAGACGCGGTACTCGCTGGGCGCCGCCCGCTACCTCGAGACCGGCGACACGCTCACGGACGACGACCTCGACGCGATCAAGACGCACGATGCGATCCTCCTGGGCGCTGTCGGGGGAGTGCCCGGCGACCCGCGGCTGACGCACGCGAACATCGAGCGCGGGCTGCTGCTCAAGCTGCGGTTCGAGCTCGACCACTACGTCAACCTGCGTCCGTCGAAGCTGTACCCAGGCGTGCCGGGGCCGCTGGCCGAGCCGGGCGACATCGACTTCGTCGTGGTCCGCGAGGGCACCGAGGGGCCGTACGTCGGCAACGGCGGATCGATCCGCACCGGCACGCCGCACGAGGTCGCCAACGAGACCTCGGTGAACACCGCCTTCGGCGTCGAGCGGGTGGTGCGCTACGCGTTCGACCTGGCGGAGCGCCGCTCGAAGCGCGTGACCCTCGTGCACAAGACGAACGTGCTCGTGCACGCCGGCGGCATCTGGAAGCGCCTGGTCGACGAGGTGGCGCGGGAGCACCCCGACGTCGCCGTAGACTATCTGCACGTCGACGCGGCAACCATCTTCCTGGTCACGAACCCGGGCCGTTTCGACGTGATCGTCACCGACAACCTCTTCGGCGACATCCTCACAGACCTGGCCGGCGCCGTGACCGGTGGCATCGGCCTCGCAGCCTCGGGCAACATCAACCCCGATGGCGCGTTCCCCTCGATGTTCGAGCCCGTGCACGGATCGGCGCCCGACATCGCAGGACAGCAGAAGGCCGATCCCACGGCCGCGATCCTCTCCGTCTCGCTGCTGCTCGATCACCTCGGGCTCTCCGACGAGGCACAGCGCGTCACTACGGCTGTCGAAGAGGACATCGCGAACCGGGGCACCGCAGCGCGCACCACCGCGCAGATCGGCGACGCCATCGCCGGCCGGCTCCCGGCGTAACCTGGAACCGGCAAGCGCCTCTCCATCCAGCGGCTCGACCGCACGAAAGCACAGGCTCGTCATGACCCTCATCGATTCCGATCCCGACACCGGACTCGCGCCTCTCGAGTTCACCGTCAACCGCAACCTCCAGGCGAAGACCACGGCGCAGCGCGAGGAGATCCTCTCGAACCCCGGCTTCGGCACCAGCTTCACCGACCACATGGTCGACATCTGCTGGTCGGTCGGCGGCGGATGGCACCGACCGCGCGTCCAGCCTTACGGCCCGCTCTCGCTCGATCCCGCTGCGGCGGTGCTGCATTACGGCCAGGAGATCTTCGAGGGCATCAAGGCCTACCGCCACGCGGACGGGTCGGTCCACACCTTCCGTCCCGATCAGAACGGCCGCCGGCTGCAGCGCTCCGCCCGTCGCCTCGCCCTGCCGGAGCTGCCGGTCACGTACTTCATCCAGTCGCTGCGCGAGCTCATCGCCGTCGATGGTGCGTGGGTGCCGTCGGGCGATGACCAGAGCCTGTACCTGCGCCCCTTCATGTTCGCCAAGGAGGCGTTCCTGGGCGTCCGTCCCGCGCACAAGGTCGGCTACTACGTCATCGCCTCGCCCGCCGGCGCCTACTTCAAGGGCGGTGTGCAGCCGGTGTCGATCTGGCTCAGCGAGGACTACGCCCGCGCCGGCAAGGGCGGCACGGGCGCGGCCAAGACCGGCGGCAACTACGCCGCGAGCCTGCTGCCGCAGTCCGAGGCGTACGAGAACGAGTGCGACCAGGTCGTCTTCCTCGACCAGGACCGCAACGTCGAGGAGCTCGGCGGCATGAACGTCGTGTTCGTCTACAAAGACGGCACGATCGTCACTCCGCAGTCCGACTCGATCCTCGAGGGCATCACGCGCGACTCGATCCTGCAGCTCGCCGCCGACCGTGGCCACAAGGTCGAGGGTCGTGCGGTGTCGTTCGACGAGTGGCGTCAGGGTGTGGCATCCGGCGACATCGTCGAGGTGTTCGCCTGCGGGACGGCCGCCGTGGTCACCCCGATCGGCGTGCTCAAGGGCAAGGACTTCCTCGACGAGCAGCCGACCGGCTCGCTCGCCCTCTCGCTGCGCGAGGAACTCACCGACATCCAGTACGGCCGCCGCGAAGACAAGCACAACTGGCTCGTGCGCCTCGACGGCTGAGCGGCGCTGACACCGACCTTCTGGAGCGGACGGATGCTGCGGCATCCGTCCGCTCCGTCGTTCCGGTGCGCGCACCCCGGCCGGCGTCGGCGCTTCTCGCTAGGCTGAGCGGGTGAGGATCGCGCGCTTCAGCCACAACGACGCCATCAGATTCGGGATCGTCGACGAGGGCGAGCTGGTCGTCCTCGCGGGCGACCCGATGTTCGCCGGCTACGAGACCACCGGGGAGCGCGTGCCGCTGGCCGATGTCGCTCTGCTGGCGCCGGTGATCCCCCGCTCCAAGATCGTGGCGGTGGGCCGCAACTACCGCGACCACGCTGCCGAGATGGGCAACGACGTGCCGACGTCGCCGATGCTGTTCTTCAAGCCGAACACCTCGGTGATCGGCCCCGGCGACGCGGTCGTGCTCCCCAAGGGGTCTGACTTCATCAGCTTCGAGGGCGAGCTCGCCGCCGTCATCGGCCGCATCGCCAAGAACGTCTCGGCCGAGAACGCGCTCGACTACGTCTTCGGCTACACGATCGCGAACGACCTCACGGCGCGTGATTGGCAGAAGTCGGACGGCCAGTGGGCGCGCGCCAAGGGCTTCGACACGTCCTGCCCGCTGGGTCCGGCGATCGAGACCGATTTCGACGTGAACGGCCCCGCGGTCATCACGACCCGTCTCAACGGCGAGGTCCGCCAGCAGGGTCCGATCAGCGACATGATCTTCTCGCTCGCCGATGTCATCGCCTTCGCCTCGGCCGCCTTCACGCTGCTGCCGGGCGACGTCATCCTCACGGGCACCCCCGCCGGCGTCGGCCAGATCAGCGCGGGTGACACCGTCGAGGTCGAGATCACCGGGCTCGGGACGCTCCGCAATCCCGCCCGCGATGCCTGAGACCGGATCAGAACCGGCGGTCGACATCGCGCCGACCGCTCACGAGGTCGCGCGCGTCCAGCGACGCACCGTGTGGGTCCTGTCGGGCGGGCAGGTGCTCGGCGGGCTCGCGTTCGGTGCGACGCTGTCGCTGGGCGCGGTGCTCGCGGCCGAGCTGTCCGGCGAAGACGCGTTCTCGGGGCTGGCGGCCGCCGCGGTCACCTTCGGCACGGCGCTGACGGCGGTGCCGCTCGCGGCGATCGCCCGCCGCCGCGGCCGCAGGCTGTCACTCACCACGGGTATGGCCGTCGCACTCATCGGCGTCGGCCTCGTGATCTTCGCCGTCGCGCTGCGATCGTTCCCGGTCCTGCTCGTGGGATTCCTCATCATCGGCTCAGGGCAGGCCGCGAACCTGCAGTCCCGCTTCGCCGCGGCGGATCTCGCGACGGATGCCTCCCGCGGCCGTGATCTGTCGATCGTGGTGTGGGCGACCACCGTGGGAGCGGTCCTCGGCCCGAACCTCACCGGTCCCGGCGAACTGATCGGCGGCGCCATCGGGATGCCGCCGCTGACGGGTGCGTACCTGTTCACCATCGTCGCGCAGGGGCTCGCCATCGTCCTCTATCTGGTCGCGATGCGACCCGACCCGCTGCTGCTCGCGCAGCGCGTGGTCGCCTCCGCGAAGGCGGCGAGCCGGGCGATCGCCAAGGCCGACCGGCCCGTGGCCGCGCGCTATGCGATCTTCGCGGTCGCCGCGGCCCACGGCACCATGGTCTCGGTCATGGCCATGACGCCCGTGCACCTGGCGCACCTGACCCACGGGGCGACGGAGGCCGCGACCCTGTCGGTCATCGGTCTCACGATCAGCCTGCACATCGCCGGCATGTACGTGCTCTCGCCGATCTTCGGCATCCTCGCCGACAAGGTCGGGCGTGTCCCGACGATCCTCGTGGGTCAGGCGCTGCTCGCCGCCGCGCTGCTGACGGCGTCGTTCGGCCAAGCCTCGACGACGGCGGTCACCGTCGCGCTGGTGCTGCTCGGGCTCGGGTGGAGCGCGTCGACCGTCGCAGGCTCGACGCTGCTGACCGAGTCGTCGTCGGAGGAGCTGCGCACCAGGCGGCAGGGGATCAGCGACTTCACGATGAGCATCGTCGGCGGCCTCGGCGCGATCACCGCCGGCGCACTGCTCGGCTGGATCGGCTACGGCGGGCTCGCGCTCGTCGTGATGGTGCTCGTGGCCGCCTCGGTGGTGCTTTCTCCGCTGGGCTGGCGGGCGTCGACCGCGCGGGCTCCGGAGGCCGCGTCGGGCGCCTGACCGCCCGACGGGGCCCTCAGAACCGCGTCTCGACGAGGTCGGTCACGATCGCGGCCTCCAGATCCTCCACGGAGTCCACCACCGGCACGAGCCGCCACTTGTCGAGCATCGTGCACGGGTGCGAGAGCCCGAACACCACGAGATCGCCCACGGACAGAGGCGAATCGCGCCCGATGCGCACGAAGCCGTGCTGATCGCTGAGCTTGGTGGTCTCGGCGCCGGTCAGCGGCATCCGCTCACCGTCCCTTGTGATCGCGTACAGCGGCGTCGGCAGTCCCTCGTCGTACGGGAAGTCGCGCTTGCCGGCATCGACGATCGCCGTGTCGGCGTCCTGTCGCGACACCACTCGTGCGAGCCCGCGCGCCGCGGGGCGGAGTCCCGCGCCCTCGAACGGCGAGTTCTGGCGGTAGTAGCCGTGGTCGTGCACGAGGTACGCCCCCGAGCGCAGGACGAATCGCGAGCCGTCGCCGCCGACGGCTGCGGCGGCGAACGCCGCGCCGACCACGTCCGGATAGGCGCTGCCGCCGGCGGACACCAGCACGTCGCCGTCGTCGTAGAGCTCGGCCACCGCGTCGTGGACGGCGAGCAGCTCGTCGATGTACGCCCTCGCCGACGCCAGCGCCTCTTCGCCGCGCCCGTGCGCGACGGAGCCCTCGTACCCGGTGACGCCGGCGAGGCGCACGGCCGGCGAGGCCGCCGCGCGTTCGGCCACCGCGACCGCCGCCTTGAGCGATCGGGCGCCCGTGCGGCCCCCGGGACGGCCCACGTCCACGAGAACCTCGAGGGGCAGCTCCGCAGGCCCGCCGAGGGCACGCTCGATCACCTCGATCCCGGCGACGTCATCGACCCAGCTCCAGATCCTCGTGCCCGCCGCGACGACGTCGGCGGTCCAGCGGATCGCCTCCGGCTGCACGAGCTGGTTGGCGAGCATGATCGCCGGGATGCCGGCATCCACCGCCACGCGCAGCTGCGAGGGGTTCGCCACCGTGATGCCGGTGGCTCCCGCATCCAGCTGCCGATGCCACAGCTGCGGCGCCATCGTGGTCTTGCCGTGCGGCATGAGCTCGAGCCCTCGCGCGGCCACCCAGCCGGCCAGGAACGCGATGTTGTCGTCGAGCACGCCGTCGTCGAGCACGACGAGGGGCGTCCACAGGTCGGCGAGCCGTGGCCTGCGCGCCAGGAATTCGGCGACGGTCAGGCCCGCGGCATCCGACGGCAGCGCCTTGTCGCCCGCGTCGAGCAGGCGAGCCGCGACACCGCGCTGCGGGGCTGACATCACTCGCCCGGGAGGACCGCGACGACGTCGATCTCGACGAGGATGTCGTACAGGTCGGAGCCGACCGTGGTGCGCACCGGGTAGGGCTCGGTGAAGAACTCGGCGTAGGCTCGGTTGTACTCGGCGAAGTCGCGCTTGAGGTGCTGCAGGTGCGCCGTCACCTTGACGACGTCGTCGAACGAGGCGCCCTTGGCGGCGAGCACGCTGCCGACGTTGCGCAGCACCTGCTGCGTCTGCTCGTAGACGCCGCCGGGCACGACCTCTCCCGTCGCGGGGTCCTGCGGGCCGAACCCGGCCGTGAAGAGCAGGCCCGCGGCGGCGACACCGTGGCTGTAGGGCCCGGCGGGCTTCGGAGCGTTCTCGATGAGGACGGCTTGCTTGGTCATGGGTTTCCTCTCCTTGGGGCGAATGGTTGCTCGCCTGTCACGAAGTGCCGGCCGGGGCAGCAGTTCGTGACAGGGGAGCAGTCTGATTCGAACGGCGAAGTCCGCGCCCGGCCAGAGCGCCGGTGAGTCCTCCGCCGCGCAGGACGTGCGTGCCGTTGACGAACACGTCGTCGATGCCGCGCACGGGCTGCTGGGGGTCGTCGTAGGTGGCGGCATCCGTGACGGCCGCCGGATCCACGATGGCGACATCCGCGGCAGCGCCAGGACGCAGCATGCCGCGATCGGCCAGTCCGAACCGGTCGGCGGCGCGCGCGGCGAGGTGGACGGCGGCACCCTCCCACGTGAACGAGCGTCCGACGTAGGTGCCGAGGAACCGGCCGAACGCGCCCCACGCGCGGGGGTGCGGCACCGCCCCGATGAAGATGCCGTCCGAGCCGCCGGTGTGCCCTGGATGTGCGAACAGCTGCGCCAGATTCTCGACCGGTCGCTCGTCTCGCACCGCCATCACCGCGTTGACCTCCATGCGCCCGGCGACGAGGAGGTCGAGCGTCGCGTCTTCGACCGAGGTCTGCCGACGATCGGCGATCTCGGCGAGTGTCCGTCCGGGCGCCCAGGCCCAGTCCTTCGCGGGCGTGTGCCCGACGCGGATCATCGAGGCCCAGTCGGGTCCGAGACTCGGCTTGTGTGCGACGGTGGGGAACCACTCGTCGCGCAGCCGCGCGCGCTCGGCGGGATCCGACAGCCGGGCGATCGCCTCGTCGACGGCCAGCGCGCTGTACTCCGGCGGAAGCACCGCCATCGAGACGAGCGTGCAGCCTCGGGTGTACGGGTACATGTCGAAGGAGAGATCGGCTCCGGATGCTGCGGCCTCAGCCAGCAGCAGCCCGGCGTCGTCGGCGTCGACGTGAAGGTGCGAGACGTGTCCGCGGACGCCGTCGTGCGCGTCACCCGCCGCGCAGATGGCGACGACCTCTTGGAGCCCGGCCGCGGTGTTGGTCTCGTAGCCGCCGCGCATGTGCGTCACGTAGAGCCCGCCCGCCGCGGCCAGGGGAGCGCACAGCTGTGCGAGCTCGTCCGTGTCGGCGAAGATGCCGGGCACGTAGTCGAGCCCGGTCGACAGCCCGAGCGCGCCGGCGTCGAGCCCGTCGGCCACGAGCCGCTGCATCCGGGTCAGCTGCGCAGCATCCGCTCGTCCCGTCGCCATGCCCATGACCTCGTGGCGCACGGTGCCGGCAGGTACGAGATAGCCGACGTTGAGGGGCGTGGTGTCGTCGTAGGTGCGGAGCAGCTCTGCGACGCCGCCGCCCGCGTAGGTCGGGTGGGCGCCGTTGATCGCCGCGAAGTACCGGCTCGCCCAGACGCCGTCGCCGGGGGCGTACGAGACGCCGTCCTGCCCGCCGATGACGGTCGTGACTCCCTGGCGCAGCAGGGCGAGCTGCACGTCCGACCGGAAGACGGCTCCGTCGGCGTGCGCGTGCGCGTCGATGAAGCCCGGCATCACGAGGCGCCCGCGGCAGTCGACGACGTCATCGCCTTCCCGCGGCGCGACCTCGCCGATCGCGCCGATCCGATCGCCGAGGATCTCGACGTCGGCGACGCGGGAGTCCCCTCCCGTGCCGTCGACCACTCTGCCGCCGCGCAGCACCGTGCGGTCGGGGTGGGCGGTCATGCGGCCTCCGTCGTGCGGGGCCCGGCTGACCCGCGTTGGCAGTCTACGCAGTCGCCCGGATGCCCCGTGGGCGTGCCGTCAGTGGCCCAGCGCCGCGAGCGCGAGGTCGACGTCGTCGGCGTCGTTGAAGACGTGGAACGCCACGCGCGCGCGGCCCGATCGACCGGATGCGGTGATCCCCGCCGCCGTCAGCCGCGCGAGATCGCACCCCTCGGCGTCGTCCCACGTGACGATCGCCGACGCGCGCTCCGGCTGTGCGAGGCCGAGGCCCGTGCGGAACGCCGCAGCGAGGCCGGTCGCGTGCTCATGGAGCTCCGCAGGGTCCAGCGACGCGAAGAGCTCGAGTGCCGGGGCGGCGCCGACGAAGGCCTGCCAGGCCGGCGACACGTCGAAGCGGCGGGCGTCGGGCGCGAGCTCGACGTCCGTGCCGTAGCACGACGACCAGGGGTCGTCCCCGGCGTACCAGCCGGCGTTGAGCGGCGTCATGCGCGCCCCCAGACGGTCCGACACGGTCAGGAACGACACGCCCCGCGGTGCGCAGAGCCACTTGTACGCGTGGCACACGACGGCATCGAAGACGGATGCCTCGACGCGCAGCCAGCCGACGGCCTGGGTCGCGTCGCACAGCGTGAGGGCATCGTGCGAGGCCGCTGCGGCGGCGATCGCCGCGGCATCCGCCACCTCCCCGGTCGCCGACTGCACCACGGAGAACGCGACGAGCGCCGTGGTCGGACGCACGTGCGCGGCCAGGTCGGCCAGCGGCGCGGTGCGCACGACGAGCCCGCGGCCGGAGTGGACGAACGGCAGCACGAGCGACGAGAACTCGCCCTCGGGCACGAGCACCTCGGCGCCGTGGGGGAGCGCGGAGGCCACCATTCCCGCCGCGACCGAGGTCTGCGAGCCGATCGCCACCCGTTCGGCGCCCACGCCGACCAGGGATGCGAAGAGGGCTCGCGAGCGCTCGACCGCCGCGCAGTAGGCGGCGAGGTCGGGGCGGCCCGAGGCGGAGGCGTCGAGGTCTGCCAGCACAGCGCGTCGCGTCGCCCGGCTCGGCAGGCCCACCGTGCACGCCGCGAGGTAGTCGCGGCCGCCGGCGAACTCACGCCGTGCGGCGTCGAGGGCGGAGGAAGGAGCGATCGCGGGCATGCATCCAGAGTGACGGTGGCGATTGCTCACGTCTACGGCAGGTGTTCCATGCAGGTCATAACGAGCGCTTATGATTCAGGCATGACGGATGCGTGGGACGACGACCCGGGCTTCGACGCGCGCGAACTCCGCGTGGTGAAGGCGATCGCGGATGAAGGGTCCATCACGGGCGCCGCCCTCTCCCTGGGTTTCAGTCAGCCCGCGGTGAGCCAGCAGCTCAAGCGCCTCGAGCAGCGCCTCGGGGTCGCGATCGTCGAACGGGTCGGTCGCAGCGTCCGCCTCACCGATGCCGGCCGCATCCTCGCGCGGCACGCTCCCGCCGTGACGACGGCATTGGATGCTGCCGCCGGCGAGCTCGCAGAGCTCCGCGGTCTCCGCGCCGCGCGCGTGCGCCTCGTCGGCTTCCCGTCCGCCTCGCCCACGATCGTGCCGCGACTGCTCGCGGACCTCGCGCAGCGGCATCCGGGAATCTCCCTCACCTACGTCGAGGCGGAGCCGCCGGAGGCCGTCGAGGCCGTGCGCGAGGACCGCACCGACATCGCCCTCACCTTCAGCTACCCGGGTGACCGCGACGACCCGCACGGCTCGAGTGCCCGCGGCCTCGCCGTGCAGACGGTCGGCGCCGACGAGCTGCTGGCGGTGCTCCCCGCCGAGCACCCCGCGGCGACCGCGGAGATCATCGACGTCGCCACGCTCGCCGACGACGACTGGATCGCCGGATGCCCGCGCTGCCGGGGTCACCTGCTCGAGCTGTGCGGGCGCGCCGGGTTCGCGCCGCGCATCGCGTTCGAGACCGACAACTTCGTCGCCGTCGAAGGGCTCGTCGCGCAGGGGATCGGCGTCGCGACGCTGCCCCGGATGGCGGTCGAGTCGTTCCCGCAGCTGCCCGGGGTGGCGGTGGTGCCGCTGCCGGCGGGGGAGCAGCGCCGCATCCACACCGTGACGGCGCGCGGCGCGGACCGCGTTCCCGCGGTGCGCGCGACGCTGAACGCCCTTGCGCGGCTCATCGCCGAGCCCCTGGCCGAGCCTGGTTCCGCAGCATCCCGCAACTAGACTCAGGGGTGATGTCTTCTTCGCCTGATCCCCGCACCACGACCGCCACCGGCACCGACGTCCGCGTCCGGTTCTGCCCCTCGCCGACCGGTCTTCCGCACGTCGGACTCATCCGCACGGTGCTGTTCAACTGGGCATACGCGCGTCACACCGGCGGCAAGCTCGTGTTCCGCATCGAAGACACCGACGCGGCGCGCGACAGCGAGGAGAGCTACCAGCAGCTTCTCGACGCCCTCCGCTGGCTCAAGATCGACTGGGACGAGGGAGTCGAGGTCGGCGGTCCGCACGCCCCGTACCGCCAGTCGCAGCGCCACCACATCTACCGCGAGGTGCTCGACAAGCTCATCGCCGCCGGAGCCGTGTACGAGAGCTACTCGACCGCGGAGGAGATCGACGCCCGCAATGAGGCGAACGGCCGTGCGAAGCAGCTCGGCTACGACAACTACGACCGCGACCTCACCGACGAGCAGAAGGCGGCCTTCCGCGGCGAGGGCCGCGAGCCCGCGTGGCGCCTGCGGGTCCCCGACGAGGACCTCACCTACGTCGACCTGATCCGCGGCGAGGTGACCTTCCCGGCGGGTTCGTTCCCCGACTTCGTCCTCGTGCGTGCCGGCGGCGTGCCGCTGTATCCGTTCGTGAACCCCGTCGACGACGCGCTCATGGGCATCACCCACGTCATCCGCGGCGAGGACCTCATGCCCTCGACCGCCCGCCAGCTCGCGCTCTACAGCGCACTGGTCGATGCCGGTGTCACGACGTTCGTCCCGCGCTTCGCGCACATGCCCCTCGTGCTCGGCGAGGAGGGCAACAAGAAGCTCTCCAAGCGCGACCCGAAGGCGGACCTCTTCCTGCAGCGCGACAAGGGCTTCATCCACGAAGGCCTGCTCAACTACCTGGCGCTCCTCGGTTGGTCGATCGGCCCCGACCGCGACGTCTTCTCGCTCGAGGAGCTCGTGGCGGCGTTCGACATCGTCGACGTCAACCCGAACCCGGCACGCTTCGACCAGAAGAAGGCGGAGTCGATCAACGGCGACCACATCCGGATGCTGCAGCCCGGCGATTTCGCCGATCGCCTGGTGCCGTACCTGGCCGCTGCCGGAGTGGTCGCCGAGAACCCGACGCCGGCCCAGGAGGCCATGCTCGTCGCAGCTGCCCCACTGGTGCAGGAGCGCATGCAGCTGCTCGGCGACGCGCCCGGCCTGCTCGGCTTCCTGTTCTCCGACACGGTCGCGTACCAGGACGATGCCCTCGCCTCCCTGCCGGCGAACGCGAACGAGGTGCTGGTCGCCTCGGTCGGCGCCCTCGAGCTCGTGCCCGACACCGAGTTCACCGCCGCCGCGGTGCAGGACGCCCTCGCCGGCGCCCTGATCTCGCCCGTGGAGGAGGGTGGCCTCGGCCTCAAGCCCCGCGTCGCCTACGGCCCCCTGCGCGTCGCGCTGAGCGGCCGCCGGGTGTCGCCGCCGCTGTTCGAGTCGATCGAGCTGCTCGGCAGATCCGAGTCGATCCGCCGCCTCGGGGCACTGCTCGACGCGCGCGGGTGACGGCTCGGTTTGGAGCACGTGCCCGCGTCGCGTAGACTCATTCCTCGGCACGGCTTCGGCTGACAGCCTTGGGGTATGGTGTAATTGGCAACACGGCTGATTCTGGTTCAGTTGTTCTTGGTTCGAGTCCAGGTACCCCAGCAAGACGAAAAAACCCCCGCTGAGCGGGGGTTTTTCGTTTCCATCGAAGATGGATATCGCGGCCTCAGGCGTCTGCGAGCACCTCGGTGGCAGCATCCCGTCCCAGCGCGAAGTAGGCGGGGTTGTCGTCGCTGTGGGCCAGCAGCATGAGCACGACGGCGGCAGCCCAGGCGCGCGCCCGCACCCAGACGTCGATGTCGTAGCCAGAGCCCGCCGCGGCGAGGAATCGCTCGCGCCCTGCGGCGTCGAACGCCAGCCAGGCGACCGCCAGGTCATAGGCGGGGTCGCCTGCGGTGACGTCGCCGAAGTCGATGATCGCGGCGAGCGTGCCGTGGCGTGTGACGAGGTTGCCCGGATGCAGGTCGCCGTGGATCCACACCGGCGTGCGATCCCACGGCTCCGCTGCGAGTCCGGCGTGCCACAGCGCGTGCACGGCGTCCGCTGAAGTGTCGTCGAGGATGCCGGCCACGCGCAGCGTCCGCAGTCGCTGTTCGACGGCGTCTGTGCGCGCGGCGAGGGGGGCGCCGCGGAACGGATTGACCGGATGATCGTCCGGTGCGTCGGCGTGCAGTGCCACGAGCGCGCGAGCGAGCGCGTCGGCCCATTCGCCGCGCTCGGCGAGCGGCTGGTCGAGAGCGGAGACGCCGTCGATCCACGGCACCACGGACCATGCCCACGGGTAGCCGTGGCCTGCCGCACCGTCGACCACGGGCGCCGGAACGCGCACACCGACCGGCGCGAGCCGCTCCGCCACGCCCGGCAGCACGGCCTGCTCGTGCAGGACGAGAGGTGCGGCGAGGGCGCGTCGGGGGAGACGCACGGCGTACTCGTCGCCGAGCCGCCACACCTCGCTGTCCCAGCCCTCGGCGACCTTGCGGAGGGGCAGGTCGGTGGCGTCGGGGATGATCGCGGCCGCCTGGTCGGCGAGCAGCCCGCGGATGAGGGGGATGTCGATCGAGATCTCGGCGGCGGGCTTGTCGGGCACGGTACGAAGGTACTCTCTTGCGATCATGTGGGAATGTGTTGTATTGTGTGGGAATCCAACGGAGGGTTTCCCACATGTACGCGACGGAGCGCCACGAGCAGATCGAGCTCCTGCTGGCCGCACAGAGCCGCGTGAGCGTCGTCGAGCTCGCCGAGCGCTTCGACGTCACGACCGAGACCATCCGCCGCGATCTCGATCACCTCGAGTCGGCGGGCGCGCTGCGCCGGGTTCACGGGGGAGCGGTGAGCCGTGAGCGCGCCAGCACGCGCGAGCCCTCGCTCGCCGAGCGCTTCGAGCACCATGGCGGTGCCAAGGCCGCCATCGGCCAGCGCGCTCTGGACGCCCTCGGGGCCGACTTCACCGGATCCGTCTTCCTCGACGCCGGCACGACGACGGCGGCCGTGGCCTCAGCACTGATTCCGCGACTCTCCATCGCGCGGATCGAGGTCGTGACACACTCGCTGACCCTCGGCAACGCGCTGGCCGGCGTCCCGGGCGCCTCGCTCTCGCTGGTCGGGGGTCGCGTGCGCGGACTCACCGCCGCAGCCGTCGGCGCCGACACGGTCCGCGCCATCGGCGACCTGCGTCCCGACGTCGCCTTCGTCGGCACCAACGGTGTCTCCGCGACCTTCGGCCTCAGCACGCCCGACCCCGACGAGGCGGCTGTGAAGCGCGCGATCGTCGAGTCGGCGCGTCGGGTGGTCGTCGTGGCCGACGCCGAGAAGCTCGGCGCGGAGCTGCTCGTCGGCTTCGCGCCGCTGTCCGACATCGACGTGCTGGTGACGGATGCCGCACCCGACGCAGAACTCGCGTCCGCGCTCGCGGACGCCGACGTGGAGGTCTGGCTCGCATGATCGTGACGCTCACCGCCAACCCGTCCCTCGACCGCACGGTGATGCTTCCCGCTCCGCTGCAGGTCGGTGACGTGCAGAGCGCGGCCTCCACACGGGAGGATGCCGGCGGCAAGGGGATCAACGTCGCCCGCGCCATCGCGGCTGCGGGCGAGGATTGCACCGCGGTGCTGCCGCTCGCGCCGGGTGATCCGTTCGACGCGGCCCTCCGCGCGGCCGAGGTCGACGCACAGCGCGTTCCGATCCGCGGAAACGTGCGCGCCAACATCGCGATCACCGACCCCGCCGGGGTCACCACGAAGCTGAACCTGCCGGGCGCGGAGCTCTCGCAGGACGAGGTCACCGCGGTGATCGATGCGGTGGTCGCAGCATCCGTCGGCGCACGTTGGCTGGTTCTGGCAGGCTCGTTGCCTCCCGGAGTCGCCGATGACTTCTACGTGCGCGTGATCGCTGCCGTTCGCCGGGCGCACGGCGCGCACGCCCCGCTCATCGCCGTCGACACCTCCGGCCCGGCGCTCACGGCCGTCGTCGCCGGCGGCGCGCCCGACCTCATCAAGCCGAACGACGAGGAGCTCGCCGAGCTCGCCGGCGTCGCCATCGACGGCACCGACCCGCAGGCCGTGCTCGACGTGGCGCGAGTTCTCGTCCCCGCGCGCGTGCGGGCCGCGCTCGTCACCCTCGGCTCCCGCGGCGCCGTGCTCGTCGCCGCCGACGGCGCCTGGGCGGCCACGCCGCCCCCGATCCAGGTCGTGAGCACCGTCGGCGCGGGTGACAGCTCGCTCGCGGGATACGTGCTCGCTGCGACGCGCGGCGCCGACCAGGGCGAGCGGCTGCGCCTGGCCGTTCGGTACGGATCGGCCGCAGCATCCCTTCCCGGCACCAAGGCGCCGGCTCCCGCAGACCTTCCCACCGGCGACGTGCCCGTCACGCGTCTCCACTGACACCACCCACCCCATCCCACGACCGCAGGAGGTCACCGTGTCCGACACCATCACCCCAGGCCTGGTGAGCCTCGACGTCCCGCTGGGCGCCGACAAGGCCGCCGTCATCCGGTCCCTCGCCGCACGCGTGGTCGCGCAAGGTCGCGCGACCGACGCCGAAGCGCTCTACGCAGACGCGTGGGCCCGCGAAGAGAAGGACGAGACCGGGCTTCCGGGCGGCATCGCCATCCCGCACGCCAAGAGCGCCGCGGTGACGACGCCGTCCCTCGCCTTCGCGCGACTGAACCCGGGCGTCGACTTCGGAGCGCCGGACGGCGCCGCCGATCTCGTGTTCCTCATCGCCGCCCCCGCGGACGCCGCCGAGGCGCACCTCGCGGTGCTCTCGAAGCTCGCCCGCAGCCTCATGCAGGCGGACTTCACCTCGGGCTTGCGCGCCGCCTCGTCCGACGACGACGTGGTCGCGATCGTGCAGGCGGCCATCGGGGAGCGCGAGGCGGCGGCGCCCGCTCCTGCTGCTGCTGCGGCTACCGCGCCCAGCGCCGCCTCGGGCCTCGACGTCGACGGCCGCCCGGCACGCGTCGTCGCGGTCACGGCCTGCGCGACCGGCATCGCGCACACGTTCATGGCCGCCGACGCGCTCACCGCGGCCGGCAAGAAGGCCGGCATCGACCTCGTCGTCGAGCCGCAGGGCTCGAGCGGCTACCAGGCGCTTCCGGCCGATGTCATCCGCAACGCCGACGCTGTGATCTTCGCGACCGACGTCGACGTGCGGGAACCGCAGCGGTTCGCCGGCAAGCCCGTCGTACGCTCGGGCGTCAAGCGCGGCATCGAGCAGCCGGACCAGCTGATCTCGGAGGCCGTCGCCGCCGCGAACGATCCGTCCGCCACGCGGGTGGGGGGAGACGCGGCCGCCGCTGCTGCGGCCCCCGCCGAGACGATGTCGTGGGGTGCGCGGATCCAGCGGATCCTCCTCACGGGCGTCAGCTACATGATCCCGTTCGTCGCGGGCGGCGGTCTGCTGATCGCCCTCGGCTTCCTCATCGGCGGCGTCAACGTCAATGCGGACGACGCGGCGTTCACCGTCATCAAGGACAACGCCCTGTGGGCGCTTCCGGAGGGCGGGCTCGCGCAGTACTTCGGGTCGGTCTTCTTCGTGATCGGCGTGACGTCGATGGGCTTCCTGGTCTCGGCGCTCGCGGGCTACATCGCCTTCGCGATCGCGGACCGCCCCGGCATCGCCCCCGGCTTCGTCGCCGGCGCGATCGCAGCCCTGATGGGCGCCGGCTTCATCGGCGGCATCATCGGCGGTCTGCTCGCGGGCTACGTCGCGTGGTGGATCGGGCGATTCAACGCCCCGCGCTGGCTGCGCGGCCTCATGCCCGTCGTGATCATCCCGCTCGTGGCGTCGATCGTGGCCTCGGGGCTCATGATCCTGTTCCTCGGCCGGCCCATCGCGACCCTGATGGTCGGGCTCAACGACTGGCTCACGGGCCTCGCCGCCACCGGCGCGATCATCCTCGTCGGCGTGATCCTCGGACTCATGATGTGCTTCGATTTGGGGGGTCCGGTCAACAAGGTCGCCTACGCGTTCGCGGTCGCGGGCTTGGCGTCCGCTTCGGCGGAGAACCCCACGCCGTACCTGATCATGGCCGCGGTCATGACCGCCGGCATGGTCCCGCCGCTCGCGATGGCTCTGGCGTCCACGGTGCTGGCGCGCAACATGTTCCCCCCGGTCGAACGTGAGAACGGCAAGGCAGCCTGGCTGCTCGGTGCGGCGTTCATCAGCGAGGGTGCGATCCCGTTCGCCGCGGCGGACCCGCTCCGCGTCATCCCCGCGATGATGGCGGGCGGCGCGGTCACCGGCGCGCTCAGTATGGCGTTCGCCGTCGAGTCCCTGGCACCGCATGGCGGCATCTTCGTCCTCTTCGCGATCAACCCGATCTGGGGCTTCCTGATCGCCCTCGCCGCGGGCACGGTCGTCTCGGCCCTCACGGTGATCGCTCTCAAGAAGTGGATCGCCCCGAAGGAGCTCGAAGAGGCCGAAGCGCGCGTACCCGTGGCGGCCTGAGGCCGTCGTCCGCCAGAATCGGAATCGTCGACCGCCGAGGTCCGACACAGACAGGAGAGAACCATGGCAGAACGTCAGGCCACCATCGCCAGCAGCTCGGGACTCCACGCCCGCCCCGCGAAGCTCTTCGTGCAGGCCGTGCAGGCGCAGCCCGTCCCGGTCACGATCGCGGTCGAGGGCGGTGCCGACCTCAACGCCGGCAGCATCCTGTCGCTGATGGGCCTCGGTGCCTCGCAGGGGACCGTCGTGACCCTCAAGGCCGACGGCGACGGCGCCGAAGAGGCGCTGGACGCCCTGGTCGCTCTGCTCGAGACGGACCTCGACGCACAGTAAGCACCGAAGAATGTGACGACGGATGCCGCGGGTCGAAGCCGCTGCGGCATCCGTCGTCCGCGTTCTGCGGGGTCGTCCGGCGCTTCCGGTTCAGATGTCGGTGCTGTCTCCGGGGTTGAGCGCGAGGAGCTCCCCGCCGTCCTGCTCGGCCGCCCAGCCCAGGCGCGCGCGGCCCATGTCGCGGCCCGCGACCGACAGCGTCATGTCGTGCGTGCCGAAGACGCGCCGCGGGGCGACGGCGAGCACGAAGTCCATCGCCTCGCCGATCTTGAGCCAGGGGGCGCCGACCGGAGATGCCAGCAGCTTCACCGCACGTCCCTTCGGGACGGCGTACGAGTCTCCTGGGTAGTAGAACTCGTCGTTCACGAGCACTCCGACGTTGTCGACGACCGGGATCGACTCGTGGATCACCGCGTGCCGGCCGCCGAAGAACTCGAGGCGGAACGGTTCGACTTCGACGACGTCGCCCGGATGGACGATCGTCACGTTGTAGCCCTCGGCCGCCTTCGATACGCCCTCGGGGGCGAAGATCGGCGTCCCCGGGAAAGTCTGGAGGATGCGGTCCAGGTGGTCCGGTGTCCAGTGATCGGGGTGCTCGTGCGTGATGACGATCGCGACGACGCCCTCGAGGTCTCCGAGCGGGGCCGTGAACGACCCCGGGTCGATGACGACGGTGCTGCCGGTGTCGACGAGGGTCAGGGTGGCGTGCTCGAACTTCGTGACTCGCATGCGTCGAGTCAAGCGCTACGGCGTCGTCGGAGCAAGCGATGAGGGAGCGGCGCGCCGGTGCCCGCGTCGATTTGGAGAGGGCATGTGGCCCGTGGCATAATCGAACGGTTGCCTGAACGGCCCCATCGTATAGCGGCCTAGTACGCCGCCCTCTCACGGCGGTAACGCGGGTTCGAATCCCGCTGGGGTCACCAGTCAGGCAACAACGCCGCAACCTCGGTTGCGGTGCGCTGTACGGCCCCATCGTATAGCGGCCTAGTACGCCGCCCTCTCACGGCGGTAACGCGGGTTCGAATCCCGCTGGGGTCACATGCGTGACAGAGCCCCCGAGTCCACCAGGACCCGGGGGCTCTTCGCTGTACCGGCACCGGAGCGCTCAGGTGCGGCGCGCCGGAAGCGTCACGCTGAGGGGTCGGTCGTGCGGTCGGCTTCGACCGACGGCGGAGGCGGGGTCGCAGCATCCGTCCGCCGGCGCCGACGCCCGCGCACGAGTCGCACGATGGCCCACACCACGAGCGCGATCACGGCCGCCACGGCGAGCCAGGGCAGGAGGAAGCCGAGCGCGACCACGATGCCGTTGAGCGTGGCGACGAGGCCGTTCCAGCCGGCGGCGAGGCCGTCGCCGAACCCGGCGGGATCGGCGGTCACCGGCTCGACCTCGGGGACGACCGTGACCGACAGCGTCGACATGGCGACCTGGTCGTCGAGCATCTCGAGCTGCTGCTGATAGGACTCCAGCGTCGCCTGGCGTTCCGAGAGCGCGGACTCCGCGGCGATGAGATCGGCGACGCTCTGCGCCTGCGCCATCAGCTCGTTGAGGCGGTTCACGGACGCCTGCGCCGCATCGATGCGGGCCTCGAGATCCACTGTCTGCTCGGTGACGTCCTGACGGGACAGGTTGGTCGCCGTCACCTCGCCCACGTCGTCGAGCTCGTCGACGACGCTCTGCAGCTGGTCGGCGGGGACGCGAACGGTGATCCATGCGCCGTCCGTCGGATAGGGGTAGGGCATGGTGTCGTAGACGATGCCGCCGTCGGTGGGACTCACCGGGTACACGGTGCCGTCGCTTCCGACGCTCATCGATTCGACATAGCCACCGTGGGCGATTGCCGAGTTGGCGATGGCCCGCGCGGCCACGTCGACCTCCTCGGCGGTGACCGTCGCAGAGGCCGTGGTGATGATGTCGCGATCAGCGGCCGCCGAGCCGGCGGCGGTGTCGCCGGCTGCACCGGGTGCGACCGTGAGCGGTGCGGATTCGCGCGTGTCGGCACCCGAGGAGTCCGTCGTGTTCGCGCCGGCCCCGGAGTCGGCGGGCGCGACGGGCGCGACGGCGGACTCGTCGCCGACGCCGCCCGAGGGACTGACCAGCGAGCCGACGGACGGGGCGATGATTGCCGCGACGGCGATCACCGCGGCTGCCGCGCCGCCGGCGATCCAGAGGCGTCCTCGCCGCGTGCGCCGCGCGGACCGGCGTGCCCGCTCGTGTGCGATGTCGGCGAAGAGAGCGTCCTCGATCTCGTCGATGCGCTCGGAGCTGAGTTCGGGGAGGGATGCGGGGGTCTCGGGACCCGGGGGCTGCGTGCTCATGTGCTCTCCTTCACAACGGTCCGCAGACGGGTGCGGATGCGGGAGAGACGGTTGCGGACGACACCGTGGGCGACGCCGAGCTCGTCGGCGGCCGCCTGGTACGCGTAGCCTTCGGTCGCGCACAGCCGGAAGATGGCTCGATCGAGCTCGCCGAGTCCGGCGACCTCGTGCAGGATCGCCTCGGCGAGGCGGTCGTCGATCACCTGCTGCTCGACGTCGACCGTGGACGGCAGGGTCTCGTCGGCCGCGGCCCCGGTGTGCTCGCGGTCGCGCCGCTGCCGGCGGATGCGGTTCGCGGACTGGAACCGGCAGATCGTCGCGAGCCAGGGCAGGAGCGAATCGCCGACCAGGTCGAGGTCGGGGAGCTTGCGCCAGGCGACGAGGAACGTCTCCTGCGTGACCTCCTCGGCGTCCGCGGGGTTGCCGACGAGCCCGTGCGCAAGCCAGTAGACCGGGCGCACGTACGCCCGGTACAGCGTGCGGAAGGCGTGCTCGCTCCCGCCCGCAGCCAGCACCACGAGTTCGGCGTCGCCCGGCACGTCGTCGTCGGCCATCCCCATCCTCCGCATTGTCTCTCACCGTGTCAGTGTCCGCATCGCCCGGATCGTCTCACAGGCGCTGATCGCGCCCCGCCGAGCCTGTATTCTGTTGCGAGCGAGAGGGAGTATCCCGACACCGCGCATCCGTCATCACGGGTCCCGACATTGCGACCCCGGGTGTGCGCCGCTGGCGGTCAGCCGGCGGGGGAGAGACTTTCGGATTCCGCCGACCCCTCTCACGTCCCCTTCGAAAGGCCCTCCATGGACCTCGAACTCCCGCTGTGGTTCGAAATCGGATCACTCGTGATCCTCACCCTGATCCTGATCGCGGATCTGCTGCTCATCCTCAAGCGGCCCCACATCCCCTCGACGCGTGAGTCCACGCTCTGGGTCGTCTTCTACGTGACTCTCGCGCTCATCTTCGCGGGCATCATGTGGATCGTCGCCGGGCCCGAGTACGCCGGCCAGTTCGTCGCCGGCTGGCTCACTGAATACAGCCTGTCGATCGACAACCTCTTCGTCTTCGTGCTGATCATGAGCCAGTTCGCGGTTCCGCGGCGCTATCAGCAGGAAGTCCTGATGGTGGGCATCATCATCGCACTCGTGCTGCGCGGCATCTTCATCCTGGTCGGTGCCGCCGTGATCGAGGAGTTCAGCTGGGTCTTCTACATCTTCGGCGCGTTCCTCGTGTGGACGGCGTGGCGCCAGGCCTTCCCGGGCGGCGACCACGACTCCGATGTGAAGCAGGAGAACTTCGTGGTGCGCATGCTGCGCCGCACGATCGACATCAGCGACCACTACGACGGCGCGAAGATCCGCACGGTCGTGGACGGCAAGAAGATGTGGACGCCGATGATCATCGTGTTCGCGGCGATCGGTGTGACCGACCTGCTGTTCGCGATCGACTCGATCCCCGCGATCTTCGGCATCACCCAGAGCGCGTTCATCGTGTTCACGGCGAACATCTTCGCGCTCATGGGCCTGCGCCAGCTCTACTTCCTCCTCGGCGACCTCCTCGACCGCCTCCGCTACCTGCACTACGGCATCGCGTTCATCCTGGCCTTCATCGGTCTGAAGCTCGTTTTCCACGCCATGCACGTCAACGAACTTCCGTTCATCAACGGCGGCGAGCCGATCGAATGGGCGCCCGAGATCTCGACGTGGATGTCGCTCGGCGTCATCATCATCTCGATGCTGGTCGCGACGGTGGCGAGCCTCGTCGCGTCCGCGCGTGAGAAGAAGATGCCGAACGCGGATGCTGCCGCCGTCGTCGTGGCGGACGAGAAGGGCACCCCTCCCACGGTCGATCAGCCCCGTTCCGACGACGCTCGCTGATCGCCTCCTCAGCCGTATCCCTCGGGCCGCCGACCGTCGTCGGCGGCCCGAGGCGCCGGGGAGACGGCAGATGACGGCGGCGGGACGGGTGCCCGATTCGGCGGTGGTAGCCTGGGCACGTGCGGATCGCTCGCCTTCTCCTTAGCGGCCGCGACGAGTCCTAGTCCCCAGGCCTCCCTCGTCGCGGAGTTCGTCGCGGGCCCCACCCCTTTCGGGCGCAGTCCCACAGAGGAGAACGACTAGCAATGAGCACGACCGATGCATCCGGCATTCCCGACCGTCCCCGCACCCTCGCCGAGAAGGTGTGGGACGACCACGTCGTCGTCCGCGGCGAAGACGGTCAGCCGGACCTGATCTACATCGACCTGCACCTCGTGCACGAGGTCACCAGCCCCCAGGCCTTCGACGGTCTGCGGGCGGAGGGCCGCCCGGTGCGGCGCCTCGACCTGACGATCGCGACCGAGGACCACAACACCCCGACGCTCGACATCGACAAGCCGATCGCCGACCTCACGAGCCGCACCCAGATCGAGACGCTGCGGCGCAACGCCGCGGAGTTCGGCGTGCGCCTGCACTCGCTCGGCGATAAGGAGCAGGGCATCGTCCACGTCGTCGGACCGCAGCTGGGTCTGACCATGCCGGGCATCACGGTGGTCTGCGGAGACTCGCACACCTCCACCCACGGCGCGTTCGGCGCGATGGCGTTCGGCATCGGCACCAGCGAGGTCGAGCATGTCCTCGCGACGCAGACGCTCCCGCTCAAGCCCTTCAAGACCATGGCCATCACGGTCGAGGGCGAGCTGAAGCCCGGCGTCACAGCCAAAGACATCGTTCTGGCGATCATCGCCAAGATCGGTGCGAACGGCGGGCAGGGCTACGTGCTCGAGTTCCGCGGCAGCGCCATCCGGTCCCTCTCCATGGAGGGTCGCATGACGATCTGCAACATGTCGATCGAAGCCGGCGCCCGCGCCGGAATGGTCGCACCCGACGAGACCACCTTCGCGTACGTGAAGGGCCGTGAGCACGCGCCGACCGGTCAGGACTGGGACGACGCCGTCGCCTACTGGCGGACGCTCCCCAGCGACGAGGGCGCGGTGTACGACGCCGAGGTGTTCCTCGACGCCGCCGAGCTCGAGCCGTTCGTGACGTGGGGCACCAATCCGGGCCAGGGCGTCTCGCTGAGCGCGTCCGTCCCGTCGCCCGAAGACTTCGCCGACCCCAACGAGCGCGCCGCCGCCGAGCGTGCACTCGAGTACATGGATCTCGTGCCCGGCACCCCGCTCAAAGAGGTGCCCGTCGACGCCGTGTTCATGGGGTCGTGCACGAACAGCCGCATCGAGGACCTCCGTGCGTTCGCGTCGGTCATCGAAGGCCGCAAGAAGGCCGACGGTGTCCGCGTCATGGTCGTCCCGGGCTCGGCCCGGGTCCGCCTCGAGGCCGAGGCCGAGGGCCTCGACAAGGTCATCGAGGACTTCGGCGCCGAGTGGCGCTTCGCCGGCTGCTCGATGTGCCTCGGCATGAACCCCGACCAGCTCGCTCCCGGGGAGCGCTGCGCCTCCACGAGCAACCGCAACTTCGAGGGCCGTCAGGGCAAGGGCGGCCGCACGCACCTCGTCTCGCCGCTCGTCGCAGCCGCCACCGCCGTCATGGGCCGCCTCGCGAGCCCGGGGGATCTTCCCGCGCCCGTCGCGGCCGCAGTAGAGGGCACGGAGGCCTGACATGGAGAAGTTCACGACGCACACCGGCATCGCCGCGCCGCTGAAGCGCTCCGCGGTCGACACCGACCAGATCATCCCGGCCGTCTACCTGAAGCGCGTCACCAAGACGGGTTTCGAGGACGCACTGTTCGCCAGCTGGCGCCAGGACCCCGAGTTCGTGCTGAACCAGCCGGTGTACGCGGGCGCCAGCATCCTCGTCGCCGGCCCCGACTTCGGCACCGGCTCGAGCCGTGAGCACGCCGTCTGGGCGTTGCGCGACTTCGGGTTCAAGGTCGTGCTGAGCCCGCGGTTCGCCGACATCTTCCGCGGGAACGCGGGCAAGCAGGGGCTCGTCGCCGGAGTGATCTCCGAGGCCGACCTCGAGGCCGCATGGGCCGCCATCGAGGCGGATCCCGGCGTGTCGATGACGGTCGACCTCGACGCCCGCACCGCGCGCATCGGCGCGCTGGAGCTCTCTTTCGAGATCGACGATTACACTAGGTGGCGGCTTCTCGAAGGGCTCGACGACATCGGGCTCACGCTGCGCGACGCAGACAGGATCGCGCAGTTCGAGGCTCGCCGAGAGGCGTGGCGGCCGCGGACACTTCCCGTTCCGTAAGCCGGGCCGGGCGCCCAGACCCCGGGCACCCGACCGTCGCAAGCCCCCTCTGCACACCAAGTGAGGACCACCGGATGAAGCCGCTCCTGAACGTCGCCGCCGGCGAAAGCACCACTGCCGAAGCGGAAGAGCAGGAACGGACCGGCGAAGTCCTCGCGATCCGCGGCGGGCGACCGCTGACCGGACGCGTCGAGGTCAAGGGCGCCAAGAACCTCGTCACGAAGGCGATGGTCGCAGCTCTCCTCGGAGAGACCGCCAGCACGCTGCGCGACGTCCCCGACATCAGCGACGTCCAGGTGGTCCGCTCCCTTCTCGAAGTCCACGGCGTCCGCGTCGTGGACGGAGAGGAGGAGGGCACGATCCACCTCGACCCGAGTGGGGCCGTCGCCGCGCACTTCGAGGAGATCGACGCGCACGCCGGGGCCTCCCGCATCCCGATCCTCTTCTGCGGGCCGCTGCTGCACCTTCTCGGCGAGGCGCTCATCCCCGACCTCGGCGGCTGCCGCATCGGGGACCGCCCGATCAACTTCCACATGGACGCGCTGCGCGCCTTCGGCGCCGTCGTCGACAAGAGCTACGAGGGCATCCGCATCACCGCCCCCGACGGCCTGCACGGCGCGAACATCGAGCTGCCGTATCCGAGCGTCGGCGCGACCGAGCAGGTGCTGCTCACCGCCGTGCGCGCGAAGGGCGTGACGGAGCTTCGGAACGCCGCGATCGAGCCCGAGATCATGGATCTCATCGCGGTGCTCCAGAAGATGGGCGCCATCATCTCGTACGAGCCGAACCGCGTCATCTTCATCGAGGGCGTCGATTCGCTGCGCGGATACGACCACCGCGCGATCTTCGACCGCAACGAGGCCGCCTCGTGGGCGTGCGCGGCGCTCGCGACCGACGGTGACATCTTCGTCGGCGGAGCGCGCCAGCAGGAGATGCTGACGTTCCTCAACGTCTTCCGCAAGGCCGGCGGATGGTTCGACGTCCGTGAGGACGGCATTCAGTTCCGTCGCGGAGGGGCCCTGAAGCCCGTCGTCGTCGAGACCGATGTGCACCCCGGCTTCATGACCGACTGGCAGCAGCCGCTCATCGTCGCGCTCACGCAGGCCGAGGGCACCTCGACCGTGCACGAGACCGTGTACGAGAACCGGCTCGGATTCACCGAGGCGCTCAACCTGATGGGCGCCGACATCGCGGTGCACCGTGACGGGATCGATGCGCCCGGCCGTCGCGTTCCCCGCCGAGCCCTGGAGCAGGCGGCCGTGATCAACGGCCCGACGCCGCTTCACGGCGCCGATGTGGTCGTCCCCGACCTCCGCGGCGGCTACAGCTACGTGATCGCGGCACTGGCCGCCGAGGGGGAGTCGGTCGTCCGCAACGTCGGGATCATCCGTCGCGGCTACGAGAAGTTCTTCGCCAAGCTCGACCAGCTCGGCGCCGACTTCGACGTCATCGGATAACCCGGTGGCCACCGATCGTCCACGCGCGTCGGCCGAGAAGACGCGACCGAGCGCCTTCTGGCCGCTGGCCGGCCTCCTCGTGCCGCTCCTGAGCCTGCTCTTCAAACTGGAGATCGAAGACGGCAGAAAGCTCCCGCGTGATGGTGCCTACGTCCTCGCTCCGAACCACATGAGCGAGATCGATCCACTCGTGGTCGCCCTCGCCGTGTGGCGATTGGGCCGTGCGCCCCGGTTCATGGCGAAGGAGAGCCTGTTCCGCGTGCCGGTGCTGGGCTGGGTCCTTCGCATCACGGGGATGGTGCCGGTCGCCCGGGCGACGTCGGCCGCCGCGGCTCGCGCCACGCTCGAGGCGTCGCAGACGCTCGTGGAGCACGGTCGCGGAGTGATCGTGTACCCGGAGGGCTCGCTCACCCGCGAGCCGAACCTCTGGCCCATGCGCGGCAAGACCGGAGCCGTCCGTCTTGCGCTGGCGGGAGGCATCCCGGTCATCCCGATGGCGCAGTGGGGCTCGCAGCAGGTGCTCCCGCGCTACGGGAAGCTCAAGCTCTGGCCGCTGCGCCGCCGCGTGCGCGTGATCGTGGGCGACCCGGTGGACCTGTCGGCGTATGCCGGGTCGGCCTCGTCGCAGACTGCGCTCGTCGAGGCGACCGACGCCGTGATGGCCGACATCTCGGGCCTCCTCTCGCAGCTGCGCGGAGAGCCCGCACCCGCGCAGCGCTGGAACCCGGCCGATCACGGCCAGAAGGAGACGGGGCGCCTTGAGCCGTAGGCAGGATGCTGCGCGCCCGCGTGTCGCCGTGGTCGGCGCGGGCAGCTGGGGCACGACTTTCGGCAAGATCCTGGCCGACGGCGGCGCCCACGTCACGATGTGGGCACGTCGCCCCGAGCTCGCGAGCGAGATCCAGGAGGGCAAGCGCAACAGCGAGTACCTCCCCGGCATCAACCTGCCGCGCGACATGCACGCCACCCACCATCTGTCGGAGGCCCTCGAGGGCGCCGAGCAGATCTACCTGTCGATCCCGAGCCAGGCGGTGCGCCAGAACCTCAAAGCGGTCCGCCCGCTGATCGCGCAGAGCGACGCGCCCGTCGTGTCGCTCATGAAGGGTGTCGAGCGGCGGACGGGCCTGCGCATGAGCCAGGTGATCGAGCAGGAGCTGCACTGCGACCCGGCGCGCATCGCGGTCGCGTCCGGACCCAACCTCGCCCTCGAGATCGCCCGCGAGCAGCCGACCGCGGCCGTCATCTCATCGACGAGCCAGGAGACGGCCGAGGCGGTCGCCCGGCGGGCGCGCAACAGGTACTTCCGCACGTTCGTCAACACCGACGTGATCGGAACCGAGTTCGGCGGCGTGCTCAAGAACCTCATCGCGGTGGCGATCGGCATCGTCGACGGGGTCGGCTACGGCGAGAACACGAAGGCCTCGATCATCACGCGCGGCCTCGTCGAGATGACGGACTTCGCGGTGGCGTTCGGGGCACAGCACGAGACGCTGCAGGGCCTCGCCGGGCTCGGCGATCTCATCGCGACGTGCCAGTCGCCGCTCAGCCGCAACAACACCGCCGGGCGACTGCTCGGCCAGGGCTATCGCTTCGACGACGTCGTCAAGCAGATGAACCAGACGGCGGAAGGGCTCGCGTCCGTCGCGCCTATCCTGCAGCTGGCGCGGGAGGTGGGCGTGCAGATGCCCATCGTCGAGCAGGTGAAGATGGTGCTCGACGGCACCATGAACCCTCGCGACATCGCGCCGCACCTTACGACCGACGACGACACCCCCCAGGGCGAGAGGACGACGAATGGACAAGCCGGCGGTGGCGGTGCTCTTTGGCGGTCGATCCAGCGAGCACTCGATCAGTTCCGCAACGGCGGGCGGGGTGCTGCGGGCGATCGACCGTGACAGCTACCGCGTGATCCCCGTCGGGATCACGCGCGACGGCGTGTTCGTCCTCGAAGACGACGACCCCGACAAGTTCGCGCTCGACGCGGAACGGCTTCCAGAGGTCGTCGACAACGGCACCCGTGTGCTGTGGCCCGAGGTCGGGGAGCGCGAACTGCGCGTGCGCCGCGCCGACGGCACCGTCGACGACCTGGGCGCCCTCGACGTCGTGCTTCCCATCCTCCACGGCGTGCATGGCGAGGACGGCACGATCCAGGGCTACTTCGACACGCTCGAGATCCCGTACGCGGGCGGCGGTGTGCTCGACTCCGCGCTGTGCATGGACAAGCACTTCATGAAGATCGTCCTGCAGGCGGCGGGCGTGCCGGTCTCTCCCTGGGTCACCGTGACGCAGGAGCGCTGGGACCGCGACCCCGAGGGCGTGCGAGCGGATGCTGCGGCCCTCGGTGAGCCGTCCTTCGTGAAGCCCGCGCGCGCCGGGTCGAGCGTCGGCGTCTCGAAGGTCCACGACTCCTCGGAGCTCGATGCGGCGCTCGCCCTCGCGTTCGCCGAGGACGACAAGGTGCTCATCGAGTCGGCGATCGTCGGCCGCGAGGTCGAGGTCGCGATCCTCGAAGGACGCGGCGGTGCCGCCCCGCGCGCGTCGCTGCCGGGCGAGATCGTGCTCACGACGCGCGAGTTCTACGACTTCGAAGGCAAGTACCTCGGTGGTGACGGAGCCGAGGTCGTCTGCCCCGCGGACCTGACGGACCGCGAGATCGCCGCGATCCAGGAGCTCGGCATCCGCGCCTTCCAGGCGGTCGACGGCAAGGGTCTCGCGCGCGTCGACTTCTTCCTCGCCGCGGACGGGCTCTACGTCAACGAACTCAACACCATGCCGGGGTTCACACCGATCTCGATGTTCCCGAAGTGCTGGATCGCGTCCGGGATGTCGTACCCCGAGCTCATCACGGAGCTCATCGACACGGCACTCGAGCGGGCCCGGCAGACGGTCTCCGTCCGCGCGGCTCGCTGAGTCGGGGACTCAGGGAGCGGGGGTCGCCTCGCCGCGATCGAGGCACTGGCCGTCGACGGGCAGCACGCTGACGATCGGCGACAGGGCGTCGAGCACATCGCGGCTCGACACGCCCTCGCCGTTCTCGTCCGCGGTCGTGTCGAGGTAGATCTCCACGGCGGGGGTGCGGCCGAACGTCGTCACTCGGAAGCGCGGCGCGTCGGAGTCGTCGATGATCCAGTCGACGCCCGCGACGTCCTGGCAGGGGAGGGTGGTCGGCCCCGGCGGCTCGACGCCGCACGTGAGCAGCACCTTGGCCGGATCGCCCCACGCCCCGGTCGCCTGCGCGTCGGTCCACCGGCGCGCCTGACCGCTGACCGTGCCCGGGAGGTTCGAGGTGACCTCCGCGCAGAGCGGGTCGTTCGCGGCTTCCGCGGGATCGAGGTCGACGGTGGTGGTGCACCCCGTCAAGCCGACGGCAGCCACCATCGTGAGCCCGAACGCAACCAGGGAGGGGAGAACACGCACCGTTCCAGGCTAACCCGGCAGCGCTGTGGGGATCGTCGGCACCGGTAGCGTGGTCGTGTGGTCGACGAGCGCATGGATCCGACGGTGGGCGAGCTCAGCGAGGGGCGCATCCTGCGGCGCATCCTGGAGCGCCTGGGCGAGTCGAACGCCCTCGTCGGTCCGGGTGACGATGCCGCCGTGATCGCCGCCGCGGACGGCCGGGTGGTGGCGACGGTCGACACTCTCGTCCACGGTCCTGACTTCCGCCTCGCATGGTCAAACGCGTTCGACCTCGGGTACAAGGCGGCTGCCGTCAACCTCGCGGACGTCGCCGCCATGGGTGCGACCCCCACCGCCCTGCTCGTCGCCCTCGCCATGCCCGATGCGACACGGCTCTCCTTCGTCACCGGCATCGCGGACGGACTGCGCGCGGCCTGCCGCGACCTCGCGCCCGGCTGCCGCGTCGAGGGCGGCGACCTCACGGTCTCCGACACCCTCACGATCGCGGTCACCGCCCTGGGCGCGCTCGCGGGTCGCTCACCGGTGCTGCGCTCCGGCGCCGCACCCGGCGACCTCGTCGCCGTGGCGGGCGAGCTCGGACGCGCGGCGCGCGGCCTCGGCATCCTCTTCGAACGATTCACGGATGCCGCGGGCCACCCGATCCCGGTCGACGAGAGTCTGCTCGATCACGCGGAGCTCGCCGATCTCGCGGCCCAGCTGCGTCCGTCGCCTCCCGTGTGGCTCGGTCCCGAGGCGGCCGACGCGGGCGCGACGGCCATGATGGACGTGTCGGACGGCCTCGTGCTCGACGCGTCGCGCATGGCCGCGGCATCCGAAGTCACCATCGCCCTCGAGTCGGCGGCGCTGGGATCCGACGTCGCATCGGCCCTCGCGGGCGGTGAGGATCACGCGCTCCTCGCGACGTTCCCGGCGAACCGATCGCTGCCGCACGGGTTCGTCCGCGTCGGCGTGGTGCAGGCGCGGGGCCAGGACGCCGTGCTCGTCGACGGCCGGATCCACGACGGGCGTGGCGGCTGGGACCCCTACCGCGATTGGGACGCGGGCACCGGCTGATCCGGCGTGGGAGCGACGCTTCGACGCACTCCGTCGATCAGTCGGCGGTGGTCGCCCACCACATCGCGGTGTCGCCGTAGCGCTTCGAGCGCGTGGCGACGAGTCCGTGGGGCAGGCTCGGCTCGGGGGAGCGCGTCGCGCGCTCGATCACGACGTGCGCACCGGTGGCGAGCACCGGCACGAGCAGTGCCAGGGTCGACGACAGCTCCGTCTCGCCGAGGTCGTAGGGCGGGTCGAGGAAGACCAGGTCGAACGGGCCGCGGGCCGAACGCAGGAAGGCGTCGGCCGATGCGCGGTGCACGCGGATCGTGCTGCCGGTCCCCACGGCCTTGGTCACCCGGCCCGCGTTGCGCTGGACGATGGTCGCCGCGCGCGGGGACTTCTCGACGAGGTCGGCGGAGGCCGCGCCGCGACTCACGGCCTCGAGCCCGAGCGCGCCGGAGCCGGCGTAGAGGTCGAGCACGGCGGCGCCGCGGAGGGCATCCGCAGACTCCAGCGCGCCGAAGAGGGACTCGCGCACGCGATCGCTCGTGGGCCGGGTGCCGGCGTCCGGTACGTCCAGCATGAGCGAGCCCGCACGGCCGGCGATGATGCGCGTCACCCTCCCACGATATCGGCCCGCCACCGTGCGGCCCTGTCGCGGCCGCCCCTATGATCTCGGGTGGGGGAGTCCGCAATCGTTGGGGGTCGAGATGAGTCGCAGCGGCATCAGGGTTTCATCGGCGGTGGTCGCGTTCGTCGCGGCCGCACTCGTGCTCGCGGGCTGCGCGAGCGGCGGCGGTTCTCCGACGACGTCGCCGACGACATCGGCATCGCCTTCGGAGTCTCCGAGCCCGTCGCCGACGCCCACACCGACCGAGTCCGCCTCGGTCACGCTGCCGACGGACTGCAACAACCTGGCGACGCCCGCGACGTGGCAGGCAGCGGTGGGTGACATGACGCTGCAGAGCAACGGCGAGGGCTTCGTGCGGCCGGCTCCCGAGGGTGCGACGCTCGCACTGGGCTGCGACTGGATCGTCGGCGATGCGACAGGGATGCTGCTGCTCATCAGCACCGCGACGCCGGAGGCCGTCACCGCCGCGGTCGCCGACCTCCCGGCACAGGGCTACACCTGCCAGGTGTCGGATGGCTTCGGCGCCGACTTCTGCGTGCTCCCCGGACAGGGGACCGACACCGAGGAGATGATCGTCGCTCGCGACGGGGTGTGGATCTACCTCTCCACGGTGAACCGCAACGGGCGCGCGTTCCTCTCCGAGATCGTGGAGTCCATCTTCGGCTAGCGCACGGCACGTCGCCGGTCGCTCCTAGACTCGTGGCGTGGCCTCCTTCACCCTCGACTCGAGCCTCGGCGGCGCGATCGGTGGAAAGACGGCGGCGGCCCTCGAGCGCGCGTTCGGCATGACGACGGTCGGCGATCTGCTCGTCCACTATCCCCGCCGCTACGCCCGCCATGGCGAGCTGACGCCGATCTCGACACTGCCGCTCGGCGAACCCGTGACGATCGTCGCCGAGGTGCGCCGTGTGAGCGAACGGCGAATGAAGAACCGGAACGGTTCGCTGCTCGAAGTCGTGATCAGCGACGGCAACGGCGAGATGTCGCTGACGTTCTTCAACCAGTCGTGGCGGGTGCGCGATCTGCAGCCCGGCCGGCAGGGCATCTTCGCGGGCAAGGTGGGCATCTACAAGGGTGCACAGCAGCTCGCCCACCCCGACTACGAGCTGTTCGAAGATGCCGACACGGCGCGGCTCAAGGTCCAGGCGAACGCCAACCTTCCCATCCCGATCTACCCGGCGACGAGCACGGTCGCAAGCTGGCAGATCCAGAAGATCGTCGAACTCGTCCTCGACGGACTCGGCGACGTGCCCGAGCCCCTCACCGACGAGCTGCGCGCACGGCACGGCCTCATCGAGGCCCGGTCCGCCATCGAGCACATCCACCGCCCGACCGACTTCGAGCAGATCGACCCGGCACGCGACACACTGCGCATGCAGGAGGCCTTCGTCCTCCAGGTCGCGCTCCTGCAGCAGCGGCAGTTCGTCCGTGCGCTGTCGGCGACGAAGCGGGCTCCGGGAACGCTGCTCGAGAGATTCGACGAGGCGCTGCCGTTCCCGCGGACGCCCGACCAGATCACCGTCGGCGACGACGTCGCGCGCGACCTGCAGGGCGACTGGCCCATGAACCGCCTCGTCCAGGGCGAGGTCGGCTCCGGCAAGACGCTCGTCGCGCTGCGCGCCATGCTCCAGGTCGCCCAGTCCGGTGGTCAGTCCGCCCTCATCGCGCCGACCGAAGTCCTCGCCGCACAGCACGTGAGGTCGATCGCACGGATGCTGGGGCCGAAGCTCGCCCCCGAGCTCATGCCCACGCTCCTCACCGGGCAGCTCCCCGCGGCGGAGCGCCGCAAGGCGGCGCTGCGCGCCGCGTCCGGACAGGCGCTCATCGTCGTCGGGACGCACGCACTCCTGAGCGAGAGCACGACCTTCGCCGACCTCGGTCTCGTCGTCGTCGACGAACAGCACCGCTTCGGTGTCGAGCAGCGCGAGTCGCTGCGCGCCAAGGGATCGTCGCCCCACGCGCTCGTGCTGACCGCCACCCCCATCCCGCGCACAGTGGCGATGACGGTGTTCGGCGATCTCGATGTGTCGACGATTCGCACCATGCCCGCCGGCCGCGCGGGCATCGAGACCTTCGTCGCGCCGCTCGCGGAACGTCCGGGCTGGTTCGCGCGAGTGTGGGAGCGCGTCGCCGAAGAGGTCGCACAGGGGCGTCAGGCGTTCGTCGTGTGCGCCGCCATCGACGCCGAGAAGCTCACCAACGACGACACCGCCGACGAGCCCGCCGGCGATACGGAGGGCGAGGCCACCCGGACCCGCTGGGGCGTCGTCCAGGTCGCGGACCTGCTGTCGCGGCATCCGTCGTTCTCGAACATCCGCGTCGAGGTCCTCCACGGCAAGATGCCGTCGGACGAGAAGGACGCGATCATGCAGGCCTTCGCCCGGGGCGACATCGATGTGCTCGTGGCGACGACCGTGGTCGAGGTCGGCGTCGACGTGCCGAACGCCTCGACGATGGCGATCCTCGAGGCCGACCGGTTCGGTGTCTCGCAGCTGCACCAGCTGCGCGGACGCGTGGGACGCGGCGGAGTCCCGGGGCTCTGCCTGCTGGTGACCGAGGCTCCGCTCGGCACCCCCGCCCTCGAGCGCGTGGAAGCCGTCGCCTCGACCCTCGACGGCTTCGCCCTCGCGGAGATCGACCTCGAGCTGAGGGGCGAAGGCGACGTGCTCGGCGACGCGCAGTCCGGGGCGCGCTCGTCGTTGCGCCTGCTGCGGGTCGTGAAGGACGCCGACATCATCTCCGAGGCACGTGTGGCGGCCGAGCGGCTGCTCGCCGAGGACCCCGCGCTGCTCCGGCATCCCGGGCTCGCCGCCGCCCTCGAGCGCAACGTCGGCATGGCGGAGCGCGCCGCCCTCGCCAAGAACTGACGCGTCGGAGGGCCTCGGGACGGCCCACTAGGCTGGACCGCATGAGCAGCCGGATCGCCGTCGTCCCGGGATCGTTCGATCCGCCGACCCTCGGTCATCTCGACGTGATCCGCCGTGCCGCCTCGCTGTACGACCAGCTTCACGTGCTGGTCGTGCACAACCCCGGCAAGGAGGCGATGCTCCCCATCGCGCAGCGCCAGTCGCTGCTCGAGCAGTCGATCGCCGAGGCCGAGATCGAGGGCGACGTGATCGTCGCCTCGTGGAGCATGGGCCTGCTGGTGGACTACGCGACGGATGTCGGCGCCGGCGTCCTGGTGAAGGGCATCCGCTCGCAGGTGGACGTGGCCTACGAGACGCCGATGGCGATCGTCAACCGCCACCTCGCGCACGTCGAGACCGTCTTCCTGCTCCCTGATCCCGCGCACGCGCTCGTGTCGAGCTCGCTGGTGCGCCAGGTCGCATCCCTCGGCGGCGACGTCTCGCCCTACGTGCCGCCCGCGGTGGCGCGATTCCTCGACACCGGCGCGCGCGGCATCTGACCAGAAACCGCGGCTAGGCTGGAACCGTGGTCAGAAAGCATGTGACGGGTCCGTTCGTCCTCCCGATCCGCGACATCGCCCACCGTTCCGGAGAGATGCGCGAGCACGCCCTCGAGGTCCCCGCTCCCGAGAAGTGGGGCGAGGGACTCGTCTCGGTCGCCGAGGGTGAGCCGGTCGTCATGGACGTGCGACTCGAGTCGGTACACGAGGGCATTCTCGTGTCCGGAGAGCTCGACACCGAGTACGCCGGCATCTGCAGTCGATGCCTCATCGACATCGCCGAAGGGCTCAAAGTCGAGTTTCAGGAGCTTTTCGCGTATCCTGGGGAGGAAGAAACTGACTTCGAGGTTCAAGACGACCACGTGGATCTTGAAACTCTGGTCAGGGAAGCGGTCGTCCTGTCGCTTCCGTTTCAGCCGGTGTGCCAGCCGGATTGCCCCGGACTCGATCCGGTCACGGGTGAGCGACTGGCCGAGAACACCGGAACGCCGCAGAGCGAGCCTCTCGATCCACGATGGGCCGCGCTCCAGGACTTCACCACGAGCCACGACGACGATGCACCGCGCCCCCGCGGTTGACAGCGGCGTCGAGAACACAGAAGAGAGCTAGCCATGGCAGGTAACCCCCCGAAGCGGAAGGTCTCCCGCTCCAACACTCGCTCGCGTCGCGCGCAGTGGAAGGCCGAGGTCCCCACGCTCGTCAAGACCGTCGAGAACGGCAAGACCGTCTACAGCCGTCCGCACCAGGCGAAGGTCGTCACCGACTCGCAGGGCACCGAGCTGTTCCTCGAGTACAAGGGCCGCAAGGTCGCCGACGTCTGATCGTCGCGCACGGTCTGACGTGACAGACGTCGCAGCGGAGCGCAACACGCTCTCAGACCTCACACAGAAGCTCGGAGTCGATATCGACCCCGAGCTTCTGTCGCTGGCGCTGACGCATCGTTCCTGGGCGTACGAGAACGGACAAGTCCCGCACAACGAGCGTCTCGAGTTCCTCGGGGACTCCGTGCTGGGCCTCGCCGTGACGGTGCGCCTCTTCACGGGGCATCCCGAGCTCGAAGAGGGCGCACTCGCGAAGCGGCGCGCCAGCGTCGTCTCGACGGTGGCCCTCGCCGAGATCGCCCGGGGCATCGGCCTGGGCGCGCATCTCAAGCTGGGCCGCGGCGAGATCCTCACCGGCGGACGCGACAAGGACTCGATCCTCGCCGACACCATGGAGGCGATCTTCGGCGCGACGTACCTGTCGACCGGATCCGACGCCGCCACCGGACTCGTGCTGCGGCTCGTGGACCCGCTGCTCGCCGACCCCGAGCGGTACGGCGCGGCGATGGATCCGAAGACGGCGCTCCAAGAGCTCGCCGCGCACGGCGGACTACTGCCTCCCTCGTACGAGGTCACCTCGACGGGACCCGACCACGATCGGCGCTTCACCGCGATCGTGACGGTGGGCGAACTTTCGGCGGAAGGCGCGGGCACCAGCAAGAAGCACGCCGAGATGGCCGCCGCGCTCACCGCGTGGCGCGCACTCAGCGGACGTGCCTGAGCTTCCCGAGGTCGAGGTCGTCCGCGCCGGCCTCGCCCCTGCCGTGACCGGCGCGCTCGTGGTGGGCGTCACCGTGCTCGACGAACGCGCGCTGACGCGACACACCGGCGGCGGCTCCGACTTCGAGTCACGCTTGACCGGGCGCGTCGTCAGCGCCGCCGCCCGCCGCGGGAAGTTCCTGTGGCTTCCGCTGCAGTCACGCGCCGATGGCGCTCCCTCCGACGAGGCGGTGATCGGCCACCTCGGCATGAGCGGGCAGATGCTCCTGCGTGCCCCGGGTGCGGCCGCTGAGCGGCACGAGCGCGTGCGCATCGACCTCGCACATCCGGTGCACGGCGAGCTCTCCGTCGTCTTCGCCGACCAGCGCACGTTCGGCTCGCTCGCGATCGACGACCTGATCGCCACAGGAGACGGCGCGCCCGGCGGTCACGGGTGGGACGAGGCATCCGTCCCGGCGCAGGTGGCGCACATCGCGCGCGACCCCCTCGATCCGGCGTTCTCGGATGCCGGATTCCGGCGGGCTCTCGCGCGCAAGGACTCGGCGATCAAGCGCGTGCTGCTCGACCAGACGGTCGTCAGCGGAATCGGCAACATCTACGCCGACGAGTCGCTGTGGGCGGCGCGCATCCACCCCGAGACGCCCGCCCGCGCTCTGGCGACCCGCGCCGTGAACCGCCTGCTCGGCGAAGTGCGCCACGTGCTCGACAAGGCGCTGGCCGAGGGCGGCACCAGTTTCGACGCGCAGTACGTCAACGTCAACGGGCAGGCCGGATACTTCGCGCACTCGCTCAACGCGTACGGCCGCACCGGGGAACCGTGCCCGCGATGCGGCCGTCCGATCGTGCGCGTCTCGTTCACCAATCGCTCGAGTCACTTCTGCGCGCATTGCCAGCGGGTGCCGCGCTCGGGTGTGGACGGACCGAGCGCGGCACACGTCTGAGTGACCTCCGGTGCGGGCCGCAGATCAGAGTTCGAGCACCTTCTTCCACGCCCCGGCGTACGACGCCGGCACGAAGCCGATGGTCTCGTTGATGTCGAGCATGTGGCGATTCTCCTCGGCGTTGAACGTCGAGACCCGCGGCGACTGGGGCACGAGGTCGCGCCAGCGGAGCAGATTCGCGCACTTCACGATCGTTCCCAGGCGGTGGCCACGGTGTTCCTTCACGACGAGCGTGCCGTACTGCTGCGTCGCGCCGGAACGGTCCTCGCCGATCACGAGCTCGTTGTACGCGGCGACCCGGCCCGTCGGCACGTGGAGCACGGCCGCGACCGAGACGGTGAGCCCCTGTGCCTTCAGGCGTGCGTCGCGGCGCTCGACCCGCGCGGCGTCCCAGTGCTGCTCGTCGATGACGAGACCGCCGGCCGGCACGTCGGTCGACATGCGTGACAGCGCGTAGGCGAACCCGTCGACGTACTCCGGCGGCGTCGGCGACGTCCACTGGATCGGCCGGTACTCCTCTCCGGCGACCGCGACGGCATCCGCGAGCATGCGCTGCACGAGGGCGAAGTCGCCGGTCAGATCGAAGACGCTGTTGCGCTCCACCTGCTCGAGCGTGAAGCCGCTCGCCAGCTGGAATTTCGTCTGCGCGTCGTCGGCCGGGACCGCGCCCCAGCCCGTGGAGGGCTGAAGGCGCGGGCCTGCAGCATCCGGTCGATGAAGTGTCCACGTCTGGATCGTGGCGAGTCCGCGCTCGCGCGCCTCTCGCTCGACCTCCGCGAGGAGCAGCTCCTCGAGACCACGACCTCGGTGCGGGGGATCGACCATCAGGTCGAACTCGATCGTGCTGGCATCCGACTCGTTCGAGATCATCAGCTTCACGGCCCCGAGCACCTCGTCGGCCCGCAGCACGGCGAAGCCGAGCTGCGTCCAATCGGTCTGGTCCTGCCAGAACCCGAGCATCTCGTCGGGCTCCTCGTGGAGGTAGTCGTGTCCGGCGTCCTCGAGGCAGACCGCGTTCGCGATCCGCACCATCTCGAGGAAGACGCGGGCGTCGGCGGCGTCCGCCGTCTCGGGGACGACGATCCGCTGGACGGTCACGACGTCGGTTTCGGCCAGGTCAGTCATCGAGCACCTTCTTCCATGCACCCTCGTACGCGATCGGCACGAAGCCGATCGCCTCGTTGATGTCCAGCATGGGACGGTTCTCCTCTGCGTTGTAGGTGATGACGCGCGCCGAGTCCGGCGCGATCTCGCGCCAGGACAGGAGCCCCGCGCACTTCACGAGCGTTCCGAGCTTGTGCCCGCGATGCTCCTTGAGGACCAGGGTGTCCTCCTGGTGCGTCGCCTCGGTGTGGTCCTTGCCGATCACGAGCTCGTTGAACGCGCACAGCTCACCGGTCTCGATGTGCTGCGCCGCCGTGACGAGGATCGTGCGCCCGGACGAGGTGTATCGCCCGTCGTGCTCGGCGATGCGCGCGGCATCCCATGTCTCCTCGTCGAATTCGAGAGCCGCTGCCGGGGCATCCGTCGACATGCGGGACTTCATCCAGGCGTAACCGGCGACGTACTCGTCCGGTGTCGGCGCGGACCACTGGACGAGGCGGTAGGCCGGCGATGCCGCCTGCGCCTCGGCGAGGAGTCGCTCGACACCGGCGAAGGAGCCCGTCAGGTCGAAGGCGCTGTTGCGCTCGACCTGTTCGAGCTTGTATCCGTGCCGGAGGTAGAACCGGGCGACGTGGTCCTCGGGGATCTCGCCGAAACCCGTGGGCGGTGCGAGCTGCGGGCCCGGCGCGGCCGGGTGCTCAGCCCACGATTGCAGCACGGTGCGACCGTGTTCGCGTGCCGTGCGCTCGACGAGCTCGTAGGCCGCGGAGCCGATGCCCCGGCCCCACGTCTCGCGGAGCAGCTCGATGAGCCAGAACGCGGCGGTCGAGCCGTCCTCGTGCGGGACGTCGAGGCCGATGCGACCGACGATCGCGCCGTCGTCGACGATCACCCAGCTGAGCCGGGTCTCGTATTCGGAAGGCTGGTAGTGCGGGAGCAACTCGTCCGCGGTGATCCGGTGGTCGTCGTGCCCGGAGATCTCGCGGTAGATGAGGTTGCGCACGCGCACCATCTCGACGAAGTCGGCGGCGTCCGGTGCGTCGATGGAAGCGGGTACGACGAGGGGGCGGAACTCGAGCCCCGTGATGGTGGTCATGTCAGTGCGTCCTTGCGATGTCGGTACGTGTGGTCGAGGGGTGGGGTCCGGCGCCCCCCGGGGGGGGGGGGGCCCCGGGGGGGGGGCCCCCCCGGGGGGGGGGGGGGGGCCCCGGGGGGGGGGCGGGGGGGGCGCGGGAGAGGTTAAAAAAAAAAAAAACCCACAAAACAC